>NZ_VCNH01000008.1:1224820-2449640 GCF_024355225.1 Roseovarius sp. M141
GACCATTGGCATGGCGGTGGACGCCAACGTTCTGATTTTCGAGCGTATCCGCGAGGAAATGAAGACGGCCAAGGGCGCCGCCCGCGCGATCGAGCGGGGCTATGAAAAGGCGCTGAGCGCGATTGTGGACGCTAACATCACCACGCTGATCACCGCGATCATCCTTTTTGCGATGGGCAGCGGTCCGGTGCGCGGATTCGCGATCACGCTGGGGCTTGGTATTCTGACCTCGGTCTTCACCGCCATCTTCGTCACCCGCCTGATCACCATCATGTGGTTCGAGCGCAAACGCCCCAAAACCGTGTTGCAGGGCCGCTATCTGAAGCTGGTCAAGCAGCATACAAGCGTCAATTTCTTTCGCCGCTGGAAGCTGTCCATCGGCGTTTCGGTGCTGCTGATTGCCGTGGCGTGCTTTTCTTTCTTTGCGCAGGGTCTGAATTTCGGCATCGACTTCAAGGGCGGCACGACCATCCGCACCCAAAGCGCGCAGGTCGTCGACATCGGCGACTATCGCGGCGCGATGCAGGATCTGGGGCTGGGCGATATCAGCATCACCGAAGTGTTCGACCCCACCTTTGGACCAGATGAAAACGTGGCGATGATCCGGATACAGGCGCAGGACGATGCCGAAGCGGTGACACCTGAAATCATCGCCGCCGTCGAGGCCGCGTTGCAAGTGGTCGTGCCGGATATCCAGTTCAAATCGGTCGAAAGCGTCGGGCCAAAAGTGTCTGGCGAACTGATCACGACGGCGGCCATCGCGGTGCTTCTCGCCATGGCGGCGGTGTTGATCTACATCTGGCTGCGGTTCGAATGGCAGTTTGCGGTCGGGGCGGTCGTCGCGCTGGTGCATGACGTGATCCTGACCATCGGCGTCTTCTCCGAGGTGCAGTTGCAGTTCGATCTGGCGACTATCGCGGCGCTTTTGACCATCGTGGGCTATTCGCTGAACGATACCGTCATCGTATTCGACCGCGTCAGGGAAAACCTGCGCAAGTACAAAACGATGCCGTTGGCCGAGGTTTTGAACATGTCGATCAACGAAACTCTCAGCCGCACGATCATGACGTCCTTTACCACGATGCTGGCGCTTCTGGCGCTCTACTTCCTGGGCGGGGATGTCATTCGTGGCTTTGTCTTTGCCATGATGTGGGGCATCGTCGTGGGGACGTACAGTTCGATCTTCGTCGCTTCGACCTGCCTGCTGTGGATGGGGGTGAAGCGCGACTGGACCAAGCCCGATTCCAATGCGGGGAACCAGTTCGCCAACGTCGATGCCTGACGCCCTACTGGCGGCACTGGCGCTGCCGGGGGTCTGGTGGCTGGCCGCGACGCTCGCTGTGGCGGGGGTTGTGCGCGGGTTCACCGGCTTTGGCTCGGCCCTGATCTTCGTGCCGGTCGCGGGGATGTTCCTGCCCCCGGTCCATGTCATCGCGATCATCGCATTGGTCGAGGTGGCCAGCATCGCGGCACTGGTGCCGCGCGCATGGAACCATGCGGATCGCAGGCAGGTGGGCCTGCTGGTTCTTGCCGCGTTGCCCACTGTTCCCCTGGGCCTGATGGTGATGGAGGCGCTGGACGCGGTCGTCGTGCGCTGGATCGTCGCCATCTTTGCCGGCGGCACACTGATCGCGCTGATGTCAGGCTGGCATTTCAAGCGCAGCATTACCCTGCCCATGGTGCTGGCTATCGGCGCCGCCGCCGGGTTTCTGGGTGGCATGACCGGGCTGACCGGGCCGGTCGTGGTGCTGTTCTACCTCGCTGGCGGACGGGCGGCGCAAACGGTGCGCGCCAACACGATCCTGTTCCTTGGCGCGCTGGATGTGGTGATCGCGGCCAATCTGCTGCTGCGCGGCCTGGCCGATATTTCGATCCTGTGGCTGGGCGCGGTGCTGGCCGTGCCCTACTTCCTTAGTATGATGGCCGGTCAGGCCCTGTTTCATCCCGCGCACGAGCGTCTGTATCGCCGCGCGGCGCTGACAGTCATCGCGCTGGCGGTGGCCACCGGCCTGCCGATCTGGACGTGATCCACAGCAAAAGGAGTGCAGACATGCAGTTGAACGAAGTCACCTTTGCCGAGGCCACCCCGATTGACGGCTACGGCCCCGGTTTTTTCCGCGTCGGTGGCACCGTCATCAAAGGCGCGGCGCTGGTCACGGAATCTGGCGCGCGCGGCTGGGGCGGGTTCGACGATTCGCAGCCTCTCTTGGATCTGGTGGGCGACATTGATGTCCTCTTTGTCGGCACGGGCGCCGAAATCGCGCATATCCCCGCGTCACTGCGCAGCGCGCTGGAGGCGGCGGGGCTGGGGGTAGAAACCATGAGCTCGCCCGCGGCCTGTCGCACCTATAATGTGCTGCTGTCCGAGGGCCGCCGCGTCGCGGCGGCCGTTCTGGCAGTGTGACGAACGGTGCCGCTTCCCCCCTTGCGCGGTTTGCGCTAAGCGTTGCGCATGTCGCTATCCGCCCATAACCTAAGCGTCTCGCGCGGCGGCATTGCCGTGCTGGAGGGGCTGAGTTTTACGCTCGCCCCCGGCCGCGCGCTGATCCTGCGCGGGCCGAACGGCGCGGGCAAGACGACGCTGCTGCGCACTTTGGCCGGGTTGCAACCACCCCTGCGCGGCCACGTCGAGGCGCCGCCCGAAACACTGGTCTACGCCGGCCATGCCGATGGTATCAAAAGCGCGCTGAGCGCCTATGAAAATCTGTCGTTCTGGTCCGATATCTTCGGTGGCGGTGACGTGCGCGCCGCAATGGCCACCTATCAGTTGGAGGGGCTGGCAGACCGCCCCGCAGGGGCGCTGTCGGCGGGGCAAAAACGGCGCCTTGGCCTTGCGCGTTTGATCGTTGCGCGCCGCAGCGTGTGGCTGCTGGACGAACCGACGGTATCGCTGGACGCACAGGCCACCGCACTATTCGCAAGCGCCGTGCGCACCCATCTGGGCGCCGGGGGATCGGCGATCATGGCCACGCATATCGATCTCGGCCTGGATGAGGCCGCAACGCTGGAACTCACCCCGTTCAGGGCGCGCGCCGCCGCGCTGGACAGCTTTGACGAGGCATTTTTGTGAGGGCGGTCCTGATCCGCGATCTGCGCCTTGCCATGCGGGCAGGGGGCGGGTTTGGCCTTGGCCTTGCGTTTTTCCTGATCGTCGTGGTTCTGGTGCCTTTCGCGGTCGGCCCGCGCGCCGACCTGCACCGTGTCATCGCACCGGGCATCCTGTGGCTGGGCGCGCTGCTGGCGTGTCTTTTGTCGCTGGACCGGGTTTTTGCGCTGGATTACGAGGATGGCTCGCTCGACCTTTTGGCGACGGCCCCGCTGCCGCTGGAGGCGCTGGTCAGCCTCAAGGCACTGGCGCATTGGCTGACGACGGGCCTGCCGCTGGTGTTGGCCGCGCCGTTTCTTGCGGTTCTGCTGACCCTGCCGCCCCCCGGATACGCACCGCTGCTGCTGTCCCTCGCGGTTGGCACGCCGGCCCTCAGCGTCATCGGCACTTTCGGCGCGGCGCTGACCGTGGGGGTCAAGCGCGGCGGTCTGCTGCTGTCGCTGCTGGTGCTGCCGCTCTATGTGCCGACGCTGATCTTTGGCGCCGAGGCGGCACGGCGCGGGGCCGAGGGGCTGGATTACACCGCGCCGCTGGCAATGCTGGCCGGCATCACCTGCGGCACTATCGCGCTCTTGCCCTTCGCCTCGGCTGCGGTAGTAAGGGTCAACCTGCGCTAAACACATCTTCAAGGGACAATCATGGCCTCGCTCTGGGAATACGCCAATCCGCGCAAGTTCATCGCCACGTCGGACCGTGTCCTGCCGTGGATCGGTGCGCTGGCGTTGATCTGCCTTGTTCTGGGCCTTGTCTGGGGGTTTTTCTTCACCCCCGAGGATTACCGTCAGGGCGCCAGTGTCAAGATCATCTACCTGCACGTCCCCGCCGCCCTGATGGCAATCAACGCGTGGCTGATGATGCTGGTCGCGTCGCTGATCTGGATCGTGCGGCGCCACCATGTCAGCGCCTTGGCCGCCCGCGCCGCCGCGCCCGTCGGCGCGGTGATGACGGTGATCGCGCTGGTGACCGGCGCGCTCTGGGGTCAGCCGATCTGGGGCACGTGGTGGGTCTGGGATCCGCGCCTGACGTCGTTCCTGATCCTGCTGCTGTTCTATCTGGGCTACATTGCCCTGTGGGCCGCGATCGAAAATGACGATACCGCCGCCGATCTGACATCGGTCCTGTGCCTCGTCGGGTCGGTGTTCGCCTTGCTCAGCCGCTATGCGGTGCTGTTCTGGAATCAGGGCCTGCATCAGGGCGCCTCGCTGAGTCTGGACAAGCAGGAGAACGTCGACGACGTGTTCTACCTGCCGCTATTGGTGTGCATCGCCGGGTTTGTGCTGCTGTTCGTGGCGCTGGTCCTTTTGCGCACGCAAACGGAGATCAGGGCGCGGCGCATGCGGGCGTTGCTGGCCCGCGAAAGGATGGGATGATGCCCGAACTGGGAAAATACGCTTTCGCCGTGCTGTCATCCTACGGGATTTCGGTCGCGATCCTTGCCGCGCTGTGCGCGCTCAGCCTGATGCGCGCACGCCGGATGCGGCACGAACTGGCAGTGCTTGAGCAAAGGATGCGGCGCAATGGCTAGGGTTTCACCTTTTATGATCGCGCCGCCGGTGATCTTTGCCTGTCTGGCGGGGCTGTTCTACGTTGGCATGCAACGCGGCGATCCGGGGGCATTGCCGTCGGTGTTCATCGGCCAGCCCGCACCGGCGGTGCCGGACAAGCCGCTTGAGGGGCGAACGCTGCTGACCGATGCCGATCTGCGCAGTGGTGACATCACCATCGTCAATTTCTGGGCCAGCTGGTGCCCGCCCTGCCGGGCCGAGCATCCGCAGCTGGAAGCGTTGAGCGCCGAAGGTCTGCGCGTCGCGGGCGTGAACTTCAAGGATGATGCCGGGCAGGCGAATAGCTATCTGCAAGACGAAGGCGACCCGTTCTTTGCTCTCGGGTTCGATCCCAAGGGTAGCAGCGCCATCGACTGGGGTGTGACCGCGCCGCCCGAGACGTTCATCGTGGATGGTGACGGCACGGTCCTTTTCCGCTTTGCCGGACCGCTGGTCGGCAGCGATTACGAGCAACGTTTTCGCCCCGCATTGGACAAGGCACTGAGCAGATAAAAAACGCCCGCTGGCCAAGGCCGCGGGCGTTTCTCATTTCAGTGCCGCGACACTACGCAGCGTGGGTCAGACGGATTTCGCCAGATCGCGCAGCACATAGTTCAGCACGCCGCCGTTTTCGACATACTCGATCTCGATCGCGGTATCGATCCTGCACTTGAGGGTGATTTCCTTCGTGGTGCCGTCCTCCATCGTGATCGTGCAGGGCATTTCAGCTTGCGGTTTGATTTGGCCAAGGCCCTTGATCGTCACGCTTTCCTTGCCTGTCAAACCCAGCGATTTGCGGGTGTCGCCGCCCGTGAATTCGAACGGGACGACGCCCATTCCGACCAGGTTGGAGCGGTGGATGCGCTCGAAATCCTCGGCGATGACCGCGCGCACGCCCAAGAGAGCCGTCCCCTTGGCCGCCCAGTCGCGCGAGGAACCGGCGCCGTATTGCACACCCGCAAAGATGACCAGCGGCGTGCCGTTCTTTTCATGGGCCATGGCCGCGTCAAAGATCGACATCTGCTCGCCATCGGGGCCGACGGTGTAACCGCCTTCGACATTGTCCAGCATCTCGTTGCGGATGCGGATATTGGCGAAGGTGCCGCGCATCATCACTTCGTGGTTGCCGCGCCGCGACCCGTAGGAGTTGAACTCGCGCACCGGGACCTGGCGATCGCGCAGGTACTGGCCCGCAGGGGTGCTTTCCTTGAAGCTGCCGGCCGGGCTGATGTGGTCGGTCGTCACCATGTCACCCAAAAGGGCGAGAATGCGCGCACCTTCGATATCTTCAATCCTGCCCGGATCCTTGGGCATGTTTTGGAAGTAGGGCGGGTTCTGGACGTAGGTCGATTCCGGCGGCCAGTCATAGGTCTCGCCCTCGGAGGTTTCGACCGCCTGCCATTTGTCGTCACCCTTGAAGACGTCGGCATATTTCGACTGAAACGCCTCGCGGGTGACGGTTTTCTCGACCAGCGCGTTGATCTCGGCGCTGCTGGGCCAGATGTCCTTCAGATAGACGTCATTGCCGTCCTTGTCCTGCCCCAGCGGGGCGCTGGCGATGTCTACATTCATGTCGCCGATCAGCGCGTAGGCGACGACCAGCGGCGGGCTGGCCAGATAGTTGGCCCGGACATCGGGGCTGATCCGGCCCTCGAAGTTGCGGTTGCCCGACAGCACAGAGACGCCGATCAGGTCGTTCTCGGCGATTGTCTTCGAGATCGCAGGCTCCAGCGGGCCCGAGTTGCCGATACAAGTGGTGCAGCCATAGCCAACAAGGTTGAAGCCGATGGCGTCCAGATCCTCCTGCAATCCGGCAGCTTCCAGGTATTCGCTGACCACCTGACTGCCGGGGGCAAGGCTGGTCTTCACCCAGGGCTTGCGGTTCAGGCCCAGCTCACGTGCCTTGCGCGCGACCAGGCCCGCGCCGATCATTACATAGGGGTTCGAGGTGTTTGTGCAGGAGGTGATCGATGCGATCACGATGCTGCCGTCATGCAACTCATAAGGATCGTCGCCGTTGACGCTGTCCACAACGCCGCGGCGATGATGGCCCGCATCCCCGGGAATGTCACACGGCGCGGTCGGGCCGCCTTCGCTTTCCCAACGATCCTTCTGCTTTTCGGGGGCCTTTTCGGCACTGCGCTGACCTTTGATGTAGTCGTGAAAGGCCACCGCCGCGCGGTCGAGCGCGATGTAATCCTGCGGACGCTTGGGGCCAGAGATCGCCGGAACGATGGTGCCCATATCCAGATGCAGCGTATCGGTGTAGATTGGCGCGTAGTTTTCATCCCGCCAGAGGCCGTTTTCCTTGGCGTAGGCTTCGACCAGGGCGATGCGATCCTTGTCGCGACCGGTGTTGGTCAGGTAGCGCAGCGTTTCGGAATCGATCGGGAAAAACCCGCAGGTCGCGCCGTATTCCGGCGCCATGTTGGCGATGGTCGCGCGGTCGGCCAGCGGCAGGTTATCCAGACCTTCGCCGTAGAACTCGACGAATTTGCTCACCACGCCCTTTTCGCGCAGCATCTCGACCACTTTCAGCACGAGGTCCGTGCCGGTCGTGCCCTCGGTCATCCTTCCGGTCAGTTCGAACCCGACGACCTCGGGGATCAGCATCGAAATGGGCTGGCCCAGCATGGCCGCCTCTGCCTCGATCCCGCCGACGCCCCAGCCGAGGACGGCGACGCCGTTGACCATCGTCGTGTGGCTGTCGGTGCCGACGAGCGTATCGGGATAGGCGACTTCTTCGCCATTCTGGTCGGCGTCGGTCCAGACGGTCTGGGCCAGATATTCCAGGTTCACCTGATGGCAGATGCCGGTGCCGGGCGGGACGACGCGGAAGTTGTTGAATGCGCCCTGACCCCATTTCAGGAATTGGTACCGCTCCATGTTGCGTTCGTATTCGCGGTCAACGTTCATCTGAAACGCGCGTGGATTGCCGAATTCATCGATCATCACCGAGTGGTCGATCACCAGATCGACGGGGTTCAGCGGATTGATCTGCTGTGCCTTGCCGCCCAGGGCGACAATCCCGTCGCGCATCGCGGCCAGATCGACGACGGCCGGAACGCCTGTGAAGTCCTGCATCAAAACGCGCGCCGGACGATAGGCGATTTCGCGCGGATTTTTTCCGCCTTTCTCCGCCCATTCCGAAAATGCCCTGATGTCATCCAAGGTGACAGTCTTGTCATCCTCAAAGCGCAGCATGTTCTCCAGCACCACCTTGAGCGCGGCAGGAAGGCGGCTGAAATCCCCAAGACCGGCCTCTTCGGCGGCTTTGACTGAGTAAAAGGCGACCGTTTGGTCACCGGATTTCAACGTCTTGCGTGTCTTGGCGGAATCATGTCCCACATTGATTGGCATCTGGCTGTCCTTTCGGGTCACTGGCGTTATGCAGGGGTGCGGCTACGATATCATGGGTAAACGTTTCAGTCAGACCATTCGTTGCAATCGCATTCCTTGGCGCCCTGTCTGAATATGCGGACAGCGCGCCATATCGTTGTTTTCCTACTTCTGACGCATTTCAAATCGGCTATCAAGGGCCAAGCGCGCTTTTGTATACTATCGCACACCGAAATATGGGCGCTTTGTACCCCGTGATCACTGACGAAACCTTGATTGGTGTTTCAGGACGCGCCTGCCTACGTTCAGACCATCCCAAGTGGCAAGTGGAGTGGTTTTGATGCGCACAGCCTTTTTTGCGATGATCACTGCGATCCTGTCCGCGCCGACATGGGCCGATTCACAGGGTGATTCACGGGGCGCTCAGCCGGTTCTGGTCGAACTCTTTACCTCGCAGGGGTGTTCGTCCTGCCCGCCGGCCGATGCGTTCATGCATGAATTGGCCGCGCGTGATGATGTGATCGCGCTGGCGCTGCACGTGGATTATTGGGACTATATCTTCAAAGATGTGTTCGGCAAACCCGCGTACACAAAGCGCCAGTATGGGTATGCCGATGCGGCAGGGCGCCGTATGGTCTACACTCCGCAGATGATCATCAATGGCAGCGACGATGTGGTCGGCAACCGTCCGCAAGATGTGAACGCTCTGATCGCGCGCCACCGCGCCGCGCCGCAGACCGTGGCGCTGGACGTGCGACGCGAGAAGGGGCAGATCAACATCACGGCGCGGGCGCTCGCGGTCGGCGGTCAGCCATTGGTGGTCCAGATGGCCCGTTTCATCCCGCGCCAGGACGTCGCAATCAACAGTGGCGAGAATGCGGGGCATGTCTACGCCTATGCAAATATCGTAACGGACCTTCAGGAGTTGGGCCGCTGGGATCCTGCGCAGCCACTGTCGCTGCGCGTGCAGGCCGACGGGGATGCGCCCGTCGTCATCATCCTGCAGCGGCCGGGCTTTGGCGCGGTCGAGGCCGCGGCGCTGCTACGGTAGCGATCTGTCCTGTGGCGGGCCGTCGGGCCGGGCTGCGATGCGGGCCGCGCCAAGGTCGGCCATGTCACCGGTCCCGTCCTTCCACCGTCGATGAATCCAGAACCATTGGTCCATGTGCCTGCGCACCTGCACTTCAAGCCGGGCATTGAAGTCGCGGGTCATTTCGACCGGATCGCCATGGGGGATCGGCTCTTCGACATGAATGTCGAAGTCCAGACCGTTGTCGCGCCGGATGCCCCAGACCGGAACCAGAGGGGCGTCAAATTTCAGGGCCAGCTCGGCGGTGATCAGCGACGTCAACGCTGGCTGGCCAAAGAAATCGAGCGGCACGCCGCCATGAACATTGAGATCGGTCAGAATGGCCAGAACGCCCCCCCCGCGCAGGTGCTTTGTCATCTGGATCATACCCCGCCGACCCTGCTCGAACATCGGCTGGCTGAGTGCGCCCATCGCCTCGGCGTAATGGGCGTTGAAATAGCGGTTCTTCATCGGGCGATAGAAGCCGCCCATCTCAAAACCCCGCTGCAACATGGCCACCCGCGCGGCATTGAAACTGCCCAGATGGCCGGTGACAAAGATGATCGGCCGCCCGTCAGCGCGCGCCTGTTCGATTGCGGGTAAACCGGGACCACTGACGGGCGAATGGCGGGCGCGGGCAGAGAATTCGTCGGCAGAGTACATTTCCATCATGTTGCGCCCGGCATTGTCGGGAACGGCGCGCATCAGGCGGCGCACTTCTGACTTGGGAAGGTCGGGCAGGACAAGTTCCAGATTTTCGCGCACGCGTCCGGTATAGCCCGCAAGAGGGGCAACGATACGGGCGGTTATCCAGCCAAGGGCCGGTATCCGCCAGCGATACGGCAACAGACCAGCCAAGCCGAGAAGTCCGCGCAGCACCACATTGACCAGATATTCGCCAACGCGTGCGACGACAGGATCCTTCTTGTTGGTCATAGATAACACCGCCGGGTTGTCATGAGCCAGCAGACATAAAGCGCGTGCGCCGCGATCACAAGCCGCACGCCAGGGCGCGTATAGCACTGGCGATGGGCCCGTGGCGCGTTTGCCGCGATCATCTACTCATCGGCGTCTTCGTCTTCGTCGGGTTGGATCAGGGTGATCTCGCCGGAGGCCGCCAGGCGGCGGACGGCGTTGACGACCTGCGTCATTGCCTCCTCGCCATCCTTGGGTTTGACCCGTCCCAACTCCTGCATTTCCTCGCGTAGCCCGTCAGCCATGCGGCGCGACATGTTGTCCAGAAGGAACTCGGCCACGTCGGCCAGATCGCCGGCAGACGCGCCTGTCAAGGCAGTGATCAGCACCGCCCTGTCCACTTCGCGCGTGACCTTTGGCACGTCGATTGGGTTCACGCGGGCAGATACGTGAGCAAAGGTAAAGATAGCGCGCCGCACCTGAGCTGCAAATTTCTGATCTTCGGCGTCCAGACCTGTCAGAACGTCATCGCGCAGGGCCGATGGGGTTGAATTCAGGATTGCCCCTATGCGGTTTGCCGGCCCATCGGCAAAGGCGGTTTCCGGCATGTCGTTCAACTGCGCCGCCAGCGACAGGCCGATCCGGTCCACGGCGCCGGGCGTCACGGCGCTGGTTTGCGAGACGGCGAATGTAACGCGGCGCGCCTTTTCGCCGGGCAGTCGGCTGAGCAAGTCGGCGGCGCGCGGCACGTCCAGCTTGGACAGCATGACGGCGGCGACCTCGGTGCTTTCGGCCAGCACGATGGGCACCAGATCATCAAGGTCGGCAGCGCGGACCTGCTCCCACGGATCGCCGAACTGGCGCACGCCGGCCTCCTTGCGCAGGCGCGCGGCGGTTTGCGGGCTGATCCGACCGTCAAGCGCGGTCAGCGCCCCGGCAACCCCGTGCGGAAACGTCAGGCCCATCCCCTCTAGCTCGGCCGCGAATTCGTCGACGACGGATACCAGCGTGGCGCGGTCGACATATCGCATCGACCCCATTTGCGTGGTCAGGGTGCCTTGGAGGGTGTCGGGCAGATCAGACAACGACACCTCCGCGCCCTCGTTTATCAGGAAGCGTACAATGATCGCCGCCTTCTGCTTGCGCGTGAGGCGGGCAGCTGTTGCGGCAAGGGGGGGCGGCGCCTGCGGCGTGATGCGGGCAAGCGGTGTTGGTTGGCTCATTCCATCCCTCGTTCCGGGCGTTTAGACGATCATAAGCCCGCAAGAGTGAAGAAATGTCTAAAGCGCGAACGCAGCGCGCGATCTTTTGCGCTTTAGCTGCTGATCGGCATGCACGTCTTTGCGTCAGCATCGTAGGTCGTGCCAGCCGCGCAGGTCATGGCCTGCACGTTCTTCTTGCCGTGACCGCACCCCATGGCAAGCGACAGGGTGGGCGCCAGCGTCAGCAGGACAGCGATGGTCAGGATTTTCATTGCGAGGTCTCCTTGTGAAAAGGTGACGTGAAGGTAACCCCGAAGGGCCACCCCCGCCTAATCACTTTTTCAGACCATCAATCGCCAAAGACGCGGGCAAAGATCGTGTCGACATGCTTGGTATGATAGCCCAGATCGAATTTCTCCTCGATCTGTTCGGCTGTCAGGGCCTTCAGCACGTCCGCGTCAGCCAGCAGTTCGGTTTTGAAATCCTTGCCCTCTTCCCAGACTTTCATCGCGTTGCGCTGGACCAGTTTATAGGAATCCTCGCGGCTGACGCCAGCCTGCGTCAGGGCCAGAAGAACGCGCTGCGACATCACCAGGCCGCGGAATTTATGCATGTTGGCCAGCATGTTGTCAGGGTAAATTACCAGCTTGTCCACCAGACCGGTCAGGCGAGCCAGCGCGAAATCCAGCGTGATCGTGGTATCGGGGCCAATGTTGCGCTCGACCGAGGAATGCGAGATGTCGCGCTCGTGCCAGAGGGCCACGTTTTCCATCGCCGGAACCACCGCCATCCGCACAAGGCGGGCGAGGCCGGTCAGGTTTTCGCTCAGCACCGGGTTGCGCTTGTGCGGCATCGCGGACGATCCCTTTTGCCCGGCGCTGAAGAATTCCTCGGCCTCCAGCACTTCGGTGCGCTGCATGTGCCGGATCTCGACCGAGATGTTCTCGATGCTGCTGGCGACGACGCCCAGCGCGGCAAAGAACGCGGCGTGACGGTCGCGCGGGATGACCTGCGTGCTGATCGGCTCGGGCTCTAGCCCCAGTTGCTTGCAGACATGTTCCTCGACCGCGGGGTCGATATTGGCGAAGGTGCCGACGGCACCGGAAATCGCGCCGGTGGCGATTTCGTAGCGGGCCTTTTCGAGGCGGTTCAGGTTGCGGTCCATTTCCGCGTAAAAGCGCGCGAAGGTCAGGCCCATCGTCGTCGGCTCGGCATGGATGCCGTGGCTGCGCCCGATGCGGACTGTATCCTTATGCTCGTAAGCGCGGCGTTTCAGGGCGGCCAGCAGCGCCTTCATATCGTCGATCAGGATGTCGCTGGCGCGCACCAGCTGCACGTTGAAGCAGGTGTCCAGCACGTCCGACGACGTCATTCCCTGATGCACGAAACGCGCGGCGTCGCTGCCGACATGCTCGGCCAGATGGGTGAGAAAGGCGATGACGTCATGCTTGGTCACGGCCTCGATTTCGTCGATGCGCGCGATGTCGAATTCCACGTCCTTTGCCTTCCAGACAGCCTCGGCATTCTCGCGCGGGATGACGCCCAGATCGGCCATGGCGTCGCAGGCATGGGCCTCGATCTCGTACCAGATGCGGAATTTTGTCTGCGGCGACCAGATGGCGACCATTTCGGGGCGGGAATAACGGGGAATCATTTGCGAGGCCTCTGGTTTATGCGGTTGCGCGGGGTTTATCCCGCGCGACGCCCGATGCCAAGCCGGGCGGCTTAGCCAGCCTTGGTAAGGATATGCGACGTGGCCTCCAGCGTGCGGTGCACCGGACATTTGTCGGCGATTTCCAGCAGGCGTTCGCGCTGATCGCTGGTGAGGTCGCCGTCCAGGTAGATGACGCGCGTGAACTGATCAACCTTGGCCGGGCTGGGGGTGTCGGCGTCCTGCGCGTGGACCTTGTCGTGGCAGACATCGACGCGCACATGGTCCAGTGGCCAGCCCTTGCGCCGTGCATACATGCGGATCGTCATCGACGTGCAGGCGCCAAGGCCTGCCGACAGAAACCCATAGGGCGACATGCCGCGATCGGTGCCGCCATAGGCCAGCGGTTCGTCGGCGACGGCATGGTGGCGCGGACCGGAGTTGATGTCCTGCAAGAACCCGTCCGGGTCCGCCTCGGACACGCGCACGATGCCTTCGGGCGCGCCCGGGGGCGGCGCGGGCGGGCTGAGGTCCAGATACCGCGTCGCCCAGGCGGCAATGACCTCGGCGACATATTCGGCATCTTCGGATCGGGTGATCAGGTGGTCCGCGTCGCATAGGGTGACAAAGCTCTTGGGGTGCTTTGCGGCGCCGAAGATCGCGGCGGCATTTTCGATGCCAACGACTTCGTCGCGCGGGGCGTGCATCACCAGAAGGGCGCGTTTGAGCTGCGCAATCTCGGGCGCCAACGCCTCGGCCTTCACGTCCTCGACAAAGGCGCGGCCGATGCGCACGGCGCGCCCGCCCAGATTGACCTCGGCGGACCCATCCGCGGCGATCTCGTCCAGCGCGCCAGCAAAGTTATGCGTCACATGGCCCGGATCGAAGGGCGCGCCAATGGTGGCAACCGCGCGCACCGATGGCAGCCGTCGCGCCACGCGCAGCACTGCCGCACCGCCCAAGGAATGCCCGATCAGCAGGCTGGGCGCCATGCCGCGCGCCTCCAGCGCCTTTGCGGCCAGTTCCAGATCCTCGACATTGCTGGTGAATGTGGTGTTCTCGAACTCGCCCTCGGAATGGCCCAGCCCGGTGAAATCAAAACGCAGCACGGCGATACCCGCCCCCGCCAACCGCGCGGCGATGCGACGGGCGGCCGGGATATCCTTGGAGCAGGTAAAGCAATGGGCAAAGAGGGCGGTGGCCAGATGCGGCCCTTCGGGCAGATCCAGCCGTGCGGCCAGATCGGTGCCGCCGTGTCCGGTGAATGTCAGGCGTTCGGTTGGCATGGGCGCGGTCCTCTCGTGCTGAAACCCGAGAATAGGCACGTCGTGCGCAGGTTGCACCCCTTCGGCATCACTTGTCACGGCAAGGTGACGTCAGCACTATGCCCCCGTCAGCGCCGGATCGAACGGATAGGTCGTCAGGTTCTCATACCCGCCTTCGGTGATCAGCACCTGATCCTCCAGCTTGATCGAAAAATCGCCCCCCTCGGGGCTGATCAGCGCCTCGACGCACAGCGTCATGCCGGGCTCCAGCGGATAGTCGAACGCCCCCGGTACGGCCTGATCGTGATAGGCGACCAGCGGCCATTCATCGCACAGGCCAACGCCGTGCATGAGGCAGCCATATTTGCCACGTTGATACTGGGCATCCAGCCGGTGCGCGCGTTCGGTGATTTCCGGCACGGTGATGCCGGGGCGCAGCAGCTCCATATTGCGCTGAATATGCTCGATGCCGTGCTGCATGGCATAGATCATGTCGGGGCGTGGTTTCGCGTCGCCGATCCACCATGTGCGGCTGATATCGACGCAGATGCCGTAGCTGCCGATCAGATCGGTATCGAACGCCACAATCTCGTTATTCTGTACCAGCCGCCCGCCACATTCCTGAAACCACGGGTTCGTGCGCGGCCCGGAGGTCAGCAGGCGGGTTTCGATCCACTCGCCGCCGCGGCGGATGTTTTCGGCGTGCAGGACGGCCCAGATGTCATCTTCGGACATGTCGCCGCCGGGCACGCCGACGCGGGCGGCGTCCTCCATCGCCTTTACTGCAACCTCGCAGGCATGGGACGCGCAGCGCATGGCACGGATTTCGTCCGGGCCTTTGACGGCGCGGCACTTCTCGGTCAGTTCCTCGCCGGGCAGGATGTCCAGCCCTTGCGCCTCCAGCGCGCGCAAGCCGTGCAGCATGATCTTGTCCACGGCCAGCCGGTTGTTGCCGGGGGCATGTTCAGCCAAGAGAAGGCGCACCTCGTTCGAGAAAACATCGGCGGCCACGTCCACCTTGTCGCCCCGGTCGAAATAAAACAGGTCCGCGCCGCTGCGCTGCTCGCGCACGAGCGGATTGAACTCGCTGAGGAATGGGGAATTTTTATAGTCCCAGATCACCATGTAGCCATCGGCACACAGCAGCACGGCGCGGAACGGGTTATGCGTGTTCCACAACTGCATGTTGGTGCTGTCGGTGGCGTATCGGATGTTCAGCGGGTCGAACACCAGCAGCCCCGCATACCCGCGATCATTGATGAATCGCGTCAGCCGCTCCCACCGATACCGCCGCATTTCCTGTAAATCAGGCAGATCCAGCCCCGCCGCGGCCCACTCGCCGTAAGCCAGCCGCGTCGGCCCGATTTCGACCCTGTCCGCATCGTTCGGGGTGTTGTCGCCCAGCGTGGCGCCGCGGGTGGGATCGATCTTGCGGGTGTCGCGGTAATGCGTGTTCATTGGGCTGCTCCGGCGCTGTGGTTGGGGGCAGCGTGGCGGAGCAGCTAAATTCTGTCGTTTCCGTTTGCGACATGCATGACGGTTTTGCACATGAAGAGCAGAGTGAGTGCCCAGCCCACGAAAAAGAGCGGACGTTTCCGCCCGCTCTCAATTCGCTCCTGGTCGCTGCAATCAGCAGCTGTAGTACATCTGGAATTCCACCGGATGCGGCGTCTGGTCGTATTTCAGCGCCTCGGCCAGTTTCAACGCGACGTAGCCCTCGATCTGGCTTTTGGTGAAGACGTCACCGGCCAGAAGATAGTCGTGATCGGCCTGCAGTGCTTCGATGGCTTCGCGCAGGCTGCCGCAGACTGTGGGGATGCCCTTCAGCTCTTCGGCGGGCAGATCATACAGGTTCTTGTCCATGGCTTCGCCGGGATCGATCTTGTTCTTGATCCCGTCAAGGCCGGCCATCAGCAGCGCCGAGAAGCACAGATAGGGGTTTGCCGCCGGATCGGGAAAACGCGCCTCGACCCGCTTCGCCTTGGGCGATTCGGTCCACGGAATACGCACGCAGCCCGACCGGTTGCGCGCCGAATAGGCCAGCAGAACGGGCGCCTCGAAACCGGGGACCAGCCGCTTGTAACTGTTGGTCGTGGGGTTGGTGAAGCCGTTCAGCGATTTGGCATGCTTCAGGATGCCGCCGATGAACCACAGCGCCTCCTGGCTGAGGTCGGCGTATTTGTCGCCTGCGAACAACGGCTTGCCGTCCTTCCAGATTGACATGTTGACATGCATGCCACTGCCGTTGTCGCCGAAGATGGGCTTGGGCATGAATGTTGCCGACTTGCCATAGGCCTGCGCGACGTTGTGGATCACATATTTGTATTTCATGATCTCGTCGGCCTGCGTCGTCAGCGTGCCAAAGATCAGGCCCAGCTCATGCTGGCAGCTGCCGACTTCGTGGTGATGCTTGTCCACCTTCATGCCGAGGCGCTTCATCGTCGACAGCATTTCGCTGCGGATGTCATGTGCGTCGTCGGTTGGGTTCACCGGGAAATACCCGCCCTTCAGGCCGGGGCGGTGGCCCATGTTGCCCATCTCGTATTCGGTATCCGAATTCCACGAGCCGTCCTGCGCGTCGACCTGGTAGGACACCTTGTTGATGGTGTTGGAGAACCGCACGTCGTCGAACAAGAAGAACTCGGCCTCCGGCCCCATATAGGCCACGTCGCCAATGCCCGACGATTTCAGATAGGCCTCGGCCTTTTCGGCGGTGCCGCGCGGGTCGCGGTCGTAGGGTTCGCCCGTGTCCGGCTCGACCACCGAGCAATGCACGCACAGCGTTTTTTCGGCATAGAACGGATCGATATAGGCGGTATCGGTGTCCATCATCAGCTTCATGTCCGAGGCTTCGATCGACTTCCAGCCGGCGATGGAAGAACCGTCGAACATGAAGCCTTCCTCGATGAAATCCTCGTCGACCAGGTCGACCGCGATGGTCACGTGCTGCAAGGTGCCGCGCGGATCGGTAAAGCGGATGTCGACATATTCGACGCCCTCATCCTTGATGGTGCTCAGCAGGTCAGATGCGCTCATGGTGTGAATTTCCCTTGGATTGGTGTCTGTTACAGCGCGTCCGAGCCGGACTCACCGGTGCGGATGCGGATGGCCTGTTCGACCGGGCTGACGAAAATCTTGCCGTCGCCGATCTTGTCGGTCTTGGCGGCGTCAATGATGGCCTCGATGGCGCCGTCGACCTGATCGTCATCCAGCACCACCTCGATTTTTACCTTGGGCAGGAAATCGACGACATATTCGGCGCCGCGATACAGTTCGGTATGGCCTTTCTGGCGGCCGAATCCCTTGACCTCGATGACGCTCAGGCCTTGGATCCCGGCGTCTTGAAGGGCCTCCTTTACCTCGTCCAGCTTGAACGGTTTGATGATCGCTTCGATCTTTTTCATACCCATGGCTCCTTGGCGCGCGTGATCTTGAGCCGTGTCAAACCACGATTGTTCGCATTGCTCAATCCGGCAGGACGCGGGGCCGGGGGCAGGATATGAAAATAAATCTGCGGTGCCTAAAATTTAAGCGCCAAGCCTGCCAAATGAGCAGAGCAGCGCCCCGAGCCACCGCTGCGCGGTCCTCGCAAATCCGCAGGACGCCGGGGCGATAAAAGGCATGATAGCTTTTCTTCTTGCCCCAACTATCCCCGCCACTGCAAATTTTGCCGCATCACGCGAAGCGCGTACGCCCTGACGTTGCAGCCCTTTTTTGCCAGTGGGCGGAATCCGCCAGAGGCAAAAGGACAGAACCGGAAATTTGCTGTATTCGCAGAGTCACTTGCTGGCGTGCCGCTCTGCGCAAGCGACACACCAACAAGCATTAGATTACTTTTTTCTAAACGTATCTTCGCCGAACCAAACCTTCGGCCCTTCATTGTGAAATGGCAATCGCAAACAGCCTTACTCGTCAGCTAAAATACACCTTTACTCATCGTCCAAAATACATCGCGTATTGGGGCGATAAGACGATTTGGACAATCTACCTGATCCCATCGGTAAAATATACTCGTAGCATTGCCTAGGTAGATTTGCCTATCTCAGAAGGTGGACGCTAACTTGTAAAGGTTTTGGAAACGACGGCGAGATCCACGAGTTCAACAATGGATTTTATTTGCATTTTTTCCAAAATGCGGGCGCGGTGATGATCCACCGTTCGCGGACTTATATCTAGGGCGCGGGCGATCTCCTTGCTGGTGGTATTGGACGGATTGGAAACGATCATTGCCACGATTTCTGTTTCGCGAGACGTGAGGGTTTCCAACTTGATCCGCGCCTGCCGCGCTTTCTCACGGCTTTCGCTCGTTGCTGCGGCAGTTTCCAGCGCCAATCTGATATGTTTAACAAGTATTTCAGTTCGAAAAGGTTTCTCAAGGAAATCTATGGCTCCGGCTTTCATGGCTTGAACTGACTCCGGCACGCCGCCATGGCCTGTGATAAAGATCATTGGTATGGTAAAACCATCGGCGATAAGTTTTTTCTGAAGTTCTAGCCCGGTCATTTCCGGCATCCCATAGTCCAGGATGATACACCCCGAAATACTGGAATCATGCGCGTCCAGAAAATCCTTGGCAGACGCAAATGCCAGCACGTCAAACCCACGCTTGGTCAAGGCGCGCGATAGGGACGAGCGAATATCGCCGTCATCATCAATGATATAGACCGTCGGTTCAGTTTCGGGCATCAAAACAGTTCCCTTTATCTTGAGAGCTCAACGCATCGCGACAGGTGGTATTTGCACCGACTCTCTTACGCGGGTTTTGTAGGAAAGAAACAATTGTGATGTGCTGGAGGTGGGGGCAAGGAGCCCCCGGGTTGGGAAAATTGCCTAGCGGTTGCCCGCGCACGGCCACACAGTCGACGCTTGCCTTGATACTATGAAATGTGCCGTGCGCCATCATGCTGTCGTCGGGATCGTAAACTGGAAACGAGCGCCGAGATCGTCACTCGCTTCATACCAAATCCGTCCGCCGCCAGCTTCGATGATTGAGCGGCATATCGATAGCCCCAGACCCATGCCGGTGTTTTTGGTGGTTTCAAACTGTGCAAAAAGTCCAAGCTGTGGGTCAACTCCAGGTCCGCTATCTTCGATGCAGACCTTCACGAAATCGCCTTCGACAGACGCGCTCACGTTGATGGTCTTCTTGTTGACTCCGCTGCTTATGATGGCCTCAATCGCGTTGCGAAGCAGGTTGACAATGACCTGGGCGACCTGGACCCGGATGCCATAGACCTGTGGCAGATCATCGGCCGCGACCGAAATTCGAACATCATGCTCTGTTGCTTCTGGCAAAACCAGCAGCAGGGTCTGCCCAATCAGCTCGGTCAGATCGAACGGGGCTTTCCATTCTTCGCCTTTTCGCGCAAAACCACGCAGAGCCTTGACGATGTCTGCAGCACGGTGGGCCTGTTGATCCAGATCATTCAGGATCCGCACCAGTTCGCCTTTGTGCTCTGATCCACTGGTTGCCGTGAGAATGGCAGCATCGGCATTCTGAGTAATCGCTGTAAGAGGTTGATTCAACTCGTGGGCAAGGCCAGCAGCCATCCGGCCCAACAGCTCGCCACGCGCAAGATGCGAGAGATCCCTATTAAGCTTGTTGATCTGAGCCTCGGTAATTTTGCTTTGCGTGACGTCATCAATCGTCGCCACCGCGTGAAGCGGCTTACCGTCATTGTCGCGGATCATGATTGCGTTCACTTTAATCCAGATCGTTTCGCCGTCCTTTCGGATGCAGCGCTTTTCAATACTTGAACCGCCATTCTCCAGATTGTCACTGGTGAAGTTCGGGAAAACCATCGGATCACCGGGATGTGACAGGTCGGCTTCCGTCATTTGCAAAATCTCATTGATTGAATAGCCTACGATATCAGAAAACTTTGCATTTGCGCGCGTGAACTGGCCTGTATCCGGCGAGATCTGCACCATCCCGCGAGACGATAGATTAAATGTTTGTCCGTATTCCCGCTCCGATTTCTTTCGTTGCAGAATCTCGCTTACAAGTGTCTCGTTGGCGCGTTCAAGCTCTTTGTAGGTTTTGGGGCTTGGTGCGGATGGGGCAATCTCACCTTGTGAAATCAGCGCTGCGCGTACAGCAAATGCCCGAACTGGCTTGGTGATGTAGTTCGCGAGCATCAGCCCCACAACTCCGGTCAATATGGCGACGAGAACTGCAATCCAAATATCGCGCGTCCTATTTTCAATAATAGTACCGATGAAGTCCATCTTTGGCGCGTATACAGCAATTGTCCACGGTAGTTCAGCGCTCATGATCGGCATGATGGTCGAGACAAAATCAGCACCTTCGTAGGTGAACTCAGCGTAAGTTTCGGTGTCGACGGGCACAAACTCCATCTTGGAAGGATTCCCGAATGCCTCGCGGGCAATAGCGTCATCGACTTCATCGATGCCGGGTAACCGAAAGGTGCCGTCTGGATTTGCCGCTTTCAGTAATTCTGGTTTAGGGTGAGCAATGACGTCGCCATTTTTGTTCACGATCAGCGCCGTGCCATTTTCGCCGATCTTTAGGGTGGATAGAAAGTCGGAAATAGCACTGATCTCGATGTCGACGCCGATCACGCCCTGCACCTGACCACTGGTCCCCACGACTGGCGCGGCGATCGTTATTCCAGGCATTTGAGAGCTAAAGAATATGTAAGGGTCCGTCCAAATCATACCGTTTTGCTGCTTGGCTTCCTGATACCAAGGGCGTTCTCTCGGGTCGAAAGTATCGTTGGGATCCGTGCGACTATCCACAATCGTGAAGTCGTCCGCCCTCCAGACAAACTCCGTTCTGTGACCGTCCGCATTGCGCGTGACGATCTTGGAGCGAAATGGCGCAATTTCCTCGCTGCGCATTACGTATACAAAGTTTCCCTCCCGGTCGCCAAAATAAAGCCCGGCCAATTGCGGTGCTATCTGTAGCTGCTGAAAAAGAAGCTTCTCAAGAAGCTGCCTGTTCTCGCTGGCAACAATTCTATTTTCAGCAAGACGCGCCGCCAGTTCTGCAGCTCCTTGCGCAGGATCGAGAAAACCTTGGGAATGCACAATTGTGTTGATGCCCACGTCCCTCAGCAAGCTGCGCGCATGGTCAAGCAAGACGCGTTCTGACGATAGATAGGACGACGATACAACGACGATAATTGCGAGGAACTGAAGGCCCGCGAGGCAAAGCGCCAGCACAAGACCCAAGGACGTTTTCATATCGTCATTCCATCCCCAAAGGCTGATTGCAAGATCACCCACGCGATGGCGGCCGTGTTATTGGTCACGGACCCATTTGTGGCGTCAACTCATGGTATTTAACAGCGTCTTCGGGTGATATAGGCAATTCTACCTAACGGGCAATGCCAACAGCGAATGGCCATTTTGTTCGAATTGCAGACCTTGGCGCGCGACGCACCTAATCTCCGCAAACCTGGGAAGGAGGAAGCCGTCGGCATTGGCTGCGCAATGACCTGATGGTGCGCGACCAAAATCCAACCGGAGGTCCCCAACCGAGTTCGACAAGAAGCCTACAAATGGCGGCACTTGATCGAAGACTACTTCGGCGAACCGAAAGCAGGAGGTAGCAATGTGGTCATGCAAGACTGACCGGAGCTTCAAAGCCTTCATCATAATTGCGACGGCAAGCCTTCAAATACGGTGAACGCGCCACAAATCCCGGCATTCGTGTGTGACACATCGAGGGAGATCTAAAAAACATTGAAAATCAATGTGCTAAGATCTACTTTCCACTCAAGGTTCCCGCCGGAGGCACAGATGCTCTCAGAGCCACGCCAGATCACGATGACATCAGATGGCATCACCGCGCTGCGCAAAATGCCCGATGGCCACAAATATGACCACGGTCACCTGTTGGTGTTGTCAGGTGGCGCCGGGCAGACCGGCGCGGCGCGGCTCGCGGCGCGCGGGGCGCTGAGGATCGGCGCCGGGCTGGTCACGCTGGGCGTGCCACCTGCTGCACAGATGGAGGTGGCGATGCACATCACCGCCATCATGCTGACGCGGATCGCGGATGCGGAGGCGCTGGAGGCCGCGTTGCAGGACGCACGTATCGGGGCGCTGTGCCTCGGGCCGGGCATGGGAGTGGACAGCGCAGCGGCGCTGGCGGCATCCGCGCTGGGCGGCGCGCGTCCCACCGTGCTGGATGCAGATGCCCTGACGGCGCTGGGCAGGGATGCGGCCCTTTTCAAATTCCTGCACCCGGCTTGCGTGTTGACGCCGCACGAGGGCGAATTCGCCCGGCTCTTTCCCGATCTGGTGCGCCGCTGGGGTCCGGCAGAGGGCGGCCGCCGCGCTGATGCTGTCCGCGCGGCGGCCCGGCGGGCGGGGTGTACCGTGCTGCTCAAGGGCGCGGATACGGTGATTGCCGGGCCGGACGGCAGCTGCGCCATACATGCGGCGCGCGGCGACGCTGCGACGCCGTGGTTGGCGACGGCCGGGGCCGGGGACGTGCTGGCCGGGTTCATAGCAGGGCTGATGGCGCGCGGCCTTACGCCGATGGACGCCGCGCAGTTGGCTGTCTGCCTGCACGCAGCATGCGCGCGACATATCGGCCCCGGCCTGATCGCCGAAGATCTGCCCGAAGCGCTGCCGGCCATCATGGTCGGCTTGGGGGTCTGATCGCTGCGAAAGGCATTGGTGGAGGGAGCGCTCAGGCGGCCAGGGCCTGTGCGCGATGCGCCGTTGCCGTGGCCAACTTTGCCGCCCCAGCATGATGACCTTGCGAGACTCGAAACTTAATTCATGCGGCGTCATGGCCTGCGTCGGCATTGGAATCTGCCGAATGAGGATATGCTGAATCCTGGGCGGTAGCGCAACCGATGGCGATGCATCGACCAGGGTAACGCAATGCCGAAGCCTCCTGAGATGATGCAATCCCCCGGCCAAAGGTGCACGCCCGACATTTCACCGTCAAGCGTCCGAATGACGCTGGCGGATAGCATTTCAGCGGGCTGCGAAGGGCCATCAGGGTTTGATCGCAAGCGATGTCGCGCGTCGGGTTTCGCATGTGCGTGCTTTTATCTGCTCGTAATTTGGCGCAACACCCTCAACACTCCGTTTGGCGCCCCTTTTTTGCGGGGCGGACGCCTGGGCGACCATTTTCCCTCTCGCATCGGCACTTGTGCTGCGGTAGGAGGGGCTGGCACCGCTAGGCTGATGGCTGCGCGGAGCAGTGCGGGTGTGGCGGAACTGGTAGACGCACCAGATTTAGGTTCTGGCGCCTTTGGCGTGGGGGTTCGAGTCCCTTCACCCGCACCATTTTGATTTTATTTATTATTTTTGGGATTCTTATCAGTTCGATCCTGAGCGGAGATAGAAGTTTTGCTCTTTTCTGTTTCGTCCTTGTTTCGTTCGCGCCGCTGTTGCGCGCGCTTTGATGCACCCCTGAAATCAATTTTCCAGCAGGTCACATAGGCGCGACTGACCGGAAACTGTCGTGCATTGCGTCCACTTTCGACAGAGACCGGGACGCAAAGTGATACGGCGCGCTGCGTGTACTGGACACGCGACAGTAGATACCCGCTTCACCGTTGAATAAGGCAGGGGGCGGCGCGGTTGCGTTACACGCCGCCGTGCGATCGGCCTATTGCCAGCGGTCCGAAAAATCCTTGGGGATCATCAGGATATCACGGTCCACGCCCCGAATGTCGCGATGCCCGCAGAAGGCCATCGATACGTCCAGCTCCTTGTGGATGACGTCGAGCGCGCGGGTCACGCCAGCCTCGCCCATGGCGCCCAGCCCGTAGATATAGGCGCGCCCGATATAGGTGCCGGTCGCCCCCATCGCCAGCGCCTTCAGCACGTCCTGACCCGAGCGGATGCCGCTGTCCAGATGCACCTCGATCTTGCCGCCGACCGCGTCCATGATGGCCGGTAGTGCGCGGATCGAGCTGAGCGCGCCGTCCAGCTGCCGCCCGCCGTGGTTGGAGACCACGATGGCATCGGCGCCGACATTCAGCGCCTCCAGTGCGTCGCGCGGATCGATGATGCCCTTGATGATCAGCGGGCCGTCCCACATGCGGCGAAACTGCCGGATGCGGTCCCAGTCCAGCGAGGCATCGAACGCCTCGTTCGTCCATGAGGTCAGATCGCTGGGGCTGCTCACGCCATGCGCGTGGCCGACGATATTGCCAAAAAACCGCCGTTTCGTGCCCAGCATTCCAAGGCCCCATTGCACCTTGGTCGCCATGTTGGCGATGCTGCGCACGGTCAGCTTGGGCGGGGCCGACAGGCCGTTCTTGATGTCCTTGTGCCGCTGGCCCAGCATTTGCAGATCGACCGTGATGACCGCAGCCGAGCATTTCGCCGCCTTCGCACGGTCGAACAGGCGTTGCATGAAATCATCGTCCTTCAGCGTATAGACCTGTAGCCAAAATGGCTTTTCCGTATGCTCGGCCACATCCTCGATCGAGCAGATGGACATGGTTGACAGCGTATATGGCACGCCGAATTTTTCGGCGGCGCGGGCGGCCTTGATCTCGCCATCGGCGCATTGCATGCCAGTCAGGCCGACGGGCGCCAATGCCACGGGCATCGCCACGTCCTGCCCGATCATCTGGCTGGCGGTCGAGCGGTCGGCCATGTTGACGGCGACGCGCTGGCGCAGCAGGATGTCGTTGAAATCGCTGCTGTTGGCGCGAAAGGTCTGTTCGGTCCAGCTGCCCGATTCGGCGTAGTCGTAGAACATGCGCGGCACGCGGCGCCGATAGATGCGGTGCAGATCCTGAATGTTTGTGATGACGGGCATGAGGGCCTCCGCTGTGCAGCTACACGGCGGTTTTAGCCGTTGGGGTGCCCGGCCTGCAATGGGCCGTGCCGAAACACTGCGCGCTACTCGGCCGGCTGGATCAGGCCCGCGATCATCGCCTTGGCGCTGTCGCTGCTCCAATGGGCATCGCCCTGCATCCGGGCCACCTCGCGCCCCTCGGGGTCGATGATGACGGTGATCGGCAGGCCCAGAACGCCCATGTCGCGCGCGACTTTTTGCCCCGGATCGCGGTGGGTGGGCAGGTTGGTTACGCCGATCTCGTCAAAGAAACCCTCGATGGCGGGCACCGGGTTGCGGCCTGTGGCAAGTGTCAGCACCTCGAAGTCATCCCCGCCGAATTCGGTCTGCAATTCGGACAGCATCGGCATTTCCTTGCGGCAGGGCGCGCACCATGTCGCCCAGAAATTCAGCAGCACATATTTGCCCTCGAAATCGGCCAGCGTGGCCGTGCCGCCATCCTGGGTGGTGAAGGTCGAGGTCGACACCGCCTTGGGGGCGCTGTGAAAGGTCAGCTTCTTCATGTCGCCGTCCAGTTCGGCGGCCAGCGCGGAGTAGTCGCGTGCAGGCGCGTCGGCGCGTGCGACCTCCGAGCCGCCAAAGGCGATGGCCAAACCCACCGCGATTGCACCGAGGCCGAGGGCGGGATAAAGCAGAGCGGAACGTGACAGGCGCATTTTTCCTCCAGAGGGGCAAGGCATGGCAGACAAGACTTCGAACCAGATGTGGGGCGGCCGTTTCGCCGCCGGGCCCGATGCGATCATGGAGGCGATAAACGCCTCGATCGGGTTCGACAAGCGGATGGCGGCCCAGGACATCGCCGGATCGAAGGCCCATGCCGCCATGCTGGCAGCCACGGGCATCGTTACAGATAGTGATGCAGATGCGATGAAGGAAGGGCTGGACGGCGTTCTGGCAGAAATCGAGGGCGGCACATTCGCATTTTCCGCAGCGCTCGAAGACATCCACATGAATGTGGAGGCGCGCCTGAAAGAGGTTATCGGCGAACCTGCCGGACGTTTGCACACGGGCCGGTCGCGCAACGATCAGGTCGCGACCGATTTCAAGCTGTGGGTGCGCGATCAGCTGGACGCGACCGAGGGCGCGCTGCTGGCGCTGATGCGCGCTTTGGTCGCACAGGCCGGGGCGGGCGCCGATTGGGTCATGCCGGGATTTACCCATCTGCAAGTGGCGCAGCCGGTGACGTGGGGGCATCACATGATGGCATATGTCGAAATGTTCGCGCGTGACCTTTCTCGCGTACGTGATGCCCGCGCGCGGATGAACGAATGCCCCTTGGGTGCGGCAGCGCTGGCCGGCACGTCCTTTCCCATCGACCGTGATATGACGGCGCGGGCGCTGGGCTTTGACCGGCCCGCTGCGAATTCGCTGGACGCGGTCAGCGATCGCGATTTCGCGCTGGAGTTTCTGGGCGCGGCCAGCATTTGCGCGATGCACCTGTCGCGCATGGCAGAAGAGCTGGTGATCTGGTCCTCGGCGCAGTTTCGGTTTGTCGCGCTCAGCGACAGGTTCTCGACCGGATCATCGATCATGCCGCAGAAGAAGAACCCTGACGCAGCCGAGCTGATCCGCGCCAAGATCGGGCGGATCTTCGGCGCCAATGTCGCGCTGACGCTGGTGATGAAGGGCCTGCCGCTG
Organism: Roseovarius sp. M141; assembly: GCF_024355225.1. Classification (NCBI taxonomy): domain Bacteria; kingdom Pseudomonadati; phylum Pseudomonadota; class Alphaproteobacteria; order Rhodobacterales; family Roseobacteraceae; genus Roseovarius; species Roseovarius sp. M141. The sequence continues at coordinate 1,251,345 of NZ_VCNH01000008.1, forward strand.
GCCTATTCCAAGGATATGCAGGAAGACAAGGAGCAGGTGTTCGACGCCGCTGACAACCTGATGCTGGCGCTGGCCGCGATGGAGGGCATGGTGCGCGACATGAGCGCCAATCGTGACGTTCTGGAGGCTGCGGCCGCCACCGGGTTTTCCACCGCGACCGACCTTGCCGATTGGCTGGTGCGCGTGCTGGGCATGCCCTTTCGCGAGGCGCATCATGTGACCGGCTCGCTGGTGGCATTGGCCGAGAAGAAGGGCTGCGATCTGCCCGATCTGACGCTGGGGGACATGCAGGGCGTCCACGGCGCCATTACCGAGGATGTGTTTGGCGTGCTGGGCGTGCATAATTCGGTCGCCAGCCGGGTCAGCTATGGCGGCACGGCGCCGCAACAGGTGCGCGCGCAGGTGACGCGCTGGCAGGAGGTTCTAGCATGAGGTATTTGGTTGCTTTGGCGGCGCTGATCGCGCTGACGGCCTGCGGTGTTGATGGCGCGCCGGTCCAACCCGCGAAGGACAGCGTATTGGCCCCGGCCAGAAACGCCTCGCCCAAGCCGGAGCCGGATGAGTGGATCGGTGGCACCGTAAGCGTGCACACGGGCGCCACGCTGTGAGATATGTCTGTTCGGCATTGGCCGTCTGGGGGATCCTCCAGAGGGTGGCATATTTCCTGCGCCTGATTGCCATTCCTGCCCGTCGTTTCGCCCCGGTCAGCGTCTGCGCAAGGGGTGAGGGCAGATTTGGGTATTTTTCCCAAGAAAAAACATAAGTTCGGGTAAGGACGTATCGCGTGGATCATTTTCTGTACAAGGATGGCGTACTGCACGCCGAGGACGTGCCGGTCGCCGAGATTGCGGCAGCCGTGGGCACGCCGTTCTACGTTTATTCCACCGCCACGCTGGAGCGGCACTACAGCCTGTTCAACGAGGCGCTCGCCGGGATGGATCATCTGGTTTGCTACGCGATGAAAGCGGCCAGCAACATCGCCATTCTCAAGACGCTTGCGCGGCTGGGCGCCGGAATGGATGTGGTGTCGGGCGGCGAGTATATGCGCGCCAAGGCCGCAGGCGTGCCGGGTGAGCGGATTGTTTTTTCCGGCGTCGGCAAGACCCGCGATGAAATGCGTCTGGCGCTGGAGGGCGGCATTCGCCAGTTCAACGTCGAGAGCGAGCCCGAGATGCAGGCGCTGAGCGATGTGGCCGTCGGTCTGGGCCTGCGCGCGCCGATCACCGTGCGGGTGAACCCCGACGTGGACGCCAAGACCCATGCCAAGATCGCCACCGGCAAATCCGAGAACAAGTTCGGCATCCCGATTGCCCGCGCGCGCGCGGTCTACGCCCATGCCGCGCGCCTGCCCGGGCTGGAGGTGATCGGGATCGACGTCCATATCGGCAGCCAGCTGACCGATCTGGAGCCGTTTCGCCTGGCCTATCAGAAGGTCGCCGAGCTGACCGAAATCCTGCGCGCCGATGGCCATGACATAAGGCGGCTGGATCTGGGTGGTGGCCTTGGCATTCCCTACACGCGCGGGAACGAGGCGCCGCCGCTGCCCAGCCAGTATGGCGCGATGATCAAGGACACGCTGGGCCATCTGGAGTGCGAGATCGAGATCGAACCGGGGCGCCTGATCGTGGGCAATGCCGGCCTGATGGTGAGCGAGATCATCTATGTCAAATCGGGCGAGGGGCGCGATTTTCTGATTCTGGACGGCGCGATGAACGATCTGATCCGACCCGCCATGTATGACGCCTGGCATGATATCGTCCCGGTGGTGGAGCCCGAGCCGGGCGCCGAGCAGCGCCCCTATGACATCGTCGGCCCGGTCTGCGAAAGCGGCGACACATTTGCGCGCCAGCGCATGATGCCCAGCCTCAAGGCCGGCGATCTGGTCGCGTTCCGCAGCGCAGGCGCGTATGGCGCCGTGATGGCGAGCGAATACAACACCCGCCCGCTGATCCCCGAGGTGCTGGTCAATGGGCAGGACTTCGCCGTGATCCGGGCGCGACCGACCTTTGACGAAATGATAAATCGCGATACCATTCCAGAATGGCTCTAGCGCGCGGCAGGGCCGGTTTCCGGAGAGGTTCATGGCCCAGCGTCCCAATCAGACAAGCCCGCTGAAGGCGCGGCTGAGGCTGCCGCTGACCCTGACATGGGCGGGGTTGCTGGCCGAACGGCTGGTGCGCGCGTTCTGGCCGTTGTGGACGTTGCTGGCGGCGCTGGCGGCGGCGCTGATGTTGGGGCTGCACGATAGTGTCATGTTCGAATTGGCGGCGGGCATTTTGATCGCCGCCGCGCTGGGCGCTGCTGCGCTGCTGGTCGTCGGGTTGGCGCGATTTCGCTGGCCGCGTCGGGGCGAGGCGCTGGCGCGGTTGGATGCGGCGCTGCCGGGCCGCCCCTTGCAGGCGCTGGGTGATGCGCAGGCCATAGGGCGCGGTGATGCCGCGTCCGAGGCGCTGTGGGATGCGCACCGAACGCGGATGGAACAGGCCGCCCGCGCGGCCCGTGCACCTCGCCCCGATCTGCGCATCGCGCGGCTGGATCCGTTCGGGCTGCGCTACATCGCGCTATTGGGGTTGGTCGTGGCGCTCTTGTTCGGATCGGTCTGGCGGGTGACGTCGGCGACGCAGCTGGCGCAGGGCGGTAGTGCGTCGCTGGTAGGCGGCCCCACATGGGAGGGCTGGATCGAACCACCGGCCTATACCGGGCTGCCCAGCCTCTATCTGGCCGATCAGCAGGGCGCGCGGCTGGACGTCCCGGTCGGCAGCCACGTCACCCTGCGGTTTTACGGCGAGGTCGGCGCACTGGCGCTGGCCGAGACCGTATCGGCCCGTACCGAGGGGATTGGCGCCGCGACGGACGCCGAGCAGGGCTTTGACGTGATGCAGGATGGCACGCTGGCCATCGATGGCCCCGGCGGGCGCAAGTGGGATATCCGTGCCATTCCAGATGCGCCGCCCACTGCCACGCTGACTGCGGACGGGGCCAAGACCACCTTTGACGGCCAGATGAGTCAGCCTTTCTCGGCGCAGGACGATTATGGCGTGACGGGGGGGACCGCGACGTTCCGCCTTGTGCTGGAGGACGTCGACCGCCGTTATGGGCTGACGCCCGAACCCGAACCGCGCGATCCCATCGTGTTGGACCTGCCGATGCCGATCACCGGGAACCGCGCCGATTTTACCGAAACGCTGGTCGACAACCTGACGCAGCATCCATGGGCGCATATGCCGGTGACTGTGACGCTCGACGTGCGCGATGCGGCGGATCAGACTGGCACCAGTGCGCCCTTGGCGATGGATCTGCCGGCGCGCCGGTTCTTTGATCCGATGGCTGCTGCGGTGATCGAGCAGCGGCGCGATCTGCTGTGGACCGCCGCAAATGCGCCGCGCGTCGCGCAGGTCTTGCGCGCGATTACTTATCAGCCGGGCGAGGGGCTGTTTCGCGACATGGCCGATTACCTGAAGCTGCGCACGATTCTGCGGCGGCTGGAGGCGGCGACCGAAAATGACACCATCCCCGGCGATACGCGGGACACGCTTGCGCAGGCGCTGTGGGATCTGGCCGTAGCGCTGGAGGATGGCGATATCGCCGATGCGCTGGAACGGATGCGCGAGGCGCAGGAACGGCTGAGCGAGGCGATGCGCAACGGCGCCAGCGAAGATGAAGTCGCGCGCCTGATGCAGGAATTACGCGATGCCACCGATGATTACCTGCGCCAGAAAACCCAGCAGGCCCAGCGGGAGGACGGCGCCGATCAGCCCGATCCGGGCGATCAGAACAGCGCCACGCTGAGCCAGCAGGATTTGCAGGACATGATGGATCGCATCGAGGATCTGATGCGCCAGGGCCGGATGGCCGAGGCCGAAGAGGCGTTGCGCCAGTTTCAGGAGATGATGGAAAACCTGCGCGTCACCGAAGGGCAGGGCGGCGACGGCGAGGGTAGCCCCGGCGGTCAGGCGATGGAGGGGCTGGCCGACACGCTGCGCCAGCAGCAGGGGCTGTCGGATCAGGCGTTTCGTGACTTGCAGGAGCAGTTCAACCCCGGCTCCGGCGCTGGCGAAAGTCAGGGCAATGAGGGCCGCAGTGGCGGTCAAGGGCGCGGCCAGAGCCGTGAGGGACAGAGCGACGAAGACCCGAGCGGCAGCGGTGAAGGCGCTCAACCCGGCGAAGATGGCCAGCCAGAGGGGTTGGCCGACCGCCAGCAGGCCCTGCGTCAGGAATTGGAGCGCCAGCGCGGCACCCTACCGGGCAGCGGCGCGGCAGCAGATAGCGCGCGCGAGGCGCTGGACCGCGCTGGCGACGCGATGGACGGTGCCGAAGATGCGCTGCGCAGCGGCGACATGGCGGGCGCGATCGACCGACAGGCCGAGGCGATGGATGCGCTGCGCGACGGTATGCGCGATCTGGGCAGGGCGATGGCCGAGGAAAACAGCACCCGGCAGGGCGGGCAGGGGCAGGCAGGCGGCGCCACTGGCGCTCAGCAGTCCGATCCGCTGGGGCGCCTTGCCGGGCAGGGCGACCGCGCCGGAACCGAGGGCGATCTGCTACAGGGCGAGGATGTCTATCGCCGCGCGCGCGAGTTGCTGGACGAATTGCGCCGCCGTTCGGGCGAGGGCGCCCGCCCGCAGGTCGAGCGTGATTATCTGCGGCGCCTACTGGACCTGTTCTGACGCGACCTGCGCCGCCTTGCGCGCCTCAGTCAGGCGCGCTGTCGCCGGTCGGCGCAGGGGCGGTGGATGCCATGCCGTCCAGCCACAGCATCAGCGCCGCAATCTGTCCGTCCAGCCATTGGCGCAGCCCGTCGATCCAATTGACATAATCGCCCAGTACACCGCGTAGCGCAGGCAGCATATCCGCCAGTTGCGGCGCAAAGACATAGATCAGCAGCGCGGCGACTGCGATCAGCACGGCCGCCAGAAACCCGCGCCGGAACCTGGTACGCCCGTCCGGCGCTGGCAAAGCGTAGGCGCGATGATCCGCCTCTGCCCTATCGCCGCCGGGCGCAAGGGACGAGTTGATCTCTTCTATATCGGGGAAAAGGCTGCGGCGCGATGTCGGGTCAATGTCCTGCGGCGCGGGGTCGCGGGTTTTGGGTAGACTGCTGTCCTCGCCGCGCAGACTGGCCACGCGCGCGCGCACCTCGCTGCGGCGATCCTCGTCGCTGGTCTCTTCCAGCCCCAGGTCGGGCTGCGTTTCCAGCCCGCCCTGCGCGGCGGCGCGGGCGCGTTTTTCGCGCTGGGCCTCTTCGCGCAGAACGCTGGCGACGGCGGGATCAATCTCGCGCCTGCCGGGCCGCGCGGTCGGGTCTGTCGGGCCGGATGTCTGTTCGGGCGTGTCGACAGGTGCACCGGATGGCGGCGCGTCTGACGCTGGCTGCGCTGCTTTTTGCGCGGTACCGACATCATCCCCCGGCGCGGGCTCATCGCCATGGGCCTGAAACCACGTATTGCTGCAATTGGAGCATTGAACGTCGCGCCCCGTCTGCGGGATCACATCGCCGGGCACTTCGTATTGCGCCCCGCAATTCGGGCAAGTCAGCCTCATAGTCGCACCTGTTCCTATCCCCTTGGGCGGGGTTCGTCCTGATTGCGATCACCCTAGGGCTTAAAGGGATGGCGGAAAAGAGCAAAGGATTTGCGCCCCGCGATTGCAACGCACCAGACAGTGGGGCATTTAGGGATCAAACGGGCATAAGGGGCGTCTGGTGATCGATCTGGAAAATGTGGCCTATTCCTACGGGGGCGGCGAGTTGCTCAGCGATATTTCGCTGCAGCTGTCGCCGGGGTCGTTTCATTTCCTGACCGGGCCGTCTGGCGCGGGCAAGACAACGTTGCTGAAGCTGCTATACGGTGCGCTGGTGCCCACCGCCGGACATGTGCGGGTGTTCGATGCCGATATGCGCGCGCTGACCCGCGATGACATCGCGCTGGTGCGGCGGCGGGTCGGGGTCGTACATCAGGATTGCCAGTTTCTGAACCATCTTACCGTGGCCGAAAACATCGCCCTGCCGCTGTTGGTGTCGGACCGTGACATGCTGGTCGAGGATGCGAACCTGCGCGAGCTGATCGGATGGGTCGGCCTGACGCAGCGCGCGAATGCCCGCCCACCCGAGCTGTCGGGCGGCGAGCGGCAGCGCGCCGCACTTGCGCGCGCGATCATCATGTCGCCCGATGTGATCCTGGCGGATGAACCTACCGGCAATGTCGATTGGGAAATGTCACAGCGCCTGATGCGCCTCTTGTTCGAACTGAACCGCATGGGCAAGACGGTCGTGATCGCCACCCACGATCTGGCCCTGATCCGCGCGGCCAAAACTCAGGTTCAGGCCCGCGTGCTGCGTATTTCCAACCGGCGGCTACAATTGGCGGGGGTAGATCTGTGAAGCTGGATCTGGACCCGTTGCGCAGCTTTCTGGCCGGGAATCCCGGCGCTGATCGTGTGGTGCCGCCGACGGGATTCACCGCATGGCTTACCCTGTTCGCGGCCGGCGCGATGGCGTTTCTGGCGGTCTTTGCACTGGCGTTATCGCTGGCGACCGGACGGCTGGCCGATCGCTGGGGAGACGCGCTGGCGCGCAGCTCGACCTTGCGGATATCGGCGCCCGAGGGGCAGATGGTCGCGCAGACCGAGGCGGCGCTGAAGGTGCTGCAAACGACGCCCGGCATCACCACCGCCCGCGCGCTGGACGGCGATGAGCAGCGCGCATTGCTGGAGCCGTGGTTCGGCCCCGACCTGCCGATTGACAGCCTGCCGATCCCCCAACTGATCGAGATTATCGAGAGCGGCGATGGCTACGATTCTGCCGGGCTGCGCCTGCGCCTCGCTGCCGAGGTGCCCGGCGCGGTGCTGGATGATCACACCCGCTGGCGCGAACCACTGGTGCGCGCAGCCTCGCGCCTGCGCCTGCTGGGCTGGCTGTCGCTGCTGCTGATTGCCGGCACGGTGGCGGCCATGATCACGCTGGCAGCCAATGCGTCGCTGGCGGCCAATGCGCAGGTTATCGGCGTGCTGCGCCTTGTCGGTGCGCGCGATGACTATATCGCGCAGGCCTTTGTGCGGCGGTTCACCCTGCGCGGTCTGAGCGGCGCGGCGGTGGGCATGGTGCTGGGCTGCCTCGCCGTTCTGCTGCTGCCAAGCACCGAGGTGGGGGGCGGCTTTTTGACCGGGCTGGGCTTTCACGGCTGGCACTGGATCCTGCCGCTGATGATCCCGCTGCTGTCAGGCGGCGTCGCCTATTTCGCCACGCGCGCGGCGGCGCAGCGCACCTTGGGGAACATGCCATGAAGATGGCAGTTCAATGGGTCCGGTCGCTGTTGTTCATCGTGCAGATGTATCTGGCGATGGCGGTGATGGGCATCGTGTTCCTGCCCTTTGCACTGTTCAGCGCCAAGGCTGCGCGCGCCGCAAGCAAGGTGTTCTGCGCATGGGTCCGGTGGAGCGCGGCCTGGATGGTGGGGCTGCGTACTGAAATCCGCGGCACGCCGCCTGTGGGCGCGGTGATGATCGCGGCCAAGCATCAATCGTTTCTCGACATCATCCTGATCTTTGGCGCTGTTCCGGCGGGCAAGTTCATCATGAAGCGCGAGCTGCTGTGGACGCCCGTTCTGGGCCAATACGCCCTGCGCATGGGCTGTATCCCCGTCGATCGGGGCAAGAGGGGCGCAGCGATCAAAAAGATGGTGGGCGATGTCGCGCGCGGTGCGCAGCATCCCGGCCAGCTGATCATCTATCCGCAAGGCACCCGCGTGGCGCCGGGCGTAGAGGCGCCGTACAAGATAGGCACCGGGGCGATCTATGCGGCGCTGGGGCAGGATTGCGTGCCGGTGGCAACTAATGTCGGTGTTTTCTGGCCGCGCCACAGTATTCTGCGCAAACCCGGTCTGGCGGTGGTCGAATTCCTGCCCGTCATCGAGTCCGGCCTGAGACGGGCCGAGTTCATGGCCCGGATGGAGCGCGATGTCGAGCGCGCGTCAGATGCGCTGATGCAGGAGGCCGGGTTTCCGCAATGACGGGATATGTCGGGGGGCTCGCGATTGATGCGGTAAAATATGACGCCGAGCTGGCGATCCGCAAACAACATCCGAATTGGTAGCCGCCTGCCGGGCAGCGCGCCGCCCGGCAGGGATATTGTGCGTCCTCAGGCGTGAATGGCCCCGTCGCCGCAGGCAAGCGCCGCCTCGCGCACGGCCTCGGAGTAGGTCGGATGCGCGTGGCAGGTCAGCGCCAGATCCTGCGCAGACGCGCCGAATTCCATCGCGACGCAGACCTCGTGAATCAGATCACCCGCTGAGGGGCCAATGATATGGCAGCCCAGAATACGGTCGGTTTCCTTGTCGGCGAGGATTTTCACAAAACCATCGGCGGCGAAATTCGCCTTGGCGCGGCCATTGCCCATGAAGCTGAACTTGCCCACCTTGTAGTTCCGCCCGGCCTCTTTCAGGGCGTCCTCGGTCGCGCCGACGCTCGCCACTTCGGGGTGGGTATAGATCACGCCGGGGATAACGCCGTAATTGACATGCCCATGCTTGCCCGCCAGAACCTCGGCGCAGGCCATGCCCTCGTCCTCGGCCTTGTGGGCCAGCATGGGGCCGTCGATGGCGTCGCCGATGGCGTAGATGCCCTTGACGTTGGTTTGCCAGTGGTCGTCCGTCTTGATCTGGCCGCGATCAGAGATCTCGACACCCAGATCGGTTAGCCCCAGCCCATCGGTATAGGGGCTGCGGCCGGTTGCGAGAAGGACGATCTCGGCCTCGATCTCGGCCTCGGTTTCCTTTTTGCGCAGGATGTATTTCACCGTCGCCTTGCCATTCTTGACTTCGCAGGACTGCACGGCGGCGCCCATCACGAATTTCAGGCCCTGCTTTTTCAGGATTCGCTGGAAGGTCTTTTGCACCTCGGCGTCCATGCCCGGTGTGATTGCGTCAAGATATTCGACAACCGTCACTTCAGCGCCGAGCCGGGCATAGACGCTGCCCATTTCCAGCCCGATGACGCCTGCGCCGATCACGACCATTCTCTTGGGGATTTTGCCCAATGTCAGCGCGCCGGTCGAGGACACGACGGTTTCCTCGTCCACCTCGACGCCCTTGAGGTCGGACGGAACGGACCCCGATGCGATGATGATGTTTTTCGCTTCATGCGTGTCGTCGCCGACCTGTACCTTGCCTGCTTCGGGGATGGAGGCCCAACCCTTGATCCAGTCTATCTTGTTTTTCTTGAACAGGAATTCGATCCCCTTGGTGTTGGTGTCGATCGTGTCCTGCTTGTAGGCCTGCATCTGTTTCCAGTCGACCGAAGGCGACTTGCCCTTGAGGCCCATCGCGGCAAAGTTATGCTCGGCCTCGTGCAGCATATGCGAGGCATGCAACAGCGCCTTGGACGGGATGCAGCCGACATTCAGGCAGGTGCCGCCCAGCGTCTCGCGCCCTTCGACGCAGGCGGTTTTCAGGCCCAGCTGCGCGCAGCGGATGGCGGCGACATACCCGCCGGGGCCGGAGCCGATAATGATGACATCATAACTGGCCATTGGTGTGTTTCCTTTGGGTCAGGTGCGGTTGGGGCCAAGCAGACAGGGAAATGCCCGGAGCGTCAACCGGAGTGGTATTTGCATGTGTCCCGATGTGAGTATTTTTGGAACATTGAAAGGTCAGAAGAGGGCCGCCAGCAGCATGAGCGTGGTGGCGCCGAAACCGACGGCCCAGATGAGGGAACGCCATGGTGTGAGGCCGAAATAATAGGCCGGGACATAGGCGATGCGCGCGGCGAGGTAGATGTATGCACATGCGGCGGTGAGCGCGGTGGATTGGCCCGAGATCGTGACGACGGTGCAGGCGATGGTGAAGAGGATCAGGCCCTCAAAGTGGTTGCTCAGGGCGCGGGCAAGGCGGGCGGTGCCATGGCTGAGTTGGGATTCTATCGGGCCGCCGATCTGGTCCGGGTCGCGGGCTGACATCGTCTTGGCCGGGCCGAGTTCGAGATTGGCGGGGATCGCCATGAGGGCGAATTGGACCACTTGGAGGAGGGCGGCGAGGGTGAGGGCGATGAGTTCGGGGGTCATGGTTTTTTGGCATCCTCTGCGTCTAATTCGAACATTTCGTCGATGCGCTTCAACGAAATTTGCACAGAGCGCTTTATCCACTCCCCAATAAGAAGGCCCACCGCCGCGCCAAGGATTTGAGTCGAAAGATTTGAAAATTTTATAGAAGGTTCAGTGCTGATTTTAGTAGCTCCGAACGAAGACGAAAAACTGTAGATGAGGTGTAATGCTGAAACTGAGAAACAGAAGAAAACTAGTCCTCGAATACCCTTCGCCAGCTCAGCCTGCGCCTGAGTGTCTCGATACACTTCGATCAAGAGTGAATTCTGCGACGAACCTACATGTTTTGCTCGCTCAAGGTTTTTGACTTCACCCACGATTTCAGAGTCAAAGAAGATTTGCCCGAATGGAACGATTAAGGTACCCAGCAAGGAGCTGCCTAAGAAAAAAGCTATCAGACCCATTGCGAAAGGTGCGGTCACTTGATCGATCTCGACACTCACCCGATCAAAATTCAAAAACGGAAGCGCACCCATAAATCCAAGAAAGTATAGGGCCAAGGCTCCAATCAAAAAACGGTTGAAATCTCTGGACCAGCTTCTTGATGCCTCAAGGAGGAACATTTCTTCACAAGTCCATCAACAACCGTCGCGGATCCTCCAGCGCCTCTTTCACCCGCACGAGGAACGTCACCGCCCCTTTCCCGTCCACGATCCGGTGGTCGTAGCTAAGCGCAAGATACATCATCGGGCGGATCTTGACCTCGCCCTTGATCGCCATGGGGCGGTCCTGGATCTTGTGCATGCCGAGGATGCCCGATTGTGGCGGGTTCAGGATGGGTGAGGACAGCAGCGAGCCGTAGACGCCGCCGTTGGAGATGGTGAAGGTGCCGCCCTGCATTTCGTCCATTGTCAGCTTGCCGTCGCGCGCCTTGGCGCCCTTTTCGGCGATGGCCTTTTCGATCTGCGCAAAGCTCATCGCGTCCACGTCGCGGATCACCGGCACGACGAGGCCCGTCGGGGTGCCCGCGGCGATGCCCATATGCACGAATTTCTTGTAGACGATGTCGGTGCCGTCGATCTCGGCGTTGACCTCGGGCACCTCGTTCAGGGCATGCACGCAGGCCTTGGTGAAGAAGGACATGAAGCCCAGTTTCACGCCGTGTTTCTTTTGAAACGCCTCTTTGTATTCGCTGCGCAGGGCCATCACCTCGGTCATGTCGACCTCGTTATAGGTGGTCAGCATGGCGGCGGTGTTCTGGCTGTCCTTGAGGCGGCGGGCGATGGTCTGGCGCAGGCGGGTCATCTTGACCCGTTCCTCGCGGTCGGCGTCATCGGCAGAGGAGGCGGCGCGCGGGGTCGGCGCTGGGGCAGGGGCGCTGCTTTGGGCGGGTTTGGCACTGCCGCCTTGGGCGGCTTTGGCCACGTCTTCCTTCATGATGCGGCCATCCTTGCCAGTGCCCGTCACCTGATCGGGAGAGAGGCCCGCCTCGGCCATGGCCTTCTTGGCGGAGGGGGCCGCCTCGACATCCTTGCCCGGCTTGGACGCGGTTTCGCCTGCGTCTTTGCCCTCGCTTTCACCTGATGGGAGCGCGGACGGCTCGACCGACCCATCGGCAGATCCGCTTAGCACCGCCAGCTTGCCGCCGGCCTGCACGGTGTCGCCCTCGTTTGCGAGGATTTCGGACAGTATGCCGCCGGCGGGGGCGGGCACCTCGACCGAGACCTTGTCGGTCTCCAACTCGCAGAGCATCTCATCCTGGGAGACGCTGTCGCCGGGTTTCTTGAACCATGTGCTGACGGTGGCCTCGCTGACGGATTCGCCCAAGGTGGGGACCATCACGTCGATAGAGGCAGGGTCCTTGTCCGAAGATTTCTCGGCAGGTTTCTCAGCGGGCTTTTCGGACGGTTTGGCGGCGGGTTTCTCGCCCGAACCTTCCTGAATCGTGGCCAGAAGGGCGTCAACGCCCACCGTCTCGCCCTCGGCGGCGACGATGTCGCCCATCGTGCCGGCGGCGGGGCTGGGAACCTCGACGGTGACCTTGTCCGTCTCGAGCTCGCACAGCATTTCGTCGGCTTCGACCTTGTCGCCGGGTTTTTTGAACCATGTGGCGACGGTGGCTTCGCTGACGGATTCGCCCAGCGTGGGAACGCGTACTTCGGTGCTCATGGCTTAGTTTCCTTTGATCGTCAGCGCGTCGTCAATCAGCGCTTTTTGTTGTGCTTTGTGCTGGCTGGCAAGACCGGTGGCGGGTGATGCCGCAGCGGCGCGGCCCGCGTATTCGGGGCGCTTTTGTCGGGCGTTGATGCGGGTCAGGACCCATTCGATGTTCGGTTCGATGAACGACCAGGCGCCCTGGTTTTTCGGCTCTTCCTGGCACCAGACCATCTCGGCCTGCTTGAATCGCTCCAGTTCCTTGACCGACGATTGCGCAGGGAAGGGATAGAATTGCTCGTACCGCATGAGATAGACGTCATTGATGCCACGCTTGTCGCGTTCCTCCAGCAGATCAAAGTAGACCTTGCCCGAGCACATGACCACGCGCTTGATCTGATCATCCGCGACCAGTTCAGTATCGGAACTCCCGTATTGCGCGTCATCCCATAGCACCCTGTGAAAGCTGGATCCAATGGTGAAATCCTCGGCCTTGGACACGGCCAGCTTGTGGCGCAGGAGCGATTTCGGCGTCATCAGGATCAGCGGTTTGCGGTAGGTCCGGTGCAGCTGGCGGCGCAGAATGTGGAAATAGTTCGCCGGGGTCGTGCAGTTGGCGATGATCCAGTTGTCCTGCCCGCACATGGTCAGGAACCGCTCCAGCCGTGCGGATGAGTGTTCCGGCCCTTGCCCCTCGTAGCCATGCGGCAGAAGGCAGACAAGGCCGGACATGCGCAGCCACTTGCTTTCGCCCGAGGAGATGAACTGATCGAACATGATCTGCGCGCCGTTGGCGAAATCGCCGAACTGCGCCTCCCACAGGGTCAGCGCGTTGGGTTCGGACAGCGTATAGCCATATTCGAACCCCAGCACCGCATATTCGGACAGCATCGAATCGATGACCTCGTAGCGGGCCTGCCCTTCGCGGATGTTGTTGAGGGGGTAATACCGTTCCTCGTCGTCTTGATTGATGAGGGCGGAGTGTCGCTGGCTGAACGTGCCGCGCGCGCTGTCCTGACCAGACAGGCGCACCGGGAAGCCCTCGGTCAGAAGCGAGCCGAAGGCCAGCGCCTCGCCCGTGGCCCAGTCAAAGCCGGTGCCGGTTTCGAACATCTTCGCCTTGGCGTCCAGAATACGCTGCACCGTCTTGTGGATCGGAAAGCCGTCCGGCGCGCGACATAGCGCCGTGCCGATCTGTTGGAACGTTTCTTCCCTGATGGCGGTCTGGCCGCGCTGGTAATCCTCCAGCTTGCGGTCCAAATGCGCCCATTTGCCGTCCAGCCAATCGGCTTTGTTTGGCTTGTAGTTGGTTCCGGCCTCGAATTCATCGGCAAGGTAGGACTGAAAGGCCTGCTTCATATCCTCGATCTCGCCCTCGGGGATAAGCCCGTCCTTGACCAGACGTTCGGTGTATAGGGTCAGGGTGGTTTTTTGCTGCTTGATCTTCTTGTACATCACCGGGTTGGTGAACATGGGCTCGTCGCCCTCGTTATGACCGAAGCGGCGATAGCAGATGATGTCCAGCACCACATCCTTGTGGAATTTCTGGCGGTACTCCGTCGCCACGCGGGCGGCGTGCACCACGGCCTCGGGATCGTCGCCGTTGACGTGGAAGATCGGCGCCTCGACCATCAGCGCGATGTCGGTGGGGTAGGGGCTGGAGCGGCTGAAATGCGGCGCGGTGGTAAAACCGATCTGGTTGTTCACCACGATGTGCATCGTGCCGCCCGTCTTGTGCCCTTTCAGACCCGACAGGCCAAAGCATTCGGCAACCACACCCTGACCGGCAAAGGCCGCATCGCCGTGCAGCAGGATCGGCAACACCTTGGTGCGGTCGGCGTCGTTGGACTGGTCCTGCTTGGCGCGGACCTTGCCCAGAACGACGGGGTTCACCGCCTCCAGATGGCTGGGGTTCGCGGTCAGCGACAGATGGACCTCGTTGCCGTCAAATTCGCGGTCGGAACTGGCGCCGAGGTGATATTTCACGTCGCCCGAGCCGTCCACGTCCTCGGGCTTGAAACTGCCGCCCTGAAATTCGTTGAAGATGGCGCGATAGGGCTTGCCCATCACGTTGGCCAGCACCGACAGGCGGCCCCGGTGGGGCATGCCGATGACGATTTCCTCAACACCCAGAGAGCCGCCCCGCTTGATGATCTGCTCCATCGCCGGGATCAGCGATTCGCCACCATCTAGGCCAAAGCGTTTGGTGCCCATGTATTTGACGTGCAGGTATTTCTCAAAGCCTTCGGCCTCGACCATCTTGTTCAGGATCGCCTTGCGGCCTTCGCGGGTGAAGGTGATTTCCTTGTCATACCCCTCGATCCGTTCCTTCAGCCAGCCGGCCTGCTCTGGGTCCGAGATATGCATGTATTGCAGTGCAAACGTGCCGCAATAGGTGCGCATGACGATGGCCAGAATCTCGCGGATGGTGGCGATTTGCAGGCCCAGCACATTGTCGATGAAGATCGGGCGCTTCATGTCATCGCTGGTAAAGCCGTAGCTTTTCGGGTCCAGCTCGGGGCGGAAGGGCTGCTCGCGCAGGCCCAGCGGGTCGAGATCGGCGATCAGATGGCCGCGGATTCGATAGGCGCGGATCAGCATCAGCGCGCGGACCGAATCCAGCACAGCGCGCTGGATCGCCTCGTCTTTGACCTCGATCCCCTTTTCACGCGCCTTTTCGGTCAGCTTCTTGCCGACTTCCGCTGCCTCCGGCTCGGTCGGGTATTGGCCCGTCAGCGCGGCGGTCAGATCGTCCTGCGGCATGGGCGGCCAATCGGCGCGCGCCCATGACGGGCCTGCGGCCTCGGCTGTGACGTCGGCGCCATCGTCGCCCATCTGGTCAAAAAACGTCTGCCACGCCTCGTCGACTGCGTTCGGATCGTTCGCATAGCGCGCATACAGCTGTTCCAGATATTCCGCATTGTGCCCCTGCATGAAGCTGGAGGCGTGGAACTGGTCATTCGTGGATTGGTCGGTCATTGGATTACCTCAGGCGAAGTGGGGCAAGATACTGAAACGCGGGCCAAGGTCGGCGGCTGTCGGCCTTGGCCCGGTAGGGACGGGCTGTCGCCCGCCCAGGGGATATGCGCGGGGGGCCGCAATGTTTTACCCAATCGCCTCAAGCACGGCCTCGCCCAGACCTGCCGGGCTTTCGGCGACGACGATGCCGGCGCTGCGCATCGCCTCGATCTTGTCATCCGCGCCGCCCTTGCCACCGGCGACGATGGCGCCCGCGTGGCCCATGCGGCGGCCCGGAGGGGCGGTGCGCCCGGCGATGAAGCCTGCGGTCGGCTTCCAGCGGCCCGCCTTCTTCTCGTCGGCGAGGAACTGAGCGGCCTCTTCCTCGGCGCTGCCGCCGATTTCGCCGATCATGATGATCGACTGCGTTTCGTCATCGGCCAGGAACCATTCCAGCACGTCGATATGTTCGGTCCCCTTGATCGGGTCGCCGCCGATGCCGACGCAGGTGGACTGGCCAAGGCCGACGTCCGACGTCTGCTTGACCGCCTCGTAGGTCAATGTGCCCGAGCGGCTGACGACACCGCAGGATCCGCGCTGGTGAATGTGGCCGGGCATGATGCCGATCTTGCAGGCATCCGGGGTGATGACGCCGGGACAGTTCGGCCCGATCAGCGTGGATTTCGACCCTTGCAGCGCGCGCTGCACGCGCATCATGTCCAGCACCGGGATACCCTCGGTGATGCACACGATCAGCTCCATCTCGGCGTCGATCGCCTCGAGGATTGAATCGGCGGCAAAGGGGGGCGGGACATAGATCACCGACGCATTCGCCTGCGTCTCGTGCCGCGCCTCATGCACCGAGTTGTAGACCGGCAGGTCCAGATGCGTCTGCCCGCCCTTGCCGGGGGTCACGCCGCCGACCATTTTCGTGCCGTAGGCGATGGCCTGTTCGGTGTGGAACGTTCCCTGCGAGCCGGTGAGGCCTTGGCAGATGACGCGGGTGTTTTCGTCTACGAGGATTGCCATTGGTGGCTCCTTCTTCGGGGCAGGCTTGGGCCTGCCATGTATCATTTGGGCATGCGGACCGCAGCCCGCCCTGAATTCAACCTTTGACGGCCTTCACGATCTTCTGCGCGCCATCCTTCAGATCGTCCGCAGCAATTACATCCAGCCCGGAATTGTTGATGATCTCCTTGCCCTGCTCGACATTCGTGCCCTCCAGGCGCACGACCAGCGGCACTTTCAGGCCGACCTCTTTCACAGCCGCCACAACCCCATCGGCAATCACATCGCAGCGCATGATCCCGCCGAAGATGTTGACCAGAATGCCTTTGACCTGCGGATCGGAAGTGATGATCTTGAACGCCTCGGTCACTTTTTCCTTGGTTGCCCCGCCGCCCACGTCAAGGAAGTTGGCGGGCTCGGCGCCGTACAGCTTGATGATGTCCATCGTCGCCATGGCAAGGCCCGCACCGTTGACCATGCAGCCGATTTCGCCGTCCAGCGCGATGTAGTTCAGATCGTATTTGGACGCTTCCAGTTCCTTGGCGTTCTCCTCGGTCGTGTCGCGCAGCTCGGCAATGTCGCGGTGGCGATACATGGCGTTGCCGTCAAAGCTCATCTTGGCATCGAGGCAGCGCAGATCGCCCTTGTCGGTCACGATCAGCGGGTTGATTTCCAGCATCTCCATGTCGTTCTCGATGAACATCTTATAAAGCGTGCCCATCAGCGCGACGCATTGCTTGACCTGCGCGCCCTCCAGCCCGAGGTTGAAGGCGATGCGGCGCCCGTGAAACGCCTGATAGCCGGTCGCCGGATCGACAGACAGACTGAGGATTTTTTCGGGCGTGTTTTCCGCGACCTCTTCGATATCCATGCCGCCCTCGGTCGACGCGACAAAGCTGACGCGGCTGGTCTGGCGATCCACCAGAAGGGCCAGATACATCTCGGTCTGGATGCCTGCGCCGTCCTCGATATAGATGCGGTTCACTTGCTTGCCCGCCGGGCCGGTCTGTTTGGTGACCAGCGTGCGGCCCAGCATGCGCTTGGCCTCATTCGCGGCCTCTTCGACGGATTTGGCCAGACGCACGCCGCCGGCCTCGCCTGCGCCGGATTCCTTGAAGGTGCCCTTGCCGCGCCCGCCGGCGTGGATCTGCGCCTTGACCACCCAGAGGGGGCCGTCCATTTCGCTGGCGGCTGTCTTGGCCTCTTCTGCGCGCAGAACGACGCGGCCGTCCGACACGGGCGCCCCGTAGGAGCGCAGCAGCGCCTTGGCCTGATACTCGTGGATGTTCATGGAAGCTGTCCCGTTTTTCTGTGGTCGGTTCTGATATACATATAACGCTTTGCGGGGATTAAACGGTTTTTTGCCATTCTTGCCGGATAAGGGGCAAAATTCAGAGCTTTGTGATCACAGGCTTCAATCGTGTGATCACAAAATCACCCGCCTTTGTCGTTGCAGGGAATCGAGGGGTGGCTACTGTGCCCGAACCCCGTCCAACAGACGCAGGAGCCGTCATGTCCAACGATAATCTGCCACCGGCCAGCTGGGGCATTGTGCTGACAGCGCACGAACCGGCGCAATTGCTGCTGGCGAATGTTGGCTGGCATATCGGCACTGGCGCGGCGGAGGTGCATGTGTATCTGGATGACCCGGACGACCCTGTTCTGCCGCTGCTGGAGGCCATCCCCGGTGTTTGCGCGGTGCGCTGCGATGACGCGCACTGGCGCCGCGCTGCCCCGGCCGGGCGGCGCCCGCCCACCCATCGGCGGCGTCAGGCGCTGAACGCCAATCATGCGTTGAAGCGCTGCGGTGTGGATTGGCTGGTGCATCTGGATGCCGATGAATTTCTGGTGCAGGACCGTCCCTTGGGCGCTGAAATGGCCGCTGTCCGCGAGCTGGAGTGCGAACTGTATTTCCCGGTGGCCGAGCGCATGTACCTGCCCGGCCCACAGACGTCGATATGGGAGGGCGTCTTTCGGACCTGTACCCGGTCGCTGATACGGCGCGGTGACGGAATCGACACCGACAGGGTGATTTATGGCGACCATGTCGACTTTCTGGATTTCGGAGTGCTGGGCCATTCGGCAGGCAAATGCGCGGTGCCGCGGGACGGGGATTATCGGCTTGGCATCCACTGGGCGTTTCGCGGCAAGGGGCGCACGCGGGCGGAACGGTTTCGCAGCACCGCCGCGCGGCTGTTGCATTTTGACGGGCTGACACGCCTGCAATGGCTGACCAAGCTGCGGCGCTATACCGAATACGATCCGGCCGATTTCAACGTCGCGGCGCACCGGCAGGCGCAGATTGATCGGGCCGCAAGCGTCGCCGCCACGCCCGGTGGCTATGAGGCGCTACATGCGGAGTTGAAGGAGATCGGACCCCAGCAGCAGGCCCGCCTGCGCGCATTCGGATTGCTGTACGAGACACCGTTCAATCCGACGCCCGTGTTGGGGGACGTGTTGGGAAACCTGCCTGATTTCAGCGTTGAGGCGTTCAATGCAGAGCTACGCCGCAGATTGCCGGAACGCACCAAGGGTCTGCCGTAAGCACCGCTTTGCCCGATTGGTACGGCTGCGTTTCGCAAGAAAAAGGCCCCGGTCGCAATGCCGGGGCCTTCGGTTATTTCTGAACCGCAGAGGCTTAGGCCAGCGACCCGTCGATGCCCTTGCACGCCTCGACCAGACCTTTGACGGCGCTGACCGATTTATCGAACATCGCCTGTTCGTCCTTGTTCATCTTGATCTCGATGACCTTCTCGATGCCGCCCGCACCGATCACGGTCGGCACGCCGACGTAGAAACCGTTCAGGCCATAGGCACCGTCGACATGCGCGGCGCAGGGCAGGACGCGTTTCTGGTCCTTCAAGTACGCTTCGGCCATCTCGATGGCGCTGGTTGCGGGCGCGTAGAATGCGCTGCCTGTTTTCAGCAGGCCGACGATCTCGGCGCCGCCGTCGCGGGTGCGCTGGACGATCGCGTCCAGTTTGTCCTGCGTGGTCCAGCCCATGTCGATCAGGTCGGGCAGGGGGATGCCTGCGACGGTAGAGTAGCGCACCAGCGGCACCATCGTGTCGCCATGACCGCCCAGCACAAAGGCCGACACGTCGCGCATCGATACGCCGAATTCCAGGCTGAGGAAGTGGCGGAAGCGTGCCGAATCCAGAACGCCCGCCATGCCACAGACCTTTTCATGCGGCAGGCCGGAAAATTCGCGCAACGCCCAGACCATCGCATCCAGCGGGTTGGTGATGCAGATGACGAACGCGTTCGGCGCATGCTTGGCAATGCCCTCGCCAACCGATTTCATGACCTTGAGGTTGATGCCCAGCAGGTCGTCGCGGCTCATCCCCGGTTTGCGCGGAACGCCGGCGGTGACGATGCACACATCCGCACCCGCGATATCGGCGTAGGACTGCGTGCCCTTCAGCGTGGCATCAAAACCCTCGGCAGGGCCGGATTCGGCGATATCCAGCGCCTTGCCCTCGGGGGTGCCTTCGGAGATGTCGAACAGGGTGATATCGCCCAGTTCCTTGATGGCGGCGAGATGGGCAAGCGTGCCGCCGATCTGTCCGGCGCCGATCAGTGCGATCTTGGGTCTGGCCATGGGTTGTTACCTCCGATTGGCAAAGAATTTCCGCCGTTGAGGTAGTCCTATTTGGCCCCGCGCGCAAGGGTTCTGCGTTGCGCAGGTGGTCGGGTGCGGCCTGCAAGCGCCTGGTCATTCTGCGCTGCGGCGAGAAAAGCCTTGAACCAATGCGCTGGAAAATGGCATCCCTGCGCAGTAATATTGCAGCCCGAGCAGGAGAGATCCATGGACTCTGCCACCCGCCCTTACAGGTCCGTCCTTTATATCCCGGCCTCGAAAGAGCGCGCGTTGCAAAAGGCGCGTGATCTGCCCTGCGATGCGATCATCTTTGATCTGGAGGACGCGGTCGCGCCCGATGCCAAGACCGCCGCGCGTGGCACGCTGGTGCAGGCGCTCAAGGATGGTGGATACGGGCGCCGGGCCAAGATCGTGCGCATCAACGCCTTGATGACCGAATGGGGGCTGGAGGACGTGCGTGCGCTGAAGGATGCGGGCGCAGATGCGATCCTGCTGCCCAAGGTGAACACCCGGTCCGACGTCGACAATCTGGCCGATCTGCTGCCCGATACCATGCCGATCTGGGTGATGATGGAAACGCCGGTCAGCGTGTTCAATGCCCGCGATATCGCGGCGCATGGGCGCGTGACCGGGATGGTGACCGGCACCAATGATCTGACCAAGGATCTGGGCACCCGTACCCGCACCGACCGCCTGCCGCTGATGATGGCGCTGCAAACCATCGTCATGGCTGCCCGCGCGGCGCGCGTTGTCGCCATCGACGGAGTTTACAACCGGTTCCGCGACGGCGACGGTCTGATGGCGGAATGCGAGCAGGGCCGCGATCTGGGTTTTGACGGCAAGACGCTGATCCACCCTGCGCAGATCGAGGGGGCGAACCGGGCCTTTGCGCCGACCGCGTCCGAGATTGACCTTGCCCGCCGCCAGATCGCGGCGCATGAGTCCAGTCAGGCCTCGGGCGAAGGGGTGGCCGTGGTCGACGGCACGATCGTGGAAAACCTGCACGTGGTCGCCGCGCGCAGGATACTGGCCAAGGCACAGGTGCTGGCCGAAATGGAGGACGCATGATGGGCATTGCCATTCTGATACTGGGCCTCGCGCTGTGGTGCGCCGGGCATTTCTTTAAACGCGCGGCGCCGGATGCGCGCGCGGGGATGGGTGCCAAGGCGCGCGGGCCGATCACGCTGGTTCTGCTGGCCGGAGTGGTCCTGATGGTCATCGGCTATCGCATGTCCGATGGCGCCTACTTCTGGGGCCGTCAGCCGGCGACGGTGGGCATCAACAATCTGCTCATGCTGCTGTCGATCTACCTGTTCGCCGCTGCGGGTATGAAAACCGCGCTGGCGCGCAAGATGCGTCACCCAATGCTGGCGGGCGTCAAGGTCTGGGCGCTGGCACATCTGCTGGTGAACGGCGATGTCGCGTCCTTCATCCTCTTTGGCGGGCTGCTGGCCTGGGCGGTTGCCGAGATGATCGTGATCAACCGCGCCGAACCCGACTGGACCAAGCCGCCTGCCGCGCCGCGGCGCAAGGAGGTGATTGCAGTTGTGGCCAGTGTGGTGCTCTATGCCGTGATCGCATTTGTGCACAACGCGCTGGGCTACCCCGTATTTGGATGAGGATGTCATGAAACTGTATCGCTTTCTCAGCGCCGACGACACATCGGCCTTCTGCCACAAGGTGACGGACGCGCTGAACAAGGGCTGGGAGCTGTATGGCAGCCCGACTCAAGGCTTTGATGCGGCCAACGGCGTGATGCGCTGCGGCCAGGCCGTGACCAAGGACGCGCCTGGCGTCTACACCCCTGACACGAAACTGGGCGAGCAGTAGACATGACGAAGACCAAGACAAATCCGGGCCGCTTCTTTGAGGATTACTCGGTCGGGCAAGTGATCGAACATGCCGTGCCGCGCACCGTATCGGGCGGCGAGCGGGCGCTGTATCATGCGCTGTATCCGGCGCGCCATGCGCTGTATTCGTCGGATGAATTCGCGCGGTCCTGCGGGCTGGATGGCGCGCCGCTGGACGATCTGGCAGCCTTCCATGTCGTGTTCGGCAAGACGGTGCCGGACATCTCGCTGAACGCGCTGGCCAATCTGGGCTATGCCGAGGGGCGCTGGCTGCGCCCGGTCCATGCGGGCGATACGCTGCGTTCGGTGTCCGAGGTGATCGGGCTGAAGCAGAATTCGAACGGCAAATCCGGCGTCGTCTGGGTGCGCACGAAGGGATTCAACCAGCACAGCGAGGTGGTGCTGGATTATGTGCGCTGGGTGATGGTCAAAAAGCGCGACACGGACGCGCCCGCGCCCGAAACGGTGATCCCCGATCTGGCGCCCGCGCTGGCGGCCGATCAACTGGTCATTCCGGACGGACTGGATTTCACGAACTATGATTTCACGCTGGCCGGCGAGCCGCATCGCTGGGGCGACTATGCCGTGGGCGAGGTGATCGACCATGTCGATGGCGTCACGATTGAAGAGGCCGAGCATATGCTGGCCACCCGCCTGTGGCAGAACACCGCCAAGGTGCATTTCGATTCGACGGCGCGCGATGGCGGGCGGCTGATCTATGGCGGGCATGTCATCTCGATGGCGCGCGCGCTCAGCTTCAACGGGCTGGCGAATGCGCAGATCATTGCCGGGCTCAATGGCGGCGCGCATGCCAACCCGTGTCATTCCGGCGACACGGTGCGCGCCTGGAGCGAGGTTCTGGACCGCGCCGAGACCGCCGCGCCGGGCGTCGGTGCGCTGCGCCTGCGGCTGGTGGCGACCAAGGGCGGCACGGCAGGCGCGTTGAAGGGGGAGGATGGCCGGTATCTGCCGGATGTTCTGCTAGACCTCGACTATTGGGCGCTGGTGCCGATGTGACATCGGGCGCGGGGGCGCTATGCTTTGATCCCTGTCGCGTGTGGCGGGCCGGGGATTTTGAGTATTTTGGGAACATTGAAAGGGCAGGCGTATGGTGACGGTAACGCTGTGCTGGGACGATGGCGCGGACCGCAATCTGGGCCTGCCCGTCTATGCCAGCAGCGGCGCGGCCGGGGCGGATCTGCGCGCGAATTTTCCCGGTGGCGCGGGTGTGGTTCTGGCGCCGGGCGCGCGGGCGCTGGTCCCGACGGGGCTGCGGCTGGCGATTCCCGAGGGGTATGAGGTGCAGATCAGGCCACGGTCGGGGCTGGCGCTGAGACATGGTGTGACGTTGGCGAATGCACCGGGCACGATCGACAGCGACTATCGAGGGCCGCTGGGCGTGATTTTGATCAATCAGGGCGCCGCGCCGTTCGAGGTTGCGCATGGCGCGCGGATTGCGCAGATGGTCGTGGCGCCGGTTGTCGTGGCGGAATTCGCGCTGGCCGAGGCGCTGGCGGACACCGCGCGCGGCACGGGCGGCTTTGGTTCGACCGGGGTCGGCTGATGCTGCTGGTTTTCATCCTTGCTGGCGCGCTTTGGGGTTTGGGGGCGCTATTGGGTACGGCCGGGCGGATGCGCTGGGGGATGATCGGATGCTTGTGGGTCGGCGTCGTGCTGTTGCATCTGGTGCAGCCTGTAGCCTCGCCCTTGCGGGTTGCGACTGGCGGTAGTGCGGCGCCTTGGCTGCTGCTGGGCGGGTTTGCGGCGTTGGTGCTGCTCTATCGTGCCGGGTTGCGCCGGGTGCGTGCGCGGGCCGGGGCAGGCGAGGCGCCGGTCGCGCGCAGCGGCGCCTTTTCGGATGCCGAACTGGAACGCTATGCGCGGCATATCATTCTGCGCGAGGTTGGCGGGCCGGGGCAGAAGGCGCTGAAAAATGCCCGCGTTCTGGTGATTGGCGCGGGCGGTCTGGGATCGCCGGTGATGAGCTATCTGGGCGCGGCGGGTGTCGGCACCATCGGCGTGATCGACGACGACGTCGTCGACCTGTCGAACCTTCAACGGCAGGTGATCCACCGCGACGCGGATATCGGCACGCCCAAGGTTCATTCCGCCGCCGCCGCCGTGCGCGCGCTGAACCCGCATGTCGACATGCGCCCCTACGCGCGCCGCCTGACAGAAGACATCGCTGCCGATCTGTTTGCCGAATATGACATAATCCTAGATGGCACCGATAATTTTGCCACCCGCCATCTGGTGAACCGCACTGCCGTCGCCACCGGAAAGCCGCTGATTTCGGGCGCGCTGACCCAATGGGAGGGGCAGTTGAGCGTGTTCGATCCCGCCAGTGGTGCGCCCTGCTATGCCTGCATTTTCCCCGACATTCCGGCCGAGGGGTTGGCGCCGTCCTGCGCAGAGGCGGGCGTGATGGGGCCGCTGCCGGGCGTCATCGGCGCGATGATGGCGGGCGAAGCGATCAAGCTGATTACCGGCGCGGGCGCGACGCTGCGCGGGACGCTGCTGATCTATGACGCACTCTATTCGGATGCGCGCCGCATAGATATCAAACGCCGCGACGATTGTTCGGTCTGCGGCACCAAGGAGGTCACATGACCAATCCGCTTCTGGGCGCATGGGATACCCCCTTTGCCGTCGCCCCGTTCGACCGCATCGATGACGCCGATTTCGCCCCCGCGCTGGAGACAGCCCTGACGCTGGCCCGCGCCGAGATTTTGGCGATTGCGAAAACGCCCGAGGCACCGACATTTGCCAACACAATCGAGGCGCTGGAGGCATCGGGCAAGGCGCTGGACAAGGTGCTGAGCGTCTTTTTCACCGTTGCCGGGGCCGATAGTAATCCGGTGCGCCAAGCGCTGCAACGTGACTTTGCGCCCAAGCTGGCGGCGTATTCGTCGTGGCTGTATGCACAAAAGCCGCTTTTCGCCCGCATCGGGGTGCTTTGGGAGCAGCGCGAGGCGCTGGGTCTGAGCGAGGAGCAGGCGCGCGTGCTGATGCTGACCCATCGCAGTTTCATGCGTCACGGCGCCGCGTTGAGCGGCGCGGCCGAGGCGCGGATGCAGGCGATTATGGCGCGGCTGGCTGAACTGGGCACGGCGTTTACCCAGAACCTGCTGGCTGACGAGGCCGACTGGTATATGGAACTGGCCGAGGCGGATCTGGAGGGATTGCCCGATTTCCTGATCCGCAATGCGCGCGCGGCGGGCAGCGAGCAGGGTTTGCAGAGGCCAATCATCACCTTGTCGCGGTCGCTGATCGTGCCGTTCCTGCAATTCTCGCCGCGCCGCGATCTGCGCAAGCGGGCGTTTGACGCGTGGACCGCCCGGGGGGCCAATGGCGGCGAGACGGATAACCGCGGAATTGCGGCTGAAACGCTGGCGCTGCGCGACGAGCGCGCAAAGCTGCTGGGTTATGACAGCTTTGCTGACTTCAAGCTGGAAACGGAGATGGCCAAGACGCCGGACGCCGTGCGCAACCTTTTGATGCAGGTCTGGACGCCGGCCAAGGCACAGGCGGATCGCGACGCGAAGGTCCTGACCGAAATGATGCGCGCCGATGGCGTCAATGCCGATCTGGCGCCGTGGGATTGGCGGTATTATGCGGAGAAACGCAGGCAGGCCGAGCATGATCTGGATGAGTCCGAGCTGAAGCCCTACCTGCAGCTGGACCGCATGATCGAGGCGGCGTTCGCCTGCGCGAACCGCTTGTTCGGGCTGGAGTTCAAGCCGGTGCAAATCCCGCTCTACCATCCCGATTGCAGGGCTTGGGAGGTGACGCGCGACGGCGCGCATATCGCCGTCTTCATCGGCGATTATTTCGCGCGCGCCCCCAAACGGTCGGGCGCGTGGTGCAGTGCGATGCGCGGGCAGGCGAAATTCCCCGAGAAACAGGGGCCGGTTGTCATCAATGTGTGCAACTTTGCCAAGGGCGATCCCGCGCTGCTGAGCTATGACGACGCGCGCACGCTGTTCCACGAATTTGGCCATGCATTGCACCAGATGCTGTCGGACGTAACCTACGAAAGCGTCAGTGGCACATCGGTCGCGCGCGATTTCGTGGAACTGCCCAGCCAGTTGTTCGAGCATTGGCTGGAGGTCCCCGAGGTGCTGGGCGAATTTGCCACCCACGCCGACACGGGCGAGGCGATGCCGCAGAATTTTCTGCAAAAGGTGCTGGATGCCGCGACCTTCGATATGGGGTTCCAGACGGTGGAATATGTGGCGTCCGCGTTGGTCGATCTCAGCTTTCACGATGGCCCGCCGCCTGCCGACCCAATGCTACGGCAGGCCGACGTGCTGGCGGAAATCGACATGCCAGCGGCGATCACGATGCGCCATGCGGTGCCGCAATTTGCGCATGTGTTCGCCGGCGACGGGTACAGCTCGGGCTATTACAGCTACATGTGGTCCGAGGTGATGGATGCCGACGCCTTCGCGTCGTTTGAGGAGGCGGGCGGTGCATTCGATCCAGAGCGCGCCCGCGCGCTGGAGGAGCATATCCTGTCGCGCGGCGGATCGGCTGATGCCGAGGCGCTGTATCTGGCGTTCCGCGGGAAATTGCCGGGCGTCGAGGCGCTGCTGAAGGGGCGGGGGCTGGACGCATGATGCCCGGCAACGCGAACTTGCACGGGGGGGCGGGCGGTGGCATTGTCGTCTGGTCCCAGGGGAGGGTGTGATGCGTAAATTCATGGTGGTTTTGGACGACAGCCGCGAATGCCTGAATGCCATGCGCTTTGCCGCCATGCGCGCCGCCCATACCCAAGGCGGGGTGGCGATTCTGTCGATCATACCGCCCGAAGATTTCAACCACTGGATCGGTGTCGGCGACATCATGCGCGAAGAACAGCGCGAGCGGATCGAGGCGCATTTCGAGGTTTTTGCCAAGTGGATGCGCGATAAACAGGGCGTGGACCCCGAGCTGGTCATCCGCGAGGGCGAACCTGTCGCCGAGATCATCGCCCAGATCGCCGAAGATCCGGATGTGGGCGTGCTGGTGCTGGGCGCAGCGGTAGACCGGGCTGGGCCGGGCCCGCTGGTCAGCCAGCTCAGCCGCACGGCGGGCAGCCTGCCCATCCCCATCACCATCGTGCCCGGCGATCTGAGCAAGGAGCGGCTGGAGATGATTACCTGACGCGAGTCAGACCGCGTTCGGGGGCGTGATCGGATCGGTCTCTGCCGTTCCCCAGGATTGAAAACCGCCGCTGGCCTAGCAGGATCAGCGGCGGTCGTTTTCGGCCTTCGCGCGTCGCCGTTGGGCATGGGCCGGGGCGATGCAAAACTTACAGAATGCCCGGCAGGTTCAGCCCGTTTTCACGGGCGCACTCCTTGGCGATGTCGTATCCGGCATCGGCGTGGCGCATGACGCCCGTGGCGGGGTCATTCCACAAAACACGGGCGATGCGGCGGTCTGCGTCCTCGCTGCCGTCACAGCAGATCACCATGCCGGAATGCTGGCTAAAGCCCATGCCGACGCCGCCGCCGTGGTGCAGCGATACCCATGTCGCGCCCGACGCGGTGTTCAGCAGCGCGTTCAGCAGCGGCCAGTCCGACACCGCGTCCGAGCCGTCCATCATCGCCTCGGTTTCGCGGTTCGGCGACGCGACAGAGCCTGAATCCAGATGGTCGCGGCCAATGACGATGGGCGCGCTCAGTTCGCCATTGCGCACCATTTCGTTGAAGGCCAAGCCCAGCTTGTCACGCACGCCCAGACCGACCCAGCAGATGCGGGCGGGCAGGCCCTGGAACGAAATCCGCTCGCGCGCCATGTCCAGCCAGTTGTGCAGATGCGTGTCCTCGGACAGGATCTCTTTGACCTTGGCGTCGGTCTTGTAGATGTCTTCGGGATCGCCCGACAGCGCGGCCCAGCGGAACGGGCCGATACCGCGGCAGAACAGCGGGCGGATATAGGCAGGCACGAAGCCGGGGAAATCGAAGGCGTTTTCCAGCCCCTCTTCCAGCGCCATCTGCCGGATGTTGTTGCCGTAATCGACGGTCGGGATGCCAGCGGCATGGAAATCCACCATCGCCTTGACCTGCACCTTCATCGATGCGCGCGCGGCCTTTTCCACTGCCTTGGGATCGCTTTCGCGTTTTTCCCTCCATTCGCCCATGGTCCAGCCCTGCGGCAGATAGCCGTTGACCGGATCGTGGGCCGAGGTCTGGTCGGTGACGATATCGGGGCGCACGCCGCGTCTGACCAGTTCGGGGAACACATCGGCGGCGTTGCCCAGAAGGCCGACCGATTTCGCCTCGCCCGCTTTGGTCCAGCGGTCGATCATCTCCAGCGCCTCGTCCAGCGTATCGGCGCGCTCGTCGACATATTTCGTGCGCAGGCGGAAATCGATGCTGTCAGGGTTGCATTCCACGGCAAGGCAGCAGGCCCCGGCCATCACGGCTGCCAAAGGCTGCGCGCCGCCCATGCCGCCAAGACCGCCGGTCAGTACCCATTTGCCAGTCAGGTCGCCATCGTAATGCTGGCGCCCGGCCTCTTGAAACGTCTCGTAGGTGCCCTGCACGATGCCCTGAGAACCGATGTAGATCCACGACCCGGCGGTCATCTGGCCGTACATCGCCAGGCCCTTCTTATCCAGCTCGTTGAAATGGTCCCATGTCGCCCAATGCGGCACCAGATTGCTGTTGGCGATCAGCACGCGCGGCGCGTCCTTGTGGGTCTGAAACACGCCGACGGGCTTGCCCGATTGCACCAGCAGCGTCTGGTCTTCTTCCAGATCCTTGAGGCTGGCGACGATGGTGTCGAAGTCCTTCCATGTCCGTGCCGCGCGGCCGATTCCGCCATAGACGACCAGTTCATGCGGGTTTTCGGCAACATCGGGATGCAGGTTGTTCATCAGCATCCGCATCGGCGCTTCGGTCATCCAGCTTTTGGCGGAGATGTCACTGCCGGTCGCGGGATAGATGTCGCGGGTGTTCTTGCGGGGATCGCTCATGGTTTGCCTCCAAGGGCCGGAGTTGAAGTGAGGGCCAGATCGGCCAGTTTGGTCAGAATATCACGCAGATGGACGCGCAGGCGGTCGGCCTTGTCGGTATCGTAGGGCCACGGCGCCGCTTCGACTGTGAGATAGGTTGACTGAGCCAGCTCCATTTGAATTGTATGGAATCCTTGCTCAGGCTGGCTGTAGTGACGCGTGGTCCAGCCACCTCTGAAGCGTCCGTTGACTACAGTGCTGTAGTTATCCGCGTTTTCGCAAATCTGAGTCACCGCGGCCTCGATAGAGGGATCGCAGGTTACGCCGTAATCCGTCCCGATGTTGAAATCGGGCAACGTGCCTTCGAACAGGAACGGAATCTGCGACCGGATCGAATGGCAATCATAGTGGATTGCAATTCCGTGCAGTGCGCGCACGCGATCCATTTCTGCGCGCATCGTGGCGTGATATGGTGCGTGATAGGCGACACGGCGCGCTTCAATTTCATCGGCGTCTGGCACTTTGTCCCAGATGTCGCGACCTTCAAAGTCCGTCAGCGGGACCAGACCAGTGGTGTTCTGCCCCGGATAGAGCGATGCGCCCGATGGGTCGCGATTGGCGTCAATGACATACCTGTGGAACGTCGCACGCACCGTCGTCACCCCGGGCAGAAGGTCTCCATACAGTTTGTGAAGATACCAATCGGTATCGTCCAGACCGCGCCCGCGATCGTTCAGATCGGCCAGGACATTTTCAGGCACATAGGTGCCGGTATGGGGCAGGCCCAGGACGATGGGGCTGTCTCCGCGGTGCAGCTCTACCGGGGTCATGTGCGCAGCTCCGGCATGGAAATGCCTGCAACATCTGCAATTGCGCCGCTTTCAATCAAAGTTGCGGCCAGTTCAAGATCAGGTGCCATGTAACGATCGTCTCCCAATGTTTCTACACTCTCGCGCACGCGCGCCACGACGCGCTGCAGCGGCTCGCTTGTTGCCAGCGGCGCGCGGAAATCAATGCCCTGCGCGGCGCAGAGCAGCTCAACCCCCAGAATACGGTTGAGGTTTTCCAGCATTTGCCCAAGGCGCCGGGCGCCGTGGGCGGCCATGCTGACGTGATCCTCCTGATTGGCGGATGTGGGCGTGCTGTCGGTGACGCAGGGGTTCGCCAGATGCTTGTTCTCGCTCATCAGGGCGGCGGTCGTCACCTCGGCGATCATGTAGCCTGAATTAAGGCCGGGCTTCGGCGTCAGGAACGGCGGCAGGTTGAAGCTGAGCACCGGATCGACGATCAGCGCGATCCGGCGCTGCGCGATTGCCCCGATTTCCGCCACGGCCAGCGCGATCATATCGGCGGCAAAGCCGACCGGCTCGGCATGGAAATTCCCGCCCGAGACAATCAGATCGGCGCCGACCAGAACCAGCGGGTTGTCGGTGGCGGCGTTGGCCTCGATCTCCAGCGTGCGGGCGGCCATGCGCAGCACGTCCATCGCCGCGCCCGTCACCTGCGGCTGGCAGCGGATGCAATAGGGGTCCTGCACGCGGGCATCGCCGTCAACGTGGCTTTCGCGGATTTCCGAGCCGTCCAGCAGCGCGCGCATGGTCTCGCCCGCCTCGATCTGGCCCGCGTGGCCGCGCAATTCGTGAATTTCCGGCTGAAGCGGCGCGGTCGAGCCCATGATTGCATCCGTGGACAGCGCCGATGTGACCAGCGCGGAATGCGCACCGCGCCACGCGCCGAACAGGCCCGCCAGCGCAAACGCGGTGGAAAACTGCGTGCCGTTGATCAGCGCCAGCCCTTCTTTCGGGCCCAGTTCCACCGGGGTCAGCCCGGCGGCGGCCAGCGCGTCGGCGCCCGGCATCACCTTGCCGCCAAATTCAGCCTCGCCATGGCCCATCATCGCAGCGGCCATATGCGCCAGCGGCGCCAGATCGCCGGACGCACCGACCGACCCTTGCGCCGGGATGACGGGCGTCACGCCCTTGTCCAGCATTGCTTCGATCAGGTCGACCACCTCGAGGCGCACGCCGGATGCACCGCGCCCCAGACTCAGCAGTTTGAGCGCCATCAGCAGCCGCGCATGGCGGCGCGGAATCGCAGGCCCGACGCCGCAGCAATGCGACAGGATCAGGTTGCGCTGCAGGGTTGCGGTATCCTCGGACGCGATCTGAACGCTGGCCAGCTTGCCGAAACCCGTGTTCACACCGTAGACGGCATCGGTTCCGGCCACGGCCCGCGCGATACAGGCATGCGCGCGCTCGATATCGGGGCGGCAGGCCGGGTCAAGACGCACGGAGGCCTCGTCCCAGTAGACCGTGGCAAGATGATCCAGTGTGACAGCGCCAGGCGTCAGGGTGAGTGTGGTCACGAGTTGCCTCCGAAAATGCGGGTGTGAAGGGGGTTGAAGCCGATGCGATAGGCCAGCTCGGCAGGGTGTTTGATATCCCACACCGCCAGATCGGCGCGCATCCCGGTTGCGATCTGGCCGCAATCGGTCAGACCGAGGGCGGCCGCGGCGTGACGCGTGACGCCGGTCAGCGCCTCCTCGGGCGTCATGCGGAACAGCGTGCAGGCCATGTTCATCGTCAGCAAAAGCGATGTCATGGGCGAGGAGCCGGGGTTGCAATCGCTGGCCAGTGCCATCGGCACGCCATGTTTGCGCAGCGCGGCGATCGGCGGCGCCTGCGTTTCGCGCAATGTGTAGAAGGCGCCGGGCAGGACAACCGCCACGGTTCCGGCCTGTGCCATCGCGATGACGCCATCCTCGTCCAGATATTCGATATGATCCGCCGACATTGCCCCGTAGGACGCGGCCAGCTTGGCGCCGCCAAGGTTCGACAGCTGCTCGGCATGCAGTTTCAGCGGCAGGCCCAGTTCCCTGGCCACGTCAAAAACACGGGCAATCTGATCCGGCAGAAATGCGATCCCCTCGCAGAAACCGTCTACGGCATCGACCAGCCCTTCGGCATGGGCGGCGCGAAGCGTGGGAATGCACATGTCGTCAATATAGGCGTCCGGGCTGCCCAGATATTCGACCGGCACGGCATGCGCGCCAAGGAAGCTGGTCACGACCCGCACGGGGCGATGCTGATCCAGCGCACGGGCGGCGCGCAGCATGCGCAGTTCGGTTTCGCGGTCGAGGCCATAGCCCGATTTGACCTCCAGAACCGTGACGCCCTCGGCCAGCAGCGCATCGACGCGGGGCAGCGCGCTGGCGATCAAGTCATCGACGCTGGCCTCGCGGGTCGCGGTCACGGTCGACACGATGCCACCGCCTGCGCGCGCGACCTCTTCGTAGCTTGCCCCGTTCAGGCGCATTTCGAATTCGACGGCGCGATCGCCGCCATGCACGACATGAGTGTGGCAATCGATCAGGCCCGGCGTGACCAGCCGCCCGCCCAGGCCCTCGCGCGTCAGACTCGCGTGTCCGGCGGGCAGATCGGCCAGCGGCCCGACCCATGCGATCTGATCCTCCGTCGTGACGATCGCGGCATTCTCGACCAGGCCATAGGCGGTCTGGGATGCGGTCATCGTCGCGACGGTCAAATCAACGTAAAGCTTGCTGCTGGCTGTCATATCTGGCCCCCGATAGCTTAGGTTTCACTTTTATAGCGCGCATAAATGATCTATATGTCTATACATAAAGATACGAAAGGCCGTCAAATGATTTTCGCAAAGCAAGCCATGTTATCGACCGGATGGGCGCAGAACGTTCGTCTGACCGTCAGTTCGGGGGCAATCACCGCCGTCGAATCAGGCCGGATGCCGCAGCCCGGCGATACGCTCGTCGATACGTTGCTGCCTGCGCTCGCCAATCTGCACAGCCACAGCTTTCAGCGCGCGATGGCTGGGATGACCGAGTATCGCATGGCGGGCAAAGACAGCTTCTGGACGTGGCGGGATCTAATGTACCGCTTTACCGCGCATCTGACGCCCGGGCATATCGAGGCCATTGCTGCTTTCGTCTTCCTTGAAATGCAAGAGGGGGGCTATGCCAGCGTGGGCGAGTTTCACTATATCCACCACCAGCCGGACGGGGCGCCCTACGATGATCTGGGCGAGTTGTCGTCACGGATCGCCGCCGCTGCCGCAACCACGGGCATCGGCCTGACGCATCTGCCGGTTCTCTATACATATGGCGGCGCAGGGCAGGTTGCGCTTCAGCCCGGGCAGGCGCGGTTCGGCAATTCGGTGGACCGTTTCAACGATCTGGTTGTCCGCGCCGAGATGGCTGTTGGCGAGCTGCCAGCGGATTGCCGCGTCGGCATCGCGCCGCACTCTTTGCGAGCGACGTCGCCGGGCGATCTGTCGGCGGTGCTGGGCGCCCATGCCAGCGGCCCGACCCATATTCACATCGCCGAACAGCCCAAGGAAGTCGCCGACATCTCGGCCTGGCTGGGCGCGCGTCCTGTCGAATGGCTGCTGGAAAATGTGAACGTCACCCCCGATTGGTGCCTGATTCATGCAACACACATGACACTGGGCGAGACGCGCGACATGGCCAAATCCGGGGCGGTTGCGGGGCTGTGCCCGATCACCGAGGCCAACCTGGGCGATGGCCCATTCAACGGCCCGTCCTATCTGGAAGCGGGCGGCGCATTCGGTATCGGCTCGGACTCCAACGTGCTGATCTCGCTGACGGAAGAACTGCGCACGCTGGAATATTCCCAACGCCTGCGGGACTTTGCCCGCAACGTGATGGTCGTCGGCGAGGGATCGGTGGGCGAGGCATTGTATACGGGTGCCGCATGCGGCGGTGCGCAGGCCTTGGGGCGCAAGGCGGGCACTATCGCCGTGGGCCAGCTGGCCGATCTGGTCGCGATCGACAGCACGGACCCGGCCCTGTGCGCCCTGCAAACCCATCAACTGCTGGATGGGCTGGCGTTTGCCGCCAAGGATAGAGTCGTGACCGATGTCTGGTCAGCGGGCCGTCATTCGGTCAAGGGTGGCCGCCATATCCGGCGCGACCAGATCGTAGATGGCTACCGGTCTGCAATGCAAAGCTTGATGGCGGCGCTCTGAGTCGCACAAAATGGCACGGGCGCAGTTTAGAATGGTTCCAAACCTTGACTCCGGCCTCGGCGGGGCGCATATGCTGTATCAGTCAATACAGGGGTGTCCCATGTTCATTCAGACCGAATCCACGCCGAACCCGGCGACACTGAAATTCCTGCCGGGCCAGACTGTCCTGCCCGCAGGTACCGCCGATTTTCCGTCGGCCGAGAATGCGGGCGCGTCGCCGCTGGCTACGCGCATCTTTGCGGTTGATGGCGTCACGGGCGTGTTCTTTGGCAGCGACTTCGTAACCGTCACCAAAGCCGACGGAACCGAATGGGACCATATCAAACCCGCACTGCTGGGGGCGATCATGGAACATTTCCAGTCGGGGCTGCCGGTCATGAAAGACGGCGGAACTGCACCGTCGGGCCATTCCGAGCACACCGGTGAAGACGGCGAGATCGTCAACCAGATCAAGGAATTGCTGGACACTCGCGTGCGCCCCGCCGTGGCGCAGGATGGCGGCGACATCACCTTTCACGGGTTTGATCGCGGCATCGTCTATCTGCACATGCAGGGTGCCTGCGCCGGTTGCCCGTCCTCGACCATCACGCTGAAGATGGGAATCGAGAATCTGCTGCGCCACTATATCCCCGAAGTGACCGAGGTGCGCCCGGTTGGTGTCTGACGCTTATATCCTTGGCTTTGATACATCGGCCGCGCATTGCGCGGCCGCTTTGCTGTGCGGCACCCGCGTGGTGGCGATGCGCGGCGAAGAGATGACGCGCGGTCAGGCAGAACGCCTGATGCCACTGCTGGAGGAGGTGCTGGCCGAGGCCGGGATTGTCTGGGGCGATCTGGCACGGATCGGCGTCGGCGTCGGGCCGGGGAATTTCACCGGCATCCGCATCGGCGTGTCCGCGGCGCGCGGATTGGCCTTGGCGCTGGAGATACCGGCGATCGGCATCACCGGCTTTCAAACGATATCGCTGGACGAGGAAGCGGCCCATGTCGCAGCCATTCCAGCCCCGCGCGACCATGTCTATGTGCAGGCGCCGGGTGGCGCGCAGGCGCTGATGCCGATGGCCGAGGCCGAGGCCATGGGCGCGCCGCTGCGCTATTTACCCGCTTCGGGTGAAATGGCCTGCCGCATTGCACGGCTGGCTGCCGTCGCACCGCCCGGCCCCGCACCTGCGCCGCTTTATCTGCGCGCGGCGGATGCGGCACCGGCGCGCGATGCGCCTCCGGTGATGCTTGATGAGCGCGGCTGAGGATCTGGCGCGCCTGCACGGCCGCGCCTTTGCCGGGCAGGGTCGGGGGTGGCGCGCGGATGAGTTCGCGGATCTTCTGGCCTCTCCTTTGACATGCCTTTGCGCGGGGCCGCACGGTTTTGCGCTGTCGCGGGTGATCGCGGATGAGGCAGAACTGCTGACGCTGGCGACCGATCCGAACCATCGCAGGCAAGGTGTGGCTGCCGCGTTACTGGCTGCGGTTGAGGGGGACGTGGCCGCGCGCGGTGCGGCACGGCATTTTCTGGAAGTGGCGGCGGATAACACCGCCGCGCGCGCGCTTTATGCCCGCGCGGGCTATGTCCCGACGGGGCAGCGCGCCGGGTATTATGCGCGCATCGA
Organism: Roseovarius sp. M141; assembly: GCF_024355225.1. Lineage (NCBI taxonomy): Bacteria > Pseudomonadati > Pseudomonadota > Alphaproteobacteria > Rhodobacterales > Roseobacteraceae > Roseovarius > Roseovarius sp. M141. The sequence goes on from NZ_VCNH01000008.1 coordinate 1,286,515, forward strand.
TGGCGCCCGCGTCGACGCCCTTCTGATGGAGAAGGCGCTGCACGGCTGATCCGCAATGCCCGACCGGTGCGCGCGCCTGACGCTGGATGTGACCTCAAAGGGGGATCGCGCCATTTCTGCCGGGCCTTGCCGCGTGGAAACTGCCCACATTGGGTTAACGCGGCGCGTATCCCGTGCAAAAGTGCTGCAGACCGGGCCTTTGCCACCTTGGGGCGCTTGCCAAGGCGCCGGATTGGGGGCTACCAAAGGTGATGCAGATTTATCTTCCCATCGCCGAAGTGTCGGTCAACGCCTTCCTGTTGCTGGGCCTGGGCGGGCTGGTCGGGGTGCTTTCGGGTATGTTCGGCGTTGGCGGCGGGTTCCTGATGACGCCGCTGCTGTTCTTTATCGGCATCCCCCCGGCTGTTGCCGTGGCGACGGGCGCGAACCAGATTGTCGCGTCGTCCTTTTCGGCGGTGCTGTCGCATTTCCGACGCCGCGCGGTGGATTTGAGGATGGGCACCGTCCTGTTGATCGGTGGCCTGTTCGGCGCCGCGCTGGGCGTCATGCTGTTCAATTATCTCAAGGCATTGGGCCAGGTCGATCTGCTGGTCACGCTGTTCTACGTGGTATTTCTGGGGATCATCGGTGCGCTGATGTTCTTTGAAAGCCTGCGCGCCATCCGCCGTGCGCGGGGCGGCAAGGTGGCGACAAAGCGCAAGAAACACACCTGGATCCAGAAGCTGCCGCTGAAGATGCGGTTTCGCACCTCGGGTCTTTATATCAGCGTCATCCCGCCACTTCTGGTCGGGGTTGCCGTAGGCGTTCTGGCGGCGATCATGGGGGTCGGCGGCGGGTTCATCATGGTGCCGGCGATGATCTATCTGCTGGGCATGCCGACCAAGGTGGTGATCGGAACGTCGCTGTTTCAGATCATCTTTGTCGCGGCGTTCACCACCATGCTGCACGCGGTCAGCAGCCAGATCGTCGATGTGGTTCTGGCCGTCCTGTTGCTGGTGGGCGGCGTCGTCGGGGCGCAGTTCGGCACGCGGATCGGCAGCCGCATGAAAGCCGAGCAGCTGCGCATCCTGTTGGCTATTCTGGTGCTGGCGGTTTGCTTCAAACTGGGCCTGGATCTGCTGATCGAGCCGCGTGAGGTATATTCGATCAGCGCGGCAGGCACGCCATGAAAACGCGGTTGGCCATCGCGCTGTTGCTGCTCGCCGCGCTGCCGACGCGGGCCGAGGAGGTGGTGCTGGGTCTGAGCCAGAACAGCGTGTCCATCGACACCACATTCAGCGGATCGCAGATCCTGCTGTTCGGGGCGATCAAGCGCGAGGTGGCGATCCCGGCGGATGAATTGGGGGTCGTGGTCACCATTGCCGGTCCCAGCCAGCCGCTGGACGTGCGCCGCAAGGAGCGCCGATTTGGCATCTGGGTCAACGTGGATGCGGTCGAGGTCGACAGCGCCCCAAGCTTCTATGCGGTGGCAACCAGCGGACCGTGGGCGCAAGTGCTGAGCCAGGTCGAGGATCTACGCCATAAAATCTCGATCCCGCGTGCGATCCGGTCTGTCGGAGCGCCCAGTACGGTGCAGAACGCGCAGGATTTTACCGATGCGGTGATCCGTATCCGCACCCGCAGCGGTGCCTATCAGATCCGCGAGGGTGCGGTCGAGCTGTCCGAGCAAACGCTGTTCCGCACGTCAGTCGACCTGCCGTCGAACCTGACCGAGGGCGCCTATGTCACGCGTATTTTCCTGACCCGAAATAGTAATGTAGTCTCGCAATACGAGACCATCATCGATGTGCGAAAGGTTGGCATGGAGCGGTGGTTGTTCGAGCTGTCGCGCGAAGATGCGGTGGTCTATGGGTTGATGTCACTGGCTATCGCGATTGCCGCCGGTTGGGGCGCGTCCGAAGCGTTCCGGCTGTTGCGGCGCGGGTAGTGCGACGCCTGGCGCTGTAGCGCATGTGGAACGGGCGGAGCCTCCGGCGGGGATATTTTCGGCAAGAAGAAAGGGAAGTGGAGGGGCTATCCCTCGCTTGTTTCCAGCGTCAGGGGGACGGGTTTGGTACGCAGGTCATCCACGCGCAGGCTGTGTTCGGGTTTTGACAACCGGTTGCGCACAACCCAGTGCAGGCGCTCTTCGGCGCGGGTGATTGCGACGTAAGCGAGGCGTTTCCACAGCGGCTGGCCTGCTTCGCTCCGCCCCATCCGGGCGGCGGCGTATAGGTCGGGGGCGAAGACTTGCACGTCGTTCCATTGGCTGCCTTGCGCCTTGTGGATGGTGACGGCTGCGCCGTGCAGGAAGGTGGCGCCCATGTTTGCGGCGAAGGGGATGAACGGCTCTTCCTCGCCCGGTTTTTCGATCTTCACGATGCTGGCGGCGCTGATTTGTGGATCTTCGGCGCCCATGACGTGCAGGCGCGAAAAGCCGGGTTTGCGGCCCGGTCCCAGATAGACGACCTGCGCGCCCTTGATGAGGCCGCGTGCCTCGAGGTCGAGGCGCTTTTTACGATGTTTTAGCGGCAGCTCGATCCCGTCGCAGATCAGCGGCTCGCCTTCCAGCAGGGCATCTTCGGGGGCGCCGTGGACGGAGCGAAAGGCGTTGATCAGGCGGATGCGCGTCGCGTTGCGCCAAACCAGAACAGGGCTGCGGGCCATCAGATCGACCTGCACGCGCTGCGCCCATTGCACACGGTCGTCGCGTTTTGCAGCGTCTTCTATCATTTTTTCGAAATCGTGGAATTCGAGGGCCGGATCGGCCAGCGCGTGCGCCAGATCGAGGATAGGGTTGTCAGCGTCCTGGCGGTGGATGCGGTGCAGGATCAGTTTTGACGGCTCTGGCAGGGTCTCGAACACCATGCCGCCGGTGCTGTTGACGGGGGCCAGCTGCGCAGGGTCGCCGAACAGCAGGAGGGTCGGGAAAATCTCCTTGAGGTCGTCCATCTGGCGGGTGTCCAGCATGCTGGCCTCGTCGACAAATCCGATATCCAGCGGCTCGTCCCGGCGCTTCCATCCGGTAATGAAATCGCTGCCCTTCAGGCCCGCGGCGGCCAGCGCGCCGGGGATGGATTTGTTCGTCTGATAGAACGCGAAGGCGCGGTCGAGCGCGGTTTCCGACAGTTCTTCTATCTCAGGGCGCTCGCCATTGCCCGCCAGCCATTCGGCGATCTTCTCATACTGGGGGTCATAGACCGGGGTATAAAGGATACGGTGGATCGTGGTTGCCGGAACGCCGTGCATGCGCAGGACCGAGGCGGCCTTGTTCGTGGGGGCGAGAATGGCAAGCGTGCGGCCGTCCTTGCGCTTCTTGCCCTCGTAGTCGCCCGACACGATGTCGACGCCCGCCTCCTCCAGCGCGCGGTAGAGCGCGGCCAGCAGCAACGTTTTGCCCGATCCGGCCTTGCCGATCACGGCCATGACGCTGGTGCCGCCCTCGCGCGGGGGGGTGGTGATGCCATTGTCCAGATCGACGCCGACGGCGCGGAGCGCCGCAGTGATGCGGTCATGCGCTTCGGCCTGATCGGGGGAGTATGTGAGGGCGGTTTCTGTCATGGCCGGACACTATAGGCGGGGGGCGAGGGGTGCCAGCGAAAGACGCGTTCGAAGGGTAGCGCGCCCGGCGTATCTGCCCGCCCGGCCCGCCTGCATTCAGATCGTCTGATCGTAATCGCCGACCGATGGTTCGGTGCGGATGACCGCGTCGATATCCGCGAAGATCGCACGCATTTCAGCATCGCTCTCGCTGCTCTCGCAGACAACCACCAGATTGGGCGTGTTGGAGGAGGCGCGCACCAGCCCCCAGCTTCCGTTGTCAAGGATCACGCGCGCACCGTTGACGGTAACGACCTGCGCGATCTTGCGGCCTGCCAGCGGTTTTCCGGCCTCGTGATGTGCGACCAGCTTGGCAACCAGACGCTCCAGGACATCGTATTTCTCAAGATCGGCGCAGTAGGGTGACATGGTGGGGGTCGCATAGGTGACCGGAAGGGCACGGCGCAGGTCGGCCATGGATTTGTCCGAGTTGCGGTCCATCAGCTTGCAGATCTCGACGGCCACGCGCAGGCCGCAATCATAGCCGCGCCCGATGGGTTCGGCCAGGAAGTAGTGGCCGGATTTCTCGAACCCCGCCAATGCGCCGATTTCCTTGACGCGGCGCTTCATGTGGCTGTGGCCGGTTTTCCAGTAGTCGGCCTTGGCGCCGTGGGCCTGCAATTCGGGGTCGGAGGCGAATAGTCCGGTGGATTTCACGTCAGCGACAAAGGTGCTGCCGGGATAGAGACGCGCGAAATCGCGGGCCATGATGACGCCCATCTTGTCGGCGAAAATCTCCTCGCCCTCGTTGTCGACCACGCCGCAGCGGTCGCCGTCACCGTCAAAGCCCAGCGCGAAATCGGCGCCGGACGCGCGTACGCTATCGGCCATGTCGTGCAGCATTTCCATTGCTTCGGGGTTCGGGTTGTAGTGCGGGAAAGTATAGTCCAGCTCGTTATGGGAGGGGACCACCTCGACCCCCATGCGCGCGAACAGGTCGGGCGCGAAGGCGGACGCGGTGCCGTTGCCGGTGGCGCAGACCACCTTGAGCGGACGCGTCATTTTGAAATCGCCGACCAGATCGTCCAGGTACGCCTCGCGCACGCCCTCGATGAATTCGTAGCTGCCGCCGGGGCGGGGCTGGCCACGACCCTCCAGCACGATTTCCTTTAGCTCGCCCATCTCGTCGGGGCCGTGGGTCAGGGGCCGCTCGAATCCCATCTTGACGCCGGTCCAGCCGTTCGGGTTATGCGAGGCGGTGACCATCGCCACAGCAGGCGCATCCAGATGAAACTGTGCGAAATAGGCCATGGGGCTAAGGGCCGGGCCGATATCCAGCACCTTGATCCCGGCCTGCATCAGGCCCAGCATCAGCGCGTTCTTGATCGTCAGCGAATAGTCGCGATAGTCGTTGCCGACCGCGATCACCGGATCGATCCCGCGCGCAATCATCTGCGTACCAAGTCCGAGGCCCAGTGCCGTCATGCCGGGCAGGTTGATTTCCTCGGGGTATTTCCACCGCGCGTCATATTCACGAAACCCCGTGGGCGCGATCATCGCATCACGCAGGAATTCCCAAGTGTTCGGTGTAACGGTCGGCGCGGGTTTGGTCACGGGCGGATCTCACTTCATGAAATAACTACGGCGGTCCCGGGCAGATGGCCTGCCCGAGGGTGAAATTGAACTGCACCACTGGCGATGCCAGATTATGCGCGGAAACTCAATTCAAGAAGAGACCTGTTCGCGCAGGATCGACGCGGTCAGCGATATCATCAGGTAAATGCCGGCGAAGACGAGGAATGCTAAAATCGTATTCTCGAACGCGCGGGGATAGGATGCATCCTGCGACGCGACGGGATTGACGCTGACCGTCAGGTATCGGACCTGCTTGTTGGCCTCGCTCGCGGTCATCCGCTGCGCCTCCAGCGCGGCTTGGAGTACCATGTCTGCTGTCAGCAGATCGGCCTGCGCCATCTGGATGTCGGCGGTCTGCGACGCCAGCGATGCGCTGCCCTCGGCGGCGTCGGTCAGGCGCGCGCGTTGCTTGATCTGTTCGCGCTGGAGGACCAGGATTTCGCTGGTCAGCGCCTCGACCTTGGCGTTGTTGGGGCGCGCGTTGTTCATCTGTGTGTTCAGCGCCAGCTGTTTTTCCTGAAGCTGCAATTCGACATTGCCGATGAGCGAGCGGATATTTGCAATCTCGCCTTCGGGGTCCAGCACGGTGCCCTCCTGCATCGTGACCAGCTTGCGCTGCGCCTCGCGCCGTTCTTCCTTGGCCTCAGCCAGACTGGTGGTCGAGGATTCGACGGCATCCTCGCGCTTGCGCCTGGACAGGTCGTCGACGCGTTCCTCGGCATAGGTGATCAGCTTGCGTGAGAATTCGGCGCTGACCTCGGGATCGGCGCTCGATATCTCCATGCGCAGGACGCCCTCGGTGGGATCGTAGCCGATCTTCATGTACTTTTTGTACACTTTGTAGGCTTTTTCGTTGCTGGCATCGGGTTTCAGGCGCTGGATCGGGTCGATCCATGGCTGGCTGAAATGATCACGAAAACCGACGTCGCGGTCCAGCCGCAGCATCGCGTCCTTGGACAGCAGATAGGATTGGGTCGCGACCGCGTCCTGACCCGTGGCAAACTGGCTGGGCAACTTGAAACCGCCCATACCACCGCCGCCGCCACCATCGGCGGACAGGATCAGAAATTCGGATTTGGTCGCATACATCGGTGTCGCGACGGCGTAGTAATAATAACCTGCCAGCAGTGTCGGCAGGAAAACAAAGGCGGCCAGCCGCGTCAGCAGCAGCAGAAGCTTGCGGCGACGGCGTTTCCCGATATCGCGCTGAATCCGCATGATTTCTTCGCTGCGCCGGTCCGCCGGGCTCAGCTGGGATGAGGGCAGGGTGGTTTGCGGCGATATCGTCTGGGGCAGTTGCACGCGCGGGGTGTCTGTGCCCTGCTCCTTTGCCGGGACCAGAGCGCCAATGTCGGTCTCGGTTTTGTCGGTCGTCACGAGATCCAGGATCGAGGCGCGATGGAACGGGTCGATTCCCTTGGCGCGCAAAAGACGCACGGCGTCGAAATCCGAGGTCGGCGCCAGACCGTGCTTGTGTGCCACGCGCCGCGCGATGCGTAGCTGCCGACCTGTCAGGCCTTCATTGCGGATATCGTCGATGTTTTGCGACGTGCCCGGTTCGCGCGTGCTGCTGGCCGCGTCGCTGCGCGGGGCATCGCCCTGTTGCTGTGGCTCGGGTGTGTGCGGCCCATCAGTCGGGCGCACATCACCCGAGGGCGCCGCACCCTGCCGGACATTCGCGTGCTCATCGGCGTCGGCGGCGCGGCGGATGCGGAATTTTCTAGCCTTGGGTTTCGTAGTCATAAAGCTGTTTTGCCTCTTCCAAGGTGTCGAACATATAAAGCTGGCCACCCATCAGCACTGCGGCGGAGGTGGCGAATTTCTCAAGCGTAGCGGGCGAATGGGACACAATAATGACGGTCGTCGTCTCCAGCCGCTCGCGCAGTATTTCGCCGGCCTTGCGGTTGAATTCAACATCGGTCGAACTGGGCATGCCCTCATCGATCAGGTAGATGTCAAAATCCAGCGCCAGCATCAACGCGAAGGTAAAGCGTGACTTCATTCCGGCGCTGTAGGTGCCCAGCGGCTGGTCGAAATATTCGCCCAGATTGCACATCCAGCGGCAGAACGCCTCGACATAGTCGGGATCGAGGCCGTAGAGCCGCGCAATATAGCGGCTGTTTTCCATCGCGGACACCTTGGTGATGACACCGCCCATGAACCCCAAGGGGAAGCTGATGCGACAACTGCGCCGGATTTCGCCCTCGTCGGGTTTTTCCAGCCCAGCCATCATGTTGATCACCGTCGTCTTGCCCGTCCCGTTCGGCGCCAGAATACCGATGGAGCGACCGACTTCGACCCGAAAAGAGACCTTTTCCAGGATTACCTTGCGCTGGGTGCCCGTCCAGAAGGACTTGCTGACGTTGTCGAACTCGAGCATGCGCTCTCCGAAAACTGCGCTGCGGCCCATTGGTTACGGGGCCCTTTGGGGTGGCGATGTGACCCGCATTATGCGGACTAGGCGCCACTATAGACAGGGGCACAACGCAAAATTACGCCGAAGCTGTAAATTATTCGTGCATGTTGTAGCTGTTTTTCACCGCATCTTGAAGCAGTGACGCGCCAGACGCCATTGTCGCGTTCCAAAGTTGGCATTTTGACGCTGGCGGCCCTATCTGCCCTGTATGTCCGATCTTGCCACCCGTATCAGCCAATGCCGCCTGTGCGCCGGTCGTTTTGCCGCGACGGCCACCACGCACAGGCCGCGCCCGGTGGCGTGGTTCGCGCCGGGGGCGCGCCTGCTGATTGCGGGGCAGGCGCCGGGCGCACGGGTGCATGACTCGGGCGTGCCATTCGACGATGCGTCGGGCGCGCGGCTCCGCGACTGGCTGGGGCTGGACACGCTTGCGTTCTATGACCGGTCCCGTGTGGCGATCGTGCCGATGGCGTTCTGTTTCCCGGGCTATGATGCCAAGGGCAGTGACCTGCCCCCGCCCGCCATTTGCCGCGAGACGTGGCATAATGCGGTGATGGCCGACCTCGCGCCCATCCGCCTGCGCGTGCTGGTGGGCGCCCATGCGCATCGCTATCATTTGGGCGTGCGCGGCAGCATGACCCGGACGGTTGCGAACTGGCGCGATTACGCGCCCGAGGTTTTTGCCTTGCCGCATCCGTCCTGGCGCAATACCGGTTGGATCAGGAAAAATCCGTGGTTCGAGGCGCAGGTTCTGCCCGCGCTTCGTGCCCGTGTAGCAGAGGTGATGCAGGATGGCTGAGACCGAACTGGACCGCACGCATGCCGTGATGGAGGCCTGGGCCGAGGATGGCGCCGCGCGTCTGGGGTTTTACCACGCGCTGGCCGATACCCAGCTGTTCCTGCTGCTGACAGCCGAGGCCGCGGGCGACGACATCACCCCGCAGACATATGACGTCGACGGCGTGCCCCATGCGCTGGCCTTCGATACCGAGGATCGGCTGGCTGAGTTCACCGGCGCCGCCGCGCCCTATGCCGCGGTGCCGGGCCGTATTCTGGCAGGGATGCTGGCAGGCGCGGGGGCCGGGCTGGGCCTCAATCTGGGCGTTGCGCCCTCGTCGATCCTGCTGCCGCCCGAGGCGCTGGGCTGGCTGCACGAGACGCTGGGGCAGGGCGGCGCCGCCGAGGGTGGCGCGCGCCCCGACGCGCTGACGCCGCCGGGCAATGTGCCGCAACCGGTCCTGACCGCGCTGGATGCCAAGCTGGCGCGCGCCGGGGGGCTGGCCAGTCATGCCTGCCTGGCCGGGACGCGCTATTTAGGCGGCGAGGCGGGGCATCTGCTGGTGTTCATCGGCGCTGTGCCGCGGGCCGAGGCGGCATTGACACGCGCGGTGTCCGAGGCGCTGACCTTTTCAGGGGTCGAGGCAGGCACGCTTGATGTCGGCTTTGCCGCGCCGGGCAGCGTGTTGGCCGAGCGGATCGAGCGTGTCGGCCTGCGGTTCGATCTGCCACAGGGCGAGGCGCCAGAGCCGAGGGCGGCACCCGGGTCGGACCCCGAAAAGCCGCCGAAGCTGCGGTAGGACGCAAACCGGTCGAAATGCAACGCTCGCTCAGTACCCCAGATCGCGATCCACCAGATGCAGCAGCGGCTCGCCCGCTTGGCTGCGGCGGATGTTTTCGGCGATGACCTGCGCCGCCGTCCCCTCGCGCGTGTCGGATGCGGCATGCGGGGTCACCGTCACGGAGGGATGCGCCCAATAGGGATGGTCGGGCGGCAGCGGCTCTACCCGGAACACGTCCAGCGTTGCGTGCGCGATATGCCCGGAATCAAGCGCCTCCAGCAGGGCGGAATCGTCGATCAGCGGCCCGCGTCCGGGGTTGACGATAAAGGCGCCCTTGGGCAATTGCGCCAGCCGCTGGGCGTTCACCAGATCTTCGGTTTCGGGTGTCTTGGGCAGTAGCAGCACCAAAATCTGCGCGGACTCCAGCGCCGCGCGCAGCCCCGCGTCGCCGTTCAGACAGCGCACGCCTGGCACATCCTTGGGCGAGCGGCTCCAGCCCGTCACATCAAAGCCAAGCGATACAAGCGCCCGGGCGCAGGCCGTCCCCAGCGCACCGAGGCCCAGAATCGTGACGGGCCGGTCCTCGGCCAACGGCGGGGTGTCCACACGCCAGACACCGTCCTGACCATTGATATGCGCATCGATGCCCAAGTGATGGCGCAGCACATGCGCCGTGACCCATTCCACCATGCCCTGCGTCAGGCCGTGGTCCACCATGCGCGCCAGAGGCTGCGTCAGGGTCGGGTTGCTGACCACATCCTCGACCCCGGCCCAGAGGTTCAGCACGGCTTTGCAGCGGGTGTAGGGCGCGAAATCCTGCACCGGGCCGTTGGGTGCCAGCACGATGTAATCCACATCCTGCGGCGCGATGTCGGTGGACAGGTTGAAACCGCTCACTCCGGCCGCGTTCAGCGCCTTGGTCAAAGGCGCCTCATACTGGGGCCAGCGGTTCGCCTTGGCTGCGAACAGGATGTTGATGGTCATGGATTACCTCGGCTTGTGGACATGTGCGCTTTGAACCATGCCGAAACCCAGCATGAGGATCAACATGGCAGAGCCGCCGTAACTGACCAGAGGCAGCGGCACCCCCACGACAGGCGCAAGGCCCATCACCATCGACATGTTCACCGCGAAGAACAGGAAGAACGTCGCCGCGATGCCCAGCGTCAGCAGGGATGAAAACCGGTCGCGATTGGTCATCGCGGTGCTGATGCAGAACACGATGATCAGCGCGTACAGTCCCAGCAGCGAAATCGCCCCGACAAAGCCGAATTCCTCGGCCAGCGTGGTAAAGATGAAGTCGGTATGCTTTTCCGGCAGGAAGTTCAGCCGCGATTGCGTGCCTTGCATGAACCCGCGCCCCGTCCAGCCGCCCGATCCCAGCGCGATCTTGGACTGGGTGATGTGATAGCCCGCGCCAAGCGGGTCCTGGCTGGGGTCCAGAAAGGTATCGATCCGGCGAAACTGGTAATTGGCCAGCAATTGCCAATCGGTGCCGCGGCTTTGGAACACGGCTGTGACCAGACCGATCCCGGCGGCAATGACGGCAGCGAAATAGGCCCAGTGGACCCCGGCCAGAAACATGATTCCGCCCCCTGCGGTGATCAGCAGGATCGACGTGCCAAGGTCCGGTTGTATCAGCACCAGATAGACCGGCACCATGATCATGATGACAGGGATCAGCACCCATAGCGGGCGCGACGTTTTCTGCATCGGCAGCCAGTCGTAATAGGCGGCCAGCGCCATCACGAGGGTGATTTTCATCAGTTCGGACGGTTGCAGGCGCATGAACCCCAGGTCGATCCAGCGCTGCGCGCCCATGCCGACGGTGCCGAACAGCTCGACCGCGACCAGCAGGGCCAACGATATAACATAGGCCAGCCCCGCGATGTTGCGCCAGAACCAGATCGGCACCATCGCCACCGCCAGCATCAACGCAAAGCCGACGCCAAAGCGTTTCATCTGCGGGTCCATCCACGGCTGGGCCGATCCGCCCGCCACCGAATAGAGCATGAGAAACCCCACGCAGGCCACGGCCGTCAGCAGTACCGCCAGTGGCCAGTTGATATAGAGGATCTTGCGCAGGCCTGTCGGCACGCTTTTGACCGAGTATTCCAGATAGCTCATGCGCGGTCGCTCGGGGGTTGCCCGTGGTGGGGGCGGGCGTCGCGCAGGCGTTCCTGCTGGGTGCGGATGCGGCCACGATCAGCCGTTGGATACGCCTCAAGCGGCGGGTCGCCCTTGTAGAGCGCCTGTAGCGTCACGTCCCGCGCAATCGGCGCCGCCACGGACGATCCGCCACCGCCATGTTCAACCACTACCGCGACGGCGACCTTTGGGTTAACCGCAGGCGCGTAGTCGACGAACAATGCGTGGTCGCGCCGCTCCCATGGCAGATCCTCGTTGCGGCGCACGCCCTGGGCGCGCTCGGCCGCGGTGATGTTGCGGACCTGGCTGGTGCCGGTCTTGCCCGCCATCTCCATGCCCTCGGCGACGATGCGGCTGCGATAGGCGGTGCCGCGTTTGTTGTTTGACACGCTATACATGGCGCGCCGGATGTTGCGCAGGTTATTCTGGTTCAGGCCCAGATCCTCGCCGTGGCCGGTGGGCGCCTCGACGCCGTCAATGGATTTGATCAGGCGCGGAATCACAGCGCGTCCGGTGGCGAGGCGCGCAGTCATCACCGCCAGTTGCAGCGGCGAGGTCAGAACGAAACCCTGTCCGATGGACGAGTTCACGCTGTCGCCGATCACCCATTCGGCACCGCGCGCCGCGCGTTTCCAGCCCTTGGTCGGGATCAGCCCCTCGGCCACGCCTGTCATGGGCAGATCGTGCTCGATGCCCAGCCCCAGACGGCGCGCCATTGCGCTGATCCGTTCGATGCCTGTGCGCACGGCCATTTCGTAAAAATAGACGTCACAGCTTTCGCGCAGGGCGCGGTTGAGATCGACATTGCCGTGGCCCGCACGTTTCCAGCAGTGAAACCGGCGCCCCGCGACCTCCAGATGGCCGGGGCAATAGACGGTGTCGTCCGCCGTCGCCTTGCCGTCCTCCAGTGCGGCGAGGGCCGTCACCATCTTGAAGGTCGAGCCGGGCGGATAGACACCCTGCACGGCCTTGTTCGGCAGGGGGCGATATTTGTTGTCCAGCAGCGCCTTGTAATTCGCCACGGAAATGCCGCGCACGAACAGGTTGCTGTCAAAACCGGGGGTCGACACGGTGGCCAGAATATCGCCCGACTCGCAATCCATCACGACGGCGGCGGCGCTTTCGCCCTCCAGCCGCGCATGGATGTAGGATTGCAGGTTGCTGTCGGTGGTGATCTGGATGTCCTTGCCGGCCTCGCCTTCGCGCCGGTCCAGCTCGCGCATGACACGGCCGGCCGCGTTCTGTTCGATCCGCTTGGTGCCGGCCTTGCCGCGCAGCATGTCCTCGCGCCGGGCCTCCAGCCCGATCTTGCCGATCTGGAACCGCGGGATCAGCAGCAACTGGTCGGGCGCGTCGATCTTTTCCAGATCATAGTCGCTGACCGGGCCGACATAGCCCAGAACATGGGCGTATTCCTGATCCATCGGATAGCGGCGCGACAGGCCGACCTCGGGGCGCACGCCGGGCAGGGCGGGGGCGTTGACGGCGACGCGGCTCAGTTCCTCCCAGCTGATGCGGTCGGCGATGGTGACGGGGTGGATGCGCGACCGGCGCATTTCCTCGCGGGCGCGTTCCAGTTCCTCGGGGTCCAGCGCGATCAACTGGCCGAGGCGCGCGATGGTATCCTCGACGTCGCCGGCTTCTTCGCGCTCCAGTATGATGCGGTAGCTGGGCACGTTTTCGGCCACGACCAGCCCGTTTCGGTCGAATATCTGCCCGCGTGCAGGCGGGATCAGCCGGATCTTGATCCGGTTTTCCTCGGCCAGCAGGCGGAACTGATCGGCCTGATCGACCTGAAGGTGCCGCATCCGCCACGCCAGCAGGCCCAGAAACCCGGCCTGCCCGGCGCCCAGGATCAGACCGCGCCGGGTGATGCGTTTCTGGCTGAGCACGCTGTCGCGCGTCTGGCGTTTCATGTGCCGAACCTCCTGCTGTCGGCGACAGATTCGCCGGGCTTTGCCTTGCGCACGCCGATGATCAGCGCGGACGCCATGACCACCAAGGGATAACATAGGACTGTCATCGCCATTTGCATCAGGCTGAGGCCAAGCGGCGCCTGTGGCACCATCAAAATGGCGAGGGTCAGCCGATAGCCCAGCATGATCCCCCCGATGACCATCGCAACAGCCAGCCATTCTGCCCCGAACGCGCGGTCACGCAGGCCCGGCCCACGTGATTTCAGCGCCTCGCAGCCCAGCACGACCAGCGCAGCCCACAGGCCCGGCGGGCGCTGAAACATCAGATCCGCCAGCAGCGCGATCACGCCAATCAGCAGCGCGGGCGCGTAGTCCGGCCGCCGCAGCACCCAGGTAAAGCTGAGCGCGGCAATCAGGTCAGGCCCCGCCCAGCCGCGCGGCACGGTGCTGAGCGGCAGGATGCGCCAGAAGATCACAGCCAGACACAGCGTGGCAAAGAGGGCGCGCATCGTCCACAGTCTCAGGCGCGAGCGATCAGCCATCGGCGGCCCCGCCCGTTTGGGCCGGTTGCGGCGTTTCCATCGGCGGCAGCAGGCTGTGCGGCCCGCCGGGCGGGGCGATCAGGTCGCCGGGAGTGTCGATGCGCGGGGTGGCATGATCGCGCAGCACGCGCAGAAATTCCAGCCGCTCGTAATCGGCAGCAAGGCGCAGGCGCAGGCGCCCGCCGGGGTCTGCCGCAACCCTGCCGACCAGCAGCCCGGCTGGAAACACCCCGCCATCGCCCGAGGTGATGACGCGGTCGCCGGGGCGCACCTTGCCGGCATCTTCCAGAAAATCGATCGGCGGCGCGACGGTGTTATCGCCTAGAATCAACGCGCGCTGGCCCGAAGGCTGTACGGTGACGGGGATGCGGCTGGAGGTGTCGGTCAGCAGGATCACGCGCGCCGAATTTTCCCCGACGCCGGAAATCCGCCCCACCAGACCCAGCCCGTCCATCGCCGCCCAACCATCGACGATGCCGTCGCGCATGCCCACGTTCAACAGAACTGACTGACGAAAGGGCGATCCGCTATCGGCGCTGACGACGCCGGTGACATAGGTCAGGCGCGGGTCCAGCCGCACATTGTTCAGATCCAGCAGGCGCGCATTCTCCTGCTCCAGTTGCAGGGCGGCCTCCTTCCACGATTGCATGCGCTGTAGTTCTCGGCGAAGCTCTTGGTTTTGCTGGTAAATGCGATGATAGCTCTGGAAGTCATGCAGCAGGTTGACGGTGCCCGTCACCGGCGCCATCGCCCAGTCGAGATTTGGCACCACCTTGTCGATCACGGCGGCGCGGAATCGTTCGACCCGCGGGCTGTCGATGCGCCACAGCAGGAAAAGGCCCAGAAGGCAGACGATCAGCACACCCAGTAGCAGCCGCTTGAGCGGGGCGGCATAGTCGTCGTTCTGTTTGCGATCCTTCGCCAAGTGGGGATTCCCTTGCAAAGGGTTAAAGACGCCGCCAGCATAACGCGGCGCAGCGCGCGGCGCATGCCACAATCGCGCAGCCGTCGCTTGACGGTAGGCGGCTGTCAGCTGTCGTAATCTATGGCATGGCGCAGCTGTTTTTCGAATTCCAGCGCCTTGCCGGTGCCAAGGGCCACGCAATTCAGGCACTGGTCCGCAATGCTGACGGCTAGGCCGGTCTGCTCGCGCAGCGCAAGGTCCAGATCACCCAAAAGCGCGCCGCCACCGGTCAGCATGACGCCCCGGTCGACAATATCGGCAGCAAGGTCCGGCGGCGTCGCCTCGAGTGCGGCCATCACGGCCTCGCAGATCTGCTGGACTGGCTCGGACAGCGCCTCGGCGATCTGTGCCTGGCTGATCTCGGTTTCCTTGGGCACGCCGTTCAGCAGGTCGCGGCCGCGGATCTTCATGGTTTCACCGCGCCCGTCATCGGGCATGCGGGCGGTGCCGATGCTGGTCTTGATCCGCTCGGCGGTGGCCTCGCCGATCAACAGGTTCTGCTGGCGGCGCAGGTAGTTGATGATTGCCTGGTCCATCCGGTCGCCCCCGACGCGCACGGACCGGGCATAGACGATATCGCCGAGCGACAGCACGGCGACCTCGGTCGTGCCGCCGCCGATATCGACCACCATGTTGCCGGTGGGATCGGTGATCGGCATGCCCGCGCCGATTGCGGCCGCGATCGGTTCCGCGATCAGACCCGCGCGCCGCGCGCCTGCCGACAGAACCGACTGGCGAATGGCGCGTTTTTCAACCGGCGTCGCGCCATGGGGGACGCAGACGATGATCTTGGGCTTGGAAAATGTGGTGCGCTTGTGAACCTTGCGGATGAAATGCTTGATCATCGCCTCGGCGGTGTCGAAATCGGCGATGACGCCTTCGCGCATCGGGCGGATCGCCTCGATGCTGCCGGGGGTGCGGCCCAGCATCAGCTTGGCATCTTCGCCCACGGCCAGCACCTTTCGCACGCCGTCCTTGACGTGGTAGGCCACGACCGACGGCTCTGACAGGATGATGCCGCGGCCCTTGACGTAGACCAGCGTATTCGCTGTTCCAAGGTCGATGGCCATGTCCGAGGTAAACATCCCCGGAATTCTGCTCAATATGGACATTTAGGGCGGCGTCCTGTCTTTGGGTGCAAAAGGGTGCCGACGACTCTGGTCGGCTGGTTGACGCCCTTATAGAGACGCCCCCGATGCGGTTAAAGGGGCTGTTTTGGCGATATAAGCATCAAATCGCCGGTTTGGCCCGGTAATTTGCAGGGGGAATAGGGCAGAGGAACAGGCGCAGGCGTGATGTGTTGTAGAGCTAACCGGAGCGCTTGTCCGGCGGATAATGAGGGGGACACGTGATGGTGATCGTGGTCGGGCTGATTGTGGCCTTCGTCCTTGTGCTGATCTTCTCGGATCGCAAGACGCGCAACTGCCGCTGGCGCGAAGATCGCACGCTGGATGCGGGCAACGGGCGGGCCTATCGCTGTATGGCCTGTGGTGCGCTGACCCACACCACCGATGGCAAGCCGCCAAAGGATTGCAAGGCAGATGACAAAGCGCTTTAGTGGCGCGGAACCGTATTTTCTGCACGCGAGGCCCAGATGATCGAACCCCAGGATGCCGCCGCCCGCAGGGCCGTACCACCGGTTATCTGCTATCCCAACGACACGCTGCCACAGCCCGATCTGGCGTTATACGATTCGGCGCGGGCCGGTGCGGTCAAGGTGACCGAGGTGCAGGTTGCGCCGCGCGATGCCGCCTCTTTTCGGGTGGAGGCGGGCCAGTTCTTTCGCATCACGTCTGTGGATGGGCCACAGGTGGGTGATCTGAACCTGTGGAACGCCGCCGACCTGACCGAGCGGTTCTATTCCGGCAAGACGCGCGCGCTGCATGGCACGCATATCACGCGGGGCGAGCGGATGTGGTCCAGCCTGCCCAGCCTGCGCCCGATGGCGACGATTACCGACGATACGCTGCGCTGGTATGGCTTCGACAGCTTTGGCGGATCGGTGCATGACGTGATCGGTACGCGCTGCGATCCCTATACCGGCAATCTGCTGGCGGGTGGGCAGTATCATCACTGCTGCCATTCCAACCTGATCCGCGCGCTGGCCGATGAGACGGGACTGCCGCTGCACGAGGCCGAACGTCATGTGCATGACGTGCTGAACGTGTTCATGTGTACCGGCTTTACCCGCGCCACCGGCCAGTATTTCATGAAGGCCAGCCCCGTTCGCCCCGGTGATTATCTGGAGTTTTTCGCCGAAATCGACCTGATCGGCGCGCTGTCAGCCTGTCCCGGTGGCGATTGTTCGACCCAGCATTCCAGCGACGTAGCCGCGTGTTATCCCCTTCTGGTCGAGGTGTTCGCCCCCACCCCCGGCGCGCTGAAGGGTTGGGGCAGCCCGGCGCTGAATGGCTATGACCGCACCCACGGGCGCGGCCCGGTCGCGGGGCGCGCAGGATGATCGGCTATGCCCCCGGTGCCGATGTCGGCCCGCTGGAGGAATGGCCGCTGGTGGGTCCGGCCAGCGATTACGTGATCCGGCGCGGTACGCCGCGCACCTATGGCCGCCTTGATGCCGGTGGGCCGGGCCATCCCACCCGGTTCGGCATCTGGCGCTGCACGCCCGGCGCGTTCGAGTGCACCGAGCAGGGGGACGAACTGATGACAATCCTCGCGGGCCGTTGCCGCCTGACCGACCATGCGACCGGTGAGGTGCGCGATCTGGCGGTGGGCGACAGCCTGTTCGTGCGCGACGGCAGCCGCGTGACGTGGGATGTGTCCGAAGAAGTGACGAAAGTGTTTTTGGGGTGGAAGGCAGCTGGGTATTAGGGGCATTTCGCCCAAGCGAATCGACTGAGCTAAGGCGGACCACCAAATACGCAGCCATGGTGATTATCATCCGCGATGCCAGATGCCAGCCATGCGGGACCTAGTTGCCGTTTGCTGCATTTGCGCTCACGACTGTCTTCAGAAGACCTGCCGTTCAACAAACGGTGGTTTTAGGAAGCTGTCCTAGAGCAGGAATTATAGCTTTGGACACGGCGTGAGTGCCTTTCTTGTCAGCAACTCTGCATTTCCTGAGGTGCAGAAAGGCCCTGGCGACTGTCGGTTTCTCGAGGCTTGCGGCGAGGATGAATCGTCAGTACTTTTAATAAAAATTAGGATTTTTGCGCTATGCCAACATATAATGTGAACCAGTTTTATCTCGGGGTTTTTGCAGATTTCGACCCGGTCGAAAGCTCTTCCTCGAACCCGAATAATGGCTTCAATGAAAATCAAACCGTACCCGGTTTCACGCCAGGGACTGTGTTTGACAACTCAAATATGCAACTGTTGAACATCACTCAAAACGATACCGTTAGGGAGGGTCGAACTGACCGCCTCGAAGAAAACGATTTTGTAAACAGACCCACAAACCCGCTTGGTGCAGACAGCTTTACCTACAATCCTGGAAGCGGGAGCACGACTTCAAATATCGACTCTGCATTCACCTGGAATGTAACTGTCACTCTTGGAGATGGGAGTACTTTTACGACGAGAATCCCCTTTGCCCAACTTGAAAACGGGGCCGTTATTACGAATGTTGGCACCGCTTTTGATAATCTTAATATTCAGTCCATTCGTCTGGATAGCTTTGATTCAGGGAACTATTTTGGGCTTACCCCCAATCGTTCGATTGATGGGGGCGCGTTTGTCTGCTTCACGCGCGGAACCCAGATCGCGACACGCGAAGGCTATGTTGCGGTTGAGGACCTCTCCGCTGGGGATCGTGTGATGACGATGGATAACGGGTATCAGGAAATTCGCTGGATAGGGTCACGCAAGATCGATGCAATTGATCTGAAAATGCACCCTAAGCTACTACCTATCCGGATCAAAGCGGGCGCAATGGGGCCCAACGCGCCAACGCAAGACCTCACAGTCTCTCCGCAACACCGGATGTTGATACGCTCCGCCATCGCCACGCGCATGTTTGACCGTAGTGAAGTGCTGGTCCCGGCCAAAAAACTGCTGGCGCTTGATGGGGTCGATATCGTTGAAGACGCAACCGAGGTGGAATATTTTCACATCCTGTTTGACCGTCACGAGATCATTATTGCCAATGGCGCGCCATCCGAGAGCCTGTTCACCGGGTCCGAGGCCCTTAAATCGCTCAGCCTTGAGGCATATGAGGAAATCACCACGCTGTTCCCACATGTGCTTGCCCAGGATTACGAGCCTATCCCGGCGCGGTACATCCCGCAGAGAGGCAAGCTGATGACAAAGCTGGCCCAGCGGCACCAAAGCAATCGTAAATCTCTGTTGCAGGGCGTGCAGTAAGGCAGCCCCCGCTTCAAAGTTAACCGGCTAGGCGTAAGCTTGGACTATTGCGCTTGTTTTTGACGGGCGCAAAGGACCTCGCTTAACGCCGCCAATAAGCCCGTTCAAAACCCAAGCAGGTGTTGAAGGTTTTTGGCTCTTTCGAGATAGCAGTCTTTCGTGGCGTTGCAGAATTTCGGTAACTTGGGCTCTTGCACTAACTCGCTCCGCGATAGGGCGTCTGTTTGTTGCGTTGCGCTGAGCTGGGATTTGTTTCGCGTTTTGAGATGTTGGGTGTGTGCTGTTGATCGAGGTGTTTTTGCCTCGATTGACAGAGGACATTCCGATCAACATTCAACAATCGACACCGATGCCCCCCGCGCTCGCATGATCGCGGACATGACAGCGCGCACGCTTGGGCCCGCATCACAGACCAGCCACCTGCGCGTCTGCAAGCGGTTTGCGGCTTGGTTGGGTCGGTCACCGGAGACCGCGACACCGGATGATGTGCGGGATTTTCAACGGCATCTTGTTGAGACCGGCACCAGTACCTGCACGCGCAATCAGACCATGACCGGGGTCAAATTCCTGTTCCGTGTGACGTTACGACGGCACGATCTTGTAGCCGGGATCTTCAGCCTGAAAGAGCCCGTATAGGTGCCACTGGTGCTGAGCAAAAAGGAGATCATCTTCCGCGAGGAGATCCTCGCGGACAGGTTCGAACGGGCAGTCATCGGGTTCAAGAAGGATGCACCGATCGACCGTATCCGGGAGAAGCAGGCGGAGTTTTCCGAGAGCCTCGCGGATTGGCGCAAGATGCATCCCCACCTGGCGCCTTGGGAAGAACTACAGAACTGGACTTCCGCGAACCTGAGTCCTGCCTACCGCACCGACCCGAACGACCACTCGAAAAGCTCGTTGGTGGGGCCGAACCTTGCCTCGGCCGCATTCCCGCGCTTGTGGGTCAATAGCTCCATCCAGACTGCCAACGAGATCGACAAGACCGTGGGCTTCCCGATCCTGTCGCCGCGCTATCGTGCCGCCTATCGACGATTCGGCATCGACGACCCAGATCTCCGCGCTGCCATCAGCCGCAGGATCATCCACGCAACGAGTCAGCCAACTTCCACCTTCATGAACGCCACCCGCGAGCGCGTCAGTATCATCCAGCGTGCGGGTGGCCGCAGCTCTCGTGTGGGTGCCACATACATCAACGGCGCCGCCTACAATCCGCGTGTCCTGATCGCCCTGATGAACATATGGCGCGTGCATTACAACGTCTTCGACTGGAGGCCCTACAGAAGAACGCCTCTGGAGGCAGAAGCATCAACTCCGGAAGGCCCAACGACAGCTGCTGCGGAGGATGCTGCGGATCTGGCAGAGAATGGCGAGCAGCTGAGACGCCTCGTGGTTCCGGGGACAGACAAGACGATCCTTGTGCCGAAGAGGCGCGCCAACAAAGTCGTCCGGACTACGCCGGCGATGCGGATGGGTGTCCATCAGCCGTCGCAACCGAAGCGCTCGGGGCAGGAAGCGAACAGTGCCAAGGAGGCGGAAGCCTCGGCCGGAGCCAACCAGAAGAAGCGAGACCGCCGATGGGACGACCGTCCTCACCTGCCCGACCTCGCCAGGATTTCTCTACCAACCCTGGCTGTTCCACGGCACGCCGATGTGGGTAAAACTTCAGGGTCGATGACGGGCTGAAACGGAAAACGGGCGACAGTTTCCTGTCGCCCGTGTCCTACAACTCGGAATGGCTCCGGATCACTCCGGGGCCGTTCCTCTATTTCACATCATCCGGCGCCTTAGTGCGCGTGGCCCTTGTCCCAGTCTTCGCGCTTGGGAAGCTGCTCGAACGTGTGTTCGGGCGGGGGGCTGGGCAGGGTCCATTCCAGCGTGTCCGCATATTCGTTCCACGGGTTCGCCTGTGGGCTGGGGCGGCCGCGCAGCAGCGACCAGGCCATGATGCCGAAGAAGAACACGAAGCTGGCGAAGGACAGGAACGCACCCATGGACGACCACCAGTTCCACGGCGCGAACGCCTCGGGGTAGTCGATATAGCGGCGCGGCATGCCCTGACGGCCCAGGAAGTGCTGCGGGAAGAATGTCAGGTTGGCCCCGATGAACATCGCGTAGAAGTGCAGCTTGCCCGCCCATTCGGGATACATCTTGCCGGTCATCTTGGGGAAGTAGAAGTAGATCCCCGCAAAGATGGCAAAGACGGCGCCAAGGCTCATCACGTAGTGGAAATGCGCCACGACGTAGTAGGTGTCGTGATAGGCACGGTCGATGCCGGCCTGTGCCAGCACCACGCCGGTCACACCGCCCACGGTGAACAGGAACAGGAACCCGAACGCCCAGAGCATCGGCGTCTTGAACTCGATCGAGCCGCCCCACATCGTCGCGATCCAGCTGAACACCTTCACCCCCGTGGGCACGGCGATCACCATTGTCGCCAGCATGAAGTAGCTCTGCTGCGTCAACGACATACCCACGGTGTACATGTGGTGCGCCCAGACGACAAAGCCCAGCGCGCCAATGGCGATCAACGCCCAGACCATCGGCAGGTAGCCGAAGATCGGCTTGCGGCTGAACGTGGCGATGACGTGGCTGATGATGCCGAAGCCGGGCAGGATGATGATGTACACCTCGGGGTGGCCAAAGAACCACAGGATGTGCTGGTAGAGGATCGGATCGCCCCCGCCCGCCGGATCGAAGAACGTCGTGCCAAAGTTCCGGTCGGTCAGCAGCATCGTGATAGCGCCCGCCAGAACCGGCAGCGCCAGCAGGATCATCCATGCGGTGACAAAGATAGACCACGCGAACAGCGGAACCTTGAACAGGGTCATGCCCGGCGCGCGCATGTTCAGGAAAGTCGTGATCATGTTGATCGCCCCCAGGATCGAACTGGCGCCCGACACGTGAACGGCAAAGATCGCGAGGTCAGTGGAAATGCCCATCTCGCTGGTCGACAGCGGCGGATAGAGCACCCATCCGATTCCCGATCCGGTCTGCCCGTTCCCACCCGGCGACAGCAGCGATGCGACACCCAGCGATGTACCGGCCACATACAGCCAGAACGACAGGTTGTTCATCCGCGGGAACGCCATGTCCGGCGCGCCAATCTGAAGCGGCATGATGTAGTTGCCAAACCCGCCAAAAAGCGCGGGAATCACCACGAAGAACATCATAAGGACACCGTGATACGTGATCATCACGTTCCACAGATGCCCGTTTGGCGTGCAGGCGGCGGTGCTGTCGGCGATGAAACGTGCGCCTTCGAGGCACATGTACTGAACGCCCGGCTCCATAAGCTCCAACCGCATGTAGACGGTGAAAAGGACCGAGATCAGGCCGACAAATGCCGACACGATCAGATAAAGGATACCGATATCCTTGTGGTTCGTGGACATGAACCACCGGGTAAAGAACCCTCGTTCGTCGTGGTGGTCGTGGCCATGAATGGCTGCATCTGCCATTGGGCGCCTCCTGCTGGTATGGGTCCATGCGCCTGTCGCAGGTCTGCGCGCACACGGGATGTCTAATCCTGCGTTTTAGTCTGCCAACCACCTTCGGGCAATGTCAGAGTGCGGTCTGGCCAAAATAATTTGTCACATCCCCCTTGCGCTCTGCACAAACAGGCACGCGCGCGCTGCACGAAACAGATGGAGCGCCGCGCCGACCGGGAGGCGATGCGTTCAGACCGGACAAGGCTATGGTACTGCACATGAGGGTCGGCTGGGGGCAAGAGGTGAGAAAAAAATAGACTGCCGGGAACCAATCGTCGTAGCGTCGTGTTGATGCCCCGAACGACGCTATAAACTTGCGCTACGCAGGAGGGTGTCTTTTAGTTGGAGGAATACATGATTAATTTTCGCAAACTGACCGCCGCCACCGCGATTCTGGGTGTGAGCACCGTTATGTCGACTGCGGCCTTTGCGCAGGACGATATGACATGCGGCGATTTCAATGCGCTCGACGCTGACGGTCAGATGGAGGCCGCAATGATGCAAGGGCCCGATGGCGGCCTTGATCAGGCCCATGACGAAGCCAGAGGCGCAGACGGCACCGAAGAAGGGGTCGA
Source organism: Roseovarius sp. M141 (assembly GCF_024355225.1). Classification (NCBI taxonomy): domain Bacteria; kingdom Pseudomonadati; phylum Pseudomonadota; class Alphaproteobacteria; order Rhodobacterales; family Roseobacteraceae; genus Roseovarius; species Roseovarius sp. M141. The sequence continues at coordinate 1,309,597 of NZ_VCNH01000008.1, forward strand.
CGTCGAGATGAGCACCAGCGACACGGTTGAGGCCAACAGTGACTCGGGCCAGGAAGGTCAGCAGGACATGGCGCGCGGCGACGAGATGGTCGCGGCGGTGATGGAGCACTGCAGCAACGGCGACGAGTTGCTGGTTAAAGACGCGCGTCATCCCGGCGACGATGCTGCAAGGACCGAATGATCCAGTCCCACTCTAGCGCTGCCACGGCCGATATCCACCGTTCCCGTCCCTTCTGAGTGGTGGCTAAACGGTCAAAGCGTTAAGGCCCGCGATCCCGGCACGGGATCGCGGGCCAGTTTTTAGCGACGGGGTCTATTCGGGATGGCGCGGCATTATCCGGCGCTCTGGAATACTTCGTCAAAGCGACGGCGCAGCGCGACGTCCACATCCGTCATCATGACGGGCAGGCCCAGATCGACCAGACTGGTCACGCCATGTTCGGCAAGACCGCAGGGCACGATGCCGCTGAAATGCTCCAGATCCGGCTCGACGTTGATCGAGATGCCGTGAAAGCTGATCCATTTGCGCAGTCGAATCCCGATGGCTGCGATCTTTTCCTCGGGCGGCAGGCCCGCTGGCGTCAACGGCTTGTCGTGACGCTGAACCCAAACACCCACGCGGCCGTCGCGCAGTTCGCCGGTCACGTTGAAGTCGCCCAGCACCGCGATCACCCACGCCTCGAGCTGCTGCACGAAGGCGCGCACATCACGCCCGCGCCGCCCTACATCCAGCATGACATAAACGACACGCTGTCCCGGACCGTGATAGGTATACTGCCCCCCGCGCCGCGCCTCATGCACCGGAAAGCGGTGCGGATCGGTCAGATCCTCGGGCCGCGCCGAGGTGCCGGCGGTATACAGCGGCGGATGCTCCAGCAGCCAGATCGCCTCGGAGGCGTCGCCCGAGGCGATTCGGTCCACCCGCTCTTCCATCGCCGCAATAGCGGATAAATAGGGCGATAGCCCCTCTGAGCAGTGCCATTCAACGCCGTTTTCATCAATTTCGAAGGGTAGTGTGAGGGGCAAGGCTCGACTCTGTGCAAAGGTGAGGAGAGAATTGTGCTATAATGGATAAAAAGGTGGCTGCACCTGATTAGGGGAGATGAAGGATGTTTACAAAGCGATTTGTCATGAGCGCCGTAGCGGCCAGCATGGTCGTAATGCCGGGTACGCGCGCGGTAGCGGATTTCGCCGATGGTTTGGTGGGGGGGCTCGTCGGTGGTGCGGTGAGCGGGATTATCGTGAACGAAAGTGCCAAGTCGCGTGAGCGCAGACGCACGACGACAACGCGGGCTGCCCCGCGCAAGACCTATCGCGCCCCGGTCAATTCGGTTGAACGCCAGCAGGTGCGCGAGGAGCAGACCTCGCTCAACTATTTCGGCTTTCCCGCTGGTACGCCGGATGGGGTACGCGGGCGCAATACGCGCAGTGCGGCGTCTCAGTTTCAGGCGTATATGGGCTATCCGGCGACCGGCTATCTGGCCGATTACGAACGCCAGTTCCTGATCAGTTCCTATTACCGTGCGCAAAGCAGCGGCGCGGCGACCGCGCAATTGATTGCACAGCGCGGGCAGGGCACGCGCGGTTTGCTGCTTGCCTATCGCGACGAGGTCGTGGGTGCGCCACAGACCTATGCCGCGACTCCTGCACCTGCCCCGAAGGCGCAATCGCCCGTAATGGCGGCGGTTCCGCAAAAGCCAGAGGCGGAAAAGCCTGAAGTCGGGCTGGCGGCGTTGCCCAATCTGATGGCCTCGGGCGGGGATGGCCCATCGCTTGCCTCGCATTGCAATCAGATCAGCCTTCTGACCAATTCCAACGGCGGTTTCGTGACCGAAGCGTCATTGACTGATCCACGCTTTGCGCTGAACGAACAATTCTGTCTGGCGCGGACCTATGCGATTGCCGAGGGCGAGAGCATGGCCACGAGCCTCAAGGGGGTGACGTCTGCGCAACTGGAGGAACAGTGCCGTGCCTTTGGCCCGGCGATGCGCGAATACGTGGCGGCACTGTCGCTCAGCCCCAAGGACAAGGTCATAGGCGAAGTGCGTGAATTCGTGCTTGAATCAGGGCAATCGCCCGCACAACTGGCGGGTACGGCCAAGATCTGTTTGTCGGTCGGGTACCGGATCGACAACATGGATGTCGCGCTTGGCTCTGCGTTGTTGCTGACGGCGGTTGGCGAGGAAGTCTATTCCGAAGTGATGGGTCATCACCTGAACGAGGGTTTTGGCACGACGCGACGCCCGGACCTTGCGCTGGCGTGGTATCAAGGCGCGGTCGAGGCGGTCGAACGGGGCGCGGAGCCGGTCTTTGCCCCCGGCAACGAAGGGCGCACAGGCCTTATTCGCAAGGCGGCGTTCCCCTCTCATGGTGCAAATACCACGGGTAAGCCGGAGACGGTTCAACCAGCTTCGACCTTGCCGACCTTCAAGCTCGACTGAGCCGGAGATTTTGACATGACAAACCGAAGGGGCGATGTGTTTTGCCCCTTCACAAGCGCCACCAGTTTGCTTATACGGCGCGGACCTACCTGATCATGTGCGGTCGTGGCGGAATGGTAGACGCGCAGCGTTGAGGTCGCTGTGGGGTTAAACCCGTGGAAGTTCGAGTCTTCTCGACCGCACCATATACTGACATAGCATGATGCGATAACCCAACCAAAACAGGACAAAACACCTGTATCTTGCAGGCGTTCCCGATTTGCACAGGCCATGCCTGTCAGTCAGAAGGTGACAACCCTTTACGCAAATTTCGCGCAAGTTGCGTTGAGAGGGAAATCGGGTTGGCGAGCGTCAGAAAGCTGGCGGGACAAGAAGCTGGGCGCGGTGGGTATCATGCGATCACTCCATCCCCCCCTGAAACTTGAACATCAGGCGCGCTTTCCGTCAGTCAACTCTCATCCATTCAATGCCGCTGCGTGCCGCCTGACCAGATCACGGAGGAAATCGGCAACCGCATATATGCGGCGGGACTGGGCGAGGTCGGATTGAGTTACGAGCCAGATCGACTGATCGATCCCGAGATCCGCATCGAGGCATACGAGACCCCTTGGCCGGGCGAGGAAATGCGGCAGGAGAGCGAGCCCGAGGCCGCTGACGCAGGCTACGAGCTGCGAGCCGAGCGAAGTGGTTGTGATCGCGGCGGCGCGGCCTCTCAGTATGCGTTCTATCCATTGAGCCGCGGGCAGATTTGCATGGGCCCCTGACCAGCCGATGAAGTCGTCGCTATCGAAGTTCCCGGTATCCGCCGCTTGGCCTCGCCCCGCGATATAGCCGGGGGCCCCATAGAGACCGAAGCCCAAGGTCCCCAGCCGTTGCAGCGAGACGTTCCCGCGCTCGGGCTTCACCATCCTGAGTGCGATATCGGCATCGCGACGGTGCAGGTTGACAGTGGCGATGTCGGTCACGATCTCCAGCGTCAGTCGCGGATATTCCTGCCGGAGCCGCGCAAGTTCCGGCATGATCAGGCCGGTCGCGAGGTTTTCCGCCGTGGCTAGCCGCACGGTGCCCGAAACCTCTGCATCCTGTCGCAGCCCCGACGTGAGCGACAGGGCGGCCGCTTCCATCTCCTCGGCCCGTTCCACCAGGGCCGTGCCGTCTTCGGTCAACCGGTAGCCTGATTGCTGGCGCAGGAAAAGCGGTTGGGCGACCGCCGCTTCCAGTCGCTCGATCCGACGCGAGACGGTGGCAAGGCCCACACCCATATTCCCGGCCGCACCGCTCAGCGTGCCGGTGCGCGCCACGGCCAGGAAGGCGCGAATGTCGTCCCAGATGAAGTCGTTGATGAGCCTATTTCCGATTTCGGAAATCTCCTTGCCAGTTTTGACTGTGTTTTTCGATATCCGAAAATGCCATCTATTGCACCGGAAAACAAGACAATCAGTAAAAGGAGAACACCATGAAACGCAGGACGTTGACGAAAGGTTTCGAGGTCTCGGCCATCGGTCTGGGCTGTATGGGCATGAGCGAGTTCTACGGTCCCCGCGACGACGAGAAGTCGATGCAGGTGTTGCATGAGGCGGCCCATCTGGGGATCGATTTTCTCGACACTGCAGACATGTATGGGCCGCACCACAACGAAGATCTTATCGGCACGTTTTTGACGCAGACCAAAACCCCGATGAAAATCGCCACCAAGTTCGGGATCGTCCGTGCGCCAGGAGAATACCTGCGCAGCCTAGACAACGGACCGAAATACGCACGGTCGGCCTGCGAGGGGTCGCTGAAACGCCTCGGTGTGGAGCGGATTGATCTCTACTATGTCCATCGGATCAACCGGGATCAGAGCATCGAGGAGACCATGGGTGGTCTCTCGCGCCTTGTCGAGGAAGGCAAGATCAACCGGATCGGCTTATGCGAAGTCAGCGCCGAGACGCTGCGCCGCGCCCATGCGGTGCATCCGGTCACGGCTGTGCAGACGGAATATTCCCTGTGGTCGCGCGGGGTCGAGGCCGAAGTTCTGCCCGCTTGCCGCGAATTGAATATCGGCTTCGTACCCTATTCCCCTCTCGGGCGCGGCTTTCTGACCGGGCGTTTTCAGGATAAGACGGACTTCGAGGATGGTGATTTCCGTGCATTGTTACCTCGATTCCAAGCAGAGGCCGTGGCCTCCAACCGTCGTATCGCCGACCTCGTAAGCCGGATCGCCACGCGAAAGGGCTGCACACCGGCCCAACTCTCGCTGGCTTGGCTTCTGGCGCAGGGCGACGACATCGTTCCTATCCCCGGCACAAAGCGGATCAGATATTTGCGCGACAATGCTGGTGCCGTGGACGTGACCCTCAGTGGCGCAGAGCTTCAGGAGATCAATCAGGGTCTGGCGACCCTTCCGGTCGCCGGGGCGCGCTATACCGACGAAGGCATGAAGGGAGTGGACGCATGAGCAGGGGCGCCAAATCGCTGACGATCGTCATGACCCTTCTGTAAAGCCTGGAATCGGGCGCGCCCACCCATGTGGAGACCAACCTTGGCGCCTTCTCAACCGATGCAGCCCAGCTGCTTTTGGGGTTCACATATCGCGGATATCGTAGGTCGCGAGGGGATCGGCTTGCGAATCCGCGAAATGCTGACGTCGCCATGTTGTCCGCAACGGGCGCTGCCCCTGACCAGTTGGAATTCCACGTTCGGGCGGCGGTGACCACCGGCGTGACACGGGAGAGGATCGTCGAGATCGGTCTAAAGGTGTCGGTCTATGCAGGGGGGCTGGCGGCTTGATCTGAAAGGCGACCACTTTCGGAAATTGGCTCAGGGACCGGGCGGTAGTGGCAGGTGTGGCGGGGCATGGGGCAAACATCCATGGCTCGGAAAATCTGGTGCCACGCGTTTCGCACATCACAGTGCGAGTGAATGTAGAAACGCAGCATACCTCGCCCGTGAGGATGGGAAATAGACGGCAAAATACGCGAACAAAGCAAATCGCTCGCTAGTCGATGCCAGTGGAATAGCACGGTTGGATCGCACGAAAGCGGAATAAACCTTGCTAACCGGTCGGACGTCAATCCTAAGAACGGTGAGGAATAACAAGGCTATACATAGAAGTGGCAGCCCGTAGGGGAATCGAACCCCTCTTTCCAGGTTGAAAACCTGGCGTCCTAACCGATAGACGAACGGGCCATGCGCTGTGTGGCGGTTCCTAGGCAAATCTGGCGGCCTGCGCAAGGGGATTTTTACATCTTTCGCACTTGGCGCGTGGAAAACTTCGAGAGGTGTCCCGGTGGCGGGCGCGGTCACGCCGGCGCGGCATCCTCGAGGCGCAGTTGCGCGCTCTGGCGGCCGCGCCAGACGTTCAATTCCAACCGCCCGGCCAAGTGGAAACGCTTGCCGCCATGCCCTTCCAGCGCGGCGCCTATAGGACCATCAAAGGCGCCGAAGGCGATGGCGTCCAGCTGCGGGCCGGTGCCGTCGCCAAAGCGGATCTTGAGGTGGCGTTCCCCGACCCGCTTGGCAAAAGTGATCTGCATCTGGGCAAAGACATGGCGTGGTGCGGCGGCCCCGGCGCCGAAGGGGCCGACGGCGTCCAGCTGCGTGATCAGATCGGGGGTGGCGGCGCCCGGCATCAGCAACCCGTCCAGCGCCAGATCGGCCGCGCCACCCGTCCCGGCGCCCTGTTTCGCCAGCAGTTCGGACAGACGTGCCATCGCGGGCTCCAGCAGATCGCGCGCCACTGTCAGACCGGCGGCCATCTTGTGCCCGCCGCCCTTCATCAGCAGGCCTTCGGCGGCTAGACGCTGGATCGCGGCGCCCAGATCGACACCCGTGATCGAGCGGCCGGATCCCTTGCCGATATCGCCGTCAAAGCCGATCACGATGGCGGGGCGATTCGCCGCTTCCTTCAGGCGGCTGGCGACGATGCCAACAACGCCAGGGTGCCAGCCGTCGCTCGCCGCCCAGACCAGCGGCGCGTCCAGTCCGCGTGCCTCGGCCTGCGCCATGGCGGCGGCCTGCACGCCTGCCTCGATCTCGCGCCGCTCGCCGTTCAACTGGTCCAGTCGTTGGGCCATCGCCTGCGCCTCGTGCGGATTATCACAGGCCAGCAGCCGCGCGCCCAGATCGGCGCGCCCGATGCGCCCGCCGGCGTTGATGCGCGGTCCCATGAGAAAGCCAAGGTGATAGGCCGCCGGGGCGCTGTCCATGCGCGCCACATCGGCCAGCGCCACCAGCCCCGGACGGTCGCGCCGGGCCATGACGCGCAGGCCCTGCCGCACAAAGGCGCGGTTGACCCCGATCAGTGGCGCCACGTCGGCCACCGTCGCCAGCGCCACCAGATCCAGCATCGCCATCAAATCCGGCCCCTTGCGTCCCGCCTCGCGCAGTTGGCGGCCCGTCTCGACCAGCATCAGGAACACGACAGCGGCAGCACAAAGATGCGCCAGATCGCCGCTTTCATCCTGGCGGTTCGGGTTTACCACAGCGAGCGCGCCCGGCAATGTCTCGCCGCCGAGGTGGTGGTCGAGGATGACGACATCGGCCCCCTTGGCGGCGGCCACCGGCCCGTGGCTCAGCGTGCCGCAATCGACGCAGATGATCAGATCATGCGCCGCGGCCAGCGCTGCCATAGCCTCGTCATTCGGGCCATAGCCTTCGTCGATCCGGTCGGGCACATAGAGCGTTGCCCCGCGTCCCATTTGGCGCAGCCAGTCGATCAGCAGCGCGGCGCTGGTGCCGCCGTCGACATCGTAATCGGCAAAGATCGCGATGCGCTCGCGCCGCTCCACAGCTGTCAGAAACCGTGATGCCGCCTTTTCCATATCCAACAGCGAGCGGGGATCTGGCAGCAGGTCGCGCAGCGCGGGCGCCAGATATCCTTCGGCGCCCTCGGGCGCGACCCCGCGACGCGCCAGCACCAGACAGACCGGGTAGGGCAGTCCCGTTTCCTGCGCCATCGCCTCGGCGGCACGGTCCAGCGCAGATGTCGGCCCGATCCAGCGCCGCCCGGTCAGTGACGCCTCGACATCCAGGAAGGCAGTCATGCGCGCCCGGCTTTCAATGTTCCAAAAATACTCATGACACGCCGATTACCGCGCGTGCGCGCGAATGTCCCGAAGAATTGCCGCCACCTCAGGCGCTGCGTGCCTCGGCCTGGGCGTGATACTCCAGATAGCTGCGCTGGGTGGCGATCGAATCGGCGACGTGCCGTGCATCGTGCCAGACACCCCAGATAAATGACGATCCGCGCCGTGATTGCCATGGCAGGCCCAGAAAATAGACGCCGGGTTCCGTTGATTTGCCGCGTTGATGCGCCGGGCGGCCCATCTCGTCAAAGGCGTCTACGTCCAGCCAGCTGTAATCCAGCGCATAGCCGGTCGCCCAGATGATCGACGTGATCCCGGCATCGGCCAGATCCAGCGCGCGGATCGGCGCGGTCAGGCACTCGGGTTCGGACCCGAAATCGCGTGCCTCCGGCTCTTCGGGGAGGTCCAGACCGTTGCGGGCGATATAGGCGTCTGCCTCGTCAAGGACCGAAAGGTAATTGGCATCGCCGTGGCGGATGCTCTGCACAAGGCCCGCGCCGAAGTAAAGTATGCCGTTTGCATATCTCTCGGCGCGGCCGACCAGTGTCAGGCCCTCGCGCGCAAGGGCGCGGAAATCGACGGTCTCACCGCCATTGGCGCCGCTGACGGCGATGCTGACATGCTCGGTGCCGGGGGCAGGCGCGGCCAGATCCCATTTGCCCAGGACACCCAGCCACCAGCAGAAATCGCGGCCCCGGTAGCTGCGTGGCGGGCGATCATGCGGCCCGGCGGCCAGATAGACCCGGCGTCCGGTGCGCATCAGCTCGGCCCCGATCTGGGCGCCTGATGCGCCTGCGCCGACCACCAGAACCGCGCCTTCGGGCAGCTGTTCGGGGTTGCGATACCGGTTCGAGTGGATCTGGAAAATGTCCGCGTCTTCGGGCACGATTTGCGGAATAACGGGTTTCTGGAACGGGCCGGTCGCAGCGACGATATTGCGGGCCTCTATCACGCCTCGGGATGTTTCCACGCGAAAGCCGGGGCGTCCGTCCAGACGCGTGACGCTGTTCACTTCGACACCGGTACGGACGGGCGCGCCAATCTTTTCGGCATATTGGACAAAGTAATCTGCCACCCTCTCCTTCGGGGCAAAGGCGTCGGGATCGAGATCGTCGAATTTCAGACCGGGAAAGCGGTCGTGCCATGCGGGGCCGTTGGCAACCAGCGAATCCCACCGCTCCGAGCGCCAGCGCTCGGCGATGCGATGACGCTCAAGGACGATATGGGGGATGGCGTGGCTGGTCAGATGCTCGCTCATCGCGATGCCTGCCTGTCCGCCGCCTACGACGACCGTGTCGATTGTTTCAACTGTCATTTTGCGCCCTTTCCCGTGGATCAGGCGGACCCTATGCGACAGGTCGGAATTGGTGAAACATGATTTGTCGATGCAGTGCTTGGGTTTTCTTGATGAGCCACGCAAAAAAGCGCGTCGGTCAAATCGGCGCGCCTTCTATATCTGCGGGTATTCTCAGCAGGGATCAGCGGTGCCCGGCCTTGTGGGCGCAGGGTAGCCCGGCGGAGCTGACCTTTGGTCACTTCACCGGGTTGCGGTACGTCATCCGGCGCAATGAGCCGGTTTTCGAGCGCATCAGCACGGTTTCGGTTTCGACATAGGTCTGGCGGCGCTTGACGCCCTTGACCAGCGATCCGTCGGTGACGCCGGTGGCGGCAAAGATCACGTCGCCCGTTACCATGTCGTCGCGCGCATAGATCCGGTTCAGGTCTGTGATGCCGGCCTTGGCCGCGCGGCCCTTCTCGTCATCGTTGCGGAACAGCAAGCGGCCCCAGATCTGGCCCCCCATGCATTTCAGCGCGGATGCGGCCAACACGCCCTCGGGCGCCCCGCCGGACCCCATATACATGTCGATGCCGGTCAGTTCGGCCTCGGCGCAGTGGATGACTCCGGCGACGTCGCCGTCGGGGATCAGATAGACGGCGGCGCCGGTGGCGCGTACTTCTTCGATCATTTCCTGGTGGCGGGGACGCTCAAGGATGCAGACGGTCACTTCGGACGGCTTGCAGCCCTTGGCCTTGGCCAATGCCTGAACCCGTTCGCGCGGCGACATGTCCAGCGCGACGACGTTCTTGTCATAGCCCGGGCCGATGGCCAGTTTTTCCATATAGACGTCCGGCGCGTGCAGCAGGCTGCCGCGCTGCGCCATCGAAATCACGGTCAGCGCGTTTGGCATCGCCTTGGCGGTCAGGGTCGTGCCCTCCAGCGGGTCCAGCGCGATATCCACGCCGGGGCCGTCGCCGGTGCCGACCTCTTCGCCGATGAACAGCATCGGCGCCTCGTCGCGCTCGCCCTCGCCGATGACGACTACGCCCTTGATCGCCAGCTTGTTCAGCTGCTCGCGCATGGCGTTGACGGCCATCTGGTCCGCTGCCTTTTCATCGCCGCGCCCGATCAGGTCAGCACAGGCCAGTGCGGCCGCCTCGGAGACGCGGGCCAGTCCGAGCGACAGCATGCGGTCGTTGAAGTCGGCGGTATCGGTCATTGCAAGATCCTTTTGCGGGAAAACGGGTTGGGACAAGAGTAAGGTCAGATTTATCGGCAGGCGGCAGGCCGCACAAGGGAATGCTTCAGGCGGTTTCGATGCGCAGGGCGATAGGGGTGTCGGTCACGACGCCGAGGGCGGGCATCGCAGCCAGTGCGCGGTCCAGATCGGCGCGGCTTGCCTTGTGCGTGACGATCAGCACTGGCGCGTCGGGGCCGTCATGGTCGTATTGGCGCATGCGGTCGATCGAAATTCCGGCATCGCCCAGTGCCGTCGCCACCTTGGCCAGCGCGCCGGGCTTATCGGTGAGCGACATGCGCAGATAGTAAGGTGCAGGTGTGCCGCCCTGTGCGGGCTGGGCCTGTTTCAATCCGGTTGCAGGGCGCCCGAAGACGGGCAGCCGAAAGCCGCGCGCGATATCCATGACGTCGCCCATCACGGCGCTTGCGGTGGGGCCCATGCCGGCACCGGGGCCGCGCAGCACGATCTGCTCGACATTGTCCCCCTCCAGCACGACCATGTTGGTCCCGCCATCCAGTTGTCCCAGTGGGCTGGTGGCCGGCACCAGACAGGGCGTCATGCGCTGCTCCAGCCCACGGCCTGTCATCTGCGCGACGCCCAGCAGCTTGATCCGGTAGCCCATGTCGGCGGCGTGGTTGATATCCTCGATCGCGATCGCCCCGATTCCCTCCATCTGGACCGAGCCGAAATCGACCTGCGTGCCAAAGGCGATGGCGGCCAGCAGCGACAGCTTGTGCGCGGCATCAATGCCGCCCACGTCCAGCTGCGGATCGGCCTCCAGATAGCCCAGATCGGACGCCTCCTGAAAGACATCCGCGTAAGGCAGGCCGGCTGATTGCATCCGTGTCAGGATATAGTTGCAGGTGCCGTTCATCACGCCCATGACGCGGGTCATGTCGTTGCCGGCCAGCCCCTCGGTCAGGGCCTTGATGACGGGGATGCCGCCGGCGACGGCCGCCTCAAAGCGGATGACGCGGCCCGCAGCCTCGGCCGTCAGCGCCAGAGCGTGGCCGTGATGGGCCAGCAGCGCCTTGTTGGCTGTCACGACATCCTTGCCCGCTGCAATCGCGGCCTCGGTCGCGGCCTTGGCCGGGCCGTTATGGCCCCCCATCAGTTCGACGAAAACGTCGACGTCATCGCGTTGCGCCAAGGCGACCGGGTCATCCTCCCACGCGTAATCCTCCAGGGGAACGCCGCGTTTCTTGCCGCGCGAACGTGCCGAAACGGCGCTGATCGTGACGGGGCGCCCGGCCCGTTCCGCCAGCAGGCTTGCCTTCTGGCGGATGATGCGCACGACGCCGGTGCCGACGGTACCCAGTCCGGCGATGCCAAGGCGCAAGGGGTCGTTCATGGGGCTGTCTCCGGGCTGTAGGGCTGGGTCTGGACGTTCACTGGCGATCTACAGGCAAAGCGCCGAGGGTGCAACGCGGGTTTTGGCAACTGCGCGGCGGCGTTATTGCTGCACGCCGGCCCGTACCCCGGCCTGCATCCGCGTGCGCGTGTCGCTATCGATCACCGTGCCGCGCAGGCGTGCGGCGCGTGATTTCAGCCGGGCGATACGGGCCTCGATGGCAGGCGCCGCGCCCGCGTTCGTGTCCGTGTCGTTGATGCGCGCCTGCAATCCGCTGAGCGGGACCAGATCGGGATAGGGCGCGCGGCGCGACTGGTCTGTCAGGGTGGCGTCCAACTGGGGAAATTGTGCGCAACCCGGCAGCAGACTGCCCGCCCCGAGGGCAGCGATAAGGGCAAGGGCGAAGCTGTGGCGCATGCGGGCCATCCGGTGGTTTGCGTGACGTGCTGCGCGCTTGATGCCACTTTTCGCCGGTCATGGGCAAGCGCGGCGCGCGTTTGCATCGATACGGCGGCAATTCGTGCCTGGGATGTCGCTTTTTGTCCAGACGGCGCAGGTGGCGCGGGCGAGGCTGCCCCACGTGAGGACAACAGGAGGGACGCATGAAAACCGGGTTTATCGGATTGGGCAATGTCGGCGGCAAGCTGGCAGGGAGCCTGCTGCGCGGCGGTGTGCCGCTCATGGTGCACGATCTGGACGCGGATCTGGTCGCGGGCTTCGTAGCCCGAGGCGCCGAGGATGGCGGCGATCCCGCGCAGATGATGCAGGATTGCGACACCGTCATCACCTGCCTGCCCAGCCCCGCCGCAAGCGCCGCCGTCGTTGCGCAAATGCTGACGCATATGGGCCCCGGCAAGACATGGATCGAGATGTCGACGACCGACGCCGCCGAGGTCCAGCGCCTCGGGGCCGAGGTCATGGCGCAGGGCGCCGCTGTCGCCGATTGTCCGGTGTCGGGCGGCTGTCATCGCGCCGATACCGGCAATATCAGTATCTATGCGGGCTGCGATCGCCCCACATTCGAGCGTGTCCTGCCGTTGCTTACGGTCATGGGGCGCAAGATTCTGCACACTGGCGATCTGGGCAGCGCATCGGTGCTGAAGGTGATGACGAACTATCTGGCCACCGCCAACCTGCTGACCCTGTGCGAGGCGCTGACCGTCATGAAGGCGGCGGGGGCGGATCTGGGCACCACATTCGACGCGATCGCGATTTCGTCGGGCAATTCCTTTGTGCACGAAACAGAAAGCCAGTTGATCCTGTCGGGGGCGCGTGACGTCAATTTCACGTTGGATCTGGTCCAGAAGGATGTCGGCCTGTTCCAAAAACTGGCCGATCTGCACGACGTCCCGCTGGAGATATCACCGCTGATCATCGACATCCTGACCGACGGCCAGCGCCGTTTCGGAGAGCGCGCGCAATCGGACCGCCTCATCGAGCGGCTGGAGGAAGCGACCGGCCTCGATATCACCGCGCCGGGATTTCCGGATCGGCTGGTGGATACCGAGCCCGAGGAGCGGGGCGCAGAGGTGGCTGCGCGGCGGTGAGAGGCGCCGGGATGCACGAGAGCGCCGGAGCAGTTTCTGAAATGGAGCAAAACTTGCCGAGCTGAATGTTTAGAAATAGGAGCGAAGCGCGTCGTTGTCACGCCAGTTTGATATACTCTGGGCTACTTCCCGGCTCAGCGGTTTGCTGGATTGAAACCCGTCCAGATCGTCAGGCGGCCAGTCGAATCCTGACGCCGGGATCGTCCGGTCTTTGTTGTAGTTCAGGTACTGGCCTGCCCGGATCATAGAAGTCGTAGGCAGATGCCAGAGCGGATTCGTAGATGCATCTCCAGTCCTTCTTCGGGCATTTTGCATCATCGTTGCGGAACGCGTCCGGGGTTAGGATTTGGCCGTCATGACGGCCCGGCCCAGACGTGTGCCGCCCGCGCCGGGGGGGCTGATTTCGACCTCGTGCGCGCCACTGTGATACTCCACGATGATACCTCACGATGCCGGAAACGGTGGTGTCGGTCAGGTTTTTGTCACGGGTTCTATGGTCGACCACCGTGGCCGAATTCGGACCTTGAACGCAGTATGATGACGGAAATTAAGAAGTGATCCCAATAGTTAAACGCGTTTTGTTGCAGTGTCGTCGTACCCGCGACAGCCTGGCGCGGTGTCGCGGCAGCTGGTGGGCTTGGCAGGCTTGGCTGGACAAAAACGCCACAAGGTTTAACGATGTATTTGCAATTACATCATAAATAGAAGTGGTCGGCCTATGCCCGCCGCGCGATGGAGGATGGCGATGACTGCCGTAAAAGAACCGAGTTTCCGCGATTCCGTAGACCTGATGTTTAATCGGGCGGTCTCCCTGATGGATCTTGAGCCGGGACTGGAAGAGAAGATCCGCGTCTGCAACGCCACCTACACCGTGCGCTTTGGCGTGCGCCTGCGCGGCCAGATCCATACATTCACCGGGTACCGAAGCGTTCATTCGGAACATTTGGAGCCGGTCAAGGGCGGCATTCGCTTTGCCATGGGCGTAAACCAGGACGAGGTCGAGGCGCTGGCGGCGCTGATGACCTACAAATGTGCGCTGGTCGAGGCGCCGTTCGGCGGCTCGAAAGGTGGCCTGCGCATTGATCCCCGCGAGTGGGACGAAAATGAGCTTGAGCGGATCACGCGCCGCTTTGCCTACGAGCTGATCAAACGTGATCTGATCCACCCCAGCCAAAACGTTCCGGCCCCCGACATGGGCACGGGTGAGCGTGAAATGGCTTGGATTGCCGACCAGTACAGGCGCATGAACACCACCGATATCAGCGGGCGCGCCTGCGTCACCGGCAAGCCGATCAACGCGGGCGGTATTCAGGGCAGGACCGAGGCAACCGGGCGGGGCGTGCAATATGCGCTTCAGGAGTTTTTCCGCCATCCCGATGACGTCAAGATGGCAAACCTCAGCGGCGGGCTGGATGGCAAGCGTGTCGTGGTTCAGGGCCTTGGCAACGTGGGCTATCACGCAGCTAAATTCCTGTCCGAAGAGGATGGTTGCATCATCACCGCCATCGTCGAGCGTGATGGCGCGCTGATCAGCGACAAGGGTCTGCACGTCGAAGAGGTCCGCAACTGGATCGCCAAGCATAACGGCGTCAAGGGTTTTCCGGGCGCCGAGTATGTCACCGATGGCGCAAAGGTGCTGGAAAAGGAGTGCGATATCCTGATCCCGGCCGCGATGGAGGCCGTGATCAACATGTCGAACGCCGCCAATATCAGCGCGGCCTTGATCATCGAGGCGGCGAATGGTCCCGTCACTGCCGGCGCCGACCAGATCCTGCGTGAAAAGGGCTGCGTCATCATCCCGGACATGTTCGCCAACGCGGGCGGCGTGACGGTATCCTATTTCGAGTGGGTAAAGAACCTTGGCCATATCCGCTTTGGCCGCATGGGGCGCCGTCAGGAAGAGTCGCGCCACCAGTTGGTCGTGGACGAGTTGGAGCGCCTGAGCGGCGACAAGAATCTGGGCTGGACGCTCAGCCCTGACTTCAAGCAGCGCTACCTGCGCGGTGCGGGCGAGCTGGAGCTGGTACGCTCGGGTCTGGACGACACGATGCGCGCGGCCTACCAGTCGATGCGCGATGTCTGGCATGGGCATGATGAGGTGACGGACCTGCGCACGGCGGCCTATCTGGTATCAATCGGCAAAGTCGCGGCCAGCTATCGCGCCTTGGGTCTGTGACCCTGACCGAGAACGGGATGCCGGGATTCATTTGAATTCCGGCTCCGGAAAGTCTCGGTTTTCGACCGCATAGCCGCGGATCGCTTGCAAATGCATTTGTTGCGCAGAAACCTGCGCAACCTACACGTCAGACAGCAAACTGGATGTTCAAGATGCATCTGCGCTGCTAGGCACGGCGCAGTTTCACTGACCCGAAAGGCCGATATGTTCCGCTCTCCGCTTGTAGCCCTTTTGATCCTGACCGCTGCGCCCACGCTGGCTGCGGACAGCGCCGCCAAAAATTGTGCAGTCACCTCTGGTATCGTCGACGATGCTGTCGCGCTGCGCGCAAAGGGCAGTGCGCAGGCTGACACGATTGCCGCGCTTACGGCGGGCGATCTCGACGCGCGGTTCGTTCCCGCGATCCAGCCGCTGGTCGACTGGGTCTACACCCTGCCATCCGATCAGCTGACGGGGGAGGCTGCCGCCGCCTTCAAGGCGGCTTGCCTCCAGCAGGCGGGCTAAGCGGTTGATCGCTGCACTGCCGCGAAACATTAAGCTGCACTGATTTTGTTGAAGAACTATTCCTTGATCCGTAGGCAGGTCGCTGATTCAAATCCTGTATTGAGCGGGAGGGTTAGCGATGATAGGACCGAAGCAGGAAGCGCAAGCGGCGCTGTTCTACGATTTCTCGCTGTAAGATCATGTCCCGAAAGGTCATCTGCTGCGGTTGATTGATCGGCATCTCGATCTGGCGGACCGCATTCCAGATCATTCTACTTTTTCGAAGAACCGCCATGGTCGTTTCCGCGAGAGTGACCTGCTGCGCCATGTTTTCGAGACGATCGTTGCGCGCTGTAGAGAAGAGAGCCTTGTTGGTGGCGAAGGCTTCGCTGTCGGCGCCAGTTTGATCTTCGCGGATGTCCAGAAGCAGAACTCCAGCAACCCACACGACTGGGCGGCTCGGGAGGTCAAAGCAGCAGATGCACTGAGGGCGGTGCGTGAATGCCTCGACGTTCTTGAAGACGCAGCCTTTGGTGCGGCTAGCGAGGTAAAGCCTAAGTTCACCGCCCGCGCTGACCCAGCCAGCCAATGGACTGCTGCCCGAAAAGAGCCTGCATTCTTTACCTATTCTGATAATTACCTGATCGACACAGATCACGGGATCATCGTCCATGTGGAGGCCAGCAGGTCGCCCCGGCAGGCAGAGGTGGGCGCGATGCGCAAACTGATTGATCGCACCGAAGACCGCTTTGGCCTGAAGCCGGATTGGGTGGCGGCGGATACGGCTTACGGGTCTTCTGACAATCCCGTTTGGCTAACGCTCAAACGGAAAATCCTTCCGTTCATCCCTGTCTTTGATCACTCAAAGCGCAAGGATGGCACCTGGTCGCGGTCCGACTTCCCCTGGGACGAAGACAATGATCTATACATTTGCCCGGAAGGGAAAGAGCTTCGTCACACCCGTCGAAATTACGCTGATCCGAAAAGACACCAACCCAAACCTGGTCGACGTCAGTATCGCAGCCTGAAACTCGATTGTCAGGCTTGCCCATCGAAGCCCAAATGCTGCCCTAACACCGTTACGCGCTACATCAACCGAGAAGAATACGAAATCGTCAGAGATTTTGCGCGGCTGTGCACAGCCTCCGATTTCAATCCCACCACTCAGAGGCGGCGAAAAAAGGTCGAGACGCTCTTCGCCCATCTCAAACGCATCCTCGGGTTGACACGCCTGCGATTGCGAGGGCCATGCGGCGTCCAAGATGAGTTCACCCTCGCAGCCATCGGCCAAAATCTCCGGAAATTGGCCAAGCTCAAGCCGATGGTGCCAGCCGCACCGTAGAATGGCGGCATTGCCATAATTTAACGCGAAAAATCAGACCATTAATCTCGGGCATGCCGCCAAAACCAACGAGTTTTTCAACGACATCCCCTAAACGCGGTCTGTCGCGGCGGTTGCCCTTGGCGCCGGGCGCGACTCGGCCCATATTGCACCCATGTCCTTGCCTCCCGGTTTCCTCGAAGAATTGCGCACGCGCACGTCGCTGACCCAAGTGGTCGGGCGCAAGGTGATGTGGGATAATCGCAAGTCGAACCAGGGGAAGGGCGATATGTGGGCGCCATGCCCGTTCCATCAGGAAAAATCCGCCAGCTTTCATGTCGATGACCGCAAGGGATTCTACTACTGCTTTGGCTGTCATGCCAAAGGGGACGCCATCAGCTTTGTTCGCGAGAGCGAAAACGTGGACTTCATGGAAGCGGTCCGCATTCTGGCCGCCGAGGCGGGCATGCAGATGCCCGAACGTGACCCGCAGGCGCAGGCCAAGTCGGATCGCCGCACGCAACTGGCTGAGGTCATGGACCAGGCCCAGCAGCATTTTCGCCTGATGCTGAAAACCGGCGCCGGGGCGGATGCGCGTGCGTATCTGGCGCGGCGCGGGCTTGATGAGGCGACGCAGGAACGGTTCGGCATCGGCTTTGCGCCGCAGGCGTGGCAGGGCCTTTGGGATCATCTGACGGGCAAGAATGTCGCCGCCGATCTGATCCTTGGCTGCGGCCTTGCGCGCCCGTCTCAGAAGGGCGGTACGCCTTATGACGTGTTTCGCGGCCGGATCATGTTTCCCATTCATGACGCGCGCGGCCGCGTCATTGCCTTTGGCGGGCGGGCGATGGACCCGAACGATAATGCCAAATATCTGAACTCGCCCGAGACCGAGCTTTTCGACAAATCCCGCACGCTATACAATTATGCCCCCGCGCGCGAAGCGGCCGGCAAGGGCCAGCCCCTGATCGTGGCCGAAGGGTACATGGACGTGATTGCGCTGGCGCAGGCCGGATTTCAGGGCGCGGTCGCGCCGCTGGGCACGGCGGTGACGGAAACGCAGCTGCAACTGATGTGGCGCGCGGTGGACGAGCCGGTCATGGCGCTGGACGGAGACCGCGCGGGGCTGGCTGCGGCGCAGCGGGTGATCGATCTGGCGCTGCCGCTGCTGGAGGCGGGCAAAGGCCTGCGTTTCGCGCTGATGCCCGAGGGGCAGGATCCCGATGATATCCTGCGCGCCCAAGGGGCGGGGGCGGTGCAGGCATTGATCGAGGGCGCGCAGCCCATGGTCCAGTTGCTGTGGCAACGCGAAACCGAGGGGCGCGATTTTGACAGCCCGGAACGTCGCGCCGCGCTGGATAAATCCTTGCGCGCGGCGATCGGCCGGATCGCTGATCCGTCCATTCGCGGCCATTACGGGCAGGCGATCAAGGACCTGCGCTGGCAGCTTTTCCGGCCGCGCGGGGGCGGGCAGGCCCGCCCTGCCGGTGGCGGTTCGGGCAAGGGGCGCTGGGTGAAACCCGATCAATCAGCGCGTGCCAGTACCAAATCATCGCCGCTTGCCCGGTCCGACGCACGCCAGCATGATCAGATGCGCGAGGCGGTCATTCTGGCGGCCTTCATTTCGACCCCTGCCATTCTGACTGATTTCGAGGCGGCGCTGGAGCGGTTGGATTGTTTCGACCCGGACCATGCCCAAATGCGCGATCTGATTGCGGGCCATGGCCCGAACGGCGCTGATGCGTTGCGCGATGCGATAACCGCCACGATGGGGGGGCACGCCCTTGAAAAGCTGCTGTCGCTACCCCACGTCGCGTTAACGCCACCGGTGCGCCATCCGGGCGACGCCGCGCTGGCGCAGATGACCGTGGCCGAGGAGCTGGCCAAAATTGCAGCGACCCAAGGCCTGCGGGCCGAGATTGTAGACGCCGCCGAAGATATGCTGGGCGTCGCGGATGAGGCCATGACCTGGCGCCTGGGGCAGGCCGCCGAGGCCCGCAACCGCGCCGTGCGCAGCGAGCACGAAGATCGGGCCGAATACGACCTCGCCGATAACGGAGCGCGAATCAATCGCGGTGAACGCGAGCAGTTTGATGCGCTGCTGGACAAGATTTCATTCTCGAAGCCACGCCGATAAATGGATTTTGGTGAGGTCCGGGTAAACAAAAACAGGTAAACGGGTTGCGAATCACTTCTGCGTAGGGATGATTCGAGATCAGCGAATCACTCGCCCGTCATTCAGGAGACTTACATGGCCGCCAAAGACACCGACGACCAGAAGCCCGACGATCAGGACGCCGAGATGTCGCTGGACATGAGCCAGGCCGCCATCAAGAAGATGATCTCGGAGGCGCGCGAGAAGGGTTTCATCACCTACGACCAGCTGAACAAAGTGTTGCCGCCCGATCAGGTCAGTTCGGAGCAGATCGAGGATGTGATGTCGATGCTGTCCGAAATGGGCATCAACATCATTGAAAACGACGAGGTCGAGGAAGAAGAGCAGCGCGGCACCGCCGTGGCCGAGGTCGGCCGCCGGGGCGAAATCACTCTGGGCTCGGGCAAGGAGGAAAAGCTGGATCGCACCGACGATCCGGTGCGCATGTACCTGCGCGAGATGGGCAGCGTCGAATTGCTGTCCCGCGAGGGCGAGATCGCCATCGCCAAACGGATCGAGGCCGGGCGCAACACGATGATCGCGGGCCTGTGCGAAAGCCCGCTGACATTTCAGGCGATCACCATCTGGCGCGACGAATTGGTCACCGAGGACATTCTGCTGCGCGACGTGATCGACCTTGAGACGACATTCGGCAATCAGCTGGAGGGCGAGGGCGAATCCGTCGTCGACGCCGCCAACGTGGCCGGTGCGCCCACGTCCGCCAAGGACGAGTCCAAGCCCGAGCTGGACGCCGACGGCAACCCGATCGCCGACGATGACGACGATGACGAGGACGATCAGGCCAACATGAGCCTTGCCGCGATGGAGGCGGCGCTGAAGCCGTCCGTTCTGGAAACGCTCGACCATATCGCCGACGATTACCTCAAGCTGGCCGAGATGCAGGATAGCCGCATTTCCGCCACTCTGAACGAGGACGGCACGTTTTCGTCCAAGCAGGAGGACACATATCAGGTCCTGCGCAGCGAGATCGTCGTTCTGGTCAATTCGCTGCACCTGCACAACAACCGCATCGAGGCGCTGATTGACCAGCTATACGGTATCAACCAGCGCATCATGATGATCGATGGCGCCATGGTGAAGCTGGCCGACCAGGCCCGCATCAACCGGCGCGAATTCATCGATGAATATCGCGGCCGCGAGCTGGATCCGAACTGGCTGGACGACATGGCACAGAAATCCGGGCGTGGCTGGCAGATGCTGATCGAACGCTCGAACGACAAGGTGACGGAACTGCGCTCTGAAATGGCGCAGGTGGGTCAGTATGTCGGCCTCGACATTTCCGAATTCCGCCGGATTGTCGGTCAGGTCCAGAAGGGCGAGCAGGAAGCGCGACTGGCCAAAAAGGAGATGGTCGAGGCGAACCTGCGTCTGGTCATCTCGATCGCCAAGAAATATACCAACCGTGGCCTGCAATTCCTGGACCTGATCCAGGAGGGCAATATCGGTCTGATGAAGGCGGTCGACAAGTTCGAGTATCGCCGCGGCTACAAGTTCAGCACCTATGCGACATGGTGGATCCGTCAGGCCATCACCCGCAGCATCGCCGATCAGGCGCGCACCATCCGTATCCCTGTCCACATGATCGAAACCATCAACAAGCTGGTGCGCACCGGGCGCCAGATGCTGCACGAGATTGGCCGCGAGCCGACGCCGGAAGAGCTGGCCGAAAAGCTGCAAATGCCGCTGGAAAAGGTGCGCAAGGTGATGAAGATCGCCAAGGAGCCGATCAGCCTTGAGACGCCCATCGGCGACGAGGAAGACAGCCAGCTGGGCGATTTCATTGAGGATAAGAACGCCGTCCTGCCGCTCGATTCTGCCATTCAGGACAACCTCAAGGAAACGACGACACGCGTTCTGTCCTCGCTGACCCCGCGCGAGGAGCGCGTGCTGCGTATGCGCTTTGGCATCGGCATGAACACCGATCACACGCTGGAGGAGGTCGGTCAGCAGTTCTCGGTCACGCGCGAACGTATTCGCCAGATCGAGGCCAAGGCCCTGCGCAAGCTCAAGCACCCCAGCCGCTCGCGCAAGCTGCGTTCTTTCCTGGATCAGTAGGAAAACCATCCCGCGCCGCGAAAGTATGAAAATTTTTTCGCGGCGCAGTTTGTCCAAAGCGAACTATTTCGGCGCTAAGGCGTTGTTTCTCCAAGTCAAAGGAGAATGCAATGAAACGCCTTATCATCATCGCCGCCCTGAGTGCCCCTGTTGCCGGACTGGCGACGACTTTTGATATCGTGGACACTGGTCAGGCTGAAGTTTTTCAGATCGAAGTGGCTCAGGACGAGCTTGCGGAATGCGAGGCAACACTGCGTGAGTTGCGCCAGAAACCGGTTGTCACTGATGGCGGCTTGGCCCTGCCATCCTTCATGCGGGATGATGACCTTCCCCGTTCGGTTTGTGTCGTGGGGGCTTAGGGCCGATCCTGCATGATATCATGTCTGGTAAAAACCAGATTGAAAGCGTGTCTGCCACTGGGGTTGGCGCGCTTGTTACTCTGGGTCTGTTTACACTGGGTCTGTCGTGTCTATCAGGACGGCATCATCCATCGGAATGTCGAATTCATGCGAATGGATTGTGTCCATCTTTTGTTGCGCATACCCGACGCCGATGACCCTTGCGGTATGGCCGCTCTCGCGTAGGGCCGCGATCGTGCGGTCAAAAAAACCGCCGCCATATCCCAGTCTGAAATTAGCCGCGTCCAGACCCACCACGGGGGACAGGACGATATCAGGCGCGACAACTTCGGAACTGTCCGGCGGAATGGGGATGTTCCAGACGCCTTTTTCCAATTTGTCGCCGGGCACCCAGCGGCGGAACTCCAGTGGCGTAGCCTTGGCCACGACGACGGGCAATGCCAGCGCCGCGCCCCGGTCCCGGCAGGCAGCGGCCCAAGCGCGCAGGTCAGGTTCGCCCCGGAACGGCCAGTACAGCGATATGGTCCGCCCTTGGACATCGCCAATCAGGGCGTCCAGACGATTTGCCAATTGCGCGTCGGCCTTTTGCCGGGCGGCGACCGGGATGGCCTGCCGGGCTTCTATCAGCTCTTGGCGCATCGCCTTGCGCCACTGGGCTGTTCCGGGGGTTTCCTGCATCATGTCGCTCCTGCCATTTGTCAGCCCGTAGGCATTACCACGACCTCTTGCACGTTGGCGTGGGATGGTTGGTTCAAAGCGTAGACAACGGCATTGGCAACGTCCAGCGGCTTGAGTTTGTCAGGTTTCGGCGTGTCAAAAAACGGCGTATCGACCATGCCCGGCGCGATCACGGTGCAGCGCCCGCCCCATTCACGCATGTCCTGCGCCAAATTACCCGCCAGCCCGTGAACAAACCATTTCGACGCGCCGTAGATCGAGCCCGAAATGTGCACGCGGCCCGCGACGGATCCGGTCAGGATCAGATGCCCTTTGGTTTTCTTCAGTTCAGGATAGGCCGCTTTGAGGGTCAGCAGTACACCCGTCACGTTGATGTCGATCAGGCTGCGCCATTCTTCGGGATCGCCATCCTCGACGCCCGGTATGTCCAGCCCGGTGCCGGCATTGGCATAGACCGCATCAACCTGCCCAAAATGCGCGACCGTTTTTGCAATGGCATCCGTCAGCGCCTTGAGGTCAGTAACGTCGCCGGGCAGGGCGAGCGCCCCATCACCGATCTCGCCCGCGAGCGTGTTCAGCTTGTCCTCGCTGCGCGCAAAAAGGGCGACGCGCCATCCCGCATCTACCGCGCGGCGTGCCGTTTCGGCGCCGATGCCCGAGGAGGCACCCGTGATGAAAAGAACCTTGTCCGTCATGTGTGAATTCCTTTGAAAGCGTTATCGCACCCAACGTGCGAGGGGCGACAAAGGTCCGTGACGCTGTATCTGGGGGTGCGATTTCCCATCTACCCAAAACTTTGAGGCTGTCCTATAGTGGCTGTGGATAATTGGGCCACAGACCCAAAGCCCGAGAGGCAGAGACAATAAAAGGACAGGCCTATGCGCTGCCCGTTTTGCGGAAATATCGAAACCCAGGTCAAGGATTCACGCCCCGCCGAGGAGCATGTCTCGATCCGGCGACGGCGATTGTGTCCGGCGTGCGGCGGACGTTTCACCACCTATGAACGTGTGCAGTTGCGCGATCTGGTTGTGGTCAAGACCAATGGCCGTCGCGAGGATTTCGACCGCGACAAGCTGGAGCGGTCGATCCGCATCGCCTTGCAAAAACGCCCGGTCGAGCCAGAGCGGATCGAGCAGATGATTTCCGGCATCGTGCGCCGCCTCGAAAGCATGGGCGACACCGACATCGCCTCGAAAACAGTGGGCGAGATCGTGATGGAAAGCCTCGCGCGGATCGATACGGTCGCGTATGTGCGCTTTGCCAGCGTCTACAAGAATTTTCAGGCCGCCGACGATTTCGACAAGTTCGTGAGCGAACTGCGCCCTGAAACCCTTACCGGGACCGAGCCGCCCAAGACGTGAGGGATCGCGCCGACATCCGCTTTATGCGCGTGGCCCTCGGGCTGGGACGGCGCGGGCAGGGCAATACCTGGCCCAATCCTGCCGTTGGCTGCGTCATCGCCCATGGCGAGCGCATCGTCGGGCGCGGCTGGACGCAGCCGGGCGGGCGGCCCCATGCCGAAACGCAGGCGTTGGCGCAGGCGGGCGCGGCGGCGCACGGCGCCACCGCTTATGTCACGCTGGAACCTTGCGCGCATCATGGCCGCACCCCGCCTTGCAGCGAAGCGCTGATTGCCGCAGGCATCGCGCGGGTTGTCGTGGCGGCAGATGATCCGGACCCGCGGGTGTCAGGGCGCGGCTTTTCGATGCTGCGCGGCGCCGGCATTCAGGTCACCGTCGGCGTTCTGGCCAAAGAGGCCGCGCGCGATCTGGGCGGGTTCCTCAGCCGCGTTCAACGGGGGCGACCCGAGCTGCTGCTGAAGCTGGCGACGTCCTTTGACGGGCGCATTGCCACGGCGGGCGGCCAGTCGAAATGGATCACCGGGCCGGGCGCGCGCCGCGCCGTCCATGCGATGCGCGCACGACATGACGCCGTGATGGTGGGGGCGGGCACCGTGCGCGCCGACGATCCGATGCTGACGGTGCGCGGCATGGGCGCGCGGTATCAGCCAGTGCGCATCGCGGTGTCGCGGCGGCTGACTCTGCCGCTCATGTCGCAATTTGCGCAGACCGCGCGCGATGTGCCGGTCTGGCTGATCCACGGGCCAGACGCGGATGCGGCGGCGATCGCGGCATGGGAAAGTGTCGGCGCGCATCTGATCGCCTGCCCGCTGCGCGATGCCGGGCTGGATATGATGGCCGCAATGCAGGCGCTGGGCGCCGCCGGGCTGACGCGCATCTTTTGCGAGGGCGGCGGTGCGCTGGCCGCATCGCTGCTGAAGGCGGATGTGGTGGACAGGCTGGCCGGATTCACTGCCGGGCTGGCACTGGGCGCGGATGGCCGGGCTGCGATAGGGGCGCTGGGGCTGGATGTGCTAAGCGATGCGCCTCGATTTTCGCTGGAGGACGTGCAGGCCGTGGACGGAGATGCGCTGCATCTGTGGCGACGCGTCTGAACCCGGTGCCAAAAGCAAAACGCGCGCCCCATGTCTGGTGCGCGCGTTCTAGAAAAATGTGCTGATCGGTTCGGCGGTGCGCTGCACGCTCATCCGCGTGCGCTGAACTTGGCGATGTCCGACCGGGTCAGCCCGATGTCGTCCAGTTCGCGATCCGACAGGACTGACAGCGCCTTGCGTGTTGCGCGAGCGTCTTTCCATGCGGTGAAGGCAGCCACAAAGCGGCTGATGTTCAGGCCGACGGATGCGGTCTGAAACTGGGCAGAGCGGGTGGTGTCGATAGCGGCCATTGTAATCGTCCTTTGGGTTGCATGACGGCGTGTCATGGCAGGAAGTGTCTTGCTGATGCCGCTCAGATAGACAGCCCCGATCATTCTGACAATGGCACTTTGCGCATAGTCACCATGCGCCGGCTGCATAGGTCGGCGAAGGTCTCATCAACCTTTTTTTTAAGGGGTTTGAGACAGCTGACCGGTCCCAGATCACTGGCGAGACTTTGTTGCCGCGATGCAGTCTGGGTCAGACAAAAGTTGCGCGGCCTCTGCCTGTCTGCGTATTCTCCTTGGAAGGTGTTCCCGTTTCGTGCTAGGCATCGCAAAGCGCCGGATAAACATGGGCGAGCAGGGGCAAGATATCATGCGGGTTCTAGGCATCGATCCGGGATTGCGAAATTTGGGCTGGGGGCTGATTGATGTCAACGGCAGTCGGCTGAGCCATGTTGCCAATGGCACGCTTCATTCGGTGGGTGACGGCCTGCCTGCGCGGCTATTGTCGCTGTTTCAGCAGCTCAGCGCGATATTGACCCAATACGCGCCGCAGACCTCAGCGGTCGAGCAGACATTTGTGAACAAGGACGGCGCCGGTACGCTCAAGCTGGGGCAGGCGCGCGGTATTGCCCTGCTGGCGCCCGCGCAATACGGCATAGAGGTGGGTGAATATGCGCCCAACACGGTGAAAAAGACGGTGGTGGGCGTCGGCCACGCGACCAAGGATCAGATCGCCCATATGGTAAAGATGCAGTTGCCCGGCGCGGTTCTGACAGGGCCGGATGCCGCTGATGCGCTGGCCGTCGCAATCTGCCATGCGCATCACGCGGCCAGCCGGGCACGTATCGCCAGGGCGCTGGCATGATCGGGCGTATTGCGGGGCGCATCGATTATCGCGCCATTGATCACGTGCTGATCGACGTGCGCGGTGTCGGCTATCTGGTGTTCTGCTCGGAGCGCACGATGCAGGCGTTGCCCCGCGCCGGTGAACATGCGGCGCTTTATACCGATCTGCTGGTGCGCGAGGATGTGCTGCAACTTTTCGGTTTCACCACGCTGGTCGAAAAGGAATGGCACCGCCTGTTGATGAGCGTTCAGGGCGTCGGCGCCAAGGCCAGCCTTGCAATTCTGGGCACGCTCGGCCCGGATGGCGTGGGGCGCGCCATCGCGCTGGGCGACTGGAACTCGGTCAAGGCGGCAAAGGGGATCGGCCCCAAGACCGCGCAACGCGTCGTGAACGAGCTGAAGGATAAGGCGCCCGAAATCATGGCGATGGGCGCAGGCCCGACCGTCGCCGCATCAGAGCCCGGCGGCGAGTTGATCGAGGCAGACAGCCCCGCCCCGCCGCCACGCGCCATGCCGTCCGGCCCCGGCCCGCAGGCCGAGGCACTGTCGGCGCTGACAAATCTGGGCTATGCGCCCGGCGAGGCCTCGGGCGCGGTTGCACAGGCCGCTGGCGACGCGCCAGAGGCGGACGTTGCCGCCCTGATCCGCGCCGCGCTCAAGCTGCTCGCGCCCAAGGGATGAGGTTTCCCCGATGACGATCGATCCTGATCCCACCCTGCGCCCCGAAAAACTGGCCGAGGATGAAGGGCGCAGCCTGCGACCGCAGGCGCTCAGCGAATTCATCGGCCAGGCCGAGGCGCGCGCGAATTTGCGCGTCTTCATCCAGTCTGCGCGCCAGCGTAATCAGGCGATGGATCACACCCTGTTCCATGGTCCGCCCGGCCTGGGCAAGACGACGCTGGCGCAGATCATGGCGCGTGAACTGGGCGTAGGGTTTCGCATGACGTCCGGGCCGGTGCTGGCCAAGGCGGGGGATCTGGCAGCCATCCTGACCAATCTGGAACGCAACGATGTGCTGTTTATCGATGAAATCCACCGCCTGAATCCGGCGGTCGAAGAAGTGCTCTACCCGGCGCTGGAGGATTTCGAACTGGACCTCGTCATTGGCGAGGGGCCGGCTGCACGTACCGTTCGGATCGAACTGGCGCCCTTTACCCTTGTCGGCGCCACCACGCGGCTGGGCCTTCTGACGACACCGCTGCGTGACCGCTTTGGCATCCCGACGCGGCTCCAATTCTACACGGTGGACGAACTGCACGAAATCGTTGTGCGCAATGCGGCGCTGTTGTCCATTCCCTGCGCAACGGATGGCGCCCGCGAGATCGCCCTGCGCGCGCGCGGCACGCCGCGTATCGCCGGGCGGCTGCTGCGCCGCGTGGTGGATTTTGCGCTGGTCGATGGAGATGGCACGATCACGCGCGCCCTGGCCGACTCGGCGTTGACGCGGCTGGGGGTTGATCATCTGGGGCTCGACAGCGCCGACCGGCGCTACCTGACGCTGATCGCCGAGGCGTATCAGGGCGGCCCCGTCGGCATCGAGACGCTGAGCGCCGCATTGTCGGAATCGCGCGACGCGCTGGAAGAGGTGATTGAGCCTTACCTGCTGCAACAAGGTCTGATCCAACGCACGCCGCGTGGACGGATGCTGGCACAGCGCGCCTGGACGCATTTGGGCCTCGCGCCGCCAAAAGCTGCGGGGCAAACCGATCTGTTCAAAGGGTGACGCGCGTGGCGGGCGGCGAAATTTGAGTATTTGAAGAACGATGAAAGTGCTGCCGCTTGTTTTTTATGGGGGAAAATACCCAATGCTTGGCCGCCACCGCATGTCGGCCTTGCATGTGGTGTGAAAGATCGGCGTTTCGGGCGTCTGAACTCTTCGTTAGACAGCCCGTGGCACAAGGCAGGAGGCAGGCATGAATCCCGATGAAATCGAGGCGCATTTCACGCGAAGCGATGGCAGCTATCTGTGCGCGCGTTGGGGGCGGCCCATCGCGCCGGTCGTGTTCGGTGTGGACGATGTGACCTTGCCGATCATCAAGGGCGCGATCGAGGCAGTCGCGGCGCTGGCAGGGCACGATACGGCCGAGACCGATCCTGAGCTGGGCGCCAACATGATGGTGTTCTTCTTTCGAACTTGGGACGAGCTGTTGGACCTGCCGGATCTGGGGCGGATGATCCCTGACCTGGAGCCGTTGGTAGGCCGCCTAAAAGACGCGAATGCGAACCAGTACCGCGTGTTCCGTTTCGACGCAGGCGGTGCGATCAAGGCTGCCTTCGTGTTCCTGCGCATGGACACACATCTTGACTCCGTTCCGGCCGAGACGCTGGCGCTCAGTCAGGCGGCTCAGACGATCCTTCTGTGGTCGGATACCGCGTTTCGGGACCGGTCGCCGTTGGGTCGTGTTCCGGGGCAGGAGGCCGCGCTGCTGCGCCCCGATATTTCGGCGTTGATCCGGGCGGCCTATGATCCGGTGCTGCCGCCATGTGCGCAGGACGCATCGCACGCGCTGCGGCTGGCGGCGCGAATGCGGGAGGTCTGAGTCCGGGGCCTTCGATGATGCGACGACATCAGCACAGATCAGCCGCTTTCCCGGCGCGGCAAAGATCAGGGTCATGGCCCTGTTCGGTAGTTGCTGAAAATGGCGCCGGGCTTGCTTGCGGCGCCGCGATGCCGGGCCTAAGTTGCGCCTTATGAGCCATGTATTTCCGATCCGCGTCTATTACGAAGATACCGACATGGGCGGTATCGTCTATCACGCCAACTATCTCAAATTCATCGAGCGCGCGCGCAGTGACTGGGTGCGCGGCACGGGCATCGACCAGCGCGCGATGAAGGAAGAGGACGGCACTGTATTTGCCGTACGCCGTGTTGAGTGCGACTATCTGATGGCCGCCCGGTTCGACGACCAGCTGGAGGTGCAGACCGAGGTGCAATCGGTCACCGGTGCGCGCCTTGTGCTGCACCAGCAGGTCAGCCGGGACGGCGCAGCGGTGTTTACGGCGGTCGTCACTATCGTCTGCCTGACCGATACGGGTCATCCGGTACGCCTTCCGGCAAATATCCGCCTGCTTTTGCACTGATCGCTAAAATTTGCGCGCCGTCCGGCGATGTCATTGGATTTTGTCTGCGGTTTAGGCTAGCGTCCGGCGAAACAGGGCCTATCTAGAGGCGGGCCACAAAAAAAGAGCAGGCAGATGGAAGCAGAAACCCTCGCATTGGCGCAGGACATGGATTTTTCCATGTGGGGCATGTTTGCCCAAGCGACGTTCATCGTGAAATTGGTGATGCTGATGCTGATCCTCGCGTCCTTTTGGGCGTGGTCGATCATCGTGCAAAAGCTGATCATGTATCGCAAGGCGCGGGCCGAGGCCGAGGCCTTTGACCGGCAATTCTGGTCGGGCGAGCCGCTGGATGAGCTGTTCGAACAGATTGGGACCGAGCCGGATGGGCAATCGCAGCGCATCTTTGCGTCCGGCATGATGGAATGGCGCCGCAGCCACCGTACCGATGGGGGCATGATCGCAGGCGCGACCGCGCGTATCGATCGCAGCATGGACGTGGCTATCGCCAAGGAAACCGAGGCCATGCAATCGGGTCTGCCGGTTCTGGCAACCGTGGGCAGCACCGCGCCCTTCGTCGGGTTGTTCGGCACGGTCTGGGGCATCATGCACGCGTTTATCGGTATTGCCGCGTCGCAGAATACCAGCCTTGCTGTCGTGGCGCCGGGCATCGCCGAGGCGCTTCTGGCCACGGCGCTGGGCCTGCTGGCGGCTATACCCGCCGTCATATTCTATAACAAGCTGAGCGCGGACAGCGACCGCATCGTTGCAGGCTACGAGGCCTTCGCCGATGAATTCGCGACGATCCTCAGCCGCCAGTTGGACAGCTAGGTCATGGGGGCAGCCGTTCACAATTCAGGCGGCGGCAAGCGGCGCAGGCGGAACCGCAGCCGCGCCCGGGCGATGTCCGAAATCAACGTCACGCCCTTTGTCGACGTGATGCTGGTGCTGCTGATTATCTTTATGGTGGCGGCGCCGCTGATGACGGTCGGCATCCCGATTGAACTGCCCAAGACGGCGGCCAATGCGCTGCCTGGCGAACAGGAAGAACCGCTGACGATCACGCTTGCCGCGGATGGCGCCGTATCGATCCAGACGACCGAAGTGGACCGGGCCGATCTGATCGGGCGTCTGCGGGCCATTGCCGCCGAGCGTGATGGCAACCGCGTGTATCTGCGCGCTGACGGCGCGGTGCCCTATTCGGACGTGGTGCAGATCATGGGTGCCCTCAACAAGGGCGGTTTTGACAATATTGGTCTGGTGACGGACGCAGGCGGCCCGTCGCTGGACGCGCCCGAAGGCTGAGGCGCGCAGCGCGGTGAACACAGGTCAGATCATATCGGGGGCGGGCCATATCGGCCTGATCGGCTGGCTGCTGTTTGGCGGCTGGTTCGCGCCCGAACCGCTGGATTTCCAGGTAACTCAGGTGACGGCCGTCAGTTCCGAGGAATACGCCGCCATCCTGTCTGGCGCCACCGCGCCGGACGAGTCAGCCGAGATCGCGCCGCCCGCCCTGCTGGAGCCTGAATTGCCGCAGGACGCGCCGGACATGAGCAGCGCCGCCGACGCCGCGCCGGCAACTCCGGTGCCGGATTCCGCACCGGAAACGGCACCCGATCCGGCGCCCCAGCCCCCCATCCCCCCCGCCGAGACCGAAGTGTCGGACGAGGCGCCGACCATCCAGACACCAGCCGAAGATATGGCGGCGCTGGTGCCCGACACAGCGCTGCGCCCGCAACAGCGCCCGGCGGAACGTGTGGCGCCTCAGCAGGTCGACCCGCCGGAACCCGACACCCAGGTCGACGACGTCGTGCGTGAAGAGGCCGTGCCGGACGAGGCCGCCGAGACCCCGCGCGAGGAAGCGGAAGCAACCGCCCCCGAGGCCGCCGCGACAGAGATCGTGACCGAGGCCGAGCAGGCCACGCCGTCAAAATCGGTGCGCCCCAAGGCGCGCCCGAACCGTCCCGCGCCCGCGCCTGAGGCTCAGCCCGAAGCCGAGCCTGAAACCCAGGCTGCCGAGGCCAGCCCCGTTGATGAGCCAGCGCCCACTGCCGACAGTGCCGGGATCGAGGACGCGCTGGCCGCAGCGCTTGGCGCCGCAGCGGACGCGCCCGCGCCCGCAACGCCGTCCGCGTCGGCAGGCCCGCCGCTGACGTCGGGCGAAAAGGACGGCATGCGCATCGCCGTGCAAAACTGCTGGAACGTCGGCTCGCTCAGTTCGGACGCGCTGGCCACCACCGTCACCGTCGCGTTTGAGATGACCGAGGATGCAAAGCCCATCGACAGCACGATCCGCATGATCGAGTCCACCGGCGGCACTTCGGGTGCGGCGAAACAGGCGTATGAGGCGGCGCGGCGGGCAATCATCCGCTGCGGCGCACGCGGTTTCGCCTTGCCGGTTGAAAAATATGCGTCATGGCGCAATGTGGAACTGGTATTTAACCCCGAGAATATGAGGATCAAATAATGGTGCGTCTTTCGGCCCTGCGATTCCTGGCCCTGCTGGCCCTTTGCTCAAGTTTTCTCGCCCCATCTGCGTTTGCGCAGAACGGCCCGTTGCGGCTGGAAATCACCGAAGGCGTGATCGAGCCGATGCCGTTCGCCGTGCCGACCTTCGTGCCCGGTGGCGGCACCAGCGGGCAGATGGCGCAGGACATTTCCGGCCTCATCGCCGCCGATCTCAGTGGCACCGGGCTGTTTCGCGAAATTCCGGCCAGCGCGCATATCAGCCGCGTGACCAGCTTTTCCAGCCCCGTGCAATTCGCGGACTGGAAGGCCGTGAATGCGCAGGCGCTGGTGACGGGCGCGGTTGATACGGATTCCTCGGGGCGCCTGACCGTGCAGTTTCGCGTCTGGGATGTGTTTTCGGGCCAGGAGTTGGGCGCAGGGCAGCAATTTGTCGGCACCGCGGACGGTTGGCGCCGCATCGCGCACAAGATCGCCGATCAAGTTTACAGCCGCATCACCGGCGAGGGTGGCTATTTCGACAGCCGTGTCGTCTATGTCTCGGAAACCGGTCCCAAGGACAACCGCGCCAAGCGGCTGGCGATCATGGACTACGATGGCGCGAACATCACCTACCTGACCGATTCTGCATCGCTGGTGCTGGCGCCGCGCTTTTCGCCCACCGGTGATCGCATCCTCTATACCAGCTACGAGAGCGGCTTTCCCCGGATCTACGTGCTGGACGTCGCCAGCGTGAACCGCCGGTCACTGCCTGCGCAGGATGGCACGATGAGCTTTGCGCCCCGCTTTTCCCCCAACGGGCAGACGGTGGTCTATTCGGTCGAGTCCGGCGGTAATACCGACATCTACACGATGGACGTCAATTCGGGCGCCAGCCAGCGCCTGACCAGCGCGCCGTCGATCGAAACCGCCCCCAGCTACAGCCCCGATGGCAGTCAGATCGTGTTCCAAAGCGACCGCACCGGGCGCAGCCAGCTCTATGTGATGAGCGCGGGCGGTGGCGAGGCGCGGCGCATCTCGAACGGCGAGGGCAATTATGGCACGCCCGTCTGGTCGCCGCGCGGAGATCTGATCGCCTTTACCAAGCAAAGCAAAAGCCGCTTTCACATCGGCGTCATGCGCGTCGATGGCAGCGAAGAGCGGCTGCTGACCGCGTCCTTTCTGGATGAGGGGCCGACATGGGCGCCCAATGGCCGCGTGATCATGTTCACGCGCGAAACGCAGGGCGCCAGCGGGCAGGCAGGCCTTTATTCGGTGGACATCACCGGGCGCAATCTGCGCGCCGTGACCACCGGCGGCGGCGCCAGTGATCCGTCGTGGTCGCCGCTGCAATAGTTTTCGCCAAGCGGGCTCTCGGGGCGTTTCCCTTGGCTCGTTTGCTGTGGTAGAACACCGCAAAACACGCGCGAACCGGCGCACAACATTATCGAGCGAGGCATGACGATGACCTTCCTGAAGACCACGACACTTCTTTGCGCCGCATTGGCGCTGGCCGCCTGCACCAGCCCGGACCGTTTCGGCGATGATAGCGCCGCAGGTCTGAATGGTGGCGTCGGCGCTGGCATGGATGGATCGGCTTCCGATCCCCGGTCGACGGCCTATTTTCAGCAGACCGTGGGCGACCGCGTGCTGTTTGTCATCGACACCTACACCCTGACGCCCGAGGGCCAGCGCACGCTGGACGGACAGGCGCAGTGGCTGATGACCAACCGCGACTATAACGCCGTGATCGAAGGCCACGCCGATGAGCAGGGCACGCGCGAATACAACCTCGCGCTGGGTGCGCGCCGCGCCAACTCGGTCGAGGAATATCTGATCGGGCAGGGTGTTTCGGCAAACCGCCTGCGGACCGTCAGCTATGGCAAGGAACGCCCGATCGAGATTTGCAGCAACGAGGCTTGCTATACCCAGAACCGCCGCGCCGTGACCGTCATTTCGGTCGGTGCGAACAGCTAAAGCGTTTCAACACCACTTGACCGGAGTTCGCCGATGCGCCGCCTCGCCGCCCTGATCCTGACCGCCACGCTTGCCCTGACCATGCCTGCCATTGCGCAGGACCGGTCAACGACGCTGGCCGACATCCGCCAAGAGATGTCGGTGCTCTATGTCGAGGTGCAAAAGCTCAAGCGCGAGCTGAGCACGACAGGGGCGAGCGGGCAGTTGAATACGTCCGGCTCGGTCCTTGACCGGGTCGGGGCGATCGAAAGCGAACTGCAGCGCATGACCGCCCGCACCGAAGAGATGCAGCAGCGCATCGACAGCGTCGTGCGGGACGGAACCAACCGCATCGGCGATCTGGAGTTTCGCCTGGTTGAGCTGGAGGGTGGCGACACCTCCAAGCTGGGCGAGACGACGACGCTGGGTGGCGGCGCGATGCCCGAGTCGGGTGGCAGTGCCATTACCCCCGCCATTCAGCCGACCGAGACGGTGCAGGAGCCATCCGAGCCGCTGGCCGTGGGCGAGCGGGCCGATTTCGACGCGGCCGAGGCGGCCTTTGCCGCAGGCGACAATACCCTTGCGGCAGATCAGTTCGGCACCTTTCTGCAGACCTATCCCGGCAGCCCGCTGAGCGCGCGCGCGCATTTGATGCGGGGGCAGGCATTTGAGGGGGCTGGCGATACCAAGGCATCGGCAAAATCCTATCTCGACGCGTTTTCGGCGGACAAGACCGGGCCGCAGGCCCCGGGCGCGCTGTTCCGTCTGGGCCGCGCGCTGGGCCAGTTGGGCCAGACCGACGCCGCATGCCAGACGCTGGCCGAGGTCGAAACGCGTTTTCCGGGTGATCCCGTCGGCAATGAGGCGCGCAGCGAGATGCAAGATATCAGCTGTCAGTGACGGCGCCGCCTGCGACCAGTCCCGCCGCGCTGATCGCGCAGCATTTTCAAAATGATACACGTCCGCTGGGTATTGCCGTGTCGGGCGGTAGCGATTCTCTGGCCCTGTTGCACCTGGTGGCCGAGTGGGGCGGTGCACCGTTGCGCTGCGTTACCGTCGACCACCGCCTGCGGCTTGAATCTGCTGGCGAAGCGGCGCAGGTCGCGGCCGTGTGTGCCGGGCTGGGCATTAAACATGACACGCTGGCATGGGATGGCTGGGACGGGCAGGGCAATCTGGCTGCCGAGGCGCGCCGCGCGCGATATGCGCTTATGGCCCGCTGGGCGGCGTCGCAGGGTTTGCCCGGCATTGCGCTGGGCCATACGCAGGATGATGTTGCCGAGACGCTGCTGATGCGCCTTGCCCGCCGCGCCGGGGTGGATGGGCTGGCCGCCATGCCCGCGCGCCGGTCCGAGGGGCGCGTGACGCTGCACCGCCCGCTTTTGTCTGCCAGTCGGGCTGATCTGTGCAGCTATCTGGCGACGCGCGGGGCGCAGTGGATTGACGACCCCAGCAATGCCGATGGCCGCTATCGCCGGACGCAGGCGCGCTGCGCGCTGAATGCGCTGGCGCCGGTTGGCGTGACGCCCGATGCGCTGGCCGATGTGGCGCGGCACATGGCAGAGGCGCGCGCAACGCTGGGCCATTACGCCGCCAGCGAGGCGCGCGCGTTGGTGCAGGTTCAGCAGGGCGATCTGCTGATTCCGTCCGAACCCTTCGCCGCGCTACGCCCTGACATCGCACGCCGCATTCTGTCGGCCGGGCTACGCTGGATCACTGGGGCGGGATATGGCGCGCGCGGCCCGGATCTGGACCGGCTGATGGCCGGGCTGGCCACCGGGCAGGGCGGCACGCTGGCCGGGTGCCGTGTGACGGCGTCGGCGGGCACCATCCGGCTTGCGCGTGAATTCGCCGCAGTCCGGAACGCCGCCGCCGCGCCCGGCGCGCTGTGGGACGGGCGCTGGTGTTTGAGTGGCCCGGATACCCCCGGCGCACGCATCCGCGCGCTGGGGCCGGAAGGGCGCGCAGCCTGCCCGGACTGGCGCGAAACCGGCCTTCCGCTGCATTCTGTCGAGACAACGCCGGCTGTCTGGCAAGGGGGCGATCTGGTCGCCGCGCCCATCGCCGGATACCCGAACGGATGGTCTGCCCAACTCTGCCGCAGCGCGACTGATTTGCAGTCGATGTTATTATCGCATTGAAGATAGGCCCATGATCTCTATTTAAAGGATAAGCCCCGCGTGCTATGCGCCGGGAGACGTAGATTGGGAGAATTTCCTTGGGCAACGCACGCAATATCGCCTTCTGGCTGGTCCTGTTCCTGCTGGTTTTGGCGCTGTTCAACCTCTTCAGTGGCTCGGGCGGCGCGTTGCAGAGCCAAACGGTCAAATATTCCGAGTTCGTCGCTGCGATAAAAGACGACGCCGTGACCAACGTGACGCTGGATGGCGAAAACGTGACCTTCCGCAGGACCGACGGCAAGGATTACAGCTCGGTCAAGCCGGGCGATGCGGACATCACGCAACTCCTGATCGACAAGGGCATTCCGGTCACGGCCAAGGCACAGCAGCAGTCGGGCTTTCAGACCTTCTTGCTGTCGCTGCTGCCCTTCCTTCTGCTGATCGGCGTGTGGATCTATTTCATGAACCGCATGCAGGGTGGCGGCAAAGGCGGCGCCATGGGCTTTGGTAAATCCAAGGCCAAGATGCTGACCGAGAAGAGCGGCCGCGTGACATTTGATGACGTCGCCGGTATCGACGAGGCCAAGGAAGAACTGGAAGAGATTGTCGAATTCCTGCGCAACCCGCAGAAATTTTCGCGGCTTGGCGGGCAGATTCCCAAGGGTGCGCTGCTGGTCGGCCCTCCGGGCACCGGTAAGACACTGCTGGCGCGCGCCATCGCGGGCGAGGCGGGCGTGCCGTTCTTCACCATTTCCGGTTCGGATTTTGTCGAGATGTTCGTGGGTGTCGGCGCATCCCGCGTGCGCGATATGTTCGAGCAGGCCAAGAAAAACGCGCCCTGCATCGTGTTCATCGACGAGATTGACGCGGTTGGCCGCCATCGTGGCGCGGGCTATGGGGGCGGCAACGACGAACGCGAGCAGACACTGAACCAGCTGCTGGTGGAAATGGACGGTTTCGAGGCCAATGAGGGCGTGATCATCGTTGCCGCCACCAACCGCAAGGACGTGCTGGACCCCGCGCTGCTGCGCCCCGGTCGCTTTGACCGTCAGGTGACCGTGCCGAATCCGGACATCAAGGGCCGTGAAAAGATTCTGGGCGTTCACGCGCGCAAGACGCCGCTGGGCCCCGACGTTGATCTGCGCATCATTGCGCGTGGCTCGCCAGGGTTTTCCGGTGCCGATCTGGCGAACTTGGTGAACGAGGCCGCGCTGATGGCGGCGCGTCTGGGACGCCGCTTTGTGACCATGGACGATTTCGAGATGGCCAAGGACAAGGTCATGATGGGCGCCGAACGGCGCAGCATGGTCCTGACACAGGACCAGAAGGAAAAGACCGCCTACCACGAGGCCGGTCACGCCATCGTCGGTCTGGCCCTGCCGAAATGCGATACGGTCTATAAGGCCACGATCATCCCGCGCGGCGGCGCGCTGGGTATGGTTGTCTCCCTGCCCGAGATCGACCGTCTGAACTGGCACAAATCGGAATGCGAGCAAAAGCTGGCGATGACGATGGCCGGGAAGGCTGCGGAAATCATCAAGTACGGCCCCGAGGACGTATCGAACGGTCCGGCCGGTGATATTCAGCAGGCCAGCGGCCTTGCCCGCGCGATGGTCTTGCGCTGGGGTATGTCTGAAAAGGTCGGTAATATCGATTATCAGCAGGCGCATGAGGGCTATATGGGCAACGGTGCGGGCAGCTTCTCAATCTCGGCCGCGACCAAGGAACTGATCGAGGCCGAGGTCAAACGCCTGATCGACGAGGCTTATACCACTGCACACCGCATCCTGACGGAGAAAAAGGACGACTGGACGCGGCTGGCCGAGGGCCTGCTGGAATACGAGACGCTGACCGGCGAGGAAATCCAGCGCGTCGCCCGTGGCGAGGCTCCGCGGGCCAGCGACGATGATGATGACGCGGATTCCGGCAGTGCACCGTCCGTCACGGCAATACCCAAAACCAAACCCAAGACGCCACGCGGGAGTGACGGCGAGATGGAGCCGGAACCGACAGCGTGACGATGGCAGAAAGCCCCCGAAACTCGGACTGGAATCCGCGCGCCTACGCGCGGTTTCAGGATCTGCGCCTGCGCCCCGCGATGGACCTGCTGAATGCCGTGGACCAGATCGGCCCGGGCGATGTGATCGATCTGGGCTGCGGTGCGGGTCAGATGGGGGCAGCGCTGTCCAAGCGGGCGATGGGGCGCGACGTGATTGGCGTAGATGCCTCTCCCGCGATGCTGGAAAAGGCGCACGCCTCCAAGGGGTATGCGAGTCTGCAACAGGCCGATATCCGCGACTGGCACCCGCGCCGCGCACCGGGGCTGATTTACTCCAATGCCGCACTTCATTGGCTGGGCGACCACAGGCGGCTGATGCCGGGCCTTGCCGGGATGCTGCGCAAGGGGGGCACGCTGGCGGTGCAGTTGCCGCATCAGAACAATGCGCCTTCGCACCGTGTCTGGCTGACGCTGGCGGATGATCTGTTCCCCGGTCGTATCGATACACATGGCGGGCCGGGTATCCTGACCCCTGTCGAATACGACACGCTGCTGGCGCCCAAGGGCCGGTTTCGCATGTGGGAGACCGAATATTACCAGCGCCTGAGCGCCGAGGCCGACAGCCACCCTGTCCGCCGCTATACCGAAGCCACCTATGCGCGCCCCGTTCTGAACCTGCTGGAGCCGGACGAGCGCGCAGTGCTGATCGCGCGCTATGAGGAGGTGATGAACACCGCCTATCCCGCCCGTCCGGACGGGTCGGTCCTGTTTCCCTTCCGGCGGCTGTTCTTTACGCTGACGGTCTGATGCCGGGGTCGTGTGGCGTGCATCACGCCCGCACGTTTGACTTTGATGCGTCCACGCCGTGATATGCGGCAATCGCCCCTCAAGGGGCATCCGCAGCCCCGGAGCGCAAATATGCCTGCCCTTACCTCAACCGAACATACCGCCCGCATAACGTGGTTGGGCCGCGTTGCAGACAGCACGGCTGATTTGCGCTCTGCCTCGCTGCAAGATACGGCGCTGACTTTTGCCGGAATGCCCGGCGAATTTCACGGCGGTGAGACACGCCCCGCCTGTAGCCGGGTTGCGGCGCTTTATCCGCGCGGTACGGTGATCGCCAATACGCGGCAATTGTCGATCGTATCGACCGAGGAGTTGGCGCAGATCGCGCAGGACATGGGGTTGGAGGCGCTGGACCCGCGATGGATTGGTGCGTCAATGGTGGTTGAGGGAATCGCGGATTTCAGCCATCTGCCGCCCTCATCGCGCCTGCAAGGGCCGGATGGTGCGTCGATGGTGGTCGATATGCAGAACCGGCCCTGCCTGTTGCCCGCCAAGGTGATCGAGGCGGAGTGCCCCGGCAAGGGCCGCGCGTTCAAGCGCGCCGCCGAGGGGCGGCGCGGTGTGACCGCCTGGGTCGAACGCGAGGGGCGGCTTGCCCTGGGCGATACCGTGCGGCTGTTCATTCCCGACCAGAGGGCCTGGGCGCTGCAGGGCTGATGCGGTCCCGCCGTGACTTGGAACATATCGAGCATCCTGTCGCTTCGGATAATCTGCGGCGCATGCCTCACTACAATGCCAGATAGCCAATGGCGGCGAAGGTCAGCAGCACCCCGAGCCACTGGCCGCCGCTCATCCTTTCGCGCAGGATGACCCATGCGAGGATGATGGTGATCATGCCAAAGGTGGACGCGGCGACAGATGCAAATTCGGGCCGTGCCATGCCTGCGGCTGCGATGATGATCGCCAGTGCGGCACAGTCCAGCACGCCCATCAGGCCGAGTAGCGGCAGCGCGCCGCGTGCGGGCAGGCACAGGCCGGTTGTGGCAATCATCACTGCGATAGCCACCAGTGCGGCGGTCAGCCGCGAGACAAAGATCACCGGCATCTCGGCGCCCGCATGGGCTGCCGCCTGGCCCAATGCAAAGGTTGCGGCAAAGGAGGCGCCGCCGAGTATGGCCCACAGGATCGCCGCATTTTTGTTTCCGCTGCTCTCGCCGGCGCCGGTCAGAAGGCCGACGATTGCGACCCCGGCAATGACGGCGCCGACCGCCAACCATTGATCGAATGTCACGGGCTGGCCCGACAGCGCCGCCCAGCCCACCGACAGCACCGGATAGGCGCCGATGATCGGCGCGACCAGACGTACAGGGCCGATTTCGAACGCGTGGTAAAGGCCGATATAGGCCAGGAAAAACACGACTCCGGCAGCGACGGCGAGGGCGGCGGCGCGCATGTTCATCGCATCCCAGCCACTGATCGCGACAGCGGCGGGCGTCAGAATCACGGTGCCGATAATCAGGACCGTGGTCAGCGCAGGCAGGATTCCGCCGCGCTGCGAGACGTAGCGCACGCAGATGTCATGAAACCCCCAGCACAGCGCCGCGATCAGACCGAAGGCCAGCGACATCATTGCTGCGGTTCGGGGAAAACGGGGATCAGATAGATCAGACAGGCCACCAGAAGGAAGAGAGACCCGAACATGGCCCGGAAATGCCGGAGATGGGCAGTGAAGAATCCGGCCGTTGAGATCACGAAAAGGGCACAGCCGGTAAAATTTATTTGATGGTCGCTCATAATCGTGCAGGCTCACACTGTTTGGGATTGCTTTTCAAGTTATTCTCGGAGTTAAATAATTATTCCACAGATGCAATGCCTGCATCGATGCACGAGGATTTGAGATGCTCGACGATATTTACGCAAGGGTCCAGCCCGGTCCGCCCCGCCCCAGTAAAGTCATCGAACCGAGGGTCTTTTCGATGCCTCCCGGCGTCGAGCGTTACGTCGTCGAGGGCGGCGGCGCGATCCTGATTCGCATTGAGGCAGGCGACCGCTTTACCATCACCAATCAGGAGGGCGGCCAGCCTTGCGAGGTGATCGCGGCTGATGAGACGGGGCGTATCGACCCCGGCATGATAGGCGGTGCGCCCAACGGCGACGCGGCAGGGCTCAAGGGGCTGCTGTCGGGCAGCGATCAGTCGCTACGCGGTCTGCGCATGGGGTTGGAGGCCCGCGGGCTGGATCTGTCCAAGGCGCGGGCGCATCGGTTCTGGGACGGCGGCACGCCTGCCAAGGCCGAACAAAGCTTTGCCGTCGAACGTGACGGCGTGCTGATCGTTGCCGCACCGGGCGGCGCGATGGATCTCGAGGCGCAAGATACGCTGACGCCGCTGACCGTGATGGTGACGCGCGCAGTGATCAAACGTCTCGCCAAGTTCGAGCTGCCCGATCCGCTGGCCGATCCGTTGCAAAGCATCCGGGTACACAGCGCCACCGCCGAGGCGTATTTCGTCAAGGCGGGCGATTATATCCAGATTCAGGATGTCGATGGCCGCCAATGCACCGATTTCGAGTGTTTTTCGGCCTCAAAACTGGACAAGGGGATCGAACACGCGCTGGACGTGACGACCACGCGCACCCTGATGCACCATTCCTACCCGATGCCCGGCCTGCATGCGAAATACTATGACCAAGAAATGTTGCCGCTGGTCGAGGTCATTCAGGACACCTGCGGCCGTCACGACGCCTTTGCGATGGCCTGCTCCGAGAAGTATTACAACGACATCGGCTATCCGGGTCACGTAAACTGCTCGACCAACTTCAACAATGCACTCAGCGCGTACAACGTCACAGGGCGTCCGGGCTGGATGGCGATCAACTTCTTCTTCAACACCAACATTGACGATCACGGCGTTCTCTACACGGACGAGCCGTGGTCGCGGCCTGGCGATTACGTGCTGCTGCGCGCGCTGACCGATATCGTCTGCGTCAGCTCGGCCTGTCCCGACGACACCACCGCTGCCAATGGCTGGAACCCGACCGACATTCACATCCGCACCTATAGCGGAGAAGAGAAATTCTCGCGGTCTATAGCGTACCGTGCGACACCCAATGCAGAGGCGAAGATGACCAAAGAAACCGGATTTCACGATAATTTCGCCAAGCTGACGCGCAACTTCATCGAATATAACGGCTATTGGCTGGCCAGCTGCTTTGCGGAAACGGGGCCAATCGAGGAATACTGGGCCTGCCGTAAGAAGGTCGCGATTATGGACCTCAGCCCACTGCGCAAGTTCGAGATCACCGGCCCTGATGCCGAAAAGCTGTGCCAGTATGTGTTCACCCGCAACATGAAGACGCTGGCCATCGGCGGCGTGGTCTATACCGCGATGTGCTATGAGCATGGCGGGATGATCGACGATGGCACCGTTTTCCGGCTTGGACAGGACAATTTCCGCTGGATCGGCGGCACCGATTATGGCGGAGAGTGGATTCGCGAGATTGCCGAAAAGCTGGAGCTGAAGGTGCTGGTCCGCTCGTCCACCGATCAGCTGCATAATGTCGCCGTTCAGGGCCCGAACAGCCGGGATCTGCTGCGCAAGCTGGTCTGGACCGCCCCGCATAACCCCGAGTTCGATCAACTGGGCTGGTTCCGTTCGACCCCCGCGCGCCTGCACGGGGAAACGGGCACGGCCTTTGTCGTGTCGCGCACGGGATATACCGGCGAACTGGGCTATGAGGTGATGTGCCACCCCAAGGATTGCCACGAAATCTTCAACGCCATCTGGGAGGCCGGTCAGGAATTCGGGATCAAACCGATGGGGCTGGAGGCGCTGGATATGGTGCGCATCGAAGCCGGGCTGATCTTTGCCGGGTACGATTTCAGCGACCAGACCGATCCGTTCGAGGCAGGCGTCGGCTTTACCGTGCCGCTGAAGTCCAAAGAGGATGATTTCATCGGCCGTGACGCCCTGATCCGCCGCAAGGAGCATCCGGTGCGCAAGATGGTCGGACTGGAAATCGACAGCAAAGTTCAGGTTGGGCACGGCGATTGCATCCACATCGGACGCGCGCAGATCGGTGAGGTGACATCATCGATGATCTCGCCACTCTTGGGCAAGAATATCGCCTTGGCCCGGGTGGACGTGACGCATGCCGAATTCGGGACCGAAGTAGAAGTCGGCAAACTTGATGGACATCAAAAACGCCTGCCGGCAACTATCGTACCCTTCGCGGCATATGATCCCAAAAAGGAACGCCCACGCTCATGACACAGACAGTGCTCGACAAACTCGGTGGTGAAGACGCGCTCAGAGAGCTTGTCGAGCATTTCTATGATCTGGTCGAAGCGCGCCCCGAGGGCGCGCAGATCGTCCGCCTGCATATGGATGGGCATGGTCTGGCAGCGACGCGGGCGCAGCAGTTCAATTTTCTCTGCGGCTTCTTTGGCGGGCGTCAATACTACAAGGAACTGCACGGGCATATGAACGTGAAGCTCATCCACGAACATATTCCGATCCTGCAAAAGGACGCCGAGGATTGGCTGACCCTGATGGACCGCGCGCTGGCCGATCTGGGTCATTCGGGCGCCCATGTCGAGCGTATTCGCGCGACGTTGCGCCGGGTGGCGCT
Source organism: Roseovarius sp. M141 (assembly GCF_024355225.1). Lineage (NCBI taxonomy): Bacteria > Pseudomonadati > Pseudomonadota > Alphaproteobacteria > Rhodobacterales > Roseobacteraceae > Roseovarius > Roseovarius sp. M141. Next base: position 1,352,334 of record NZ_VCNH01000008.1, read on the forward strand.
GGTTCTGGTCAACGATGGTGAAGTTGTCGGCGCGGATAGCAAGCGGCTGGCGAATAGCTGAGGTTCTTTGCTATACCGTCTCGAGAAACCCGGAAACCCCTGATGCGACCGCTTGCCAATCCGTGAACTCGTGCTCTCCGGTACTGAAGTCGTAGCCCCTGTCACGAAGAACGACATGCTGTACGAATTGCGTGGCAAAGTAGTCATACTCGCCGGTGCGAATCGCGCCGGCGACCAACATTTCGGTATCAGGGCTGAAGCTCTCGCGTGTTTTCATTTCATTTACGTAAGCCTTGGCGTCTTCCAGACCTTCGGGAAACGCGGCGCTCAGGCTGACTGACATCAGAAGCGTTCTGCACTGTTCCAATGCGCTTCTTGACGCTTCGATAAGCGCCTCAAGCGTCTTGGGATGGCGCCGCTGGTGGACTGGCGCGGCGAGAATAACGGCATCGATCCCCTCGAAAGCGATCTTGGTGGGGTCGTCAGCATTGACCAGCACAACATCATGCCCCAGTTCTTTGACATGCTCGGCGGTGAAACGGGCGATCTTGAAGGTTTGCCCCTCAACCGTCGCGTAAATGATGAGTATATTCATCTCAATCTTCTCCTGTCAGGGGCAGAGCCGCAAGGTCGCGTTTGCCGACGCAGATTGCAAAAAATGTTGGCTCCTGGAACCGTGAGCGCCCGTATTTGCCTTTGGCATCTGATTCACAAATACGTCAAAGGAGTTCTGGCGTCGTTGTTTTAGGTCAAACAGTCACTTCGGCAGTTGCATACAGGGTCACGGCACTGGGTGGGCCGGAGGCCCGCCCGTGAAAGGGTGATCCACGTGACCAGCCAAAGCCGTGCACTCTGTGGAAGAGTCGAAAATTGATGCTGAAAGCGCTTTGAATTTGATCTGAAGCGCGGATTCGATGCAAAACGCCCACTCCATTGAGGGGGCGTGGGCCTTTGCCACTTTCCCTGATTCAGGAAAAACGCAAAAGGCTTTGAATAGAAAAGCGCGATGGATTCCCACCGCGCTTTGTCGTCTCAGTCAAGCAGACCGGATCAGTTTTGCAGATAGGCCTCAAGGCTATCGTCCAGGGCATCCTTCCAAGGGGTGTGGTGTGCGGGTGCCATGGTGCCGGTGATGACCGACTTGTAGCTGTGGTTGCGGAAGGTCATGATGTTTTCCTTCTTGTGCTTTTTCCACGCAAAGAACGCATCGCACGCGCCGTCGACATCGAAGCTGGGATAGTCGGTTTCGCCGATCAGCTCTTGGACATAGTTGCCTTGATACCGGATCGCGTCGTAATCATCCTCGCCCTTGTCCTCGAGGGCGATGCGATCGGCCACGTCCTTTTCCATCTCGGCTTTGCTGGGGATCTGGATCTTGCCCATGATCGCGTCGCGGACCCACCAGGCTTGGGCGTCGAACATGTTGAAGGTGAACCACTGGTCCTGCATGCCCAGATAGAACATGTCCGGATCATGCACCCACACGACACCCTTGTAGAGATCGGCCGTCGCCAGACGGTTGGCGGTAGCCAGGCACAGCCCGTCCACCAGGAAGGGGAAGTTGTGCTGATAGCCGGTGCACAGCAGGATGGCGTCCACGTCCTTGGACGTGCCGTCCTTGAAATGCGCGGTTTTGCCGTCGACATGCGTCAGCAGCGGGACTTCCTGCCAGTTGTCGGGCCATTTGAAGCCCATCGGCTGGGTGCGGTGGCTGACGGTGATGGATTTGCAGCCGTATTTCCAGCACTGGCTACCGATATCCTCGGCCGAGTAGGACGTGCCGATGATCAGCAGATCCTGATCCTTGAACTCCACCGCATCGCGGAAATCATGGGCATGCAGGATACGGCCCGGAAATTTGTCGAAGCCCTTGAACTCGGGCACGTTCGGCGTGGAGAAGTGGCCGGTTGCACAGATGACGTGGTCGAATTCCTCGGTATAGACGTGGTCCTTGGGCAGATCGCAGACTGTGACCTGAAATTTGCCGTCGACCTTTTTGACATGCCGCACGACCGTTTCAAAGCGGATCAGATCGCGCACGTCGGTCTTTTCGACGCGGCCCTTGATATAGTCGAACAGGACTTCGCGGGGCGGATAGCTGGCGATCTGCTTGCCGAAATGCTCCTCAAAGGAATAGTCGGCAAATTCCAGACCCTCCTTGGGGCCGTTCGACCACAGGTAGCGATACATCGAGCCATGGACAGGCTCGCCATATTGATCGACGCCGGTGCGCCACGTGTAGTTCCAGAGGCCGCCCCAATCGTCCTGCTTTTCAAAGCAGACAATTTCCGGGATTTCCTCGCCCTTCTGTTTGGCAGAGTGGAAAGCGCGCATTTGCGCAAGGCCCGAGGGGCCGGCACCCAGAATTGCGATACGTTTTGTCATAGATAGCTCCCGTTGGTTCAAACCGATTTCATCACCCGGTTCTATTGGTTTGGACCAATTCAATCGAGCGGTCGGCCTTCTGTCAAGAATTTTGGCATCCCAAGGGACGTTTTTGGACAATCAGGACGCGTGCTCAGGCCTCTTGAAGGAGTTGCCGCTGCTCCTCGATCAAATGAAGCTTTATGTATTCCACTGCCGCATCGGTATCGCGTGACGCGATGGCGTTGAACAGGCTGTTATAGCGTTTTTGATAGTCTTCGATCCGCGCCGGCGTCAGGTGGCGGCGCAGTTGCGCGGTGCGAAAGCTCTGGCGGCCCGCGTCCATCACCAGGTCGTAGCAGCCTGCAATCAAGGGGTTAGCCGTACCGACCGCGATCTGGCGATAGAACGCCTCTTCCATGCGCACAAAGGCGTCTGCATCGGTATGGACCGCTTCCATGCGGCTGAGGATCTCGCCCAATGCCTCGATGTCGCGGGGGGGCATGTTGACCACGGCAAGTCGCACCATGTCCGGCTCCAGAATGCCGCGGATCACCTGAAGGTCCAGCGGGCTGGACGACGCCGCGATCTCGCTGTGCGATGATTCGGGGGCGCCCTTGGTCTGCGGATTGACGAAACTGCCGCTGCCGGCGCGGCGCCGGATCAGGCCGTGACTCTCCAGCACCTCCAGCGCCTCGCGCACCGTGTTGCGCGCAACGCCGAGATCGGAGGACAGCGTGCGTTCGGATGGCAGGCGTTCGTCCACCGCGTACTCGCCGCTGCGGATGCGCCCGAAGATGGTGTCGACGACGGCCTGAACCGTCGCGCTCATCGGCGTCTGGGCGGTGAAGGCAGCTGTGGTCTGGGCCAGCGACATGGGCGTCCTTTCGCGAGAGTCCCGTGCAGTTTACACAAAGTGGCACGCCCACGCATCGCCAATTTCGAGGGCAATATTGACGCGGCACAAAGACGTGGAGAGAAACCTGCGGTAAAGACCCAAGAGGCGGCCCGCGGCCCTGTCGCAATTTGGATGACTGCCCAAATGAATAGAAGCGGACCGATCGGCCCGCTTCTATTCCTTCGATGTCGGCTGCTTACTTTTGCAGCGGCGGCTCGGTCTCGATTTCGGGCCAGATGCCGGGCGACGTGGGCAGGCCGTCGTCGAATTTCGACAGGTAGTCCAGCATCATGGGCTTGTTCGCGATAAAGCCCTTATATTCGGCCAATTCGTCTGGCAGGTCGCGGATCACGCGATGCAGGCGGCGGCCCCATTTCGGCACGGTCATCAGATCCTGAAACGCGCACAGATAGCAACGAATCGGGAACACCATCGCGTTCGAGCGCGGCAACCTGAAGAAGGTCTGCAATTCGACGCGCAGATGCTGTTTCGATCCGATGTTCTCGGGCGTCAGAGTTGTCTTTTGCACACCCCATTTGTGGTAGTTTTCGGGGCTGGTATCCAGCAGCGGGTTGACCGTCATGGTCCAGTTCAGGCGCCGCGCAGGGCTGCCCTGCTGAATGTTCAGCAGGAACTTCAGCGCGCGCACGAAGATACCCTTTTCGGCGGCCAGCGGCACCGGCGCGTGCCATTCAAAGAAATTCATGCCGATGTCGAAATCCAGGCTCCAGTCAGCCTGCGTCGTGATCATGCCCGCGTCCATCCACAGATTATCGTCGCGCTGATCCAGCATCGCGAAATCGCCCTGCGTCTGGCGGGTGATGTATTCCATCGGGCCGTAGGGCAGGGTGGCCTCGTCCAGGAAGGTAAAGCTGTCGTCGATGCCCAGCGGTTTGTTGATCCAGCGCCATTTGTTGCCGTCGCGGTGCAGCTCGAACAGGTCCGGGTAATCCTCGGACTTGGCCACCATGATCAGTTCCAGCAGGTCCCAGCCCGCCAAGGTCATGTGGGGCAGCGACTGGCAGCGCAGCGGGTCCTGATCCAGCACCAGCGCGCGGTCGCGCATTTCGCTGACGTAATGTTCGTCCACGTCGAACCGGTTGTTGAAAATCGACCCCTCGGGTCCGCCTTCATGCGGCTCCATGTTGACCGAATACATGTAGTCGTCCTTGTCGAACGGGAACGGGAATCGTTTGATTGCCCAGGCTGAATTGCGGAACGAATAATCGTCGCGGAACGTCTCGTCGTTGAATTGTATCGTCATGTCAGTTCTCCCTATCGCCCTTGCGTCCCAAGGCTCCTCCGCCTTGGGACGGGGCGTGAATGTCAGCGGTCCAGAACCAGCGTCTTGCCCTCGAATCGGCTGACGCACGGCATGATCTTTTCGTTCGAGGCGTGTTCCTCGGGGTCCAGCCAGTGATCTTGATGCAGAAGCTTGCCATCGCATTCCAGCACGTTCGTCTCGCACTGTCCGCAGGCACCGCCGCGGCACAGATAGGGCGCATCGACGCCGGCGCGCTCGATCGCCTCCAGCAGGCTTTCGTGTTCGCCGACCTGGATCACCTTGTTGGACACGGCGAGCTTCACCTCGAACGGTTTGCCGGGCTTGGGCGCAAGGAATTCCTCGAAATGCACGGCCTCTCGGGGCCATCCCAGATCGGCGGCGGTGCTGCGCACCCAGTTGATCATGCCCTTGGGGCCGCAGATGTAAATATGCGTGCCCAGCGGCTGACCATCCAGAAGGGTTTCCAGATCGATGGCCTCGCCCTTGACGTCATAGTAGACATGCACGTCATTGGGATGCTCGGACGTCAATTCGCGCGCGTAGCTGGCCAGATCTTCGCTGCGCGCGGCATAGTGCAGTTCCCACTTGCCGTGGGTGCGGTCCAGTTGCTTGATCTGCGCCATGAACGGCGTGATGCCGATGCCGCCCGCGATCATCAGGTGTTTCTTCGCGCGCAAATCGAGGCTGAACAGGTTGACGGGGTTCGAGATGACCATCTCGTCCCCGACTTTGACCTTCTTGTGCAAAAACAGTGATCCGCCGCGTCCCTCATCGTCGCGGCGCACCGAAATCGTGTAGGCACCCCGATTGGCGGGGTCGGACATCAGCGAATAGGGGTTCAGGCGGGTGCGGTCGCCATCCTTCATTTCGACGACGGTATGTGCGCCGCCCGAGAATGTGGGCAGGAGGCTGCCATCGACCGGCTCGAACTGGAACCGCGTGACCAGATCGTTCAGGGGGACGATGTCGGTGACACGCACCTTTATCTTGGTGGCTCCGCTCATTCGTAAATCCTCTTCTGTTCGGGGATGTTACCCGGATCCTCGGCGTCGACGCAGACGCCCTGATAGGCGGCGTGGCGGCGCGAATAGTGATCGCGCACGAACAGGTGCAGGCCGCAATGGGCACAGACATAGGGGTCAACCTCGACATCCTCGGTGATGCCCTTGCAGTGCACACATTGCATCCGCCGCGCTGTCGATCCGCGATGTTCGGTCTGGATGGCGGTATGCGGGATACCCGCATTCACCGCCTCGTTCATGGCCTGGCCCATCATGCTTTCGGTGCCGGTCAGGTAAACCTGAAGGCCCATATGGGCATCCAGCAGGACACGGCGAATCCGCTGAAGCGATGCAGAGTAGCTGGGCCCGACATGCAGGATCGCCGGGTTCAGATCCCTCAGCTGGCCTTCGAAATCGGTGCCTTTGGGGATATAGATGATGTGGCTTTTCGCCATTAATTCGGGCGTGGCGATGTCGATGATCGATTCGGCACCTTCGGCCTCGGCGATCATCAGGTGATGCTTGCCCGCGCGCGCCTCGAGCCGGCCCCAGACCGGGCGGCTGGTGATCGAGGGGGGGAATTCAAACTTCGACATGTGCGCCTTCGTCTCCTGTTGGGATGTCGTGGGTCGATTTTATGGTTGGCATGCGGCGGAACCAGCCCGCCGCATGCTTTTATAACGCATCAGCCCTTGGCTGTGCGGATCTTCTTGTCTTTGTCGTAGAATGGCATTTCCGCGGCGACCGCCGGGATTTCGGTGCCATCCGCGTTGCGCACGGTCAGCTTGGTTCCCGGCTTGGCCGCGTCGACGGGCATGCGGGCGATGCCGACGTTGTGGTTGTTGACCTTCGACACCATGCCATAGGTCACAGTGCCAACCTTTTCGCCGTCCTGTAGCAGATCTGCGCCCTCATCGGCGGGTGTGTCACCCTCCAGCTGGACACCGTAGATCTTGAACCGCTCGCGGCCCTCCAGCGCATAGTGGTTTTCCGCGCCGATAAAGCCGATCTTGCCGGGCGAGACGACGAATTCGAGGCCCAGCTCCCACAGGGTGTCGCCCGCCGGATCGCCGTTCTCGTGCGGGTAGGTCTCCGAGTTGTCGCCGGGGAAGAACAGCAGATATGATTCGGTGCGCAGACGGTCCAGCGTGCTGAACTGCACCGGGCGGATGCCCATGTCCTTGCCGCCGTCCAGGATCTGATCCCACAGCTGCACGACATGCTTTTTCTGGCAGAAAATCTCATAGCCGCGCTCGCCGGTGTAGCCGGTGCGCGAGATCATCACCGGGCAGCCGAACAGCTTGGTCTGCAGGATGCCGAAATAGGCCAGATCACGGATGCCGGGCACATGATCGGCCAGGAAATCGACCGCGACGGGGCCTTGCAGCGAGATGTCGTGCAAATCGTCGTCGAAGGTGATCGTGACGTTCTTGCCAGCAGCAACGGTGGTCATCGATTCCATACCGGCGCCGGTGCCGTGAACGACCAGCCAAGTGTTGACGGACAGACGATAAATCACGCAATCGTCGATGAACATGCCCGCCTCGTTCAGCATCGCGGCATAGACCGCGCGGCCCGGCATCAGCTTTTCTACGTTGCGGGTGGTGGTGCGGTCGATGACATGCGCCGCATCCGGGCCTGTCAGGTGAACCTTCTTCAGGCCGGACACGTCCATCAGGCCGGCCTTGGTGCGTACCGCCTCGTAATCGGCCTGTGCGCGTTCTTCGCTGTGGTCATAGAACCAGGCGGTTCCCATGCCATTCCAATCCTCCAGCTCGCCGCCGATTTCGGCATGGCGGTGTGCCAGCGCGGAGTGTCTCCAGATAATCGCCATGATGTGGCCCCCTGTTCTCTTTGTCAGAATTCATCGGGGTATTGAGCATCAGGCAATTTTAAAAAGCAAGAACGCCATGCAATAATTTTTCCTCACAGGATAGGCGCGCAGAGATCCGCCGACCATACAGCCATAGCGTGCATCAGCTTCGAATTTTGACGATGCAATTATTCACATCCAAGATGGGCAGCCTTTGCGCAATTGACAAGTGGTCGAAAACGCGGCCCAATGCCGCACCAATAATAAATTATTCCTGCTGGGCAAAAAATGCCTGACGAAGCAGGAAAACCAACAAGGGAGATTTACGCATGGCGACATCAAGTGGTGGTGGCGGGGCCAGTCTACAAAGGTCTATCGGCTGGAAGGATGCATTCTGGATGGCATCGGGCGTACCCGCGCTGGTGCTGTTTTCGATCGGTGGAATCGCGGCGACAATCGGCAACCCGTCATGGGTGATCTGGATGCTGTCAGTGACGTTCGGCTTTCTTCAGGCGTTCGTTTATGCGGAAATCGCGGGCCTTTTTCCGAACAAATCCGGCGGCGCGTCGATCTATGGCGCCGCAGCCTGGGTGCGCTATTCCAAGATCATCGCGCCGCTGTCGGTCTGGTGTAACTGGCTGGCCTGGACGCCGGTTCTGGCGATCGGCGGCGGATTGGCCGCCGGGTATGTTCTGACGTCGCTCTTTGGTGCTGATTCGGCGATCAACAGCTGGGAAATCACCCTGCTGCCGCTGGATTTCCTGAATGCGGGCCTGACGCTGCGTATCAATGCGACGTCGATTGTCGGTTCGGCCATCCTGCTGTGCGTGTTCATCGCCCAGCACAAGGGCATCTCGGCTGCCGCCAAATTGCAGTCGATCATCGGCCTTGCCGTGCTGATCCCGCTGCTTGTCGTCGGCCTTGTGCCGCTGCTGACCGGGGACGTGCTGTCGGAGAATCTGCTGCCTCTGGTGCCGGTGGCCTACGATGATGCGGGCAACGTGATCGATGGAACGTGGAACATCGAAGGCACGACACTGTTCCTTGGCGGTCTGTTCATCGCCGCATGGTCTGCCTACGCGTTCGAGACGGCGATCTGCTACACGTCCGAATTCCGCGACCCGCAGCGTGACACCGTGCGCGCCATCATCGCCGCCGGCGTTGTCTGCGTCGTGGTCTATACGCTGGTTCCTCTCAGCTTTCAGGGGGTTCTGGGTGTCGAGGGCATGCTTCAGCCGGGCATCGTCGACGGATCGGCTGTCGCGGGTGTCATGGCGGGCATGGTCGGCGGCGGCAGTATCATCGCCAAGATCATGGTCGTGATGCTGTTCCTTGCTCTGGTGCTGGCGATCATGACGTCGATGGCGGGCTCTTCACGTACCTTGTACCAAGGGTCGGTCGATGGCTGGCTGCCCAAGTTCCTGTCGCGCACGAACGAACATGGCGCGCCGGTGGCGGGCATGTGGTCGGATCTGGGGTTCAACCTGATCCTGCTGTTGATGTCAGACTATCTGTTCGTTCTGGCGGTATCGAACTGCTGCTACCTGGTGTTCAACTTCCTGAACCTTCATTCGGGCTGGATTCACCGAATCGATAACGCAAATGCCAACCGTCCGTGGAAGGCGCCCACCATCATGCTGTGGATTGGTGGATCGCTGGCCTTCGTTAACGCCATGCTGCTGGGCGCGGGTGCAAATGTGTGGGGCGAGGGCACGCTGCGCTCGGCCATCATTGCGATTGCGCTGATTCTGCCGGTGTTCTGGTATCGCCACTATGTCACTGACAAGGGCCAGTTTCCGTCCAAGATGCTGGATGACCTGTCGGTCGGCGGCAACACCGACCTGTCGGTGCGCAAGGCGGGAATGTTACCTTATATCACGCTGGTTGCTGGTGTGACCGTGGTGATCATTGCGAATCAAGTGTTCCACCTGTGAGCCTACATCCTGCTCATAACGCTTGAAAAAGACCGAAGCCGCCCCAGAATGGGGCGGCTTATACAGCGCAGGCTTGGAAAAACAAGTCTTGCCTTAGATGAAAATTTGTTTCTTGATAGTTGAGTGAATATAGCTTTGCTGCTAGCGTTAGAATCGATATCACAGAAGGATCACAACAGATGTGCGGGATCGTAGGACTTTTTCTGAAGGACACGTCGCTTGAGCCTAATCTAGGCCGTATGCTGACGGACATGTTGATCACGATGACGGATCGTGGCCCCGATAGCGCGGGCATCGCCATCTATGGCACCGAACACAAAGGCAAGGTCAAGCTGACCGTGCAGTCGGATCATCCCGACCGCGATTTTGCAGGCCTCGACAAGGATCTGCAAAAGGCGCTGGGCGGTGATGTCACCATCCGCGTCAACGACACGCATGCCGTGATCGAAATCGACACAGCATGGGCTGCTGCAGGGCGCACCGTTCTGGCAGAGCTTCGCCCCGACGTGCGCATCATGAGCACCGGCGAAACGCTGGAAATCTACAAGGAAGTCGGCCTGCCGAAAAACGTCGCGGCACGCTTTGACGTCTCGTCGATGTCAGGCAGCCATGGCATCGGGCACACCCGCATGGCGACCGAATCGGCGGTGACCACGATGGGCGCGCACCCTTTCAACACCGGTCGCGATCAGTGCCTGGTGCATAACGGATCGCTGTCGAACCATGCCAGCCTGCGCCGCAAGCTGCGCAAGGCAGGCATGCATATCGAGACCGAAAACGACACTGAAGTTGGCGCCGCCTACGTCTCGTGGAAGATGCAGAACGGCTCCACCTTGGGTGAGGCGCTGGCCTCGAGCATTGACGATCTGGACGGGTTCTTCAACTTCGTCGTCGGCACCAAGGATGGCTTTGGCGTCGTGCGTGACCCCATCGCGTGCAAGCCCGCCGTCATGGCCGAAACCGATCAGTATGTCGCGTTCGCCAGCGAATACCGTGCGTTCGTGAACCTTCCGGGCATCGATCACGCCCGCGTCTGGGAGCCCGAGCCGGCAACCGTCTATTTCTGGAGCCACAAAGCAGCTCCGACCGCTACAGAGAAGGCTGCATAATGCAAACGTTTGATCTAGAAGCGCAGGGCCTGCGCAATCTCAACGCTGCGCTTCAGGCACAGTCCAAAGAGACGAACCAGACCGCCTGGGAAGTCGTGAACGCCAAGGGCAGCCACGCCATCGCCGTCGGTCTGGACGCCCCCATCGAGGTGACCGTCAAGGGGTCCACCGGCTATTACTGCGCCGGCATGAACAAGCAGGCGACCGTGCGCATCCACGGCTCGGCCGGTCCCGGCGTTGCCGAGAACATGATGAGCGGCACGGTCATCATTGATGGGGACGCCAGCCAGTACGCCGGCGCGACCGCCAATGGCGGCACGCTGATCATCAAAGGTAACGCCAGCTCGCGCTGCGGTATCTCGATGAAGGGCGTCGACATCATCGTGCACGGCAATGTCGGCCACATGAGTGCCTTCATGGCGCAGTCGGGCAACATGGTTGTGTGCGGCGACGCAGGCGATGCGCTGGGCGACAGCATTTACGAGGCGCGCCTGTTCGTGCGCGGTTCGGTCAAATCGCTGGGCGCCGACTGCATCGAAAAGGAAATGCGCCCCGAGCATCTTGAGATCCTCAAGGATCTGCTGGAGCGCGGCGAATGCGACGCCAAGCCCGAAGAGTTCAAGCGCTACGGGTCGGCCCGCAAGCTGTATAACTTCGACATCGACAACGCATATTAAGGGGCTGACATGAAAGACGATACACATAGCGTTCCGCGCACCGTTCCGATCCAGTCGGCCACTTTCTCGAACCCGACGAATGCGGAAATCCGCCGTGCCGCAGCGACCGGCATCTATGACATCCGGGGCGGTGGCTCCAAGCGCAAGCTGCCGCATTTCGACGATCTGCTGTTTCTCGGCGCGTCCATCTCGCGCTACGCGCTGGAAGGCTACCGTGAGAAGTGCGACACCAAGGTCGTGCTGGGCACCCGTTACGCCAAGAAGCCGATCGAGCTGGACATCCCGGTGACGATCGCAGGCATGTCCTTTGGCGCGCTGTCTGGCCCCGCCAAAGAGGCACTGGGCCGTGGCGCATCCATGGCCGGCACCTCGACGACCACCGGTGACGGCGGCATGACCGAGGAAGAGCGCGGCCATTCCAGCAAGCTGGTCTATCAGGTCCTGCCTTCGCGCTACGGCATGAACCCCGATGACCTGCGCCGTTGCGACGCCATCGAAGTCGTGGTTGGCCAAGGCGCCAAGCCGGGCGGCGGCGGTATGCTGCTGGGCCAGAAGATCAGCGACCGCGTCGCACAGATGCGCAACCTGCCCAAGGGCATCGACCAGCGTAGCGCCTGCCGCCACCCCGACTGGACCGGCCCCGATGATCTGGAAATCAAGATCATGGAACTGCGCGAAATCACCGCGTGGGAAAAGCCGATCTACGTCAAGATCGGTGGCACACGGCCCTATTTCGATACCATGCTGGCGATCAAGGCCGGTGCGGACGTTGTCGTTCTGGACGGCATGCAGGGTGGCACCGCCGCCACGCAGGACGTGTTCATCGAACATGTCGGTCTGCCGATCATCTCCTGCATCGGCGAGGCCGTTCGCGCGCTTCAGGACATGGATCTGCACCGCGAAGTGCAGCTGATCGTCTCGGGCGGTATCCGTGGCGGCGCGGACGTGGCCAAGGCACTTGCCATGGGCGCCGATGCGGTTGCCATCGGCACGGCTGCCATGATCGCGCTGGGTGACAACGACCCCCGCTGGGAGGACGAGTATAACGCGCTCGGCACCACTGCGGGCGCCTATGACGACTGGCACGAGGGCAAGGACCCTGCGGGTATCACCACGCAGGACGCCGAGCTGATGAAGCGGTTCGACCCGATCGCGGGCGGCCGTCACCTGAACAACTTCCTCAAGGTGATGACGCTGGAGGCGCAGACGATTGCGCGGGCGTGCGGGCACAACCACCTGCACAACCTCGAGCCCGAGGATCTTGTGGCGCTGACGATGGAAGCCGCCGCAATGACGAAAATCCCGCTGGCGGGAACCAACTGGTACCCCGGCAAGCCGGGCACCAGCTACTGATTGGAACCGGCCAAGGGGGGCGCGCACAATGTGGCGCGCCCTTTTTGCCATAGATATCCAAAAGATAATCAACAGGGATACCCGAACATGACAACAGATCAACTTGTTCAAGACTCGCAGATCAACCTTGAAAGCTGGGGCAAAGAACGCGGCATCAAGCAATTCATGGTTAACTTCACGGATATTCTGGGCATGCAGCGCACCAAGCTGGTCCCGATCCGCGCAATCGGCAGAATGCAAAAGGGCGGTGCAGGGTTCGCCGGCTTTGCAGGTGGCATGGATTACATGCCGTCCCATCCCGACATGCTGGTGATGCCCGACGCCGATGCCGTCGTTCAGATTCCGTGGCAGAAGGATCTGGCATGGGTTCCCGGTAACCCGGTCATGAAGAATGAATATTCCGCACAGGCGCCGCGCAACGTCCTGCGCAAGCAGATCGCCGACGCGGCCGAACTGGGCCTGCACTTCAAGATTGGCGTTGAGCCGGAGTTCTCTCTGCTGAACGCCGATGGCACGTCGGTCTCCGACGTTTTGGATAGCCGCACGAAGCCTTGCTATGACCAGCAATCGATGATGCGTAACTACCACATCATCAGCGAAGTCAGCGACTACATGCTGGAGATGGGCTGGGGCTGCTATCAGGCCGACCACGAGGACGCCAACGGCCAGTGGGAAATGAACTGGGACTTTGACGATGTTCTGCGGATGGCCGATCAGCTGAGCTTCTTCAAGTTCATGATCAAATACGTCGCGGAAAAGCATGGCATGCGCGCCAGCTTCATGCCCAAGCCGCTGCCGACGCTGACGGGCAATGGCCTGCACGCGCATATTTCTGCGTGGGACGGCACCGGCAAGGACGCCAAGACGAACCTCTTTGCCGGGTCAGGCGATACACCTGCCGGGCGTCACGGCCTGTCGGAAACCGCCGCGCATTTCCTGGGCGGTATGCTCAAGCACGGCACTGGCATGACCGTCATCTGCTGCCCGACAGTCAACAGCTACAAGCGAATCGGCGCCCCCAGCACAGCGTCCGGGGCGACATGGGCACCCAAGGATATCACCTGGGCGGGCGACAACCGCGTCCATCTGGTGCGTGTCCCCGGCGGCGGCCGTATGGAGCTGCGTCTGCCCGATGGCGCGACGAACCCCTATCTGATGCCTGCCGTGATCATGGCCGCAGGTCTTGACGGTGTCCGCAACAAGATCGATCCCGGCGACACCCACGACATGGACAGGGTCGTCGATGCCGACAAGGTGGTCGAGCCTGCGAAACTGCCGCAGAACATGCTGGACGGGCTGCGCAGCTATGAGGCGGACACCCAGCTGACCGAGACGATGGGCGAAGAGTTCTCGAAGTCTTTCCTCAAGCTGAAGCACCGCGAGTGGGAAAACTACATGACCCATTTCACCCAGTGGGAGCGCGACAACACGCTGGACATCTGACCGGCGACATTGTCACCACGACGCAGGAGCGGGCCGAAAGGTCCGCTCCTTTGTGTTTCGTCCAGCTCGTTTTGAACTCCGGTGTTTCGAACTCAGGTGTTTTGCGGGTAGCTGATGATCGACAGGTAGCGGCAGGGCAGGGTCACCAGCCGCTCCGGCCCGTGCGCGGCATCGGCGTCAAAAAACAGTGTATCGCCGGGCCGCAGGGGCACGACGGCATCGCCGTGCCTATAGTCCACAGCGCCCTCCAGCATATATATCGTCTCGATCCCGCCATGCTGGAACGTGGGAAAAGTGTCCGACGTATCGGTCAGCGTGATCAGGTATGGTTCGACGATGACGCCCGACCCATTCGATCCGATATGCCCCAGGAGGTTGTATTGATGCCCCGCGCGCGTGCCGTCGCGCTCCAGTTCGACCCCTTCGCCGGATTTGGTATGCACGCATTCGCGCGTCTCTTCGAAGCGGCGGAAGAATCCGGTGATCGGCACCCGCAACGCGTTCGCCAATGTCTGAAGCGTGGTCAGTGACGGCGATGTGTTGCCGTTCTCGATCTTGGACAACATGCCGATGCTGAGACCGGTCCGGGCCGACAATTCGGCGACCGTGATCTCCTGCTTGCGGCGATGCGCACGCAATTCGCGGCCAATGGCGATTTCCAGAACGTTTTCGCGGTCTTCCTTGGGGCCGCGATGGGGGTCTTGCGTCAACTTTGTCGCGCGGGCGGGCGTAATCTTTTCAATGTTCATTCAGCTTTCCGATGTAGCAGGCTGCGGATCCTTCGCGGTGGCGTTGTCTTCGGGGCCCTTCTGCGGGCCTTTGCAGGGTACGTGAAATTTCACTGACAGGACAAGAACTTTGCAACACAGTAAAAATTTTTTACCGAGGTCGCACAAGGACTCCCGACAGGATATCGTTCGACATACCTCTCGCTTCATGAGGTCAGTTCGGGCAGGGGCAATGGACAGGCGTTGCCAGCGTCGCAGAAAAAAACTTGACCCAGAGTGAAAACCTGCAAAACTAACCCCCCGGTCCGCACTGAAAAGGGTCAATACGAATCCTGTCGGACCAAAGATAATGAAACGGCGCCCGACAAATGGGTGTCACCGATGCGGCGATCATACGCTGCGCCAACTGGGAGATTAGAATGAAATACACCACAACGGCCCTCGCGGCCGCACTACTCGTTTGTGCGCCGATCACGGCCATGGCCGAGGACAGCAGCGACCCCATCGTCATTCCGATTCATAACTGGTCCTCGCAGATCGTCATGTCGAATGTCGTCGGGCAGATCCTGCAAGAGCGTGGAAATTACGTCGAATACGTCACCACCGACAGTCAGGCCGTCTACGAATCGATCCGCGTAGGCGATGTGACGCTTGAGATGGAAGTGTGGGAGGGCGCGTTCGGGGCCTCCTATCGTGCGGCGATGGAGAAGGGCGGCATCGTCGATGCCGGCGATCACGACGCCGTCACGCGCGAGGATTGGTGGTATCCGTTGTGGACCAAAGAGGCCTGCCCGGGCCTGCCCAGTTGGGAGGCGCTGAACGACTGCGCCGAGGTTTTCGCGACCGTTGAAACCGGCGATCAGGGCCGCTATCTGGACGGCCCCGTTGACTGGCTGAAGCACGGCAAGGAGCGGGTCGAGGCGCTGGACATGAACTTCACCGTGATCAACGCGGGCTCTGCCGCAGCGCTCTGGGCTGAAATCGGCGCGGCCGAGGCCGACAAGAAGCCGATCGTCGTGTTCAACTGGACCCCCAACTTTGCCGAGGCTGTGTGGCCGGGCGAATTCGTCGAATTCCCCGCGTGGGAAGAAGGCTGTGACACCGATCCCGCCGTCGGGCCGAACCCCGACGCGATGTATGACTGCGGCAATCCCGCCGACGGCTACCTGAAAAAGGCGGCATGGGACGGCATGGAGGAAAAATGGCCCGGTGCGTTCGACACGCTGACCAAAATTTCCTTTACCAACCCGCAGATCGCGGAGATGGCCAAGCTGGTCGACGTCGAGGACATGGAGCCCGAGGAGGCCGCAGCCGAGTGGCTGGACGCAAATCAGGATGTCTGGCAGCCCTGGATCAGCTGATCCTTGCCGTTTCGATCTGACACGTCTCAGGCCCCGCTCGACCAGATCGAACGGGGCCGTTTTGCCAAAGGTAGACAATGACCCAAAACACACCTGTCATCTCTTGCCAGAATGTCTGGAAACTGTTCGGCCGTGACCCCGAGACATATCTTGCCACACTTCCCGCCGGACGCGGCTACGAGGAAATCCACGCCGATGGCTATATCGCCGGCGTCAAGGATGTCAGCATCGAGGTGCATCGCGGCGAGATGCTGGTGATCATGGGTCTGTCGGGGTCGGGGAAATCCACGCTGGTGCGCTGTTTCAGCCGCCTGCACGACATTACCGGCGGTATCATCACCGTCGAAGGGCAGGACGTGATGAAGCTGTCCGAGCGCGAACTGATCGAGCTGCGCCGTTCGAAAATGGGCATGGTTTTCCAGTCCTTCGGGCTGCTGCCGCACCGAACGGTGCTGGACAATGTCGCCTTCCCGCTGGAAATGCGGGGGCAGGATCGCCACAAGCGCCGCGAGCGCGCGATGGAAGTCATCAAGCTGGTGGGTCTTGAGGGGCGCGAAGACTATTTCCCGCGCGAGATGTCCGGCGGCCAGCAGCAGCGGGTCGGCATCGCCCGCTCGCTCGCGATCGAGCCTGACATCTGGTTTCTGGACGAGCCGTTCAGCGCGCTGGACCCGCTGATCCGGCGTGAAATGCAGGACGAATTCCTGCGGCTTCAGTCGATGCTGGCGAAAACGATCGTGTTCATCACCCATGATTTTGACGAGGCGCTGCGCCTCGCCGACCGCATCGCCATCATGAAAAATGGCGCGGTCGAGCAATGTGATACCCCCGACCAGATCGTGCTGCATCCGGCCACCGAATATGTGCGCAAATTTACCGAAGAGATCGACAAGGCCCGCGTCGTGCATGCCAAGGTGCTGGCCAATCCAGAGATCACCGGCAGCGGCGATCCTGTCGATGCGGGCGCTACCGTCCACCAACTGGCGCAATTGCTGGTTCAGGACACGCGCGAGGCGATCCCGGTGGCGCGCGATGGCGTGGTCATCGGCGCCTTTCGCCGCAGTGACGCGCTGGACATTCTCGTGGGGTCGAATTGATGGCGGTACTGACCACCAATGCGGCTGCAGACCCCGGTTTGACCCGCCCGCGCGCGGCGTTGATCATGGTGGCGCTCGCCGTGGTCCTGACGGCGTTGCATTACGTCGGTGTCTTGCCTGATGTCCTGTACCGCCTGCCCGAAACGATGATTCCGCCCTTTGCCAAATGGCTGGATGTGGCGTTTAATTTCGTCAAGGATGATCTGGGCCTGCTGGCGCTGACGCGGTTTTTGACGCAGGGCCTGGAATGGTTGCTGGATATCACCGCGAACCTCTTTTTCGGTCAGCGTCGCTGGCCATACCTTGGCCCGATCCCATGGACGGCCATTGCCGCCGTCGCCGCCGTGGTCGGCTATTATCTGGGCGGCTGGCGCATGGCCCTGCTGGGCGGGGGCGTGTTCGTCTGGACTGCACTGATCGGCCAGTGGAAGATCGCGATGCAGACCGCGTCGGTGCTGGTCGTCGCGGCGCCGCTTGCGTTTGTCATCGGCCTTGGCCTCGGCATTGCCGCGTGGAAATACGCATGGGTCAGCCGCGCGATCAAGCCGGTGCTGTCGGTGTTGCAAACACTGCCATTTTTCACCTACCTGCTCCCGGCGGTCATCTTCTTCAAGGTCGGGCCGACGGCGGGCGCCGTGGCCACCACGATCTACGCCATCCCGCCGATGATCCTGATGACGACGCTGGGCCTGCAAAAAGTCCCGCACGAGGTGGTCGAGGCCGGCCATATGAGCGGCTGTTCTCGTTGGCAGCTTTTGCGCCACGTCTATCTGCCCTCGGCGCGGCGCGAGATATTGGTTGGCGTCAATCAGGTCATCATGCTGAGCCTTGCCATGGTCGTTCTGACCGCCTTTATCGGCATGCCCGGCCTTGGCGCGAAATTGCTGGCGATGATGGGCAGTTTCAAGCTGGGCCGTTCGTTCGAGATCGGCGTGACCATCGTGTTGATCGCCGTCATGCTGGATCGCATGTCCAAGGCATGGGTGATCAAGCAGCCCGAGCATTTCGTGCGCGGCACCCCTTGGTGGAAGCGGCACATCCTGTTGCTGACCGGCATAGGTGTCTTTGTTTTCTTCTGCGTCGTCGGCCAGTTCGTCGAGGTCGCCACCGATATCGGGCGCAAGCAGAATTTCAGCCAAGGCAGGGAAATCGACGATCTGATGAAGGGTTTCCTGGGGTTGGACTGGGTCAACGCGATCACTGGTTCGATCCGCTACTTCCTGAACGTCAAGGTGCTGATCCCCTTCCGTAACTTCATGCTCAGTATTCCGACACCTGCGTTTATCCTGCTCATCGCGGCCTTTGCGATGTGGCTGGGCGGGCGCAAACAGGCGTTGCTGGCGGCGTTGTTTTTCAGCCTCGTGGCGCTGTCGGGCTGGTGGGATCGATCGGTCATCACGCTTTATTCGGTGATTTCGGCGGTGACGCTGGCCATGATATTTGGCCTGCCGTTGGGCATCCTGGCCTCGCGCAGCGAAAAATGGTCGCGCCGGGTGCTGCTGGCCTGCGATACCGCGCAGACCTTTCCCAGCTTTATCTACCTGATCCCGGCGATCATGCTGTTTGGTATCACCGATGTGGCCGTCATCTTCTCGATCCTGATCTTTGCCATGGTGCCGCTGACGCGCTACACCATCGAAGGGCTGCGCACGGTCCCTGAGGAAATGACCGAGGCCGCCGACATGGCAGGTGCCACGCGGATGCAAAAGCTGTGGAAGGTGCAGCTGCCGCTGGCCCTTCCCACCATGGCCGTGGGGTTCAATCAGGCGATCATGTTTGCGTTCTTCATGGTGATCATCGCGGCCTTCATCGGCACGCAGGATCTGGGGCAGGAATTGCAGCGCACGCTGGCCGGCACCGACATGGGCAAGAATTTCGTTCTGGGTATCTGTGTGTCGCTGATGGCGCTGACGTTCGATCTGACGATCCTGAAATGGGCGAACGATCAAAAGAGGATGCTGGGTCTGGGCGAATAGCGCCGCCGCAACCGGCGATCATCTAACAACCCGCGTCGCCAGTGGCGGCGCGCACTTAATCTAGTGGACTCCGGTCCAGTGCTTTTTCCGGCATCGGCAGCACCTGATCACAGGCGCTGACAATCATGGTTGAGATTTTTTCTGCCTGTGGCACAGTCGGCCGCATCGATCCTGCTTAGCCCAGAGGCCGCCATGTTCCAAACCACAGTGTCGCCGGACGGCGACATAGTCACCCTGATCCGCGGCGACCAGCGCGCGCGATTTCATGCCATATGGCTGCGCGATAATGCGTGGGATCCGGAAACGCGCGCGCCTGGCAACGGCCAGCGCCTGATCGCGCTGCGCGATATCGATGCGCGCACGCACATCACCGATGCGCGTTTTGCCGACGGGCAGTTGCATCTCACTTTTGCCCCAGAGGGGCGCAGCATTGTCTATGATCCTGAATGGCTGATGACGCACCGGTATGACCGCAGCCACGACCGCACCGCTGGTTGGTTGCCTCGCGGGGTCGAAACGTGGGATGGGCGCCTGATGGACCATGTCCCGACCGGCGATTTCGCCACGGTCCGGAGCGACCCTGCCGCGCGGTTCGCATGGTTGGCCCAGATTGCGCGCTATGGCTTTGCCAAGCTGGAAAATGGCCCCGTCGAAGATGGCGCGTTGTTCAAGGTGGTCGATCTGTTCGGTCATATCCGTGAGACGAATTATGGCCGCAAGTTCGAGGTGCGCACCGAGGTGAACCCGACCAATCTGGCCTATACCGGCCTTGGGTTGCAGGCGCATACCGACAACCCCTACCGCGATCCGGTGCCGACGGTTCAGGTGCTCTATTGCCTCGAATCCACCGCCGAGGGCGGCGAGAACATGGTTGTCGACGGCTTTGCCGCCGCCCGGCGGCTGCGCGATGAGAATGCCGACTGGTTCGATGTACTCAGTCAGCATTGCGCGCGGTTCGAATATGCCGGGGAGGCCGGCGTGCGGCTGACATCGCGCCGTCCCATGATCGAGTTGGACCCCGATGGCGCCCTGCATGCCGTGCGGTTCAACAATCGCTCGGCGGCGGCGATCACGGATGTGCCGTTTGACGTGATGCCCAGCTACTACGCCGCCTACCGCCGCCTCGGGCAGATTATCGACGATCCGGGTATGGAGGTATCGTTCCGGCTGAAACCCGGCGAAAGTTTCCTGGTCGACAACACCCGCGTGCTGCATGCGCGCAAGGCGTATTCGGGCGCCGGAACCCGATGGTTTCAGGGCTGCTACGCCGATATGGATGGCGTGCGCTCGACATTGGCCGCGTTGCAGGACCGCCGGCCGGAGGCTGCGGAATGACGGATCAACTGACTTCCCAGACAATTGTGCCGTTTCTGGCGGGCATTTTCGAGCGGCGCGGCGGCGAGGAATATCTGGGCGAGCCGGTGACGATGGCCCAGCACATGCTGCAAGGCGCCGCACTGGCCGAGCAGGGCGCCATGCCCGAGCGGATCATCGTTGCCGCCCTGTTGCACGATATCGGCCACTTCACGTCCGAATTCGGCACCTATCACCCCGATGACACCCATGACCGCCACCACGAGGAGGCCGGAGCCCGGGTGCTGGAGGCGTTCTTTCCCACCGTCGTCACCGATTGCGTGCGCTACCATGTGGCGGCCAAGCGGTATCTTTGCGCGACAAAGCCCGAGTATTTCGGGCGCCTGTCCGCCGCATCGGTCCATACGCTGAACCTTCAGGGTGGCCCCATGAGTGCGGATGAGGTGGCCCAGTTCGAGCGTAATCCCAATCTGGAGGAGATCATTCAGGTCCGATATCTGGACGACGCGGGCAAGGATGCGGATATGGAAACGCCAGGATTCTCGCATTACGCGCCGATGGTGCAGCGCGTTGTCGATGCGCATTGCGGGGTGACGTAGGGGCCTTGCGAAACTGGGGAGGGGATTGCTTTGGCGGCGATCCTGCTTTAGCCCGCCACCGGATCAATCGGCCCCAGCGGGCCGCCCATCACCATCTCGACAAAGCGCGCGGCGGCCAGCAGGTCGGCCTCGCCGCGCGGTTTGCCGACCAGTTGCAGGCCCACCGGCATGCCGCGCGGACCCAGCCCCACCGGCACCGATATCGCAGGCAAGCCCGCCGTCGTAGCAAGGAAGGCAAAGCGCAGCCAGTCCATGTAGCCGGTCAGTGTCTGGCCATCTATCTCGCGCACCCATTCCTCGGATTGGGGGTGCGGCATGCAGCCGACCACGGGCAGGGCCAGCACGTCGAACCGGTCAAAGAACGCCAGCATCGCGTTGAAGATTGCCGTGCGCCCGACCTGTGCGTCGGCCACGTCTTGAATTGTCAGGCCTTCGCCAAAACGGGTGTTTTCCTCCAGCGTGGGCTTGAAATGCCGGCGCACCGCCGGGTCCATCGTGCGCGCTGCGGTGACCCAGCTGATACCGCGCAGGATATGATAGGTCCGCTCCAACCCGGTGACATCGGGGCAGGCCTCTTCGACGTTCGCGCCGCTGCGTTCCAGCTGCGCCATGGCATCGTTCAGGTGGGTCGCCATTTCTGCATCGACGGGACTGAAGCCGCCCAGATCGGGCGCGTATCCGATGCGCAGCCTGCCACTCGCGCGGCGCACGGCCTCTTGAAATGGTGCGTCCGGTGCCGGGTATGAGATGGGAAAACGTGGCTCGAACCCCGCCATCGTGTCCAGAAACAGTGCGCAATCGGTGACAGAGCGGGCCATCGGCCCCTGCGCGCTCTCGATCAGATATCCCGCATTCGGTGATGCGCCGCCCGCGCGGCCCGGTGTGGGGCGCAGTCCGACGATCCCGCAATAGGCCGCAGGCGTGCGCAACGATCCGCCGTGGTCGGACCCGTGGCTCAGCCACACCTCGCCCGTTGCCAGCCCCGCCGCGGCCCCGCCCGAAGAGCCGCCGGCGTTCAGTCTGGTATTCCATGGGTTCAGCGTCGGGCCAAACACATCGTTGAACGTATTGGCCCCGGCGCCCATTTCTGGCGTGTTGGTTTTGCCCACCACCAGCGCGCCGCGCGTCTCCAGCCGATCGACCAAGGGGTCGCTGGTGGCGGGGAAGAAATCGCGCAGGCCCTTGGTGCCGAAGGTGGTGCGTACACCGGCGACCGGGGTCAGATCCTTGATGCCGATGGGCAGTCCGCCCAGCCAGCCGGGCGCAGCCCTATCGCCGCCCTCCAGCGCAGCAATGGCCGCCTCGGCCCAGTCCCAGCAGGTGGTCGGCATCGCATTGATCTGCGGCTCGACCGCGTCGGTGCGGGCACGCGATGCGCCCACCAGATCACGCGGCGCGATGTCGCGCTTGCGCAGAAGGGCGACGATCTCATGCGCTTCACGCGCGCACAGGTCCGGCCCGGTGAACGGCGGGGATGCGTTTGAATTCATGGCATTCTCCGGCTCCGGCGCGCCGACGCGGCGCTTGTGCCAGAGTACTCAGGGGACGTGGCAAGGTGCAAGTGAGCGCGGCGCAGCGTGTCCAAGAAGCTTGATCGGGGCGCAAAACAACGACAATGTATAAGAGTTAGCATTTTATTAGACGAATGTAGGTTTTTAAGGAGTTTTTGGAAGGGATACTGATATGCGGACAGGCATTGTTTCGGTTTTTGCCATTTGCGTTAGCGCGGCTTTGACAGGGTCGGCTCAGGCGCAGGTCAGTATCAACGGTGGCCCGAGCTATTCCTGTGACGGGCGGCTGAATGCTTCGGAGAAACGGATTTGTGATGATCCGGTGTTGTCCACGCTGGACAGGAAAATGGTAGGCCACTTCCGGCGCGCCCTTGCCGGGCTCACGGCGCGGGGGCAGGCCAGATTGAAAGAGCAACAGCTTGTGTGGCTGCGTTGGCGCAACGCCTGTGACCAGCAAAGCCCGTGCCTGAGGCGCAGATACGAACAGCGCATCGCTGATCTGACCGGGGATAGCGGCGCGTCCGGCGGCGATGCCGCGAGCGGGCCAGCAGGCAGCGGAGTGATCGTGGAACGGCGGATCACGGACAACAAATATGAGACCGTGTACGGCGACGGTCGGATCGAATGGTATTCGGTGGACGGTGGGTCGCTGGGTACGGTTTTTCCCGACGGAACCAGTACGGTATCAGCCTTTGCACATTCGCCGGGCCCCGGGTTTCCCTCCTTGCCGGCAGCCAATCAGCAATGGGCCGATACGGTTGAAATCAGCCTGCTCAGCATGATCGACAGCTGGTTGTCGGCTGAGGATCAGGCGGAGTATCGCGGCATTGTCCAGAGCAAGCCGATCACCGACCGGGTGCTGGGGCATATCAGCGTCATCGGCCATCTGGCGGGGCGTTGAGAATGCTGAATGTGCTGCGCAGACTGATCGTGATCCTGAGCGCCCTGCTGATGCCAATGGCAGTGGCGGGACAGGAGGATGAAGCCACGCCGATGGGCGGTGTCCAGAGCGCCTTTGAGCAGGGTGCGGAAAGTCAGACCACGAACGTCGCCAGCGCAGCGCAGGGTGCGGGCAATGAAACGTTTTTCCCGCAGCTGCCCGACAATTTTGAACCGGACGCGCAAACGCTTGAGGCGATCCAGCAGGCGGTGCGCCAGTATTACCAGTACCGCGTGACGGCCTTTGGTCACCGCAACCGGCTGTTTGACTGGCAGCACACGTCGTCGATGATCATTTTCGGCGTGGTGATCGGTATCGTCTTGCTGGGGCTGTATTTTTCCTGGGTGCAGTTTCACAAGGACGAAAAGATATCGGACCATGTCACGACACTGGAGGCCACCAAGACCGGGATCAAGGTGTCCTCGCCCGTGCTGGGCGTGATCATCCTGATGATATCATTGCTGTTTTTCTATATGTACCTGATCTATGTCTACCCGGTTTTCGACACGTTCTAAGACGTGACGGGACCGGGGGTCAGATCGCGGACCCTTCCCGGAAAATCGATTGTGCGACGCCATGAAATGAAGTGGTCCGGCCAATCCCGCCAGCGGTTGATGCAAATGATGGCCAATCGTGCGGGTCATCCCCGGCATCACAGGTTCGCGAGGTACGTAACATTGTCACTCCTGAAGAGACCCTTTGACGTGGGTGAAAGAAATACCCTCGTTTAAACCGACATGGAGTGAGATTATGACAGCTATGAAAACGACCCTCGGTCTTGGTGCTTCTCTGGCCTGCGCGCTGAGCGTGATGGCGGCTGCACCGGCACAAGCACAAGACATGGAAAAATGCTTTGGCGTCGCCCTTGCAGGCGAAAATGACTGTGCCGCAGGGCCCGGCACAACCTGCGCCGGTACGTCGAAAGTGGATTATCAAGGCAACGCCTGGAGCCTGGTTCCCGCTGGCACTTGCGCCGATATCGAGCTGCCCGCCATGGACGACGAAACCGCGCGCTCGGGCTCTCTCGAAGCGTTGGAGCGCGACGTCCCCGCATAGGCCGGACCTCGCCGGACCGGACGGGGCAGCACAGTCCCGTCCGGGTTTGGAATTGACCCCACAGGGAGGAAACGATGACGAACCTACCGAATACAGTTGGCGTCGGGTTCAAGCCGGAGCATTTTGACGAAATTCACGCGCGCGCGGATCCTGTCGGTTTTTTCGAGGTTCACGCCGAAAATTACATGGGCGCCGGTGGCCAGCCCCATGCACATCTGACCGCTTTGCGAAATGACTTTGCGCTTTCCATCCACGGGGTCGGTTTGTCGATCGGCGGGTCCGGTCCGATTGACCGCGATCATCTTGGGCGGCTGCGCACGCTATGCGATCGCTACGAACCCGAAAGCTTTTCCGAACATCTGGCATGGTCGAGCCACGGGGTGGATTATCTCAACGATCTGTTGCCATTGCCTTATACGCCCGAAACGCTCGCGCTGGTCTGCGATCATATCGACGAGGTGCAGGAGGCGCTGGGGCGTCCGATGCTGCTTGAAAATCCGTCGACCTACATCCTGTTTGAGCAATCGAGCATCGAAGAAACCGAATTCCTGCGCGAAATCACGCGGCGCACGGGCTGCGGGCTGCTGCTGGATATCAATAATGTCTTTGTCACGGCGACCAATCACCGCAATGATCCGCGCGCTTATCTTGCCGGTTTTCCAATGGGGGCCGTGGGTGAAATTCATCTTGGCGGGCACGATACCGAAGACCTGCCCTCTGGTCCGCTGCTGATTGACGCACACAGAACCGCCGTGGCCGATCCGGTCTGGTCGCTCTACGCCGAGGTGATCGCGGCCTACGGGCCGCGCCCGACGCTGGTCGAATGGGATAATGACGTGCCCGCATGGCCCGTGCTACAGGCCGAAGCCGTGCGCGCGCAGGCATTGCTGGCCGCGAAAGGGGTGGAATATGGCCGCGCATCATGACCTCACGCGTCATTTTGACATGGGCCTGAAGACAGGCGCTGTCCCCGAAGGCGCCACCGCACGTGACCCAGCGGAAACAGCGCGGCGTTTCGCCGTTTATCAAAACAACGTTGCCCACAGCCTGACCGAGGCGCTCGGCGCGCGCTTTCCGGTCATCCGGCGGCTCGTGGGGGATGAGTTCTTTGGCGCGATGGCGCGCGTCTATGCGGAATCTAGCCGGCCGCGCACGCCCGTCCTTATTGACTGGGGCGATGATTTCGCCGCTTTTCTGGCCGCCTTCGAACCGCTGGCAGGCTACCCTTATATGCGCGATGTCGCGCGGATCGAATGGGTGCGGGGGCGCGCCTATCACGCGGCTGATTCCGCGCCGCTTGATCCTGTGGCTTTTGCGCAAGCGAACCCGTCCGATCTGGTTTTGCGCTTTCACCCATCGGTTCAGGTTCTGCGGCTCAAGACGCCCGCCGTATCGATCTGGCTCGCGAACCAGCCCGGCTCCGAATCCGGTCGCGCCCTGCCGCAGGGCGGGGAAATCGGGCTGGTCCTGCGCGATCAGAAATTCAGGGTTCCGGTCCTCGCGATCTGCGAGGGTGATGCGATCTTTGTGGAGCATCTATCAACCGGCGCCACTCTGCAAGTCGCTGCCGAGCTTGCGAACTGGGCAGATACCGATCATGACCCGCAGCCCATTCTCATCCGCTTGATGCAGGCGGGCGCATTCATAAAACGGGAAGGAACCTGATCCATGAAAACGCTTATCCGACGTTTGAACGGCCTGCTCAGCCACATTCCGGGCGATGTGGTCGCACTGGCCCTACGTGTCTTTCCGGCGATGGTCTTTTTCCAGTCCGGGCGCACCAAGGTCGACGGGCTGTTCTCGATCAAGGACTCGACCTATTTCCTGTTTCAGCATGAATATGCGTTGCCAGTTGTTCCGCATCAATTGGCCGCCGTGATGGGAACCGTGGCCGAGCATGCCCTGCCGGTGCTGCTGATCGTCGGCCTGTTGGCCCGTTTTTCGGCCCTTGGGCTGCTGGGCATGACATTGGTGATCCAGACATTCGTCTATCCCGGTGCGTGGATCACCCACGGGCTCTGGGCGGCGGCGCTGTTGCCCACGGTGGCCTATGGTCCGGGGCGGCTGTCGCTGGATCATCTTTTGGGGCTCGATCCGCAATCCAGGCCCCGCGGCAGCCGGAGGAAAAGCCAGGCTGTCGCAAGGTAGGCTATACGCTGGAAACCAAATATTCCGGTGATCTGCGCGCTTTCAACTGGACACATGGAATGTTTGTTCTGTTTACTTCGGCGATGAGTGTGACGCGAGACATTGATCAGGAAACGCAGATTGTTGCGCTGTTGGCCACGGCTGATCCCGACGCCTTTGAGACAGTCTATCGAAGGTACAACGGATCAATGCTGCGTCTGTGTGGCAGCATCGTGAAAAACCACGCAACCGCCGAAGAGATCGCGCAAGATACCTGGGTTGCGGTACTGACGAACATTTCGAAATTCGAGGGCCGCTCGTCGCTGGCGGGCTGGATATATTCCATATTGGTAAACAAATCGCGGACACGGCTCAAACGCGATGGCCGTAGCATTTCCTTTGACGAACACGGCGACGATGGCGGGCTACAGGCCGCGTTTGACGGGAAAGGGCGTTGGAAAAACCTGCCCGAGCTATGGGACGAACTGACACCAGAGCGCATTGTCGCGGGCAGGGCCGTTGTGGCCCATATCGCAGACGCGATTGAAACACTGCCGACGGCGCAGCGCGCCGTGCTGATCCTGCGCAGCCAGAAAGATCTGGACCCGATCGAGGTATGCGAGATTCTGGATATCACCGAAGGGAACATGCGCGTCCTGCTGCATCGCGCGCGCCTTGCCATGCGAAAGACACTAGATGATCTGCAAAGACCATAGGAATTTCAGGAGTGCTGACGAGGTTTTGAATTTTACCTGTAACACTTTTCTGAATCGGCGGTCCCACTAATACGAGGGCCGAAACAAGGGTGACCCGGATGCTAAGCTGTAAGGAAGTTGTGGAACGTGCAAGCGCGCTGATCGACGACGATCTGTCGATATGGGCAGCCCTTCAGATGCGATTTCATTTGGCGATGTGCAAAGGCTGCGGCGCGTTTATCGCGCAGATGCGCGCGACCGCACGCATCACAGAGGCTGCGGCCAACACATTGCCTGACGAGTCAGCGGATGATGAGCGTATGCTGGACATCCTGTCCCGCGTTCACAAAAAAATGCACTCAGGCAGCTGACGCCGGTCCTCCCGTTGTGAAACCTGGCCCCGTCGCGCAGTTTTCAGGTCTCTCCCTCGCGCAATATGACCCCTCGCCTCTGGGTATCAGCGCGCGCCCCAGGTGTCCGGCAGACGGTAGCCTTCGGGCCAGGGGTCGCCCGGGTCCAGCATGTGCTGGTGAATGCCGGTGATCCAGCCGCGCCCCGATAGTTCGGGGTGAATGGCGGGGCGCTCGCCCACTGTCGTCTCGCCCAGAATACGCCCGGTAAACTCGGACCCGATGATGGAAACGGTGGTCAGGCGGTCGTCCATCCCCATTTGTCCACGCGCATGCAGCACCGCCATCCGCGCGCACAGCGCCGTGCCGGTGGGCGAACGGTCGACCTTGCCCGGCTGGACCGCGACGGCAGCGCCCGCGCGCAGATCGCTTCCGTCGCGCGTTACCGGCCCGGCGAAAAGACAGAACGAGAAGTGAGTCCAATCCGGGTTTTCCGGGTGGCGGAATGTCAGCGCCTTGTTCGCGGCATTGGTGATGCGCACGCCCATCCGTGCGATCTCATGCGCTTCGGATGTGTCCAGTTTCAGCCCCATCGCCGTGGCGTCGACGATCACGAAACTATCGCCGCCATAGGCGGTATCGACGGTCAGCGTGCCCAGCCCGTCGACCTCCAGCGGCACATCCAGATCGGCGGCAAAGCTGGGCAGGTTCTGCACGAAAATGCGCTGCGCCTTGCCGTCCTTGCACTCGGCCCGGACAGCGACCAGCCCACCGGGCGCCTCGAGCGTCAGGTGGGTTTCAGGCTCGGTCATGGGCAGGATGCCACCGTCCAGTAGAACGGTCGCCACGCAGATGGAATTGGACCCGCTCATGGGTGGGGTATCCTCCGGCTCCATGATGATGAAGGCGGCGTCGGCATCGGGGTTCTTGGGCGGGACCAGCAGGTTGACGTGGCGGAAAACGCCGCCGCGCGGTTCGTTCAGGACGAAGTTGCGCAAGGTGTTATCGCGCGCGATCCAGCGGCTCTGCTCCCAGATCGTGTCGCCGGGCGGAGGCGCAACGCCGCCAACGATGACATCGCCCACCTCGCCCTCGGCATGGGCCGAGATGACATGGATGGTTTTGCTGCTACGCATGTGTTTATTCCTTTTAGACAAGCCAGATGGGTAAATTGGTGGGTGCTTTCCCTATAACAGCAGCTTCTGTGCAATCCTGCAGGCTGCCGAAACGGACCTTGCGGCCCGACAGGCCCGGCCCGTAATGGGCGTATTTGCCGGAATTGGTAAGAACGGTGCGCGCCTTGGGCGGAAAGACCGGCTCGGAAATCGAACACCAGCAGATGTCGGGAACGACCTGCACGCCAGAGGTTTCAAGCGCCGTTAATGTGCCATCCGCGCGGATCGCGTCCAGCACGTTCTGGCCCACGGTGACGATGACGTGGGTGCCGTCGTGGCGGCGGCGTCCGTCTAGCGCGGCAGCCAGAGCGCGGCATTCAGTATGCGAGAAATGCGGACTGCCAAAGGCGATCAGATCGACCTTGGCACTGCCTGCGTTGAAGCCCTGCCAGACCTCGGCCAGATCGGCGCGGCCTGCGCGGAATATGTCCGCGCCGGGCGCCAGCGCCCCGTCGGCCTCGGGCGTAATGCCCGCGACGTGCAGCATCGGCGCCGCAGAGGTGGTGCCGAACGCGGCGCAAAGCGCCTTGAGATCGTCCTCGGAAGGGGTGGTTCCTTCAAGCCCCCGCAACAGCGGGATGCGGTCGGGCGACAGGCGCCCGGCCAACCAGCCCAGCATGGGCCAGAGGGCATCGTCATGGGCGTCCGGCAGATCAATCTCGATCACCCGGCGCGCGGCGCGGGGGGCGTCGAGGTAGACACCGGACAGGGGCGCGCGGCCGGTCAAGGCGATGCACAGGTCCAGAAAATCCGGATGCTTGACCGTGCGCGCGCCCAGCACGGTGTTGGCATAGACGACGGCGTTGGATTCGGCCCATGCAATTGCCTCGCCCTTCTTTGGCGGGTCCATCAACAGGTACGGCGCGCAGGTGAAGCTGGGGCGCGCGCCCATCTGGACATAGGCATCGGCCAGTTGCTGCGCCGGGTTGCCGAAGATTGGCGGCACGCCTTGACTGCGCCAGTTGACGTGATCGACGGAAATGGCGTTCATCGTGGTCGGAATGCGCACCTGCGCGCCCATATCGGCCATCTTTTGGGCGAAGCGCAGGTTGGCGGGGCTGGCATAGATGCAGCCGTCGATATGCGCGCGGGTGACGTCTATCAGGCTCGTGGCGCCTTGCGACGTGCCCATGGTGCAGATCGTCTGCATGGCCAGTTGCGCCACATCGCCCTCGCGCCCATCCAGCATGGCGCGGTCGGCCTCGCTCAGGTCCAACTGATCGGCGCTGAGCGGCTCCAGCGTCAGTGACAGGCCATCGGCCTCCAGGTGGGTGGCCGTGATACGCGCGTCGGGGAGGGCGGCCAGCACCTCATAGTCATCCGGCTCCAGTCGCAGCACGGCCAAGGGCCGGTCGAACATCCGCCCGGCCAGCAGCGCGCCAAGCGTCAGGATGTCCTCGGCCTCGCGGAATATCAGCGCGGCGGGTGCGTGGCCGTTCAGGGCCAACTCCAGCAGCACACCGGACCCGGTGCAGGAGCCCCGGCTGGTCGGCATCATCACCAGTTTGCCGGCAAGGGACTGACCGCAGGCCGGGTGGTGTGCGTCGATCACCGTGCCGGTGGCCGGGTCGATCCCGCCCCAGAAGCTGAGGCCCTCGGGCAGGGCCAGAACCGGGCCCGCAGCCTCGGCGGGAACGATGAGATGCGCCATGTTGGCCCTTTCAGGTGACGACGAAACCGTGCGCCAATGGATCACGGTCGTCGATGAAGATGGTGTTGATCCCCGTCACCCGCGCCCAGCCGGCGATGGAGGGGATGATGGCGGCCTTGCCGCCCACCTCTGCCGCAGCTTCGACGCGGCCTTTGAAAAGCGTGCCGATGATGGATTCATGGATGAACTCGTCGCCCGGCGCCAGCCGTCCCTTGGCTGCCAGTTGCGCCATGCGCGCCGAAGTGCCGGTGCCGCAGGGCGAACGGTCGATCGCCTTGTCGCCATAGAACACCGCGTTGCGTGCATGGGCGGCCGGATTGCGCGGCGCGCCGGTCCACAGGATGTGGCTAAGGCCGTTGATAGCGGGAAATTCGGGGTGGATGAACTCGTACTTTGCATTGAGCGCCGCGCGCAGCTTCGGGCTGAGGTCCACCAGCCGCGCCGCGCTGAAATCCGCCATATCGCCGAAATTCGCCTGCGGCTCGACGATGGCATAGAAATTGCCGCCATAGGCGACGTCGACGCTGATCTCGCCGATGCCCTCCAGATGCGCCGTCAACCCCTCGGAATGCAGGAACCCCGGCACGTTGGTCAGGCGGACCTCTTCGACAAAGCGACCCTCCTGCACATAGGTCACATCGACCCGGCCGGCGGGCGTTTCCAGCCGCAACTGGCCGGGGGTTTCGGGCCGGATCAGGCCGTTTTCCAGCGCTATGGTGACGGTGCCGATGGTGCCATGCCCGCACATTGGCAGGCAGCCGGACGTTTCGATAAAGAGGACGGCAATGTCACAATCGTCGCGCGTCGGCGGATAGAGGATCGCGCCCGACATCTGGTCGTGGCCGCGCGGCTCGAACATCAGGCCGGTGCGGATCCAATCGTATTCGGACAGGAAATGCGCGCGCTTTTCCAGCATGTTCGCGCCCTTGAGCAGGGGCGCGCCCCCGGTGACGAGACGGACGGGATTGCCGCAGGTGTGACCGTCGATGCAGGGGAAGGTGTATTGGGTCATGTCGCTCTCGTGAAACGCGCCGGGGAAAACGGCGCAAGGTTGATCTGTGGCGTCTGCCCGGTCAGAAGGTCGGCGACGATCCGCGCGGTGCCGGTTGATTGCGTCAGGCCCAGATGGCCATGACCAAAGGCGCAGATCGCGCCTGTATCGCCGGGCAGGGGCCCGATGGCAGGCAGGCTGTCGGGCAGGGAGGGGCGCAGCCCCATCCATTGCACGCCGCCTGTGGTTTTCAGCCCCGGAAGGAAATCGGCGGCCTTTTTCAGCATCGCGTCGGCGCGGGCGTAGTTCGGCGGCAGATCCAGTCCGCCCAGTTCGACAGCGCCGCCAACGCGCAGGCCCGAACCAAGGCTGACCACGACAAAGCCGTGCCCGCCGAACGTCACCTGACAGCGCAGATCGAACGCGCCGGGGGGCAGGGTGGTGTTATAGCCGCGCTCGGCCTCCAGCGGGATGCGCACGTTTGCGGTGCGCGCCAGATGGTGCGAATGGGCACCGGCAGCCAGTACGACGCGGCCCTGCATCGGGCCTATGCTGGTCTGAACGCCGCCTTGGGTCAGCGCGGTCGCCTCGGCGATGACGATCTCGCCGCCATTTTCCCGCACGCGGTCTGCCAGCGCCAGCGTATAATCCTTGGGATCGTTGATCGTGAACCAGCCGGGGGTAAAGGTCGCGTGGGTAAAGCGCGGCGCGAGGCCGGGCTGATAGGCGGCGATCCCGTCGCCTTTGAGGTGGGTGAATTCGATGCCCGCAGCCGCGCGCGTCTCCCATCCCGGCAGCGATGCGTTGAATTCGCGCACGCCCTCGTAGACCTGCAAATTCCCTTCACGCCGCAGCATGTGGGCCAGTCCGGCGCGCTCCAGAAACGGATCGAGCGTCGCCTTGGAGAGATTCATCATCGCCGTCTGCGCAAGGGTCGATGCACGAACCTGCGCAGGCCAACTGGCGCGCCAGAAGCGCAGCATCCATGGTGCGATCTTCAGCGCATAGGCAGGCGGCACGCTGAGCGGGCCGAGCGGGTCCAGCAGCCATCTGGGCGCCTGCCGGATGATCCGGGG
This sequence comes from Roseovarius sp. M141, assembly GCF_024355225.1. NCBI lineage: Bacteria > Pseudomonadati > Pseudomonadota > Alphaproteobacteria > Rhodobacterales > Roseobacteraceae > Roseovarius > Roseovarius sp. M141. The sequence continues at coordinate 1,384,858 of NZ_VCNH01000008.1, forward strand.
CGACGCCAGCGGCAGGATATCGGTGAAGGCGAACGCGCCCGCGTTGCCCGCCGACGCACCCGCCACCGGACCGACCCTGTCGATCACGCGCACCCTCAGCCCTTGCGCCTGCGCCTCCAGCGCGGCGGACAGGCCGACGACACCGGCCCCCACGATGATCACATCGGGGGCGTCCATCAGCGCACGTTCGACAGGAATTTCTGCGTTTCGCCGTCCTGCGGCGCGTCAAAGATCTGCTCGGGCGGCCCGATCTCGCACATGACACCCTGATGAAAGAACGCCACGCGATTGGATACGTCGCGCGCGAAATGCATTTCGTGGGTGACGCAGATCATCGTCATGCCGTCATCGGCCAGCAGTTTCAGCGTATCCAGAACCTCGCCCACCAATTGCGGATCCAGTGCCGATGTCACCTCGTCGAACAGGATGTAGTCGGGCGCCATCGCCAGCGCGCGGGCGATGGCCATGCGTTGCTGTTGGCCGCCGGACAGACGGCCGGGATAGACCTTCAGCTTGTCGGCGAGGCCCACATGGGTCAACTGCTTGACCGCGACTTCCTCGGCGTCACTTTTTGACATGCCCTTGACCTTGCGGGGGGCGAGGGTGACGTTTTCCAGAACGGTCAGGTGCGGAAACGCGTTGAACTGCTGGAACACGATGCCGATCTTGCGGCGCAGCTTGTTCAGGTCGGTGCTGCGGGCGTGAACTTCGGTTCCGTCCACCAGAATACGGCCGCTGTCGATAGGCTCCAGCCCGTTGATGCAGGTCAGCAGCGTCGACTTACCCGACCCCGAGCCCCCGATCACCGACACCACTTCGCCCTTGGCGACGGTCAGGTCGATGCCCTTGAGCACCTGCAACTGGCCAAAGGATTTGTGGACGTTCTCGATCTCAATCATTCTCTTTCCACCTTTTCTCCAATTGGCTGCCCAGCCGGGCGATGGGGAAGCTGAGCAGGAAGTAAATCGCCCCGGCGACCAGCAGGATGAACATCGGCTCTTGCAGGCGCGTGACCAGAATCTGGCTGGCGCGCAGCAGCTCGATGATACCCAGCCACAGCACCAGCGCGCTGTCCTTCATCACGCCCAGCGTCAGGCCGATCCAGCTGGGCAGGGCGACGCGCAGGGCCATGGGGAACACGATCTGCGTCATGTCCTGCCCCCATGTCAGCCCCAGCGAGCGTGCGGCGCGGCGCGTGACCATCGGTACCGCCTCGATCGCGCCGCGCACGATCTCGGTGCAATAGGCAGAAGTATAGAGCGCCAGCACGATGCAGGACGTCACGAATGGCGATATGCCAAAGCCCGCGATGGCCTGAAACGCGTTCGCCAGGATCAGCTGGATCAGCAGCGGGACGGATCGAAAAATATCCAGTACGAAGGTCAGCGGCAGGGCCATCCACGGTTTGATCTGCGCACGGATCACGCCGAACAGCAGGCCCAGCGCCGTGCCGCCTACGACGGCAAAGAACGTCACCGCCAGCGTCATGCCCGCGCCCTTGAGCATGAACAGCAGGTCGTTGAAGGTCAGGGAAGTCTCAAACATCTGGATCTTCCCTTCAATACCGGAACAGGCGCCACGCCAGCAGGCGCGCCGCCAGCATCACGGCCTTGGTGATGAGGTAGTAGATGACCGCCGCCAGCGCGAAGAACTCGAACGTGCGGAAGCTGCGCGCGTTCAGATCCTGCGTGACCCCGGTCAGGTCGGTCGACATGCCCACGGTGACGCCCAGCGACGTCATCAGGATGGCCCAGACCATCTGGTTCATCGTCGGCAGGAACGCGATGCGGAACATCTGCGGCATGACGATCAGGCGGAACGCCTTGGGCGCGCTCATGCCCAGCGACCGGCCCGCGCGAATCTGCGTGTCGGGAATGGCGCGCAGCGAGCCGCGGAACGTCTCGCACAGGTAGCCGGCGTTGTTGAATGCGATCCCGGCCAGCAGCGCCACGTAGGGGCTGAGGTAGATGCCAAAGGAGCCAAGGCCGAAATGTGCCATGTAAATCTGGAACAGGGCGGGCGTGTTGCGTGCCAATTCGACCCATGCGGTCGCAGGCGCCCGCAGCCAGCGCGATTTCGAATTGCGCGCGACGGCCAGAAACACGGCGATGGTGATGCCGATCAGCATCGACAGGATCGCGATCTGCATCGTGACCAGCGCGCCGTCCAGCATATCCGGCAGCGCGCGCAGTGCCTGTCGCCATTGGAAGGTGTAGTTGCCCATTCGGCTTGGCTCCTGCCGCTTTACGGAAAGGGCGGGGGCCGATTGGCCCCCGCCCATGTCACCAGATGGTGACGATCAACGATAGACTTTATCGACGGTCAGATCCGGTGCGTCGCCGCCGACCCACTCTTCATAAAGTTCCTGGTAGCGGCCGGTGCGGACCTGCTGATTGATGAAAAGGTCAAGGTAGTTCAGCAGGCCGTATTCCTGACGCAGCGCGATCAGGCCGACATAGTCGGGCAGGTAAGGTGCGTCGCCCGCAATGGTCAGGCCCTCGTATTTACCGCCGGCAACGATGGACGATGCCACGGTCGATGTGACGACAGTCGCGTCGATCTGACCCTGCGACAATGCCAGAAACACGTCTGCCTGGCTCTGATAGGGGCGGAAGCTGCCGCCCTGGTCCCATTTGGTGATGTCGTCGTCCAGCGCGATGCCCTCGTAGGTGCCCGCGACCGACCCGACAGTGTGGGTGGCCAGCGAGTCATACCCGTCGATTCCGGTGTCTTCGCGCGTCAGCACGACGTTGGTGAAGGCAAAGTAAGGCACCGTGAACCCCGCCGTCTTGGCCCGCTCCAGCGTGTCCGATGTGGACGCCACGCCCACGTCGACGCGCCCCGACACCAGCGCCGGAATACGGTCGGGGAACGGGGTTTCGACAATCTCGGCCTCAACGCCCAGTGCGGCGGCCAGATCGTTGCAGTAATCGACGTCAAAGCCGATCGGGTTGTTGTCCGCATCCCGCGATCCCATCGGCGGGAAGTCCAGAACCACGGCGCAGCGCAGCGTGCCCGAAGCGACGATGTCGTCCAGTTTGTCAGCCTGCGCGGCGGGCGCGGCGATGGCGGCGGCCAGTGCGGTACCGGCGATATATCCGAATTTCATGTATGACTCCCTGTCATGTTTTTGGGTCAGACCCGTCGCTCGTCCGCTCAGTGGGGACGAGTCGGTAGGGTCAGGCAACAATGAATCCTGCGAAAATACAAGAAGTATTTTGGGTCAGGTGCGGCGGTTGGGTTATATATTCCTGTCCTCCGTCCAACCATCGGATCAAAAGCCCACGATGCGGTCGGGCAGCCAAGTCACCAGTGCCGGAAAGGTCGCGATCAGCGCCAGCGTCAACACTTGAAGCACGATGAACGGCACGACGCCACGGCACATCTGCCCATAGGTCATATCGGGTGGCGCGATGGATTTCAGGTAGAATATGGACGAGGCCATGGGCGGCGTTAGATACCCGGTCTGAATCACGATCAGCACCATCGTCGCGAACCAGATCGGATCAATCCCGGACGAGCGGATGAAGGGCGTGAACAGCGGCACGCAGATCAGTACGTTGGCCGTCCAGTCCAGCACGAATCCCAGCACGAAGACGACCAGCAGGAAGAACACGATCATGCCCGTGGTGCCCAGACCCGCGCCTTCGATGAAGCCGCGGATCAGGCTGGCGCCGCCGTTGGCCGCAAAGACCCCCATGAACATCGTGCCCGCGGCCACGATCAGCAGGATCATCGCCGAGATGCGCACCGTTATCGCCAGCGATTCGCGCAGAACGATCCAGTTGAACCGGCGGTTGGCGATACACAGGACCAGCGCACCTGCCGCACCCACAGCCGCCGCCTCGGTAGGGGAGGCGACGCCGCCCAGGATCGAGCCGAGGACCGCAAAGATCAGTAGGAACACAGGGACCAGCGTCAGCACGGTCGCGCGCAGTTTCTCGCCCAAGGTGAATTCCTCTTCCGGCGCATCGCCGGGCAGGGGGATGGCCGGATTGCGGATGCCCTGCACGGCGATATAGCCCAGAAACAGCACCACCATCAGCAGGCCGGGGATCATCATCCCGGCCAGCAGCTTGCCCACGGACATCTGCGCGAGGGAGGCATACATCACCGCAATGACCGACGGCGGGATCATCGTGCCCAGCGATCCGCCGGCGCAGATCGTCCCGGCGATCAGCGAATTGTCATAGCGTGCCTTTTGCATGGCCGGAATCGCCATCATGCCGATCATCACCTCGACCGCGCCGACGACGCCGGCAGCGGCCGCGAAAACGGCGCCCATCGCGATGGTGGCCAGCGCAAGCCCGCCGGGCAGACGCCCCAGCCACATGTTCATCACGCGAAACAGCCGCTCGGCGATGCCCGAGCGTTCCAGCAATGCGCCCATCAGGATGAACATCGGGATCGCCGACAGGATGAAGTTGGTCGAGGCCGAATAGAACGAGCCGTATAGCTGGTTGAACCCGACCGGCCCAAAGGCGACCAGCCCCGCCCCGACCGATACGATCACCAGCGAAAAGGCAACGGGCAAGCCCAGGAGGATCAGCGCGAATAGCGCGGGAAACATCAGTCCGGCGGTCAGCATATCAGGTCTCGATCTTGAATGTGTCGTCGGCGCGCGGATTCAGCAGCGCGCGTATGCCCTCGGCGGCCAGTTGTAGCGAAAGGGCGGCCAGTCCGATGGTCAGCGCGGTGTAAAAGGGCCACATCAGCGGCGCCCACGGGCTGACATGCTCGACCTCGCCCGAGTGGAACGCGCGCAGCGCCCGTTCGCCGCCGATCCATGCCAGCTTGGCGAAGATGGGGCAGAGGATGAAGAGAAACGCGATACCGTCGATCGCGCCGCGCATACGGCGCGGCATGCGCGACGACAGGAAATCGATACGCACATGCGCATCCTCGCGCAGCGCCTGCGCGGCGCCGAGGACGAACAGCACGCCCGTGCTCATGTAGGCGATGTCGAACGCCCAAATCGTCGGCGCGCCAAATCCGTAGCGCGCCACCACCTCGTAAAGCATGGAGGCGATGAGGATCAGGACCATGGCCTGTGCCAAATATCCAAGACCGGCTGATATGCCGTCCGCGAGGCCAAGAAAGATCCGTTTCATCATCGCCTCCGGTGGCTTACTTGCCGTTGCGGATCAGATACCCGCTCTGCTGGGTCCAGCGATCCTCGTAGGCCAGATAGCCTTCGAGGATGTCCGCCATGCGCCCGCGCCCGGCCTCTTTTTCGGCCTCGGCCTGCTTCTTGATCCAGTCGACGCCAGCGGCCTCAAGCTCGTCCTGAAAGGCAGGGTCCAGCTCGATCACTTCGGCCTTGGAGGCACGGAACGTCTCCATCGCCTTCATGTCGTTGTCGTAGAAGTTCATCAGCGATTGCAGCGTTGTCAGCTCGGCTGCCGCCTCCAGCTTGGGCTTGAGCGCGTCGTCCAGCGCATCCCACGTCTCTTGCTTGACCACGACTTCCCACAGGAAAGTGGGCTGATGCACGCCGGGGGTGATGATATAGGGCGCGGCCTCGTGAAAGCCTTCGGGAAGGTTGGCCGAGGGGGGCGCCCATTCGATGGCGTCGACGCCCTTGCGCTCCAGCAGGGTATAGATCTCGCCCGGCGGAACCACGGTGGGGACGGCGCCGAAATAGTCGCGCATCACTTCGGCCCAGGGGCCGGACGTGCGGTATTTCAGGCCCTTGAGGTCTTCGGCGGTTTTGATCGGCTTGTTGGCGTGCGCCATGATCTCGGACGAGCCGATGCCGACGATGAGCGTCTTGAAGCCCTCCTCGGCGCGGATCTCCTGAAGCAGTTCGCGCCCGCCGCCCTCATAGATCCAGGTTGCATAGGCCTCGGGGCCCATGCCGCCGGGAAAGCCCGAGAAGATGGCGTTGATCGGGTTCTGGTTGACCAGATAGCTGGGGGTCGAGTGGCCCGCCTCGGTGATGCCATCACGCACGCCGTCATAGACTTGCAGCGCCGGAACGAGGATGCCCGCACCGAAGGGCTGGATTTCGACTGCGCCATCGGTCAGCAGCTCGGTATTGTCGGCGAAACGCCCAAGGAAATTGACGTAAAACGGTGACCCTTCGGGGACGGATGTCGGCACGCGCCAAGTGACGTCCTGCGCGGCTGCGCTGAGCGCGACCAGTGACAGCGCGCTGGCGAGGGCCAGGGATTTGATTGGGGAATTCATGTGTAACACCTCCGGTTTGTTCTGTTGGGCGTCGCGGTCCACGCTGAGGCGTGGTTGGCGACTCCTAGGGTATACAATTAGAGTTATTCGTGTCGACATAAAAAATACAAAGAGGACTGGAAAATTCGTGACAGATACTCAGGCCCACGCGATCCGGGCGTTTTCGCCCGCGAGGCAAAAGGGGCGATCCATTGACCGCCCCTTGCTGATCCGCTTCAGTTCTGCTTCACCGCGTCTTCGGGCAGCAGCGCCTCGGGCATGTTTTGATAGCTGACCGGGCGCAGAAAGCGGCGGATCGACAATGTCCCGACGCTGGTTGCGCCAAAGTTGGTGCTGGCCGGATACGGTCCGCCATGGACCATCGAATCGACCACCTCGACCCCGGTGGGGAAGCCGTTGACCAGCACCCGGCCGGCCTTGCGCTCCAGCACCGGGCGCAGGCTGCGCGCGGCGTCCATATCGCCATCGTCCATGTGCAGCGTGGCCGTCAGCTGACCCTGAAAGCCACTGGCCAGATCGCGCATCTCGTCCAGTGACGCGGCCCGCACGACCAGCCCCAGAGGGCCAAAGACCTCCTCGTGCAGCGCCGGGTCGGCTTTGAATTCGGCTGCTGTCGTTTCGAACAGGGCAGGCGCGGCAGTGCGTCCTTCGGACGGCGCGGACACCACGGGGCGCACGCCATTCAGCGCTTTGATGCGGTCAGCGCCGTCGCAATAGGCCTTGGCGATGCCGTCGGTCAGCATGGTCTGGGGGGCGACCTCTTGCAGCGCGCCCGCCGCTGCCGACACGAAGGCGTCCGCGTCGGCGCCGTCCAGCACCACGGCGATGCCGGGGTTGGTGCAGAACTGACCGGCGCCCATGGTCAGCGATCCGGCCCAGGCGCGGCCCAGATCGGCGCCGCGCGCCTTGGTCGCCTCGGGCATCAGGAACATCGGATTGACCGAGCCGAGTTCGCCAAAGAACGGGATCGGCTCGGGGCGCTGGGCGCACAGATCGAACAGCGCCCGGCCCCCGGCCAGCGATCCGGTAAAGCCGACCGCCTTGATCAACGGATGTTGCACCAGCGCCTGACCCACGGCGCGGTCGCCCCCCTGGATCAGCGAAAAGATGCCCTTGGGCATGGCGCATTTCTCGATTGCGGCATGGATCGCCTCGGCGACGATCTCGCCGGTGCCGGGATGGGCCGAGTGCCCCTTGACCACAACCGGGCAACCGGCGGCCAGTGCCGCAGCGGTATCGCCCCCGGCAGTGGAGAAGGCGAGCGGGAAGTTGGACGCACCAAAGACGGCGACCGGACCGATGGGGCGCTGCACCATGACGATTTCGGGGCGCGGCGCCGGGGCGCGATCCGGCATCGCGGCGTCGAACCGGTGGTCCAGATAGTCGCCCTTGACGATGTGATCCGCGAACAGGCGCAGCTGGCCCACGGTGCGGCCACGCTCGCCCTGAAGGCGGCCTTCGGGCAGGCCGGTTTCCTGCGTGCCGATCTGGGTGATCGCGTCGCCACGTGCGTCGATTTCATCAGCGATGGCGTTCAGGAACGCGGCGCGATCTGCGCGCGACGTTGTTGCGTAGGCGTCGAATGTGTCTTCGGCGGCCTTGCAAGCGCGATCCACCAGATCAACGGTGCCGACGGAAAACGCGTGCGTCGGGCCGTGCGCCGGGCTGGAGTCGAATGTATCATCGCCGGCGATCCATTCGCCCGCGATCAGGTGGTTGCCATGGGGATTGAAAGTCATGGGTGTGGTCCTTTCCTTGCGCCCGCGCGATAGTGCACCGGCGCCTTGAATGTTTCCTAGATGAAGGTATGCATACATCAAGTATGCAAGATTTCAACCCGATCCACTCCAAGAAAGGACAGCCCGATGCCGCAGACGACAGTGACAGCCCGTGCCCTGATGGCCCTTGTGACCGAGATATTCCAGCGCGGAGGGCTGTCGCAGCAGCATGCCGAGGCGTTGGGCCGCGCGATTGTCGCGGGCGAACGGGACAATTGCAAATCGCACGGCGTCTACCGGATCGAGGGCTGCCTGCGCACCGTCAAGGCAGGCAAGGTCGCGCCGGATGCCGTGCCCGCGCTGGACGACACGGCGGGCGCAATCCTGCGTGTGGATGCCAAAGGCGGCTTTTCCAACGCCGCGTTCGAGCTGGGCGCGCCTGCGCTGGCTGCGCGCGCGCGCGAGTTGGGCATGGCAGCGCTGGTGATCAACGACTGCGTTCACTTCGCCGCCCTCTGGCCCGAGATCGAGATGCTGACGGACATGGGGCTGGCCGCGATGGCCATGTGCCCCAGCTATGCCAGCGTCGCGCCCACCGGCGGCACCGCCCCGCTGATGGGGACCAACCCGTTTGCATTCGGCTGGCCGCGCCCGGACGGCGCGCCCTACGTCTTTGATTTTGCCACCAGCGTTGCCGCGCGCGGCGAGATCGAGCTGCACCGCCGCGCCGGCAAACCGCTGCCCGAAGGCTGGGCGCTGGACAAGGACGGCGTGCCCACGACCGACCCCGAGGCGGCGCTGAATGGCGCGATGCTGCCTTTTGGCGCGCATAAGGGGTCGGCCATCTCGACCATGATCGAGCTGCTGGCCGGCGTGATGATCGGTGATTTGACCAGCCCCGAGGCGCTGGATCTTCTGGGCACGACCACGCTGGCCCCCAAGCACGGCGAATTAATCTTGGCCTTCGATCCCGCGCGTTTCGCCGCCGGACGGGGCGACCCGCTGGCCCGCGCCGAAACGCTGTTCGAGGCGATTGCCGGGCAGGGCGCGCGCCTGCCGTCACAGCGCCGTTTCGCCGCGCGGGCCGAGACCGAGAGGAATGGGATCACGCTGACCGAGGCGGAGATGGCATTGATGGAGAAGCTGCGCGATCAGGGGTTGGAGGCGGTGGATCTGGTCTGACAGGCGCTCTTTCGTGGCTTCGCCTTTGTCCCGAACGGCAGGGCGTCTGACCGAGCCCAAAAGGGCGGCCCAATCGGACCGCCCTCCTTCCTCAACATCTGGGTGCAGACCTCACGCCGCGTATTTACTGACCGCGCCGGGCAGCTTGCTCCAGTCGGCATACCAGTTCTGGAACAGCTTCAACTGCGCCTCGGCATAGCCGCGCTGGCTGTCGGTCAGTTTATCGCTTTCGTTAAAGTGGAGCGTGTATTCCGCGTCGCCGTTCAGCACCATCATGTGCTTGTAATACAGCACCAGATCCGGGCCTTCATCAAAGGATGACAGCACGGCCAGCGCCTCGTCCAGTTCCTGCGCGCGCAAATATGCGTCGGCGTCGCCCTTGGCGGCGGCCTGACTGAGCGCGACAAGGTGCAGAACCTCGCGGGGCAGCACGTTGCCGATGCCGGTGATTGCGCCATAGGCGCCGCATTTGACGAACCCATGCACCACGGTGGTGTCGACGCCGATCATCAGCTTGATATCGTCATCGCCGCTGGTGATATGCTCGGCCGCATAGGTCAGATCGGCGGCGCCGCCGAATTCCTTGAAACCGACAAGGTTCGCATGCTCGGCCCGCAGTGCAAAAAACAGGTCCGCGCGTGTGGCAAAGCCGTAATAGGGGCTGTTGTAGATCACGGCGGGCAGATCGGGCGCTGCGGCCAGAACCGCCTTGAAATGCGCGCGCTGGGCGGTGGCCGACAGGCCGCGCGACAGAACCCGCGGGATGACCATCAGGCCATGCGCGCCGACCTTCTGCGCATGTGCGGCATGGGCGACGGCCATGGCAGTGTTGACGGCGCCGGTGCCGACGATGACAGGCACGCCCGCCTTCACCAGACGCTCCACGCCCTCCATGCGCTGCGCATCGGTCAGCAGCGGCCAGTCCCCCATCGAGCCGCAATAGACGACGGCGTGCATGCCCGTGGCGATCAGCTCTTTGCCCTTTTTCACGAGCGAATCGAAATCGGGGCTGCGGTCCGTGTTGCAGGGGGTCATCAGGGCCGGGATGCACCCGGAGAAAATGTTGGATTCCATGTCGTTCTCCTTTGAAAGCCAATCTCTTCCGCGCGGTGGATCGGCGCGCCTGCGCCTGAATTCTACCCGGGATACAGTGACAATATCATTTGTATTTTTCTTGTCGACAGGAATTTTCAGCACAACGAGGAACGCAGTGCTTCCGGTGGCCCCTGTCAGAGCGCGACGTGCTGGCGCCGGTCGCGGGCGATCATGGTCTGGATCTGCTCGACAATCTGGTCGGCATGGGCTTGGGCCAGTGCGTCGGAGCGGGCAACATCGCGCGCCTCGATGGCGGCGATCATGTCGGCATGTTCCTGCACATAGCGATAGGGCACGCGGTCCTCGAACGAATAGTAATAGAGGCGTAGCAGGCGCCGCCCCTCGTCCAGCAGGCGGTGACACAGCCCCTCGTAATACGGGTTGCGCCCTGCGGTCGCGATAGTGGCGTGAAATTCGCGGTTGGTGGCGATCATCGCCAGCGCATCCTCGGCCGCGACCGCCTTGGCATATTCCTGGTGCCAGTGGGACATCAGCTCCAGATCGGCAGGCGTGTGGTTTTCCGCCGCCAGCCGGGTGGTAACGCGATACATCAGCGTCATCGCGTCAAAGAATGTGTGCAGGTTGAGAAAGTCGATGCTGGACACAACGGTCGAGCGGTTGGGCAATGCCGTCACCAGACCTTCACTGGCCAGCCGCACCAGCGCTTCGCGGATGGGGGTGCGCGACATCGACAGCCGCTCGGACAGCATGATCTCGTCGATGGGGCTGCCGGGGGCGAGCGTAAGATCGAGTATCTCGTCGCGCAGCACCTTGTAGACGTATTGCACACCAGAGCCGCGCTTGCGTTCGGGGGTGTGAGCAGGTGATTTCTGTGTCATCGGATATCCTGTATGTCGACATGGTAGATACGGAATCGATGCGGCAAAAACAATCTGTGCATGCGCAATTTGTCACGCGCAACCGCGTGATGCTGACGGGTGGCGCTATTCCAGGGTGGCGCAGAATGTGGTGATGCGGTTCATCGCCTCGGTCAGTTGGGCCTCGGACGCGGCATAGCTGAGGCGGAAGAACGGGCTTTGGCCGAAGGCCGCGCCGTGGACGGTTGCGACGCCGCCTTCTTCCATCAGGGCGATGCAGAAATCTTCGTCCGTCTCGATACGCTTGCCTGCGGGTGTGTGGCGCCCCAGAAACGCGGCGCAGGAGGGGAAGACATAGAAGGCACCGGGCGGCGTCGGGCAGTCCATGCCAGGGATGGCGTTCAGCCGCGCGACTACCAGATCGCGGCGCTGCTGGAACGCCTTGCGCTGCACCTCCAACGCGTCCTGTGGTCCGGTCAGCGCGGCGAGGGCGGCCCATTGGCTGGGCTGGGCTGCGCCACTGGTCAGCTGCCCCTGCGCCAGCACCATCGCGTCAATCAGGGGCTGCGGCCCGGCGGCATAGCCGATGCGCCAGCCGGTCATCGCGTAGGCCTTGGAGACGCCGTTCATCGTCAGCGTGCGGTCCTTCAGATTGGGCGCGGCGGCGGCCATGGTGGCGAATGGCGTGGCGCCGTAAATCAGATGTTCATACATGTCGTCGGATAATACCCAGACGTGGGGATGGCGTTCCAGCACATCGGCCAGTGCGCGCAGGGTGTCGGTGGAATAGACGGCGCCTGTTGGATTGGAGGGCGAATTCAGGATCAGCCAGCGGGTTTTCGGCGTGATTGCCGCCTCCAGCGCGGCCGGGGTCAGCAGGAAGCCGTCCTCGGGCGTGGTCTGCACCACGACGGGCGCGGCGCCGGTCATCGCGACCATCTGGGTATAGCTGACCCAGTAGGGCGCGGGGATGATCACCTCGTCACCTTCGTCCAGAGTGGCCAACAGGGCGTTGGCGATGACCTGCTTGCCGCCGGTGCAGACGATGGTTTGCGAGGGCGCGTATTCCAGCCCGTTTTCGCGCGCGAACTTGTCTGCGATGGCCTGCCGCAATTCGGGGATGCCGGGAATGGGGGGGTATTTGGTGGCGCCGCGCGCCACTGCCTCGGCGGCGGCGGTCTTGACGTGATCGGGCGTGTCGAAATCCGGCTCGCCGATGGACAGCGATATGATGTCATGGCCCTGGCTGCGCAGATCGCGGGCCTTTTGCGTGATGGCGATGGTCGCGGCGGGCTGGATGCGCGACAAGGCGGCGGATTTGCGAAACTGGGTCATGGCTGGCCTTTCGGAAGTTACGCCGACATTAGGCGCCTTTGGCCCAAGTGCAAGTCGCCTAACCGCCGAAGACCGACCAGCCGGTGAAATTGGCCAGCCTGTGCGCGGCCTCGGTCCCGGCCAGCGAATTACCGTAGTGGTTCAGGCCGGGCGACCAGACTGCGATCGATGCCTTGCCGGGGGCGATCATCAGGATGCCGCCGCCCACGCCGCTTTTACCGGGCAGGCCGACGCGATACGCAAAATCACCCGAGCCGTCGTAATGCCCGCAGGTCATCATCAGCGCATTGATCCGCCGCGCCCGCCGCGCGGATATCAGGCGCGGCGCGCCTTCCAGCCCGGCCAGCATCCGGCCCGATTGCGCCAGTTGATCGGTGGTCATGGCGATGGCGCATTGGTGCATGTAGGTGCCCAGCGTCAGATCAGGCTCGTTCGCCAGGTTGTCGAAAGAATAAAGGTAATGCGCCAGCGCCGCGTTGCGATGGCCTGTCGCCTCCTCCGAGGCGGCGACGTGCTTGTCGATGTGGATGTCATCGTCCTCGGCAGCGGCGCGGATGAACTGGATCAGCTCGGCCAGCGCCTCGCGCGGCTGGCGCCCGTCCAGCAGCGCATCGGTGGTCACGATTGCACCGGCGTTGATGAACGGATTGCGCGGGCGCCCCTTGTCCTGCTCCAGCAGCGCGATGGAGTTGAAGGCTGTACCCGAGGGTTCACGGCCCACGCGTGCCCAAAGTGCATCACCGATGCGGCCAAGGGCGGCGGCGAGGGTGAAGACCTTGCTCACGCTCTGGATCGAGAACCGTTTTGTATGATTGCCCGCCGAAAGGATGCGCCCGTCGGCCATCGCGACGGAAATGGCAAATTGCGCCGGGTCCACTGCCGCCAGTTCCGGGATGTAGGAGGCGGGCGTGCCCCAGTCGCCCATCGCGTGGATGTCGCGGTCCAACTGGTGCAGGAACTCTTGCAGGCCTTCGGGGAAGGTGGGACTCATGCGATCTCCGGTGCGGTGCGTGCCTCAGGTGTTGAACAGGAAGTGCAGCACGTCGCCATCCTTGACGATATACGCTTTTCCCTCGGCGCGCATCTTGCCTGCTTCTTTCGCGGCCTGTTCGCCGCCCAGAGCGGTGAAATCGTCATAGGCGATGGTTTCGGCGCGGATGAAGCCGCGCTCGAAATCGCCGTGAATCACGCCGGCGGCTTTGGGCGCCGACGTGCCGGCGCGGATCGTCCAGGCGCGCGCCTCCTTGGGGCCGACGGTGAAATATGTCTCAAGGTGCAGCAGCTCATAGCCGGCCTTGATCAGGCGGCTCAGACCGGCCTCATCCAGACCCATTTCGGTCAGGAACATCTCGGCCTCATCGGCGTCCAGCTGGCTGATTTCCTCTTCGATCTGGGCGCTGATGATGACGTGCGAATTGCCCTCGGCGGCGGCCATTTCGCCAACCCTGGCCGACAGGGCATTGCCATCTGCCGCGTCCGATTCGCCGACGTTGCAGACATACAGGACCGGCTTGGTCGTCAGCAGTTGCAGCAGTTTCCACGCGCGGCGATCCTCGTCATCCACCTCGACCGTCCGGGCGGGTTTGCCCTCTTCCAGCGCGGCCAGCGCGGCCTTCAGCAGGCGTTCCTGCTGCACCGCCTCCTTGTCGCCGCCGCGTACCTTGCGGGTGATATTCTGCATGCGTTTTTCGATGCTTTCGATATCGGCCAGCATGAGTTCGGTTTCGATGGTTTCCGCGTCTGCGACGGGATCGATGCGGTTCTCGACATGGGTGACGTCGCTATCCTCAAAGCAACGCACCACATGCGCAATCGCGTCGACCTCGCGGATATTGGCCAGAAACTGGTTGCCCAGCCCCTCGCCCTTGCTGGCGCCCTTCACCAGCCCGGCGATATCGACAAAAGTCATGCGCGTCGGGATCGTCTGTTTGCTACCGGCGATCTGCGCCAGTTTGTCCAGCCGCGCATCGGGTACGGCCACGTCGCCGACGTTCGGCTCGATCGTGCAGAACGGAAAATTGGCCGCCTGCGCCGCTGCCGTGCGCGTCAGCGCATTGAAGAGCGTCGATTTGCCCACGTTGGGCAGTCCAACGATACCCATTTTGAACCCCATGACGCCGCTCCTTGGTGAAAAGTCACGGCATCTATGGCACCGGGGCGCTCAAGGTCAAGCAGACCATTGATTTCCGCGCCCCATTGGGCCAAACCCGCCTTGATCAAACAGGGGACCGCCATGAGCCGTATCGACGCCAAATTCGACCAGTTGAAAGCCGCCGGCAAAAAGGCGTTCGTGGCCTATGTCATGGCAGGCGACCCCGATTTCGACACATCGCTGGAAATCGTGCGCGGTCTGCCCGGTGCGGGCGTCGACATCATCGAGCTGGGCCTGCCATTTACCGATCCGATGGCCGACGGCGTGACGATCCAGCTGGCGGGGCAGCGGGCGCTGAAGGGCGGTATGACGCTGAAGCGCACGCTGCAGATGGCGCGCGAATTTCGCAAGGGCGACGACACCACGCCGATCGTGCTGATGGGGTATTACAATCCGATTTATAACCACGGTGTTCCGCAGTTCCTGATCGACGCCAAGGAGGCCGGCATTGACGGGCTGATCGTCGTCGATCTGCCCCCCGAAGAGGACGAGGAACTGTGCATCCCGGCGCAGGCGGCGGGCCTGAATTTCATCCGGCTGGCGACGCCGACCACAGATGACAAGCGTCTGCCGAAGGTCATGCAGAACACCTCGGGCTTCGTTTATTACGTGTCGATCACCGGCGTAACCGGCGCCGCCGCCGCCGAGGCGGGCGATGTCGCCCCCGAGGTCGCGCGGATCAAGGCGCAGACCGATCTGCCCGTCATCGTCGGCTTTGGCATCCGCACGCCGGAAACGTCGCGCGCAATAGCTGGCGTGGCAGACGGGGCCGTCGTCGGCTCGGCCATCGTCGGCAAGATCGCGAATGGCGGCAGCCCGGCCGATGTGCTGGGTTTCGTCAAGGGGCTGGCGGACGGCGCGCATTCGGCCTGATATGGCCAGCGCCTCGCTGCCCACGCCGCTGGGGCCGATCTGCGTCACCGAAGAGCATGGCGCGATTACCGCGCTCGACTGGCACGACGCGTTCCTGCCCGAAGACACGCCCCTGCTGCGCCGCGCATTGGAGCAGCTTCGCGCCTATTTCGCGGGTGATTTGCAGCAGTTCGATCTGCCTCTCCGCATACGCGGCACCGATTTTCAGCGCAGCGTCTGCGATGCCATTGCCACCATCCCTCTTGGCGAAACGCGCAGCTACGGGGATCTGGCGAAGGCGCTGAAAGTGCCCGCGCAGGCTGTCGGAACGGGATGTGGCGGCAATCCGATTCCGATCATAATCCCCTGCCACAGGGTGCTAGGCACACATGGTCTGGGCGGGTTCTCGGGCAAGGGCGGGGTCGAGACCAAGGTCTGGCTGCTGCGCCATGAGGGCGCCGGAGGGCTGCTGATTTAGATGGCGGCCCGCGGCGATGTTGAACTCAAAGCGAACCCGTTCAAAGCGTTGATTGGTCGACTGGCTGCACATCGGGAAGATCGTAGTAGTCGCCCTTTGACTCCGGGTATAGCTGCCTATCCATTTTGAGTCCGGTGTTGCCGTCGATCGTTCCGGCCATCACCGATGTGAAATCGCCGGACAGCTCGGTCCAAAAGAGTTGGCTACCGCATATTTTGCAAAACCCTCGCTTGGCTGAATCTGACGAGTGATACCAAGTTACGTTTGAAATACCTTCTATTTCAATACTTTCAGTGAGCGCTTGGGTGGCCGCAACATAGTGGCCAGAGGCTTTTCGACATTGCGTGCAGTGGCACGCCACCACCGATCTGGGTTCATCCTGAATTCGATATCTGACTTGGCCACACAAACAACTTCCACGCATTGGCACCTCCGGAATTGCGTAGGTCCATACTATTTCCAAAGCTCGACGGTTTGTGTTCAATAGCGGTAAGCTTGAGTGTGTTTGCGACGACAAGCAGATCCGCATAGCGGATATTGATCACGCTCAAACCGACCCAGTTTCAGCCCTTAGCGCCACGCTCCGGCACGATCTGCTGCACGATCCCGGCGCCCAGCAGGTAGACCGACGTCACCACCAGCCCCCAATGTGCCCAGCTTTCGGGGTGGAAATCGACCCATGCGGCCCAGCCGGCGAAGAACGTCCAGATAAAGATCATCGGCAGGGATATCGCGCGCCAGCGCTTGGTGCGCACGGGGTGAATGAATTTCAGGGGCAGGAACATGGCCACCGCCAGCACGGCCACCAGACCCAGCGTGAACCAGAAAGGTGGCTCGGTCGCGAACAGCACCAGCACCAGCATGTTCCAGCAGCCGGGAAAGCCGGAGAAGGATTTGTCGGCGGTTTTCATGCCGCGATCACAGAAATACATCGCGCTGGCAAAGGTGATCAGGATGATCGCCGCCCAGCCCGTCCAGCCCGGCAGCAGCCCCGATTTGAACAGGGCAAAGGCCGGAATGAACGCGTAGGTGATGAAATCGATGATCATGTCCAGCAGCACGCCATCGAAACGCGGTGCGTATTTGTCGACGTGGTATTTGCGCGCCAGCGGGCCGTCCGCCCCGTCGACAGCGAAGGCGACGACCAGCCAGATGAACATGAGATCCCATTTTTCGTCTGCGGCAGCCAGCATGGCCAGCATGGCAAAAACGATGCCTGTCGCGGTGAAAAGATGGACGGAGAGAGCTTTGATTTCGCGTGTCATGGCGTCCCTATAGGCCCTTGGGCGGGGGTGGGCAATCAGGCTTTGGGGTGGGCGCGCGCGTAGACTTCCATCAGGCGGGCGGTATCGACGCCGGTATAGGCCTGCGTGGTGGACAAGGACGCGTGGCCCAACAATTCCTGTATCGCCCGTAGATCGCCGCCCGCATTCAGCAGATGCGTGGCAAAGCTGTGGCGCAGCGCGTGGGGCGTCGCTGTGGCGGGCAGGCCCAGTTGGCCGCGCACCTGCTCCATCAGCTTTTGCACGGTGCGGGGGGCCAGTTTGCCGCCGCGCGCGCCCATGAAGAGCGGGCCATCTGCCTCAAACGGATGCGGGCAGGCGCGTGTGTATTCGGCCACGGCCTGCTGCGCGGCGGGCAGGACCGGCACCATGCGTTCCTTGCCGCCCTTGCCGATGATGCGCAAGCTGGGGGGGAGGGGCGCGTCGGCGCCGGTCAGCGACAGGGCCTCGGAAATGCGTAGCCCGCAGCCATAGAGCACGGTGATCACGGCCTGATCGCGCGCGGCGATCCACGGGGTCAGTGACTGGAATTCGGCGGTGTCGATCACATTGCGCGCGGCCTCGACGCTGAGGGGGCGGGGCAGTTTGCGCTGGAATTTCGGGCTGCGCGTGGCCAGCACGGCGGTTGGCTCGAACCCCTCGCGCTCGGCCAGCCAGCGGTAGAACGATTTCACCGCCGACAGCTTGCGCGCAAGCGACCGGGGACCGACATCATCGCCGCGCGTATGCGCCATCCAGGCGCGCATGTCGGAGGTGGTTATCTCGGCCAGCGCGCCCAGGCCCTGCGGGCCGCCCTTGTGCTGGGTGATAAAGGCCAGAAATCCGGTGACATCGGCGCAATAGGCGGTGATCGTGTTCTCCGCTGCGCCGTGCAGCGCGCGCTGCTGGTCCAGCCAGTGCGCCAGCGCGCCGCTGGCTGCGGGCGAGATCATGACAGCCAGCGGCGCATTGCCCTTTCAAACACGCCGGCAAAGAAGGTCAGCAGATCGGTGCCCTGCTGGGGGGTAAACTGATGCTGATCCTCGGCCCCCAGAACCAGCATGCCGGGCAGGCGCCCGCCGCCAAAATCCAGCCGCAGACACGCCTCGGAGCGGATGTGTGCCGCCGCGCCTGCATGGAGCGTGGACTCCCTGCCGGTCAACTGGCGCAACGTCACCTGACGTTCTCCGCCGCGCCCGTTTTCGATGTAGCGCGCGATGAATCCCGGTTCGGCCACCGTCAGGACATCGCCCAGCCGTTGCACGGCCGGATCAGCATCGTCCTGCACCGTTTCGAGGATCAGGCGCACCGAGGCGACGCGCAGGATTTGTGCCACCTCGCCGCCCAGATTGTGCAGGAACGCCTCGAATTCCGTCGGGTCCAGCATCCGCAGAATGGCGCGATGCACCTGATTTGTGCCGGCCAGATTGTCATAGGCAGCGGCAATCACGCTACGATGCGTGTCCTCCAACTGATCAAGCCGCGCCTCCAGCCGGTCCATCGCGACACCGCGCAGGTCGACGATATTGCTGCCCATCGCGCGTTCATTTGCGGCGATGAGGGCGTGCATAACATCCTGATCTTCAAGGATAACATCGGGTTGACTGATGATCCGCTCGCGCAGGTGGTCATCCATCTTGGGTTTGCTGCTCATGCTCATGCTCGCTTTTTTTGATTTTGAGGTGGTATAGCATGAGGTTGCGGGAAAATCTTCATCTGATTTGGGGAGCGGTGGGAAAATGCCGGGCGACGAAGGTTATCCAGGCAGTCATATAGCGCTTCATGTCTGCTGTGCGGGGCAAAGCGCCAGTTCGCTGCG
Organism: Roseovarius sp. M141; assembly: GCF_024355225.1. Taxonomy (NCBI): domain Bacteria; kingdom Pseudomonadati; phylum Pseudomonadota; class Alphaproteobacteria; order Rhodobacterales; family Roseobacteraceae; genus Roseovarius; species Roseovarius sp. M141. The sequence continues at coordinate 1,403,758 of NZ_VCNH01000008.1, forward strand.
GCTGCGCCAAAGCCCGGTTTGGGGGGAACCGTGCAACAAACGGTTATTTTTAGAGTTTTTAAATTCCCTCTATCCTCACGCACCCAGTAACTGCTTGCGTGAGGATATTGGCTGTCTCTACCTTTATTGGCGGCGCGCGCCTTCGTTGCGGCATATGGTATCTGCGGTCTCGACGCTCATGTTTGCGGGCCGGTCTATAGAACGATCCCAGTCCAGCCTGTTTTGCGTATAGAGTTGGCAGGTCACTGCACCCTGAGCTGTGGCGACCTGTACAGGAGTGCTTTCATAGTTCTCTGGGGAGACACAAGCGGAGAGGGCCAGAACAGCGGCGGCAAGAGTTACGAGTTTGAAGCACATTCGATGAGCCTTTCGGAAACAAAGTTGAGAAAAATCAGAGTCGCGCAAGGCTACATCAAATCAGCCTTACAAAAAACCTTATCGGCCGGTTTTAGATTCGTCGCAACAGCCCAAAGGTTGCGCTGGGTTCGGCAAATTACAATTCTCCACCAGGCATGTTCCGAAAACGCTCGATATCGATGAAGAACTCGCCCATGCGGTTTTGAAGCGCCGTTATGAAAATGCTGTTCTTCCAAGTCGCCCGATAGGCCCGCATCCGGGTTAAACGACCAACAGGTTGGAACGCTGTTCGCATTTTGAGACCCGGCGCAAGTTGCGACGAAGTTTTTCACAGATATCGATCGGAGCACTCAATGGCTCCTTTGATGTAGGTTTTTCTGGCGCGCTGCGGGACGTTTGTGTGACGCGGGACGTTGCCTGTCGTCGGAGAGGCGCTCAGGCGGGAAATCGCGGGGTTGGGCTTGGTGGGTCGTTTGTTGTCATGGGGATTTGGGCGGCGGGCTTGTCTCGGATCCGATCTGACAGACCCGTTGACCGTGGTTTGTTAGGCTAAGCACGGTGCCGGTTTTGCCAACACCTGGCCTATTCGTGCTGTTTCTTGTCGATATTATCCGCTTTCGCGGAGTTGATACCTTGAGCTGTGCATGACGATTGGTTCGCAGGAGATATAGCCTGCGGCTGAGGATATCGTTCGTATTGTACGGCACGCGGGTCATGCTGCGGCCCTTTGTGGTTTTGGCGGTGCTCTGGAGTGCTGTGCTGGTGCGATTGTCTCAACGATGATCAACTGTCCGCCACAACATGGACAAGGCAATGCCAGGACACGGGGCGGCTCATTGGTATCGCTGGGACGGCCCTCATCAGCGCGATCTTTGTCTGATCGGTTGGCCCCAGGCAGTTGCCTGATCCGCGCGATATTGGCGGCACGATTACCATTGCCATAAAGCCGTAGTGACGGATGCGGTGTTGGGCTTTTGGCAGGACATGGATCAGGAACCGGCGGATGAACTCATTTGTGGCTGAACTGGCCCCCCTTTCGACCGGAGACTCGGGCATAACCATGGAGGCTTAGGGGAGCCCTAAGCACGTGCTTATGTCTGACTATGAGATTATCACCGATGGCGGCCGTCGGCGTCGCTGGTCGTCGTCCGAGAAGCTGCGCATCGTGGAGGAGACGCTGGACGAGACCGCCAGCATCTCGGTCGTTGCACGCCGCAATGGTGTCGCGCCGAACCTGCTGTATCGTTGGCGGCGTCTGATGCTGGAGGGAGGGGCCGTGGCCGTATCTGGAGACGATGACGTCACAAGCAATCGCGCGGTCCGGCAGATGGAGGATCGCATTCGCGAGCTGGAGCGCCAACTGGGGCGAAAGACCCTCGAAGTCGAAATCCTCAAGGAGGCGCTCGACAAGTCACGCTCAAAAAAACTGACGTGGCAAGTGCAATCGCAGCCCAAGGACGGTTCCCCCCTCTCGGGCATGCAGGCATGCCCTGCCGGGCAGTGGATGAGCATCGTGGCCGAAACTCTGGGCGTCTCCAGATCGAACCTGCACGCCCGCGTGACGGGAAGCGCGAAGCCGCGTCGGCGCTATCATAAAGCGCAAGACGCGGCGGTGGTGCCGCTCATCACCGCGCTGGTGGCGGCGCGACCGACCTACGGGTATCGTCGCATCACGGCCATCCTGAACCGGCAGTTGCGTGCCACCGGCGCATCGCCTGTTAATCACAAACGCGTCTACCGGATCATGCAGGCCCAGAACCTGCTGCTGGCGCGTCGCTACACCGAACGGTCCGATCGCGCGCACAACGGCAAGATCGTGACTATGCGATCGAACCTGCGATGGTGCTCAGACGGCTTCGAGTTCACATGCTGGAATGGTGACATCGTGCGTGGCGCATTCATCATCGACGCCCACGACCGTGAAATCATCGCCTGGTGCGCCGTGGTGAACGCAGGCATCAGCGGATCGGACGTGCGCGACATGATGCTGGCGGCGGTGGAGGCGCGGTTTGGCGGCCATCGCGCGCCGCACCAGGTCGAGATGCTCAGCGACAACGGTTCGCCCTACATCGCCAAGGAAACCTGCATCTTCGCCCGCCAGCTCGGCCTGAAACCCTGCTATACGCCGGTGAAGAGCCCGCAGAGCAATGGGATATCCGAGGCATTCGTGAACACGCTCAAGCGGGACTACGTGAACGTCACTCCGCTGCCAGACGCCGTCACCGTCCTTGGATTGATTGCCGGATGGTTCGAAGACTACAATGAGAACCACCCGCATTCGGGGCTGAAGATGCGCTCACCACGCGAGTTCATCGCAGCCCAAACCGCAACCGCCTGAGTGTCCGGTGAAAAGGGGGCAAGATCAGTGGCCAAGGTCATGGTGGTGTGGCGGCCCGCGCCTTTGAGACGGTAATCTTTGACGCGGAAGGTGACGCGGTGGTCGTCGATGCGGATCAGGCGACTGTTTGAGATGGCGACACGATGGGGGTATCGCGACAGATATGCCAATACTGCTTTGGGCTCGGCGAAGGGTTCCTTTGCGTAGACGACCCGGTCGAGTTTGCGCGGTGGTTGCAGGAGGTTGTTGAAGGTATTGTGGTCAATGAGGCCCGCATGATCGCCGAAGAACTGCAGTTTCCCGGCATCATGCAGCTTGCCCAGCCCTTCCTGAATGTGACGGCGATACAGACGGGACAGCACGCGGACGGACTGGAAGAAGGTCTTGCGGCAGGCGATCCACTTTGTGCCATCCGCAGACAAGCCCCCGCCCGGGACGATCATGTGGACGTGGGGGTGGTGGGTCATTGCCGAGCCCCAGGTATGCCGAGCCCCAGGTATGGAGGACGGAAATGATGCCGGCCCGGGCACCAAGGTGCTTGGGGTCGGCGGCAATCTTGATCACCGTGTCCGCACTTGCCCGCATTAGCAGATTATGGATCTCTCGTTTGTTTTGGGATGCAATGTCGGCAATCTGTTTGGGCAAGGTGAAGACCAAGTGGAAGTACCGCACGGGCAGCAGTTCCGCCTCGCGCGCCGCCAGCCATGCTTTTGCGGCAGTGGATTGGCATTTGGGACAGTGACGATTGCGGCAGGAATTACAGGCGATGTGCTCATGCGCGCAGTCAGCGCAGCGCACCACATGACCGCCAGGCGCCGCCGTGCGGCAGCGCTCAATGGCACTCATGACTTTGAACTGGTTCAGGCTAAAGTGCCCTGCATTCGCCCTACGCCATGCAGCACCATGGGCGCGGAAAATATCCGCGACCTCCAGAGATTGAACTGGCATGGCGGCTTATGACGGCCCGGCCTTGCCCTTCTTGCGCTTGGTTTGGTTCAGATCGTCCAGCGGGCCGTCCGCGGCTGCAATCATACCAGTTGCCACGCTGGCATAGCGTGCGGTGGTCGTCAGTTTAGTATGCCCAAGCAGGGCTTGGATCACCCGGATATCGACGCCGCGTTCCAGCAGGTGGGTAGCAAAGGAATGGCGTAACCTGTGCAGCGTGACCGGCTTGGTGATCCCGGCCTCCTGCGCTGTCTGTCTGAACAGTCGCGATCTCTGTCGCGCCGAAAGGTGCCTCCCACGATAGCCGGGAAAAAGGACCCGCTCGGGTTCAGGGACATCCTTGTCCTGACTGATGGGCCGCTCTTTCCACCACGCACGCAGCAGGTCTGAAATCTCAGCTGGCAACACCACGGTGCGATCCTTACACCCCTTCGCCTGGACAATCCGGATGATCTCCTGAGCGCTGTCGATATCACCAACCTTGAGCCGCACGACGCTCAAGCGTGCGCGCTGTCATGTCCGCGATCATGCGAGCGCGAAGGGGGGGCATCGGTGTCGATTGTTGAATGTTGATCGGAATGTCCTCTGTCAATCGAGGCAAAATCACCTCGATCAACAGCACACACCCAACATCTCAAAACGCGAAACAAATCCCAGCGCAACGCAACAAACAGGCGCCCTATCGCGGAGCGAGGTAGGGCAAGAGCGCAAAGTAGCGGGCGCTGCATGATGCACCGATGTCCGCTTACGCATGAACGGCAAAAATCTTCGACGACCCTGTCGATTTAGAATGAGATTTTTGGTGGCGTCAGTCTGGGTGGCTTTCGTGAGTTCCACAAACGATCGTGAATCGCAAAACGCCCGGCAGATCATTCCACCGGGCGCAGGGTCTGCTGATGTACGGACGGTTTCAGACGATCTTCTGCCCCGTCTTGGCCCAATCCTTCATGAACTGGTCCAACCCGGCATCGGTCAGCGGGTGGTCGGCCATCTTTTTGATCACGGCGGGGGGCGCGGTCATCACGTCGGCGCCGATCAGGGCGGCCTGACAGGCGTGGTTCACCGTGCGGATCGAGGCGGCGAGGATCTGCGTCTCGTACCCATAATTGTCATAGATTTGGCGGATGTCGGAAATCAGCTCCATTCCGTCGAGGTTGATATCGTCCAGCCGCCCGATGAAGGGGCTGATGAAGGTCGCGCCGGCCTTGGCCGCCAGCAGCGCCTGATTGGCCGAGAAACACAGCGTCACGTTAACCATGTTGCCCTCGTCCGTCAGCACCTTGCACGCCTTGAGGCCGGCCCATGTCAGCGGCACCTTGACCGCGATGTTACCCGCGATCTGTGCCAGCTTGCGGCCCTCTGTGATCATCGCATCCGCGTCCAGTGCGACGACTTCGGCGCTGACGGGGCCATCGACCATTTCGGCGATTTCCCTGGTGACTTCCAGAATATCGCGGCCCGATTTCAGGATCAGCGACGGGTTGGTCGTGACCCCGTCGACCATGCCCAGATCGTTCAGCTCGGCGATTTGATCGACTTCGGCGGTATCGACGAAAAATTTCATGGCGGCAGCCCTTCTTGGTGGATTGGAGTTTGTCAGCGGAACGTCTATCTCATGGGCGTATCCCGTGAAACCCTGAAAGGATCCTGCGCGCGTGACCGCTGCCCCCGAATTCTATGACGCAGGCGCGCTGGTCGGCGTGTTGACCGCGCAGCCGCTGGACCGCGTGTTGGACTACCGCGCGCCCGAGGGCGGCTGTTTTCCCGGCGCGTTTGTCGAGGTGCCGCTGGGCCCGCGCAAGGTGCTGGGCGTCGTCTGGGGGCCGGGCGAGGGGGGGTATGATCTGGCAAAGGTACGCCCCATCATCCGCGTGCTGGACGTGGCGCCGATGGCCGCGGAAATGCACAGCTTCCTCCAGCGCGCCGCTGATTACACCCTGACGCCCATGACTGCGATGCTGCGCCTTGCCACCCGCGCGCCGGGGCTGGGCGATCCACCGTCGATGCTGAAAGTGTACCGGCTGGGCTACGGCGCACCGACCCGCGTGACCGATGCGCGCCAGCGCGTTCTGGACGTGCTGGAGGGGCAGGGCGATCAGGCGTTCACGCTGAAAGAGCTGTCGGAGGAGGCGGGCGTGACGTCCTCGGTCGTCAAGGGGCTGGTGAAACAGGGCGCGGTGGACGAGGTGGATACCCCGCGCGACACCCCCTACCGGCGGCTGGACCCGGCGATCCCGTCCAAGGATCTGACCGAGGATCAGGCGAGTTGTGCCGAGACACTGGATACCGCGATCCGCAGCGGTGCCTATGGCACGACCCTGCTGCGCGGCGTCACCGGGTCGGGCAAGACCGAAGTGTATCTCGAGGCCGTTGCCAGCACCCTGCGCATGGGCCGTCAGGCGCTGGTGCTGCTGCCCGAAATTGCGCTGACGGCCGAATTTCTGACCCGCGTGCAGGCCCGTTTCGGTGCCAAACCGGCCGAGTGGCATTCCGGCGTCACCATGACCGAACGCCGCCGCTGCTGGCGCATGGTGGGGCAGGGCGGCGCGCAGCTGGTCGTCGGAGCGCGATCGGCGCTGTTTCTGCCGTTCCGCGATCTGGGGCTGATCGTCGTGGATGAGGAGCATGACACCTCCTACAAACAGGAGGACGGCGTGCTGTATAACGCCCGCGATATGGCGGTTCTGCGGGCCTCGATCTGCGGCGCGCAGGTGGTACTGGCCTCGGCCACGCCCAGCCTTGAGAGTTGGGTCAACGCTGAGGCAGGCAAATACACGCGGCTGGACCTGAAGGCGCGGTTCGGCGTCGCCGTCATGCCCGAAGTGCGCGCCATCGATATGCGCGCCGAGGATCTGCCCGGCAATCGCTGGATTTCCCCGACGCTGCAATCGGCCGTGACCCGGCGCATTGAAAGGGGCGAACAGTCACTGCTGTTCATCAACCGGCGTGGCTATGCCCCGGTTACGATCTGCCGGGCCTGCGGGCATCAGATCGGCTGCGATCACTGCGACGCGCGGATGGTCGAGCACCGATTCCAGAAACGCCTGATGTGCCACCAATGCGGCGAGACGAAACCGATCCCCGATAAATGCCCCTCCTGCGAGGTCGAAGGCAAGCTGGCCCCGGTCGGCCCCGGTGTGGAAAGGCTGGGGGAGGAGGCGACGGCGCTGTTCCCCGATGCGCGCGTTGCCACCCTTAGCTCGGACATGTTTGCCAGTTCCCGCGCGCTCAAGGAACAGATCCGCGCCATCGCGGAGGGCGAGGCCGACATCATCATCGGCACGCAACTGGTGGCGAAGGGGCATAACTTCCCGCTGCTGACGCTGGTCGGCGTGATCGACGCCGACCTGGGCCTGCAAGGGTCCGACCTGCGTGCCGCCGAGCGCACGTTTCAGCTAATGCGGCAGGTCGCGGGCCGGGCAGGGCGCGCGGACAAGCCGGGTACGGCGATGCTGCAAACCTTCCAGCCCGAACACCCTGTGATCCGCGCGATCCTGTCGGGCGACGAGGAAGGGTTCTGGCGCGCCGAGGCCGACGAACGCAGGCAGGCCGGCGTGCCCCCCTTCGGGCGTATGGCCGGCATTATCCTGAGCGGGCCGGACTTGCAGCAGACCTTCGATCTGGGCACCGCGCTGGCGCGAACAGACGCCCCCCTGCGCCAGATCGGCGCGCAGGTCTACGGCCCGGCGCCCGCGCCCATCGCCCGCGTGCGGGGCCGCCACCGCGTGCGCCTGCTGGTCAAGGCCCCCAAGGGCGCGGCGTTGCAGCCCGCGCTGGCGCAGTGGATCGCAGGCGTGCGCGCGCCGAACAATCTGCGCCTGAGCGTCGATATCGATCCGCAGAGTTTTTACTGAAACCGCCCGACTCTTTTGCATTGATATGAGCCAAGCCAAAAGCCGCTCTCTTGCCCAATCTGAAAATTTGTTGACCGCAGGGGTCAAACCAGAGAGGCGACATGCCGGGTCCATTATTGTCGAATGCTGCAATACGAAACGACTGCTATCGCTGTAGAGGTAAAACGCCTCAACAACTACCTGGTTTTTGAACAGGTTTTTGGCGGCGCTAAGCGAGGTGATTTACGTATGCTCCACAGACGCAAGTTCCACAAACGAGCGCTTTTGCGTGATTTAGATGGGAACGGCAAAAGACAATCCTGAGTAGACTTTGGAGTGCCCCCATCGGGTGGTCCAGTTTGAATGTTAGTGCATGGTCGGCCTCTGGTCTATTGGCATGATACTTTTCGGCGCCGGAGGGCGGTAGCCCAGAGCGCTATGTGGCCTGACCGTGTTATAGTGGCGGCGCCATCTTTCGATCAGGATCTGGGCTTCGCGTAGCGTGTAGAAGACCTCGCCGTTGAGCAGCTCGTCCCGAAACCGGGAATTGAAACTCTCACAGTAGCCGTTCTCCCAAGGTGATCCTGGTGCGATGAAGGCCGTCTTCGCGCCAACCGCGCCAATCCAGGCGCGCACCTTCTTGGCGATGAATTCCGCGCCATTGTCGGACCTTATGTATTCCGGCGGGCCGCGCAGGATGAACAGGTCGGTCAGGGCGTCAACCACATCGGTTGAGTTGAGCTTGCGTTTGACACGGATCACCAGTGCCTCCTTCGTGAATTCATCGATGATGTTGAGCGTGCGGAAAACCCGCCCGTCGTGGGTCCGATCCTGAACAAAGTCGTAAGACCAAACATGGTTCGGGCGCTCTTACCGCAGCCGGACGCACGATCCGTCGTTCAGCCAGAGCCGTCCCTTCTTGGGGTGCTTTTTGCGGAACTTTCAGCCCCTCCCGCCGCCAGATCCGTTCGACCCTTTTATGGTTCACATGCCAGCCGCTGTTGTTTAGCATCCCGGTGATCATGCGATACCCATAGCGTCCAAACTCTTCTGTCAGTGCGATGATGTCATCGGTCAGCCGCTCTTCGTCCGGCGGGCCACAGGGCACCTTGCGCTGTGTCGAGCGATGCTGACCCAATGTGCGGCAAACCCGGCGCTCAGATACGCTGAGGGTTTGCCGCACATGGTCAATGCACTGTCTGCGGCGGGAAGGGCTTAGAAGTTTCCCCCGGGCGGCCTCGGTCAGGATCATCTTGTCCAGCGTCAGATCCGACACGGCGCGCCTCAGCCGGGTATTCTCAACCTCCAACTCCTTTAGCCGTTTGAGCTGATCACGGCTCATGCCGCCATATTCTTTGCGCCATCGATAATAGGTCTGCTGCGTCACGCCAATCTGGCGAACCGCATCAGCGATCGAACTGCCTTGCCCTTGCAACACTTCAACCTGCCGAAGCTTCAGCACGATCTCTTCGGGTTTATCTCTCTTTCCAGCCATCTCTGGTCCTCCTGAAATGGGATAATACTATCCCAGTTGGTGGACCACTTCAGTGGGGGCACTCCAACTTCCCCTTTCCAAGTCTAATTGCTATATAGCCGCAAATCGATCGGGGTGGATGAGTTGGCGTTAGAAAATCTATTGGTTTACAATGTGATAGGTGACACAACCTATCCACATGGCGGGGCTTTCACAGTCACGGTTGCTGGTCAGGTCACCGTGGATGATTCAAACGGAACTGGCGATACAACCTTAGGTGATAACACGGATGGGGGGGCATCCGATGTTCCCGATCAGAACGTTACCGCATCAACCGTCGCCGGGATCGGTGTCACCGACATTCTTGATTCCCGATATTCCTACACATTCACCGGCAGTGATGGGTCCAGTGGAACCGTTTACTTTCTCGCGACAAATGGTGCCAATAATTACGGCTCCTTGGTTTTATCGAGCACGCCTCTCAACCCGTCTGTTACCTACACCTTTGGAACATTCAACCGAAACGGACAAGTGTCCTACTCATCGGTTGTTCCCTGCTTTACCCGCGGAACCTTGATCGAAACAGAATCCGGAACTGTATCGATCGAGACACTTGCCGCAGGAGATTTGGTTAGGACAATGAACCGCGGGTTCCAGCCTGTTCGTTGGATCGGGTCGACGAAAGTGCGGGCACGTTGTCTGGCAACCAATCCGAAGCTCCGTCCGGTTCGGATTATGGCAGAAGCTATGGGCTTGGGCCTGCCGAAAAGGGATATGTGGGTGTCGCGCCAACATCGCATGGTCGTCTCTTCGAGGATTGCAGATCGCATGTGTGACGGTGATGCGTTGGTCTCGGCTATCAAGTTGACGGAACTGCCCGGCATCTTTGTCGATGACAGTGTGGAAGAGGTGGAATATGAGAACCGCGCGAAAGTTGGTGATGCCCTGAGGGGCGGCATATCATGGCGGTGTCGAGTCGCCGTCAATTCTCAACCGAGAAAGGGATATGCCACGTGCCAGAGAATACCATCACCCAACTGCCCGATCCATTGGGTTTTTCATCCGATCCGTTCACCGACGTCCTCCGTGATGGCGCACGCAAGCTGATCGAACAGGCGATACACGCGGAACTGGCGACGCTCTTGAACGCCTTTTCCGAGGAAAGGCTCACGGACGGACGGGCCCGCTTGGTGCGCCATGGTCACTTACCCGAACGCGAGGTGATGACCGGCATTGGTCCAGTGCCGGTGAAAGTGCCGCGCGTGCGGGATCGGGGCGCTGGCGAAGACAAGATCACCTTCACGCCCAGCATCCTGCCGCGGTATCTGCGCAAAGCGAAATCGGTCGAAGATCTGCTGCCGTGGCTCTACCTCAAGGGGGTGTCCACGGGCGATTTCACTGAGGCGCTGGAGGCGCTGCTGGGTCCGAATGCCAAGGGTCTGTCCGCCAAGACTATCACGCGGCTGAAGGCCGACTGGTGGAAAAACTACGAGGCTTGGCAGAAACGCGATCTCGGCAACCGCCGCTTTCTCTATATTTGGGCGGATGGCGTCTATTTCAAACCGCGCATGGCTGAGGAAAAGCAATGCGTTCTGGTGATCGTCGGGGCGGATGAATATGGCCGCAAGGAACTGCTGGCCATGACCGACGGCTTTCGCGAAAGCACCCAAAGCTGGCGCGAAGTGCTGCTCGATCTCAAGCGGCGCGGCCTGAAACAGGATCCCAAGCTTGCCATTGGCGACGGTGCCCTGGGGTTCTGGACCGCGCTGCGCGAGGTATTTGCCACGACCAGAGAACAGCGTTGCTGGGTCCATAAAACCATGAATGTGCTGAATGCGATGCCGAAATCCATCCAAGCCAAGGCAAAAGGCCATCTCCATGACATCTGGCAGGCCGAGACAAAAGCCAAGGCCAACCTCGCCTTCGATTTCTTCGTCGAAAACTACGGTGTGAAATGGGACAAGGCGGTGGCCAAACTGGTCAAAGACAGGGACGCGCTGCTGACCTTCTACGATTATCCGGCGGAACACTGGAAACACATCCGGACATCAAACCCGATCGAGAGCACCTTCGCCACCGTCAGGCATCGCACAAAGCGCACCAAGGGGTGCCTCAGCCGCAAGACCGGTCTGGCCATGGCCTTCAAGCTGATGATGTCGGCGCAGAAGAAATGGCGCAAGCTCGACGGTCAAAACCGCCTGCCCGAGATCATCCAGGGGATTGAGTTCCGCGATGGGATCCGCCAACTTCAAACTGCCGCCTGATCAAGCGTCACCAACTTTCGCCCATATCTCGTGGAATATTTCCATATGCTGTTCGATCAGCACGAAGTTGTCTTCGCTGACGGTGCACCATCCGAGAGCCTTTACACTGGCCCAGAAGCTCTCAAGGCAGTCTCACCAGAGGCGCGCACCGAGATACTGAGCCTTTTTCCTGAACTGGAATGCATGGACTACGTTCCAAAGTCAGCCCTGCCAATTCTTTCCCTCAAGCAGCAAAAGAAACTCGTATCGCGACATATCGCTAATGAGAGACCACTGTTGGAAAACTATCGGATATGAACTGAAGTGCGAAATATAAATCTCACCTTGTTTCATTGCGAAACCTACCAGGACTGGCCTGAGTGCTTGTAAATTCGGGCTCAAAAACGATCGTTTTCTGAATGCCGGCATTGCTGTTGGTCCGATGTCCGTTTCCCAAACGCAGGCATTGGCCCATCCGAGATCAAGGTCAGCTTTGTCGTGCAGTGCCGTCATACGGTTTGGCCCGGCAGACGAACGTTTTCGATGGAATTTCGGGCCGCACGCCCATCTCGCTGCCGAAAAACGTCAATCGACTGCTCCGTAGCCTGACACGCAGACCCAGCTCAATGCCTCTCGCCAAACCCATTGGGCTGGCGTAAAGAAAATCCATGACACGCACGGTCCCCATAGGCGAAGCGCGCCAGATGCCCCTGTGGCGGCGTCCCCGTACGCTGCTGTTCTTGATGGCGGCGGCGATGCCCATCGCCTTTGCGACATGGTCAGCGCTGCTGAACAACTTCGTCATCGAGGTGGCGCAGTTCGACGGGCATGATATCGGCTGGCTGCACACCGTGCGCGAAATTCCCGGGTTTTTGGCCATCGGGGTCATCGCGATCATCATATTTGTGCGCGAGCAGGTGCTGGCGCTGGTGTCGTTGATCCTGCTGGGCGTTGCCACTGCATTCACCGCGTATTTTCCCAGTATGGGCGGCATCCTGACGATCACGATGCTCAGCTCGATCGGCTTTCACTATTACGAGACGGTCAACCAAAGCCTGCAACTGCAATGGCTTGACCGCGCCCGCGCGCCCCAGGTGCTGGGCTGGTTGCTGGCCGCCGGATCTGGCGCGACGCTGGTGTGCTATGGCCTCATCGTGCTGCTGTGGGAACCATTGGGCCTGACATACACCATTGTCTACATGCTTTCAGGGGGGACGACGGCAGCCATCGCAATCTTTGCCCTCATTGCCTACCCGCAGTTCGAGGCGCCCAATCCGCAGCTGAAAAAGATGATCCTGCGCCGCCGCTATTGGCTGTATTACCTGCTGCAATTCATGGCCGGCGCGCGGCGGCAGATCTTTGTCGTGTTTGCGGGTTTCATGATGGTCGAAAAGTTCGGCTTTGCCGTGCATGAGGTAACGGCGCTGTTTATGATAAACCTTGTCGCCAACATGATCTTTGCGCCGTTGATGGGCGGCGCTGTTGCGCGGTTTGGCGAGCGTAGCACGCTGATCTTTGAATATGCGGGCCTGATGATCGTGTTTCTGGCCTATGGCGGTATCTACATGTTCGGCTGGGGCGTGCTGTTGGCCGCGACGCTCTATGTCGTGGACCACATGCTGTTCGCTCTGGCGCTGGCGCTGAAGACCTATTTCCAGAAGATCGCGGATCCCGGTGATATCGCGCCCACCGCTGCGGTAGCGTTCACGATCAACCACATTGCCGCCGTGTTCCTGCCCGCGCTTTTGGGGTATCTGTGGCTGGTGTCGCCTGCTGCGGTCTTCGTTCTGGCGGCTGGCATGGCGGGCATATCGCTGCTATTGGCGCTGTTGATCCCGCGCCATCCGGCGCCGGGCTATGAGACCATCCTGTCGCGCTCTGCCCCGGTTCTGGCCGAATAGGGCGCGCCAAGCCAGAAGGCCCAGCCGCATGACCACCTACACCGCCCTCACCACCCTGCACGGGCAAACCGCCGCTGAGGCGCTGGCCGACGCGTTGGACGATATCACCCCCGAGCCGACGGGAATCGGCACGTTCGAGGTCGAAGACGGCAGCGGCACATGGGAGGTCGGCGCCTATTTCGAGGAGCACCCCGATATCGCGGGCCTTGCCCTGCTGGCCGAAATCCACGGCGCCCGCGCCTTCGCGGTGTCACAGGTGCCCGACGCCGACTGGGTCGCCCATGTCAAGCGTGAGTTGACGCCAGTCGTGGCGGGCCGGTTTTTCGTCTACGGCAGCCATGACGCGGATCAGGTGCCGGATGATGCCGTGCCGCTGCTGATCGAGGCGGCGATGGCCTTTGGGACCGGCCATCACGGCACGACGCAGGGCTGTCTGCGCGCGCTGGACCATCTGGCCAGTTCCGGTGTCACCGCCAAGTCTGTGGCCGATATCGGCTGCGGTACCGCCGTTCTGGCAATGGCCGCCGCGCGTAGCTGGCCGGGTGTGATGCTGGCCAGCGACATCGATCCGGTCGCGGTGGACGTCGCCCGCGTCAATGTCGCCGCCAACGATCTGGACGGCAGGGTATCGTGCATCGAGGCGACGGGCCTGGATCATCCCACGCTGGAGGCCGCCGCGCCCTTCGATCTGATCTTTGCCAATATCCTCAAGGGTCCGCTGATCGACCTCGCGCCGGGGCTGACCCAGCGGCTGGCACCCGGCGGTCACGTGATTCTGTCCGGCATCCTGAACGAGCAGGCCGATGAGGTGGTCGCGGTTTATCTCAGCGCCGGAAACAGCCTGACTGAACGGCAGGAGATTGGTGACTGGACAACGCTCACATTGCGAAAAATTGTCGAATAAAGCGGCTAAAGGCAGTCCGGGTGAGGCATCTGCCTCAAATTGACATAGTTCAAACCTAAGTTTTACGAGTGATCTGGCGCGTGGCTGTGATGCCAAGCTGGAGCGCGGTGGTTTGATCGTGCTCCGGCCAAGGCGTCGAAAGGCCCGATCTGCGCTTGCGCGGATTGCCCCTCGGGTCCGCTTCTCAGTGTTTTAAGCCGTGACTTGGGGCGCCTGTGCTGAAAAAACCCCTGCGCCGTCCGGCACAGGGGCTTTTTTGTTACGAGGGCAGGGCACGCGCCTATTGTCAGATCGGGGCAAACCCCTTGGCGGCGGCATTATACTGCTCCACCCGGCCCTCGCCGATATCCAGCCACAAACCATGCAGCGTCAGAACGCCCCGTTGCATCGCCTCGGTGACGAAGGGAAAGCTGGTCAGATTTTCCAACGATACCAGCACGGCTTCTTTCTCCAGCGCGCGGGCGCGTTCGTCATCGTCGACAATACCTGCCACGCGCTCGTAGCCGGGGCGCAGAATGTCGATCCAGCGCCCGACAAAGCTGCCGGGCGAATCCAGCAACGGCGCGTTACCCGAACACATTTCATCGCAGCCCTTGATGCCCCCGCACCCGGAATGCCCCATGACGATCACATGCGCCACGTGCAGCACGCTGACGGCATATTCCAGCGCGGCCGAGGTGCCGTGCTGCCCGCCATCCGTGGTGTAGGGGGGCACCAGGTTGGCGATATTGCGGTGGATGAAAAATTCGCCCTGATCGGCGCCGAATATCGATGTGACATGCACCCGGCTGTCGCAGCACGAAATCATCATCGCGCGCGGGTGCTGGCCCTCTTGGGCGAGGGTGCGATACCAGCTTTCGTTTTCGGTGTATGAGGTCGCTTTCCACCCATGATAACGTTGAATCAGGTAGGGCGGCAGGGGGCGCGCTTGATGCAATTTCCGGTCCTCTCGGCGAACATGTCCCGACATGGAATAGACCGTATTCGCCTCGAATTCGAGTGATAAAATGCGCGACTCGAAACCATTTGGGAATATCTTTGGCTCAGGTTGTGCGTGCCGGGCGAGCTGTGGGGCCGCCGGGCGGATTGTCACGAAATCGGGGTGAGACCGTGGAACAGATAACGATGCTGAAACAGAATGAGGTGGTGCGCTTGAACTCGAACCGTCTGGAAGAGCTATATTCGCAACTGGGCGAAGCGGGGGCAGAGAATATCGTCTGCCGCGCGCTGGAGGAACTGGCCGTGCGCCTGTCCCACACCGAGCGGTACTACAGTGACGGGCGCTTGGCCGAGATGCGAAAATCGGCCCGCAGTATGGTGGCCATCGCCGATCAGATCGGCATGCACATGCTGTCGCGGGTGGCCGCCGATGTTGCGGCCTGCGCAGGTGGCAGCGATCTGGTGGCGACCGCGGCGACCCTGTCGCGGCTTTTGCGCATAGGCGAGCGTAGTCTGAGCGAGGTTAGGGATCTTCAGGATGTGACCAATTGATGGCTTGCAGGCACGTGCAGGGCGATTAGGCTGTTCCGGAAATCTCCGGCGCCGCTGCGCCACGTCCAGAAAGGTCCTGTCACATGCCCAACGCCACATTCCCCGCGCACTCCTTGGTCTTTGCGCGCGATCCGGGCGATGCGCTGGCGCTGCATGTGATCGACGCAGGCGGGCTGGAGGGGTGGTTGAAGACCCGCCCCGAGGGGCTGCGCAATTGGGTTCGCGCGACCGGCTTTGCCGCCGCGCAGGGCAAGGTGCTGATGGTGCCGGGCGCGGATGGCACGCCGGAAATGGCGCTGGTCGGATATGGCACCGCCGAGACGCGCGCGCGCGGGCGATTCCATCTGGCCGCCGCTGCTGCGGCGCTGCCCGAGGGCGTCTATCGCCTTGAGGGCCTCGATCCGGCCCGCGCGCAGGAGGAGGCGCTGGGCTGGCTCCTGGCCGCCTACGTCTTTGACCGCTACCATATACAGAAGGGCCCCACGGCCCGACTGGTTGCGCCCGATGGCGTCGATGCCGCCCGGCTGGAGGTGATCGCGGCGGGCGAGGCGCTGACCCGCGATCTGATCAACACGCCCGCCAATGACATGGGTCCGGACACGCTGGAGGCCGCCTGCACGGACCTCGCTGTGCAGCACGGCGCCGACATTACCGTAACCGCCGGCGCCGATCTGCTGGCGCAAAACCTGCCACTCATTCACGCTGTCGGGCGCGCATCGGACTGTGCCCCCCGCCTGATCGACATGTCGTGGGGGGCAGACGGCCCGGCGCTGACGCTGGTCGGCAAGGGGGTCTGTTTTGACACCGGCGGGCTGAACCTGAAACCCGGCTCCAGCATGGGGCTGATGAAAAAGGATATGGGCGGCGCGGCGACGGTCCTTGGGCTTGCGCATATGATCATGGCGCTTGATTTACCGGTACGCTTGCGTGTTCTGATCCCGGCCGTTGAAAATTCGGTCAGCGCGAATGCCATGCGCCCCGGCGACATCCTGACCGCGCGCAGCGGCAAGACCATCGAGATCAACAATACCGACGCCGAAGGGCGTCTGGTGCTGGCCGACGCGCTGACACTGGGCGCCGAGGGCGCACCGGATCTGATGATTTCGATGGCGACGCTGACGGGCGCCGCGCGGGTCGCGGTCGGGCCGGACCTTGCGCCCTATTATACAGATGACGCAGATTTGGTCACGGCGATCGAAGCGGGCGCGGTTGCCGCCAGCGATCCGGTCTGGCGCATGCCATTTCACACGCCCTATGAGACGATGATCGAGCCGGGCATCGCTGATTTGGACAATGCCCCATCGGGCGGTTTCGCCGGTTCGATCACCGCCGCGCTCTTTCTGCGCCGCTTTGCGGGCGCCGCGCGCTACGCGCATTTCGACATCTATGGCTGGAACCCCACCGCCGCGCCCGCCCGCCCCAAGGGTGGCGTCGGCATGGGCGCGCGTGCGCTGTTGGCGGCGCTGCCCGCCGCGCTGAACCTGTGAGCGATCCGCGCCTGACCCCGGCCAATGCCCGCGTCGCGGATGCGGCGCTACGCGGGCAGGTCGCCGCCTCGCGCTATACGGAGGGCGCGGCGCGTCTGGTGTCTGCGCCGGTGGCCGACCTGCTGCCCGCGCCGCACGGCAAGCGATTGCGCCAGTTGCTGACGGGCGCCCCGGTCACCTGTTTCGAGACGCATGACGGCTGGGCCTTTGTGCGGGCCGAGGATGGCTATGTCGGCTATCTGCCGGAGGGGACACTGCATGATGGCCCGGCTCCGACCCACTGGATCGCTGCCCGCGCCACACACGTCTACGCCGCGCCCGACCTCAAATCGCCCGAGCGCATATCCCTCAGCCACCTGTCGCGCGTTGCTGTTCTGTCACAGACCGCCAAATGGGCCGAAACCCCGCTGGGCCATATTCCGTTGCAGCACCTCGCCGCCCTCCCCATGGCCGAGGCCGATCCCGTCGCCGTGGCCGAGCGATATATCGATGCGCCCTACCTCTGGGGCGGCAATTCAGCCTTCGGCATCGACTGCTCTGGCCTCGTGCAGGCGGGCTGCCGTGCCTGCGGAATCGCCTGTCCCGGCGATAGCGACATGCAAGAGGCGACGCTGGGCCATGCGCTGGCTGGCGATGCCGACCTGCGTCGCGGCGATCTGCTGTTCTGGCGCGGCCATGTCGCCTGGGTGCTGGATGCAGGCCGCATCCTGCACGCCAACGCGCACCACATGGCCGTCGGCATTGAGGGCCTGAAGCCCGCGATTGACCGCATCACAGCCGAGGGCGGCGGCGCGGTGACGGCGCGCAAGCGTCTGACCCAGCCCGGAGCCACGCCATGAGCGACAGTTTCTTTCACCCGCCGCCTGCCTCCGATCTGCCCCGTTTTGCCGGGGTGGCGACCTTCATGCGTCTGCCGCATGTGCCGCCGGGTCACGCGCGCTTTGGCGATGTGGATGTGGGCCTGATCGGTGTGCCGTGGGATAGCGGCACGAGCAACCGGCCCGGCGCGCGCCACGGTCCGCGCCAGGTACGCGATGCGTCGACCATGATGCGCGCCCAGAACGGCGCCACCGGCATCCGCCCGTTCGAGGCGCTGAATTGCGCCGATCTGGGCGACGTGCCACCGAACCCGGTGGATCTGGACGACAGCATGACCCGCATCACCGACTTTTACATCGCAACGCTGGACGCTGGCATCACCCCGTTGACCGCAGGCGGCGACCACCTGTCGACGCTGCCGATCCTGCGCGCAGTAGCGGCGCGCCGTCCGGTTGGCCTGATCCAGTTCGACAGTCACACCGACCTGACCGACAGCTATTTCGGCGGGCAGAAATACACGCATGGGACCCCCTTCCGCCGCGCGATCGAGGAAGGATTGATCGATCCGCGCCGTATGGTCCAGATCGGCATACGGGGCACGATGTACGACACAGAGGATCGCGATTTCGCCGATGCAAACGGTATTCGCCTGATCCCGGTCGAGGAGTTTCACGCGCGCGGCCCCGCGAATGTCATGGCCGAAGCGCGGCAGATCGCAGGGAGCGGCCCGACCTACATCACCTACGACATCGACTTCGTCGATCCGGCCTTTGCGCCCGGCACCGGCACGCCCGAGGTGGGCGGCCCGAACAGCCACCAGGCGCTGGAGGTGGTGCGCGGGTTGGCCGGGCTCGACATTGTCGGCGCCGATATGGTCGAGGTTTCACCGCCCTTCGACGCGTCCGGCGGCACCGCGCTTCTGGGCGCCACTATCCTGTTCGAGCTGCTCTGCGTCATGGCTGCCGACAACGGCTGATTCATCAGGAAGAGCGGGTGCACATACCTGCACCCGCCCTTTCAATGTTCTCCAAATACTCAAAAAACGCTCAGACGTCAGGCAGGACCTTGCCAGGGTTCAGAATCCCATTCGGATCGAGCGCCGCCTTGATCGTGCGCATCGCGGCCATCGCGGCCGGGTTCTTGTGACGCGCCATCGCGGCGCGCTTTTTCAGCCCGATGCCATGCTCGGCCGAAAAACTGCCGCCCATCGCAACGGCCGCGTCTTCTGCCAAATCGCCGATCTGTTGGCACAGATCGTCGTCATCGCGGGTGGGGAACACGCCAAGATGCAGGTTTCCATCGCCCAGATGCGCGACAGATACGTCCTGCGCGCCGGGATCAAGCTCGGCAATCATCTCGGCTATGCGGTCCAGAAACTCCTGCATGCGGTCGACTGGCACGGCGATGTCGCGGTCCACATGCGGCGTCTGATAGGTGATCACCTCGGCTGCGGCCTCGCGCCGGGCCCACATCTCGCGGCGTTGCGCCTCGTTCTGGGCGACCACGGCATCCAGAATCGCGCCCTCTTCGAAGAGGGCCGCAAGGACGTTTTCCAGATGGGTGGCAATGGGAATCTGCCCATTTTCGTCCGGCTCTGCATCGCGCGGCGCGGTAGCACCGACCTCGACCATGATGTTGACGTCATAGCGGTCGTCAAAAGGCGCCCGCGCGCCCGGAGATTGCTTGAGATGCGTTTCGATATAGGCGCGCGGCATGTATTCGAACGCCTGCACGGCGCCGCCCGTTTCCTGCTGCAATCGGTTCAAAAGGGTCAGCGCATCGCCCACGCGCGGCACGGCGACCATCGCGGTGGCATTGGCAAGCGGCGCGGGGAAGAGCTTGATCACTGCGGCGGTGATGATGCCCAGCGTGCCCTCGGCCCCGATCAGCAGATGGCGCAGGTCATAGCCGGAATTGTCCTTGTGCAGCTGGCGCATCAGGTCGATCACCTCGCCCGTGGGCAACACCGCCTCGATCCCCAGACACAGATCGCGGGTGTTGCCATAGCGTAGCACGTTCGAGCCGCCCGCGTTGGTTGACAGTGCACCACCGATCATGGCCGATCCGCGCGCCCCGAAAAACAGTGGAAAGATCAGCCCGTGTTCGGCCACCGCGTCGTGGATGCTGGCCAGGATCGCGCCGGCCTCGACAATGGCAAGGCGGCTGGAGGGGCGGATTTCGCGGATCTTCGACATGCGCCCCAGTGACAGCAGCAGCGCGCCATCGGCTGACGTAGCGCCGGTCAGGCCGGTATTGCCCGAGATAGGCACGATCGTCGTGCCGGTCTCATTCGCCAGCTTGACGATGGCCGACACCTCGACGGTCGATGCGGGGCGGGCCACGGCCAGCGGCGTGCCCTGCGGGGCGCCCGACCAATCGCGCGCATAGCTGTCCATGTCGCTGCCGGTCAGGACATTGGCGGCGCCGATGAGATCGCGGAGTTTCTCCAGCATGGCCTAGAACGCCTTGAAGGTGAGGGTGGTTTCAGTGCGCTCGATATTCGGGATATTCAGCAGGTTCTCGTTGATGAATATGCCCACGTCCTCGGCGTCGGGGATGTAGAGTTTCAGCAGCAGATCGAACGGGCCAGAGGTCGAGTACAGCTCGGAATGGACCTCGCGCAGGGTGATTTCTTCAGCCACCTTGTAGGAGGTGCCGGGCTTGCAGCGGATGTTTACGAAAACGCAGTGCATTGGGGGTATCCTTTTGGTTTTGGCGGCCTGTCACAGGCTCATGTGGCGGGCACGCGCGCCGCGCTCGATCGCGGCGGCATGAAGGCGGTCGAGGTTCAGCTCGTAGCGGATTTCCTCCAGCAAGCGCAGTTCGCTGTCGGCCAGCGTGCCATCGGCGGCGGCCACGTCGCAGGCCAGCGCGTAGGCGGTTTCGAACAGGCGTTCGGGCAGGTTGTCGCGGATCAGGCCAAACAGGGCGTCCAGCCCATCCTCGTCCGAGAACAGATCGAACACCGTCTGCGCCACGATATGGACGCGATCCTCGTCATAATCGCCAAAGATCGGCAGGTTGTTCACGGCGCTTTCGATCTTGATCAGTTCGGCGGTGCGAATCTGTTCATCCGAGGCGGAAACCGCGATCATGACGGCCACCAGGCAGTCCTGCGCGCTCAGCGGGTGCGTCACGGTCTCGTTCATTGGGATAATCCTTTGCAATGCGGGGTCTTCGGGCGCAGATTATTGACCTTCGCCCCCCTCGGCAATAGGAAGCGGCGATGCCATCCGCGTATCCGCGCGGGGGCCTGATACCTGGAGAATCTCATGTCCGATTTGCGCGACGCTGCAATGACCTCGAAAGCCTGGCCGTTCGAAGAAGCGCGCCGGCTGCTGAAACGGTATGAGAAGAAGGCCCCCGAGAAGGGTTACGTGCTGTTCGAGACGGGCTATGGCCCCTCTGGTTTGCCGCATATCGGCACCTTCGGCGAAGTGCTGCGCACTACGATGATCCGCCGTGCGTTCGAATTGATCAGTGATATTCCCACGCGCCTGATTTGTTTTTCCGACGATCTGGACGGCATGCGCAAGGTGCCCGGCAACGTGCCGGACAGCGAGGCGCTGGCCGAGCATCTGCAAAAGCCGCTGACCTCCGTGCCCGATCCGTTCGGCACGCATGACAGCTTTGGCGCGCATAACAACGCGATGTTGCGGCGGTTTCTGGATACGTTCGGGTTCGAATACGAATTCATTTCAGCGACTGAATTCTACCGCTCCGGCCAGTTTGACGAGGTGCTGCTGCGCGCTGCCGAACGCTATGACGACGTGATGAAGGTCATGCTGAAATCCCTGCGGGACGAGCGCCGCCAGACCTATTCGATCTTCCTGCCGATCCACCCCGAAACGGGGCGCGTTCTGTACGTGCCGATCAAACATGTCGATGCCGCCAATGGCACGATCACGTTCGACACCGAAGACGGGCAGGAAATGACGCTGCCGGTCACGGGGGGCAACGTGAAATTGCAGTGGAAGCCCGATTTCGGCGCCCGCTGGGCCGCGCTGGACGTCGATTTCGAAATGTATGGCAAGGATCACAGCACCAACACGCCGATCTATGACAGAATTTGCGAAATCCTGGGCGGCAAGAAGCCCGAGCATTTTACGTATGAGCTGTTTCTGGACGAGAATGGTCAGAAAATCTCGAAAACTTCGGGCAATGGCATCAGCATCGACGAATGGCTGACCTATGCCTCGACGGAGTCGCTGAGCTATTTCATGTATGCCAAGCCGAAAACGGCCAAGCGGATGCATTTCGACGTGATCCCCAAGGCGGTGGATGAATATCATCAGCAATTGCGCGCCCATGCGGGGCAGGATGCGGCGGCGCGGGTCAATAACCCGGTGTTTCATATCCACCCGGACGGCGTGCCGGAAAGCCGCATGGTCGTGCCGTTCTCGATGTTGCTCAACCTCGCCTCGGTCGCCGGGGCCGAGCGTAAGGACCAGTTGTGGGGGTTCATTCAGCGCTACGCGCCCGATGCTAGCGCCGAGGCGAATCCCGACATGGATCAGGCCGTGGGCCATGCGTTGCGCTACTACGCCGATTTCGTGAAACCGGCCAAGGTATACCGCGCCCCGACTGATCTGGAGCGTGAGGCGCTTATGGAACTGCGCGACCAGTTGGCAGCCTATGACGGCCGGCGCGATGACGAGGCGCTGCAATCTGTGGTGTATGGCGTGGGGCGCGACCGTTTCGATCCGCTGCGCGACTGGTTCAAAGCCCTCTACGAGGTGCTTCTGGGCGCGTCGCAAGGGCCGCGCTTCGGCGGGTTTATCGCGCTTTACGGGGTGGATGAAACTGTGCAGTTGATCGATGACGCATTGGCTGGCAAGTTCATCTGATCAAAGGCGGCGCAGACCGTCAGTGACCATCTGAGGCAAAGGAGACGGCAATGAAATACGCAGTGATGGCGGTCGGGCTGGGCGGGCTTGGCGTTCTGGCGGCCTGCATGCAGACCAGTTCCATGCCCGAGGCCGATGAGGGCCGCAGGCTATATGTCGAGAATTGCGTGCAATGTCATGGCCCTTCGGGCAAGGGCGATGGGCCGCTGGCCAAGCGCCTGTCGCCCAAGCCGACAGACCTGACGCAGCTGTCCAGCCAGGGCAAATTCCCGCGCGCGCGGGTGCTCTCGACCATCGACGGCTATCACCGGGCGCAGATCCCCGGCGAGCAGATGCCGGAATTTGGCGCATTGCTGGAGGGTGATACCGTTCCGGTTCAGACCGGCGATGGTGTGATGACTCCGACACCGCGCCCTCTGGCCGCGCTCTTGGCCTATCTGGAATCGATTCAGGACGTCTGAGTCGACTACGCCCGTTGCGCATCAATTGACGAGGTCAGCGCGTTCAGCGTTGTCGTTTCACCCGAACGGGAGCCGCCCGAGACGATGACGTCCAACCGGCAGGCCACGGTGGCTTGCAGATAAGCTGCTATTTCTTCGATGAAGGCGCCATATTTAGCCAGATCGTCGATACCCCGATTGTCTTTTTTGAACTTTTGGATCGAATCCAGACTGCCGTCGACCACGACGGTCTGCACCATCGCGATAATCGGGTCGGGTGTGGCGCCAGCGTTTGCTCGCGTTGGAACCGGGCGGGCGTGGTCGTGCGGTCAGCGAATAGGGCGCGCGGAAAATCGAGGGCGGCGCCGCATGGCACCGCCCGTATTTTCTTGTGGTCTTGTACAAGCCGTTTCGCGTTTAGACGATGGTCGCCCCGGTTGCGGCGCGCATTTCATCCTCGGTGACGCCATCGGCGGTCTCGACAATCTTCAGGCCGCCTTCGACCACGTCCAGAACGCCCAGGTTCGTGATGATGCGATTCACGACACCTGTGCCGGTCAGCGGCAGGGTGCACTTCTTCAGCAATTTGCTGTCGCCATGCTTGCTGGTGTGGTCCATCACGACGATAACCTTGCCGACGCCGGCGACCAGATCCATCGCGCCGCCCATACCCTTGACCAGCTTGCCGGGAATCATCCAGTTCGCCAGATCGCCATTTTCCGCGACCTCCATCGCGCCAAGGATCGCCGCCGCGATCTTGCCCCCGCGAATCATGCCGAAGCTGGTCGCGCTGTCGAAATAGGACGTGCGGTTGAGTTCGGTAATCGTCTGCTTGCCTGCGTTGATCAGGTCGGGGTCTTCGTCGCCCTCGTAGGGAAAGGCGCCCATGCCCAGCATGCCGTTTTCGGATTGCAGGGTGATCTCCTTGTCGCCGACATAGTTGGCCACCAGCGTCGGGATGCCGATGCCAAGGTTGACATACATGCCGTCTTCCAGCTCTTGCGCGGCGCGTTCGGCCATTTGGTTACGGTCCCAGGGCATTACACGTCCTCCCTTTTGCGCGTGGTGCGCTGTTCGATCCGTTTCTCATGATCGCCTTGGATCAGGCGGTGCACATAGATGCCGGGCAGGTGGATGTTGTCGGGGTCCAGCGATCCGCGTGGCACGATTTCCTCGACCTCGGCAACGCAGATCTTGCCGCACATCGCGGCAGGCGGGTTGAAGTTGCGCGCGGTCTTGCGGAAAATCAGGTTGCCGGTGTCGTCGGCCTTCCACGCCTTGACGATCGCCAGATCCGCGACGATGCCACGTTCAAGGATATAGGTCTCGCCGTCGAAATCCTTGTGTTCCTTGCCTTCGGCCACCTGCGTGCCGACGCCGGTTTTAGTGTAAAAGCCGGGAATGCCCGCGCCGCCGGCACGCATCCGTTCGGCCAGGGTGCCTTGGGGGTTGAATTCGATCTCAAGCTCGCCCGCCAGATATTGGCGCATGAATTCGGCATTTTCGCCCACATAGGAGCTGAGCATTTTCTTCACCTGCCGCGTTTGCAGCAGGATGCCGATGCCAAAATCGTCGACACCCGCATTGTTGCTGGCGAAGGTCAGATCCTTCGTTCCTGCGTCCTTGATGGCCTGTAGCAGCAGCTCTGGGATGCCGCACAGACCAAAGCCGCCGGCGGCGATGGTCATGCCGTCGAACAGCACCCCATCCAGCGCAGCGGCGGCGTCAGGATATACTTTCTTCATTGAAAAACCCCTAATATGGCACGGTTGCAACGGTTGTGGGGCAGGGGGGCCGCAAAAGTCAATGCCGCCGCCGCCGCAACCGGCCTGTTTAGGGGTTACTACCTATCGCGGCGGAGGGGCGTCAAATGATGCGGACTTGCGTGCCGATCGGGGTCACCGCGAACAGCTCTTCGATCTTGGCGTTGTACAGGCCGATGCAGCCAGACGACGATTTGCGCCCGATCTTGCGGGTGTCATGCGTGCCGTGGATCAGATAGGCGGGCCATGTCAGATACATTGCATGCGTACCCAAAGGGTTGCCGGGACCGGGCGGCATGTAATCGGGCAGATCTGGGTTAGCTGCTTTCATGTTCGATGTCGGCGTCCAATCGGGCCCGACCTTCTTGCGCACGATCTTGGTATAGCCGGTGCGTGTCAGATCGTCGGTCATGGGCACGGATGTGGGGTAGACGCGGTAATCGGTCG
Organism: Roseovarius sp. M141; assembly: GCF_024355225.1. Taxonomy (NCBI): domain Bacteria; kingdom Pseudomonadati; phylum Pseudomonadota; class Alphaproteobacteria; order Rhodobacterales; family Roseobacteraceae; genus Roseovarius; species Roseovarius sp. M141. Next base: position 1,429,047 of record NZ_VCNH01000008.1, read on the forward strand.
CGTCCGAATTCCAGTAGTGCAAGGCGCGCGACGTCGTATCGCAAACGATTGCGCCCGATCCCAGCGTATCGAAGTGATCCTGCCAGTTCTGGGTGACGAAGCTGGAGACGTTACGACGTGCTCCGTCGGCTTGGGCACGCAGGATGCCGGGCGTGGCCAGTGTGACGAATGCGGCAGCGCCCCCGGCCAATGCGGCGCGGCGGTTGAATTTGGTATCGGTCATGGCGCGAATCCTCTCATTCTGGCGGGCGCAACGTTACACCCTTATAGTGAAAATGATGATCGCGCGAGATGGGTTCCAATAACAAAACCGTGTAGCGCCCCGGAGCGACGCCTGTAGAGTGGCCCGCGTCATTCTTCGTCGGCCTTTTTCTTGGTTGCGGGCTTCTTGGTCGCCGTCTTTTTCGCAGTTGTTTTTTCAGCGGCAGCCTTCTTTGGCGCCGCTTTTTTGACGGATGGTTTTTTGGCTGTGGTTTTTTTTGCGGGGGCCTTTTTTGCGGGGGCCTTTTTCTTGGCGCCGCCTTTGCCCGCTTTCGCGGCTTTTTCGGCGATCAGATCCACTGCCATGGCGACGGTTACATCCTCCGGTTCGGTCCCTTTGGGCAAGGTTGCGTTAACCTTCTCCCACTTGACGTAGGGGCCATAGCGCCCTTCCATCACGTTGATTGCACCGCCGCTTTCGGGATGCTCTCCCAACTCTTTCAATGGCTTGGCCGCCGCCCGGCCCGCGCCCCGGCTGGCCAGTTTTTGCGCCAGAACCTCGACCGCGCGGTTCATGCCGATGGTGAAGACCTCGTCCACTTCCTTGAGGTTGGCGTAAAGTTTGCCGTGCTTGACGAACGGCCCGTACCGCCCGATCCCGGCCTCGATCAACTCACCATCATCGGGATGCGCGCCTACTTCGCGCGGCAGGCTGAGCAGAGTCAGCGCCTTTTCCAGATCCATCGCGTCGGGCGTCCAGCCCTTTGGCAGGGACGCGCGCGGCGGCTTCTTGTTCTCTTCTGTCGCTTCACCGCGCTGGACATATGGGCCAAAGCGGCCCGAGCGCAGGCTGATCTCATCCCCCTGATCCTCGCCCAGCACGCGGTCGCCGGATTCGGCGGCATCCGCGCCGATAGGACGCGTATAGCGGCATTCCGGATAGCGTCCGCAGCCGACGAAACCGCCAGATTTAGACGTCTTGAGATGCAGCTTGCCCTCACCGCAGAGCGGGCAGACGCGTGGATCACTCCCGTCCTCGCGCGGCGGATAGAGTGTGGGCGCAAGCGCGTCGTCCAGCACATCCAACACCTCGGAAATGCGCAGTTCGGTCGTCTCGGCGATGGCAGCAGAGAAATCGCGCCAGAATCGGGTCAGGATATCCTTCCAGTCGGCCTCGCCTGCGCTGACATGATCCAGCTCTTCCTCAAGATTGGCGGTGAACTCGTACCCGACATACTGCTTGAAGAAGTTGAGCAGGAAGATCGTGACGATCCGCCCCTTGTCCTCGGGGATCAGGCGGTTGCCGTCCTTGCGGACATATTCGCGGTCCTGAATCGTGGTCACGATGCTGGCATAGGTCGAGGGGCGTCCGATGCCCAACTCCTCCATGCGCTTGACCAGGGTTGCCTCGGTATAGCGCGGCGGTGGCTGGGTGTGCGATTGCAGACCCAGAACAGCGGCATTTTCAGACAGGATGGCAGCGTCATGACGGGCCATGCCCGGCGCGCTGTCTTCGATGATGCTGTCGGATTTGTCGGCCTTGGCGAACTGCGCCTTCAGCCCGGATTTACCAAACGCAGCCTTGTCGCCCTCGGCAATCTGCGGCAGGCGGGCATCATCGCCTTCGTCCGCCACATCGTCGCGGCCTTCCTCGTAAACGCGCAGGAACCCGTCGAACAGCACGACCTGACCAGTCGCGCGCAGCCCGATCTGGCCGTCATCGCTGCCGATCTCGACCGTGGTGCGCTCCAGCCGGGCGCCCTCCATCTGGCAGGCGAGCGTCCGCTTCCAAATCAGATCATAGAGCCGGGCCTGATCGCGGTCAGTGATCTTTAGCGCCGCCGCGTCGCGGGTCATTTCCGTAGGGCGGATACATTCATGCGCTTCCTGCGCGTTCTTCGCCTTGTTCTTGTAGATACGCGGCGAGGGCGGCACGTATTCCTTGCCGTACCGGTCGGCAATCGCGTCGCGGGCGGCAGTCACGGCCTCGGGGGCCATGTCGATGCCGTCGGTTCGCATATAAGTGATATGCCCGGCCTCATACAGGCGCTGCGCCGCGCTCATCGTCTGGCGTGCGCCCATGCCGAATTTGCGGCTGGCCTCCTGCTGAAGGGTGGAGGTCATGAACGGGGCCGACGGGTTTCGGCTGGCCGGTTTCGCCTCGACCGAGGTCACGCTCAGCGCTCGGCTGGAGACCGCCTGAACGGCCATTTCCGCCTGCGTGGCGTTCGCCAGATCGAACTTGTCCAGCTTTTTGCCCGCCAAGGTCGTCAGGCGTGCCTCGTATTCCTGACCGCGAGGCGTGGCCAGCAGCGCCTTGACGGACCAGTATTCGCGGGCGTTGAACGCCTCGATCTCCATCTCGCGCTCGACGATCAGGCGCAGGCAGACGGATTGCACGCGCCCGGCCGATTTCGCGCCGGGCAGCTTGCGCCAGAGGACCGGGCTGAGGTTGAAACCCACCAGATAATCCAGCGCGCGGCGGGCCAGATAAGCCTCGACCAGCGGCGCGTCGACTTGACGGGGATTGGCCATCGCCTCGGTCACGGCGGCCTTGGTGATTGCGTTGAAGACGACGCGGCTGACCGGCGTGTCCTTCTTGATGGCCTTGCGCTTTCGCAGCGCCTCTTCCAGATGCCAGCTGATCGCCTCGCCCTCGCGGTCGGGGTCGGTCGCGAGGATCAGGGCGTTGTCGTTTGCCAGCGCATCGGCGATTGCCTTGACGTGTTTGCGGCTGTCGGTGCCGATCTCCCACTTCATGTCAAATCCGTTATCGGGATCGACCGAGCCATCCTTGGGCGGCAGGTCGCGCACGTGACCGTAGGATGCCAGCACCGTGTAATCCGGGCCGAGATACTTGTTGATTGTCTTGGCCTTGGCCGGGGATTCGACGACGACGACGGGCATGAAATTCCTCTCCACTCGGGGCGGCTCTTATGGCGGCGCACCATGTGGGGGCGCAAGAGGGATTGTCAATGCGGCGCCGTGGACACCCTCTTTTGCCGTGCGGCAGGTCTGATCAGTCCGCCAGGGACAGCATCCCGCCCGCCTGCCTGCGAATGCGCCCGTCCAGTTCCAGATCAATCAGCGCGGGGGCGACGGTGCGGGCAGGTGTGCCCAGATCGCGGATCAGCTGATCCTCGGCCAGAGGCGAAGGGCCGAGACGGCTGAGGATGCGTGCGTGCAGATCGGAGGCGTCACGCAGGCTGTGACATTCGGGCGGATCGGGGGTGATGGGTTCGGGCAATAGTGGCAAGTCGGGCTGAGCTGTCTGGGTCGCCGGCAAGGCCTCGATCACGTCGGCGGCGCTGCGGATCAGCCGCGCGCCGTCACGGATCAGCATGTTACATCCGGCAGCGCGCGCATCGAAGGGGTGGCCGGGCACAGCCAGCACTTCGCGCCCCTGATCCAGAGCGTTGCGCGCCGTGATCAGCGACCCCGACTTCGCCGCCGCCTCGACCACGACAACGGCGCCGGCCAGGCCGCTGATGATCCGGTTGCGGCGTGGGAAATGACGCGCCTGCGGTTGGGTACCCATCGGCATCTCGGACAGGCGCACGCCGCAGCGCAGGATCTCGCCCGCCAGTTTCGCGTTCTCAGCGGGATAGAGGACATCGACGCCGCCGGCCATCACCGCGATCGTTCCGCCATCTACTGTTGCAGCATGTGCAGCCGTGTCGACGCCGCGGGCAAGGCCGGACACGATGACATATCCAGCCTTCGACAATTCGCCTGCCAGCGCCCGCGCCATGCGTGTGCCCAGCGAGGATGCATTGCGCGCGCCAACCATGGCGATCTTGGGCCGGGCCAACGCCCCGATATCACCCATGGCCCACAGGATAGGGGGTGGATCGGGAATGTCGCGTAGCGCGACGGGATAAAGTGGATCGGTCACGCAGAGCATCTGCGCCCGGGCCGTGCGCGCGGCCCGCATTTCAGCCAGAACGACGCCTTCGGGGCAGACGGCGTAGTCATCGATACCTGCGGCCTTGGCTACTTCGGGCAGGGCGGTCAGCGCGGCCTGCGCCGTGCCATGTTCGGCCAGCAGACGGTAAAAGGTCGCGACGCCAACGCGCCGCGAACGCAAAAGACGAAGCCATGATACCCGATCATCTTCCGTGGTGGGTGGGAGTGGGGGGTGAGTGGAAGGATGTGTTTCCTCAGGCATCATGGCTCCGTCGTCTTGCAGAATCAGATGTAGCGCATGTCTGGTTAACAGGCGGTAAACCTTACTCAGATCCGCAAAATGTCCGACCTCTCAGGATGCGGTGCCAACCAGTATGTGCGGCCCGTGATCTGGCCGCCCATTGCGAAAATGTCGCCGACCAGATCGAATTGGGCGCCAAATTCCGGGGCAACCGGGACCGCTTAGTCGCTTCGGCCGGGCGACGTCGGGATCGGCTGGGCTGACACCGAGATATAGCAGATACAGACCGCTGCCATTTGCGCGCCCGGTGTTTTTTTCTTGGTTCAAATACCCGAATCCCTGACCCTCGGGCAGCGCTTACGCCCGATCAGCCTGCCGAGCCGCCCACCGTCAGCCCGCCGATCATCACCGTCGGCTGGCCCACACCGACCGGCACCCACTGGCCCGCCTTGCCGCAATTGCCCATGCCGGGATCGAGCGCCATGTCATTGCCGAGGGCGCGTATCTGCTGAAGCGCGGTCGCGCCGTCGCCGATCAGCGTGGCGCCCTTGACCGGGGCGCCGACCTCGCCGTTTTGCACGCGGTACGCCTCGGTGCAGGAAAACACGAACTTGCCGTTGGTGATATCGACCTGACCGCCGCCGAATCCGACGGCGTAGATGCCGTCCTTGAGGTCCGCGACGATATCGCCCGGCGCGGCGTCACCGCCCAGCATGTAGGTGTTGGTCATGCGCGGCATCGGCACGTGGGCGTGGCTTTCGCGGCGGCCATTGCCTGTCGCTTCGACGCCCATCAGGCGGGCGTTCTGGCGGTCCTGCATGAGGCCGACCAGAATTCCGTCCTCGATCAAGACGTTGCGGCGCGATGGCGTGCCTTCGTCGTCGATGGTGATGCTGCCGCGCCGGTCCGCGAGTGTGCCATCGTCCAGCACCGTCACACCCTTCGCGGCGATTCTCTGCCCCATCAGCCCTGCGAAGGCCGACGCGCCCTTGCGGTTGAAATCGCCCTCCAGCCCGTGACCGATCGCTTCGTGCAGCAGGATGCCGGGCCAGCCGGGGCCGAGCACAACATCCATCACGCCCGCCGGGGCAGGGACGGCGCCGAGGTTGACGACAGCGACGCGGAGCGCCTCGCGCGCTTTGCTCTGCCAGTCCGAAGGATCAATGAGCCCGTCGAGCCCCACGCGCCCGCCGCCGCCGGCGGTGCCCTGTTCGCGGCGGCCCTCCTCTTCGACAATGACAGACACGTTGACGCGCGTCATCGGCCGCACGTCGCGCAGGTGGGTGCCGTCGGGGCGCAGGATCTCGACCTCCTGGAGCGAGGCAGAGATCACCGCAGACACCTGCACCACGCGCGGATCCAGATCGCGGGCAAAGGCGTCAATCTGGCGCAGCGTCTCGATCTTGACCGGAAAACTGGCGCCCGCGATAGGGTCTTCATCGGTATAAAGCCGCCGGTTGGTCGCCTGCGGAGTCGGCGCCATGGTGCCGCCGCCATCCCCGACGGCCAGTCGCGCGGTATCCACGGCACGCGTCAGTGCCGCCTCTGATATGTCAGAGCTGTGGGCATAGCCCACCGCCTCGCCGCGCACGGCGCGCAGGCCAAACCCTTCGCCCGCGTCATAGCTGGCCGTCTTGATGCGCCCGTCGTCGAACACCAGCGCCTCGCTGCGGGTGCGCTCCAGAAACAGCTCGCCGTCATCGGCGCCGCCGGTCGCATGGCGCAGCTGGGTCAATGCGGCATCCTTGTCCAGATTATCCTCGAACGGGCGAAAGGGGGCGTCGGGCATGCGGAATCCTGCTTCTGGGATTTGGGGCGACACCGGGGTGCGCCGGTCACTTTTTTGCCGGAGTGGCACTATGCCGCCCCGGTTTTTGATCTAAATCAGGGCAAAGATGACATTGTCACAACCGTCATTCTTGTCTGTAGGCTAAGAATATGGTTTTAACGGCCACAGATACAACGGGGGAGTCTGCCTAAAGGGAGGCGAGCACCCTGACGACGATATATCCGCTTCAACCGATCAGGGTGCCTTATGCGATACAAATCCAAACTGCTGGCGGCGATGACCGCGCTTACCGCCGTGCCCGCGATGGCGCAGGACAATCTTGAAATCGTTGGCACGCCGACTCCGGGCGGCTTGGGTTTTCAGCCTGCGGCCACAGAACTGGCCAGCGATCTGTTCTGGCTGGACGGTATGGTGCTGGTGATCATCACGGCCATCACTCTTTTCGTGACGGTCCTGCTGATCTACGCCATGCTCCGCTTTAACCGGAAGGCGAACCCGACACCGGCGAAATTTACCCACAATTCACCCGTCGAAGTGGCGTGGACGATCGTGCCTATCGTGATTCTGGTCTTTATCGGCGCGTTTTCACTGCCGGTGCTGTTCAAGCAACAGGAAATTCCCGAAGGCGACATCAACATCAAGGTAACCGGATACCAGTGGTACTGGGGATACGAGTACACAGATGAGGATTTCGGCTTTGAATCCTTCATGATTGGCGAAGGCAAGGTTCTGAATGACGAAGTCATCGCCGAGCTGGAAGAGGCGGGGTATAGCCGCGAAGAATTCAAGCTGGCGACCGACACCGCCGTCGTCGTGCCGATCGGCAAGACCGTCGTCATGCAAGTAACCGGCGCGGACGTGATCCACAGCTGGACCATTCCCGCCTTCGGCGTGAAGCAGGACGCGGTGCCCGGCCGTCTGGCGCAGCTATGGTTCAAAGCCGAGCGTGAAGGCGTCTATTTCGGCCAGTGCAGCGAGCTGTGCGGCAAGGATCACGCCTATATGCCGATCACGGTCAAGGTCGTCAGCCAAGAGGCGTATGACATCTGGCTTCAGGAGGCCAAGGACGAATATGCCGGGCTGGAAGCGCCGCAAAGCTACAAGGTGGCTGCCGCGCAATAAGTTTGCCGCAACCGAGGCACGCCCCTTTGCACATGTTGGAGGTGCGCCATTGCGGCGGGGGACAGGTGATGAACCGTCCCAAACCGGCATTCGGTTTGAGGCGATCCAGATCGACCAGCTGACAAGGGCATGCGCCCGCAAGCGGAGTGAGACATGAGCGATGCAAGCCTGAACGCCAGCACGGCCCAGACCCCGGACGCCCGGCCACAGGATGCCGGTTTTGGCGATTTCTTTGCGCTGCTCAAACCACGGGTGATGTCACTGGTCGTCTTTACCGCGCTGGTCGGCCTGCTGGCGGCACCGGTTTCGGTGCACCCCATCGTCGGCTTTGCCGCGATCCTGTTCATCGCCATCGGTGGCGGCGCGTCAGGTGCGCTGAACATGTGGTGGGATGCCGATATCGACCGCATCATGAAGCGCACCAAAGGCCGCCCCATCCCCGCCGGTCGCATTACCGAGGGCGAGGCCTTTGGATTTGGCATCGCGTTGTCTGGGATTTCTGTCATCATGCTGGGCCTCGCGACGAATTTCGTCGCGGCGGGGCTGCTGGCCTTCACCATCTTTTTCTACGTGGTGGTCTACTCCATGTGGCTCAAGCGGTGGACACCGCAAAACATCGTCATCGGTGGCGCCGCGGGCGCGTTCCCTCCGATGATCGGCTGGGCGGCGGCGACGGGCGGCGTATCGATCGAATCGGTGTTGATGTTCACGCTGATCTTTATGTGGACGCCACCGCATTTCTGGGCGTTGGCCCTGTTTATGAAGTCCGACTATGACGAGGCCGGCGTGCCAATGCTGACCTCAACCCACGGGCGCCGCGTCACGCGCAATCACATTCTGGCCTACACCATCCTTCTGGTGCCGGTGTCATTCGCGCTGGGCTTCACCTCGATTGGCGGGCCTGCCTACATCGTTGCCGCCGTCCTGCTGAACGCACTTTTCCTGCGCGGAGCCTGGACGATCTGGCGCCGCGATGAGGCCACCGCCGAGGCCGATGGCTATGCCACCGAGAAAAAAGTGTTCAAACACTCGCTTTACTATCTGTTCGGGCTTTTCGTTGCGATTCTGGTCGACGCCACGCTGCGCGGCATGGACATCGCGCCCTTCGCCTCGTGGGGGCTGTGATGTCCTTTCGCAAACAGCACGAAATCCACGCCCGCCGTTTCAGCCGCAATCTTGGGTTGGGTCTGGTGTTGGCTGCATTTGTCGCATTGGTTTTCGGCCTCACCTTGGCAAAGGTGAGCCAGGATGGGTTTACGGTCCCAGACACGATAAAGGGGGCGGGATATGGCCAGGACTGACGCGACACGGCGCACGGCCCTGACGCTTGTTGGCGTCGTGGTGATCATGGGCGCGCTGGCCTGGGCGTCGGTGCCGTTCTATAACTGGTTTTGCCGTGTTACAGGCTTTGGCGGTATCACCGGCGTGGCCGAGGCCGGGTCGGACGTCATTCTGGACCAGACGATCAAGGTGCGTTTCGACGGCAGCCTCTCGCGCGACATGCCGTGGGAGTTCAAGCCCGAAGTGCGCGAGATGGAGCTGCGCATCGGCGAAACCGGGCTGGCCTTCTTCGAGGCGTACAACCCCACCGATCGCCCCATTGCCGGGCAGGCCGCGTATAACGTCACGCCGTATGAAGCGGGCGGTTTTTTCGAAAAGATCGAGTGCTTTTGCTTTACCGAACAAGTGCTGCAACCGGGCGAGCGGATGGATATGCCCGTGACGTTCTTTGTCGATCCTGCCATCGTAAACGACCGCGATGCGAAATACACCAAGGTCATCACATTATCCTATACATTCTACGAGATCGATCTGCCCGAAAGGCAGGCGACACTTGCGCAAGACGTCGAAACCGGTAGAAACGTAAACTGACGCGTTCGAGGGTGTTCCAAAGCCAGGGCCACCCCCGGACGCAGCGAAACAAAAGAGCGTTGCACAGCATTCCGCGTTTAGCCGTTCGTAAGGTTCTGCGCGATATGTTCGAGGCCCGTCCACGAGGGAACACTAGATGGCACACGAAAAGAACCACGATTATCACATCCTATCCCCGTCTCTTTGGCCCTTCTTGGGAGCGGTCGCAGGGTTTGTAATGCTGTTTGGCGCGGTCCTGTGGATGTCACCGCAGGTCGAAAACAACCAGCCCTGGGTGTTCCTGCTGGGATTGACGGGCGTTCTCTACACCATGTTTGGCTGGTGGTCGGAAACCGTGGCCGAGAATCATGCAGGGGATCATACTCCGGTGGTGCGGATCGGGCTGCGCTACGGCTACATCATGTTCATCATGTCCGAGGTCATGTTCTTTGCCGCGTGGTTCTGGAGCTTTTTCAAGAATGCGATGTATCCGATGGGGCCACAATCCCCGGCCATCGACGGCGTCTGGCCGCCCGTGGGTATCGAGACGTTCGATCCGTGGCACCTGCCGCTGATCAATACGTTGATCCTGCTATGCTCGGGCGCCGCCGCGACATGGGCGCACCACGCGCTGGTGCATGAAAACAACCGCGAAGATATGAAGAAGGGTTTGGCGATCGCTGTTGTCCTCGGCGTTCTGTTTACCGCCTTCCAACTTTACGAATACAGCCACGCAGCCTTTGGGTTCTCTGGCAATATTTACGGCGCGAATTTCTTCATGGCGACCGGGTTTCACGGCTTCCACGTGTTTATCGGCACAATCTTCCTGTTCATCTGCCTGCTGCGCACGATGCGTGGCCACTTCACCCCCGATAACCATATCGGGTTTGAGGCGGCAGCGTGGTACTGGCATTTCGTCGATGTGGTCTGGCTGTTCCTGTTCGCCTCCATTTACATCTGGGGTAGATGAAGATTTTTCGCGAAAAATCTTGCCGCTTCGCGGAGGATATTTTCAGCAAGAAGAAAATGCGGGAGGGGGAGCCTTCCGCATTTTTGCTTGGAAGGATGAGGGTTGATGCGGCGGGTTGCGGTCCCATTGCTGTTTGGTCTGCTGGGGGCGGCGGTCTTGGTATCGCTGGGCGTCTGGCAGATGCAGCGCCTCGCCTGGAAACAGGCGATTCTGGCCGATATCGAGCTGCGAATCGCAGGCACATCGAATGCCCTGCCTGTCCGGATCGACCCTGAGCGTGACAAATACGCCCCCGTTGCCGTCGTCGGCAATCTGGCCGCGCCCGAGCTGCACGTCCTTGTCGGCGCCAAGGATCTGGGTGCCGGATACCGTCTGATCCAGCCGGTTGAGATCGGCACGCGGCGAATCATGGTCGATCGGGGCTTTATCCCCCTGAACGCCAAGGACAGGCCGCGCAGCCTGGGCCCGGTGCGCCTGATCGGCAATCTGCATTGGCCGCAGGAAGTGGACGGCTACACCCCATCGCCCGACGTGGAAAAAGGCATCTGGTTTGCCCGCGACGTGCCTGCCATGGCCGCCGCATTGGGAACCGAGCCGGTGCTGCTGGTCGTCCGTCGGCAGGAGGGCGGCGCGCCTGCGGGCATCACGCCCTTACCGGTCGGTAGCGCGGGTATTTCCAACGATCATCTGCAATACGCGATCACCTGGTTCTCGCTGGCCTTTATCTGGCTGGTGATGACAGGGTATCTGCTATGGCGCATGCGGCGTCCCGGCAGGGAAAATGATGTGAGGTCTGAGACATGAAATATATCTCCACCCGGGGACAAGCCCCGATCCTGAGCTTTGAAGAGGCGATGCTGACCGGCCTTGCCCGCGATGGCGGTCTTTACCTGCCAGAGAGTATTCCGCAGATGGCACCGGCCGAGATCGCGGCGCTGGCGGGCCTCAGCTATGAGGAGGTCGCGTTTCGCGTGATGCGCCCTTATATCGGCGACACGTTCACCGATGCTGAATTTCAGGACATCATCGCGCGCGCGTATGCCGGGTTCGCCCATGCCGCGCGCGCGCCCTTGGTGCAGCTGGCGCCGGGGCATCACTTGCTGGAGCTGTTCCACGGCCCGACGCTCGCGTTCAAGGATTTCGCGATGCAGCTGATCGGCCAGCTGTTCGAGGCGTCACTCAAGCGCAGCGGCAGCCGTGTCTGTATCGTGGGCGCGACCAGCGGCGACACGGGCTCGGCGGCGATTGACGCATTTCGCGGGCTTGAGATGGTGGATGTGTTCATCCTCTACCCCAATGGGCGCGTGTCCGAAGTGCAGCGTCGTCAGATGAGCACACCGGGCGAGGATAACGTGCATGCGCTGGCGATGACCGGCCATTTCGACGATTGTCAGGCCCGCGTTAAGGATATGTTCAACGATTTCGCGTTTCGTGATGAGGTCGGCCTTGCCGGGGTCAACAGCATCAACTGGGCGCGCGTGCTGGCGCAGGTCGTCTATTACTTCACTTCTGCGGTTAGCTTGGGCGCGCCGCACCGCAAGGTCAGCTTTACCGTGCCGACGGGCAATTTCGGTGACATTTTCGCGGGCTATATTGCCAAGCGTATGGGCCTTCCCATTGATCGGCTGGTGGTGGCGACCAATCAGAACGACATTCTGCATCGCTGCCTGAGCGGTGGCGATTACACACCTGATGGCGTTATTCCGTCGATCAGCCCATCGATGGACATTCAGGTGTCGTCCAATTTCGAGCGCGCCCTGTTCGAGGCATATGGCCGCGACGCCCCCGCCACCGCGCAGCTGATGGACGAGCTGAAGGCGGGCGGGTTCACCGTCAGCCAGGGCGCGCTTGAGGCGCTGCGCGAGACGTTCGATTCGGGCCGCTGCGACGAGGATCAGACCCGCGCCGCGATCCGCCGGACGTGGGACGAAACGGGCGAATTGCTGTGCCCGCATGGTGCCATTGGCGTGCATGTCGCCGAACGGCATCTGACACCGGACGTTCCGATGATCACGCTCGCCACGGCGCATCCCGCCAAATTCCCGGCAGCGGTCGAAGAGGCCAGCGGTCAGCACCCCCCCTTGCCCCCGCATATGACAGACCTGTATGAGCGGGACGAACGGATTACCGAGGTCGAGAATGACCTTGGGGCCATCGAGACCCTCATCAAAGACAGGATCGCGCGTTGACGGTAAACCTGACCACACTTTCCAACGGCTTTCGCATCGTGACCGAGGCAATGCCGGGCCTGCAATCTGCTGCCATCGGCGTCTGGGTGCTGGCCGGTGCGCGCAACGAGCAGACCGAGCAGAACGGCATCGCGCATTTCCTTGAGCATATGGCCTTCAAGGGCACAGAGCGCCGCAGCGCCTTGCAGATCGCCGAGGCGATCGAGGATGTAGGCGGCTACATCAACGCCTATACCAGCCGCGAAGTCACCGCATATTACGCCCGTGTGTTGAAAGATGACGTGCCGTTGGCGCTGGATGTGGTGGGCGACATCCTGCGCAACTCGACCTTCGATCCCAAGGAGGTTGAGGTCGAGCGCGGCGTGATCCTGCAAGAGATCGGGCAGGCGCTGGATACGCCGGACGATATTATTTTCGATTGGTTGCAAGAGCAGGCCTATCCCGATCATCCGCTGGGCCGCGCCATTCTGGGTCAGCAGGAGGGGGTCGGGCGGTTTGGCCGTGCGGATCTGACCGGCTTTGTCGACCAGCACTATCGCCCTGGCCAGATGGTGCTGTCGGCGGCGGGCGCCGTCGATCACGACGCGCTGGTCAAGGCGGCCGAGGCGATGTTCGGCGACATGGCGCCGGGCGCTGCACCGGTCGCGCCACTGGCCCGGTTCCAGGGCGGCGAAAGCCGCAAGGTCAAGACGCTGGAGCAGGCGCATATGGCGCTGGCCTTCGAATCGCCGGCCTATGGCGATGCGGACATTCACACCGCGCAGATCTATGCCACGGCCTTGGGTGGCAGCATGTCGTCACGCCTGTTTCAGGAAATTCGCGAAAAGCGGGGGCTGTGCTACACGATCTACGCGCAGGCCGGGGCCTATGCCGATACCGGAATGATGACGATCTATGCCGGCACGTCCGAGGGCAGCATGGCGGGCCTTGCCGAGATCACCATTGACGAGATGAAGCGCGCCGCCGACGACATGCGCCCCGACGAGGTGGAGCGCGCCCGCGCCCAGATGAAGGCCGGCCTGCTGATGGGGTTGGAGAGCCCCAGCAACCGGGCCGAGCGTCTGGCGCGGATGATCCAGATCTGGGGCCGTGTACCCGGTCTGGAGGAGGTGGTCGAGAAAATCGACGCGGTCACGCTGGCCGATGTGCGGACCCTCGCCGAAAAGACCGCTCAGGATGCGCCGGCTGCACTGGCGCTTTATGGGCCGGTTCAGGATGCACCGACGCTGGAGGCCCTCCAGACACGGCGCGCGGCCTGATGTTCCTGCCGCGCCGCAAGGTCCGTATCGAAACCGAACGGCTGACCCTGCGCCAGCCTGCCATGCCCGATTTTCGCGACTGGGCGCATCTGCGCCGTACCAGCACAGAGTTTCTGACCCCGTGGGAGCCCAGCTGGGCCACCGACCACCTGTCGCGCAAGGGGTTTACCAACCGCGTCTATTGGGCGCAGCGCAGCATCAATGGTGGCACGGCGCTGCCGCTGTTCCTGATCCGGCGCGAGGATGACCGCCTGCTGGGCGCGATCACGCTGGACAATGTGCGGCGCGGGCCCAGCCAGTCTGGTACGTTGGGCTATTGGATCGGCGAAAACCACGCGCGGCAGGGTTACATGCGCGAGGCGATTCAGGCCGTCGCGCATTACGCGTTCGACCGGATGGATATCAGCCGGATCGAGGCCGCGTGCCTGCCGTCCAACGTCGCATCGCGCGGTCTGTTGGAAAAATGCGGGTTCAAATACGAGGGCGTCGCGCAAAGCTATCTGCAAATCGACGGGCGCTGGCGCACGCATGTTCTATATGCCGCTCTGCGCCATGACAGGCGCGGGCGCAGTGATGCGGGCCTGTCTGAAACAGGTCTGTAGGCTGCGAAAATTTTGCGAATTTCCAGACGCGCCGTTTTGTCCGTTCACGCGCGAACCCAACGGCGCTAAGGTCGCGCCATGACACATGATGCGCCGAATACCGTCTTTCTCAATGACCTGAAAACCGCGCTGCCCCCCGCCGCGCTGCGCGATATCGCGCCCCACTATCTGGAAGAGCCGCGCGGCCGTTGGACGGGCCACGCCTGCGCCGTCGTCGCCCCTGAATCGGTAGAGGAGGCGGCGACAGCGCTGCGCCTTGCTGCAAATGCAGGCGTGCCGGTGGTGCCTTATGGCGGTGGCACCGGGCTGGTCGGCGGGCAGGTGGCCGATGGCGGTCCCGCGCCGCTGCTGATCTCTCTGGAGCGGATGACACAGATACGTGCGATCTATCCAGATGAGAACGTGATGGTGGTCGAGGCCGGCGCGATCCTGTCGGATGTGCATGACGCTGCCCACCGCGCGGATCGGCTTTTCCCGCTCAGCATCGCGGCCAAGGGCAGTGCGCGCATCGGCGGGTTGCTGGCGACCAATGCGGGCGGCGTCAATGTGCTGCGCTACGGAAATGCGCGCGATCTGTGTCTGGGGCTTGAGGTGGTGATGCCGGACGGCAGCATCTGGAACGGGCTGAAACGGCTGCGCAAGGACAACACCGGATATGATCTGCGCAACCTACTGATCGGCTCGGAAGGGACGCTGGGCCTGATCACCGCCGCCACGCTGAAGCTGGCGCCGCGCCCGGCGGGCGAGGGGACCGCGCTGATGGTGGTGGAAAGCCCTGCCGCCGCGCTGAAGCTGCTGGCGCTGGCGCGCGACCACATGGGCGAAGGCGTCAGCGCGTTCGAGCTGATGCACCGCCAATGTCTGGATTTTCTGGCCGAGACGATGCCGCAGGTGCGGCTGCCTTTTGCGGACCGTCCTGAATGGTTTGTGCTGATCGATGTCGGCCTTGCCCGCGGGCTGGACCCGGCGACCGCGCTGGAGGCGTTGTTTGGTGACGCCGTTGAAGCAGGGTTGGTCAACGACGGCTTGATCGCGCAGTCAGAGGGGCAGCGCACCGAGTTCTGGAATGTGCGCGAATCGGTGCCGGAGGCGAACCGGCATATTGGCGCCGTCAGCTCGCATGACGTGTCGTTGCCACTGGGCGCAGTGGCCGAGTTCATCGGAAAAGGTGCCGAGGTGATCGGTGCGATGGATGATTTCCGGATCAATTGTTTCGGGCATCTGGGCGATGGCAACCTGCATTACAATGTTTTCCCCGTACCCGGCCGCACGCGGTCCGATCACGAGGACCAGCGCGACGCGATCAAGCGGGCGGTGCACGATCTGGTGCACGCGATGGGCGGCTCGATCAGTGCCGAGCATGGGATAGGGCGGCTGAAAGTCGGTGATCTGGAACGCTATGGCGACCCGGCCAAGCTGGCGGCGATGCGGGCGATCAAGGCGGCGCTGGACCCGAAGGGCATCATGAATCCCGGAGCTGTCTTGAGGGGCTGAGCGCAGCGCCCAGGAAAAAGCAGGCCCGAAGGCCTGCTTGTGAACTCTACCGATGCAAGCTGGGCTTACTGCCAGTTGACCGCGTTGAAGATCTCTTGCGCCTCTTTGGCATTGGCCGAGAAGGCAGCGGTCGGCGTTGCTGTGTCAGGTATGAAGAAGCCCAGCCGTGCTGTATCTTCGTCCAGGCCGACACCCGGCACGGCGGGATATTCGTTGTTCTGGTTGGCGAAGTGCTGCTGTGCATACTCGCCTGTCAGGAAATCCAGCAGCGCCTGCGCCTCTTCGGGATGCGGGGCCGATTTGGCCATCGCGGCGGCAGTCAGATTCAGGTGCGCGCCGCGTCCGCTTTGGTTGGGCCAGACCCAGCCGATGCCGTCGATGTCCTTGCTAAGGCCTTCAACGTCCGAATCATAACCGCGCAGGAAATAATAATGGTTGGCGACGGCGATATCGCATTCGCCCGACACGATGCCGCGCAGCTGGTCGGTGTCGCCGCCCTGCGGCGCGCGCGCCATGTTGTCGACGACGCCCTGCGCCCATGTCTTGGCGGCCCCGGGGCCATCTGCCTCGATGATGGAGGCCAGCAGCGACTGGTTATAGACGTTGGAGGAGGACCGGATGCAGATCTGACCCTTGTATTCGGGATCTGCCAGCGCCTCGTAGGTGCGCGGCGGGTTATCGACGCGGTCCTTGGCGTAGAAGATGATGCGCGCGCGCTGGCTGACGCCGAACCACAGATCGTCCGGGTGGCGCAGGTGCACCGGCACGGCGTCATCGATCACGTCGCCCTTGTAGGGCTGAAGCACGCCGGCCTCTTCGGCACGGGCCATACGGCCGGCATCGACGGTGATGAACACGTCCGCCGGGCTGTTTTCGCCCTCGGCTTCCAGCCGGGCGATCAATTCGTCGGCCTTGCCCTCGATGCGGTTGACGGTGATGCCGGTGTCCTTGGTGAACGCCTCATAGAGGGCATCGTCGCTGTCATAATGGCGCGAGGAATAGACGTTTACCTCGGCGGCCATGGCCGCGCTTGAGAGGGCGATCAGGCTGGTCGCTGCGACGAGGCGTGCGGTGAGGGTGCGTAGCATAAAGGGATCCTAACAGTATCCGACAAAATCTATTAGGTATGTCTCCCTTTTCTGATAAAACTAGTCAAGCAACTTTTCTCATGATCCCGCGCGCGCCCTGCTTTACCTTGCGTCGCTTGCCGATCACGCTCATTCTGTGCGGCGAAAGGCCACGCTGCGCCCGGCGTGGGCAAGGGTGGACGAGGCAGAGGACGATCCCATGACATTTGCGGTACGGCAGGATGTGCTGGACATTCAGAACGAAATGCCGTGGCAGGCGCGCGAGCGTCCCGAAACGGTCTATGCCATGCTGCGCGCCACCGCCCGCGCGCATCCAACGCGGCCGGCGATCAGCTATCAGCTGACCTCCGGCGCACGCGACCCGGCACAGACCCTGACATGGGAACAGTTTCACGCCGATGTGTGCCGGGCGGCAAACCTCTTTCGCAGCCTGCGGATTAGCGAGCAGGACGCGGTTGCGCTGGTGCTGCCCAATTGCCTGGAGACGGCCAGCGTCACGCTGGGCGCGATGATCGCGGGCATCGTCGCCCCGATCAATCCGCTGCTGGAGCCCGAACAGATCGCCGCCTTGTTGCGCGAGACGGGCGCGCGGGTTGTCGTCACATTGAAGGCCTTCCCCAAGACCGACATCGCCGCCAAGACGGCCGAAGCCGTGCGCCACGCGCCAAAAGTGCGCACCGTGCTGGAGATCGATCTGAACCGCTACCTGCGCCCGCCCAAAAGCTGGATCGTGCCGTTCCTGCGCCCCAAGGATACCGGCGTTCACCGCGCCGACGTGCTGTGCTACCGGCGCGAGGTGGCCCGCCAGCCCGATACGCTGACATTCGACGACGGCGGGCGCGACCGCGTCGCCGCCTATTTCCATACCGGCGGCACCACCGGCATGCCCAAAATGGCGCAACACCGCTATGCGGGCATGGTCTATAACGGCTGGCTGGGCGACCGTCTGCTGTTCGATGAGACCGACGTGCTGATGTGTCCGCTGCCGCTGTTTCACGTTTTCGCCTGCCATGTGGTGCTGATGTCTGCGCTGAAATCCGGCGCGCATGTCATCCTGCCGACGCCTGCGGGCTATCGCGGCGACGGTGTCATCGCCAATTTCTGGAAGCTGTGCGAACGCTGGGGCGTGACCTTTGTCATCACCGTACCCACCGCGGTTGCTGCGCTGATGCAGCGCAAGGTCGATGCCGATATCAGCCGCGTGAAAAATGCCTTTTCCGGCAGCGCCCCAATGCCGCTGGAACTGTTCAAGCGGTTCGAATCCGCCACCGGCATGTCCGTGATCGAGGGATACGGCCTGACCGAAGCCACCTGTCTGGTGTCCTGCAACCCGCCTGCGGGCGCCAAGAAGGTCGGCTCGGTCGGGGTTCCGCTGCCGTATACGGATGTGAAAATCCTGCGCAGCACCGAGGATGGCCCGGCCGAATGCGCCCCCGACGAGGTGGGCGAGATCTGCATCAGCAATCCCGGCGTCTACCTCGGCAACACCTATACCGACCCCGCGCGCAACCGCGATCTGTTCTACGGCGATCACCTGCGCACCGGCGATCTGGGCCGGATCGACCCGGACGGCTATCTGTGGATCACGGGCCGCGCCAAGGATCTGATCATTCGCGGCGGCCACAATATCGACCCCGCCGATATCGAAGAGGCGCTGATGGCGCACCCTGCCGTCGCCGTTGCCGGTGCCATCGGCCAGCCCGATGCCCATGCGGGCGAGCTGCCTTGCGCCTATGTCGAATTGGTCGCGGGGGCTGAGGTCACGGCAGATGCGCTGCTGGAGCACTGCCGCCAGCGCGTGCGCGAGCGCGCCGCCGTGCCGAAATATATCGAGGTGCTGGACGAGTTGCCCAAAACCGCCGTCGGCAAGGTGTTCAAACCCGATCTGCGCAAGCGCGCCATCGCCCGAATCTATGACGCCGCGCTTGAAGCGGCGGGCGTGGACGCGCGCGTGTCCAAGGTGGTGGACGATAAGAAACGCGGCCTCGTTGCGCTGATCGATCCCCGGGGCAAGGTCGGGGATGACCGCGTCGCCACTGCGCTGGGCCAGTTTACCCGCCCTTGGGACTGGGCGGAGGATGCGAATATGACGCCAAAGGACCAGGATACATGAGCTATCCGGATTTCCGCATGGACCCGAACCCGGTGATGGCGCCGTCAGCCCTGACCGGCAGGGATGCCTTCACCACCGCCGCCACAGGCGAGGGTAATCACGCACACTTTGAGAGGGATGACGAAGGCATTTCCGTCGGCACATGGGACTGCGACCCCTGCCGCGAGGTGGTCGACTCGTGGCCGGTGCATGAGATGATGACGGTCGCCGCAGGCGCGGTGACGCTGACCCACAAGGACGGGCGCAGCGAAAGCTTTGGCCCCGGCGACACATTTTACATCGCCAAGGGCCAGTATGTGGTGTGGGAGATCACCGAAAAGCTGCGCAAGATGTACATGATCGTCGTCTGAAGGCGGGACGCCCTGCTACCGCCAGTCGAAGAACCCCGGCCCGGCCTCTTGCAGCATGTCGCGCGCCATGGCGCGGCCCAGGTTCGCACCGTCCGCGATGGGCGCGCTGCGCGCATCCTTGATGGTGTGCGACCCATCTGGCCGCAGCACCTCGCCGCGCAGATGCAGCGTGGTGCCGTCCAGTTCGGCCAGCCCCGCAATCGGCGTCTCGCACGACCCATCGAGTGCAGCCAGAAATGCCCGCTCGGCCGCCAGCCTTTGGCCTGTCTCGGCGTGATGGATCGCGCTCAGCATTTCGGCGGCGCGGCTGTCACCCTCGCGCCGCTCGATCCCGATGGCGCCCTGCGCGATGGCGGGCAGCATTTCGGACGGGTCCAGCGCGCTTTGTGCCACATCGGCGCGGTCCAGCCGGTTCAACCCCGCCATGGCGAGGAAGGTGCATGCGGCGACGCCATCGTCCAGCTTTTTCAACCGTGTCTGCACGTTGCCGCGAAATTCGACCACCTCCAGATGCGGATAGGCGACCAGAACCTGCGCCCGACGGCGCAAGGAGGAGGTGCCGACCTTCGCCCCCTCGGGCAGGTCCGCCAGCTGCGCATAATGGGGCGACACGAACCCGTCGCGCACATCCTCGCGCGGCAGGTAGGTGTCCAGCAGCAGACCGGCGGGCTGGAGCGTCGGCATGTCCTTCATCGAATGAACGGCGATGTCGATCCCGCCCGACAGCAGCGCGTCCTCGATCTCGCGGGTGAACAGGCCCTTGCCGCCGATCTCCTTCAGGGGGCGGTCGATGATCCGGTCGCCGGTGGTCTTGATCACGACGATCTGGAACGCCTCAAAGGGCAGGTCGAACGCAGCAGCAAGGCGCGCGCGCGTCTCGTTCGCCTGGGCAAGGGCCAGGGGCGATCCGCGCGTGCCCAGTTTCAACGGGGCCATGGGGGTGGGCAATTGCAATGTCATGCCGGTGGTTTAGTTGTGACGAGGCGGCAGGGCAAGAGAGCCCGCGCTTGACTTCCTGCGCGGCGGGCGCGACCACCGCTGCAAACGAAAGGACGCATCATGGCCACTCAGACATCCGACAAGACAATCCTGCGCGCTCTGGCGGGCGAGGCATTGCCGACGCCCCCTATCTGGATGATGCGTCAGGCCGGCCGCTACCTGCCGGAATACAAGGCGACGCGGGCCAAGGCCGGCGATTTCCTGTCGCTGTGCTACAATCCCGAGCTGGCGACCGAGGTCACGCTTCAACCCATCCGCCGCTTTGGTTTCGATGCCGCGATCCTCTTTGCCGACATCCTTCTGGTGCCGCAGGCGCTGGGCGCGGATCTATGGTTCGTTACGGGGGAGGGGCCGCGCCTGTCCACCATCAGCGGCGAAGCGGATTTTGCCAAACTGCGCGGCGTCGAGGATATTCACGAGACGCTGTCCCCGATCTATCAGACCGTGCGCAACCTGCGGCAGGAACTGCCCAAGGAAACCACGCTGATCGGTTTTGCCGGGTCACCATGGACGGTCGCCACCTACATGATCGCCGGGCGCGGCACGCCGGATCAAGGCCCGGCGCACGCGCTGAAAGGCACGCACCCTGCCGTTTTCGACGCGCTGATCGCGCGACTGACCGAGGCGACGATCGAATATCTGTCCGCTCAGATCGAGGCGGGCGCCGAAGTGATCAAGCTGTTCGACAGCTGGGCCGGGTCGCTGCAAGGCCCGGATTTCCAGCGCTACGCGCTGGAGCCAACACGGCAGATCATCGCCGCGCTGAAAAAGCGGCACCCGGATACGCCCATCATCGCGTTTCCCCGTCAGGCGGGGGACAATTACATCGGTTTCGCCAAGGCGACCGGCGCTGATTGCGTTGCCGTGGACAATTCCGTCACCGCCGAGTGGGTTGCGCAGCATGTCCAGCCCGATGGTTGCGTGCAGGGCAATCTGGCGTCGCCTCACATGGTGACGGGCGGCGAGGCGCTGGTGACCGAAACACGCCGTATCGTGCGCGCGCTGCGCGGCGGCCCGCACATCTTTAACCTTGGGCACGGCATCACGCCTGACGCGGACCCGGACAACGTGCAATTGATGATCGACACTGTTCGCAGCGCGTAGGCGCGGCATGGAAAACCTTCTAAGCGAACATGACCAAGGCGCATTGGTGATCGGCGCCGGCCCCGCAGGGTTGATGGCTGCCGAAGCACTGGCCATGGCGGGCCACGCCGTGACTGTTGCCGAAGCCAAACCGTCGCCAGCGCGCAAGTTCCTGATGGCGGGAAAATCCGGGCTGAACCTGACCAAGGCAGAGGGGATGGATGCCTTTCTGGCGGCCTATGGCGCGGGGGCGGAACCGCTATTTCCGATCCTGCGGGCCTTTGGGCCCGAGGTGGTGCAAGGCTGGGCGACCGGGCTGGGCCAGCCGCTGTTTACCGGGTCGACGGGCCGCGTCTTTCCGGTGGCAATGAAAGCCTCGCCGTTGCTGCGCGCCTGGCTGGCGCGGCTGGAGGGTCTGGGCGTGCGCATCGAGCGGCGCTGGCGCTGGCAGGGTTGGGAGGATGGCAGCGTTTTGATGGATACGCCGCAGGGCCTGCGCCGCCTTGCGCCGCGCGCCACCGTGCTGGCCTGCGGGGGCGCATCATGGGCGCGGCTGGGGTCCGATGGCGCGTGGGCGGCGCATCTGCCGGGGCGGGTGGCGCCGTTCCAGCCTGCGAATGTCGGTTTCGCGGTGGACTGGTCGCCGCATATGCAGCGGCACTTGGGCGCACCAGTCAAGGGGATCGCGCTGCGCGCCGGGGAACAGACCTCGCGCGGGGAAATTGTGATTTCGCGCGCCGGGATCGAGGGGGGCGGCATCTACGAGGTGTCGCGCGCCATGCGTCAGGGCGCGCCGCTGCTGCTGGACCTGATGCCGGATCTGACGCTGGAGGCCGTTGCCGCGCGGCTGACCCGGCCGCGCGGCAAGGCAAGTCTGGCGAACCACCTGCGCAAATCGCTGAAATGGGCGCCGGAAAAACAGGCCCTGCTGATGGAATTCGCGCGCCCCCTGCCGGATGATCTGGCGCCGCTGATCAAGGCGCTGCCCATATCGCATCAAGGCCCGTTGCCGATGGATCAGGCGATCTCGACCGCAGGCGGTCTGCGCCTTGATGCGTTGGATGCGCAGCTGATGCTGACGGACCGCCCCGGCACGTTCGCCGCCGGTGAAATGCTGGATTGGGAGGCCCCGACCGGCGGCTACCTGATCACCGCCTGCCTTGCCACCGGCCTGCATGCCGGGCGGGCGGCCGCCGACTGGCTGGCGCGCTGAAGCGTGGCTCAGTTGGTCGCCAGAACCCGCGCCCGGCGCGGTGTCACCACTCCACGCGCTTCCCCTGCCAGTCGAAGAACTGGCCGCTGTCATTGGGTTTCAGCCCATCCAGCACCGACAAAAGGTTTTGCGCAGCTTCATCAGGTGCCACCGTCGGGTGGTTACCTGCAAATTTCGCAGTCAAATCGGTTGCGACGGTGCCGGGATGCAGTGCCACGCAGATCGCCTCGCGGTGGGTGCGCTTCAGCTCGATCGCGGCGGAATGGATCATCTGGTTCAGCGCGGCCTTGGCGGTGCGGTAGGAATACCAGCCGCCCGCCCTGTTATCGCCGATGGATCCGACCCGCGCGGACAGGGCTGCAAAACAGCTGGGGCCTTTGCGCGGCAGGCGGCGCAGCGCGTGTTTCATCACCAGTGAGGGACCGATGCAATTGATGGCGAACTGGTTTGCCATGGCCTGTGCGCCCAGATCCCTCAGCGCCTTCTCGGGACCGGTGCCGTTCAGCTCAAGCGTGCCGGTGGCGACGAAAATCAGCTGAAACTCGCCCTCCAGCCGGTCCAGCGCATTTTTGACGCTGGCCTCGTTGGTGATGTCCAGACCATCTACGCTGCGCGAAAGCGCCGTCACCTCGCTGCCGTCTTGCTGTAGTTTCGCGGCTATCGCACTGCCGATACCGCCCGAGGCGCCGATGATGAGGGATCTATGTGTCATGTGGCAAAGGGTAGGGGGCGCAGCCGCCGCTTCAACGCCTAGCGGATAAAAAAGCGGCTTTTCATCGCGGCGCACTTTGCGTAACGTGGCGCGCATGACAATGACGCAGCATATCGCCTTTGACGTACACGGCCCGGCCCGTGCGCTGCGTGCTGCCCTCCTGCTGCTAAGCCGCCTCTGAGCGTGCCGGTCCGGCGCGAACGCTCAGGGGATGTGCCATCGCGCGCCGGATAATACACCGGAACCAGCATCAGGACGACGCCATGACATTGGATATCAAGCCTTCGCATGGCCGCGATCCAGCAATACTTTCAGACGGATAAGTGACAATGACCGACACTAGCAAAGACCGCGTCTATATCTTTGACACCACGCTGCGCGACGGCGAACAGTCGCCGGGCGCCACCATGACCCACGCCGAAAAGCTGGAGATTGCGCAGCTGCTGGACGAAATGGGTGTCGATATCATCGAGGCGGGATTTCCCATCGCCTCCGAGGGCGATTTTCGCGCCGTGACCGAGATCTCCAAGCGGTCCAAGGATGCGGTGATCTGCGGGCTGGCCCGCGCGAATCTGCGCGACATCGACCGCTGCTGGGAGGCCGTGAAACATGCGCGCCAGCCGCGTATCCACACCTTTATCGGCACATCCCCGCTGCACCGCGCCATTCCCAACCTGACGCAGGACGAGATGGCCGAGCGTATTCACCAGACGGTCAGCCACGCCCGCAACCTGTGCGATAACGTGCAGTGGTCGCCAATGGATGCCACGCGCACCGAATGGGATTATCTGGCGCGCACGGTCGAGATTGCCATCAAGGCCGGCGCGACCACCGTCAACATCCCCGACACCGTGGGCTACACCGCGCCGGTGGAATCCGCCGACCTCATCCGCCGCCTGATCAATGAAGTGCCAGGCGCGGACGAGATCATCTTTGCCACGCATTGTCATAACGATCTGGGCATGGCGACGGCCAACTCCCTCGCTGCGGTGGATGGCGGGGCGCGCCAGATCGAATGCACGATCAATGGTCTGGGCGAGCGTGCAGGCAACACCGCGCTGGAAGAGGTGGTGATGGCGATGAAGGTGCGCGGCGACATCATGCCCTACGGCACCCGTATCGACACGACCAAGATCATGAACCTGTCGCGCCGCGTTGCCACGGTTAGCGGCTTTGCCGTGCAGTTCAACAAGGCGATCGTGGGCAAGAATGCCTTTGCCCACGAATCGGGCATCCATCAGGACGGCATGCTGAAGAACGCCGAAACGTTCGAGATCATGCGCCCCGAGGATGTGGGCCTGACCGAGACGAATCTGGTGATGGGCAAACATTCGGGCCGTGCCGCGCTGCGCTCCAAGCTCAAGGAACTGGGTTATGAATTGGCCGACAACCAGCTGAACGATGTGTTCGTGCGGTTCAAGGAACTGGCCGACCGCAAGAAGGAGATCTATGACGAAGACCTCATCGCGCTGGCCAGCACGGACGCCGCCGAGGATGAAAATCGTATCATCGTCAAATCGCTGCGCGTGGTTTGCGGCACCGAAGGTCCGCAGACAGCGGCCCTGACGCTGGAGATCGACGGCACGGCGCACAGCACCGAGGCGACAGGCGATGGTCCGGTCGATGCGTGTTTCAACGCGGTGAAGAACCTCTTTCCGCACGACGCGCGGTTGCAGCTTTATCAGGTGCATGCCGTGACCGAAGGCACGGACGCGCAGGCCACCGTCACCGTGAAGATGGAAGAGGGTGGGCGCATCGTGACCGGCCAGTCGGCGGATACCGACACGGTCGTTGCGTCGGCCAAGGCCTATGTTCACGCCCTCAGCCGCCTGATCGTGCGGCGCGAGAGGTCGGGCAAGGATACGCCCGAAGTCAGCTACAAGGACGTCGTCTAGACGGCGTGGCCTGCGCGGCACTGATTGCCCGCGCAGGCCTATTGGCAGATCTACTGAGATTTTTCGCGAAAAATCGCGCGCGCAGCGGTCGGTGTGCCTTAACTCTGCGGGCGCATGTCCTTCATCGCCAGCAGCGCGGCCCCGGCCATCATCAGCCCACCGCAAATCTTGTTCATCAGCCCGAAACGCGATCCGCGCAGCGCGCCTGCCGCGCGGGTGCCCAGCCAGCCCCAGAGGATCAGGATCGCGCCGTCGACCATGATGTAGGTTACGCCGAGGATGGCCAGTTGCGGCAGGACCGGCGCGGCGGGGGTGATGAATTGCGGGAATAGCGCGCCAAAGAAAACCACGGCATAGGGGTTTGCCATCGAGGTGAAAAACCCTTGTCGAAACAGGCGCGCGGCGCCGTTCGCCGTGGGTTGCGCGCGCTCTGTATCGGGCTTGGACAGGATCAGTTGCAGGCCGATCCACGCCAGATAGGCGACGCCAAGCCATTTGATCAGTGCAAAACCCGTGGCCGAGGTGGCGATGATCGCGGCCAGCCCGAACGCGGCGGCGGTCATCTGGATCGCGTTGGCCGTGAGGTCGCCCAGGACCGTCCAGAGGCTACGGCGCAGCCCGTGGCGAATAGCGTTCGAGATGATCAGCAGCTGGCTGGTATCGGGGGGCGTCGCGAAAAACACGCCAACGGCAGCGAGATAGAGCAGATAGGTCTCGGCGGACATGGTATTGCTCCTTCGGGGCGCCCTTAGTCGATGGCGCGGATCAGCTTGCGCTCCAGCACGCGCAGCACCTGGCGCAGGTCGGCGCCGCGCTTCAGGATCTGCCCGTTCATGGCGATCACCGCGTACTGGCCCTGCTTGCCGCGCAGCTTGGGGCGCTTCTCAATCCGGTAGAGCGGGTATTCGGCGGTGCGGCGAAACACCGAAAAGATGGCGACTTCGCGCAGGCTGGAAATGCCATAATCGCGCCATTCGCCCGCCGCCACCATGCGCCCGTATAGCGACAGGATCACGCCCAGTTCGGTGCGGTGAAACGCGACCTGAGCGGGTTGCGCAAAGCCGGGGGAGGGCGATTGAAAACTCATGCTGCCAGAGTTGCGCCGATGCGGCCTGAAATCAAGCTCTTATGCATCCGGCGATAAGAGGCAGAGAGCGGGCAGGGTGCGCTGCGGGCCCGCAGCCGGCCGGCGAACCCCGGGCAGGCGCCTGTCTGCTACGGCAAACCCAAGGCGCGCCGAAGCAGTCGGCCGGCCTGCGGCATGACGGGCCGACTCCCACCCAACTGGTGCCGCGCTGAGCGGCAAGGCGCCTCAGCCGCACCAGATGCGCGTGATCTTGCCCTTCCGGTCGGTATCGACGTTCAGCCGGTCGATCCGGTAATCCATCGTCATTGGTGTATTCGGCCCGAGGATGCGCACAGGGCGGTCCGGGGCGCTGAAATCGTATTGCGTGTGGTCCTTGCCCACTCGATCCCAATAGGCGGACGCGCCGCAGGCGTCGCGATCGGCGCGGTTCGCGGCGGGATTTTTTGCCGAACTCGGCTGGCAGGCGGCCAGCGCCAGCGCGGCGGGAACGATCAGGCAGGCGATGCGGGATAAACGTGACATTGGAAACTCCATATTTTTTACTCCTTAGAATGCCCTAAAATGCGCAGCTTTCAACCCGCATACCTTTGTCTTGTTGAAACTGCCCTGCATTTCGCCCAAAGTCTTCTGCGGCATATGACAAGAAAATAAAGGATCCTATCATGCGCACGACAGCAGCGGTGGCCCTCGAGGCCGGCAAGCCGATGGAAATCATGGAGGTCAATCTGGACGGCCCCCGCAAGGGCGAGGTTCTGGTAGAGATCAAGGCGACCGGCCTGTGCCACACAGACGCGTTCACCCTGTCGGGTGCCGATCCCGAAGGTGCGTTCCCGACCATTCTGGGCCATGAGGGCGCGGGAGTCGTGATTGAGGTGGGCGAGGGCGTGACATCGCTGGAAGTGGGCGATCACGTCATCCCACTCTATACGCCTGAATGTCGCGAATGCGAGTATTGTCTCAACCCGAAAACGAACCTGTGCCAGTCGATCCGCACGACGCAGGGCAAAGGCGTGATGCCCGACGGGACCAGCCGGTTTTCGATGCTGGATGGCACGCCGATCCTACACTACATGGGCTGCTCGACCTTTGCCAATCACACCGTCCTGCCCGAAATCGCGCTGGCCAAGGTGCGCAAGGACGCCCCCTTTGACAAGATCTGCTATATCGGCTGTGGTGTGACCACCGGCATCGGCGCGGTTATCAACACCGCCAAGGTGGAAATCGGCAGCCGCGCCATCGTCTTTGGTCTCGGCGGCATCGGCCTGAACGTCATTCAGGGCCTGCGCCTTGCGGGGGCCAACCAGATCGTCGGCGTCGATATCGACCCCGGCAAGGTGGAAATGGCCACGCGTTTCGGCATGACCGATTTCGTCAACCCCAATGAGGTCAAGGGCGATCTGGTCGGCCATCTGGTCGAGCTGACGCGCGGTGGCGGCGACTATACATTTGATGCGACCGGTAACGTGGGCGTCATGCGCACCGCGCTGGAGGCATCGCACAAGGGCTGGGGCGAAAGCGTCATCATCGGCGTGGCACCCGCAGGCGCCGAGATCGCGACGCGCCCGTTCCAGCTGGTCACGGGGCGCACATGGAAGGGCACGGCCTTTGGCGGCGCACGCGGGCGCACCGATGTGCCCAAGATCGTCGACTGGTACATGGACGGCAAGATTGAGATCGACCCGATGATCACGCATATCCTGAAGCTGGACGAGATCAACAAGGGCTTTGACATGATGCATGCGGGCGAGTCGATCCGCAGCGTCGTGGTTTACTGAGCCAGCCTGAATTTCAGGCGAAACCTGGAGCGGCCCGCTGGGGCCGCTCTTTTTCGTCCGCCTTGTGCCTGTGCCTCCTCCCCCCTTGCGCCTTGCGCTGCGCTGCATAGGTTCACCGCCAACGCACATCCGAAAAGGAGCCACCGAAATGGCCGACACAGCCTACACCCCGCCCGAGGTCTGGACATGGGACGCCGAGAATGGCGGCACGTTCGCCAGTACCAACCGCCCCATCGCAGGTGCGACCCACGACAAGGAGCTGCCCGTGGGCAAGCATCCCTTCCAGCTCTATTCGCTGGCCACCCCCAACGGCGTGAAGGTCACGGTGATGTTCGAGGAATTGCTGGCCGCAGGCCACGATGCCGAATACGATGCCTGGCTGATCGACATCGGGGAAGGGGACCAGTTCGGCAGCGGGTTTGTCGACATCAACCCCAATTCCAAGATCCCGGCGCTGCTTGACCGGTCGCGCAACACGCCCGTGCGCGTGTTCGAGTCCGGCTCGATCCTACTGCATCTTGCGGAAAAATACGGCGCCTTCCTGCCCGCGTCAGGGCCCCAGCGCACCGAAACGCTCAACTGGCTGTTTTGGCAGATGGGCAGCGCGCCCTATCTGGGCGGCGGATTCGGCCATTTCTACGCCTATGCGCCCGAAAACTACGAATACCCGATCAACCGTTTTGCGATGGAGGTCAAACGTCAGCTCGACGTGCTGGACCGGGCGCTGGCCGAGCGCACCTACATCGCGGGCGAGGACTACAGCATCGCCGACATGGCGATCTGGCCGTGGTATGGTCAGCTGGCGCTGGGCGATGCCTACGGCGATGCGGGCACGTTTCTGGATGTTGGCAGCTACAAGAACTTACAGCGCTGGGCCAAGGCGATCGCCGCGCGCCCGGCAGTTCAGCGTGGCCGCATGGTGAATCGCAAGTCCGGCGAGCCGGAAACCCAGCTGTTTGAACGCCACGCAGCGTCGGATTTCGACACCCGGACGCAGGACAAGATCGGCGGCGCATAGCCGCGCGGTGCTTCGGGATCAGGTCGGCTGACAGTCTGATCCCGGACTGCCCCTACAGACCGGCGCGCGCGCCGGAAACGCCTGTGCCGCGGGGGCGGATCGGTATATCGGTGCGCAGCTTCCAGTTGTATCTGGTGTCCTCGCTCACGTGGTCCCAGTGCAGCGTTCCACCGGTGCGCCACGGGTCCAGTACAATCCCGTTCTTCCACGAATCGCCGCGCGCAAACACAACGGCGGTCGAATGTTCCAGAAGAAACGGATTTTCGGCATTGGCCACCAGCCGGTTGAATTGCAGCGTGGCAAAGCGCGCATGCGTCATGCGCGTCTGAACGTCGCGCGCCCAGTGATAGCACAGGCCGCGCTGCTTGATCCCCAGGTTCACCTTGGCGTTATGGACCAGCGGCGGATCGGTGATCTCATATTCCCGTTTCAGATCGGCCGCGACGGAATAGGCCAGTTGTGCCGCCCGCGCGGCCTCGGCGCGGTCCACATTCGGCCCCAGCGCCAGCAGCGCCGCCTCCAGCCGCGCCACGTCGCTCGCGCCCGCAGGCCCTGTCGGTGCCCCGCCGCAGCCTGCCAACAGCGCGGTCGCGCCCGCGCCCAGAAGTATCGCCCGTCTCGTGCTCATGCCAGCCCCTGCCATCCGCCTTTGCGCCACGTTCTAATCGCGCCGCCCGTCCGAGACCAGCCCCGCGCTCGTCTTTCATCGTTCCAAAAATACTCCTGCGCGTCACGCCTGAAACACGCGCGGGCGGCTTTCGCCCCGGGCCGCGATAGGGCATGAAGGGCGAAAAAGGAGCCGCCCAATGGCAGACCGCGATCGCACCCCCCTTTTGGCCGTCCTTATCGACGCCGATAATACCTCGCCCAAATGGACCAAGGCGATCTTTGAGGAGATCGCCGGCATTGGCGAGGCGTCGGTGCGTCGCTGCTACGGCGACTTTTCGTCCCAGCAGATGAGCGGCTGGAACAAGGTGCAGGCCGAATTCGGCCTTGTCCCGCATCACCAGCCTGCGAACACGGTGGGCAAGAACGCCAGCGACATCGCGCTGGTGATCGACGCGATGGACCTGATGCATTCGGGCCGCTTTGACGGGTTCGTGCTGGTGTCGTCCGACAGCGATTTCACCCGGCTGGCGTCCCGCATCCGCGAACAGGGGCTGGACGTCTTTGGCATCGGTGCGAAAAAGACGCCCGAGGCGTTCCGTCAGGCCTGCAAGCGGTTCATCTATCTGGAAAACCTCGGAGGCGCCCCCGAGGATACCCCCTCCAAACCCACCGGTCAGAACCTGACCGAGGCCCGCGATCTGCTGTTCAAGGCGATGGACAGCATCGATCAGGACAGCGATTGGTACGCGCTGGGCCGTCTTGGCCAGCAGATGACGGCTGCCAACCCTGATTTTGACACCCGCAGCTATGGCCACAAGAAGCTGAGCGATCTGATCGCCGCGATCAAGGTGCTGGAGACGCGCCGCGAGGGCAATCAGCTGATGGTCCGGCGGATGGACTGACCCCCCCCCCCAATCTGGACAACACGCGCGCCCTGTGACACATCGGCGCGACACGAGGAGCCGCCCAAATGACCATCACCCGTTTTGCACCATCGCCCACCGGCTATATCCATGTCGGAAACCTGCGCACCGCGCTGATGAACTTTCTCATCGCGCGCAAGGCGGGTGGCACGTTCATCCTGCGTATTGACGATACCGATCCTGTCCGCAGCAAGGAAGAATACGTCGATGCGCTGAAGGAAGACCTCGATTGGCTGGGCTTGCACTGGGACCGGGTCGAGCGCCAGTCCGAGCGGCTGGACCGCTACCACGACGCCGCCGACAGGCTGCGCGAAATGGGCCGGTTCTACGAAGCATTCGAGACCCCGACCGAACTGGACCTGAAGCGCAAGAAGCAGCTGAACATGGGCCGCCCGCCGGTCTATGACCGCGCCGCCCTGGCTTTGGACGACGCCGCGCGCGACAAGCTGCGCGCCGAGCGTGGGCCGGGCGTCTGGCGGTTCAAGCTGGACCAGCAGCGGATCGAATGGGACGATGGCGTGCTGGGCGATATCATCATCGATGCCGCGTCCGTCAGCGATCCGGTGCTGATCCGGGGGGACGGGCAGGTGCTCTATACGCTGGCCTCGGTTGTCGACGACACGGAAATGGGCGTGACCCATGTCGTGCGCGGGTCGGACCATGTGACCAACACCGCCACCCAGATACAGATCATCGAAGCGCTGGGTGGTTCAGTCCCGCAATTCGCACATCACTCGCTGCTGACCGGCCCGCAGGGCGAATCGCTGTCCAAACGCCTTGGCACGCTGTCCCTGCGCGACCTGCGCGCCCAAGGTGTCGAGCCTGCGGCGCTGCTGAGCCTGATGGCGCGTCTCGGCTCTGCCGATCCGGTCGAGTTGCGCACCGACATGGATGCGCTGATCGAGGGCTTCGACATCTCGCGCTTTGGCGCGGCGCCGACGAAATTCGACGTGGCGGACCTGTTCCCTCTGACGGCGCATTACCTGCAAGGGCTGGATTACGCCACGGTCAAGCCGCGCATCGCCGCGCTGGGCGTGCCGGACGATCTGGCGCCGCAATTCTGGGCGGTGACGCGCGACAACATTACCACCTTGGGCGATCTGGACGCTTGGTGGGCCATGTTCCGCGACGGCGCCGAGCCGGTGATCGAGGACGAGGATGCCGAGTTCATCGCTGAGGCAATGACGTTGCTGCCCGAGGGCAAGCTGGACGAGACCAGCTGGAGCGCGTGGACCACCGCCGTCAAGGAAGAGACCGGCCGCAAGGGCAAGGCCCTGTTCATGCCGCTGCGCAAGGCGCTGACCGGGCAGGCGCATGGGCCGGAGATGGCGCAGGTTCTGCCGCTGCTGCAAGTGATCCGCGCGCGCGGTTAGGCGCGGCGCATCTTCACGGCGAGACGGGTGAGCGCGGCATCGACGGTGTCGCGCTCCTCGCCGCTCAGGCGGCAGGCGCGCGGGTAATGGGGATCGGCGCGATCATCCAGCACAGGCGCATCCCACCCATCGGTCGTGTCGAAAAAGTGCTGTGCCCCGCCCGCGCCGAATTCGCGCAGGTATCCCTGCACGACCACATCGATATAGCTGAGCAGCAGATGATGGCCGTCACTGGCCGCATGATGGTGGTCGTCCGGCACGGAGTAGACGGCGATCTGTGGCCGGTGGGGCAGGGGATGGTCCACCATATGTTCAGCCGGGACGCGGTCGTACGCGCCCTCGCGGATATCCAGCGCGTGCCAATCGGCGTCAGGAACCGGGGCGATGAGGCCGTCGATCCAGCCGCCCGTTTGCCGCGACACTGACAAAAACGCCACCTCGCGCAGGTTTGTGGGTCGCCATGTACGCCGCCAGCCGTTCAGGCGCGCCGGATGCGCCTCCTTGAAGGTGTGGGTGTCGCGGTTCACCAGGCTGCCATAACCAAAGAAATAGGCATGTGCGGGGGCGTTCATGGGGCTGAAACCTTCCTGTTGGCCAGCCCAAGGAGTCGCGCAGAATGCGCCCGATTTCAAGGGGTGCCGCGCGGCGTGCAATTTCCCTTGCCGCTGTCAGCGCGGCATACTATCGTCTACATTGATTGGATAGGGAGAACCGGCAGCTGCCGGTGCCGAAGGAGCAACCGCCCCGGAAACTCTCAGGCGCACGGACCTTTGCAATCATCAGACTCTGGAGAGTGTCCCGGCAGCGGGGCCGCCGAAGGGATAGCGATCTCAGGCAGGCAGGACAGAGGGGGCATCGTGGCGCGGCCTGTTTCGGGCATTCGCGTCTTTGCGATGCCGACGTTGATCACCGTCAACCCGGCAGCCATGGCAGGAGGGCCGGTATGAGCGATCTGAAGGTGACGGTGCTGAACGCGCTGCATCGCGAAATGGGGGCCAAGATGGTTCCGTTTGCGGGCTATGACATGCCCGTTCAGTACCCGATGGGCGTGATGAAGGAACATCTGCACTGCCGTGCGCATGCGGGTCTGTTCGATGTCAGCCACATGGGTCAGGTCATCATCCGCGCGCCCGGCGGCTATGCCGAGATTGCCGCAGCGATGGAGGCGCTGGTGCCGGTCGACGTGGCCGGCCTTGCCGATGGGCGGCAACGCTATGCGATGTTCACCAACGATGCTGGCGGGATCGAAGACGATTTCATGATCGCGCGGCGCGGGGACGAGATGTTCGTCGTGGTCAATGCAAGCCGTAAGGATGCCGACATCCCGCGCATGACTGAGGCGATGACCGACTGCGAGGTGATCGAAGTGACGGATCGCGCGTTGCTGGCGTTGCAAGGTCCGGACGCCGAAGGCGTGCTGGAGGCGCTGGTGCCCGGCGTCGCTGCGATGCGGTTCATGGATATTGCCGTGTTGCCGTCCGACTATGGCGACGTGTGGCTGTCCCGCTCGGGCTATACCGGCGAGGATGGCTATGAGATTTCGGTCAAGGAAGGCCGCGCCGAAGAGCTGGCGCGCGCGCTGCTGGCGCATGACGCCGTGGAGCCCATCGGTCTGGGCGCCCGCGACAGTCTGCGGCTGGAATCGGGGCTTTGCCTTTATGGAAACGACATCGATGCAGGCACCACCCCGGTCGAGGCGAATCTGGGCTGGGCCATTCAGAAAGTGCGCCGGTCGGGTGGGGACCGCGCAGGCGGATTCCCCGGCGCCGATGTGATCCTGCCGCAGCTGGTCTCGGGCGCGGATCGCCGCCGCGTCGGGCTGTCCCCCGAGGGCCGCGCGCCGATCCGCGCAGGCACCGCGCTGTTCGCGGACGAGACTGCGGAAACCGCCATCGGCACTGTCACCTCCGGCGCATTTGGCCCCAGCATCGAGGCCCCCATGTCGATGGGATACGTCACCAGCGATCTGGCCGCGCCGGGAACAGTGGTTTACGGTGAGGTCAGGGGCAAACGCCTGCCTGCCAAAGTGGTGGCGCTGCCCTTTAAACCTGCAAACTTCAAACGCTGATATCCAAGGGAGATCCCAGGCATGAAATTTACCGAAGAACACGAATGGCTGCGCGTCGAAGATGATCTGGTCGTCGTCGGCATTACCGAACACGCCGCCGAGCAGCTGGGCGACATCGTCTTTGTCGAACTGCCCGAGGTCGGCACCGAAGTTGTCAAGGATGACGATGTCGTCGTCATCGAAAGCGTCAAGGCCGCCAGCGACATTCTGGCCCCTATCGAGGGCGAAATCGTCGAGGTGAACGATGCGCTGACAGACGCGCCCAGCACCGTCAACGAGGATGCCATCGGCAAAGGCTGGATGTTCAAGATCAAGACCGACGATATGAGCCAGCTGGACGAGATGATGGACGAGGCGGCCTACAAGAAATTCATCGGCTAGGCGCCTTTGGCCTGCCGGCGGACGCGCGCCGCGCGGGAGTATTTTCTGGAACATTGAAATTGGGTGGGGCGCATTTGCGGCCTGCCCCGTTTTCCGAACCCGATGGAGTGTGACATGACGTTCGAGCCCACCGACTATCTGCCCTATGATTTCGCTAACCGGCGCCATATCGGCCCCTCGCCCGAGGAAATGGCCGAGATGCTCAAGGTTCTGGGGGCCGACAGCCTCGATGCACTGATCGACCGGACGGTGCCCAAGGCAATCCGGCAAAAGGCGCCGCTGGAGTTTGGCAAGGCCAAATCCGAGCGCGAGCTGTTGCATCACATGCGGCGCGTGGCGGGCAAGAACAAGGTTCTGGTGTCGCTGATCGGCCAAGGTTATCACGGCACGGTCACGCCGCCGGCGATCCAGCGGAACATCTTTGAAAACCCTGCGTGGTACACTGCCTATACGCCCTATCAGCCCGAGATTTCGCAGGGCCGCCTTGAGGCGTTGCTGAACTTCCAGACGATGATCAGCGACCTGACCGGGCTGGAAATCGCCAACGCATCCCTGCTGGACGAATCAACGGCCTGCGCCGAGGCGATGACCACCGCGCAGCGTGTGGCAAAATCCAAGGCCAAGGCGTTCTTTGTCGACCGCGATTGTCATCCGCAGAACATCGCGCTGGTGCAGACCCGCGCGGCGCCGCTCGGGATCGAGGTAATTGTCGGCAATCCGGACAAGATGGAGGCGGACAAGGTGTTCGGTGCGCTGTTCCAGTACCCCGGCACCTACGG
Source organism: Roseovarius sp. M141 (assembly GCF_024355225.1). Lineage (NCBI taxonomy): Bacteria > Pseudomonadati > Pseudomonadota > Alphaproteobacteria > Rhodobacterales > Roseobacteraceae > Roseovarius > Roseovarius sp. M141. The sequence continues at coordinate 1,464,137 of NZ_VCNH01000008.1, forward strand.
CCATGTGCGCGACTTTACCGATCACATCGCCGACCTGCACAAGCACGGTGCCATCGGCATTGTTTCCGCTGATCCGCTGGCGCTGACCCTGCTCAAGGAGCCGGGCGCGATGGATGCCGATATCGCCGTCGGCTCGACCCAGCGATTTGGTGTGCCCTTGGGCTATGGCGGCCCGCACGCGGCCTATATGGCGTGCCGGGATGAGTATAAACGCGCGATGCCGGGGCGGCTGGTGGGCGTTTCCATCGACAGTCACGGCAACCGCGCCTATCGCCTCGCGCTTCAGACGCGCGAGCAGCATATCCGCCGCGAGAAGGCGACCAGCAACGTGTGCACCGCGCAGGCCCTGCTGGCGGTGATGGCGTCGATGTATGCCGTGTTCCATGGCCCCAAGGGCCTGAAGGCCATCGCCCAGCGTATCCACCGCAAGACGGTCCGTTTGGCCAAGGGATTGGAGGCGGCCGGGTTCCAGGTGGACCCGCAGGCGTTCTTTGACACGATCACCGTCGATGTCGGACCGCTTCAGGCTGCCGTGATGAAATCCGCGCTGGATGAGGGCATCAACCTGCGCCGCGTGGGCGAGACGCGTGTCGGCATCGCGCTGGACGAATGTACCCGGACGAAGAACATCGAAAGCGTCTGGCGTGCCTTTGGCATCGAGCACGAGGATGACGATTTCAAGCCTGAATACCGCGTGCCCGAAAACATGCACCGCAAGTCCGATTTTCTGACGCACCCCGTGTTCCATATGAACCGGGCTGAAACGGAAATGATGCGCTACATGCGCCGACTGGCCGACCGCGATCTGGCGCTGGACCGCGCGATGATCCCGCTGGGCAGTTGCACGATGAAGCTGAACTCGGCGGCGGAAATGATGCCAGTTACCTGGCGCGAATTCTCGCGGATGCACCCATTTGTGCCGCGCAATCAGGCCGAGGGATATCACGAGTTGATCAACGATCTGAGCGACAAGCTGTGCTTGATCACCGGCTATGACGCGATTTCGATGCAGCCCAACTCGGGTGCGCAGGGCGAATATGCCGGGCTGCTATCCATTGCCGCGTATCACCGCGCGAACGGGCAGGGGGACCGCAATGTCTGTCTGATTCCGACCAACGCGCACGGCACGAACCCCGCCAGCGCGAACATGGTTGGCTGGAAGGTCGTGCCGGTCAAATGCAACGCGCGCGGCGATATCGACATGGAGGATTTCCGCGCCAAGGCCGAGAAACATTCGGAGACACTGGCCGCCTGCATGATCACCTATCCCAGTACGCATGGCGTGTTCGAGGAAACGGTGATCGACGTGTGCAAGATCACGCATGAGCATGGTGGCCAGGTCTATATCGACGGGGCCAACATGAACGCGATGGTCGGGCTGAGCCGACCGGGCGATCTGGGCGGGGATGTCAGCCACCTGAACCTGCACAAGACTTTCTGCATCCCGCATGGCGGGGGCGGCCCCGGCATGGGACCGATCGGCGTCAAATCGCATCTGGTCCCGCATCTTCCGGGCCATCCGCATACCGGCGGAACCGAGGGGCCGGTGTCCGCCGCGCCCTATGGTTCACCGTCGATCTTGCCGATCTCATGGGCCTATATTCTGTTGATGGGCGGCGAGGGGCTGACTCAGGCTACGCGTGTGGCGATCCTGAATGCCAACTACATCGCCAAGCGGCTGGAGGGGGCGTATGACGTTCTGTACAAGGGTGAAAACGGGATGGTTGCGCATGAATGCATCCTCGATACCCGCCCCTTTGCCGATAGCGCGCATGTGACGGTCGACGATATTGCCAAGCGTCTGATCGATTGCGGGTTCCACGCGCCGACGATGAGCTTCCCGGTTTCGGGTACGCTGATGGTCGAGCCGACCGAAAGCGAGACAAAGGCCGAGTTGGACCGTTTCTGCGATGCGATGCTGGCGATCCGCGCTGAAATTCAGGACATCGAGGACGGCAAGATCGACGCCGAAAACAACCCGCTGAAGAACGCGCCGCACACGATGGAGGATCTGGTCCGCGATTGGGACCGGCCCTACACCCGCGAACAGGGTTGCTTCCCTCCCGGTGCGTTCCGGGTGGACAAGTATTGGCCGTCGGTGAACCGTGTCGATAACGTTTATGGCGACCGGTATCTGATCTGTTCCTGCCCGCCGATGGAGGATTATGCCGAAGCGGCAGAGTAGCATTTTCGCTGCACTCAACTGATCTGGAAAAGCGGGCCTTGCGGCTCGCTTTTTCGTATCTGCGAACGACTCGGTCGCCTACTCCCTTGACCGCAATACCTGCGCAGGACGCGCGGCGAGCGGCCTTAGAGCAAATATGAGTGCCGTGACCAAGGTGACCAGCACGCCCGCCGCCACGATCAGCAATGCAGGCCGCCACAGCACGGCATATGTCACCTCCAGCACGTAGTGGCTGACCGCCCAACCGCCCAAGGCGCCGGCCCCGATGGCGACAATGCCCGCCGCCGTGCCAAGCAGTATCGCGCGTATGGCGAGGCTGGCCATAATCCTGCCGCGCGACGCGCCCAGCGTTTTCAGCACGGCCGCCTCGTAAATCCGCGCCCGCTGATCTGCCGCCGCCGCGCCGATCAGCACCAGAAATCCGGTCAGCAGCGTGACTGATGCACCCCATGACGTGGCGGCGGCCAGTCCGGCCAGCAGGGCGGCGACCCGGTCGATGGCGCTGCGCACGGAGATGCCGGTGACGTTGGGCCAGGCGTCCGAGACGCTGCGCAGGATGCGCGCTTCGGCCTGTTCCTCGGCATAGACGGTGGCGATGGCGCTGTGCGGCGCCCCCTCCAGTGCGGCGGGGTTCATCACCATGATGAACCCGATACCGGCGGTGGAAAAATCGACCTCGCGCAGGCTGGTCAGGGTCGCGGTGATGTCGCGGCCAAGGATGTTGACGGTGATCTCGTCGCCCAGGGCCAGCCCCATTTCGTGCGCCTCTTCGGCAGCAAAGCTGATTTGCGGCGGGCCATCATAGTTTTCGGGCCACCATTCGCCGGCCTCGAGCGGGCCAGCCGCCTGCGCCGCATAGGTTACGCCCCGGTCGCCGTTCAGCACCCAGTGATCGCCCGCGATCTCGGCGGCGTCCTGTCCGTTGATCGTGGTGATGATCCCGCGCAGCATCGGCGCGCTATCGACGCGGGCAACTGCCGGATCGCCCTGCGTCATCTCCAGGAATCCCGGCAGTTGATCCGCTTGCAGGTCGATAAAAAAGAATGACGGCGCGCGTCCCGGCAGATCGTTTGAGATCGAACCGCGCAGTGTGCCGTCGATTTGCCCGACCGCCGCCAGCACCGTCAGCCCAAGTCCCAGCGACAGCATCGCAGGCGCCGCCGTACTGCCCGGCCCGCCGATGGCGGCCAGCGCCCAGTGCAGCGCCGGGCGCCCCCGCGCCCATGGCCGCGCCAGCCGGGCCAGCGCCCGCACAAGGGCTGCCGCCAGCCCAAGGATCGCCAGCGCGCCGATGATGCCGCCCGCCGTCCATAGCGTCAGCGCCAGATTGCCGGAAAACCAGACCGCCGCCCCCAGCAGCGCAGCCAGAAGCAGCGCAATCACAACGAGGAACGGCCAGCGGGGCAGGGTGCGCGCGTCGGCGCCGCCGTCGCGAAACAGGCTGGCTGCGCGGATATCCTGCACGCGCGACAGAGGCGCCAGCGTAAAGATCAGCACCGCCAGAACGCCATAGATCAACGCCTCGACCATGGGCTGCGGGTAGAGCGCAAAGTCGGCGGGCACGGGCAGATGCGCCTTGATGACCGGCGCCAGCAGCACTGGCAGCCCGGCCCCCAGCAGCACGCCGAAGATCAGCCCCAGTACCGCCAGCGCGCCGATTTGCAGGAAATACGTGGCAAGGATCGTCGCGCGGTCGGCGCCCAGCGTGCGCAAGGTGGCGATGGTGGCGGTCTTGGTTGCCAGATAGGCGCGAAGGGCCGCCGAAATGCCGACGCCGCCCACCGCCAGACCGCTGAGGCCAACCAGCACCAGAAACGCGCCCAGCCGGTCAACAAAGGCCTTGATGCCGGGCGCACCGTTGCGGGCATCGCGCCATTTAATGCCGCTGGTGCCCAGTTCCGCCTGCGCCGCAGCCTCCAGCGCGGCCAGATCCGCGCCGTCGGGCAGATCCAGCCGATACCGCGTGCTGAACAGCGTGCCCGCCGTGAGCAGCCCCGAGGCGTGCAGCGCCGACGTGCGCACCATGCTGCGCGGCCCGAGGGCAAAGCCGGCGGCGGCGCCGTCCGGCTCGTCCACCAGCGCGGCCATCAGCACGAAATCCTGACCGCCAAGGCGGAATATGTCGCCCGGTTTCAGTTCCAGCCGTGCCATCAGTTGCGGCGCCATGACGCCGCCGGGCAGGCCTGCTTGCCCATCCAGCGCCGTCGCCAGCGGCATCGCCGGGTCCAGCCCGGTGGTGCCAACCAGCGGATAGGCCGCATCGACCGCCTTGACCTGCGTTAGCGCGCGGTCGCCGTCCGGGGCTATCGCAAGGGACCGGAAATCGACGATTTCCGAGACGCGGGTGGCTTGCGCGTCGATCCAGTTCCGCTCTGCGGGGTCTGCAAACCGGTAGGTCAGTCCGATTTCGGCATCGCCGCCCAGCAGAACGGCGCCCTTGCTGGTCAGTCCCGCTTCGATACTGGCGCGGATCGTGCCGACGGCGGCGATGGCCGCAACGCCCAGAATGATGCAGGCCAGAAGGATGCGGAACCCGGCAAGCCCCCCGCGCAACTCACGTCCTGCCAGACGTGCGGCGGCGCGCAGGCTCATGCCGATTGCCCCGCCTCAATGCGTGCGGCCTCGATACGTCCGTCGCGCAGGGCGACGATCCGGCTGCAACGCGTTGCCAGTTCGGCGTCATGCGTCACCAGTATAAGTGTCGCACCATGTTGCGCGCTGAGGTCGAACAGCAGGTCGATGATCGTCGCGCCGGTGGCGCTGTCCAGGTTCCCGGTCGGCTCGTCCGCCAAGATCAGCCGGGGCCGGGGCGCCGTGGCACGGGCCAGCGCGACGCGCTGCTGTTCGCCCCCTGACATCTGCGAGGGGTAGTGCCCCGCACGCGCAGACAGACCAACGGCGTCCAACTGCGCGGCGGCGCTGGCTGCGGCATCCGGCACGCCTGCCAACTCCAGCGGAACGGCGACGTTTTCCAGCGCGGTCATGGTCGGGATTAGGTTGAAGGACTGAAACACCACCCCCATAGCGCCCCGGCGCAGCCGTGCCAGCGCGTCCTCGTCCAGCCTGTCCAGATCCTGCCCCAGCGTGGTGACGCGCCCGGCGCTTGCCCTCTCCAGCCCGCCCATCAGCATCAGCAGTGACGATTTGCCAGATCCCGACGGGCCAACCAGTGCCAGCGACTCGCCGGGGGTAATATCCAGTGAAATATCCCTGAGGATCTCGACCTGGCCCGTGCCCGATCTAAGTGTCAGTCCAACATTATGTAACGACACGATGGAAGAGGTCATGAAATGCGCCTGTCGATAAGGGGATGGATCACATATGGGGTTGCTTGCCTCGGGGGCAAGGCGGCGTTGGCGGGTCTTGTGATAGGTGCAATGGTCTGCGGCGGTGCTGCTGCCGATGATGCACAGGCGCCCGGCGAGATACGCGTCATGGCCTTTGGCGACAGCCTGACGGCGGGGTATGGTCTGGCGCGTGACGATGGGTTCGTCCCGCAGCTAGGCGTCTGGCTACGCGAGAACGGCACGCCGGGCGGTGTGCCGGTGCGTCTGATCAATGCGTCCGTGTCTGGCAGCACCACGGCGGGCGGCGTGCGGCGTATAGACTGGGCGCTGGGTGATGCGCCCGATGCGATGATCGTCGAGTTGGGCGGCAACGATCTGCTGCGCGGTGTCGATCCGGCTGAAACGCGCGCGAATCTGGAACAGATCCTGTCAAAAGCCGCTGAAAAAGATATCGAGGTGCTGCTGGTCGGCCTGATCGCCAAGAACAATTACGGCCCCGACTATCGCGCGGCCTTCAACGCGATCTATCCCGACCTGGCCCAGAAATACGGCACGCTGCTGATGTTGGATTTCTTTGCCGCGCTGCCCGATGCGACGGGCGACCTGGTGCCCAATGTTCAGAACGACGGCACGCATCCCAACGCCAAGGGGGTTTCCCTGATCGTCGAGGATATCGGGCCGCAGGTGCAGGACCTGATCGCGCGCAGCGCTGAAAATGCAGAATGACAGGCGCAGCGTCCAGACACGAAAAAGGGGCCCCGCGGGGCCCCGATTTACCACTTGTCGAACTCAGGCTTATGCCAGAGCGATGTTCGATGCCGATTCGCGACCGTCACGGCCTGCTTCGATGTCGAATGTCACTTTCTGGTCGTCTGCCAGGCCGGTCAGGCCCGCACGCTCGACTGCGGAGATGTGCACGAACACGTCCTTGCCGCCACCATCGGGTGCGATGAAGCCGAAGCCTTTAGTTGAGTTGAACCATTTCACGGTGCCATTGGCCATATCCGTAACTCCTTGGTATTTGCTGCCCGCGTTGGTGCGGCAGCCCGGCTAGTCAGTGCAAGATCGAGTGCCTGTGCCGTAAGGAGCAGATGGTCGATAGTGGTAACGTCGCAAAGTGCAATATGGCGCACATTCAGCGATTCTGCAAGACCTAAGCATTCCGCCGCGCCGAGGTGACAATTTACCGGTGTTTCAGGTAGCGCAGCGCAGTGCCGGGCAGGCGGCGCAGCACCAACAGGCACAGGCCCGGATATTCAACCTCGCCGGCCAAAAGACGCAGATACGCGCCCTTCAGGACAGACGAGCGGGCAAAGGCGTGGCAGAATAGCGGATTCAGCCGGGGGGCAAAGATCAGCGGACGCAGACAGACCGCCATGCGCAAGCCGCGGTGCAAGGGCCGCAGTGCGCGGCGGTAACGGGGCAGGGCGGTATGTGGACGACCGCTTGCAATGGCGGCTGCCGCTGCGGCACCTGCCGCCGCGCCCGATTGCAGCGCATGCGCGATGCCCTCGCCGGTGATCGGATCGACCAGCCCCGCCGCATCCCCCGCCAGCAGGACACGGTCCCGGCCCGGCATGCGCCTGAAATCCCCGAAGGGCAGGAAATGGCCCTTGACCGGGCAGGGGCCATCATTCCCCAGCGCGGCACGATAGGCGGACAGCCGCGCCTTAATGTCCGGGTTCGGCGTCTGTAGCCCGCCGACGCCGATGGTGGTGCTGCGCGTCTTGGGAAAGCGCCAGCCGTAGCCCCAGCTGGCGGCGTCGAAATCGATGCGAATCATGTCCGAGGCAGGGCCTGCCGGCGCCTCGATCTCCAGTGCGAAGCCTATGCGCGCCGGATCGAACGCCCGCCCGAACAGCGCGCGCGCCACGGCGCTGTTCACCCCGTCTGCCCCAATCAGGATTTGACCGCTCAGGAGGGTGCCATCCTCCAGCGTGACCGAAGGCGTTTCGGTGTCGATCTGATCGATGCGTCGTCCGGTGAAATCCGCGACACCCTCAGCCAGCGCAAGGTCCAATAGATGCGCGTCCATGTCCCAGCGCATCGTCAGATAAAGCGTTGGGGTTCGCTCGACCGCGCCGAGCTGCGTGCCATCTGCGTAGAAGGCAATCTCGCGATGGGGTTGAAAAAGGTCCGGGTCCAGTTCGCCGCCGAAGATCTCGCGGTATTGCGTGCGGGCCCGCCCCGTCACCAGCCCGCCGCACAGTTTGGCGCGCGGAAATGCCGCCTTGTCGATCAGCGCGGTACTCAGGCCCGCGCGCCGCGCCGTCATGGCGGCGGCAGCGCCTGAAGGACCGGCGCCGATGATGAGAACGTCGAAGGATTGGGGCGCGCGGGGCATGGATATGGCTTTAGGCGATTTTGGCCCGTCGTGAAAGGGAGGTTCAGCACGGGCAGCTATGGCACAAGTGGCGCCGCTGCAAGGTGAACGCGCGCCCGTTTCGGGGCGCGCGTCAAGTGCGGATGTCAGGCTGGCGGGCCTAGCTCAGAGCGATATGCGCTCGCAAATTACCGCGCGAACTTCTTGTGCTTCATGCGCTTGGGCTCCAACGCATCCTCGCCGAGGCGACGCTTCTTGTCTTCCTCGTAATCCTCGAAGTTGCCCTCGAACCACTCGACATGCGCGTCGCCTTCGAAGGCCAGCATATGTGTGCAGATCCGGTCGAGGAAGAAGCGGTCGTGTGAAATCACCACGGCGCAGCCGGCGAAATCGACCAGCGCATCCTCAAGCGCGCGCAGCGTTTCGACGTCCAGATCGTTGGTCGGTTCGTCCAGCAGCAACACGTTGCCGCCCGAGCGCAAGAGACGCGCCATGTGAACGCGGTTCCGCTCGCCGCCCGAAAGCAGCGATACCTTTTTCTGCTGATCGCCGCCCTTGAAGTTGAAGGCGCCGCAATAGGCGCGCGCGTTCACTTCGGCGTCGCCCAGCTTGATGATATCCTGACCGTCGGCGATTGCCTCCCATACGTTATCGTTGGGGTTCAGATCGTCACGCGACTGGTCGACATAGCTCAGATCAACCGTTGTGCCGAATTCGATGGTCCCGGCGTCGGGTTCTTCTTGTCCGGTCAGCATCTTGAACAGCGTCGATTTACCGGCGCCGTTCGGGCCGATCACCCCGACGATGCCACCCGGCGGCAGCGAGAAGCTGAGGTTTTCGATCAGCAGCCTGTCGCCCATCGCCTTGCGCAGGCCCTCGACCTCGATCACCTTCTGCCCGAGGCGCTGACCGTTCGGGATGACAATCTGGGCGCGGGCCAGTTTTTCGCGCTCGGACTGGCCTGCCATCTCGTTGTAGGCGTTGATGCGCGCCTTGGATTTGGCCTGCCGCGCCTTGGCGCCCTGACGCATCCATTCCAGTTCGCGCTCCAGCGTCTTTTGCTTGGACTTGTCTTCGCGCGATTCCTGCATCAGGCGCTTGGCCTTCTGCTCCAGCCAGGCTGAATAATTGCCCTCATACGGGATGCCGCGACCGCGGTCGATCTCTAGGATCCAGCTGGTGATGTCGTCCAGGAAATAGCGGTCATGGGTGACGATCAGGATTGTGCCCTTGTAGGCCATCAGGTGCTGTTGCAGCCAGGCGATCGTCTCGGCATCCAGGTGGTTGGTCGGTTCGTCCAGCAGCAGCATGTCGGGCGCCTGCAACAGCAGCTTGCACAGGGCGACGCGGCGTTTTTCACCGCCCGACAGGCTGTCGATATCGGCGTCATCCGCCGGGCAGCGCAGCGCGCCCATCGAGATGTCGATCTGGCTGTCCAGATCCCACAGGTTTTCGGCGTCGATCTGGTCCTGAAGGGTCGTCATCTCCTCCATCAACTCGTCGGAATAATCCTCGGCGATCTGCATTGCGATTTCGTTAAATCGCTCCAGCTTGGCCAGTTTGGTGGCGACGCCCAGCATCACGTTCTCGCGTACCGACATGGATGCATCCAGCTGCGGCTCCTGCGGCAGATAGCCGACGGTCGCGTCCTTGGCGGCCCATGCCTCGCCGGTGAAATCCTTGTCTATGCCGGCCATGATTTTCAGCAGGGTCGATTTGCCCGAGCCGTTGACGCCGACGACACCGATCTTCACGCCGGGAAGAAAGCTGAGATGAATATTCTCAAAGCATTTCTTGCCGCCGGGATAGGCCTTGGACACGTCTTGCATGTGATAGACGTACTGATTGGCTGCCATGATCGCGCTTTCCGTTCTGAGAGGGCCGTCCGGGACGGCCAAGGTCAGCGCTCATGTAACCGTCCGGACGGGTGAATTCAAATGAAGTTATCGCTTTGGCGATCGGCGCAGGCTATCCAGCTGCCCGTGGGGGCGATGCCGTCGGCAACCACCTGAAGCCGCAGCAGTGCGCAGAGTCGGCAGGCCATGACACCGCGCTTGATATATCGGGTGGCTTTCGCGCCGCTTTCTGATAGGAAAATCAACGAATTTTAGGAGTTTGTCGGCCATGTCCGCCCCTGCCACGCATCCCAATGCGCGCATCGTGCTGCCGCCCTGCCGACGCGGCCATGTGATCGGCCTTTTGGGCGGCTCGTTCGATCCGCCGCATGCGGGGCATGTCCACATCACGCGCGAGGCGCTGAAACGGTTCGGGCTGGATGCCGTCTGGTGGCTGGTCAGCCCCGGCAATCCGCTTAAAGAGCGCGGCCCGGCCCCGCTGGCGCGGCGGATGGAGGCATCGCGCGCCATCATGCAGCATCCCCGCGTGCATATCAGCGATTTCGAGGCGCAGATTGGCGCGCGCTACACTGCCCGGACACTGGCGACGCTGCGCGCGGCGCGGCGGGATCTGAATTTTGTCTGGCTGATGGGGGCGGATAACATGGCGCAGTTCCACCTTTGGCAGGATTGGCGTCAGATCATGGAAACGGTCCCGATCGGCATCCTCGCACGGCCCGGCGCGCGGCTGGAGGCGCGCGCATCGGTTGCCGCGCGCATGTACGAGCGTGCGCGCGTTCCCACGAGCCATGCGCGCGGGTTGGGACGCATGCAGGCACCGGCGTGGTGCTTTGCCAATGTGCCGATGCTGGCGCTGTCCTCGACCCGGCTGCGCGAGGCGGGCGCGTGGTAGGGCGCGAAAACGTGAGCAATGCGCGTTCAGATGATGATTGCAGGCGCCGCGCCTCTTGGATTAAATCCCGCCCATGACGTATTCCTTTTCCAGACGGCTGTTCCTGGGCGGCGCGCTGTCGGCCCTTGCGGCGGCGGGCCATGCCGGCGCGCCTGCCGTATCATTGCGCCCGCAACTGCGCCCCAAGGGGCTGGTCGGGCCGGATGGCCGCCCGCGTCCGCCAGAGGCGCAGGATCTGATCGACGCCGCACGGCTGGACGGCAAGGTCGGCTATGCGGTTATCGACATGCGCAGCGGTGCAACGCTGGAGGCGCGCAATGGCGCCACGGGGATGCTGCCCGCCAGCGTGACCAAGGCGATTACCGCCCTTTATGCGCTGGATGCGCTGGGTCCCACCTACCGGTTCAGCACGCGGTTGGTGGCGACGGGGCCGGTCAATGACGGCTTCATTCAGGGCGATCTGGTGCTGGTCGGTGGCGGCGATCCGGTGCTGGACACAGATGCGCTGGCCGGTATGGCCCAGCAGTTGAAGGCGGCAGGCGTGCGCGGCCTGACCGGCGATTTCCGCGTTTTCGGCGGCGCGCTGCCGTTCGAGCGGTTCATCGACGCAACGCAACCCAATCAGGTTGGCTATAACCCGGCAGTGTCGGGGCTGAACCTGAATTTCAACCGGGTGCATTTCGGGTGGGAGCGCGCGTCGAGCGGCTATACGGTAACGATGGAAGCCCGCTCGGCCAAGTTCCGCCCGGCGGTGCAGGTCGCGCGGATGATGGTCGAGGACCGCTCCGGGCCGATCTATACCTATAGCGACGGCGGCGATCACGACCAATGGACGGTCGCGCGGTCTGCCTTGGGCAAATCGGGCGCGCGGTGGCTGCCGGTGCGCTATCCCGACAGCTATGCCGGGGAAGTGTTTGCCAGTCTCGCGCGGGCGCAGGGGATCACGCTGGAGCGCGCCAAGGTGCAAGCCGCCGCGCCTTCGGGCGAGACGCTCGTCAGCCACCACAGCGATCCGCTGCCCGTTATCCTGAAGGGGATGCTGAAATACTCCAATAACCTCACCGCCGAGCTGGTCGGCATGACTGCGACCGTGGCGCGGGTGGGGCGCGCCGATTCGCTGGCCGCCTCGGCGCGTGAAATGACGGCATGGGTGCGCGCCGATCTGGGAATGGAGGGGGCGACGCTGGTCGATCATTCGGGGCTGGGATCAGCCTCGCGGGTCAGTGCGCGCGCGATGGCGCGGATGCTGGTCGCGTCCAGCCGTCACGCCGCGCTGCTCCCGATGCTGAAACCCTTTGTTATGCGCAACGCAGATGGCCAGCCCGACGCCCGCCACCCCATAAACGTAGAGGCCAAGACCGGCACACTGCATTTCGTCAGCGCACTGGCGGGCTACGCGACCGGCCCGTCCGGACGGCCGCTGGCCTTTGCCATCTTCACCCATGATGCGGGCAGCCGCGTCGGTCTGGAGACCTCGAACGACGACCGCCCACCCGGCGCGGCCGCATGGAACCGCCGCGCCAAGAAACTGCAACAAGCCCTGATCGAGCGCTGGAACGCCGCCTACGGCGTCTGATCACCTTACTTGTGGCATGATGCCGGATCTCTACAGTCCTTCGGCCACCCAATCGGCGATAGCCAGCGACGATGTCAGCCCCGGGCTTTCGATGCCAAATAGGTTTACCAGCCCCGGGATGCAGTGGCGCGCTGCCGTATCAATGCGGAAGTCCCGGGCAGGGGCGCCCGGACCGGACAGCTTGGGGCGGATGCCGCAATAGCTGGGGTGCAGGTCATCCGCTGGAAGGCCGGGCCAATAGGCTTTGATCTTCTGCGCAAAAACCGCCCGGTTTGAGGCATTGACGGCGTAGACCGGTCTGTCGATCCACTCCACATCCGGCCCAAACCGCATGCTGCCAGCCAGATCGAGCGTCAGGTGAACGCCCAGTCCCCCCGGTTCCGGGACCGGATAGACCAGATGAGAGAATCGCGGTCGCCCGGACAGGGTGAAATAGCTGCCTCTGGCGAAATGCGTCTCGGGGATATGTCGCGGGTCCAGCCCGTCGATCCGACTGGCAACCTCGCTGGCCCAAAGGCCCGCAGCATTGACAAGCTGGCCTGCCTTGAGTTCGAAAACCTCGCCACTTTGCCGATCCTTGGTGACGATTTCAAAACCCTTCCCAGTCGCGCGTATCGACAGAACCTGAGTGTTGAGGCTGAGCATGGCGCCCTTAGCCTCGGCATCGCCGAGCAATGCCAGCATCAGCGCGTGACTGTCGATGATACCCGTCGACGGCGACATCAGCGCCGCCTTGCAGCGCAGGTCAGGTTCCAGCGTGGCAACCTGCGCGGCGTCCATCAGGTGTAAATCGGATACACCGCAATCTGCGGCCTGTTTACGGATCTCCCCCAGCCTTGCGACCTGAGCGGATTCGGTGGCGACGATCAGCTTGCCGCATTGGCTGTGCGGAATGGCCCGCGTGCGCGCGTAATCGTAGAGCAGCGCGCGCCCCTCGACGCATAAACGCGCCTTCAGGCTGCCCGCAGTGTAGTAGATCCCCGCATGAATGACCTCTGAATTGCGCGAACTGGTTTCGGTGCCGAACGCGCCCGCCTGCTCGAGTATCAGAACTTCCTTGCCGGATTCGGCCAACCGCCTCGCAATTGCAAGCCCGACGACACCGGCGCCGACAACGATATATTCAACTTTGTCCATGACTGCGGTGCCGAAACAGGCTCTTCAAGGGTTTTCGGATCGTCGATGACCGCTGTCTGTTTCGCAAGGACGATTTTGCAATTGTTTAGAATATTTACCTGATCGGCTGGCATTCAGAATGCGCGGCGTCGATCGCCTTGCGCTGGAGAATATTGCCAGCTGCGCCTTCCTCTCCGATTTTATCAGTGACCCAGGTGATGAGACCGCCGGATGCAGCTGTCATGGGGCCATGGCAATGATCCGCCTGAATATCGGCAAGGCGGGCCAGCGGACGTGGGCAAGGCAATCGTCGAAAAGCGTTAAGATATTGATGGAAATTATATATCTGCATCACCGCCCCCCCTTACCGGGAAGGTACGGCAAACAGTGGATGCAAGAAGAAAGTAGCGGCCATTGGGATAACTCGCATAATACCCCCTTGCGGCCCACGTCCGAAAACCCTAAGAAAACCGTGGCTTCGGCGAGTTGGCGGAGTGGTTACGTAGCGGATTGCAAATCCGTGCACAGGGGTTCGATTCCCCTACTCGCCTCCAATGTTTTCAGTGACTTATGATTTTGCGGACGACCTGATCCCGGTCGGCGTCGCGATATCTGATCGCATCGCGCGTGACATTCTGGGAGCCACAGAAGCGGCCTTTTCGGCTTTAGCTGTTTCAGATGGTGGCGCAGGGCTGGAAACAGGCGAGCGCGGCCGGGGCGAATCGATGTCGGGCCTTGACGGCTCCGCCGCCAGTCGAGACAAGGTAGAGCGGTCTATTTACCATGACAGGGGCAGCACAGGCTCTGCCAGCAAAGGGCACTGTCCATAGAGACCAATTGTTACTTTCCTCTAGGGGTGTGCTCCATGAAATTCCGCTTTCCTATCGTCATCATTGATGAAGATTTCCGTTCAGACAATTCGTCCGGTCTGGGCATTCGCGCCGTCGCCGATGCCATCGAAAGCGAAGGGTTCGAAGTTCTGGGCACCACCACTTATGGCGACCTGTCGCAGTTCGCCCAGCAGCAATCGCGCGCATCTGCGTTCGTTTTGTCCATCGACGACGAAGAATTCACGCCCGGGCCCGATATGGACCCTGCGGTACTTAACCTGCGCAATTTCATCCAGGAAGTGCGCAGGAAAAACGAAGACGTGCCGATCTACATTTACGGCGAAACCAAAACCAGCCGCCATTTACCAAATGATATCCTGCGCGAATTGCATGGCTTTATTCACATGTTCGAGGACACGCCTGAATTCGTGGCGCGCCATATCATCCGCGAGGCCAAGGCGTATCTTGAGGGAACAAAGCCGCCGTTCTTCAAGGCGCTTCTCGAATATGCGGCCGACGGGTCGTATTCGTGGCACTGTCCGGGGCATTCCGGTGGTGTGGCATTTCTGAAAAGCCCGGTCGGCCAGATGTATCATCAGTTCTACGGTGAAAACATGCTGCGCGCGGATGTGTGCAATGCCGTAGAGGAGCTGGGCCAACTGCTGGATCACAACGGCGCAATCGGTGCGTCCGAGCGCAACGCCGCGCGCATTTTCAACGCCGACCACTGCTTCTTTGTGACCAACGGCACCAGCACGTCCAACAAGATGGTCTGGCACCACACGGTCGCCCCCGGTGATGTCGTTGTGGTGGACCGCAATTGCCATAAATCCATCCTGCACAGCATCATCATGACAGGCGCCATTCCGGTGTTCCTGAAACCCACGCGCAACCATTACGGCATCATCGGCCCGATCCAGAAATCCGAGTTCGAGATCGAGGCGATCCGGGAGAAAATTCGCGCCAATCCGTTGTTGGCCCACTTGGATGCCGACACCGTCAAGCCGCGCATCATGACGCTGACACAATCCACCTATGACGGGGTTTTGTACAACACCGAAACCATCAAGGACCTGCTGGACGGCTATATCGATAACCTGCATTTTGACGAGGCTTGGTTGCCGCACGCGTCGTTCCATCCCTTTTACGGCAATTTTCACTCCATGGGCCGCGAACGCGAACGCCCGCGTCATTCGGTGACATACGCAACCCAGTCGATTCATAAACTGCTGGCAGGCATTTCGCAGGCCAGCCACGTGTTGGTGCAAGATAGCCATGACACCAAATTGGACCGCCATTTGTTCAACGAAGCGTATCTGATGCATACATCTACCAGCCCGCAATACAGCATCATCGCCAGTTGCGATGTGGCGGCGGCCATGATGGAACCTCCGGGCGGTCGGGCGCTGGTCGAGGAAAGCATTCTGGAATCCCTCGATTTCCGCCGCGCCATGCGCAAGGTCGACGACGAATACGGCGACGATGATTGGTGGTTCCAGGTCTGGGGGCCAGAGGCGCTGAACGACGAAGGCGTGGACGATCAAAAAAACTGGGTTCTCAAACGCACGGACGCCGAAGGCGTGCAGGCAGCAGACGGCGAAGACAGCTGGCATGCGTTCGGCGACATGGCGCCGGGATTCAACATGCTGGACCCGATCAAAGCCACGCTGATCACGCCCGGCCTTAATCTGGATGGTCAGTTCGAAGACACGGGTATCCCCGCGTCCATCGTCACCAAGTATTTGTCCGAGCATGGCGTGGTTGTTGAAAAGACCGGGCTTTACAGCTTCTTCATCCTGTTCACGATTGGCATCACCAAGGGCCGCTGGAACTCTTTGCTGACCGAATTGCAGCAGTTCAAGGACGATTACGACAAGAACCTGCCGATGTGGCGCACTATGCCGAAATTCTGCGCCCAACATCCGCGCTATGAAAACATGGGGCTGCGCGATCTGTGCCAGCATGTTCATTCGCTCTATGCGAAATACGGTGTGGCTGTGCTGTCGACAGATATGTATCTGAGCGATCTTACCCCGCTGATGACGCCCACGGATGCGTTTTCACATATCGCCGCGCGTACCACGCAGCGGGTGCCGATTGATGATCTTGAGGGGCGGATAACCACCAGCCTTGTGACACCTTATCCTCCGGGAATTCCCCTGCTGATCCCCGGTGAGGTGTTCAACAAGAAGATCGTTGAGTATCTCAAGTTCAACAGGGCGTTTGCGCGGGAATGTCCGGGGTTTGAGACCGATATCCATGGCCTCGTTCAAGAGCCGGATGACACTGGCCAGATGCAGTATTTTGCAGATTGTGTTGCGTTGGAGCGTGCGCCAACTTGACCTGCGCAACGACAGTAGGAAAGACGCTGCCGATAATTGACTAACTGGATTATCCAATGTGGAGAGTGTCGCGATGTCCGTCGGCAAGCGATTTCGCCGAAAAATCCTGCGCGCCGCCCGCTACGCTATAGGCATGATCAAGAAGTCCCGGAAGCGTGACGTAAGGCTATGTTAATGTTTGAATTCTTAGACAAAGTCAGTATGTATGTTTCCATAAAATAGGCTTTGGGTATATAGCCCATGTGCAGAGTGCGCGCTGGACGAAGCGGCGCGATATGGGTGATTGGGGCCTCTATTGCCCCGTGTCGGAGGGTACGCATGCGTGTGCGGTTCTTCCGCGAGGATTTACAAATGAAGAAACACTATTTTGACGCCGGTTTATTTGTGGCGGCGTCCACGGGGCGGCTGGCGCGCTGCCTGATATGGTGCTGCCTGCCTGCTGCATTGTTCTATGTCGTATCCCTTTTGGTGATGATCGGGTCGGGGTTTAGCGCTGTCGAAGCGCTGCGCGATTTGGCGCAGCAAACCGGGCAGTCCAGTTTTCTGGGGTTCCTGTCCAGTATCGGCACATGGCTGTGGGTTTCGGCGGCAGCGATATGCTTGTTCAGTGCACGCCTTGATGTGGCCGGGCGGGGCGGCGCACATGTGACCCTGCTGCGCCTGCTGGGATGGTTTTCGCTGGTGCTGGCGGTCGATGATTTTTTCCTGATCCATGATCGTTACATCACCGAAGGCATCCTGCTGCCGCTATACGCGATTTTCATTCTGGTGGTGGCGCGGCGCTATTGGAGCCTGATCCGGGCGATAGACAAACCTGCGTTCCTGATGACAGGCGGGCTTCTGGCAGGGTCGATCGCGGTGGATGCGGTTCAGGAAATACTGCCGATTCCCTATGGTGTCTCCCAAGCGTTGGAAGAGGGGTTCAAATTCGTCGGTGCCGCCGCCTGGATGTATTTCTGCGTGCGGATTGCCGGGCATGGTCTGACGTCTGTATCGGATCGCGGCGCCTGAAACGTATTGATGTGCGAAACGACAAAGCCGCGCAGATATCTGCGCGGCTTTTTGATGTAGGGGCGAGGCTTTGATCCGGCGACTTACTGCGCGTCGTCGTCCTCGGACCGCGCGTCGGCGGCCGCATCGGCCAGGTTGTCGTCGTCCGATGCGGCGGACCCGATATCGTCGAACAGCTCGGCGATCTCGAAATCAGCGGCGGCCTCTTCTTCGGCAGCCAGTTCCTGGATCGACTTGCCGGATGCTTGCAGCTCGGCCTCTTCGGGCGAGCGTGCGACGTTCAGCGTAACAGTCGCGTCGACCTCGGGGTGCAGCGAAATAAAGACATCGTGCAGACCCAGCTCTTTGATCGGTTTGCCGAGGCTGACCTGCTTGCGGTCCAGCTCGAAACCGTTCTCGGTGGCGGCGTCGGATGCATCGCGTGTCGTGACCGAACCGTAGAGCGCGCCCGAATCAGCCGCCTGACGAATGATGACGAATTGCTGACCGTTCAGCTTTTCGGCCATCTTTTCGGCGTCTTTGCGGGTTTCCAGGTTATGCGCTTCGAGATGTGCCTTGCGGGTCTTGAAGTCGTCGATGTTTTTCTGCGAGGCCGACAGCGCCTTGCGCTGGGGCAGCAGATAGTTGCGTGCGAAACCGGCCTTGACGTCGACGACGTCGCCCATCTGGCCCAGCTTTGCGACGCGCTCAAGAAGGATGACTTGCATTATATTGCTCCTTACTTAACGGCATAGGGCAGCAGGGCGAGGAAGCGGGCGCGCTTGATCGCACGGGCCAGCTCACGCTGCTTCTTGGCCGAAACGGCGGTGATACGGCTGGGGACGATCTTGCCGCGTTCGCTGATGTAGCGCTGCAGCAGGCGTGTGTCCTTGTAGTCGATCGCAGGTGCGTTATCGCCCGAGAAGGGGCAGACCTTGCGGCGACGGAAAAATGGTTTTGTAGCCATGGTTTATGTCCTTTTCTTCAGGCGTTGATCAACGGCGCTCGCGGCGCTCGGCACGCTCGTCGCGCTTTTGCATCTGGACCGACGGCAGCTCTTTGTGCTCGTCGACCTTGATGGTCAGCGTGCGCATGACGTCGTCATGCAGGCGCATCAGGCGCTCCATTTCCTGCACGGCTTCGGACGGGGCGTCCGAACGCAGGTAGGCGTAGTGGCCCTTGCGGTTCTTGTTGATCTTGTAGGCCATCGTCTTGACGCCCCAATACTCGTGATCCACGAGTTTGCCGCCGTTATCGGCCAGCACGGTGCCAAAATGTTCGATGAGGCCCTCGGCCTGCGCGCTGGACAAGTCCTGGCGCGAGATGAAGACATGCTCGTAAAGGGGCATGTGTGTATCCACTTCTGTCAAGGCGCATTTCATAGGCGGGGCAATTCTGTCCTGCGGCCCCACCACGAGAGACTGCGCGGTTTTCCATAGATGCAGAACAGGCGCGACCCTTACCCCCATCCGTGCCAGATGGCCAGCGCTGATTGCAAATGCTGTCGCGGGGCTGCGATCAAGCGGCGCCCCGCCGCCTCATACGCGAAGGTGATGGCAGCGCGATTGCCCTTCGCCGCGTTTGCGATAGGTTGGGGTCGTAAATCGAAGCAAACGGAGATTATTTATGAAAACCGCCCTTTTCGCCGCCGCCATTGCGCTGACCGCAACCGGCGTTGCCGCCGCCCCCGAGAAATACATGCTCGACGCCAGCCACAGCCAGGCGATGTTCACCTATGAACACCTGGGCTATTCGACCACGCACAACCTGTTGTCCGGCTGGGAAGGCGAGATCATGTTCGACGCCGAAGATCCCGCCGCATCGTCGGTGGACGTGTCGATCCCGCTCAGCTCATTCTATACTGGCTGGTCAGAGCGGTTCGATCATCTGATGGGTGACGATTTCTTTGGCGCCAAGGAGGGGGACTTGATCACGTTCAAATCCACTGCGATCGAAGTCACCGGCGACGACGAGGCGATCATCACCGGCGATCTGACCATCAACGGTATCACCAAGTCGGTCCAGCTGGATACCGAGCTGAACCAGGCGGGCATGCACCCGATGGCCGGCAAGGAATGGCTGGGCTTTGACGCCGAGACCAAGATCAAGCGGTCCGATTTCGGTCTGGACAAATTCGTGCCGAACATCAGCGACGAACTGGATGTCGAGATTTCGATCGAAGCCGGCAAGCCGGAATAAGCCACCGCCTACCTGCGCTGTAGCCAGCGGCCCGCATCCCATCGGGGGTGCGGGCCTTTTTCATTCCAGGTTCATTCAGGCGCCGCGCGCGTTGCGGTCAATTGCCAGTCGATGACGACGGCAAAGGCCAGCGTCCCTTCGTCCTTCGTGCCCATGCCGACGGAATAGTCCCGCCGGTCGATGGTCAGCGATCCGGTGGCATTGGCAGTGTCGCCCTCGATGCTCAGCGTGACGGGCATCTGCGCGGGCTGTCCCTGATCGCGGATGCGCAGTGTGCCGTCTGCGATCAGCCCGTCTTCGGCCTGAACCAGATCGGCCGTGAACGTGGCGGTCGGCCATTCGCCGACGGCGAAATAATCCGGTCCCATGGCCTGACCCGTGACGCTGCCCAAGGTCAGCGACGCAATCGCGACGGTGACGGTGACGGCACCGTGCAGACCCTGTGCATCCGGCACCTCGCTATAGGCGATACTTGCGGTCCAGTCGGCAAAGCTGCCCGTGACGTCGGCGCCGCCCTGCACGATCGTGATGTTCAGCGCGCCGTCCTGCACTGTCCAGTCGCTTTGAACCTCGGCCAGCGCTTCGCCGCGCACCGTACTCTCGGGGGCTAGCCAGCCGACCCAGGCGCCCGCGCCCAGTGCGGCCGCCCAGATTGCCAATGCGGCGATGATGGGCAGGGCATGGCCGGGCTGCTCTGCGGTCGGCATCGCCTCTGTCCGGCCGGGTAGCATCCGGCGCAGGGTCGCGTCGCGGTCGATGATGTGGTGCTTCAGCGCGCCCAGCACATGCAGCGTAATCGCTCCCGCCAGCACCCATTGCAGGATGAAATGCAGCGCGCCGCTGATCTGGGCCAGTTGCGCATCTTTCGGCACGAAAGGCAGGGTCTGCCCCAGCGGCCACCAGATCGGCGCATAGCCCGTTGTCGCCGCATGATAAACCCACCCACTAAGAGGCACCGCGATCAGCGAACCATAGAGCAGCCAGTGCACCGTTTCCGCCAGCGTGGCCTCGGGGCCGTTGTCACCGTTCAGCAGGCCGGGTTTGGGCTGCGAGATCGCCCACAGGATACGCAGGATCGCGAGGAAGAAGATCGCGACGCCCATCGTCTTGTGACTGGAAAACAGCAGCTTGGTCCATGCGACGGTGTCCTCTGTCACGGCGATGTCCGGCGCCTCGATCCAGCCGGCAAGGGTGCTGGCGATCCACCCCAACGCGAACATTGACAGGATCATCAGGGCTATGGCCCAGTGAAAGGTCTTGGTGATCCATCCGTAGCTGGTGGGGGTATTTGCGGCCTGCATTGTCTTTCCTTCGCGCTGGGCAGCGCCAATTCTAACGTTTTGGCGCGGGCGAACAATCCCACACAGTGGCGGCGCCATTGCCTCGCGCCGCGCCGCGCGGTATCGGAGGAAACGCAAGACGAGGGAGAGCGGGCATGAGCAGAGCATTCATTTTTCCGGGGCAGGGCGCCCAGACCATCGGCATGGGCAAGGCACTGGCCGACGCCTATCCGGCGGCGCGCGCTGTTTTCGACGAGGTTGACGATGCGCTGGGCGAACGGCTGTCGGCGCTGATCTGGGATGGCGCGCAGGAAACGCTGACGCTGACGCAGAACGCGCAGCCGGCGCTGATGGCAACGTCGCTGGCCGCCCTGCGCGCGCTGGAGGCCGAAGGGGTGACGCTGGACGCAGCCGCCTATGTCGCGGGCCATTCGCTGGGCGAATATTCGGCGCTGGCCGCCGCCGGCGCGCTCAGCGTGGCCGACACCGCGCGCCTTTTGCGCATCAGGGGCCGCGCCATGCAGGAGGCGGTGCCGGTCGGGCAGGGCGCAATGGCCGCGCTGCTGGGGTTGGATTTCGCCGCCGTGCAGGAGATAGCAGTCGAGGCCGCCGAGGGCGAGGTGTGCCAGGCCGCCAACGATAACGATCCCGGGCAGGTGGTGGTCTCGGGCCACAAGGCCGCAGTCGAGCGCGCGGTTGATCTGGCCAAGGAGCGCGGCGCCAAGCGCGCGATGCTGCTGCCGGTCAGCGCGCCCTTCCACTGCGCCCTGATGCAGCCTGCCGCAGAAGTGATGCAGGCCGCGCTGGAGGAGGTGCCGATGGAGGCCCCCGCCGTGCCGCTGATCGCCAATGTGCGTGCCGAGGCAGTCACCGACCCCGAAGAAATTCGCGCGCTGCTGGTTGCGCAGGTTACCGGATCGGTCCGCTGGCGCGAAAGCGTGGAATACATGGCGGCGCAGGGTGTAACCGAAACATGGGAAATCGGCGCAGGCAAGGCGCTGTCGGGCATGGTCCGCCGGATCGCCCGCGACACGGTCGTCCGTAACATAGGCACGCCTGACGACGTCGCAGCGGCGGTAGAGGCATTCAAGAACGGCTGAGGTCAGGCGGCGGTTTTTCGCGAAAAATCGGGCGCGCGGCGGCACATGAGGAAAAGGAATTCGAGATGTTTGATCTGACGGGCAAGACGGCGCTGATAACCGGCGCATCGGGCGGTATCGGCGGCGCTATCGCGCGCGCGCTGCATGGCGCGGGCGCGACCGTGGGCCTGAGCGGCACTCGCACCGAGCCGCTGGAGGCGCTGGCAGCCGAGCTGGGGGTGCACGCGCATGTGCTGCCTTGCAACCTGTCCGACAAGGACGCCGTCGAGGCCCTGCCGAAGCAGGCGATCGCGGCGATGGGTAGCCTGGATATCCTGGTCAACAATGCCGGAATCACCCGCGATCAGATTTTCATGCGGATGTCGGATGACGAATGGCAGAGCGTTCTGGACGTCAATCTGACCAGCACGATGCGCCTGTGCCGTGGTGTCATGCGCCCGATGATGAAGGCGCGCTGGGGCCGGATCATCAATATCAGCTCGATCGTGGGCGCCACCGGCAATCCGGGGCAGGCGAACTATGCCGCGTCCAAGGCCGGCGTGATCGGCCTGACCAAATCCATCGCCTATGAGGTCGCCAGCCGCGGCATCACCGCCAACGCCGTCGCGCCCGGATTTATTGCCACGCCGATGACGGATAAGCTGACGGACGACCAAAAGGCCAAGATAAACGGCCAGATTCCCGCCGCCCGCATGGGCGAGGCCAATGAGATCGCCGCCGCCGTGTTGTATCTGGCCAGCAAGGAGGCCGGGTATGTCACGGGCACCACTTTGCACGTAAATGGCGGTATGGCGATGCTCTAGCGGCTGGGTGAAATTGCGCGGGGTCAGGCCAAGTTTTGCTTGCGCCGCCATCGATTGCCGCCCAAACATGGCGCCGGGAAAGCATTTGCGTCGCCAGCGCCATATGCTATAGGCGGCGCAGATTTGCCGGAGGCGCGCCACAGCCCCGGCGCCCGGCTACCCCGCGCTGCGGGGCCTTGACACCACGGCCCTTCGGGGCACCAATCACGCCGCTACCCGCCTGCCGGGCGGGGGCACAATCGGGCCAAAGCGCCCAACGAGACATGAGGATTATGACATGAGCGATATCGCAGACCGCGTGAAGAAGATCGTTGTTGAGCATCTGGGCGTCGAAGAGGACAAGGTTGTCGAAAACGCCTCGTTCATCGACGATCTGGGCGCGGACAGCCTGGACACGGTCGAGCTGGTCATGGCCTTCGAAGAAGAGTTCGGCATCGAGATCCCCGACGACGCCGCCGAAAACATCCAGACCTTTGGCGATGCGGTCAAATTCATCAAGGAAGCTTCCTGAGCTATCCCGGGCCGTTCGCGGCCAATGAGTGATATCAAAGGCCCTCGCCAGCGCGGCGAGGGCCTTTTGTCGTTCCGGGGTCGTGCCATCAGGGACACCGGCGACTCGAATTCGATGCGCGGAAAATACCTTCTGTCGGCGCGGCGGACGTTCTAAGACGCCGACAGGGCGCGAACGGCACTGCAATTGCCGATTTAAGAATACCCTGCCTCGCGCCATCCGTGCGAAGGTAGACGCGCCGTGGCACCCTGCCGGGGCGCGAAAACTGGGGGCAGTTGCCATGATCATTTATCCCACACTCGAACTTCTGGACGGTAAATGCGTGTCGCTCACGCGGGGTCGACTGGAAGAGCCGGTCCGGTGGCACGTCGATCCTGTCAAAGCGGCTTGCGGCTTTGCCGATGCCGGCGCGCAGTGGATGCACCTGACGGACCTCAACGGACTGCGCGGCGACGGCGATAACAATGCTCTGGTGGAAAAGATCATTCGCGCCGCGCACATCCCCGTGCAGTTGGGCGGCGGCTTTCGCACCCAGGCCCAGGTGGAGGGGTGGATCGACCGAGGCGCGGGACGGATTGTTATCGGCACGATGGCAGCGCGCGATCCTGAATTCCTGCACGCGCTGGCCAAGCTCCATCCCGATCAGATCGTACTGGCGGTCGACGTCTATCAGGGCGCGGTGATGACGGATGGCTGGCGCTCGCGCTCCAGTTTCACCCCGGCGGAGTTCATAGCCGCGTTCGAGGCCGATCCGCTGGCCGGGATCATCGTGACGGACGTGGACGCGGATATCGGGCAGGGCGATGCCAGCCTCGGGACGATCACCGCGCTCGCCGCCGCGACGCGCCATCAGGTCATCGCGCGCGGCACGGTCGCGTCCATCGACGATATCGCCCGGCTGAAATACGTGCCCAACGTCGCTGGAACGCTGATCGGGCGCGCGCTGATGGCGCGCGACGTCGATCTGGCCGAGGCACTGGCCATCGCCGCCGCCCCGGCCGAGCCTGTCGCGAAGTTCAAGTAATCCCCCGCGGATGCGCGACTCGCAGCGCGGTCTTGCCCCCCGGCCCCAAGCCGGGGTAAGACCAGCGTCAAACCAAAGGGGAAAGGGTCAGCTATATGCGCCGTGTCGTAGTAACGGGCTTGGGATTGGTCACACCGCTGGCTTCCGGCGTCGAAGAAAGCTGGAGCCGCCTTCTGGACGGCCAGTCGGGCGCAGGTCCGATCACGCGCTTCGATCCAGTCAATGTGCAGACCAAATACGCATGTGAAGTGCCCTATGGGGATGGCACTGACGGCACCTTCAATGCCGATCAATATATGGAGCCCAAAGAGCGCCGCAAGGTTGATCATTTCATCCTTTACGGTGTCGCCGCCGCCCAACAGGCTGTCGAGGACAGCGGCTGGACGCCTCAGGACGAAGAGGCGCGCGAGCGCACCGGCGTGATGATCGGGTCAGGCATCGGCGGCCTGCGCTCGATCGAGGAAACGACGCTGACCATCCGCGATAAGGGTGTGCGCCGCGTGTCTCCGTTCTTTATTCCCGGCGCGTTGATCAACCTGATCAGTGGTCAGGTCGGCATCCGCTATGGCTTCAAGGGGCCGAATCATTCGGTCGTCACGGCGTGCTCCACCGGCGCGCATGCCATCGGCGATGCCGCGCGGCTGATCATGTTCGGCGATGCCGATGTCATGGTTGCCGGCGGCGCCGAGGCGGCGATTTGCGAGATCGGCATCGCCGGCTTCAACGCCTGCAAGGCCCTCAGCACCAAACGCGCCGATGATCCGCAGGCGGCCAGCCGTCCGTTTGACAGCGGCAGCGACGGTTTCGTCATGGGCGAGGGCGCCGGCATTGTCGTGCTGGAGGAATACGAGCACGCAAAGGCGCGCGGCGCCAAGATCTATGCCGAGGTGCTGGGTTACGGCCTGTCTGGCGACGCCCACCACATCACCGCCCCGTCCGAGGACGGCAATGGCGGCTATCGCGCGATGAAAATGGCGCTGAAACATGCAGGCGTGCAGCCCGGCGAGGTCGATTACATCAACGCGCATGGCACCTCGACCATGGCCGACAAGATCGAACTGCGGGCGGTCGAACGGTTGCTTGGCGATGCGGCCAGTACCGCAACGATGAGTTCGACCAAATCCGCGACCGGCCATCTGCTGGGCGCCGCGGGCGCGATCGAAAGCATCTTTGCGATTCTGGCGATCCGCGATCAGGTGGTGCCGCCGACCATCAACCTCGAAAACCCGACGGTGGAAAGCTCCATCGATCTGGCGCCGAACAAAAAGGTCGAACGTCCGGTCAAGGTGGCGCTGTCCAACAGCTTTGGCTTTGGCGGCACGAATGCCAGCATCTGTTTCGGCGCGGTGCGGTGATGTGGCGCAATATCGCCTCCAGTGCGATCAGTTTTCTGGTTGTCATTGTGTTTTTAGTGGGGGGTGTCATCCTCTGGGCGCAGAACACCTACAAGGCTGAGGGCCCGGCAGCGGCGCCGATCTGCCTGCGGATCGACCGCGGCGCGTCGATGCGCGGCGTGTCGGACCACCTGGCCGATCAGGGCGCGATCACCAGCCCCATCGTCTTTCGAATGGGGGCGGATTACGCGGGCAAGGCCGGCGATATCAAGGCCGGCAGCTGGCTGATCCCCGAACGCGCCACCATGGGCGAAATTACCAACCTGATCACCCGCGGCGGCGCCAGCACCTGCGGCACCGAAGTGGTCTATCGCATTGGCGTGACCAACAATGACGTGCAGATCCGCGAGCTGGATCTGGATGCCGGGCGCTATGTGGAAAAGGCCGCCTTCAATCCGGCGGATGAGGCGACGCCTGATATTTTCACCGAAGTGCGCACGCAGGCTGACACCCGCTTTCGTGTGGCCATCGCCGAGGGCACGACCAGCTGGCAGATCGTCGAAGCGCTGAAATCCGTCGACGTTCTGGAGGGCGAAGTCGCCGAACTGCCCGCAGAGGGCACGCTGGCGCCGGACAGCTACGAGGTGCGCAAGGGCGACACACGCGCCAGCGTGATCGAGCGTATGCGGAACGCGCAAGAGGTGCTGGTCGCCGCCGCCTGGGCCAGCCGCGCCGATGGTCTGCCGCTGAAAGATGCGCAGGAAATGCTGGTCCTCGCGTCGATCATCGAAAAGGAAACCGGCGTGGCGGCCGAGCGGCGCCAGGTTGCGTCGGTCTTCGTCAACCGGCTGAACGCGGGGATGCGCCTGCAAACCGACCCGACGGTGATTTACGGCGTGACCGAGGGCAAGGGCGTACTGGGGCGCGGCCTGCGCGCCAGCGAACTGCGCAAGGCGACGGCGTGGAATACCTATGTGATCGAAGGGCTTCCGCCCACGCCCATCGCCAATCCGGGCAAGGCCAGCATCGAGGCGGCGGTCGATCCGGCGCAGACCGATTTCGTCTTTTTCGTCGCGGATGGATCGGGCGGACATGCCTTTGCCGAGACGCTGGACCAGCACAACGCCAATGTCGCCAAATGGCGTCGGATCGAGGCCGAGCGCGCGCAGGACGTCGCACCGGCGAAGTGAACTTAGCGCCCGTGGCGGCACTTTGGCCGCCACGGGCGCGCCGCATCGTCGCGCTGGCTGAAAGGGCGCTTGACCCTCCGGCCCCGCAGGGTCAAGAACACGGGCAAGCTGACCCTCACCACAGGAGCGCCCATGGCCCGCAACGCTGCCGCAACCGCAGAAATGCGGGATCGCGATCCGTCCAAACGCATTGGCGCGCTGGCCGCGCTGGTGCCGTTCCTGAAGCCGTACAAGGGTTTGATGGCCGCCGCCGCCGCCGCGCTGTTCCTGACGGCTGCGGTGTCGCTGGCCCTGCCGCTGGCCGTGCGCCGCGTCATTGACAATTTCGACGCCGAGAACGGCGCGATCCTGGACCGCTATTTCATGGCCGCGCTGGTGATCACGGCGCTATTGGCGGTCGGTACCGGCCTGCGCTATGCGCTGGTGACCAAGCTGGGTGAACGGGTCGTCGCCGACATCCGCCGCGCCGTGTTTGACCGTGTCATCGGCATGTCGCCCGCGTTTTTCGAGCGGATCATGACCGGCGAGGTGCTGAGCCGCATCACCACCGACACGACCCTGATCCTGAGCGTCATCAGTTCGTCCATTTCCATCGCGCTGCGCAATGCGCTTATCTTTGCCGGAGGGCTTGTGCTGATGCTGGCCACCTCGCCCAAGCTGACGGGGCTGGTGTTGCTGATCGTGCCGCTGATCATCGTGCCGATCATGACCTTGGGGCGCAAGCTGCGGCGCCTCAGCCGCGATAATCAGGACTGGATCGCGCAAAGTTCGGGCAAGGCATCCGAGGCATTGCTAAGCGTTCAAGCTGTGCAGGCGTTCACGCATGAGGCCGCGACGCGCGCCGATTTCGGCGCGTCGACCGAACGCAGCTATGACGCCGCGCGCCAGCGTATCCGGGTGCGGGCGTTTATGACGGTGATCGTCATCTTCCTCGTGTTCACCGGTGTTGTCTGCGTGCTGTGGATCGGCGCGCGTGACGTGCGC
Organism: Roseovarius sp. M141; assembly: GCF_024355225.1. Classification (NCBI taxonomy): domain Bacteria; kingdom Pseudomonadati; phylum Pseudomonadota; class Alphaproteobacteria; order Rhodobacterales; family Roseobacteraceae; genus Roseovarius; species Roseovarius sp. M141. The sequence goes on from NZ_VCNH01000008.1 coordinate 1,491,959, forward strand.
GGTGGCGGCATGAGCGCGGGCGCGTTGGTGCAGTTCGTGATTTATTCGGTCATGGTCGCAGGTGCGGTTGGCGCCCTGTCGGAAATCTGGGGCGAATTGCAGCGTGCCGCCGGCGCGACCGAGCGTCTGGTCGAGCTGCTGGGCGCCAGTGATCCGGTCGAGGATCCGGCCGGTCCCCTGCCGCTGCCCAGCCCTGTGACCGGTGATATCCGGTTCGACAATGTCGATTTTGTCTATCCCGCGCGGCCAGATGTACCCGCATTGCATGGCTTTGATCTGCATATCCGGGCGGGAGAGACGATTGCACTGGTCGGCCCTTCGGGTGCGGGCAAGACGACGGTGATCCAGCTACTACAACGCTTTTACGATCCCGTCGCGGGCCGCGTCCTGCTGGATGGCACGGCACTGGCCGATATGCGTCGCGACAATTTCCGCCGCGTCATGGCGCTGGTCCCGCAGGATCCGGTGATATTTGCAACTTCGGCGCGCGAGAACATCCGTTTTGGTCGACTGGACGCCACCGACGCCGAGGTCGAGGCGGCGGCGCGGACGGCAGCGGCGCACGACTTTATCATGGGGCTGCCCGAAGGCTATGCCAGTCAGGTGGGCGAGCGCGGCGTCATGCTGTCCGGCGGGCAAAAACAGCGTATCGCCATCGCCCGCGCCATCCTGCGCGACGCGCCGGTCCTGCTGCTGGACGAGGCAACCAGCGCGCTGGACGCCGAGAGCGAGCGCGCGGTGCAACTGGCCGTAGACAAGCTGGCCGAGGGGCGCACGACGATCATTGTCGCGCACCGCCTTGCGACCGTGAAGAAGGCGGACCGCATCATCGTGATGGAGGCAGGCCGCATCGTCGCGATCGGCACGCATGACTCTCTGGTGGCCGAGGGCGGGCTATATGCGCGGCTGGCCAAACTGCAATTCACTGGCGGCGAGGCGGCCTGAAGCCAAAGCCCTCCGGGGGCAAACCACGTTTCAAGTCACGCTACGGTGCGCGAAACCTACTCGCATGGGGCGGTAGCATAGATATGCAATTGCTAGCGAGACATTTCCGTTAGGCTCCCTGACTTCGGAGGATGGAGTTGTTTCTAAGGAAGACCTGACCTGCTCCTTCCCCGGTTCGGGTCTTTGAGGGATTTGCCGCAGGTGCTCTGGTGCCCACGGTACGCTACCCGTTACCCGGCAGGGCATTGCGCAGCAATGTCCCGAGCGGGACAGCTTGCGCACTGCCGACCCTCCTCCTTGTAGATGCGATACAGCTTCTTTCAATTCACGGACCAGCCTTCGTGCCGCAGCAGCAGATGCAGGCGTCGCCTCTCGGCGGATGCTCCGTTCGTCTGTCTCCTTTGCGAGGATCAGGACGTCGGTTATGGTTGCCTGAAGGCCGACGGAAGTTCTCTTTTGGCCGGGCAGGCCCCCGGCGGCTTCGATAATGCTGTGTTTTATGATCGGGTCGGACAGTTCGCGTTCGGGGGGGCCGGTGACAATTTTCACGCTGCCCGGAAATTGCAGGAGGACGGGCAGTCGAACACCCCAAAGGACCGGTATGCGTCACAGCACACTGAAACGGTCTTTACCGATCTGGTCAATCTGCAGAGATGCAGGCCTTACTTCATGCGTCGAAACATCTGCGGGTTTGACAAGAAGCGCGATTGTCAGAGTGAGCGATACCCCCAAGCCTGCGCGCCAAAACCGGGGACCATGCTTCACTATGTAATTGGCTCTGACAAGGTGCAGATCTGGCCGGACCTGCCAGATCTCTTAGATCGGCGGTCACAAGAGCAACCAAATCCACCGTGTGACGTGATCGCATTTCACCAAGTGCAGCGCGTTTGATTTCCTCATATTGGTCATTGATCCAAGCCGACTTGATATCAGCCCCGACTTCCTCGAAGGCTGGAACGCGACCTGCTTTGATCGACCCCACCCAGACCAGATGCCACCCGTATCCTGATTGAATTGGGCTGTGCCAACCGTCAGGGGCGAGCGTGAACAGGCCCTCGGCAATAAAGGGGCCTTGCCTTCAGTCGAAGGAAGCTGCCTCTCATGGGACGCCTCCGGCATAGCCGACTATCGCTTGGTCCTCTTGCGACAGGATGCTCGGGTCGTAGCCCCGCTCACCGAACATACGCCGTTGGTTCCGCAGACTTCCCGGCGCTGCATTGCCGAAAAGAGGGAGTTACGGGTGTTTTCTTCTGCCCAAGATACCGGCCAGACCCGAGATGCCCGTTTTCAGCGTCTACATGCCGGAACTGACCGCCTCCGCCAGTCGAATCGCAGGGGTTGCGTCGGTCATCCCGTGATCGCCAAAGAAATTCGATTGGGCATATGCCGTGGCTGTGGTGTGCGAGCCGCCTGCACCCACGACGCCGGGCTTATACTGATTACAGCATCAAAGCCCTGCAGCGCCAATCCGTTCTGGAACGCTTCGCGGATGTAACTGCCATATATCTTCGAAAAACTGTTATCGATGCCAATCAGGTAGTTCATGATTTCGAAATTGGCGAATTCATCGTTCGGCGACGGATCCGGATGCGTATCAGAAGCACCCTCGACCTGTTTGAGCTCGGTCGGCGGTTTGTTGAGCATCCGTTGCTGCGCCGAGGCCGCGTTGATTGGTTTGCCTTTGCTGTCGATCTCAATCGGGAACATGATGCCGTTGGAAAGATTGGAGTTGTGCGATATCGCCAGCGCTTCGTTGCCGGTTTTTCGCAGTTCGCCCATCCAGTTCCACAAATCCTCGGGGCGCTTCGGGCACTTTTGCACAGTCCTGAAAGAACACATTGCGATGCATGTTCCGGTTCTGCGGCGTGGATGTCCATTCATAGGAACAGAACGTCGTGAATTCGCCGGGTTTGTTATATTTTCCACGACTTCATTGTTGCTGGCCCAGACGGAATTGATAATCGTGGGGTCGAGCAATGCCCCGATCGGCTTGTTATTTGCCGACCTCATGATGCCCACATACTCCGCGTGGACGGTAACCCCCTGAAAATCGAGCGGTGTCCTGATCTTCACGTCATAACCGGCAGGGTGCGTGATCGCCTGCCGGGTGGAGTGCTGGTACGCCTGTTTCGGGCCGGTTACGATATTGCCAAGGATATAGGCCTCGAGCGACCAACTGGTCTGCTGGTGGGTTTGGCCGACATACACGTTTCCGTTCTGGGCACACGCTGGAGCGAAGCTGTGGAAGCCGTAAAAGCGAACGTCAACCTGAAAGCGGCATATAAATTTCCTTGGGTTTAGGGGTCGCTAATTCCCACGGGGAAAAGATAAATTCCTTTTCCCGCCTGTAGTCGCAAGGCGATAATGTCACTGTCGTGTTCAATCGAGCTGAGGGAGTTTGGACATGGGATGGGTGATGATGCGCGAGCGCGAGTTGAAACGCATAGACGTTCTGGCGCAGATTGATGACGGACGGCTGGACGCTCAAGACGACGCAAACATGTTGGACATCACAAAGCGGCGGATGTTTCGGTTGTTGATGCGCCTTTAATGGCCAAAGGAAGACGCGCTGAAAGACCCGGGGGAGGCCACAGGTGATCCAAGCGCTCAAACAAACAAATCCAATACATCGGCCCACTTTTCCGAGCGAAAGTGGTGTCAGGTCTGTTACGGATAGATATCGTTGATTGATTCGTTTCAAGGGGACCTGAATGGGAATACGGATTGCGGCACTAGCTTGCCTAGCGTTCTGTCCGGCTTTGGCCGCGGCCGAAGATACGGAGTATTCAGCAACATTATATGGCTGGTTGCCCGGCATATCGGGAACTCTTGAGACGTCATTCGGCGATGCTGACCTGGGCCAGTCAACCGGTGACGTCCTTTCAAATCTCGATATGGCATTCATGGGCACCTTCGAAGCGCGCTCCGGACCTTGGGGGGTGATTGCAGACCTGCTTTATACCGAGCTTTCGGATACCGAGAGCACGCCGTTCGGGGCGGCCTTCAATTCGCTGGAAATGGACATCAAGGTTGCAGCGCTTAGCGGCTACCTGGCCTACCGCGTTACGGAAACCCCCACGGTCGCGGTCGACATTGCGGGCGGGTTCAGGGCGTTCGATATTGATCTTTCCCACACATTGACGGCCGGGGCGCTGCCGGCGCGGTCATCCTCGGCCAGTGAAAGCTGGTTGGTGCCTGTTGTTGGGGTGCGCGGAAATTGGCGGATGTCGCAAAAATGGTCGGCGACCGGTTTCGTGGATTTTGGCGCAAGCGGCTCGGACAAGACATGGCAGGTTCTGGGAACCCTGAACTACGCCTTTAACGAAAACTGGTCGGGACGGTTCGGTTACAGGTACATGGAAATCGATAAGTCGATATTGGGAAGCGACGTGGATCTGGGGCTGTCGGGGCCAGTCGTTGGTGTGAGCTATCGATTCTGAGATTCCTATGATTGCACCTCGGCCCTGAGCAGCGTGAACGGCGCGTCCTAAGCTACAAAAGATGATAGACACGTCGGGGCGGAAATTATGGATCGGATGCTCAGACCGCTGCCGTCACTTCTGCCCCCGTACGCCGACTTCAAAGTGGCGCGCAAACCTAAAAGTTCGATTAACTAATTGGTCAAGGATCACGTGAGAATGACACTGAATCATGCTAAAGGTACATCGATGAACCATTTGATGATGGCAGCGACGCTCGCCATTGCTTCGGGTCTGGCGTCTGGAGCGGCAGCGCAATCCACGAAAGCTTCGGATCTGTCAAAGCAATTGTCGAACCCGCTGGCCAACCTGATCAGCGTACCGATCAAGCTGGACTACAATTCGGGCTTTGCAAGCGGCAACGGTGACCAGACGACCATGACCGTGCAACCGGTCATCCCAATCTCGATCAACAACGACTGGAACGTTATTTCCAGAACCATAATCCCGGTCGTCTTTCAGGACGGGGTCGTTCCCGGTCTTGGCCACCAGAGCGGATTCGGGAATACGACTCAGAGCCTTTTCTTCTCGCCCAAGGCCCCGACCAAAGGCGGGGTGATCTGGGGCGTCGGCCCAATGTTCCAACTGCCAACGGCAACGGATCGCATCGCACCGGCAGATTGGGGTGTCGGAATTACCGGCGTCGTGCTCAAGCAGACAGGCGGTCTGACAATTGGCGGATTGGCCAGCCATATCGGGTCGGTATCCAATGGCGAATTGGGAAACAAGTTCTCGGCGACGTATCTGCAGCCGTTTATTAGCTACAGCACGGCCTCAGGTACGTCCTACACGCTGAACACGGAATCCACCTACGAGTGGAACTCAAAGGAATGGTCTGTGCCGATCAACGCCACGGTGGGCCAGATGGTCAAGTTCGGCAAGCAACCTGTTCAGTTGACTGCCGGTGTCAGATATTGGGCGGACTCACCGGCCGGTGGCCCGGATGACTGGGGTGGACGGCTTCAGATGACATTCCTGTTCCCGAAGTGACACTATTTTCAGCGCGTCGTCCGACGGTCAGCCCAATTACCTTTGGCTGTTCTGGGTATCTATTGTTCGTTCTCAAATAGTCTGAGACAGATGATATTTTGACTCTGCGGAGTCATCGCCCATCTGGTGTCACCCAGGCAGCGTATCTGGCGTGCTGCAAACGCCTTGGCTTCATGGTTCTCTTCTTCGCCTTCTCGCCTTCTCGCCTTCTCGCGTTCAAGCAAGTTCATGTGGCCTTGGCCTGTTTAACGTCTGCGGGCGTCAGGCGGTTCAGGCTCTTGTGGTGGGTTGCATGGAGTCCAATCATCGACGAGCTTGACGATGGTGACCAAGATTTCGTTGATGCCCAACCGGCTGACAACTCGACATTGGCGTGCGCCTTCGGGGTTCATATAGGCCATGAACCTCTGGCGTCACCATGCTCGCCCTCCGGCAGAGCTTTCATCCCGGCCACGGTGAATGCGTTCAGTTTTGCCATTGATATATCTCCCCTATTATCTACCGAGGTTTTTTCAGGACCGATGAAAGCTGGGGGCTGGACGGCCGGCGTGGCGCTGATACTGTGGCGCGCATGAAAATAGCAACCGCCGCATATCCGCTTGATCCGCTGCCCGATTGGGCGGCCTACAAGGCCAAACTGACCGACTGGGTGCAAGACGCCGCCGGGCAGGGGGCCGAGTTGTTGGTGTTTCCCGAATACGCCGCGCTGGAGCTGTCGATGTTGGCCGGGCCAGACGCCGCAGGCGATCTGGAGCGGTGCCTGCACGTCGTTTCGGATCTGACAAGTGATGTCGATGATCTGCACGCGGATTTGGCGGCTAAATATGGTGTGCATATCCTGGCCGCCTCTGCACCGGTGTTTGACGAGGCGTATGGTCCGCGCCCCGTCAACCGCGCGCGCCTGTTCGCGCCGGGCGGCGGGCGCGGTGCGCAGGACAAGCAGATCATGACCCGGTTCGAGCGCACGCCATGGGATGTCGCACCGGGCGGCAAATTGCAGATCTTCGACACGTCACTGGGCAAGATCGCGATCCTGATCTGTTACGACAGCGAATTTCCACTGCTGGCGCGGGCGGTCAGCGATGCCGATCTGCTGCTGGTCCCGTCCTGCACCGAGGCGCTGGCCGGGTACAGCCGGGTACGAATCGGCGCCATGGCCCGCGCGCTGGAGGCGCAGTGCGTCAGCGTCATGTCCTCTATCGTGGGGCCTGCACCGTGGTCGCCCGCCGTGGATGAAAACGTTGGTATGGGCGGCATTTTTGGCCCCCCGGACGTAGGATTTCCCCCAACCGGGGTGATTGCCGAGGGCGTTCTGGATCAGCCCGGCTGGACCATTGGCGAGGTCGATCTGGCCAAGGTTGCCCATGTTCGGGCCGATGGCGGTGTGCTGAACCGCAGCCATTGGGGCGATCAGACAGGCCGCGACGCCGCGCCAGCCGTCACATCACTGCGCTAGATATTGCTGCGTCGCGGCATCGCGCGCTTTAGCCCTTGAAAAAAGCGGGGAAAGGCGCCATTTAAGGCGCTGTTCCGCGACGGCGCGGAAATTGTTTTTACAGGAGACCCCATGGCCAAGGAAGATACGCTCGAATTTCCCGGTGTCGTCAAGGAACTCCTGCCGAATGCGACATTCAGGGTCGAGCTGGAAAACGGCCATGAGATCATTGCGCATACGGCAGGTAAAATGCGCAAGAACCGCATTCGTGTTTTGGCCGGCGACAAGGTGCAGGTCGAAATGACCCCCTACGATCTGACCAAGGGTCGGATCAACTATCGGTTTAAATAACGGCGAAGCGACGCTTCGCCGCGTGCGGGAAAGTGTTTTGCCACAGGCGGAACGCAGCGCACCCCGTATGACAACTGGGTGCCTTCATGATGCTTTCCCCTGACCATCCCCCCAAACTTATCCTAGGATCCGGCAGTCCGCGTCGGCGCGAGCTGTTGGCGCAGATCGGCGTCGTGCCGGGCGATATCCGCCCGCCGGACATTGACGAGACCCCGCAAAAGACCGAGCTGCCGCGCCCCTACTGCATTCGCATGGCGCGGGAAAAGGCGTGGGCGGTGCAGGCGGATGCAGGCGACATCGTTCTGGCGGCAGATACGACCGTCGCGCTGGGGCGCCGCATCCTTGGCAAGCCCGAGGACGAGGCCGAGGCGGTGGCATTCCTGCGCGCTATGTCGGGGCGCCGTCACAGCGTGATCACCGCCGTGGCGCTGCGCCGGGGCGACACGTTTTGGCAGCGCGATGTTTTGACCAAGGTGAAAATGAAACGTCTGTCCGACGCTGAAATCACGGCCTACCTCGCCACTGGTGACTGGCGGGGCAAGGCCGGCGGGTATGGTATTCAGGGACCGGCAGGCGCGCTGATCCCATGGATATCGGGATCGTTTACCGCTGTTGTCGGCTTGCCGCTGGCCGAAACGGCAACGCTATTGAACGCCGCAGGCTGGAGGGCGCAGGCATGAGCCGTGAAACAATCGTTCTGGATCAACTGAACGGGCAGGAGGCTGCCGCGCGTTTGGTCGCTGGCCGTCTGGAGGATGTGCTGATCGACGGTGGCGGTCCGCGCGCCGGCGCGATCTACCGCGCCATCGCCGATCGTCCCATCAAGGGGCAGGGGGGGATGTTCCTGCGCACGCCTGATGGCCCGGCCTTCCTGCGGCAGGTGCGTGGCCTGTCGCCGGGGCAGGTGTTGTTGGTGCAGGTGACCGGCCAGGCCGAGCCGGGCAAGGCCCTGCCGGTGACGCAAAAACTGCTGTTCAAATCGCGCTACGCCATCGTGACGCCGGGCGCGCCGGGGCTGAATATCAGCCGCGCCATCCGCGATGATGCGCGGCGCGATGCCCTGATGCAGATCGCCCATACCGAGATGGACGAGGTTGATCAAAGCGTCCTGGGCCTGATCCTGCGGTCTTCCTGCGAAGAGGCGGATGACACCGCCATCGCCGAGGATATCCGCGCCATGGCCGATCTGGCGGCCGCGGTGTTGGAGGATTCCGACGGGGACGCCGAGACCCTGACCGAGGGCGACAGCCCGCACCAGTTGGCCTGGCGGGAATGGACGGCGCCAGCGGATGTCGTGACCGATCCCGATGGTTTCGAAGCCGAGGGCGTGCTGGATCAGATCGCATTGCTTGAGACCGCCCATGTGCCGCTGTCCGGCGGTGCCTCGATGTATGTCGAGCCGACCCGCGCGCTGATCGCGGTCGACGTGAACACCGGCGCCGATACCAGCCCTGCCGCGGGTCACAAGGCCAATATCGCCGCCGCGCGCGAGCTGCCCCGCCAGCTGCGGCTGCGGGGCTTGGGCGGTCAAATCGTGCTGGATCTCGCCCCGATGGCGAAAAAGGACCGCCGCCAGTTCGAAGACGCGCTGCGCGCCGCATTCCGCGCCGACACGACCGAAACCGCGCTGGTCGGTTGGACGCCGCTGGGCCATTTCGAGCTGCAACGCAAGCGTGACCGCGCACCGCTGGAGATGCCAAAATGAGCTGTCCGATCTGCGCCAAGGCCACGGACCCGGCACTTCGCCCGTTTTGCTCCAAACGCTGCGCCGACGTTGATTTGGCCCGCTGGCTGGGCGGCGGCTACGCTATCCCTTCGACCGATCCCGATGATATCGAGGAAGCGATCGAAGCCGCCGAAGTAGAACGTGCAAAACCACATTGAAAATATTCGCTAAGCCTCTGGACAGCGCCGTAGGCCTCGCCTAGAAGGCCCTCACCCGAACGCTAATGCGTTCCCGGTGCCCGGGTAGCTCAGGGGTAGAGCAGTGGATTGAAAATCCTCGTGTCGGTGGTTCGATTCCGCCCCCGGGCACCATCATAAAATGCTGAAAATGTTCAATATGCCAAGGGCGGTGTTTCTGACTTGAAGAGAGGTGAGACTCTCATGCTGAGTGCGGTAACGCGTGAGAAGGGTCATGCCGAGCTGTCGATCCGATCCTGAGAACGGGTGGCGGTGTCAGCATCAGGAGTTTGGAAGCGCGCTGTCAGCGCAAGATGCGGTCAAGGAACAGCCAGTCGGGCGTAGCTATTACCCAAGGTGAGCTTTGCGGCACTTTTGAGCTTTTTCAGCCCTTCCCTCTCGACCGGCACTGTGACAGGATCCCGCGCGCGGACCACGGCGATATAGCGGTCGCGCCGCGTTCGTTGCGCAGCCAATCGACGAAAATTCGCCCGTTTCGGCGCGCTTTCGACATTGAGGTAGTGAACCGCTTCGGCTCCTCGGCTTCCAGCACATGCGCGAACGTCTTGGCAAAGCCGGCCGAAGGCATCGGCTCTGGCATGACAGTAGGAGATGGTGGAAAGTCGATAACGGCGGGGCAGAAGATGATGCTGATCCGGTCGTGGGCAGCAAGGAACCTTTGCGCCTGCCTCGGCGATTTAGACCTTTCCATGATCTTTTGCCGTCGCCGCGTCGGCCGGTGTGACCCTTCGATCAGATTGTCGGGGCCTTTAGGCGCGCGTTGATCTGCGCCCGGCGCAAAATCGTGGACTGGCTTGAAATAGTTGCGGAGCTTGTCTGTGATCACAACGCGCGGGTGGCCAAATTGTGCGACAAGCCGCTTCAGGAAACGTCGCGCGGCTTTCGCATTTCGCAGTGGCTGAACGAGAATGTCGAGCACAGGTCCGTCTGCGTCGACCGTCGGCCAAACGCTAGTATTTCACGCCATTGATCGGCACCACCACCTCGGCAAGATGCCACTTGCCTGCAGGTGTCGGCCGATCCGCAAGCACAGCCGCTTCCTCCATCTCAACCGGCACAAATCCCATGCCATCCAGATTGGGCAACACCAGCTTGCCCTGCAGCGTCATGCGACGCCAATCCGACACCGTGCTCCGTACCAGAACATAGCGCCCTGCCACCCCCCTTGGCCGTTTCACCCTCGATCAACGTCTCCGCCACAATCCCGGCCTTCAGATCCAATGGCCATTCCCGCTTGCCGTCTGATCGCCGTCGTACACATGTGCGAAACCCGCTTGTAGCTCCCTTCAAGAAACTCCCTCAAATCAATGAAGAGCCTCAATCGCAGAACAAACCTCAGTGCGGAAGGATGGGGGCAATGCACCGCTTACCTTTTTTCCTGCAGGAACCGCGCTGCAAGTGTCGCTTTCGCCAGGGCGGCGGCAAACCGGTATCAGTTCACTCTAGGTCGGCTCAGATCGCATGCTCTCGCAGGAAATCTCCGGTTTGCTGGACGCATTCCACCCACGCGGGTTCATGACCCAAGAGAATGTGGTTCTTGCTGTCGAGTTGCACGAATTCGGCGTCCGGGATGCCGATCGCAAGCTCGCGCCCCTGCTCCAGCGATATCCGGCGATCATCGCGCGCGTGAAAGACGATTGTCGGCGCGTTCACCTTGGCCAGGCTTTCTCGCACGTCGATATGACCGAACGCCTCCTGAAACCGCACGGCGTTTTCCGGAGAGGTCGTCTGGCGCTGGAACTCATCGAACCATGCCAGGTCTTCCGGCTTTGAATCCGGCATGAAGGTTTGCGAGAATATGTGCCTGTAGGCGGGGTTCGACGTCCCCCAGCCATGACGGGTAAGCGTGAGGACGGCCTCGCGGCGCGTCTGTTCATCTTCACTGGCGCCGATGCGCCACCCGGTGGCATATCCGGCGATCAGCACCAGGCAAGATACCCGTTCGGGGTGGCGCGCCGCGTATTCCACCGACACCGCGCATCCCTGGGACATGCCCAGCAGCGGGAACCGGTCCAGCCCCAGTGCATCGACCACGGTCTCAAGATCGCGCACGAACGCCTCGAGGCTGATATCATCCACGTCCCAATCCGACAGGCCGTTGCCACGTTCATCGTAGCGGATCAACGTCCGGTGATTGGCCCAGGCTGAAAAGGTCGGTGCCCAGATCGGGCTGTTCCAGTCCAGCTCCAGATGGTTCAGCCAATTGGCCGCCTTGACCAGGGGCGGCCCCTCTCCGACCGTGGCATAGGCAAGGCGCACGCCGTCCGACGCCCGGCAAAAACCGATACTCTGCTTGCGCAGCATGCGGCGGGGCGGGCTTTCCTCAGGGCGTTCGACCGCGGGGTCGGTTTTCGGTGGTTCTGATGTCTCGTCCAACAGTGGGCCGGTGACAGGCAGCCCGGCCTTTTTCGCGGCTGCATGAAAATCCGCTTCCCAATGGCGCGCTTCTTCCTGCCGCCCCGATTGGGCGAGCGCATTGACCAGTCCGCGCGCGGCTTCTTCCTCGAGCGGGGTTTCTTCTGTCCAACGCCGCGCCCATATCACGGTCTCGGCCTGCGTCAGTTCGGGATGAAGTGCCAGACGTCGCAGGACGTTGAGTTGCAGCAAGCGCGTGTCCTCACGCTCGGCGGCCAGCCACAGTTGGAAACTTTCCGTGCCGGCCTGTTCCAGCCCTTCCAGAAGGGGCCGCTGCAACTGATCGGCCATATCGCGCAATTCGGGCGGGGGGATAAAGGGCGGATCGTCTATTAGACGCTCGCGTATTGCACGCAGATCGACGAGGGCATCGGTCGGTTCAAACGCTACCCGCTCTCGATCCGCGATGATGCGGGGGGTGGCGTCCTGATCGACGGCGTGGCGCAGCTTGCTCAGCGCCCAGCGCAGCGATCCGCGCGGATCGTCGGGCAAATCCCAGAACATCTCGCACAGGCGTTCGCGGCGGGCGGGACGCGCCGTCGCGGCAAGGTAGCCCAGCACTGCGCGCGCCTTGCGTGATGCAGGCAGGGCAACTGTCGTGCCACTGGCCACGACGGACAATTCACCCAAAAGGGCGATGTGGAGCGAATAACCCATGAAAAGTACATTTTTCTCGGAAATACATCGGTAATTCTACCAAATTACCACGGTCCGCACAACGCTGCCGCACACGGGCGGGCGCCACAAATGTCTCCAGTCACTCAGACAGGAGACAGAAGATGACACATGCAAAGCGATCAGACCTGCCCCACCAGAGCGATCAGATGTTTCTGACGGATGCGGGGTTCGAGACTTCGATGCTGTTTCACAAGGGCTTCGACATGCCCTATTTCGCTTTCTTTCCGATGCTGCGGACGGTCGAGGGCCGCGCCGCGATGAAGGATTATTTCGCGCAGTTCATGGAAACGGCCCGGCAGAATGACGCGGGGTTCGTTCTGGATACCAACACTTGGAGGGCGAACCCCGACTGGGCCGGGCTGCTGGGCCATGATCGGCATGATCTGGCGGCGATCAATCGGGAGGCCGTCACCTTTGCAGACGAGCTGCGCCGCGAGTTCGGCGCAGACATGAATGTGCTGATCAATGGCGTGATCGGACCGCGCGGCGATGGTTATGACCCGTCCACGATCATGAGCGCCGACGATGCCGAGGCCTACCACGGTTTCCAGATCGACGTCCTTGCAGACAGTGGGGCCGATATGGTGTCGGCGCTGACCATGACCAACACGTTCGAGGCGATCGGCATCGCGCGGGCGGCAGGAAAAGCGGGCGTGCCGTGCGTGATCAGCTTCACGCTGGAAACGGATGGCCGGTTGCCCACGGGTGAAACGCTGGGCGATGCGATAGGCGAAGTTGACGCGAACTGCGAGGTCAAACCTGCCTATTACATGATCAACTGTGCCCACCCGGATCACTTCCGCGGCATGCTTGAGCAAGGCGGCGCGTGGGCCAACCGCATCTGCGGCGTGCGGGCCAATGCCTCGCGGATGAGCCATGCGGAACTCGACCAATGCGAGGTTCTGGATGACGGCAATCCGCAGGAACTGGGCCAGCAATACGCTGTGCTGGCGCAACTGTTGCCAAAGCTGAACGTCTTTGGCGGCTGCTGTGGCACGGACCATCGGCATGTGGCGCAGATCTGCGAGGCGGTGCATGCGGCCTGACCCGTCAGCGCGCTGAGCGACACTTACAACATTCAATTAGGAAAGGAGACCACCATGCTCGACAAGATCACGCAAAACTGGCGCCGACCCGTGCTGGCCATCCGCCTAACACGGATAAACCGTTTGGATGTTCTGACGGGCTGCTGTCCGCAGCCCGTCAGATGCCTACCCCACATTGAACATAAAGATTGGAAACACGATGATAAAACAACTCCTCCTTGCAACTGCCCTCACCTCGGTCGCGGCCTGCGACGCCTATGCAGGCGAGGCGCTGACGCGCTTTGACGTGGCCGAAGACCACACGCGTTTTGTCTTTGCCGACAAGCCGGTCCATGAAAGCGGCATGCCCGCACACGGCAATCCTTTCGTAACACAAGGTTACATCTATCCCGCGGGCACTCTGGCCGGAAACATCGACGGCGTTCTTGAGGACGGTAGCCCTGCTTTTCCCGACAAGGTGCTGGGCAGCTGGACCTGTGACGGCTGGTTCGTCGGCGAAGGCGGTGATGCAAAATCTGGCGTTTGGCTGGTCAGCCGTCAGATCATGCAATTCGACACTGGTGATGTTATGATCACCCAAGGCACCGAACTGGCCGATGTCGGCGTCACCAACACCCGTCCGATCACCGGTGCAACGGGTGACTATGCCAGATTTGACGATGTGATGCAGCAGACATTGATCGGCTTCACCTCGCATTTCGGGGTCAACGCGACCTTCGAGATACCGCAGGGCGACGCTCACTTCTACGCGAACTAAGCGCTCTAACCGAAAAAAGGAGAAGACGATGAAAACGATGATTTCAGCTGCCCTTCTGGTCACGGCAGCAGGTACGGCGATGGCCACACCGACGGTCGAGGTCAAAACTCCGATCGGGAATGTTCTGGCGGCGGAGGCCGGGGGAATGACGCTTTATACCTTCCGCAAGGATCGGCGTGGCGTGTCCAATTGCACGGCGGCTTGTGCCGCGTCCTGGCCCCCGTTCCTGGTGGGCAGGGGTGGCACTGCCGATGACGGCTCGACGGTAATCCGGCGGCCGGACGGAACCCTCCAATGGGCGACGCCCGCAGGGTTGCCGCTTTACTTCTGGGGTGGCGATTCCGCCCCGGGTCAGACCAGCGGCCACGGTGTCGGTGGCCTCTGGGATGCCGCGCGCTGATAGATGCCGATAGATGCCGATAGATAAGGCCCCGGTCACAGTTTCCGTGGCAGGGGCCGCTCACCCCCATATCAGTGGCATTCATCATGCTATGCGCCCTCCTGTGGCATGATATTTTTCATATTTTTTCAGATTATTAACGGCATTTCTTCTCGATATCGAACGTATCCGCACATCACCCGTGGGCTGCCTTGGCTTATGGCCGCTGCCGTCGGCATCGCGCTGATCTCGATCTTCGGGCTTGCGCCTATGCGTCATCTTCACGCGCACCAATACGATCAGAGTAGTCGGTTTGTCGTGTTTCGCGCGCAGATTGCGCAAGTCAAGGTGAGCCTGTGAAACAATAAATAACCTTGACACGAGTGATGTAGGTACTCACTCTTCTACAGGCTGATATCACATTTAGATAGAAAGGAAGAAATCATGTCCACGCAATCTGAACTTCCCACCGGCGAATCAATTTTCGAGACCGCTCCAGTATATGTGACCCAAGAGGCCCCGCAGCTTAAACCGTCGGGCCATGGGGACGCGCAGAACCGCGAGCCTCAGGAGTAATTCAGGCAAGCATAGGTGCCTCAATCCGAACTCGTCCAGAGTGAAACCAGAACGCGATGATCCGTGTTCGGTTGACTGTCGGGAATTCGGGATCTGATTGGACCTGGGCGGGCAGCCGCTGGATGCGCGGCGCTGATTTTGTGGAGCCGTTCGATCACCGGGCTCTATCATGGCACGCCATGCAGTGCGATGGGCGGATCGCTTTTCGCGTCTGGGAAGTGTCCAATTCTGGGGCCGATCTCGCGGTCGGTGCCGTGTCCTGCAAGGGCGGCAATATCGCCCATGCCACTGCTGTGGAATACGACCAGTTCGTTGCACACAGCACGGAGTGGCCGCTCAATAACCAACTGATATTGATTGATAATTCGGGAAAGGTAAGCATTCGCGCCGGAGGTTGGGGCAGCGCGCCTGTCTATCTCGCACCGCACGCCACGACGTTGTACGCAGACTGGGACCCGGCACGGCTCTATGGTCATATTTCTGGTGAGATCGACCCGGTGCGTGCCGCACTGGCGCTGGCAGGTTTCGGCCATCCCTATTCCCGGCACACCCTGTTCCGTGGCCTTTTTCTGCTGACAGAGCGGAGCCACGCGACATTCGATCCGGAAACCGGACGTCTTGATATCAAGTATCCGGCTTCTGCCAAACGCGTATTGCCGCGGCGCTTGCGACCGGATGCCGATGTCACAAACGCGTTCGAAAGTGTTCTTGTTTCCAGCCTGCGCCGATTTCTGGATACGACATCTACGGCATGCGTGCAGGTTTCAGGCGGTCTGGACTCGGCTGTCATCGCGACGGCGCTATCGCGTATCCCGGGGGTCAGGGTTACGGGGTGTGGCATCCTCGTACCGGGCCCCTCAGGCGTCGCCCAGATCCGCCGCCGTGACGAGATACTGACCCGCGCCGGTGCGGATGATTTTCAATTCAAGGGCATCGACCACCCCCCGTTTTCGGGCGACCGGCTGAGCGCGGGTGATGCGGTCCCATGGGAGGAATACTATCGCGAGCCTATGTCGCTGCTGATGGCCGGGGCGCGCGCGCGCGGCTTCGACCGCATGTTTACGGGCTTCGGGGGCGATGAAATTTCGACCCTCTCCGCAGCCGAGATATCTGATGAGAATCTAAACGAGTCCGCTCTGCGCAATCCGCCTCCACCATTTCTCACACCGATGGGGCGCGAGGCGCTGGTGGACGGTGTCAGGACGCTGGACATTGCGCCGCCCGCGGTCGTCGAACGCTCTTGCCTGGAATGCGCCCAAACGGGCGCGGTCGGATATCTGCGAAGCGGGATCTGGCCGCTAAATCCGTATTTCACGCCCGAGCTGGTTCAGTTCTGCCGCAGCCTACCTGTGGAATGGCGCCGCGGCAGGACATTGCAGCGGCGCTATCTGACTGAACGTGGTCTCTCGACATGCGTAACCCGGCGCCACCGAAAGGAGACATTCTACGATATCCTCCGCAAAGGTCTGAAAGGAACCTCAGCGCCTGCAATTGTCAAAGTTCTTGCGACCTCGCGACTGGCCGAGGCGGGACTCGTTGACCGGGATCGGCTCGTTGACTGCTACGCCGTTTACCGTCAGGACAACAATTGCGCTTACGAAGGGCACCTGTTGAACGCCCTGATGCTGGAACTTTCTCTCCGGTCAGTGGAGATGGCGCGTGCCAAAGCCAAGTGACGGTCCGCGCTGTCGTCAGTTTGACAGGACTGGAGGTCGTGGCGGTGTGCTACCCATCTAGACAGACCGAACTGCCAACCCCATAGAATTTGCTTGTAGTTGTTCGACACAGGCCCGCCAAACCGCACAGGTTTGCCGTCTCCGGGCCGATAAGTCCGACCATGGGGGACGGTCCCCTTGAGGCCGACCATCTGATTGACGAAAACCTTGCAATCGCAGAGGCAACTATAGATGTAGCAGGCCGCATCGCTCATCGCTTGCTCATGGCAAGGTTCGGCGGTCGGCGCACTGCTTACAATGCAACAGTCCGCGTTGGAGTCAATTGAGTGACAACACCGCCTGTCCGATGAGCAGCGTCAAAGGCAACGTAACGAAACTCAACAGAGTTTGCGTTGTGATGATTGCCGCCATCAGGGGGGCGTCGCCCCGCATCTCACGGGCGAGCGTGTAGCTGGCCACGCCTGTCGGCAGCGCCGCGAAAATCAGGGCGATCTGCAAGGTCAACGGATCGGGGCCGAGGAACCACGCGGCCAAGATAACCGCAATCGGATTGATCAGGAACTTGCCAAGCATTGAAAGCCCGATGATCTGAACGGACCCGCTGAGCCCACGAAGCTTGAGATTGGCCCCGACACAAAGCAACATGATCGGCAATGCAGCACTGCCGAGAATGCGGGCGATTTCGTGCAGAACCGGCACCTCGTTCAGCCCGGCAAGGTTAAATAGCACACCCGCAAAAATGCTAAGGATCAGCGGGTTTCTTATCAGCCCACGCAAGATTGACTTTCCGCCGCCGCCCAACTGCCGCGTCATCAGGGTGACGACTGTAATATTCACCACCGGCACCAAAAGGGCGGAGCCAAGCACCGCGATCTGCAACCCCTTTGTTCCGAAAACGGCCTCTGCGATCGCGAGGCCGATAAAGGTGTTGAAACGCGCACTGCCTTGCAAAAGCGAGCTGGCCTGTGGCGCTGGAACCCTGCGTCCGAACAACCAGCCGCAAAAGATTGCAGCAAAGAACCCTGCATATAGGAGAAGCGCGTAATCGCCCAATCCTCCGCTCAGGTCAGCCGCAGAGATTTTGGCGAAAAACAACGCCGGCATCAGAACCCAATAGACCAGCCGGTCATTGAGATTCCAAAACTCGGTAGAAGGGATGCCACCGCGCCGCAATCCATAGCCCATCAGGATCAGCGCAAAGACCGGTGCAATCGCCAAAAAGATTGTCAGCATACTGGGGGCCTCGATTGGGCTTTAAGTGGTAGGTGACGCTACAGACCTGTGCGACACGTGCGCGGCTTCGTTGGCTATTGGATCGGTTAGCCACAGTGCGGCATCGTTTCAATCGCGGCGGGCTTGTCCCATAATTCTTCCTTCCAGCCCCGTGGAAGTATCGCTGCATCACACCGAGGGATCAAACACCTTGGGCGTTATCGAGAGTCGCCGCCATTAATCGCTGCCGCGAACCCGGATCTGGGCATCGGGGGACGGGCGGAATTTCCACTGTATCGCAAAGAGCGCGAGCGCTGTTGCAACGCCGATCATGTCGGTCACCAACCCGCCCGCGATCATGCAAAGCGCGCCGAATACCAGACCCAGCCGCATGAACCACGCAACATGACCTCCGGCAAACCAGCCCTGCACGCCCGCCGACAGAAGATAGACGCCGATGATTGCGGTCAGGCCTGCGCGGATCACCTCGAACCACGTGCCGTCCATCAGAATTGCGCCGTTGTAGAAGAACATGAACGGCACGATGAAGGCGGAAATGCCGATCTTGAACGACGCGACCGAGGTTTCCATAGGGTTCGCGCCCGATATGCCGGCCGCCGCGTAACTGGCCAGCGCCACGGGCGGCGTGATGGCCGACACCACCGCGAAGTAGAACACAAAGAAATGTGCTGTCAGTGGCGGGATCCCCAACTGGACAAGGCCCGGCGCTACCACCGATGCCGCCACCGCATAGGCCGCCGTTGTCGGCATCCCCATG
Source organism: Roseovarius sp. M141 (assembly GCF_024355225.1). NCBI lineage: Bacteria > Pseudomonadati > Pseudomonadota > Alphaproteobacteria > Rhodobacterales > Roseobacteraceae > Roseovarius > Roseovarius sp. M141. The sequence continues at coordinate 1,510,599 of NZ_VCNH01000008.1, forward strand.
CCCAGAAGGATCGCGATGCACATCGCGAAGAACAGCGCGAGGAACTGGCTGGCCTCGGCAAGGCCAAGAAGCACGGATGAGAACCGCGCCCCGACGCCCGTCAGGCTGATGACGCCCACGATGATGCCCGCACAGGCGCAGACGGCGATGATCTGGATCGACATTATACCCGCCAGCTCGAACGCCTTGATGATGCTGCGCAGGCCCATGCGGTAGGGGGTCAGCCACGACACCACCGCGGCGGCGGCGGTGGCAAGCGTGCCCGCGCGGATGACCGAATAGCCCATGAACAGCGCATAAATCAGGATGATGATCGGGATGAACAGGAACACCCGGCGGATCATGTCGCGCATCTTGGGCAGCTCGTCCGAACTCATGCCGCGCATGCCCAGCTTGGCCGCCTCGAAATCGACCATAAAGTAGATCGACACGAAATAGAGTACCGCAGGAATGATCGCCGCGATGGCGATGTCCGTATAGGGAATGCCGGTGATCTCGGCCATGATGAAGGCGCCCGCGCCCATGATCGGCGGCATGATCTGCCCGCCGGTCGAGGCGGCGGCCTCGACCGCGCCGGCGGTGCGGCTGGGATAGCCGACCTTTTTCATCAGCGGGATGGTGAGCGAACCTGTGGCGACAACATTGCCCGCCGAGGTGCCGTTGATCATGCCCATGAGGCCAGAGGCAAAGATCGCCACCTTGGCCGGCCCGCCGCGGGATCGTCCGGCGGCGGCGAAGGCGAAATTTACGAAATAGTCGCCAACCTTCGATGCCTGCAAAAAGGCCGCGAAGATGATGAAAAGGATGATGTAGGTCGACGACACCGCCGTTGTCGGCCCGAGGATGCCCGCGTCGGTATAGACTTGGCTGAAGAAGCGGGTCCACTGGATATTCGGCGCATTCAGGAACCCCGGCAGCATGTCACCGGTAAAGACATAGATCAGGAAAATCCCCGAAATCACGATCAGCGCAAGGCCGGCGACGCGGCGCGTCAGCTCCATGATGAGCGCGGTTCCCGCGACGGCCGCCAGCGATATGCCGATGGGCGCGAAAGGTGTGCCGGTCGAATTACGCATGAGTGTGCCGTAGATCGTGATGAGGTAGAGCGCCACGCCGATACCGCAGATCGACAGCAGAATATCGGCAATCGCAACCTGCCCACGCTCGCGCCCGCGCAGCCAGCCAACGACGATCCCGATGGCTGTGGCAGCAATCAGAGGCAGGCCAAAATGATAGATTTCGAGGGATCTGAACTCGGGGTTCATGCCGTTCCATTGCACACCCCCGGCGATCTGGCTGGCAATGCCCCATGCCGTCCAGATGGCGTAAAGCGCGGGGATCATCGCGGCCCATGCCAGAAAATCCAGCGGATGGCGCGCCCGGCCTGTGCCCTCGTCCACGAAGGCGCGCGCGGAATAGAGGGTAAAGCCAAGGATCAGCGCGCCCGCAATGTGCACGATACGGAAATTCCAAGTCTCCATGGGGAAGGTCGGCAGCAGCGGGATGCGCAGCCCCGTCCACTCCTGGATCGACATCCCGTTCAGCGCAGCGACGTGAAAGAAGGCATAGATTGCCGACAGCGCCGCGACGACCAGATAGCTGCGCCCTGCAAAGACGCGTTGATTTCCCCCGACGGGTTCTTCGTCCACGCCCTCGGCGATGATCGGTCCTTGCGGGTCCGCGCTGTGCTGATCTGTCATGGAAAATCCCTTCCCGAAGTGCCGCACGGCGCGGCGTCATGCCGCCCCAAGGGGGCGACATGCAAGAGTTTGGTGCGCGGCTTAGCCGCCGTAGATCATGTCATCGGGGATATCGGCGCCTGCGTTCTCCTTGAACCATGCCGCCGCGCCGGGGTGCCATTTCAGCACTTTGTTCTTGTCCCAATTCTCGGGCAGGGTCGATGCGGCGGCCTTGTGGATGCCGGTCATGCGTTCGTTGTCCGACATGACAACATCGACGGCGGCATTGACAAACGATGCGGGCAGGTCGCAGTTGGCGATGGCGAAGTTCCACATCGAGACCGAGCGCGCGTCGTCTGTCAGCGTGCTGTAGGTGCTGGCGTTGATCGTGAAATCCGAGACCGGGAACGCTTCGATCAGCTTGGCCTGCTCTTCCTCGGTGAACTCGATGATGTTCACGTCGGTCTGCACCTCCAGCTGGCTGACGGCGGGGACAGGCACGCCTGCGGCAAAGGCGATCACATCCAGCAGGCCGTCCTGCAACTGCCCGCCCAGATCGGTCCAGCCGCCATTGCGGCGCTCATAGTCGACGCCCAGCGTATCCATCATGCGCGGGAAATAGGTGTCCGACGTGGACCCGGCGGGGCCAAATCCGATCTTGGCACCGGCAGGAATATCGCTGACCGACTCGATCCCTGACGACGCCAGCGCGGTCACGGAAAACGGCGTCTGATACATCGGAAACATTGCGCAGGCCTGCGTCATTTCCAGCCCCGGCGCGATCGGGTTCGTGCCAGCCAGCGATTCCGCCGCCGGACCCATCGTGGTCATGCCAAACGCGGCCTCACCGGTATGGACCAGCGCCATGTTCTGCATCGGCCCGCCGGTGACTTCGCCGCCGCCCGTAAGCCCCAGCTCCTTGGCGACGAGGTTCGCCCAGCCCGAGCCATAGGCGAAATAGGTGCCGCCCTGGCTGGCCGTGCCGACGGTAAAGCTGCTGGGCCAGTCGGATTTGTCGACGTCCTGCGCGACAGCGGCGCCCGCCAAAATGGTGCTGGTGGCAAGGATTGCGGTGAATTTCATGTCTCTCTCCCTTGATTGGTCTTGTCACGCGGGCCGTATCGACGCGCCGCGCGTGTTCCTTGCGGAACATATGCGCCCGAGTAGAGGTACTGCGCCGCCGTATGACAAGGTAAAAAATGCCGCAGTTTCCCGGTGGTGATAAAAGCTGCCGCGCATGGGGTGGATGGGGCGTCGCCTCGCATTACTGCCATCATCATTACTGCCATCATTCTTGTGGGCCTTGACGCGGGACAGGACATAGAGCGGCGACATCAGTAGAGGGTTATGCCCATACCGAAGATAAAAGCGTTATGATTATCCGGGATAACGGGTACGCAAAGTATAATAACCCCAACAATAGCGGCGATTTGGTGGGAAGGCAGATCATCCCATTGGGTCACTTTCTAGCGCGCCAGATAATCGATGAACCGCTGAAACAACTCGGCCTGGCTGGAGATCTCCAAGCGCCTATATATATTGTAGCGGTGCAATTTTACTGTGCCCTCGGCAATGCCGAGGTTCTCGGCAATTGATACGCTACTATGCCCACGCAGGATCAGTTTCGTGACCCCGCACTGGGCGGGTGTCAGGACCTCTCCGAAGGCAAGGTGGAATACTTCGTCCGAGCTGGGTGTGGAGGGGGAGGGCGCATCGATCTGATGCGCGAACCGCCAATGAGACCGCAGGCTCGCGGCCACGATTGGCAGAAGGTGTTGCAGCTTCGCGAACTCCGTCTCGTTGAACAGCGCGCCCCCGCGATTACGCATCAGCGAATAGGTGGCACCTTGGCCATCTGGCAGGGCGATGATAAATCCGATCTCCTCGACCAGCGTTCCAGCTTGATCGGAAATGCAGGGGTGTACCTCGCGGGACGATGCGAATTTGGTATCATAATAGGCGTCAGGAGCCAGATCGCGCATGCGCCATAGGCCCTCGGATGCCTCGACAATGCTTGCCGAATAAAAGGGATCGAGCTGATAGGCCCCGCGCAGATAAGATCTGAGGGCGCCCCGATCCACCGTCTCGCTATAGCCATCATGGATAAGGATGGGCGCGCAAGACGCTGAAAAGCCAAAGATGCAGCTCATGTCAAAGGCGGCGACGGTGCGGATCAATGCATCCAGCGCCACACCATAATCTGTGCCGCCCGTCGCGCGGAACAACGCGGCAATCGCGCCGATCTCGTCCGAGTTTATCATATGACTTTTGTCATATGGCGTTTCATGCACGCGCTCCTACTCTTTCACGACCTGGCAAAGGGAGTGACCGGCCCCAAAGCCATTCAAAAGAAAACCAGCCGGTCAGGCAAGCACGATTCCAAGGAGGGTTACGTGACACGAAGATTGAGTGGAAAAGTAGCATTGATCACCGGCGGAGCAGGGGGCTGTGGGCTGGCAGCCTCTGAACGCTTTGCCGCCGAAGGTGCGAAGGTGGGCATTGTGGATCTGCCCCGAAGCGACGGAGAAGCGGTGGCGCAACGCCTGTGCGATGCGGGGCATCAGGCGATTTTTGCCCCTGCTGATGTCTCGGATGCCGGACAGGTCGAGCAGGCGGTCAAGGCGGTTGAGGACGCTTTCGGCGCCATCACCGTGCTTATGAACCATGCCGGTATTCTGGCTGCGGTGCCGTTCCTGGAAACCTCGGAGGAGGAATGGGACCGGGTCATGGCAGTCAATGTAAAAAGCATGTTCCTGGTCAGCAAGGCCGTGTTGCCGGGGATGATCGCGGCGGGCGGTGGCAGCATCATCTGCACCTCGTCCATCTCAGGCGTCGTCGGCACACCCATGGAGGTGCTGTACTGCACCAGCAAGGGCGCTTGCCACATGTTCGCCCGCGCGCTGGCCGTTGAATTCCGCGATCGCGGCATCCGCTCGAACGCTATTTGCCCCGGTTTTATCGCGACGGCCCACGGCCTGCGCGAGATCGAAACGTTGACCCGCCACGGCGTCGATGTTTCCGAGGCGGCGATCGCATCGGCGCAAGGGCGGTTGTGCAAACCCGAAGAGGTCGCCGCCGCTGCGCTGTTTCTGGCAAGCGACGACGCGAGCTTTGTCAATGGCGCGCAGCTGTTCGCCGACAACGGCTATACGGCCATCTAAAAATAAAAAACCAACAGGAGAGCTACATGAATACCTCATCACATAACATGAGCATAAACGAATTCGGCATCGAACAGCCACATTGGCGAAACTGGGTCGGGAACCAATCCTGCATCCGCGCCGCCCGCGCGGCCCCCGAAAGCGAGGACCAGCTCTGCAATTTGGTGCGCGAGGCGACCGAGAAAGGGTTGAATGTTCGCGCCGCGGGATCGGGCCATTCCTTTACGCCGGTCGCATTGACCAGCGGGCTGCACATGACCTTGTCGGGGATGAGGGGTGTGCGCCACATCGATCACGACAAGCGCCGCGTGACGGCCGCAGCGGGCACCACGATCAACGAGTTGGTCAAGGTGCTGAAAGCCGAGGGGCTTTCGATGATCAACCAGGGCGATATCGACAGTCAGGCGCTTGCGGGCGCATTGACCACGGGCACGCATGGCACGGGTCTGACGCTGGGAAATATGGCCTCGGCGGTGGTGGGGATGAAGCTTGTTCAACCCAATGGCGACATCATCGTTGTCGATGAAAGCACACCGGATCTGCTGGAGGCAAGCAGGGTTTCGATGGGCCTGTTGGGGGTCATCTCGGAAATGACGCTGCAACTGTCAGACAGCTACAACCTGTACGAACGCATCTGGCGCGAAGATTTCGAATCCGCCATGGATATGCATGACGAATTGGCGGACAAGCACCGTCATTTCAGCTTCTTCTGGTGCCCGACCGAAGCGAGTCGGCATTGCTATTGCCTGCCGGACACGGCTGCGACGTCAAAATCGGGCCGCACAACAGATGTCTGCGAGATAAAGATCATGGACATCACGGACCGCGCGCCCTTCAAGGCCGAGTTCGAGAAAGCCGCCTATAGCGCCGATGTCTACCCTATCGAATATGTTCCAAATTTCCATGAACTGGAATATGCAGTCCCGGTCGCACATGGCAAGGATGCGGTTCGCGCCGTGCGCAAGCTGATGCTCGAGGACTTCCGCGACGCGATTTATCCCATCGAATACCGTTTCACTGCCGGGGATGACGGGTGGATCAGCCCGTTTTACGAGCAGGATAGCGTGACCGTTTCAGTGTCGGGGGAACCGGGCAAGGATTACTGGGACTATCTGCGCGCCGTCGATCAGATCCTGCGCAGCTTTGGCGCGCGGCCTCACTGGGGCAAGCTGCATTTCCTGACCGGGCAGGATGTCACCGACATCTATCCCCGCGCGCAGGATTTCCGGGCCATGCGTCGCAAGCTCGATCCACAAGGCTTCTTCCTGAACGATCACCTCACCCAACTTTTCCGCTGATAACCGCCGGACCGGGGGGTGGACCTTCGGTCCGGCCCTTTTACAGGGAGCAAGCACATGGCCCATATCGGGACATTCGTCATCTACATCATCATGGCCTGCGCAGTTATCGGTGCGATTGCGTCGATCATCGACAACGAAAGCCCGCTGGGCAAAGAGTTCAGCGCGGGCCTGCACGCCATTGGCCATATTTTCATTCCGGTTGCGGGGATAATGGCCGCCATCCCGTATCTTTCGGCCTTCATCAACACATTCATCGGGCCGCTTTTCCAAGCCGTCAACGCCGATCCGGCCATGGCTGCAACCACGTTTATTGCGATCGATATGGGGGGATTTCAGCTGGCGCGCGAATTGGCGCTGTCCAATGAGGGCTGGATTGTCGCCTCTATCACCGGCTTCATGGCGGGCGCGACGATTATCTTCACAATCCCCGTGGGATTGTCGATGCTGCGCAAGCAAGACCACCAATATATGGCCGTCGGAATCATGTGCGGCGTGCTGGCCATTCCGATTGGTGTGCTGGTGTCCTGCCTCGCGCTTGGTGTCATGGATATCGCGATCCGTCCCGACATAAACACCACCGGCGAAGCCACTTACAACCTGGCGCTGAACACCATGCAGGTGCTGCGCAACATCTCGCCTCTGATCGTGTTCTGTCTGGTGCTCGCCACTTGCCTGAAGCTGTTCCCATCAATGATGATACGGGTGTTTCTGGGATTTGGCCGCGTGATGTATGCTTGTATCACGCTGATCCTCGTAAGCTCGATCGTCGAATATTTTACGGGTTTCTTCACGGTCATCTTTGGTCACTGGGGGTTTGCGCCCATCATCGCCGATACCGAAGATCAGTTTCGCGCGCTGGAAGTCGCGGGCTATATCGGCATCATGCTGGCCGGTGCCTTTCCGATGGTGTATCTGATGAACCGCTTCCTGCGACGCCCGATGCAATGGGTCGGTGCCCGGCTTGGTCTGTCGTCCGCTGGTACAGCGGGGCTCCTCGCGGCTTCGGCAAATGTGCTGGCGATGTTCCGTCTGATCGAGGACATGCCTGCGCGCGACAAAGTGCTTGTGATCTCGTTCGCGGTCTGCGGCGCCTTCGCGTTCGGTGACCATCTGGCGTTCGCTGCAAATTTCCAGCCGACGATTATCCTTCCGCTGTTGTTGGGGAAGCTGATTGGCGGTGCTGCGGGATTCGCGATCGCGGCATGGGTTCAAAAACCAGACCGTATTGAGACCAGCCCAGTGACGCATTGAAACCTTCGTCCGTCAAAAAAAGGAGTTGATCGCCGTTACGATCACCTCCTTTTTGTTTACCTGGCCTTGTCCATTGGTTTGGATACGGTCTGACAATAGGTGTGCGGCTGTTTGATTTGGAGGTCCCGACCAGCGGCGCCCTTATCTCGGCGGCGCCCTGCGGGACGATGGACCCTTGGGTGCCGCATTGGACGTAGATCACCACCTTGGCTAATGCGCGCAATTGCGGCAGGATCAAAGACGCCGACCAGAGGATCGCACAGCGCCCCTGTCTGACGCGGTCGAGGATCGCGGCTTGGACGCCGACGGATCCAAAGTGATGTTTGCGGGTTTCTGTCTTGCCGATAAGGGCGAGTCCACGAACCCGGGCGCCGGACTGACGCGGCATGGAGTAAAAGGAGAATTGAGGATGACGAAGGACACCAAAAGGCCCACCACGACCGATGCGGGCATCCCCGTCGCCAGCGACGAACATTCGCTGACCGTTGGCGCGGACGGCCCTATCGTGCTGCACGATCACTACCTGATCGAGCAGATGGCCGCATTCAACCGCGAGCGTATCCCCGAGCGTCAGCCCCATGCCAAGGGCGCGGGCGCCTTTGGCCGTTTCGAGGTGACGCAGGACGTCAGCAAATACACCAGGGCGGCGCTGTTTCAGCCCGGCGTCACAACCGATGTGCTGGCCCGCTTCTCGACCGTTGCGGGCGAAAGCGGTAGCCCCGACACGTGGCGCGACCCGCGCGGCTTTTCGCTGAAATTCTATACCAGCGAAGGCAATTACGACATGGTCGGCAACAACACCCCGGTGTTTTTCCTGCGTGATCCGATGAAATTCCAGCACTTCATCCGTTCGCAGAAACGACGCGCGGATTCGGGCCTGCGCGATCATGACATGCAGTGGGATTTCTGGTCGCTCTCGCCGGAATCGGCGCATCAGGTCACGTGGCTCATGGGTGATCGCGGCATCCCCAAAACGTGGCGCAACATGGACGGGTTTTCCAGTCACACCTACATGTGGGTCAATGCGGATGGCGAAAAATTCTGGGTCAAATACCACTTCAAGACGGATCAGGGCATCGAATGCATGACCCAGGCCGAGGCCGACAAGATGGCTGGCGAAGATGGCGACTATCACCGCCGTGATCTGTTCAACGCGATCAAGGAGGGCGATCATCCCAGCTGGACACTGCATATGCAGGTCATGCCGTTCGAAGAGGCGCGCACCTATCGTTTCAACCCGTTTGACCTGACCAAGGTCTGGCCGCACGCGGATTATCCGCTGATCGAGGTCGGCAAGCTGACGTTGGATCGCAACCCGACCGATTTCCACACCGAGATCGAGCAGGCCGCGTTTGAGCCGAGCAATCTGGTGCGCGGCATCGGCCTGAGCCCGGACAAGATGCTGCTGGGGCGTGGGTTTGCCTATGCCGACGCGCATCGCGCGCGCCTTGGCGCCAACTACAAGCAGATCCCCGTCAACCGGCCGCAATCGCCCGTTCACAGCTATAGCAAGGACGGCGCGATGCGGGTCCAGAACGTGTCGGACCCGGTCTATGCGCCCAACTCCTACGGGGGGCCTGCCGCGGACCCGTCGCTTACCGATGACGCAGGGCAGTGGTACGCCGATGGCGATATGGTGCGCCAGGCCTATACGCTGCGCGAGGATGACGACGATTGGGGGCAGGCGGGCACATTGGTGCGCGATGTCATGGATGACGCCGCACGTGATCGACTGGTCGGTAACATCGTCGGCCACCTCAAGGGCGGCGTGTCGGAGCCGGTCCTGAAGCGTGCGCTCGAATACTGGCGTAATGTGGACAAGACGCTGGGCGAGAGGGTCGAGAAAGGCGTCAGGGGCGGCTGAACGCGCCTTTGATTGGTAAAAGCCCTACCGCCAATCACGGACCGCGCACCTGAGTGCGCGGAATTCCGCCTTCGCCGGGTCAAAGTAGGGTGCGCCGGAAACTTTGAGCGGCCTCAGCTGTTGGGTCATTACGCCTTAATGGAAAGGAGCATTAATCATGCTTATGCCGAATTTCAAAAACACGGCGATCGCCGCCGCTGCCTGCACGGCTCTCGCGCTTCCGGTCTTTGCGGAAACAGTGAACTACACCGCCGATCTGACAGCCGGGGCCGAGGTTCCGCCGAACGACAGTTCCGCAACAGGCACCGCCGACGTGACCGTTGATACCGAAGCGAAAACGGTATCGTGGACCGTGACGGTCGAAGGCCTGACAGGCGATCCGGTCGCGGCGCACATCCACGGACCGGCCGAAGAGGGTGAGAATGCGGGCCCCGTCATCAACATGTCCGATGCGATCATGGAGGGAAGCGGCGACATCACCGAGGACCAGATCAGCGAACTGGATGATGGCAAATACTATGTGAATATCCATACGGAGCAGAACCCGAATGGCGAAATTCGCGGTCAGTTGTCAAAGGCAGAGTGATCGCCACATACCGCCACGAGACATGCCCTCCCCCCGGAGGGCATGTTTTTTTTGGTGCCAAGGCGCGGTATTCTTTGGCTCAATTCAATTTTCCGCTTCAGCGCCCCTCATGCACAGGGATCTTACGAGATGGAAGTTTCTGCTGCGAAGCCGCGCGCCCCTAGGCGTGCGGTGTTCACAGTTGTTGGACCGCCTCGGTCGTAGTGTGGTGTGTTGAGGCATCGCTCAGCGTGATCTCGGCGCCACCCGCGTCGATCGCGTCGCGTAGGTCGGTGTCGGGGGTGGCATCGGTGACCAAATGGATATCCTCGGTCCACCCGGTGATATATTTCAGCGAGCGGCGGTCGAACTTTGACTGATCGGCCAGAATATAAGTGGTTTGCGCGCTTTCGATCATGGCGCGGTAGACTTCGGCGGGGCCGAGCATCGCCTCGCTTACCCCGCCGACATCAATCGCCGAGGCGCCCATGAATGCGATTGGCGCGTGATACCGGCGTATGGCGGTCAGGGTTTCGGGGCCGGTCACCAGCCCCTCCTTGCCGTCGAAGATGCCGGGCAGGCACATGATCTGGATTTGCGGATTTTCCGACAGTTCGGCCGCCACCCGAAACGCGGGAGTCAGAACGGTCAGCCGCCGTGTGGTGCTGCGCAATGCACGGGCAAAATGCAGAGTCGTCGCGCCGCCCCCGATAAAAATCGTTTCCGCGTCGCCGATCAATGTCATGGCCGCGCGCGCAATCGCTTGTCGCGGCTCTGTAAACTGGTTCAGACGTTCCGCCAGATGTGGCTCGGAGACGTGGCCGCGCACCGCGCCGCCGTAGGTTCGACTGATCCGTCCGGCGTTGTCCAGATGGGTCAGGTCGCGCCGTATGGTTTCCGACGATACGTTTAGGGTTGTGGCCAATTCGCTGACCCGCATGGCCGGATTCCGGTCCAGCGCTGCGAGGATCTGATCCTGCCGCCGTGTCTTTTTCGAAAATGCCATCTGCGCACCCCATCTGACGTATCACCTTTATAACCGGGCATTTGACCGTGTCACGGATCAATAATGACCGACTTACCACAAAATAAGTTGCCAGGGCCATATTAATGGATCAAGCTAAAGGCAACTGGAGGGAATCACGCGTGTTCAACTACGGATTTTTCAGCTTCGACTCCAAAGACGACTTGCTTAAAAAGGCCGCCGAATACTGGAATCCGGGCAAGGTGCAGTTCTGGAGCGATGCCGGAACGCCGATGGTGATCGACCGTCGCGAGGAGTATTTCCTGCATGACATGTCGGGCAAACGCCTGATCGACCTGCACCTGAACGGCGGTACCTACAATTTCGGCCACCGCAACGCTGAACTGGTGGCGACACTGAAATCCGGCCTCGATTACTTTGACATGGGCAACCACTGGTTCCCGTCTGTCGCGCGCGCCGCCTTCGCCGAAAAGCTGATCCAGACGGCGCCGCACATGCAATACGCCATCTTTGGCGCGGGCGGCGCCGAGGCAGTGGAAATCGCCCTCAAAACCGCGCGCTATGTCACCCAGCGCAAGAAAATCGTGTCGATCATCAAGGGCTATCACGGCCATTCGGGCCTGTCGGTCGCCACCGGGGACGAGCGGTTTTCCAAGATATTCCTCGCCGACCGGCCCGATGAATTCCTGAACGTGCCGTTCAACGATCCTGATGCGCTGGAGCAGGTGCTGAAAAAGGGCGATGTCGCCGCCTTCATCATCGAGACGATCCCGGCCACCTATGGCTTTCCCATGCCCGACGACGACTATCTGCGCGAATGTCACCGCATTTGCCGCAAATACGGCACGCTGCTGATCTCGGACGAGGTGCAGACCGGTCTGATGCGCACCGGCGTCATGTGGGGCTGGCAGGGCTACGGCATCCAGCCCGATATCATGGTGTGCGGCAAGGGTCTGGGCGGCGGGATTTATCCCATTTCCGCCTGCCTCGTGACCAAGGAATGCGGCGGCTGGCTGCACGAGGATGGCGCGGCGCATATCTCGACCTCCGGCGGGGCCGAGCTGGGCTGTATCGTCGGTCACAAGGTGATCGAGATGCTGGAGCGGCCCGAGATCATCTCGAACGTTCATTTCATATCTGAATTCTTTGCTTCTGCGATGCAGGAAATGATGGCGCGCCACAGCGATATCTTTGTCGGTGTGCGCCAGCGCGGCGTCGTTCTGGGGCTGGAGTTCGACCACCCCGAAGGCGCTGTCGCGGTGTCGCGCGCGCTGTATGAAAATGGCGTCTGGGCAATCTTCTCATCGCTGGACAAACGGGTGCTGCAGTTCAAGCCGGGCGTGATGCTGGGCGTCGATGTGTGCCAGGAAATCATGGACCGCTTTGACGCCGCCATGCCGCGCGCCAGACAACTGATGAAAACGATGAGGACAGCCGCATGAGCGCCGATCCCAACGCCGCGCGTCTGGTCGTCCCCGACCCGCATATCGCCACCGCTCACATGAAAGTCAGCCGCGCCCATTGGGCCGTGCGCCGATTCGGCAAGGCAGACCGCGAGACGGTGCTAAGCGTCGCCGAGGCGATGGCGCGTGCCGGGCATGCCAAGGCCGGACATTACGCAGACTGGGCCGTGCGCGAGACAGGCTACGGTGTGGTCGAGCACAAGAAGATCAAGAACGAGTTCAGCACCCTGCCGCTGCTGGATTATTACCGCGATCTGGATCTGGTCAGCCCGCGTGTTCTGCCTGATGCAAAGATGGTCGAACTGCCGAAACCTGCCGGGGTCGTGTTCGCCCTGACGCCCGCGACCAATCCGATTGCCACGCTTTACTACAAGGCGATGCTGGCGATCCTCAGCCGCAATGCCATTGTGTTCAGCCCGCATCCGGCGGCGCGCGAATGCAGCGTCGATGCCGCGAAAACGCTGGCCGAGGCCGCCGAGGCCGCAGGCGCGCCCGCGGGCCTGATCCAGTGCATCGAACATCCGTCGGTCTCGCTGGTGCAGGAGATTATGGCCTCGGACAAGATCGCAGTCATCATGGCGACAGGCGGCGGGCCGATGGTGCGCGCGGCCTATTCCTCGGGCAACCCCGCGATGGGGGTCGGGCCGGGCAATGCGGTGGCCTATGTAGATCCCTCGGCCAAGGTGGATGCGGCGGCAAAACGGCTGGTGGACAGCAAGAGTTTCGACAATTCCGTCCTATGTACCAATGAAAGCGTGGTTCTGACGCTTGAGTCCAATCGCGGTAACATGGAGCGCGCCCTGCGCAGTGCCGGAGCGCACCTGTGCAACGAGGCCGACACCGACAAACTGCGCGACTACCTGTTTACCGATCACGGCTTCAACGTTGCCGCCATCGGCAAATCCGCCGCCTGGATCGCCGATCAGGCGGGCATCCGCGTCAGCCCGTCGGCGCGTATCCTGGTGCCGGTCATCACCGCGCCGGGGCAGGATGATACGCTTTTCCGCGAAAAGCTGTGCCCGGTGCTGACGCTTGCCTCCGCCGTCGATTTCCAGCAAGCTATGACCATCGCGGCGCAGATCCTGAAACGCGGCGGCGGCCATTCGGCGGCCTTCCACGGCGAGGCGCCGGGCCGTCTGCTGCAATTTGCGAGCGCCTTGCCGGTCTACCGCGTGGTCGTCAACGCGCCCTGTAGCCAAGGCGCGGCGGGCTTTGCCACGCATCTGCCGCCGTCCTTCATGATCGGCACAGGCTTTGCCGGGCGTTCGTCGGTGGGCGAAAACGTGGGTCCGCAGCATTTGGTTCACTGGACGCGCATCGCCTATAACAGTGACGCATCGGTGCCGTTAGATCAGTTCGATCTGTCGGTGCTGGACAGCAAGATGCCGACCGCGCCCCGGCAGGCACATGTCGCGCCGCGCGCGCCTGCCGCCTTGCCGGAAACAGACCGTGACATGCTGCGACAGTTGATCCTCGAAGAGCTCAGAGGGCTGACCGGAGGCGATAAATGACCGATCTGCGCGCCTCTATCTTCATCGACCAGCTTCAGCCGCAAACGCTGGCCTACCTTTCCACATGGATGCGCGGTTCGCTGCCGCGCGCGCGGATGGCCGCCCAGATCGTCGAGATTGCGCCGGGCCTTGATGTCGAGGCGCTGACCGACGCCGTGCTGAAATCGGCAGATGTGCGCGCTGGCCTGCTGGTGGTCGAGCGTCAGTTCGGCACGCTTCAGTTTCATTCCCGCTCGACCGCCGAGGTGCAGGCGGGCGCGGATGCGGTGATGCGGCAACTGGGCCAGACCGCCGCGGATGTGGCGCCGCCGAAAATCCTTGCGTCGAAAATCGTCACCAATATCGAAAATCAGCATGCTTTCCTGATGAACCGCAACAAGATGGGCTCGATGGTTCTGGGCGGCGAGTCCGTCTACCTGCTGGAATGCCAATCGGCGGCCTATGCCGTTCTGGCCTGCAACGAGGCCGAAAAAGAGGCCGATATCAAGGTGATCGACATGCGCCCCATCGGCGCGAACGGGCGGCTTTATCTGGCGGGGACCGAGGCGGATGTGCGCAATGCGCGCAATGCTGCCGAGGGCGCGCTGCGCGCTGCGGGGGCTGACTGATGTCCGCATTGCGCGACGAGATACGCAGCATATTGCGCGAGGAGATCGCCGCATTACGCTCCCAAATCGCGCCGAGGCGCGCGCCCGAGCGTGTCCAGATAGGCGGCAGCGCCGATCTGGACCGCTTCGCCCGCGATCTGCTGATGCGCGCGCAAAACGACCCGGATTTCGCCGCCGCCGTCACCAGCGGCGCGCAACGCTTCGAGCTGTCGGGCGCGATGCCCGCACCCGCCAACACCTGCGCGCCGCGCATCGTCACCGGCCCGGCCAGCCCAACCCGCACCAAGGCGGCAGAACTGACCAAGACGCTCGTGACCGAGCGTGACATTGAGGCGCTGGACAAGGGCGCCAAGGTGCTGCGCGTGCCGAAACAATGCCGTCTCACGCCGCTTGCCAATGACGAGGCGCGGCGCCGGGGCATCAGGATCGAAAGGTTTGCAACATGATACGCGCAACCGTGACCGGTAAAATCTGGGCCTCGCGCCGGATCGAAACCATGCCGACCGGCGGATATCTGGAGGTCGAAACCGAAAGCGGCGCGCGCCTGATCGCGTTCGACCCGCTGGGCTGCGCCCCAGGCGAGGGGGTCCTGATCACCCAAGGGTCCGTTGCCGCCGCGTATTTCACAGACCGCACAGTGCCGATCGATGCGCTGATCATCGGCTCGATTGATGAAGAAACACCTAACAAATCCGGCAAAACCCGGAAAAGCTGAAGGAGAGACAAAATGGCAAATCTCGCACTCGGGATGATCGAAACCAAGGGTTATGTGCCCGCGCTGGCGGCGGCGGACGCGATGGTCAAGGCGGCGAATGTCGAAATCGTCGCCCGCAACGAGGTCGGCGGCGGTCTGGTGTCGGTCGTCGTGCGCGGCGACGTCGGCGCGGTCAAGGCCGCAACCGAAGCAGGCGCCGAGGCGGCGTCGCAGGTGGGCGACGTGACCGCCGTACATGTCATTCCGCGCCCCCATGCCGATCTGGGCAAGCATTTCGACGCGGCCAAATAATCCTAACGCCGGAGCATCTTGATGACTGAATTGCGCGTCTACCTGCCGATCGAGGATCTGCAACCGCAGTTCGCGGCCTATCTTTCGTCGCCCACGCGGGCGCGGGGATATCCGCCCTTTACCGGGCAGAATTCGCTGATCATCGAGGTGGCTCCGGCGCTGGCGATCCACCGCATCACCGATCTGGCGCTGAAGGAATCGCCGGATATGGAGCCGGGGATTCTGTTCACCGAACGCCAGTTCGGCCTGCTGGAACTGCACGCCGACGACATGGCCGATGTCGAGGTGGCGGGCCGCGCCATTCTTAAAGGGATCGGCGCCAAGCCCGAGGATCAGCTGGCGCCCACGATCCTCTATCATGACATCATCGAGGATCTGTCGGATCAGCATGCGATCATCCTCAACCGGTCGCGCGACGGGTCGATCCTGGTGCCGGGCGTGGCGCTGCTGATCTACGAAATGGCGCCGGCGCTGTTTGCCTGCGTCGCGGCGAACGAGGCCGAAAAGGCCGCTCCGAATGCCATCCTCAACGACGTTCAGATGATGGGCGCGACGGGCCGGATTTTCATGTCCGGGTCGGTCGAGGACATGAAGGTGGCGCGCGCCACCATCACCGCCTGTCTCGAAGGGATAAAAGGACGAAAGAAGTAGGACGACCCCGCCGGGCCAAGGCACGAAGCGCCGCCAGAGCGCGAGGCCACCGGCATCACCGATAACTAACAATCTCGGGAGGATTGACCATGACACTTTCAAGACGACAGTTTGCTGCCGGCGCCGGTGCGCTGCTGGGTGCGGGCAGCCTGATGGGCGCGCGTGCGGCCCATGCCGCGCGCAATGATGAACTGAACATCCTGTGCTGGGAGGGCTACAATTCCGATCAGGTGCTGGGCCCATACCGCGACAAGCATTCGGACGCCACCATCCGCGCCGAAAGCGGCACGTCAGACCCCGACATGATCAACAAGCTGCGCGCCGGCGAGGTGCGCGTGTGGGATCTGATCAACGTCAACCAGCCTTGGGCGCGCAATCAGCTTTATCCCGAAGGCCTTATCAAGCCGATGGATAAGGACCGCTTCATGCCCTATTTCGACAAGATGCTGCCGGAATTTTCCGAGCCATATCCGCTGGCCTTCGCGGAAAACGGCGACCTTCTGGGCATGCCCCAGCGCTACGGCCCGTTCTCCTTTGTGGTCAACACCGACAAGATCAGCCGCGAGACGGCCGAGGACGAGGGTTGGAACCTCTTTTTCGACGAAAAGATGAAGGGGCGATACGGCGTCCTGACCTATGACAACTGGAACATCATCCACATGGCGATGGCCGCTGGCCTGAACCCGTTCCAGGCGATCGAGGGCGACGATCAGGCCAAATTCAAGTCGACTGCCGAACAGATTTTCGGCAATGCGCGCCTGCTGACCGACGATCTGGTGGCGATGAACACCGCACTGATCAACGGTGAAATCGACGCCTATTTCACCGGCGGCGTCTATACCGCTTCGCCCGCGCGTTTCGACGGGCTGACCAATGTGCGTGCGATCACGCCCAATTCCGGCCCTGTCGATGGCAAGGGCGGTTGTGTCTGGGTCGAATTGACATCGGTGGTGAACAATCCCGATCCAACCAATCTGGCGCAGGATTTTCTGGAATTCGTGCAAACGCCTGAAATCGCCCATGCGGTCGCCTTTACCGAGGGCACCTACAACCCCGTCGCACAGATGGGCAATGACGAGGTCATGGCGCTTTTCACCGAGGATGAACTGGACGCGATCCAGATGGACAGCCTGTCCGAGGATATGGCGAAATCCGCCGATTATCAGGTGGTCACGTCCTATTCCGCGCTGATCGACATCTACACGCAGGCGCGCCGCAGCTAAGCCGCGCGGGCAGGGTGGCGGCATATCCGCCGCCCTGCACCCATTCCTTACAGAGTTCGGAGACTTAGATGCCTGCCAAACCCATTTTGCGCCTCAAAAACGTCCGCAAGGTTTTCGGGCGCTTCACGGCCCTGCATGGCATCGATCTGGACATCGAGGAGGGTGAATTTTTCACCATCGTCGGCCCGTCGGGCAGCGGCAAATCGACCATCATTCGCCTGCTGGTCGGCATGGACGAATTGACGGGCGGCGAGGTCTGGTTGCGCGACAAGCGCATCGACCAGACCCCCGCCAACCTGCGCCCGACCTGCATGGTGTTCCAGTCCTTGGCGCTGTTTCCGCATATGTCGGTGGGCCAGAATATCGAATTTCCGCTCAAGTTGCGCAAGATCGACCCGGCCAAGCGGAAGGCGCGCGCGCTCGAATTGCTCAAGCTGTTGCACCTGCCCGGCAGCTACTATGACAAGCGCGTCACCGAATGTTCGGGCGGCGAGCGGCAGCGCGTTGCGCTGGCCCGTGCGCTGGCCTTCGACCCCGAGATCCTGTTCTTTGACGAACCGCTGTCGGCGCTGGACTACCGCCTGCGCAAGAGCCTGGAAAAAGAACTGAAGGATCTGCACGCGCGCACCGGCAAGACATTCGTCTACATCACCCACAGCCTCGAAGAGGCGATGGTCATGTCCGACCGCATCGCCATCATGAAGGAAGGCCGGTTCGAGCAGATCTCGGACGCGGACGAAATCTATTCCAGGCCGGTCTCGCGTTTTGTCGCGGAATTCATGGGCGAGGTGAACCTGTTTGACGTCACCGCCACGGTCGGGCGCATCGAGGGCACCGGGCTGACCGCCGCGCAAGGGGCCGCGACCGAAGAAATGGCCGCCCGCGTCGCGGCTGCGCACGGCGCGACCCTGATGATACGGCCCGAATATGTGCAATTCCTGAAGGATGGTGAGAGCGCTGATTTCGAGGTGTCCGGCACGCTGCACGGCATCTATGCACTGGGATCACGCATCCATTACGAGATCAAGACCGAAGGCGGCCAGATCCTGACCGTCGAAAAGCTGCGCGAGGATCGCCATGACGGGCGCGAGGGCGATCCGGTGCGGCTGGGCTGGAGCGCGGCAAGCGCGCATGTGATCGAAGAGCCCGCCATCGAGGAGCAAGTGGCATGAAGCGTCTCGACAGCAAACTGGGCGCGCTGTCGTCGCTGCCGATGCTGGCGGTTCTCGCGCTGGCCTTTATCGCGCCGCTGGGGTTGGTCGCGGTCTTTTCCATCATGCCGGAAAAGGTGTTCAGCATTTTCAACATGCCCAATTTCGCGGCGTTCAAGACGATGGCCGAACAGGGCTATTACAAATCGCTGCTGTGGTCGCTGTTCATGGCGTTCGCCGCGACGACGATCCTGTTCGTGATCTGCTGGCCGCTGGCCTACGGCATGGCCAAGGTGTTCAAACGCTTTGCGCTGGTCATCATCATCGCCGTGGTCACGAGCCTGTTCGTGTCGGAAAACATCCGCCTTTTCGGCTGGGTTCTGACCCTGATGAAGGGCGGGCTGTTCGAGGGCTATCTGCGCCACTGGACCGGGGTCGGGTTCGAAAGCCCGCTCTATAACGTGGGCATCATCATCTTCGGCATCGTCTATGTCTATCTGCCCTTCATGCTGTTTCCGCTGGCCCAAGGTATTTCCATGGTGCCCGAGGACGCACGGCAGGCGGCGCGCGATCTGGGGGCGACGCGCTGGCAGGTGTTGACGCAGATCGACCTGCCGCTGGCCGCGCCGGGGATCATGGTGGGGTATCTGCTGACCTTCGTTCTGGCCGCCGGCGCGATGGCCGAGGCGAAAATTCTCGGCGGGCGCGCGGTGATCGTGATCGCCGACGACATCCAGACGGCATTCACATACGGCCAGAACTGGTCGCTGGGCGCGGCGCTGTCGATGGTGTTGATCGTGCTGATCGGAACGCTGGCGATCTATGGCATCGCCAAGATCGACCTGGACAAGATTATGGGCAGGGGCTGACATGGAAACATCCCGCACCACCCGCATCGTGCTGATGATCTACGGCATCGGGATCATCGCGTTTCTATATCTGCCGCTGGTGTCGGTCGCTTTCGCCTCGGTGTCCAAGGCCCGCTACCTGACATTCCCGATCCGGCGCTATTCGACCGGTTGGTTCACCGACGCGCTGGCCAGCAAGGAAGTGCACATGCTGGCGATGACATCGCTGAAAATCGCGGTGATCGTCACAATCCTGTCAATGATCATCGGCTTTTTCGGCGCTCTGGCCTTTGCGCGCTATCAGTGGCGCTACCGCTCGCTGTTTCAGAAACTGGTGCTTCTGCCGATCTTTTTCCCGCAAACGGTGCTCGGGTTGGCGCTGCTGATGTGGTTCAATTCGCTGGGGATCATCCCATCGTGGAAAACCGCCATCGTCGCGCATCTGGTCTGGATCGCGCCCATCGCCACACTGATTGTCGCCATCCGCGCCTACAGTTTCGACCCCGCGCTGGAGGAGGCGGCCCGCGACATGGGCGCGTCCACCCCCGTCATCCTGCGCGAGATCACGCTGCCGCTGTTGATGCCGGGCATCGTCGCGGCTGGCCTGTTCTCGTTCCTGCTGAGCTGGGGTAATTTTCCGCTGTCGCTGTTTACGACGGGCGCGGATTCGACACTGCCGGAATGGCTCTATGCGAAAATGGTGTCGGGCTATTCGCCGCTGGTGCCGACGCTGGGCATCCTGTCGGTCATCGGCTCGTTCGTGATAATCATCGCCGCCTTCGCGGGGCTGGCGCTCTACCGGGTGCTGCGCCCGCAAAAGTAATTACGGCATCAAGGGAGGAAATCATGCTGACATCCATCAAGGGCAAAAGCGTCATCGTCACCGGTGGCTCCAAAGGTATCGGGCGCGGTATCGCGCAGGTCTTTGCCGCGCAGGGGGCAAAGGTCACGCTGATCGCCCGCAACGAGGCCGCGCTGAAGTCAGCGGCCAGCGATATGGGCGACAATGTCCGCTACGAGATCGCGGATGTGGGCGACTGGGACGCGATGAAAAAGGCGGTGGACAGCACCGCCAAGGCGCAGGGCGGGCTGGACATCATGTGCGCCAACGCGGGCTATTTCCCGCAGACCAAGATCGCCGATATGGACGTGGACGAATGGGACAGCGTCATGGCGACGAACCTGCGTTCATCCTTTCTGGCGGTCAAGGCGTCGATCCCCTATTTCGAGAAGGCGGACAAGGGCCGCGTGATCCTGACATCGTCGATCACCGGCGCCGTCACCGGGTTTCCCGGCTGGTCGCATTACGGCGCGTCCAAGGCCGGGCAGCTCGGCTTTCTCAGGACGGCGGCGATGGAGCTGTCGCGCTACAACACCACCATCAACGCGGTGATGCCCGGCAACATCTACACCGAAGGGCTGCAAGGGCTGGGGCAGGAGTATCTGGATACGATGGCCGCCTCGATCCCGCTGAAACGCCTTGGCGCGGTTGAGGATATCGGAAACGCCGCGCTGTTTTTCGCCTCCGACGAGGCGGGGTATATCACCGGCCAGCAGATTATCGTCGATGGCGGTCAGATCCTGCCTGAATCGTTGGAAGCGATCGAAGAAATTTAAGGCCGACCGGGGTCCCAGATGGGTGCGGCCCCGACCATCAGCAGACCACGACAGAGGGACCGACGATGCAAACCGATATGCCGCTTGCAGAACTCCTGACACATCTGGACAGGCTCGCGCAGCAATCGCTGGCCCTGTGGGAGATGCCGCCGAACGCACGCGCGCGGTTGATAAACGTATCCGAAAACGCCACCTATCTGGTTGAAGCCGACGGCGGTTACAAGTCCGTCCTGCGCATCCACCGCGAGCAATATCACACCCGCCGCGCCATCGAATGCGAGCTGGCATGGATTACGGCGCTGAAGGAGGCGAAGGCCGTTGTCACCCCGGACGCCTATTCGGGAAAGGATGGCGAAATCATTCAGGAAGCGCGCATAGACGGTTTGGAAAATCCGCGCTTCATGGTGCTGTTCGAATTCGTCGAAGGCGTGCAGCCCGATGAGGCCGGTGATCTGGAAGGCCCGTTCGAGGAGCTGGGCGAGATCGCGGCGCTGACGCATGAGCAGTCAAAACTCTGGCCGCGTCCCGCGAATTTTGAACGTCTGGTGTGGAACGTTGATACGGTTTTTGGCGACACCCCCAACTGGGGCAATTGGCGCGATGCGCCGAATGTGACGCCTGAGATTGCAACGGTGCTGGAGGCCGTCGAGGTGCGCATACGCGCGCGGTTGGATGCATTCGGCGCCGGCAAAGATCGCTACGGGCTGATCCATGCCGATATGCGGTTGGCGAACTTGCTGACCGGGCCGGGCGGCACCCGCCTGATCGATTTCGACGATTGCGGTTTTGGCTGGTTTCTCTACGATTTCGCAACTGGCATCAGCTTTATGGAGGATGATCCGCGCGTGCCTGCGCTCAAGGCCGCATGGGTGCGGGGCTATGAAAAAATGCGTCCGCTAAGTGATGTCGAAAAGGCCGAGATCGACACGTTCGTCATGCTGCGCCGCATGGCTTTGCTGGCATGGATCGGCAGCCATATCGAGGCGCCAGAACCGCAGGCGATGGCGGCCGATTTCGCGCGCGTGACGGCCGAGCTGGGCGCCGACTGGCTGGCGAAAACGCCGACCCAAGGGTAAAGTCTTTTCGCCTACTCCTGAATCCGAAAGCGGAAAAGGCTCACGCGCCTTCTGTCGTTGCGGGCGCACCACAACCGATCCGTGGTGGGAACCGAGCGGGGCGTCGCGCGGTTGAGTGATTGCAAAGGCATGGGCCGCGAAAGCGCCGTTGGCGCCCGATCCGTGGGCCGTGTTCGTGTCGATTACCTCTGTAGGAGACGTGCCATGATTCAACTCACCCCTTCATCTGCCGCGCAGGTAGGCGGCCCCGATAATCCCGGCCCCTTGAACCCCGGTATGCCGGACCCGGCCCCACCCCCGACCGAGGTGCCGAACGATCTGCCACCAGAAACAGTGCCGCAACCGCCTCAGGAGGCACCGCAAGATTTGCCGAACGAAGCTCCGCCGCAGCCCCCGCGCGAGGTGCCCGGTACGGGCGTCGCATAGCGTGGCGCCTCGAGGCAGGGCCCTATCGCGTCATCCCAGACTGCGCAGAAGTTGCGGCGACGGCACACCGGTCACAGGCTGGCCGGTGCTTGATTGGTAGGCGCGGATCGCGTCCTCGGTCTTGGACCCGATCACGCCGTCGGCGCCTTCGGTGTCAAAGCCGCGCGCGGTCAGGCGCTGTTGCAATCTCACGCGGTCCGGTTTGGTCATTCCATTCGCATCGGGCGGAAAGCCGGACCGCAGCGGACCCGCGCCGCCGATCCGGTCCGCCAGATGCCCGACGCCGATCGCGTAAGAGTCGGAATTGTTATAACGCTTGATCGCATTGAAATTTCCCGTCACGGCAAAGCGGGGGCCGCCCGGTTGTGGCTGAATGATACGCCCGCTGGCCGATGCGCCCGTTACCTCGTGCCCCCATTCCAACCCGCGCGTCCAGCCATTGCGCGACAGATACGCGGCGGTCGACGCCAGCGCATCGGTTGGGTCCTCGGACCAGATATCGCGCCGCCCGTCGCCGGTGAAGTCCACGGCGAACAATTCGTAGGATGTAGGGATGAATTGGGTGTGCCCCATGGCACCGGCCCAGCTGCCCACCATGCGATTTGCCTGTATGTCGCCGTTTTGGACGATCTTGAGCGCCGCGACCAACTGTTTTTCGAAAAACGCCCCGCGCCGCCCGTCATAGGCCAGCGTCGAGGTGGCCGAAACGACAGGCACGTTGCCGCGCCGCTCGCCATAAAAGCTCTCCAGGCCCCAGATCGCGGTGATGATCCTCGCGTCGACGCCATAGCGATTCTCCAGCGCGCCCAGCGTTGCGCGGTGGCGGGCATAGGCGGCGCGCCCTTTGGCCACACGCTCGTCCGATGCGGCGATGGCCAGGTAATCCTCAAGGGTGCGGCTGAATTCGGTCTGGTTGCGGTCGCGCTTGACGACGCCCGGCAGGTAGCCCGCCCCGCGAAATCCCTGGTCCAGCGTGCTGGCGGAGATGCCGTAGCCGCCCGCGCGCGCCCGAAACCCCACGACCCACGCATCATACCCTGCGTTTGGCACGGGGCGCAGATCGCTTGCCAGTGGCGCGGCCGCCGTTGGCGCGCCTGCGCCGCCCAACCCGCGCATGTCGCCGCAGGCCGTCAGGCCGAGGGCCGCGATACCGATTCCGAAATGTCGCCGTGTAATGCTCATTATTCTGCCCGCTTGTTGTTTTTACGCCTCGTGCCCAGCATAGAGCAGCAACGCATGCGACAAAAGCGGACAGCGCAGGCTTGGCCATAAATCCGCTTGAGGCCCCACCTTCGCGCCGATATGAGGACTGTAGGCACAGGACAAACCGGGGCGCAGTGCCGTCTGACGCAGATAAGAGGCGCGTGCTGGGTCGCGCGGCTGATCCGCGGTTTCCTGCCCGTCGTACCCCTTTGGGTTGTATCACCTGATGAAATGGCGCAAGAACCGAAGACAATACTGGCCCAGAATCGTGGACGGTTCCGCTATGCTCATATCGAAGAACCGCAGGGGATCCGCACGGACCTCAGTAATGGCGCTCCGATTGTCTGGATCGGGGATTTCAAAGACGACGCCGCGTGAACGGAAGGTCGCAGAAGCGAAATGGCACATGTAATGCTGGATGGCGGCCTGACCCATCTTTTACAGTTGAAGCGCGCGCACAAGCGTGTGCTGCAACTGTTTGCGGACGCTATTTTGCTGATCCTGAGTTACCTGGGCGCAACCTTGTTCAGTGGCACCGAATTTGGTGTCATCGGGACGGTGGATTTCTGGCTGGCATCAGTGATCTTCGTGCCCGTCAGCCTGCTGATATTTGTGCGGCTGGGATTTTATCGCGCCGTCGTACGCTATGTGTCGATTCAATTGCTGATGACCATTCTGGCGGGTGTGCTGGCATCGGCGTCGGTGATGCTGGCGGCGGTCAACCTGATCCAGGTTCCCCTGACATGGAGCGTGGCGGCGATATATGCGCTGATCGCGATGTGCGTGCTGGGCGGTCTGCGCATGTCCTTGCGCGAGCTTTTACAACGCCACATATCCGAAGGGTACACAGCCATCGTGATCTACGGCGCGGGCAGATCGGGGCGCCAGCTGCTCAGTTCCCTGCGCGAAACGTCGGAATTCATCCCGGTCGCCTTTGTCGATGACGCGGTTGAACTGCAGGATTCCGAGGTGGGCGGCATCCGCATCCATGATCCGGCGCGCCTCGCAAAGCTGATCCAGATCCATGGGGTCAAGGTGGTTCTGCTGGCGGTTCCCAGCGCCTCGCGCGCCGAACGGCGCGCAATCGTCGAGCGGCTGGAGACGTTGCCGGTGCGGGTGCAGACCATTCCCGGCATGTCCGACATCGTGTCAGGCAAATCCCGCGTGAACGACCTGCATGACGTCGCTATCGAGGATCTGCTGGGCCGCGATCCCGTGCCGGGGCTGGATCCGCTGATGAAGGGCAACATTCAGGGCAAGGTGGTATTGGTCACGGGCGCCGGTGGGTCCATCGGTAGCGAATTGTGCCGCCAGATCATCCAGCAGGACCCTCATACCCTGATCTTGTGGGAGTTGTCCGAACTGGCGCTATACACCCTCAACAACGAGCTGACCGAAGTGATCGAAGCGCAGGGGCTGAACATCCGGCTGGTGCCGCTGATGGGATCGGTGCAAAATCCGGGCCGCATTTTATCGGGGCTTCAGCGGTTCGCGGTTCAAACCATCTACCACGCGGCCGCCTACAAGCATGTTCCGCTGGTGGAGCAGAACGTCGTCGAAGGGCTGCGCAACAACGTGTTTGGCACCAGGGTGATTGCAGATTCGGCTATCGCGGCCGGGGTCGAGTCGGTGATCCTGGTGTCATCGGACAAGGCAGTGCGCCCGACCAACATGATGGGCGCCTCCAAACGTCTGGCCGAACTGGTCTGTCAGGCTGCTGCTTTGCGCCAATCCGAGACAGTGTTTTCAATGGTGCGTTTCGGGAACGTTCTGGGCTCGTCCGGGTCGGTCATTCCCCGGTTCCGCGAGCAGGTGGAACAGGGTGGCCCGATCACGGTGACGCATCCGCGCATCACCCGCTATTTCATGACCATCCCCGAGGCTGCGCAACTGGTCATTCAGGCCGGCGCGCTGGCGACGGGGGGCGACGTGTTCCTGCTGGATATGGGCGAGCCGCTGAAGATCGTCGATCTGGCAGACCGGATCGCGCGGCTCAGCGGTCTGACGCCTTATCTCGTCCCGCAGGGCGAGGAATGGCGCGACGCCCGCAGCGCGCAAGACAAGAGCAAAGGTGACATCGCCATCTGCTTTACCGGGTTGCGTCCCGGTGAAAAGCTGTACGAAGAGCTGCTGATCGGCGAGGATGCGACGCCCACGCTGCATCCGCGCATCCTGACGGCCAGCGAAATCTGCATTTCCCCCGACAGCCTGGATATTCTGCTGGATCAGGTGCTGGCCGCCTGCCAGGCGCAGGACATCACCGAGCTGCGCCGCATCATCACCGCCGCGCCCCTCGGGTATCGCCCGTCCGGCCCGGCTGCCGATCTGCTGGGGGCTGAACGCATGCCCCCGCCGCGTCTGGCGCGCACCGCTGCTGAATGACGCGGGCCTGCCGGGGGCAGGGCGTGCTGTGATCCCTTTGTTGCAACACTTCGGCCCGGCACGCAGTGCAGCGTTGCCGAATGTGCGCAACTGTGTCAAAACCAACCTCGATAATCCAGAACGCACGAGTTTCCCATGACCGATTACGCAGCCCGCCGCATGATGATGGTGGACACGCAGGTCCGACCTGCCGATGTGACCAAGTTTCCGGTCATCGATGCAATGCTGAGCGTGCCGCGCGAGGCATTCGTGCCCCGCGCCATGCGCGAGGCGGCCTATGTCGGCGAAAACGTCGACCTGGGAGGGGGCCGCGTTGTCCTGGAGCCGCGCACGCTGGCCAAGATGCTGGATGTGCTGGATATTCGCGGCGATGAGCTGGTCCTCGATATCGGCAGCGCGATGGGGTATTCCTCCGCCGTCATCGCCCGCATGGCCGAGGCTGTCGTTGCCGTCGAAGAGGACGAGGCGCATGGCGCCGAGGCGCAATCGCTGCTGCTGGAGCATGGCGCCGACAACGTGGTCGTCCATACTGCGCCGCTGACGGATGGCGCGGCCGAGCATGGGCCCTATGACGTTATCGTGGTTCAGGGCGCCGTCGAAGAGGTGCCCACCGTGCTGATCGACCAGATCAAGGACGGTGGCCGTATCGCCTGTCTCTTCATGGAAGGGGCGCTGGGCGCGGTGCGGATCGGCTATAAATCCGGGGGGAAGATGACGTGGCGCTTTGCCTTCAACGCGGGCGCGCCCGTGTTGAAGGGGTTCCAGAAACAAGCAGCGTTCACGCTGTAACCACAGTACGGCCCTTTCGGGAAGGATGGCATGATGATCAATTCCACGGAAATTGCGCAGCAGCGCCCGGTTCGGACCTTTGGCGCAGGGCTGCGCAGGACGCTCGTGGCCGGGGCCATGGCACTCGCCGTGCCGGTCGCGGTATCCGCCGATACGTTGGCAGATGCGCTGGCCGGGGCCTACAACACCAGTGGCCTGCTGGAGCAGAACCGCGCTCTTCTGCGCGCGGCTGACGAGGATGTCGCGGGCACCCTCGCAGGGCTACGTCCGGTCATCGGCTGGAGTACGGATATCAGGCGCAGCTATTCCAACAGCTCCGGCGTCGCCGGTCTGGCCGGCGTGCGCGGCACCAGCAGCGGGGCTACGAACCTGAATGCCGGTATCACCGCCGAATGGCTGATCTATGATTTCGGGCGCACGCGCCTCAGCACCGAGGCGGCCAAGGAAATTGTCCTGTCGACCCGCCAGAACCTTGTCAGTATCGAGCAGCAGGTTCTTCTGCGGGCCGTTCAGGCCTATATGGATGTGCAACGCAACACGCGCTTTGTGTCGATCCGGCGCAGCAACGTGGGCGTCATCAGCGAATCGTTGCGCGCCGCGCGTGACCGTTTCGAAGTGGGCGAAGTTACCCGCACTGACGTCGCGCAGGCCGAGTCGCGTCTGTCACTGTCGCGCAGCAACCTCGCGCAGGCCGTAGGAGATCTGGAGCGCGCGAAAGAGGAATACCTTGCCGTCGTCGGCAATGTCCCGCGCAATATCAATCAGCCGCGCAGTCTGCCAGCGCTGACCCGGACGGAAGAGACCGCAAAACAGATCGCCTTGCGCAACCATCCTGACATGCTACGTGCGCAGCATGACGTGGCTGCGGCCAAGCTGAACGTGCTGGTCGCCGAGTCGGCGATGAAGCCGCGCGTCACGCTGAATGCGGCGATCGGCGTGACCGAGCGGCTAAACGGTAACTCTGCAGGCCAAACGGGCGAATTTGGGGTTCAGATCGGTGGTCCGATCTATCAGGGCGGGGCGCTGGCCTCGGCCAAGCGGCGCGCATTCGCACTGAGCGACGCACAACTGGGTATCCTACACCAGACGAAGGACCGCGTCCGCCAGAATGTCGGCAATGCCTACGCGGTTCTCGAAGCCGCTCGCGCCTCTGCCGCCGCCACTGCCGAGGCGGTCCGGGCGGGCCGCGTTGCCTTTGACGGTGTCAACGAAGAGGCCACGCTGGGGGCGCGTACCACGCTGGACGTGCTGAACGCCGAGCAGGAATATCTGGACGCGCAGGCTGACCAGATCTCGGCGCAGGCCGACGTGATCATCGCCTCCTATGCCGTTTTGGCAACGATGGGCGAACTGACAGTGCGCGATCTGAACCTGGCCGTTCAAACCTACGATCCTGCTGCCTACTACAATCTTGTCAAGGACGCGCCTGCCGCACTCAGCGAGCGGGGCCAGTCGCTGGACCGGGTGCTGCGCAAGATTGGAAAGCAGTAAAACTGCGCCTGTCTGTTGTGCGGATGGGCCGCTGCCGGTAGACTACGGATCGTGGCAAGAGTGGTAGAAACAATGTCCGATCCTGTGACTAGTGTGGAAATCGAAGATGTCCTGTCGTCGATCCGGCGGCTGGTATCCAACGACGAGCGGCCCAAATCTGTGACAGCGGCGACAGACGCGCCCTCGCATGTCGCGTCAGAGCGCCTGGTGCTGACACCTTCCTTGCGAATAGATACTGCGGCGCCGAATCCAGCCAATCACGGGCCCGAGGGCGCGGCGAAGGCGCGATCGGGCGCGGATGGGCCTGAGGTTGCCGCAGCCGCCACAAGGCTACCGACTTACATCGCACAGCAAGAAGACGCACGTGATGACGGGGTATTGAGAATCCCGGAGAAGGTCAGCATCCTGCCCGGAACGAGTGCGGTCGGTGGCCCCGCAAGGCCCCAGCCCTCCCGTGACGCCAAGGCCGAATTGAGGGCCCGTGTTGCGGAATTGGAAGAGGTCGTTTCCCGTCAAGGCGATCAGTGGGAGCCTGACGGCGCATCGCCAGACGCAAATTCAGGCAGCACGGGCGCCCCGCTCCCTTGGGAGGAGTGTGTACGGGGGCTGGATGACGACACGCAGGAGGGCACGGTAGCAGAAGACGCGGTTGACGCGGCGCTTCGCAATCTGGCCGCCAAGCCGCGTAGTGCGCCGAACGATGTGGTCGACGCCTCTGATACCTTCAGAGCCGATGACAGTTTGGGCGTTGATACCCCTGAGAAGGGTAGCGGTCGGAATGTTCTGGCGGCGGGTAGCGGAGTTCTGGACGAGGCCGCCTTGCACGATCTGGTCGCCGATATCGTCCGCCAAGAGCTACAGGGCGCGTTGGGCGAGAGCATCACGTGCAATATACGCACACTGGTACGCCGCGAAATCCAGCGCGCGCTGGCCAGTCAGGAAGCGCAGTAAGGCGCGCCTTCCAGTCGGGCTTGTCGATCAAGGGCAGAGCGAAATGCGATAGGGCCAGAACCTCGTCCGGCGAGGTCGATCCTGTGCGCGCGTATTAGAAAACTGGTTCACTCATGCTATTCGCCCGAGCCCCGCTTGACGCTGGACGTCAGAATCGCAAAGCCCCGCGTCAAGCGGGGCTCGGCCAGACGTGACGGGATTTTATCCCGTCAGGCAGCTTCAGCTTGGGCGGCGGCATTGCGACGCTCACTCTCTTCGCGCGACAGTGCGACGGAGGTGCGGACCCCTTTGGACACGAAATCCATCAGGCCGGACACGACACGCTCGTTCGGGTCGATCCCGGCGCAAGACAGAACCTCGCGCCCATCGCGCGAGCGCGCCCAGCGGGCGATCTGATCGGGGCCGTTGCCATATTTCTTGTCGTCGGAAATGGCGTCATCCAGTGCGGCCAGTACGACAGCCGCGAAAAGTTTACGTGCCCGATTTCCCTGCTCATTGTTGAAAGCGGCACCATCAACGAAATCTTTCATGATTCGTCCTTAATATTATTGCACTTGTGTTTTCGGCTTATCGTTGTGTATGGCGTAGTTCTTCTGATTCGGATAGAGCGCAGATGCATACCTTCTATGCGGCAATTGCATGGCTTCGACACCCATAGCACGACATGTCGTTGGCTTGCCCCTCTGCGTGTCCCCATATATAGGGTATGGCGAAATACCTTCAACCTTTCGTCAGGATTTTGACAAAATGCCCAAGATCAACGGAAACGAGATCCGCCCCGGCAACGTTCTGGAACATAACGGCGGTCTGTGGTCGGCCGTGAAAGTGGATCACGTCAAGCCGGGCAAGGGCGGCGCCTTTGCCCAGGTCGAGATGCGCAACCTGCGCAACGGCTCGAAATTGAACGAGCGGTTCCGCTCGGCCGACAAGGTAGAGCGCGTGCGCCTGGACCAAAAGGATCAGCAGTTCCTCTATGAGGTCGACGGGATGCTGGTTTTCATGGACAGTGAAACCTACGAACAGATCGAACTGCCGGTCGAGCTGCTGGGCGAGCGGCGCCCCTTTCTGCAAGATGGCATGACGATCCACATCGAATACCACGAATCCGAGGCGCTGAATGCGACGCTGCCGCAGAAGGTTACTTGCGTCGTGGTCGAGACCGAGCCGGTGGTCAAAGGGCAGACAGCCGCCAACAGCTTCAAGCCCGCGATACTGGACAATGGTGTCAAGGTGATGGTGCCGCCCTTCGTGGGGCAGGACGAAGCGATCATCGTCAACACCGAGACGATGGAATATTCCGAACGCGCGTAAGGCGGCAGCCGCCTGTAGGCGGGGCTGGCGTATGTTTGAAAAGATGGAAACGCCGCGTGGTCCCAAGGCCGCGCGGCGTTTTGACGGTCAGCGCCAGAGCGCAGCGCGCGAGGCGAAGAGGCCCTGAAGTTTCGACAACGCGCGGTTTGCCGGGCCGGGGCGGGGCAGGTTGCCGCTGGCCAGCCGGTCGAGCGCGACCTCGACCGGGCAGGGCAGGCCGGTGATTGGGTCGTGGTAGCGCGGATAGTCGATCAGCGTCGCATGGACAAGCCCGGCCAATGTGGGTCGCGCGCTGCGCCGGGTCGGGGTGCGCCCCAGATCGGTCGTCAGCCCCCAGCCTGCGAAAAAGGGCGCGCCGGTTGTCGTGACGGGCAGCCCGCGCATCAGCGCCTCGAACCCCATAAGTGACGTCATCGTCCAGACCTCCTGCACCTCGCGCAATAGCTGCGCCGGGTCTGATCGCGGCAGGATGAGATCGGCCAGGCCCTGCGTGTCGTCGGGATCGATAGCGCCAGCGCGCAGCCCGGCCTCCACATCAGGGTGTGGTTTGTAGAGGATCACGGCGCCCGGATTGGCGGCGCGGGCCGCGCGCAAAAGGGCGAGGTTGGTGGATATTTCACCGGCGCCGGTGCGGATCGAGGCATCATCCTCCACCTGGCCGGGCACCAGGATGCGATGCCCCTGCGGCAGGTCCGGGGCGCTGCCACCAAGGTTGTATTTGGTCGCGCCCTGCGTGCAGATCGCGGCGATCAAAGCCTCGGCACGGCGGGTCTGATCGGGGCGCATATGAGCGCGGCGGGTGATCCAGCCCTCCAGATCGCTGGGTTGGGCCGGATCATAGTATATGCCGCGTGTGTCGCAGACCAGGCTGAGGGGGGGAACCAGTTGCGCGCCCAGCCCGCGTGAGCGCAGGAAGCCATCCTCGACCCTTACGGCGCCATCCGGGGCAGTCCCGGCCTTGCCTGCCCAGACCATATGGCGGCGATCACTGCCATCGCTTGCGTGGAAGGACACCGGCCGATAGCGGCCGAAAATCTTTTGCAGCGGCCTGCGTTTCCACAGGCGCATGCCGTGCGCGCACCAGCCGCGCCGGTCCTCGCGCCAAGCGCGCGTTTCGGCCTCAAGCGTATCGATGGCCTGCTCGATTTGGCACAGGCTGCCGCGGAACGGATCGTACCATTTGGGATAGAGGATCATTGCCGCCGCAAACATCTGCGCCGGGCTGAGCGCGCGGCCCCGGCGCGGCAGGCCCAGAGGGTGACGATCGTCGGTCAGGCCCCATCCGGCATAGAACGGCCGACCAAAAACGCGGGGGCGGCGCCCGGCAAGGATCGCCTCGAACCCCATCTGACTGGAGACGGTATAGACGGCAATCGCGCCCTTCAGCAGGTTCCAGGGGCAGGCGGGATCGGTCAGGAGTGTCGTCCGCTCATCTGCATCGGCGGCGCTGAAATACCCCCTGCGATAGCCCTGCATAGTTTCGGGGTGCGCCTTGATGACGATGCGCGCGCCGGGGGTATCCGTCTGCGCGCAATGCAGCATTTCGCGAAATGTGTTGGCGTCCGCCCCACCAAGACGCACGGCGGCATCGCCATGGGTCTGATCGATCACCAGCACATAGCCCGGATCGGGGCAGGGCAGGCCCACGTCATGCGCGTTATATTTGCTCAGATGCGCCTCTTGCAGCCGGGCGATGGCGCCTTGTGCGCGGTTCATCAGCGTGGTGTCGTCCAGCGGATGGGTGGCCAGTATCTGCTCCAGATCCGACGGCGTGGATGCATCGAAATGGGCGCCCGCACCATCGATTAGAAGACCCAAGGGGGGGCTGCCCGCGCGGCCTGGGTGGACCGAACGCAACCAAGCATCCTCAATCCGGATAAGGCCCGCGCCGGTGCGCGCCGACACGGACTCGCCCCGCCGCGCATAGGGGCTGTGGCCCCAGACGGCGATCAGGTCATCCGCACCGGGCCAGCCCAACCGCATGTTGTACCCCGCCAGCGCCATGATCCGGCGCAGGCGGGGTTGGCGTAAAAAACCGCCGTTGAAATAGAAAACCCGCCGGCGCCCTTCGGCACCGGCGGGCTCTTGGCCGGTCGCGGCCTGCATTAGCTGCCAAATGCACTGCTGACGGTATCGATGTCGCTGACAATGCCGAGCGAGCCGGTAAGCGCGGCGATGACCTTGCTCCAAGTGGCAAAGGGCGCCTCGGTCACGTAGAGAGTGTCCTGATCACGAACCATGAAATCGCGCGCCGTAAAAATGCCGTCCGGCTTCGTCAGGTCCATCACGTAGACCATCCGCTGATCTCCGACCAGATCGTTCCGGCCCAGCACCTGATTGGCAATCGCCGCCGTTTCGTTGCGCATGATGAAAACGCCGGTGGGATCTGCCGCCGCGGCCTGAAGGCCACCGACCGTGGCAATCGCCTCGATCGCGGAAAGGTCCTGCGTCTGGAATGTCACGCGCGATTGCGAGCCGGTCGCGCCAAGCGCGGTAAAGGCGCGGGTATCCTGCTCAACCAGAATTCGGTCACCGCCGCGCAGGGCGATGTCGAATTCGGGATACTTGTAGAGGTCCTGAAACCAGACTTTGCTACGCGCGCCGCCGCGCAGGATGGTAATCTGGGCAACCTCGGCGGGGATGACGATGCCGCCGGCTGCCGATAGCATTGCCGACAGTGTACGCGTCGGCCGCTGGATAGGATAGACACCCTGTGCGCCGACCGAGCCGGCCAGCGATACGGTGGCGCCGTCACCGGCAAGGCGGCGGACTTGCACCTGCGGGTCTGGCGTCTGCTCGTCCAGCTTGGACGTGATGATCTGGCGGATCGATTCAGGTGTGTTGCCGGCAGCGCGAACGCGGCCCGCGTAGGGCACGAAGATAAAACCGCTGCCGTCGACCTGGACCTCTTCCAGCACGGACTGGTTTGCCGTCTCGCCCGTGAGAAGCCCGTTATCGACGTTTTCCCAGATGGTCAGGCCCAGCGTGTCGCCCGGGTTGATCGTGTCGGACCCAAGCCGACCAGCATTGCGGAATGTGTCGCTGAACCCAAGAGCGGGCTGGGCGGAGGTCACGCGCGTCACGTGGGAATTGACCGATACAATGTGTGACTCGCCAGATCGCTGCACGGATCCCGCATAAATCTGTTTCTTGTTGGGGCCTACTTGCGGAAGGCTACACGACGCCATCACCATGGCAATGGCAGCAAGGGCGACGGAGCGCGCCCACCGGCTTGTCTGAATGTTCACTGCTCGGTCTCCTCGACCTGAATTTCTGCCTCGGTCTTACTTGTAGCACCGTCAGCGGGACATATATCAAACGTCAGGTTATTCGGATTCGAAGTGAAGATAAAGCGCTAGGGGCCAAGCGACTCATGTGACGAGTCGCAACTGTTGCCGTGGTGCCGCGGTGCCTGCGTGGAGCGCATCATAGGGATCATCCGCGCTCAGCATCATGTCGACAGCCTGGCGCAGCAACTGCCGCCGACCGCGTGCGGAATAAAAACCGCCGGCGATCTGGCTGGTTTCCAGTAGATAGCGGCGATAATCGGTATAGGCGCGACGGTCCGGCCGTTCGGCCCCGGCAAAGAAATCGGCCAGCGGTTTGGATGAAACGAATTCGGGCTTGGCATATACCGCGTCGCCAAATGTCTTGAGCGGGATTCCGCGCCACAGCACCTGCTGCGCGGCGGTGGAGTTCACAGTTACCGCGCTGCGTGCCTCATCCAGAAGCTGTGCCAGCTTGCCCCCGCGCACATAGTGAACACGGTCTGCCACGTCATAGGCGCGGGCCAGGCGCCGCAGGTCGCGCCGCACCGGCACGCGGCCATCCTCCAGCGGGTGCGCCTTGACCACAAGGTGATGATGCGTCGGCGCACCGCGGGCAAAGCCTTGAATCACGGTCTCCAGAAAGTCGGCCATCGTGGCAAAGGGCGAGTGCATCTGAAAACTGCTGTCATGTTCCAGTTGCAGCAGTGCCAGATGATAGGGAAAGCCGCCATGCCGGATGCGCCATGTGGCAATGCGGCGGTCGATTGCCTGCGCCGGCATCAAGAGCAGCCGTTTCAGATACAGTATGAATTCCTTGCGAACGGTGATCGCGCGATGCGGTTTGAAATTGCGATAACGCCGGTTCAGTGCCAGCACGCAGAAATGATAAAGCGCCCCGTAAAAGATATGGTGGCGCATGTCGCCCCAGCTGGCCGGGGGCAGGGCGCTGTCCATGTCTGATTGTTCCAGATCGGCGCGCATTAGGCCGACCGACATTTCCATCAGGCGCGAATGGCCGTTGCTGCCGCCGCGCTCATACGTCACCCAATAGGGCCGCATATACCCTTCTTCAAAGACATGGACCGTCAGGCCGCGGGTGCGCGCCTGGCGGATCGCCTCGGCGTGGATCGGGCGGGTGTCACCATAGAGCACGATATCAGTGATGCCACGCCCCTCCAGCAGAGCGTTCAGCGTCGAGGGCCACTCATCCGGTGTGCCGCGATAGGGGATGTAGCTGCTGCGCCCACGCCAGAACATGCTGTCGCCTGCGTTGAACCCGATGCGCAACACCTCGGCCCCCGCCTGCCGCAGCATTCGGCCCAGCCGCGCAAAGAAGGGGCCGTGCGGACCTTGCAGGAAGAGAAAGATGCGTTTGCTGCCGTTTAATTCGTGCATGATAGGAGCATACCTGTTCGACGTTGACAGACGGTAACCGTTGAACAGGACAAAGTTAAGTCAAACGCTGCCCATCGGCTTGCCTCGGCCTCGCAGGGTGGGTTAGCTGCGGGCGGTCAACACAAGAGGGCGCACGCATGTTTACAGGTATCATCACCGACCAGGGCCGGATCCAGAGCCTCAGGCAGCAGGGCGATCTGCGCGCGCGCATCGGCTGTAGCTATGACACCGGGACCATTGCGCTGGGCGCCTCGATTGCCTGCGATGGGGTTTGCCTGACCGTGATCCAGACTGGGGAGGACTGGTTCGACGTCGAAATATCGGCTGAAACAGTGTCCAAGACCAACCTGTCGACCTGGTCGGACGGCCGTATCGTCAATCTGGAACGTGCGCTGAAAGTCGGTGACGAACTGGGCGGTCACATCGTGTCGGGCCATGTGGATGGCGTGGCCGAGATTACAGCGATGCACGATGAGGGGGGCAGCACCCGCGTTACCTTGCGCGCGCCCGAGGCGCTGGCGCGGTTCATTGCGCCCAAGGGATCGGTTGCGTTGAACGGCACCTCGCTGACGGTGAACGAGGTCAATGGCTGCGAATTCGGCATCAATTTCATTCCCCATACAAAGGACGTGACCACGTGGGGCCGGGCCAAGATCGGTGATATGGTCAATCTGGAAATTGATACGCTGGCCCGTTATGTTGCGCGGCTGAAAGATTTCGCATGACGGCGCCAAGCGCCTAAAGCCTGTTCTAAAGCGTTTCGCGAAAAACCTGAATCACTGCTTTTCTCGAAACGCCCGCGACATACCAGCGTTACACGCGTTTCGCCTTAAATGAGTGCCTCAAGTTTAAGGCGAAACGCTTTAGCCCAGCGACAGACACGTCTGGCCGCGAAAGGCGCGTACGCTGCACCTCGTTGATGGAGATGCGGGTGCTGTAATAGCCCTTCTGCGTCGCTTCGTGTCGGACGGCATCGGCGGAAATACATTCAACCCGGCCAATCAATTCAGGTGTGTGGCGCTGATCCGACGCTGAAGAGCGCAAGACGACCTTCTGTCCGCCATGAAGCAGATCGATATCCGCGGGGTTGACTCGCGCCTGTTCACGCTTGCTGGCACGACTGGCAGATGAAGACGCTCAAGATACAGCTTTTGGTGCGCACTGCATGAACTGCTGCGCTTTCGGCGCTATGGACATTTCGGCAGGGGGGGGGCGTCATTCTGGTATAAACGTCATAGCCATAAAAATGGGGCTAGCGGAAACCAAGCGGCCTGCCCGCAAGCAGGCCGCTACGTCGCTGAATTACTGTCCAGGGACGTATCGTCAGTCGTTATCGCTCAGCCCGGAGCCGGCGCCGGATGTGCGGCTGGCCTCGGTGTCGGGCGCATAGGTGCGCCGGGCCAGATCGGTCAGGCGGGCAGCCGGCGCCGAGTCCAGATCGTAGCGAAGCTGGCAGCGGGGCAGCGGCAGGTCCGGCGCTGTCCCGCGGCGGATCACGGCGCGGCCCATGAGCGCCATCGGCACTGTGGCATGGCCGCGAATGTCGGAGGCAAAGGCAAACTCTCCGCCCTCCCAAACTACATGTAGGGCATGCCCGCCATCCTCGGATGCGGCGGCGACGAATGGGATCAGCAGCAGGGGACAGGCGCATTCCGGGATCGCAATATCGCCGGGCAGGCCCGCATCCTGCGCGATGTCGCACAGCGCAGCGCCTGCCGATATGGGGCATAGCGGGCCGCCTGCCGCTGTCCAGGTCGGCGCCGTGACGTCCATCGGACGCATCTGCGCATGCGGCGTGCGGTCATAGGCGGCCAGAAACGCGTCCAGCACTTCGGGGCCGGGCAGGCCCAGACCGGCCAGCCAGCGCACCGCCTTGCCCGCCTCTTCCGCCATGCCCCAGTCAAATCCGGCACCGCGCGCGGCCTTGCGGGCCAGCCCTTCGATCTCTCCCAGCGACCAGGTCATGATGCCACCAGCGGCGGATAGGTCCAGTCATCGGCATCGACCTGGGCCAGTTCATGAGGAAATGGCGCATGCTGGAACATGGTGATGCGCACCCAGCGGTCCGAGCGTGGATCGAAATGGCATGCGCCGAAAAAGCTGAGCTTGGCGCGCAGCATGTCGATGGGCATCAAGGTGGCGCCGATGGTGTTGCTGCGGATCTCGGCATAGGGCAGGCGTGTGGCGATCTGGGCGCGGCGCACAATGTGGCGATGTTCGGGATGCGCCAGCACGAACGCGGCGACGTTCGCCCCGTCAAACTGTCCCAGCGCCGCAAACATGCGAGCGGCATCGCGGCCAGGGCAGAGCGGCTGCTCGTATGGCTCCAGTGGCTCCAGCTTGCGCTGGCCAAGGCGCGGCTCCTGCTTGGCGTCCGAAACGTACCAGACACGGTCCTGCGCGTCGGGCGCGTCCCAATCGGTGTCCAGCGCCCAGCCGTAGATGTCCTGCGTGATTTCCTTCAGCCGTGCCGCCGTCATCGCGCCTTCGATGCGCCAATGGCGATCCTCGTTGCAGGACATGTCGTCGGCCAAATCATCGACGAGCTGTGGATACGGCTCCAGCAGCAGCGAGGCGAGCTGTTCCTGACCTTCGATTGTCAGTGCGTCTTCGGCCCAATGCCACAGCTGGTTCCAGGGGTTCGGGGCGGCCAGATCGGCGTGCTCCAGATAGGCCGAAAGGGCCGTCAGA
Source organism: Roseovarius sp. M141 (assembly GCF_024355225.1). Taxonomy (NCBI): domain Bacteria; kingdom Pseudomonadati; phylum Pseudomonadota; class Alphaproteobacteria; order Rhodobacterales; family Roseobacteraceae; genus Roseovarius; species Roseovarius sp. M141. Next base: position 1,548,467 of record NZ_VCNH01000008.1, read on the forward strand.
TCGCCGCGCAGATCCGCCAGCTTGATGACTTGCGTGGGGTGCTCGCTGCGCCATGCGGCGGCGTGCAGGATGGCGCGCTGGACGATCTGGCGAAACTGCGCGATCTCATCGGGCGCGGCATGGGGCAGCGCGCGGACCCGTGCCAGCGCCGTTTCGCGCGCGGCGATCCAGCAATGCAGCAGTGCGGGGTGATTCAAAAGATAGGGTGCCATGCCGAGGCCGGTGGAATTGCCGATGCCGAAGCGGCGGCGCAACTGCGGCGCCAGCGGCACGGCGGATTCGGGCGATTTGAGCGCCGCCATATGCTCGACCAGATCCATGACGAAGGCACGGGTGAGGTAGACTGACAACATCTCGACCTGATAGGGCGCTTGGAATTCGGATCTGTCGGCGATCACGGCGCGGTCGGCGGCGCCGAACTTGCCCGAGCCATAGACCGCGGTCGTCCGCATCAGATAGCCGACATCGTCAATCATTCTCGGATCAGGCTGCCCGCCCGCCGCCAGCGCAGTGACGACATGATCCCACAGGCGGACAGACCTGTTGGCGCGGCTCAGCGACAGCTCGCTCTGCGATATGCGCCCGGCCTCCTGAAGAGGGACATTCTGGCGCAGCCTGTCGATGTCGGCCTGCGTGGGGATGCCGTCGAACAGGGTGAATGTCGCGTCCCATTCCGTCGCGATCACCCGGTCCGAGCGTTTTTCGGGCGGCAGATCGTTGGCAAAGGCGATCAGGCTGTAGCTGCGCCGGGGGCCATGGGCGGTATGGACCGCAATCCCCACGCCGCGCGCGTCGATATCGAATACCGCGCGCTCGAACCGCCAGTTTTCGGATTTCAGGCGGCGCAGCAGGATACGCATGAAGGACAGGCGGCACTGGTGGAACGATCCCAGCCGTTCAAGGCGCATCACCATATCGGGGTGCCGCATCGTGGCGGCGGTCGCTGGGTGATCGATCTGCATGTCCTGTCCTTCCTGTCCAAATAAATAGGGCGGCCCATACAGGGGCCGCCCTATGACGTCTTGTCAGAGCGTTCCGCGCCCTTTGCCGATGGTGATGCGTAGGGCATCCCACAGCGATGGCAGCAGGATCAGCGACACCGGCACGGCGGTTACGACGATGAAGCTCTGCAATTTGCCGATACCGCCCGAGCCAGTCCAGATCAGGATCAGCGCCATGATGCCCATGGTCAGGCCCCAGAACACGCGCACGCCTGTTGCGCTGCGGTCTTCGTCCGACATGGCGATCGAAATGACGTAGGTCATCGAATCGCCGGTCGTGGCAACAAAGATCGTCGTCAGAATCAGGAACAGCAGCGATACCATAAAGCCCAGAGGCATCTGCTGCGTGATCGACAGCAGCGCGGCCGGCAGGTTGAACCCCTCGAACGCGGTCGAGACAGCGCCGGGGTTTTCCAGTTCGAACGCGATGCCCGATCCGCCAACGATGGTGAACCAGAAGGTGGTGACGATGGGCGCGACGATCGAGAGCATGATGATGATCGACCGGATCGACCGACCCCGGCTGATGCGTGCGATGAACATCGCCATCAGCGGGCCATACCCCATGAACCAGCCCCAGAAGAACACGGTCCACCAGCCCAGCCAGCCCGGAGGGCCGAACAGGTCCGCATCGCCGCGATGCAGCGCCATGCCGAAGAAATTGGTGATGTAGGTCGAAAATCCTGCGACATAGCTTTTCAGGATGAACGCGGTCGGCCCGGCGATCAGCATGAAGATCAGCAGGAACGCGGCAAGGATCACGTTGATCCGGCTGAGGATCTGGATGCCCTTGGACAGTCCGGTAATGGCCGAGATCGTGTAGATCGCAACAAGGACCGCGATCACCCCGGCTTGGGTGACAAAGGTATCGGGGATGCCAAAGAGGGAGTTGAGGCCATAGCTGACTTGCAACCCCAGAAACCCGACAGGGCCAACGGTGCCCGCCACAACGGCGATGATGCAGGATGCGTCGGCGATCCAGCCGATCGGCCCGGTGATCGCGTGATCGCCGAACACCGGATAAAGCAAGGTGCGCGGCGCCATCGGCAGGCCTTTTTCATAGTGGTAATACATCAGCATAATAGTGCTGAGCGCGCCCAGAATGGCCCATGCAAGGAACCCCCAATGCATGAAACTTTGCGCCAGTGCGGGCGCAACGTCCGCCGGGGTGCCCGACTCCCCACCGAAATAGGGCGGTGAGGACAGGAAATGCGCCATCGGCTCGCCTGCGGCCCAGAAAACGCCGCCGCCTGCCAGAAGGGTACACATGATCATCGCGCCCCACTGGAATACCGGGAATTCCGGCGCCAGCATGCCGCCCATGATCGTCCGGCCGCCAGGCAGGACGACCAGGACCAGACCGATGAGGAATGTCGCCAGCAGCAGCAACTGCCAGTAGAGGCCGAAATACTTGGCCGAGAAGGCAAAGCTGGCATCGACCAGGGTGGACAGCAGATCGAGATTGACCAGCGCGGTGATGCAAAAGAGAGCGATGAACCCCCCGGTGATGGCAAATAGCGGTCTGTTGATATGAGCCTTGTTGCCAGGCTCTGACGTGGTTTCGGTCATGTGACACTCCTCCCTGAGTGTTTTGGATTGCGTCGCCGGATCAGCCCGGTGTGATGGGCTTGACCGCCTCGGGGCTGTCGGAAACCGGGGGGATGAAGTTTTCCTCAAAGAAACGCAACCAGTTGCCGCCCATCAATCCGTCGACTTCGCCCGCGTCAAAGCCGACATCGCGCAATCCACGCTCGAAATTCGGGAAATCGCGGTTGTCACGAAACCACTCCGGCTGTGGCGGAAAACCGGGCGCGGACGCGCTGCCTTCGCCAAAATCGATCTCCTTGGTCCAGCGCCCGGTGCGCATCCATTCGACTACGCTGTCGGGCTGATCCTGACACAGATCTGTGCCGATGCCGAAATGCTGCGCGCCAAACTGATCAGCCGCGCGGGCGATCATTTCGCAAAAACTGCTGAGCGTGCAGTCGGATTTATCCTTCAGGTGGTGCGGATAGGCGCTGAACCCCATCATGCCACCGTTTTGTGTGACGGCACGGATAACGTCGTCGCGCTTGTTACGCAGCGCCGGTTGCCATGAATGCAGGTTGGCGTGGGTGATCGCGATGGGCCGCTGGGACAGGTCGGCGGCCTCGATGGTGGAGCGATCCGCAGAATGACTCATGTCGACGACCAGTCCGACACGGTTCATTTCCTTGATGACCTGTTTGCCCATGCGAGTGATGCCGGGATCCTCGGCCTCGTAACAGCCCGTCGCCAAAAGCGACTGGTTGTTATAGCTGAGCTGCATGAAGCGCGCGCCCAGATCGTGCAGCACTTCGACCAGCCCGATATCATCCTCGATCGGGCTGGGGTTCTGAAAGCCGAAGAAGATCGCCGTGCGCCCGGACTCGTGCGCTGCACGCACATCGCCCGCCCACCGGCCCTTGGTGATAAGGTCCGGGTATTGTTCGAACCAGCGATTCCACTGCTCGATATTCAACACCGTCTCGCGGAAATTCTCGTGATAGGCGATGGTGACATGCACCGCGTCCAGCCCGCCCGCCCGCATCTGGCGAAAGATCTTTTCCGACCAGTTGGCGTATTGCAGGCAATCAATGCGCGGGCTCATTCCGGCTTGCCCGATGCGATGTAGGACGTTTTGACGATGGTATAGAAATCACGCGCCGTCTGACCCTGCTCGCGCGGGCCATAGCTGCTGTCGCCGCGCCCGCCGAAGGGGACGTGGTAATCGGTGCCTGCCGTGGGCAGGTTGACGGTGACGACGCCGGTGCGGGCATTACGGCGGAAATGCGTGGCGCGCGCGAGGGAGCGGGTGACGATGCCCGAGGTCAGGCCGAAATTGGTGTCGTTGACGACGCTCAGCCCTTCGTCATAGCTGTCGACCTTGATGACGGCGGCCAGCGGCGCGAACATTTCCAGCCGGTTTACAGCCATGCTGTTCGTCGTGTTCACAAACACGCCGGGCGACATGAAATAGCCGTCGGTGTCCATGCTCAGGCGCTCGCCACCGCAGGCCAGTTCGGCGCCCTCGGCCGTGCCTTTCTCGACCCAGGCAAGGTTTTCGTTCAGCTGATCTTCTGACACGACCGGCCCCATCTGGATGCCTGCTGTCAACGCGTGGCCGACTTTCAATGCCTTGGTACCTGCGAGCAGTTTTTCCACGAACGCATCATGCACACCGGCCTGAACGACCAGTCGCGACGACGCGGTGCATTTTTGTCCGGTGCCGCCGAAGGCGCCACCCAGCGCCAGCGTCACGGCCAGATCCACATCGGCATCATCTGTGACGAAAAGAGCGTTCTTGCTGCCCATTTCCATCTGCACGCGGGTGAAGTTCTGCACCGCAGCCGCCGCAATCCCGCGTCCCACGGGGACCGAGCCAGTGAAGGAAATCGCATCGATATCCCGGCTTTCGACCAACCGCTGTCCGACGTCGCGGCCCGCGCCCATGACCAGATTGAACAGGCCCTTTGGGATGTCCTGGCGCGCGATGATCTCGGCCAGGGCATGGGCCGAGGCGGGCGTGACGTTGGCGGGCTTCCAGATCACGGCGTTGCCATAGGCCAGAGCGGGGGCGATTTTCCAGCTGGCGGTCGCGGTGGGGAAGTTCCACGGGCTGATGATGGCCACTGTCCCAACAGGTTCGCGGCGCACGTCGATTTCGATATCGGGGCGCACGCTATCGGCATTCTCGCCCAGTTGACGCAATACCTCGGCGGCGTAGTAGGTGAAAAACTGACCGGCGCGGAACACCTCGCCCTTGCCCTCGGCCAGCGGCTTGCCTTCTTCGCGGCTCAGCAATGTGCCCAGCTCTTCGGCGCGGGCCATCATTTCGGTGCCGATGGCGTTCAGGACGGCCTGCTTGCGCTCCAGCCCGTAGGCGGCCCATTCGGTCTGCGCTGATTTTGCGGCCTCCAGCGCGCGGTCCAGCTGATCGGCGCTGGCCTGCGCATAGGTTCCGACAACGTCGCTCAGATCCGAGGGATTGAGGTTGGTTATCTCGGACGAACCGGCCAGCCATTCGCCAGCGATATAGTTTTTCTGAACATTCGCCATGGCATAGCCCCTTGTATTGCTTGTTCTCGATATTTGAGTGGCGCGTTGTGCACCGTCCAAATTTGTCGCCCGGTTTTGTGATTCAAAGCAAACGCAAAGTGATTGAAGAAAATTCAGAAAAACTGAAGTCCGGTGGCGGTGGCAGTCACCATGCCATCACTCGGGCGCGTCGATCCTGGCGGCGCGGATTGCTTCCGCCATTGTCTGGGCCGCGGGGCTGAGGCTGCTGGCATCCGGCGTCACCAGCCAGACCTCGCGCCGGGTGTCGATGTTCGCCAGCGGCAGGAATTCGAAACCCTGAAACTCGGGGAGAAGCGCCAGCCGCGGCAGGACCGTCACGCCTGCGCCCGCGCGCAGCATGCTGAGAATCGACGCGGTGTTGCGCACCATCAGCTTGGACGCGGCGAGGATCGGCAGGAAATCGACATCGGTAATCTGCGCGCAAAGCCCGTTGGCGATGAAATCGACCCCGGCCAGATCGCCCCATGTGACGTGCTGGCGATGGCGCGCCAGCGGATGCCCGGTGGGACAGACCACGCCATAAGTATCGGAAAACAGCAGCTCACGACGGAAACCGGGCATCGCGGGCAGGGTGGCAAGGCCGATATCGGCGCGCCCCTCGATCAGGTCGCGCCGTACGGCATCGCTGTCGGCATCGCGCAGATCGATGCGCACGCCGGGTCGCGCCGCGATAAAGCTGCGCAGGATTGGCGGCATGATCGCCTGCGCCACCGAGGGCGTGCAGGACAGGCGCACATTGCCCGCCTCGGCGCGCGACAGCGCCTCGATCGCGTCGATGGTGCGCGCGTAATGCAACAGTTCGCGGGTTGCCTCGGCGCGGATCAACGTGCCCAAGGGGGTCAGGTGCGATTTGCGGGCGCTCTCGAATAGCGGCGCGCCGATGTGATCCTCGAACTGGCGCAGCATCATTGAGATCGCCGATGGTGTACGTCCCAGCGCTTCGGCCGCGCCGGTCAGGCTGCCGTGGTCGGCCACCGCCTGAAAGCAGCGGAGCATTTCTATCTTGATGGCCAAGCGCTGCGGTCCTGCTGTTGTCGAATGACGCGCAGCCTAGCCGATTGCGCAGGCGCCGTCAGCCCGGCGCGTTTGGTGCGCCGCAATTGACATTCGCCCCTGCAATGAGGCATCTGGATGGCAACACCGTCCGCCGCAGGAGACGCGCCATGACCGCTCGCATCTATCGACCCGCCCGCACTGCCATGTCCTCGGGCACGGCCAAGACCCGCGAATGGGTGCTGGAGTTCGTGGCAAGTACTGCGCGCGAGGTTGATCCGCTGATGGGCTGGACGTCGTCGCGCGATACACAGTCGCAGGTGCGGCTGAGCTTTCCCACCAAGGAAGCGGCGCTGGAATACGCCGAGGCGCATGGCATCACTGCCGTCGTGCAGGACCGGAACACGCGCAAGCCCAATATTCGCCCCGGCGGGTATGGCGAAAACTTCGCAACCAACCGGCGCGCCGTCTGGACACACTGAGAATGTGTAAATCGGGGCAAAGTTGTCTCGAAATTGGGGCAAAGATCCCGCGAAGCTGTTCGGCTGTCCATATGTTGTAGGCGGGCGGCTTTGCGCCACAGGATTTGCGCCGATCATAATTCTCGCTCAAAACTGCGATCGCATTCACCGACGGGCGGCCATTGTGGTCGCCCAAATCATTTCAAGCCCGGCTGGAGCCTGTTTCTGATGACCATCACCCACCTCGTCACCCATTCCGGTGGCTTTCATGCCGATGAGCTGTTGTCCTCTGTCATCCTGACGCGGCTCTTCCCCGAGGCAGAGTTGATCCGCAGCCGCGACAAGGCGTGGATCACGCCCGGCGAGGATCGCATCATCTATGATGTCGGCGGCCAGTTTGATGCAGCCGCGGAAATTTTCGATCATCACCAGCGGCCCAACCCGCTGCGAGAGGATGGCCAGCCGTATAGTTCTTTCGGTTTGATCTGGAAACAATATGGCCGCGATTACCTGCGCGCGATGGATGTGCCCGAACAAGATATCGAAGCGATTCATGGCTCGTTTGACCGAGGGTTTGTTCTGCCGGTCGACCTGCTCGACAACGGCGCGGTAAATGCGGCCGAGGCCGGACCGCTGTTTGCCGGTCTGACCTTGCCAGTGCTGCTGGAAAGCCTGAAGCCGGTCTTTGATGACCGCGAAGACGGGGCCGATGATCGTGCTTTCATGGCCGCCTTGCCCGTGGCGCGGACTTTCGTTGAGGCACAGATCAGACGTAAGGCTGCGAAGTACCGGGCGGAGGCAATGGTGATGGCGGCCATCGAGGCAGCCGGTGAGGGTCGCGTACTGGAATTGCCGATGGGCATGCCGTTTCGCGCGGGCGTAGAAAAGGCCGGCGCGGATCACCTGCTGTTCGTGATCCACCCGCGTGGCAGCGATTGGGCGCTAACGACGATCCGCATGGGTGACGACACCTTCGACAACCGGGCCGATCTTCCTGCTGCTTGGGCGGGACTGACCGATGACGCACTTGAAGCCGCCAGCGGTGTCTCGGGGGCGAAGTTCTGCCACAACGGCCGGTTCATTGCGGTGGCAGCATCGCGCGAGGCTGTAGTGAAAATGGCGGATATCGCGGTGGCTGAAGCTTTGGCTGGGTAGGTTTTGCATGGGCCATTGTATTTGGAAGAGCTAGCGCTTTGTTGCGAAGCGGCGCCGCATGGGTATCGCCGTCCTTAAACGCACGACCTTTAGCCCGATGCTCAGTCCGGATTGAGCAGGGGCGGCGGAGAGCGGTCATTAGCTGCGAAGGCGAAATCTCAAATTTAACAAATGAAAGCAGACCTTCCAAAGTGATGTCCCAAAGTTGGGTCGGCGGGGCACATCCGTTTACAGCTCAGAGATGTCCTTCACAACAAGTCCATTGAGGGAACATTTCGAAATGATTCTTTTGTACTCCTTGAGAGCTTTGGGCGTGGACACCAACTCCAATCCCTCTTTCATACAAAGTGCTATGCTTTCGAAGCGCTCAGACGGCGGAAATGAGCCAAAAATGCTGGACCCATGTTGCTCTGACAGCATCTGTGCATGCGACTGGTGGGCCGCCTTAATCTTCATGTACTTCTTGGGTTTAATGGTCTGAAAATCGGCATAGAGGTCTTCGTCAATCGCCTTCAATTCTTCACTGACGCCTTTCACGAGTTGGATATCACCAGACTGAATGCCGTCGATGACAGCAGACTTAACTTGGTTGTTTGTGGTGTTCAGCGCGGCTCTAATGCCGTGCAAGTCCATCACTTTCGTGGGACCACTATTCTTCTGGGCCATTTATCACGCGCCCGCCCAAGAGGTCGCGCTGATATTTTGGTTTGATCCCGGCAAGCCTAAAAATGTCGATGTCAGAGGTGGCCTGACAAATCTGAACAGTTGAGTTAGGTGGATTTTCTGCTCCCAATCCGGCAGCTTTGTCGGGATTAAGGAGCGAAGATGACAAGACGTCCCAGACGGAACGACAGCCCAGCCTTCAAGGCGAAGGTCGCATTGGCGGCGTTGAAGGGCGACAGAACGATGAGCGAGCTGGCGACACAGTTTGATCTGCATCTATTACCGGCAGTGCATTCGCACAGCGAATGTCATGAGAGGCCAACCAGATCAAGCAGTGGAAGTGGAGTGCCCCCACTGAAGTGGTCCACCAACTGGGATAGTATTATCCCATTTCAGGAGGACCAGAGATGGCTGGAAAGAGAGATAAACCCGAAGAGATCGTGCTGAAGCTTCGGCAGGTTGAAGTGTTGCAAGGGCAAGGCAGTTCGATCGCTGATGCGGTTCGCCAGATTGGCGTGACGCAGCAGACCTATTATCGATGGCGCAAAGAATATGGCGGCATGAGCCGTGATCAGCTCAAACGGCTAAAGGAGTTGGAGGTTGAGAATACCCGGCTGAGGCGCGCCGTGTCGGATCTGACGCTGGACAAGATGATCCTGACCGAGGCCGCCCGGGGGAACTTCTAAGCCCTTCCCGCCGCAGACAGTGCATTGACCATGTGCGGCAAACCCTCAGCGTATCTGAGCGCCGGGTTTGCCGCACATTGGGTCAGCATCGCTCGACACAGCGCAAGGTGCCCTGTGGCCCGCCGGACGAAGAGCGGCTGACCGATGACATCATCGCACTGACAGAAGAGTTTGGACGCTATGGGTATCGCATGATCACCGGGGGGTATCGCATGATCACCGGGATGCTAAACAACAGCGGCTGGCATGTGAACCATAAAAGGGTCGAACGGATCTGGCGGCGGGAGGGGCTGAAAGTTCCGCAAAAGCAACCCAAGAAGGGACGGCTCTGGCTGAACGACGGATCGTGCGTCCGGCTGCGGCCGGAGCGCCCGAACCATGTTTGGTCTTACGACTTTGTTCAGGATCGGACCCACGACGGGCGGGTTTTCCGCACGCTCAACATCATCGATGAATTCACGAAGGAGGCACTGGTGATCCGTGTCAAACGCAAGCTCAACTCAACCGATGTGGTTGACGCCCTGACCGACCTGTTCATCCTGCGCGGCCCGCCGGAATACATAAGGTCCGACAATGGCGCGGAATTCATCGCCAAGAAGGTGCGCGCCTGGATTGGCGCGGTTGGCGCGAAGACGGCCTTCATCGCACCAGGATCACCTTGGGAGAACGGCTACTGTGAGAGTTTCAATTCCCGGTTTCGGGACGAGCTGCTCAACGGCGAGGTCTTCTACACGCTACGCGAAGCCCAGATCCTGATCGAAAGATGGCGCCGCCACTATAACACGGTCAGGCCACATAGCGCTCTGGGCTACCGCCCTCCGGCGCCGAAAAGTATCATGCCAATAGACCAGAGGCCGACCATGCACTAACATTCAAACTGGACCACCCGATGGGGGCACTCCAGACGCGGCCATCGGTCAGGAACAGGCTGAAGGCCTCCTGTCGACTGAGGCCATAGCGGAATGCCTTGGCCAGATCGCTTTTGCCCGGAATGCGCAGGAGTTGTTGCTCTGACCAAGCAAAGAAGGCCGTGACCTTTGGTTGGCTCAACTGTTGACGCGCGGCATGGCGGACACCAGCGGGTTGACCGTTAATGTCGCGCTCGATGTCGTAAAGCTTGCCGATCCGGTCGAGCGCCTCGCGGGCAATCTCGGATTTTGTCGAGGTCCAAAAATCATGGAAGTCACGCCGCAGATGGGCCCAACAGGCTGCCTCTCGCAAACGCCGCCCACTATTGGATTCAGGCTCGTAAAGCTTGGCATAGCCCTTGTAGCCGTCCGCCTGCAGGATGCCGCGGGCATTGGCCAGATGGCTGAGGACGTGCTCTTCCTTCCAGTTCGGTGCGAACCGATAGACCGCACCGGGTGGCGCGGCACCCGCCCATGGGCGCTGATCGCGCACATAGGCCCAGATCCGGCCTTGCTTCACACCTTTGCCAAGCCCTTTGTCTTTCTTGGAGCGGTCCAACACCCGGATCGGCGTATCATCTGCGTGCAGCAAATCGCTGCCCATGATGTCAGCCTCAATGCGCTCGATCAGCGGCGACAGGGTCTTCATGGCGCGGCCACCCGGGGCTCCGCCCGTTCACACCTCAGACTGTCCACTGGACAGTCTGTCGCTTCGCGAACCGGTGTTCACCCAGCCGACCAGCGTGCTTTCGGGGATGTCTGCCCCCCATGCGTTCGAAGATCTCGTGCTGGCGATATAACGGAAGGTGGTCGTCGAACTTCGAGACCAGCACATGCGCCAGCAGGTTCGGGCCTGCCATACTGCCCGGGATCGGACGGCTTGGCGCGGGTTCCTGCACGATCCGCTCGCAGCGGCGGCAGGACTTCTTGATCCGGGCGATCTGGATCACCTTCATCTGCGCGGCGATCATGTCGAGGAGTTCGCTGACATCCTCCCCCACCACGCGAAGATCGCCGCCACAGTCAGGGCAGCAGGTGCCGGGGTCCAGTTCACGCCGCTCGCGTGGGGTCGTATCCGAGACCCGTGGTCGGCGGCGCAAAGCGGGTGCATCGGCAGCTTCCGGTGACGGTTCATCCTGCCCTTCGTCGATGGGCGCGTCATCGTTTTCCGCTACGGCGACCAACAGGTCTTCGAGCGCCAGTTCCAGCTGCTCGATTTCGCGCTCGACCTTTTCCGAGGACTTGCCAAAGGCCAGTTTCTGCAACTTGGCGATCCGCAGGCGCAACGCTTGAACCAGTTGATCATGGACACGCAATGTCGCCGACATCTTGGCGTTCTCTGCCTCGATCCGAGCATTTTCTACCTGCAAAGCCGCGATCATCGCCCTCAATTCAGCGGGATCATCCGCTGCCCGGCAGCGCATGCTTGCATGCGCGAGAGGGGGCAAATTTTCATCAGGTTTCGACATGCGCCTGACTACCAAAAATCAGGCTATGGCACCATATAAATAAAGCAAATCAGGTCGCAAAATCACCCGACCCGCGCAGGCGGAGCGCCCCAATCGGGACGCCGCCAGTCGATGCCTTCCCAGAGCATCGCGAGCTGTGCAGAGGTCAGCCGCACCGCCCCATCCTTGGCGCTCGGCCAAGGGAAACGTCCCCGCTCAAGCACCTTGTAATAGAGGCAAAACCCCTGACCGTCCCAGTAGAGCAGCCTCAGCCGGTCACCACGCCGTCCCCGGAACGCAAACACCGCCCCACTGGCGGGTTTCTGACGCAGCACATCTTGGGCAAGTGCCGCCAGCCCGGCGATCCCCTTTCGCATACCCGATCCACTATCAAAGCCGATCACTGGTCAAGGTTAATTGCAGGCGGTGCCCAACTGCCGTCTAGCGCTGCTTTCTCTGGCCAGTACAGACGCATTACAATATAAATCGGGCCGTTCGGCGCAGGGAGCCAATTGGCCTTCGCCTTAGCATCCGTCGGTTCCTCATGCTGAATATTGAGCGTCAGAGATCCATCTTCATTTTTCTTCAAGTCAGGCAGCATGGGCGAATTGATCAAGTAGCGATTGATCGGGTTCTTGATCAACAGCTGGGTCTTTCCATCGTACATCGTTACTGACCAAAACGCGTTGACAGGAGGAAAGCCGTCGGCCGGAAAAGCCAGCGTATACTTGTGCTTGCTGCCGTCGAGTTCATTTCCAGCCGCGTCTATGCGGGTGAGGGGATAGAACGCCTCTGCCGAATCATTGCCATAGAGGCCGACAAGGGCCGCCGCTCCTCGAAGCAGGTAGTCGCCTTTCAACATCTTGCGATCACCGAAGAGGCCCTGCGATACTTGCCAACCATTTATCACTTGGCCGATGTCCGACTTCTTCGCCTGCACCTTTTCGGCACCGGCCAATGCGCCTTTGGTGATCGCGGCCTTCAGTTCATCCGACAGTGGAACCGAGGGGAACGGCTTGCCCGCTTCGATGCCGATCTTGGCAAATTTTTCGCGCAGTGGTTTCTCAACTTCTGCATCGCCGATCGCAGGTGCGAATTGTAGAATAAAGGACAGATAGCTAAACGGGTCGCTTTTCGCCATTTTTTCATCGAACTTGGGCCACGCCACCGCGGGGGCCGATGCTGGTGCCTCCGTGTTCATGTGCTCGGACAGGGTCGCAACTGAATATTTGGACTGTATCGCACTGACGTTGGCCAGATCCGAGGGTCCGAATACCTGCGTTCTAAAGTTTGCAAAGGCAAATTCAGTGCCGGACTGGATGATTTTCTCGATCCCGTCCGGCTTTTCACCGCTCCAGTTCGGTCCTGCAATCGCGTAGCAGCCGGCGCCGTTGCCGGTAGCGCGACTGCCGATGTAATCAAAATTGTATGTGTAGAGAGAGACAAGCTGGACGGAATAGTAGCGCGATTTCTCAATTTCAGGCACGCAAAGTACGATCGGTTCCGCGCGCAAATCCATCCAGACAAAGGAATACGCAGTGTCGCTGTTGGGCGTTACGATGGCCGTGTCGGCAGGCGAGGCAAGGCTCGCCTTATTGTCGATCTGATTGAACGGCGCCTTGTACTGGCTGCTCGATTCATCAACCGCGAATTGATAGAGTACGCTGTAATTCATCAGCATCGGCAGACTGTAGATCGCGGCCTCCTCGGCGATGGCGGCTGCTTCCTCCGTCGATAACTCAGACTGTGCAACTGCAGGACCAAGACCGCTAACAAGGCTGCCGACCGCGAGGCCCGCGCCGACTGCATAGGAATAGAACTTTCGAGTGTAACGCATCTGATCTTCTCCAGCTTTTGAGCGCCGCAGCGCATATTCAAACCTAAGCGACGACTGGCCAACATGTTTTCCAACATTCCTCAGGCAAAGTGCCGTCTCCATCTGTCTCAAGCTTTCCCATGAGGGACAGTTCTGATCCTACTTTGCGGGGACCGCTTCAGGAAAACGCCAGTGACCGTCGAGCAGCACTTTTTTGGGCTGATACATGCGCACAAGATAATTCCAGCCTTCCGCGAGCTCAAAACTGTTCGGGCCTTCGCCGCCGAAGTTGATCGTGAACGACCCGTCGTCGTTGGGCTTGGCGGTGACGTTGTTGTAGGCGTAAATCCCACTTTTGTTCTTCGGCAAATATCCGTCTGCGGTGTAAAGCGTCACCGACCAGAAGGCATCCACCGGCACGTCCTTGGGTATGTTGAGGACATAATTCGTTTTGCCGTCGTTTTTCTCTACCAGACCCACGGAGTAAACTGCAGCTTCCGCCGGATTGCCGCCCCAACCTGCCGCTGCTCCCAATGTCCAGTAAAGCTGATTCAGATCTTCCTTGATGCCAAAGTAACCGCGCGTGCTGGCTCTGGTCTGGGCAATTTTCTGCAGCAACCCTCGTACGTCATCGAGGCTCTTCTGATCCCAGGTCGGAACATTGAACTCACCCTTGTGGGCCTGTTCCAGCTTGATTTTGTCCTGAAGCGCATGCGCGGTTTTCATGTCGTCGGCGTTGTTGGGATCGGCAAACGTTCGCACGATACAGAAGGCGTATCGCGTGCCGATCTCTTCCCTCGTGTATTCAAAGTAGCCGGGGCCATACTGCGTCGGCTGAATCGAGTGTTGCTCGCTCAGGCATTCCAATGACTGGAACCGCTTGTCCGGCTCGGGCATGTAAATCGTTACCGGCGTCGTCAAATCGACGATCACAAAGGAGTAGAGCGTGTCGACGTTGGACCGGATCACGATCTGATCGTCTGCATTGACCATATTGCGGATATGCAGAAGCTTGCCGAACGCCCCTTTCTCAACATAGCCCGCCATGTTGGTGTCGCTTTGCGCATGAACGAAATTATCGATGTTGACCTTGACGGAGTCCTTATCCTGAGCCGCCGCGCCGGAGACGGACGCAAGTGTGAGGGCCGCGCTGAAAAAGAGTGGGAGTGCACGCATTGCGCAAGAGGTATTTTCAGAGCTGATCTTGGCGCGTCATCGGGTGCTGACATGTATCCGGCCTTGTATGCGGCGTCATACATGCCGCGGGCCCGTATGGTGTTCGCGAGCGCCACCCGCACCAGCATTGGTGGCTTGCGTGACAGCATCCCGCCCAGCCAAGTGCCTGGCTGGGCCGCAGCATGGGTGTGCCGTTTGATGATGACGCTGTTGGCACCGATGATCAGCAACCGCCGTAAGGATCGCTCGCCCATCTTGGTCGTAGCCCCAAGCCGCTGTTTGCCACCGGTTGAATGCTGTCGCGGCACAAGACCCAGCCAGGCCGCAAAATCGCGTGCCTTGCGGAATGTCTCGGGCGGCGGCGCAAGGGTCGCGATGGCCGTGGCGATCAGAGGACCGATGCCCGGAACCGTCATCAGACGCCGTGCCACATCATTTTCCTTTGCCCGGTGGGTGATCTCGGCATCAAGCTTTCCGATCTCCGCGTCCAGATGGCACAGCGTCGCGATCAGCACCTTCAAGGTGGCCATCGCATCGGTCGGCAAGCTGCTGTCCGGATCCTCAACAATCGCGACCAGCCGCTTGGCATTGGCCACTCCTTGCGGCACAATCTGCCCGAACTCTGTCAGATGTCCGCGCAGGGCGTTGACCACCTGCGTGCGCTGCCGGATCAGAAGCTCTCGGCCCCGAAAGACCATCGCTGCCCCTTGGGTCTCTTCGCTCTTCACGGGCACAAAGCGCATCGTCGGGCGCTGCGCAGCTTCGCAAATGGCCTCGGCATCGGCGGCATCATTCTTCTGGCGTTTAACGAATGGCTTCACGTAGGCGGGTGGGATGAGCCGCACGTCGTGGCCAAGCTTGCCGATCTCTCGGCCCCAGAAATGAGCGCCGCCGCAAGCTTCCATTGCGACGACACACGGCGGCAGTTGACCCAAGAACTCCAGCACCTGCGCTCGCCGCAACTTCTTACGCAGAACCGCTCGACCTGCGCCGTCGGCTCCATGCACCTGGAATACATTCTTCGCCAGATCGAGCCCGACAGTGATAATCTCCGACATGACCGTCCTCCTTTGTGGATCAGCGCAGACCCACCTTGGCACATTGATGCCGCCGGGGGGCGGTTACAGCATCAAAGTCCACCCGCACGACAGGATTAAAAGCAGGCATTCCTGCAATGCACTAACATTTCCGATGATGTATTCTCCATCTTAGCCGTTTGAAACATTTGCGACTAGCTGCCATGTTGAGTGCATGTCGTCTGATTTCTTCAACAGTTTTCCCTTGCGGAATGCGCGTGTTCACGAGACCAATGGTCCGAGCGCGTTTGGCTTCGCCGCTATTGCCGCCGCGCAGAGGGCCGGTGATCTCATGTGGGTGCGTGAGGCGTGGCGCGGGGATATATTGCACCCTGTCGGCCTTGCCTCCATCTTTGAACCCGAAAGGCTTCTGGCTGCACAAACGAGTCATCAGACCGACAGCCTCGCCGTAGCCGAAGAGGCGCTCAAGGATGGCGCGCTGGCGCTTGTCGTCATCGAGATCACGCGCCCCCTCAATCTGCGCGAAGGACGACGATTACAGCTTGCCGCCAAGGCGGGGAACACGGTTGGGCTATGCCTGATTCCCGAAGGCATGGGCAGCAACGCAGCCGAAACCCGGTGGCGGGCCACCCCGGTGTTTGATGCTGAAAGTGAGGACTCGACTCTGATGCGATGGGAAATTATTAAGAACAAATCAGGAACAATCGGGGCTTGGGATGTTCGCTGGGATCGAGAAATGCGTCGTCTCCATGTGGTTTCCCCGCTTGGCCAGCGAGCGGGCTCTCAGGACGTGGCCGGTTGATGCGCCTTTTGCGCTGACGCTCAGGCAAAACAATACCGAGCAGGTTTATTGCCTCAACACACAGGCCGAACGGCAGCGGCTGCATCGCGGGATGAGCTTTGCGGATGCGCGTGCCTTTTGCCCCGATCTGGTAAGCCGCCCCGCGCGCCCCGATCTTGATGCGCGATTCCTTTCTGCGCTGCGCCGTTGGGCCACGCGCTATTGTCCTTGGGTTGGGCGCGATGGAACGGACGGGCTGGTGCTTGATGTTACCGGCTCCACGCATCTTTGGGGCAGTGAAGCAGATATGCTGGAAGACATGCGCACGCGCGCCGGGCGCGCAGGGCTGACGGTGCGGCTGGGTCTGGCAAACACACGCGGCGCGGCATGGGCGCTGGCGCATTACGGCGATGGTGCCACCTTGGCGCAAGAGACGCATAAGGCGCTCGCACACCTGCCGGTGGCGGCGCTGCGGCTGGATGAGGCTATGAGCACAGCTTTGCAACGGCTGGGCCTGAGAACCATCGGCGATCTTTGCGCCACTGCCCGCGCGCCGCTTGCCCGGCGGTTTGGGCCGAAACTGATGCTGCGTCTCGATCATGCGCTGGGGCACAGCCCGGAAACGGTCAACCCCGAAGCCGATCCGCCCCATTATGGCGTGCGCCTGACATTTCCCGAACCCATCGGCCTCATGGCGGATGTGATGGCGGCCACCTCCCGGCTGCTCGGCCCGCTATGCCACAAGCTAAAGACACATGAGGCAGGCGCGCGCGCGCTGACCCTGACACTGCGGCGCGTCGATCAGGGCAGCCAGCAGGTCGAATTGCGTCTTGCCGCGGCGATGCGCAATCCCCGGCGTATTTTGCCCCTGTTCGAGCGCGGCCTGAGTGAGGTGGATGCCGGCTTTGGCATCGACCAGATGCGACTGGTGGCCGGGGTGGTCGAACCGCTACCGGTGCAACAGATCGGCGCAGTCTCGGCCAAATCGTCCAGCCCTGACCGGCTGAACGATCTGATCACGCGTATTGGCACACGGATCGGGCTTGAGAACGTGCAGCGGTTCCTTCCCGCCGACAGTCACATCCCCGAGCGCAGCTTTATCATCGCGCCTGCGGCCTACAGCACAGCCCAAGGCGGTTGGTCCGTCGCGCGGCCACGTCCTTTACGCCTTTTCCCGCCCGAACCTATTGCAGGGACAGGTCCGCGCCCGCCCGAGCGTTTTCGCTGGCGGCGTATGGCGCTTGCGACTGCGCGCGCCACAGGGCCTGAGCGCATCGCGCCGGAATGGTGGCTCGACGACGAGGGCTGGCGCTCGGGCATGCGGGATTACTGGCATGTGGAAACACGGCAGGGCCGCCGCCTTTGGCTGTATTACACACCGCAAAACCCCGGCTGGTTCGTGCAGGGAGAATTCGCATGAGCTATGCTGAGCTTTGCGCCACCTCGAACTTCACCTTTCTGACCGGGGCATCACATCCCGAAGAACTGGTGCTGCGCGCCGCCGAGCTTGGCCTTGAGGCTATCGCGATCACTGACCGCAATTCCCTGGCGGGCGTGGTGCGGGCCTACAGCACGCTGGAAGCCTTGAAAAAGGATGTCGATGAAGCACTGCGCATTCGCTCGACGCATCAGATCGATTCCTGTTCGCGGCAGGAAGTTGGCCTGCCGCAGGATCTGGCCATTCCGGACGATCTGCACCTGCCGAAACTCATTGTCGGCACCCGCCTCGTGCTGCGCGATTGCCCGATGGAATGGATCGCCCTGCCCACGGATCGCGCCGCCTATCATCGGCTCTCTCGGCTTCTGACCCTTGGCAAGCGGCGGGCCGGAAAGGCGGAGTGTCTCCTTGATCTGCGCGATCTGGTAGAGGGCTGTCAGGGCATGATCCTCATCGCCCTTACTCAAAACGGCTTGGAAGCGGCTGCTCCCGATATCCAGAAACTTCAAAGACGCTTTCCCGGCTACGTGTTTACCGGCGCGGCACCGCGCTATGATGGATCAGATCAGGCCTACCTGAACGCCTGCGCGCGGCTTGCCCGGAAAACCTCTGCCCCGATGGTGGCGGTGGGGGATGTGCTGATGCACCGAAGCAACCGGCGGCAGCTTGCCGATGTTTTGACTTGTCTGCGTGAGGGCATCACCATCGACGCGATTGGCACCCGCGCCCTGCCGAACGCCGAACGGCGTCTGAAGGGCCATAAGGATATGGCTCGGGTATTTCACACGCATCCCGCTGCATTGCGCCGAACGATCGAGATCGCCGCGCGGTGCAGTTTTTCCCTTGGCGAGCTGAGCTACGAATATCCTGATGAGATTTCTTCGGATGAATCCCCGCAGGCGCGGCTCGAACGATTGGCGCGCGAAGGGATGCGGTGGCGCTATCCGAACGGTGCGTCCAAGCGAGCAAACGCTTTGATGGAAAAGGAACTCGGCCTTGTCGGGGAGCTGGGCTTTGCCGCCTATTTCCTCACCGTCCACGACATCGTGCAGGAGGCACGCTCGCGCAGCATCCTCTGCCAGGGGCGCGGCTCGGCGGCCAATTCGATCCTGTGCTATCTACTGGGAATAACCGATGTAAGTCCCGACATGATCGGCATGGTGTTCGAGCGTTTCATCTCGCGCCATCGCGGTGAGCCGCCCGATATCGACGTGGATTTCGAACATGAGCGGCGCGAGGAAGTGATCCAGTGGATTTACGAGAAATACGGTACCGTCACCGGGCCGGGCTTTGTGCCACCGTGATCCATTTCCGCACCCGCGCCGCAATCCGCGAGGTGGGTAAGGTCATGGGCCTGTCTCAGGACGTCACCTCCAGCCTTTCAGGCCAGATCTGGGGACAGTCGAACAGTGGCGCTGATCCTGAACGGGTGCGCCAGCTGGGTCTTGATCCGAACGACCGGCGTTTGGCCCAGACCCTTCGGCTGATCGGCGAGATCATCGGTTTTCCGCGCCACCTGTCGCAACATGTCGGCGGTTTCATAATCACGCACGGGCGGCTGGATGAACTGTGCCCGATCGAGAACGCCGCGATGGAGGAGCGCACGGTAATCGAATGGGACAAAGACGACATCGACGCCTTGGGCATTCTCAAGGTCGATGTTCTGAGTCTCGGGATGCTGACCTGCCTGCGCAAGAGCTTCGAGCTTCTGGAGCAACATGAAAAGACAAGCCTGACACTTGGCACCGTGCCACAGGAAGACAAGGCGACCTATCAGATGCTGCAGCGCGCCGATGCCGTCGGCGTGTTCCAGGTCGAAAGCCGGGCGCAGATGAATTTCCTGCCCCGGATGAAGCCTGTGACCTTTTACGATCTGGTGATCGAGGTCGCCATCGTCCGCCCCGGCCCGATTCAAGGCGGCATGGTCAAACCCTATATCAGACGTCGCCAAGGGCTGGAGGAGCCGGAACCGTTCGGCCCCGCGCTGGCAGACGTCACCCGCAAAACTCTTGGCGTGCCGTTGTTTCAGGAACAGGCAATGCAAATTGCCGTGGTCGGTGCAGGCTATTCCGCCGAAGAGGCCGATCAGCTCCGCCGCTCGCTCGCCTCTTTCCGCCGCATGGGCACAATCGGCGCGCATCGCGAGCGGTTCGTCGACGGGATGCTGGGCAACGGCTATAATCGCGAGATCGCGCAGCAATGCTTTGCCCAGATCGAGGGCTTTGCCGATTATGGATTTCCCGAAAGCCACGCGGCTGCGTTTGCCATGCTGACGTATGTCTCTTCATGGCTGAAATGCCACCACCCGGCGATCTTTGCCTGCGCGCTTCTGAACTCTCAGCCGATGGGGTTCTACGCGCCCGCGCAAATCGTACGGGATGCGCGCGATCACAAGGTCGAAATCCGCCCGATCTGCGTGAACAAAAGTGCATGGGATAATATTTTGGAGCGCCGCGCCGATGGTCAGTTGGCGCTCCGGCTCGGGTTTCGCCAGATCAAGGGCTTTCGCGAGGAGGACGCCGGATGGATCGTGGCCGCGCGGGGCAATGGCTATACCGACCCCGAAAGCCTCTGGCTGCGGGCTGGCATCCTTCCCGCAGTGCTGGAACGTCTGGCCGAAGCGGATGCCTTTGCAGCAATAGGTTTGACCCGCCGCAATGCGCTATGGCAAGCTCGCGCAATCCGTGCGCCCAAACCCTTGCCGCTGTTCAGCGACCCGCTTGACGGCGAAGGTGTCCGTGAGCCGGGGGTAAGCCTGCCCTCCATGCATTTGGGTGAAGAAGTTGTCGAAGATTACGTTGCCATGCGCCTGACCTTGCGCGCCCATCCGATGGAGCTGTTGCGTCCTGCAATCTCCGGTCTCACAGCCCATCACCTCCTGCCCGAGGCCCCGCTCAAACGTACAAGCGTCTGCGGCCTCGTCATCACCCGCCAACGCCCCGGAACGGCGTCGGGAGTAATCTTTTTGACTTTGGAGGACGAAACCGGTGTGTCAAACGTGGTGGTCTGGAAAAAGATTTACGAGCGATTTCGCCGTGTGGTGATGGGTGGACGTCTGTTGCGCGTGACCGGGAGGCTGGAACGCGAGGGCATCGTCGTGCATCTGATCGCTGAGCATATCGAAGACCTCTCACACTACCTTTCAGATCTTGGCCATCCAATGGACGACGCAGTCGGCATTACCTATCCCCAAACCGACGATGCCCCGCGTCCACGTCACCCGCCCCGTGCCAGACACCCTCGCGAACAGGCAAAACGGTTGTTTCCAAGCCGGGATTTTCATTGAAAGCTGACATTGAAGAAAGGCGCAGCGCATGGATGCAATCCGCCCCTCGGTATTGTTATGCTAATATGGACTTACCCATCATGGAGGCAAATTCTGGTGAGCTATTTCAGTGATAGCCGTCTTCGCATACCTGGCGGTATCTTGAGAGACGAAACCATAAACCTGTAATGCGTAAAAGCATCAGGCTAGGTTCGACGCTGCCGCGCTGATGGGTGTGCCCTGAGGGATGCCACGACGATTCCCCTTTGCCAGTTCCGGGTTCGGGTGAAACTTGATGCCGTTGGCTTTCAATTCCTCGACGCTGGCGATCCGGTCTCAGATCTTCTCCTTCAAGGCCCATGGCCCGGTCACCATACTGGCGTTCGACGTTAGCAGTTTCTTTGACAATCTTGACCACACCCTTTTGAAGAGGCGCCTGAAGGCCGTTCTTGGCGTCGCGTCGCTCCCTAAGGACTGGATGCGGGTGTTTCGGTTGATTACCGCCTTTCACTATGTCGATATGGACGAACTGAAGGCAAACTCGACGTTTGCCGCGCGGTTGGCGAACGCAAGCACTTCGGCCGAGAAATCGTAGTTTCCACGTCCGAGGGCACGGTAGGCCAAAACGCTAAGGCCGTAGATCGACCGCAACGAAAGGCCGCTTCTCATGACTTAGTAGGTTGCTCCGAACGCCCATCCTGAGACCATTGATCCAACCGCAGCCAATGCGAGGTAGAGCAGGAACGGTTTCAGTTTCAGCACTGGGAAGATTGCCATTGCGCCCCAGATGCTGACAACCCCACCTGATACGAGAAAGGCCATGGCCGCACCGGATGACATTCCGTGTTCCAAAAGCGCCCGCGTCAAGGGAAGCGCGGCGTATCCATCGATATAAGCCGGGCCACCGACGATGACCGCAAGCGGCACTGCGAGGGCGCTATCGCGACCGACATAGGCGGCCACAGCACCAGGTTCCAGCCAGGCGTTCAGGAGGAATTCCGCCGCGAAGGCAGGCGTCAGAACCAGCAGGATCAAGCGTGTGATCGACCAGCATTCACGCATGAACCGTGCCCGTCGGGACGGTTCTCGCCAAACCCGTGCATCGAAATTCCGCGTTTTCTCGTCGCATGTGCCGCATTGGCCGCCAAGCGAACCTACAATCCGATTAGATCGTAGCGGTGACTTGGCCCACGGGCGGCTTGCAAACAAAGCTGTCATGGCCCCGCCGAACAGCCCCAACCCGATGGCTGCCAATGCTTTGCCAATTGCGAATTCCCATCCGAGTGTCGCGACAGTAGCCGAAAGCATTGCTGGTCCCGTAATCGGTGAGGCAAGCCAAAATGACATGACCGGTGCCAACGGAACCCCAGCGGCCAGCAACCCGGCCATCAGCGGCAGGACAGTAATGCCGCAGACCGGAAGCAATGCGCCAACGATGGTGGCCCCCAGCACGGTCTGTATCGTCCGGCCATGAAACACGGTCGCGATTCGGTCGCTTGCGCCGCTGGCTGTGATCCAGCCGGCGAGCAGAATCCCGGGAATGACGAGCGGGGTAACATGGGTCATACCGAGAACCACGAATTGCGCCGTATCGAGTGCAAATCCGGGCTTCCAGATAATCAGTGCGGCGAGGGTGGCCGCCAACAGAACATAGATATGCTTTGCTCTGGGGCGGGCTATCTGAATGAATTCTGAAACTGACATGGCGATCTCCTATCCTTTGCAGAGAGAGAATGGAGGCTTGCAGGCCATTTGAGAAACGAGTATTTTGACATTCAGCCATCGAAAAAACAGATGATATGACCCACCTCAACAGCGATCATCTCCGCACGTTTCTTGCGATACAGGAGGCTGGAAGCGTGACCGGTGGCGCTGAGCGGATTGGACGGTCACAGTCCGCAACAAGCCTTCAGATCAGGCTACTTGAGGAGGTCATCGGACAACCTCTGTTCCGCAGACATGGCCGCGGTGTGTCTCTGACGGTGGTTGGCGAGAAACTGCACCCGGTTGCCCGAAATGTAATTCAGTCTCTCGACACGACGCTCTCGGAGCTTCGCGGCGGAGGCCTGAAGGGCAAGCTGCGGATCGGGATGCCGGACGATCACAGCCGGTCTGAACTTGCGAATATTGTTTCAACCTTCGCGGCTCTGCATCCCGAGGTCGAGATGGAAGTTCACTGTGCCCTCGGAGCCGGGTTCGGGGCCGCCCTGAAATCTGGTGCGCTCGATCTCGCTGTTCACGAGGTGCCGGACCCGGATGATAGCGATGAAATTCTCCGCGAGGATCATCTGATCTGGATGTGCAGTCGCAAGCACGATGCTTCGGCTTCCGAAGTCCTTCCGGTCGCCGTATTCGACCGCGATTGCTGGTGGCGCGATCTTGCCCTGTCCGGCCTGGAGGAAGTCGGGCGGCGGTATCACGTCATCTTCACAAGCGAGAGCGCAGTGGGCGTCCGGGCCGCTGTTCAGGCCGGAATCGCTGCGGGCTTGCTTAGTGCTTCTGAAGATGTGGAGGGATTAAGGCCCTTACCTGAAATATCGACCCGCTACCCGACATATCTTGTCTTGCAAAAGGCGCGGGGCGCCAAAGGCCCTATTTGTGAAGCGATGTGCGAGGCGATCCGAAAAGCGTTCGCCATTTGAGTGTGAGTTATCTGATTGCGGACATCCACCAATGGCAAGTTTGGCACCCGCAATGCTGCTATTGATCGGCTTAGGCTGTCCTGCGGAGGCAGCAGCGCAGTTGTAAGGGTGGTCGGTTTTGCGCTAACGCCGAGTATCGTGCCCGCCTTGTGACCTGATCGACAACCATCAAAGGGTTGCCGACAGGAGAGGAGAGGATGGTCTCGACAGGGATGCCCGCTTGGGCGCTGCTCTATCTCTTTTCGGTTCCCATGATCCGGAATCCGGCACGACCGCTACCCACATCGATCAGACGTGACGGTACACCGGCCAATTCCGCCAGCCGCCGTGCAGGGCGTGACTTGCCATTGCCCGGTGGCCCCTCAAGAATTCAGGAGCCATTGACAAGCCTTCGGAAATACGGGCTTTTCCTTCGTGTTATGAGAATTTTGAAAACAGATACAACCATACTCCAATTCCGGACGGAATTATTGACCGAGGGAAATAGATAGCATTGATTTTACTTACTAAATCAACCACCTCGGTAGGAAGTTCCGCGGGATCTACAGCGGTTTGGGTCCAGCGTTTGATGGATCTCCGCTGTGCCATGCCCAGTGCAAATGATGCGGGGCGTTTGATCAGGTGCGGCCGCAAGAGGCGCAGCGTATCAGAGGCCGTTTAGACCGCTATGCATAATCGCCCAAACCCAAATTCCCCAAGCAGTGCCAGCCCGGCGTCGTATCGACGCCATGCGCGCTCGATACTGGTGTTGGGGATGCCGCTGATCGGCAGCCATCTGGCGCAGATGGCAATTCAGCTGACCGATTCCATCATGCTGGGCTGGTTCAGCGTCGAGGCGCTGGCGGCGCAGGTACTGGCGGGTACGTTCTTCTTTGTATTCTTCATCATGGGGTCAGGATTTGCCTTTGCGGTCATGCCGATGGTTGCCACGGCCGTTGCCGCAGGAGACGAGACGCAGGTGCGGCGCATCACGCGCATGGGCTGCTGGGCCTCGATGATCTTTGCCGCGCTGGTGTTGCCATTCATGCTTCGGTCCGAGGCGCTGTTTCTGGTGCTGGATCAGAAACCGCAGACGGCGGCGCTGGCGGCTGATTATCTGGGGATTGCGGGCTGGGTGATCGTACCGGCCCTGCTGGTGATGGTGCTGAAATCCTATCTCGCCGCGCTTGAGCGCACGCAGGTCGTGCTATGGCTGACGGTCGCCGGTGTGGTGCTGAATGCCGGCGTGAATTACGTGCTGATCTTCGGCAATTTCGGCTTTCCCGAGATGGGGGTGCGCGGCGCCGCCATTGCGTCGCTCAGCGTGACCAGCGCGACCTTGGCCGCATTGTGCGTCTACGTCGCCCTCGCCACGCCCGAGCACGCGATGTTTCAGCGCATCTGGCGCCCCGACTGGGAGGCGCTGCGCGACGTTGTGCGGCTGGGTTGGCCGATTGGCGTGACGAACCTGTTGGAAACGGGGCTGTTCGCCGCCTCGTCGGTGATGATGGGCTGGCTGGGCACGGTGGCGCTGGCTGCGCATGGGATAGCACTGCAACTGACCTCGCTGGCCTTCATGGTGCATGTGGGGTTGTCAAACGCGGCCACAGTGCGCGCCGGGCAATTCTACGGGCGGCGCGACCGCGTGGCGCTGCGCAGGGTCGCGTTGGTGGCGGGGGGCCTGTCGGGCATCCTGGCGCTGATCGCGGCAGCGGCTTTCGTGCTGGTGCCCGAGCTGTTGATGGGGGGCTTTCTCAGCCCGACCGAGCCGGACCGCGCCGCCGTCATGGCGGTCGGAGCCGGGCTGTTGGCGGCGGCGGCAGTATTTCAGCTGGCCGATGCGGGGCAGGTCATGGCGCTGGGTCTCTTGCGGGGGGTGCGTGATACGCGCGTGCCAATGATTATCGCCGGGATCAGCTATTGGGTCATCGGAATACCCGCAAGCTATATTCTGGGGTTTCCACTGGGGCTGGGCGGGGTTGGCATCTGGATCGGTCTGGCCATCGGACTGACGGTGGCATCAACCCTGCTGGCCGTGCGGTTCTGGCGCTGGACGGGCCGTTGGAAAGTGGACGGCTGAATCAGTCCCTTTCCAGCATCCTGTCTGCCTTCTTGCGCACCAGCACGGTGCGCAGATCGTGCATCGCCAGTAGCAGCGCATCTGTCACCGCCTCCAGCTGCGCATCGCTGGCCTTGGACTGGGCCCAATGTGCGGTAGAGTTCAGATAGTCGACTGCGCGGTGAATGTCGTCGATGTCGCGGTGATCCAGCAGTTCCATCCGCTCGGCCATCCAGTCGCGGATGATTGCGATGTCTTCATCTGACAGGTCGCGCTCGCCATGGGGCTTGATCTCGCCCTTGCGGATGTTGACGACCGCGATTTGATCCATGTCGATCCGGCGCTGCTTGTTTTCAGTGTCCACACGGAAAACGAACGCGCCGTTTTCGCGCACCCTGAAGTAATACTCGGGTAGTTCTGCGGCCATGTCAGATCCTTTAACTCAAGCTCTTGCAGAAGGTCTGGATCCGCGTGCAGGCCTCTTTCAGCGCCTCGTCCGAGGTAGCGTAGCTGACGCGAAAATTTGGCGACAGGCCGAATGCGGCGCCAAAGACGACGGCGACGCCGGTGTCCTCCAGCAGCGCTGTGGCGAATACCTCGTCATCGGTGACCTTGGTGCCGCCGGGCGTTGTCTTGCCGATGCAGCCCGAGACCGAGGGATAGACGTAGAACGCGCCCTCGGGCACCGGGCATTCGATGCCGTCCGCGTCGTTCAACATCGACACGACCAGATCGCGGCGGCGCTGGAAGATCTCGTTATGTTTGGCGATGAAATCCTGGGTTCCGTTCAGCGCCTCGACTGCAGCCCATTGGCTGATGCTGCACGGGTTCGATGTGCTCTGGCTCTGGATTTTGCGCATGGCGGCGATGATCTGCTCGGGGCCGGCGGCATAGCCGATACGCCAGCCGGTCATCGCGTAGGCCTTGGAGACGCCATTGCAGGTCAGGGTGCGGTCATACAGCTTGGGCTCGACCTCGGCGGGGGTGCAGAATTTGAAGTCGCCGAATACCAGATGTTCATACATGTCATCGGTCATGATCAGGACATGTGGGTGACGCAACAAAACGTCTGTCAGCGCCTTTAGTTCGTCCCAAGTATAGCCCGCGCCGGTCGGGTTCGACGGCGAGTTGAAGATGAACCATTTGGTTTTCGGCGTGATCGCGGCCTCCAGCTGATCGGCCGTGATCTTGTAACCCGTGTCTATGTCGGCCTCGGCGAACACGGGTTCGCCTCCGGCCAGCAGCACCATGTCGGGGTAGCTGACCCAATAGGGTGCCGGGATCACCACCTCGTCGCCGGGGTTCAGTGTGGCCATGAACGCGTTATACAGGATCTGCTTGCCGCCCGTACCCACGCTGACCTGCGCAGGGGTGTAGTCCAGGCTGTTGTCGCGCTTGAACTTGGCGCAGATCGCCTGTTTCAGCTCGGGGATGCCGTCGGGGGCGGTATAGCGGGTCTTGCCCTCATCGATGGCGCGCTTGCCGGCCTCGCGGATATTTTCGGGCGTGTCGAAATCAGGCTCTCCGGCGCCGAGGCCAATGACGTCGCGCCCGGCCTCCTTCAGCTCGCGCGCCTTGGTGCTGACGGCGATGGTGGGCGATGGTTTGACGCGCGACAAAGTCTTGGACAGCGTTGTCATGGCAGGCTCCGGTTTGAAATCTGGACTAGGGTGTTCTAGGTTGCGAGCCGACGTGGTTCAAGCACGATCAAAGAGAGGACAGCTATTATGAGCGCGGACACATCAGCAGAATGGTTCGACCCCGACACCACCACGTTCGGAGATCGCCTGGCCGGCGCCCGCGAACTGGCCGGAATGACACAAGAGGAATTGGCCAAGCGCCTGGGTGTCAAGGAAAAGACGATGGACGACTGGGAAAATGACGTGCGCGATCCGCGCGCGATGCGCCTGTCGATGCTGGCGGGGCTTCTCAACGTGTCACTGCTGTGGTTGCTGACGGGCGAGGGTGACGGACCGGGCGATCCGGGCGTCGCGACCAGCTATGTGCGGGGCGGCATCCAACTAATGGAGGAGATCCGCGAGATTTCGGTGCAGATGAAACTGAACGCCGAGCGGCTTGTACGGGTCGAGCAGGAACTGAACGAACTTTTGAGGGCTGATGATGCCGGAGCCGCGTGACACCCGCCTGCGCCGCCTGACCATGCGGTCGATGCGGCGCGGGATTCGCGAGATGGACATCCTGATGTCGCGCTACGCGGCGGCGCGGCTGGAGGGGCTGAGCGATCCCGATCTGGATCTTTATGATACGCTGCTGGAGGAGAACGATCACGATCTCTACCAGTGGGTCAGCGGGCAGGTCACCGCGCCGGACCGCTATCGCGCCATGATTGATGATATCGCCAGCGTGCCGGCCGATATTTGATTCTGAATGGCGGATCGGATGCAGGTTCGTTCGGATTTTAGCGATAAATACAATTTGTGGGCGCAGTTTAACCGAATATTCGGCAATTTGGGTCAATTTCACTTCGAACAGGTTTTGTACGGAGATGGAAATGAGCATGCACAATCCGCTGGCGCCCCCCGCTGGCAATCAGGGCTTCATGGCCGGGTATCTTGACGCGTTGGCGCTGGTCGAACGGCTTCACCGGCTGCTACTGGACGTGATCAAGGATGAATTCGAACGTGTTGGTGTTCTGGACATCAACGCCGTTCAGGCGCTGCTGCTCTTCAACATCGGCGATAACGAGGTGACGGCCGGCGAGCTTAAATCGCGCGGCTATTATCAGGGCAGCAATGTCAGCTATAATCTCAAGAAGCTGGTCGAGATGGAATATATGCATCACCAGCGATGCGAGATCGACCGCCGTTCGGTGCGGGTGCGCCTGACGCCGCGGGGCCGCGAGATTCGCGATGTGGTGACGGACCTGTTCGGGCGCCATGCCGAGGGCCTTCAGGCGCACGGGGTGCTGGGGGCCGACGGGATCGACCAGATCGCCAACTCGCTGCGCCGGGTCGAGCGATATTGGAGCGATCAGATCCGCTATATCTATTGATGCTGTTCCCCCGGCTATCGTTGCCCTCGCCACCCGGTTCAGCCGACGCCGCCGCCCCGATCATGGTACCGTGCGCCGCTGCCGAAGTGCGGTGCGCCGGGGCGGCAAATGCAGACAGTCCGGCAGCCTAGCCATGTGGCGACCGGGTTTGCACCTCCCGCGCGCCCAGCATCAGATTGTTGATTTCGCGGAACAGCTTGCGGGTCATGGCCGCGTGAAACCCGTCAAAGCCTTCGGCCCGCTCGATAAACGCGCCGGGGCCGTGCAGAACCTCTTGGCGGTAGTACCCTTCGACGGCGGGATCGTCGCCAAGGATGACGAGGCCGTTCACCACGACCCCATCCATGGGGAAATGACGATAGGCATGTTCGGGGCCATAGCCAAAATTGTTCACGCCATCGCCGGACACATCGATCACCTTGCGGATGCACGCGGGCCCGGTGGCCAATAGGGATGCGCCATGCCCCAGCGCCTGGCCGATCGACGTCGGAAAACCTTCATAACTGCGCTCGATTCGCCCCAGCGTCACGACGGCGCGGTCGATATCTGCGTCAGTTTCCAGAGCAGTCCAATTCAACTGCATCTTTTGCTGAAATCGCCCGCTCCACTCGAATACGGCCAGGGCGACATGGCCGCCTGCGCCGCGCAGGATGGCAGCGCGGACATCCTGCGCGTCCAGCGCTGCGGCCAACCCCAGACGCTGCAAGGCATATTCGTCGGAATCAATCGAAGCCGAGACGTCCAGCGCCAGAACCAGCGCCAGACGGCACTGCGCCTGTGACCAGACGGGCGCCCCCCAAAGCAGCACCAGAAGGGCGATGAGCCTTACCAATGCCCGGTGTTTTCCATGCTGGCCCACGGCTCGGCGGGGTCCAGCGCCTCGCCGGATTGAAGCAGCTCGACTGAAATATTGTCCGGGCTACGCACAAACGCCATATGCCCGTCACGCGGAGGGCGGTTGATTGTGACGCCGTTCGCCTCAAGATGCGCGCACATCTCGTAGATATTGTCGACGCTATAGGCCAGATGTCCGAAATGGCGGCTGTCGTCGGGCAGTTTGTCATCGCCATCCCAGTTATACGTCAACTCGACGGGGCACTCTTCCTGCCCCTCAGGGGCCATGAAAATCAGCGAGAATCGCCCCGCGTCGTTCTCCATGCGCCGGGTTTCGCGCAGGCCGAGCAGCGCAAAGAAAGCCATGGATTTCTCCAGATCCTTCACCCGAACCATGGTGTGCAGATAGCGTACCGGCATTGCCGTCTCCTTGTATTGTCACGCGCCCTACATCCTAGAAGGATCTGCGCCTGCGTCCACCATGACCGCGCGGCGGCGTCGTTATTTTTGGCGGTCCCGGGGTAGATAGTATTGCAATCGGCTCATACCTGTTTTCTTTGCGCAAAAGACAGTTCCATGCCGTGAACCCCGGCAAATCTTCGAAATAGACGCACAGCGCGCCCCGCCGCGATGAATTTGCGCGCGAGCATGCGATTGCATATTGATCCAAACCTCGACACGATGACATCTAAGCAGTGGAACGAAAGACGAGGGCGACGTTGCAGCAGTATCACGATGCATTAAGCACCATCCTTGAATGCGGCGAAGTGTCGACGGACCGCACGGGGACGGGCACGCTCTCTTACTTCGGCCTGCAGTCGCGGTATCGCCTCGCTGACGGGTTTCCTCTGGTCACGACCAAGAAACTGCACTTGCGCTCGATCATTCACGAACTTTTATGGTTCCTGTCCGGCGACACTAACATTGGCTATCTGAACGATAACGGTGTTTCGATCTGGGACGAATGGGCCGACGAAAAGGGCGATCTGGGCCCCGTTTACGGCCACCAATGGCGCGCTTTTTCCGCGCTTGAACCGACGGGGCAGGTGGCAGACGGTGCCCCCCTTTTTACCCGTCGGGGCGTCGATCAGATCGCGCAGCTTATCGATATGATCAAGGCGACCCCCGATAGCCGCCGTCTGATTGTTTCGGCGTGGAATCCTGCGGACGTGCCGCGCATGGCGCTTCCGCCGTGCCATACGATGTGGCAGGTGCGCGTCCTGAACGGTCGGTTGCACCTCCAGCTTTACCAACGCTCGGCTGACATGTTTCTGGGCGTTCCGTTCAATATCGCGTCCTATGCGTTGCTTCTGGTGATGCTGGCCCATGTGACGGGCTACGAGCCGGGTGATTTCGTTCACACGCTCGGGGATGCTCACATCTATTCCAACCATCAAGAGCAAGTGAAACTGCAGCTTTCGCGTACGCCGAAAGCCCTGCCAACAATTCGGATCAAACGTGATGTGCCCTCCATTTTCGACTTTCGCTATGAGGATTTTGAGATCGTCGGCTACGATCCCGATCCTGCAATCCGCGCGCCAGTGGCGGTCTGAACGATGATTACGCTGGTTGTCGCCCGCGCCCAAGACGGAGCCATCGGACGCGATGGCACGATTCCATGGACGATCCCGGAAGATCTGAAATCATTCCAGCGCGAGACGCTTGGCGGTGCGCTGATCATGGGGCGCAATACGTGGGACAGCCTGCCGGTCAAGCCGCTGTCGAGGCGCCTTAACATCGTGGTGTCTTCACGGCCTGATGCGGCTGAGGCTGTGGCGCCCTCGGTGGCCGCCGCCATCGCGTTTGCTGGCGATCAGGGCTATGATCGCATCTATGGTATCGGCGGTGCCCGGATCTACAAAGAGATGCTCCCGCTTGCGGATCGATTGCTGATTTCCGAAGTGGACATTCATGTCCCGGATGCAGACACATTTTTCCCTCATGTGGATCTGGATACTTGGCACGTGATCAATGAAAGGTCGCTGCGGTCAACTGGGCCAAAATGCTACTTGCGCGAGTATCTGAAGCGTACCTAGGGTTTTGACGAAAAGCTGGCCAGGTTCAGGGTCGTGGTGCGTCGTGGAATTTCAGGGTCAGACAGGTTTTGTCAGCGCCAGGTATCTGGTGCAGACCGAAGGAGAGGGCAACACCAGATGGCGACGCGCGTTCGCGCCGATGGCAACGGGACCGATACGCCCAAGGCACTGGACGGTCGCCTATGACGACTTCCCCCCACGAATTTCTATATTGAGGTCGCCGTGATCCTGTTAGACGGTTGCCCCGGTGTCTGGCGCCGTGCCGGGCAGGGGGCTGGAACGGGCGTCGAACAGTGTGGCGGTTGCTTTTCGGCCAAAGACGTCGGGGGCCCACTAATAACTGGTCGCGGGGCGCTGGTTTAACGCCGCATTGTTGGAGGGGCCGTGGACCTTTGCCACCACTGACCTGCCGGACGACTTCCAGAAGGTTCCCGCGGACGCACCTTACTACACGGTCCGCGCCAGTGTGCCGGAAAGATCCGAGGCGAACGAGGCCCGCCTGCGCGCCGCGATTCCGGAACTGGCCCGCGCAACCTGTCCGAAATCGTCGCCCCCCCTAAGTGACCTATGATGGTGATCCGGTGTTTGAGCCGGTCGAGGCAACAGCAGGCAAGCCCTACCGCATTCGAACGAAAGGTGGCAAATCCGCCATGGCGATGCCGTTATTGGTGCGGATCGTCCAGCGATCCATGGATCGCGAACTGCTCCAGCCCTGCCGCTTGCGCTTGGATAACGCGGTAGGTCTCTCTCACGCCCGCCTCGGTCAGTTCACGTGCGACGGTCAGCAGGGTATTGGCATCATGTTCGTCGCACAGGTCCGCCATCTGCGACAGCTCTTCCAGCGCTACGTTGCGCGCCAGGTCCAGCGTGGGCGCGCCGTAAATGTCGACGAAATGCTGCGCCAGAATCTGCGCCAGCGTGTCACGCTCGGCCGGTTCAATCTGTGTCACGGCGACAAAGCTGACGCGGCCAAATGTTTCGCAGCCCATCCATCCATTGGCGAACGCCTGACGGGCCTTGCCGGTCAGATCGGCCTGGGACCAGTTGGAGAACTCGAATCCGCCCGAAATGCACCATTCGCCGGTTCTGGCGGGAGCGTGGAAAACGCGGGTGTCGCTTTCGTCGAAATGGATCGCGCGGGCAAGTTTCATGCAGGCTCCGTCAGTAGAGAGGTCAGGGGGGTCAGGCGCACGCCGTCATCGGTTTTCAAAAGCAGGCCAAGATTTTCATCAACGCCGATGAACGTCCCGTGATGTCCGGCAACCGTCATGTCGGTCTCCAGTCCCCGGGCCACGGTCAGCCAATTGCGGTGCAGGCGGGCCGGTCCGTCATCCATCCAGGCGTTGATCTCGGCCAGCGTGTGCCGCACCCATGCCTCCAGCAGGGTTGGTGGCTCTACTTCGCCGCAGCCCTCTGCGTACAGGGCTGTCGCATCGGGCGTCAGGCCGGTGTCCTGCGAGGGTGGCCACAGGTCCAGCGACAGGCCGACAACCAGCCAGGCGGGGACGGCACCCGGGTCATCGTCAGAGGCGGCGATTTTCAACGCGCCGCAGCGCCCGCCATTCAGGTGGATTTCACCGCTCCAGCCCAGATGCACGCCCACCTCCGGCGGCGCAAGCGCGCCAAGTGCGTTCTGAAACCCGACCCCGCAGAGCGGCAGCATGCAAACCGCATCGCGCAGCGGGACTTCGGGCGCAAAGACCATCGCCGCACGCAACTGGTCATCGCCCAGATCATAGCAGACCAAACCTGCATCGCACACGCCCCTTGCGTTTGAGCAGGCCAGCGCGAACGGATCCGCGCCAGCCGCATCAAGCCCCGAGAACAGCGGAGGAAAGACCGGAGGCGTCATGCGTGGCCAAGCGCGATCAATTGCTGCGCCAAGGTGCGAAACCCTGCCGCCTGCGCACTGTCAGGTTTGGAAACCACGATCGGCGCACCGCCATCCGCAGCCAGTCGAATATCCAGATGCAGCGGTATTTCCGCCAGCAGCGGCACGTCCAGCTTGGCCGCTTCGGCGGCGACACCGCCATGCCCGAACATGTGCTCCTCGTGCCCGCATTGCGAGCAGATATGGGTGGACATGTTCTCGATCATGCCGATGATCGGAGTGCCAAGCTGGTTGAACATGTCGATCCCCTTGCGCGCATCCAGCAGCGCCACGTCCTGCGGGGTCGAAACGATGATCGCGCCGTTCAGGTGTGTCTTTTGCGCCAGCGTCATCTGCACATCGCCGGTGCCGGGCGGCAGATCGACGATCAGCACATCCAGCGCACCCCATTGCACCTGCGTCAGCATCTGCTGCAACGCACCCATCAACATGGGCCCGCGCCAGACGACGGCTTGATCGTCGTTGGTCATCAACCCGATGGACATCATCGTCACGCCAAAATTGCGCATCGGCAGGATCGTCTTGCCATCGGGCGACGATGGTCGCCCCGACACGCCCAGCATGCGCGGTTGCGACGGGCCGTAGACGTCGGCATCCAGCAACCCGACGCGCCGCCCCTCGGCCGCCAGCGCGCAGGCGAGATTTGCGGAAACCGTGGATTTGCCCACGCCCCCCTTGCCCGACGCGATGGCGATGATCCGGTCCACCCCCGGCACCTTTTGCGGCCCTGCCGGTTCTGCGGGGCGGTTCGGCTTCAGATCGGGCGGGGCGGCGGGGGCGCTGTGGGCGGTCATGACCACGGATAGCTTTTCAACGCCGGGCAGGGCGTTCAGCTTGGCCTCGACCTCGTCCTTGACCTTGCCATAGGCCGCCGCATGGCTGCCGCTGACCTCCAGCACGAATCGCACAGTGCCGTTGTCGACGGTCAGCGCCTTGACCAGACCGGCATCCACCAGCGACGTGCCACTGACCGGATCGGTCAGCGTTTTCAGCGCGGCCAGCACATCCTCGCGGGCGAGCGTCATGCCCGGATCAACCCTTGATCGTGCCGGTCACCACATGTTCCAGATCCACGCCGTCGATCGTCAGAACCATGCGCGCCTCGAACTGCTTGCCTTCGGTGCTTTCGGCCTTGCGGAATGCCTCCTCGATCGACTGTTGCGAGGTCACGCCGACCTGCTTGAGGAACTTGCGCATCGACATGTTGAAATCTTCGCTCATCTTCGTCTCCTTTTCGGGGTTTGTAAGTAGTACCTGCTAGTGATCCTTGCGCTTGGACAGGTAGTCCTCTGTCGTGCGCACGCGCGGGCGCTCCTTGCCCGCGAAAGGATTGTTCTGCGACTGGAACTGCGCCTGAACGCGGCAATCGTCACACATCTGGATCATCCGCGCGGCGGCGGGGCTGGCGAACATCGCGTGATTCCCGGCCAGTTTCTCCATGATCCGTTCGACCGTGGATTTGACGCCGAACAGGCTGCCGCATTCGACGCAGGCGAATGGTTCCTCCTCATGCAGCACCAGCTGGCTGAGGGCCGCATCCGTCAGGTTGATCTGTGGCTGCAAGGTGATCGCGTTCTCGGGGCAGACATTGGCGCAGAGGCCACATTGCAGGCAGGCATCCTCCTGAAAGCGCAGTTGAGGCATGTCGGGATTGTCCGTCAGCGCGCCGGATGGGCAAAGCGAGGCGCAAGACAGGCACAGCGTGCAGGCATCGGTATCGACGATCACGGCGCCATAGGGCGCATATGCGGGCAGGGGGGTGGTCTGCGCGTCGGGCGATAGGGCCTTGGCGGCGAGGCGCGCGATCTGACGGCGCGAGCCTTGCGGCAGGATCGGGGTTTTGACGGGGTTGCCCATGCCGTCGCGGGCAAACAGGTGGTCTGACAGCGCGTCGGGGTCAGTGATATCCAGCAGCGCCACGGCATCGCCCGCGCCCATGGCCGCAGCCAATTCGGCCTGAGCCTGCAATACGTCCCGGTCACTTTTTGGGGCCAGCAGAATATCCACATGGGCAAAGCCGCTGGCCAGCGCCGCCAGCATTTCGGCATGGCCGAACATCGCCAGCGCGTCGATCTCCAGCGGGATCACGTGGGCGGGCAGGCCGTTGCCGTACCGCGCGGCAAGGCGGATCATCTCGGCGCCGTGGGCGTCATGCACCAGCAGCGCGCCGGGCAGGCCACCCGCTTTGCGATAGGTCGAGGCCAGCGCGGCGATGCGGCGGAACACATGATCGACGGGGGGCGCATCATAGCTGATCGCGCCCGAAGGGCAGACCGCCGAACACGCGCCACACCCGGCGCAGATCAGGGGGTCGATGCTGACATGCTCGCCCGCGGGCAGGATCGCGCCGGTCGGGCAGACATTCAGGCAGTTCGAGCAGGCGGGCTGTTCGGCGCGGGAATGGGCGCATAGCGACGGCTCCAGCCGGATATGCAGCGGCTTTTCAAACGTGCCGACCATTTGGCTGGCAGCAAGGATGGCATCCGCCACGGCAGGCAGGCTGCCGGGATCGGCACGCAGGTATCCGTCGCGCTTGTCCGGGGCGGGGAACAGCGGCGTACCGCCCCGCAGGTCAAGGATCACATCACATTCAGATTGTGCACCGTCGCGCGGGTCTGTCAGCGTCGGTGCGCCGCGCCCGCCGGGCAGGACCTGCTGAAAGGCGTCAATCGAGATCTGGAATTGGCCCAGCGTACCGGAGGCATCGCGCAGCCGCCCGGCGCAGCAATCAAAATGGTCGGTCACTGGAACGTCCGCCGCGTTCGCCACCAACACCGTCACGGCGAGAATATCGGCCAGCTTGTCGGCGGCGGCAAACGCAACCTCCGGCGCGCCGACAATCAGGCAGACCCCGCCCGAGACGACGTCAATCGTCTTGGGTGCTGGCCGCGGCAACGCGGCGTCGGCCACCAAGGCAGCCATTTTCGCGCTGGTGTCGCCGGTGTCCGCCGTCCAGCCAGCGCGGTCGCGTATGTCGACGAAGTCCGGCACAGGCAGGCCCATGTCTTCGGCCAGATCGCTGAAACGGGCGGCTTCCTGCCCACAGGCGATCATCACATCGCCGCCCTCCATCGCCTTGGCGGTGATGTCGATCTGGGACTGGCACAGGGCGGTGTGTAGCCGCGAACACTCACGCCCCGTCGCTGCGCTTAGCGCGGCAGCATCGATGGTCTGGGTGCCGAGACAATCACAAATCAGCAGGATTTTCTTCATTTCGCCTCCTTGCGCGCCGCAGCGTAGGCTTTAACGGCAGCGGATGAAAGCCGATCCTGCGACTTTTGACCGGAGTTTTCCGTGCGGCTGTTGTGGCACGGGCCGACCTGTCATTGAAAAAGGAAGTCCAGTGGTGGTGAGTGCAGACTCCCCTTTAAATCTTCCTCTAAATCAGTACACTAGAAATATCTTAGTGCAGTGTTTTAGCCAGCGGGTGCCAGCTTGACCTTCGTTTTCCCCAACTCCCAGTCCATCCCCCTTGGGGTTGTGGTCCGCAAATCGCCGGGCGTGACGCGCTGGGCGAAATGGGCGTGGCGGGCGGTTGGCGTGCTGCCCGGCGCGGGCGCGGCGGACTGGACGGTTCTGCGCAGCGAGGAGGGCGTGACTGATTTT
Source organism: Roseovarius sp. M141 (assembly GCF_024355225.1). Lineage (NCBI taxonomy): Bacteria > Pseudomonadati > Pseudomonadota > Alphaproteobacteria > Rhodobacterales > Roseobacteraceae > Roseovarius > Roseovarius sp. M141. Next base: position 1,585,453 of record NZ_VCNH01000008.1, read on the forward strand.
CACGCCGCGACCGTACCGCTGAGGCTGTATGTGTCCGATACCGAGGCATACGTGCATGAACTTCAGACCCGGCAGCCGTCCGTCTACATCGTGCTCAGCCCACACGCGGCATCGCACGATATACCTTGGAAGGTGACACTGGCGACTGCCTCGCCTTATGAGGCGCAGGATTACTGCGACGCGGCCGAAGTGCTGGTCGAAAAGGTGGCGATGCCGGAGGGAATGCAGGCCTGGGTCGCGGATTTCCTGACCCGTCATCACGAGGAAGAGGCGTTTGTGAAACGCAAGCGCCGGAACTGGCGCGCGGATGATCACGAGGACGGTATCGGCGATGCGCGCATCGTGCAGGACAGCGACGTCTACAGATCGCCGCGCCGCCGCATGGACGCGTTGAAATGACCCGAAATGCCACATTCTGGGACCGCCGCCGCGCCGCCGTCGAGGCCGAGGCAGATGCGACTGCCGCCGCCCGGCAGGCCGCAGTTGATGTGCGCCAGCAGCAGGCCCTCGCTGAGAAAAGCGATGATGAGATCTTGGCGGAGTTGGATCTGCCCGACCCCGAAACGTTGACCAAAGGGGATGATTTCGCCGCGTTCATGGCCAAGGCGGTCCCCGAGCACATACGCAAACGCGCGCTGCGCAAGCTGTGGCGCAGCAATCCGGTACTGGCCTGCGTCGACGGGCTGAACGATTACGACGATGACTATCTGGCCGGCAGCTATGGCAATGCACCGATTCAGACCAGCTATCAGGTCGGCAAGGGGCTGCTGGCGCATGTGCTGGAGGTCGCGCAGCCGCAAGAATCGAGCGACGATGATCTGACGCCACTCGACAAAGAAGAGAAGTCGGCACAGTATGATACCGACAGAGACCCGGTCGTCGCAGACGAGATGCAAGCGCCGGATCCGGCAGCGGACATGGAACCGGCGCCGCAAGACGCAGACCACGGCAAACCGCGCCGGATGGTTTTTCACTTTGACGGGGACAGCGCATGACATTGGCACACGCCCAACCGCAGATCGACGAAGAGGATCGCCTGCGCGCCGATCTTTACAATTATCTCGGGGTCATGCTGGCGGGTCCGCCGGACGAACTGCTGCTGGCGCAGACCGCAGCGCTGAGCGGCGACGCCTCACCCTTGGGGCAGGCGATCGAAGGTCTGGCGCGCGTTGCGATAGTAACCAGGCCCAAATCCGCCCTCACGGAATACAACGCCTTGTTCATCGGCATTGGGCGCGGCGAACTGCTGCCCTATGCCAGCTACTACATGACCGGATTCCTGAACGAAAAGCCGCTGGCCAATTTGCGCGCCGACATGGCGACCCTCGCAATGACACGGGCGGAAAACACGTTCGAGCCGGAGGACAACATTGCCTCGCTGATGGAAATGATGGGCGGCATGATCGTCGGGCGCTTTGGCGCTGCGGCATCGCTGGCGCGCCAGAAAGAGTTCTACAGCAAACATATCCGCCCGTGGGCCCCGCATTTCTTTGCGGATCTGCAGGGGGCCAAGGCATCGGTGCTGTATGCCTCAGTCGGGGCCGTCGGGGCCGAGTTTTTGACTGTCGAACAAGAAGCATTTCGCATGATGGCAGGCTGAGGCCCGCCCATTGAGCGGCGGCAGGGGTCGCCGAAGTAAGACAACAGGGAAAGGACGCACTCAAATGGCTGACACGAAACAGGGCACGACCCGCCGGAATTTCCTGAAGATCGCCGGAACCGCAGTTCCGGGTGTCGTGGCGGTTGCCGCCGGCAGCGCGGCGCAATCGGCACCGGCCGAAGTCGATCCGTCATCGCAAGTGATGCAGGACACGGAACATACACGCGCCTATCTGGAAAGCACCCGCTTCTAGGCCAGCGCCGCCCGCCTGAAAACATGAAGGGCAGAGGCATTTGACAGGTACCAAGACTGCGGGCAACGCAGATGTAGGGAGAAAGACCATGCTCAGGAAAAAGACAAATGGCAGCGCACGCCGGTCGGCACGAACGCCCGCTGCAAGCGCCGCCGCAACGGGCGTTGACCGCCGTACATTCCTGCGCGGTTCGGGCCTTGCCATCGGCGGCCTGGCCGCTGTTGCCGCAACCGGCGGCACGGTGTCGCGCGCCACGGCGCAAACCGCAGCGGCGCGGGCGATCGAGACCAAGAAATCCGTCTGCACCCACTGCTCGGTCGGATGCACCGTGATCGCCGAAGTCGATAACGGCGTCTGGACGGGGCAGGAGCCCGGTTTTGACAGCCCGTTCAACCTTGGCTCGCATTGCGCCAAGGGGGCCTCGGTACGCGAACATGCCCATGGCGAGCGGCGCCTGAAATACCCGATGAAAAAGGAAAACGGCGAATGGGTCCGCCTTAGCTGGGAACAGGCGATCAACGAGATCGGCGACGGCATGATGAAGATCCGCGACGAAAGCGGACCGGATTCCGTCTATTGGCTGGGCTCTGCCAAGCACAGCAATGAACAGGCCTATCTGTTCCGCAAGTTCGCCGCCTATTGGGGCACCAACAACGTCGACCATCAGGCGCGCATCTGCCACTCGACCACCGTGGCCGGTGTGGCAAATACATGGGGCTACGGCGCCATGACCAACAGCTATAACGACATCCACAATTCCAAGGCGATGTTCCTGATCGGCTCCAACCCTGCCGAGGCGCACCCGGTTTCCCTGCTGCATATTCTGAAGGCGAAAGAGCAGAACAACGCCCCGCTGATCGTCTGCGATCCGCGCTTCACGCGCACCGCGGCGCATGCGGATGAATATGTGCGCTTTCGCCCCGGCAGCGACGTGGCGCTGGTGTGGGGCATCCTGTGGCACATTTTCGAGAACAAGTGGGAGGACAAGGAGTTCATCCGCACCCGTGTCTGGGGCATGGACCAGATCCGCGACGAGGTGAAAAACTGGACCCCCGAAGAGGTCGAGCGCGTGACCGGCACCCCCGGCGCGCAGCTGGAGCGTGTCGCGCGCACGCTGGTCAACAACCGCCCCGGCACCGTGATCTGGTGCATGGGCGGCACCCAGCACAGCAACGGCAACAACAACACCCGCGCCTATTGCATCCTGCAACTGGCCCTTGGGAACATGGGGCATGCGGGCGGTGGCACCAACATTTTCCGCGGGCATGATAACGTGCAGGGCGCCACGGACCTTGGGGTTCTGGCCGATACATTGCCGGGCTATTACGGCCTTACGGAGGGTTCCTGGGCGCATTGGGCGCGTGTGTGGGAGGAAGACCTCGACTGGCTCAAGGGGCGGTTTTCCGATGCAAGCGTCGACGACACCCCGATGATGAACCTGACCGGCATCCCGGTCAGCCGCTGGATCGACGGGGTGCTGGAGGACAAGGCCAACCTTGACCAGCCCGACAACACCCGCGCGATGGTTCTCTGGGGTCACGCGCCGAATTCGCAAACCCGCATGAAGGAAATGAAGACCGCGATGGAGCGGCTGGATATGCTGGTCGTGGTGGACCCCTATCCGACCGTGTCCGCCGTGATGCAGGATCGCACCGATGGCGTCTATCTGCTGCCGGCCTGCACGCAGTTCGAGACGCGCGGCTCTGCCACCGCCTCCAACCGGTCGCTGCAATGGCGCGAGAAGATCTTTGATCCGCTGTTTGAATCGCTGCCCGATCATACGATCATGGCAAAGTTCTCGGAAAAATTCGGCTTTCACGACCGCATGTTCCGCAACATCGCGATTGACGAGGGCGGCGAGCCGAATGTCGAGGACATCACCCGCGAATTCAACCGCGGCATGTGGACCATCGGCTATACCGGCCAAAGCCCTGAGCGCATGAAGATGCATATGGCCAATCAGCACACCTTTGACCGCACGACGCTGCGCGCCAATGGCGGTCCGGCCGATGGCGATGTCTACGGGATGCCGTGGCCCTGCTGGGGCACCGCCGAGATGAATCACCCCGGCACGCCCATTCTGTATGATCTGTCGACCCCCGTGGCCGAAGGCGGCCTGACCTTCCGCGCCCGTTTCGGTGTGGAGCGTGACGGCGACAACCTGCTGGCCGAAGGCGTCTACTCCAAAGGGTCCGAGATCAAGGACGGCTACCCGGAATTCACCGTGCAAATGCTGCGTGATCTGGGTTGGGATGGCGATCTGACCGAAGACGAAAAGGCCAGCATCAACCGCGTGGCGGGCTATCCTGATGGTGCACCGCTGACGACCGAGCCCGCCGATGATGGCGGCTCGAATGAAAACGAAGAAGTGGGCGAGACCTCGCAGCAGGGCGAAATACCGTCGGATTTCGAGGAGAAGACGGGCGGCGTAAACTGGAAAACCGACCTGTCGGGCGGTATCCAGCGAGTTGCCATCGCGCATGGCTGCGCGCCTTTCGGCAACGCCAAGGCCCGCGCCGTGGTCTGGACCTTCCCCGACCCGGTGCCGCTGCACCGCGAGCCGCTCTATTCCAACCGCCGCGACCTTGTGACCGACTACCCGACCTACGAGGACAAGAAATTCTGGCGCGTGCCCACGATGTACTCTTCGATCCAGAACAACGATTTTTCGCAGGATTACCCGATCATCCTGACCTCGGGCCGTCTGGTCGAATACGAGGGCGGCGGCGAGGAAACCCGGTCCAACCCGTGGCTGGCGGAATTGCAGCAGGACATGTTCGTCGAAATCAACACCCGCGATGCCAACAATCTGGGCATTCGTGACGGCGCACAGGTCTGGGTCGAAGGGCCCGAGGGCGGCAAGGTCAAGGTGATGGCCATGGTGACCGAGCGGGTGGGCACCGGCGTGGCCTTCATGCCGTTCCACTTTGGCGGGCATTTCGAGGGCAAGGACCTGCGCGACAAATACCCCGAAGGGGCCGACCCCTACGTGTTGGGGGAATCGTGTAACCTGGCACAGACCTATGGCTATGACAGCGTAACCCAGATGCAGGAGACCAAGGCGACTCTCTGCAAGATCTGGACAGCATAAGAGGAGATTGATCATGGCCAGAGCAAAGTTTCTCTGCGACGCTGAACGCTGCATCGAATGCAACGCGTGCGTCACCGCATGTAAAAACGAACACGAGGTTCCGTGGGGCATCAACCGCCGCAAGGTGGTGACCATCAATGACGGCAAACCGGGCGAACGCTCGATTTCCGTGGCGTGCATGCACTGCTCGGACGCGCCCTGCATGGCGGTTTGTCCGGTGGATTGTTTTTACCAGACGGATGACGGGATCGTGCTGCACTCCAAGGACCTGTGCATCGGCTGCGGCTATTGCTTTTACGCCTGCCCGTTTGGCGCGCCGCAATACCCGCAGGCGGGCAATTTCGGATCGCGCGGCAAGATGGACAAATGCACCTTCTGCGCAGGTGGCCCCGAGGAAAACCACTCGGCCGCCGAGTTCGCCAAATACGGGCGCAACCGGATCGCCGAGGGCAAGCTGCCGATCTGCGCCGAGATGTGCTCGACCAAGGCGCTGTTGGCAGGGGATGGTGATGACGTTTCCAGCATCTACCGCGAGCGGATCGTCGCACGTGGCTTTGGTGCGGGCGCGTGGGGCTGGGGCACAGCCTACGGCGAGAAGGGCGGATAATTTGCCCTCCTGCTTGGATTGGCGGGGCGACCCTCAAGGGGGTCGCCCGGCCGCTGCGACACAACAAAGGATCGCCCGGATGCTTCGCTTCTTCGCAGTATTTGCCCTCGTTTGCGGCCTTCTGACTCCGGCCTTGGCACAGGAGGCCACGGTCAACCCGCGCGCTGAAACCGGCGGGGCGCAAACGCTGGACGATATCATGCGCAGGCAGGCGCAGCAGAAGGTTGACGATACATTCCGGCGCTCTGAAACCGGCGATCCCGAGGCGGCGGCCCCGATCACGGCCCCCCTTGGCACACGAGGCGGGCAATCCGACCCCGACCTGTGGCGCGCGCTGCGCTATGATACGGCGGATGTCACGACCCAATCGCGCGGCCCTGCTGCGACGACGCTCATTCAGGACGGCGGAATGTGGTGGCTGAAATTCCGCGAAGGCCCGCTGTTGATCTACGGCGCGGCCCTGCTGGGGGGCACATTGGTGCTGCTGGCGCTGTTCTACCTGATCCGCGGGCGCATTCGCATCGAGGGCGCGAAAACCGGCCAGACGATCACCCGCTTTAGCGGGGTAGAGCGGTTCGGTCATTGGCTGTTGGCAAGTTCGTTTCTCATCCTTGGCGTGACCGGTCTGATTTCGCTGTTCGGGCGCAAGGTGCTGATACCTGCCTTTGGCCATGATGCGTTCTCGACCCTCGCGATTGGCACCAAATGGGTGCACAATAACGTCTCTTGGGCGTTCATCGTGGCGCTCGTCATCATCTTTGTCTTCTGGGTCGTTCATAATCTGCCTGATCGCACAGACCTGAATTGGCTGGCGAAAGGTGGCGGTATTTTCGGCAGCAGCCATCCGCCTGCCAAGAAATTCAACGCAGGTCAGAAACTGATCTTCTGGTCGGTGATTGTGTTGGGTGGGTCGATTTCGGCGTCGGGCATTTCCCTGCTGTTTCCGTTCGATTTCAACATGTTCGGGCCAACTTTTCATGCACTGAATGAATGGGGCGTGCCGGGCTGGGTCGGGTTGGACCCGCTACACTACCCCCTGTCCCCACAGGAAGAGATGCAATACACGCAGCTTTGGCATGCCATCGTCAGCCTTGTTCTGACCGCCATCATCTTTGCGCATATCTATATCGGCAGCATCGGAATGGAGGGTGCATTCGACGCTATGGGCAGCGGTGACGTGGAAGAGCAATGGGCCCGCGAACACCACAGCCTATGGGTCGAAGAAGTGCAGGAGGCCGAATTGCGTCACGGCAGGGAAACCTAGAATGAAAGCGTTCTTGATAGCATTGGTCGCGTTGGGCGTGATCACAATTGGCGCGAACCAGATATTGAAGTTCGGGAGTTTCTCAGCCGAGGCTGTTTCGGCGTCGACGGCCAATGTCAGAATCCACGACTAGCGCGGCTTTACGCCCGCATCTGGCGGCTGTCTGACCGTGACTGCCGTCCAATTCTGGCTGTGTCGCGGCGTGCCAATCATCACGCGCCAGTCATCAATTGTCTTGAAATCGGCGCACGAGTCTGCGACGAAAGAAGAGATGGTGACGGATCGGTTTTGGCCTGTTCGTCATAATAGGGAACATGGTGCGGGCGCTTGCCCAATTCCGTGACTGCCCCCGCAACTGTAAGCGGTGAGCGATCCTGAGTGACGCCACTGGGCCCCAAAGCCCGGGAAGGTTCAGGACAGCTTTGACCCGCGAGTCAGGAGACCTGCCATCTCCGGTGCCTTCGGCGCCGTAGCCACCTTAACCCGGGCGGGGTGCCTCGGAGAAAGAGCAGAGCGAGATGGACCTGACAGGCCCGAATTCGACCCTGAGCTATCTGTACACCCGCGCCTTTGCGCGGAGGGCGCGATGCAGATTGAACGAACACTTACACAACTTCAGGTGAAACCGTCATCGCCGCAGCGGGCGCGCGAGCTGGGCCAGCTGGGCTATATGCAATGGCTGGGCGGGCTGCCCGGACATGCCGATTACAATGCCGAGGCCGCGCGCGCCTATCTCATGGCGGTGGATTTCATCGAAACCGATCCGACGATCGCCGTTTTTTGCGAACTGCTCTGTGCGTCCATGCGGCAGCCCTTGCAGCCGCTGGATTTGGCCCTGCCCAAGCCTGCGCGGCGCGGTGGCGCACGCGCGCGGCGCAGCTGTCTTTGATCGCATCGTTCGGGGGAGAAGGCTCAGCAAAGCGAAGCAACGTCCTGAAAACCAAAGCACAGCGGCCGGGGGCGTATCCATGTCTCTGGGCGATCGGGTCTGATTGGGGTAGGGCTGGCGGCAACTTTCCCTGCCGGAGCGTTTTGATATGCGCACTTTCCCGCCCGAACGTATCGTCTGCCTGACCGAAGAGACCGTCGAAACGCTGTATCTTCTGGGGCAGGAGGACCGTATCGTCGGGGTGTCCGGCTATGCCGTGCGCCCCGCCCGCGTGCGCTGCGAAAAGCCGCGCGTATCAGCATTTACGTCGGCGGATATCCCGAAAATCATGGCGCTGGAGCCCGATCTGGTGCTGACCTTTTCCGACCTTCAGGCCGACATCGCTGCGGCGCTGTTGCGGCAGGGCGTCACCGTCTTTGGTTACAACCAGCGGGACGTGGCGGGGATCCTTGCCATGATCCGGTCGCTGGGGGCGCTGGTTGGTGTGGCGGATCGCGCCGAAGCGCTGGCCGCCGGATATGAGGCACGGCTGGCTGGGATCGCGGCGCGCGCCAAGGGCCGGGCGCGGCCGGTCGTTTATTTCGAAGAATGGGACGAACCGATGATTTCGGGTATCCGCTGGGTCAGCCAACTGGTCGAGATCGCGGGCGGGCGCGATGCCTTTCCCGAACTATCCGCGCAAAAGGCCGCAAAGGACCGGATCCTGACCTCCCGGCAGGTGATCGACGCGCGGCCCGATATTATCCTGGCCTCATGGTGTGGCAAGAAGGTGCGTCCCGAAAAGATCGCTGCGCGCCCCGGCTGGGACACGATTCCGGCGGTGCGGAACGGGCGCATTCATGAAATCAAGTCGCCGCTGATCCTCCAGCCCGGCCCGGCGGCGTTGACCGACGGGCTGGAGGCAATCTGTGACGCGCTGGGCTAAAGCGTTTCGCCCTAGACCCGGGGCACTCGGTTAAGGTGAAACGCGTGCAACGCTCGTAGGTTGCGCTGCGTTACACCTCGACCGTGACGGGGCCAATCGGATTGGAGCAGCAGGCGAGGATGTATCCGTCGGTGATGTCTTCGTCGGAAATACCGCCGTTATGTACCATATGCACGTCGCCCGATGTCTTGCGGACCTTGCAGGTACCACAGACGCCAAACGTGCATCCCGAGGGGATGTTCAGCCCGTTTGCCTTGGCGGCGGCCAGGATCGTATCGGTCTCGGCCACCTTGGCGGTCACGCCGGACAGGGCAAAGGTGACTTCGGCCCGGATATCCTCGTCCGGTACGACATCGTCGATGGGGGGCGCGTCTGCGGGCACCGCAACAGGCGCCTGAAAGTTCTCCTGATGGTAGTGGTCCATGTCGAAACCCAGACCCTGAAGCGCCTCACGCACGGCCTGCATGAACGGATCAGGCCCGCAGCAGAACACTTCGCGTTCCAGGTAATCGGGCGCCATCAGGCCCAGCATCAACTGGTTGATCTGACCGCGATACCCCGTCCAGGGGGCGTAGCGGTCGGGCGCTTCGACGACCCAGTGCAAGTCGAGGCCGGGCACGCGGCTGGCCATATGCTCCAGCCGCTGGCGAAAGATGATCTCGGAGGGGCGACGCGCGCAGCTGACGAATACGATGTCCGGCTCGGTGCCCAGATCGAACATCCATGTCGTCATCGACATCAACGGCGTAATGCCTGACCCGGCCGAGATGAACAGATATTTCTCGGCCGCAACAGTCGTATGGGTGAACAGCCCGGCAGGACCCATGACACGCAGGCGCGTGCCGGGCGTCAGATGGTCCAGCATCCAGCGGGTGCCGATGCTACCCTTCTGCGCCTTGACTGTGATCGAAATCGACCGCGGCCGCGACGGCGAGGACGAGATCGTATAGGTCCGGTGCACCGCGCCGCCCGGCACCGGCAGTTCCAGCGTCAGGAACTGGCCGGGCCGAAAGTCGAACAGCGCGCCCGATGGCGCCCGAAATGTGAATGTCGCCGTGTTCGGCATCTCGGGGATGACCGACACGCATTCCAGCGATTCGTCTTGGTGCCAGATACTGCTGGACTCGGGGGGGAGATCTTTCATCGTTCGTTTACTCCGCTACCATGGTCGCGGGGTCGTTGCGGCGCGCCATCATGTTGCAATACCAATCGACAAAACCCATGACGCCGCTTTCGTGGATCGGCGAATAGGGCCCCGGCTCGTAGGCGGGGGAATTGATGCCGTGCTGATTGTCCTCGACCACGCGGCGGTCCTCGTCATTGGTGGCGACCCAGACTTCCGTCAGGCGCTTCACGTCGTAGTCGACGCCCTCGATCGCGTCCTTGTGAACCAGCCATTTTGTCGTGACCTCTGTCGTCGTCTCTGTCAGGGGGTTGACCCGAAAAACCACGGTGTGATCAGGCAGGAAGTGATTCCAGGTGCTGGGATAATGATATTTCAGCAGCGTGCCAGCCGTGTCGTCCTGTACCCGGCCCAGAATGCGCTTACTGGCGGGCTGAAGGTCCATGGTAAAGCTCTTGGCCCCCGGCAACAGCGGCATCCGCGCCAGCCGGTACTGTATGTCCTCGGCCATGCGGAATTGCGACGGATATCCCTGCGCCTCCAGCCGGTCGAAATGAGCCTGAAGATGCGGCGGAGCCTCGCCGTCGGTGATGCCCGTTACGGTCGGATCGTCGGTGAACGACCGGCAGAGGCCCGGGTGATTGCCACCACAGTGATAACATTCGCGGTTATTTTCCCACACCAGTTTCCAGTTGCCGTTCTCGACAATGCTGGACTCATACGCGACCTTGGCATCGCTCAGATCATGCACTTCCAGATAGGGGCGGGCGAGGTCTTCGAAGGTGTCGAAATCGGGTGCCTCATCGGCAAGGCAGATATAGATCAGCCCGGCCAGATCGCGGCAATGCACGGTTTTCAGACCATGGCGCGACGGGTCGAAATCACTGCCCATTTCGCGCGCCCACAGCAGGCGGCCGTCCAGCTCGTAGGTCCACTGGTGGTAGGGGCAGACCAGCTTGGGCGCGCTGCCCTTGGCTGCCTTGCATATGATTGACCCGCGATGCCGGCAGGAATTGTGAAAGGCGCGGATGACGCCATCGGTGCCCTTGACCACGATCACGCCATAGGCGCCGATCTGCAATGTCACGTAGGCGCCCGGCTTGGGCAGCTCGCATGCGGGCACGGCGAACAGCCATTCGCGGTAGAACAGCGCGTCCATGTCAGCGGCAAAGATGCCGGGGTCGGTGTAAAAGGGCTGCTCCAGCGCGTGGCCCGGCCTGCGCCGCGCCAGAAGGGTGTCGATCGAAGGGCTCATCTGGCGGTCTCTCCTGCCGCACGTGGCGGCTGTTGGTCCGGGAAGCGGCCGACACCTTACCGGGGGGCGCCAAAACAGCTGCCAGACCCGAGACAGGCGCCCGCACCGCCACCCGCGGTTTAGCGTCTTGCAAGGCTGGTTTGCGGGCTTGATCCGTGCCGAATGGCTGGAGCGCGATACCATTGCCGGGGCATTGCCCGGTGGTCATTATCGCGCCCGGCCGCGGATCCTACCGTTGCGGGGGCAGCGCCGGTGTCTGACCGGCTTCCCAATTCTCCGGCCCTCGCGGAACGGCACCTTGCAGGCACAGCCCTACGCCGTTTGCATGCCCGAAGATCACCGGATTGCGACCTTCGGCGCTGGAAAACAGACATCGGTGCGCATGACGTAGAGGCCGCTATGTTGAAAGCACCAAACGCACGGTTTGGCCGGCCCCAGCAGGCGGCGGAAGGTCCATCCGCCCGCCCAGCCGCTCGACCGCGCTGGCCACAATAGCAAGGCCCAAACCGCTGCCGCCCTGCCGTGCGCCGGGGGGGCGATAGAAGCGCTCGGTGATTCGGCCCAGTTGCGCGGGTGCGATGCCCGGACCTTGGTCCTGGACGCTGATCGAGACGCCATCGGCGCACCGTTCTAAGCATATCCGCACGGTGCCGCCCTCGGGCGATGCGGCGATGGCGTTCTCCAGCACATTGCGCAGCGCCGCATGCACCAGATAGGGAACGGTGCGAATTGTCACACCGTCGCCTGTCACGTTGATCTGTACGCCGTGCCGCGCTGCTATCGCGCCAAGATCGCGCACCACGTCCGTGATCAGCGCATTCAGATCGGCCGGTGCCGACGTGTCGGCATGACGTTCGACCGCGGCCAGTTCCAGCAATTGACGCACCAGACGGTCGGTGCGGTCCACCGAATGTTCGATGGTTTGCAGGGCGTGGCGGCGAGTGTCCTCATCTTCTGCGATTCGGGCGATCTGCGCCTGCATGCGCAGGCCCGCCATCGGCGTTTTCAGCTCATGCGCGGCGAAGGCGACGAAATCACGTTCGGTCGCGCGCACGGCTTCGACTTCGGCAAAGAGGCGGTTCAGCGCGCGGCGAACGGGACGTATTTCGCGCGGCGCAGGGCCGACGGGGAGGGGGCTGAGATCCTGAGGGTTGCGTGCCCGCAGGCCCTGCGCCAGCCGGTCCAGAGGCTTCAGACCGCGCCCGACGCTGAGCCAGATCAGCGCGGCAAGCAGCGGCAGAACCACCGCAGCCGGTACGGCAAAACCCGTCATGACATCGCGCACCAGCCGGTCGCGCACCTCGACCGCGTCGCCAACCATGACGCGCACGCCCAGTTCGGGATTGACGGTGGCATAGACGCGCCACAGCTCGCCATCGACCATTGTTTGGGAAAAACCTGTCTGAGTAGAACTGGTCAGGCGGGCGCTGGGGGCGCCTTCGGACCGGCCCAGCAGCCCCCCCTCCAGTGACCAGATCTGGCAGGACAGCTGCCGCGAATAGCGCGTGCCATCCGGCGTGGGCAGGGAGAGCGGGCCGGGGGAGCCTGCTGTCACGTCAATCCGCCGGTCCGAGATCAGCGACGACACCATCGTCGCCGCCTCGCGCAGGCGGGCGTCCAGCACCTTTTCGACCTCGCCGCGCGTCGAATGGTCGATCCACAGGACTGCCGACAACCAAACCAGCCCGGTCGCCGCCGAGAGCAGAAGGAACAGGCGTACTTTCAGGGACATGCACGCGGTCCCCCCTCGGGTGCCAGACGGTAACCCAGGCCGCGCACCGTTTCGATATAGCCGCGTCCCAGCTTGGCCCGTAGATGGTGAATGTGCACCTCGATCGTGTTGCTTTCGACGTCCTCCTGCCAGCCATAGAGCCGGTCCTCGATCCGGGATTTCGACAGGATGTGGCCGGGCCGCTCGATCAGCGCGTGCAGCACTGCAAATTCGCGGCGCGAAAACCGGATGTCGGTGCCGTGGAATGCGCCGCTTTGCGCGGCCGGATCCAGCACCAGACCGTTCCACTGGATGACCGGTGCCGCGCGCCCCTCGCGGCGGCGCAGGATCGCGCGCAGCCGCGCCGACAGCTCGTCCAGATCGAAGGGCTTGCCAAGGTAATCGTCCGCGCCCGCATCCAGCCCGTCCACCCTGTCGCGCGTCTGGTCGCGCGCGGTCAGCAGCAGGACGGGTGTCCCTATCCCATTGGCGCGCAGGGCCTTCAGCAGGTCCAACCCCGATCCGTCAGGCAGCATGAGGTCCAGCACCACCGCTGCGAAATCCGACGTTTCCAGCGCAGCGCGGGCATCGGCCAGCGTGCGGACGGGTTCCGGCGTGAACCCCTTCAGGCGCAGCCCCACCACCAGCCCATCTGCCAGCACCGCGTCGTCTTCGACTATCAAGATCCGCATGATTGCTCCATAAGGTGCAGGTGGGGCGCCTGCCTTAAGGTTTGCTTAAGGCCGCCATCCTAACCGGGCGCCATGACAGTTCATAAAGCCATATCCCTTGCCAGTCTCATAGCCAAGCGAGCGCTGCAATGAACGGCGTCGCCCTCGGGCCGCTGGTCATGGACGCCTCGCGCCTCGCCTTTGTTACGGCGGCTATGGCTTTCCTTTTGATCGCTGATTTCCGCGGCTTTGGCGCCGCAGCAAGGGCACGGCGGCACGGCGGGTCGCGCTGGGCGTTTGCCGTTTTCGCTGCGTGGATTATCGGCGCGCGGTTAGGCTTCGTCCTAGTAAATTCGGCCAGTTTCGCGGCGCAGCCTTGGGACGCGCTCAAGCTGTGGCAGGGCGGTTTTGCGCCATGGTACGGGGCAATCGCCGCTGCCATGATGATCGTCTTTGCGGGGTTACGTCATCGCGCGGCACTCTGGCCGCTTGCGCTGGGGGCGGTTGCGGCTGCTGCTGTGTTTCTTGCGGTGAACAGCGCGTTTATCGGCCCCGCCCCGGACCTGCCCGGCGGCACGTTCGACGCGCTGCGGGGCCCCGATGTGACGCTGGAGGATATCGAGGGGCCTGTCGTTCTGAACCTTTGGGCGACATGGTGCCCGCCTTGTCGGAGCGAGATGCCGATGATGTTGGATGTCGCGGCCAAGGGCGATGAGGCGACATTCGTCTTTGCCAATCAGGGCGAGGGCGCGGCGCAGATTGGCAGGTTCCTTGCGAGCGAAGGGCTGGCGGCAGATCACATCGTACTGGATCGTCAGATGGCGCTGATGAAGACGCTCGGCGCCAAGGGGCTGCCCGCGACGTTGATTTTTGATCGAACCGGAGCATTGGTGCAGTCCCATACCGGAGAGATATCGCGCGCAGCTCTGGAGCGGGCGCTACGGCAGGTCGCGGCAGGGGCGCCGTGACGGCGCGTCTCAGAACTTGTCCACCGGTATCTTGAGATAGGAATGCCCATCCCCTTCGGCATCGGGCAAGCGACCGCCGCGCAGGTTGATCTGAAGCGCGGCCAGCATCCGGTTGGGCAGGGCCAGCGTCGCGTCGCGGTCTTGGCGCGTCTTGATGAAATCATCCTTGTCCGTGCCGGATTTCACATGCTTGTTCTGCGCTTTATGCTCGGCGATGGTCGCCTCCCACGCCGGAACGTCGCGGTCCTTGGTGCCGTAATCATGCCCGACATACAGGCGCGTGTCGTCGGGCAGGCTGAGGATGTCCTGGATCGATTGCCACAGATCATCCGCCGATCCGCCGGGAAAATCGGCGCGGCTGGTGCCGGCATCCGGCATCATCAGCGTGTCGTGGACAAAGGCGGCATCCCCGCAAACATAGGTGATCGAACCCAGCGTATGGCCCGGCGAAAGCATCACGCGCACGCCCAGATCGCCGATCCGGAAACTGTCCCCATCCTCGAACAGGTGGTCAAAATCGCGTTCCGGATCAAAAGCTTCTGGCGTGTTGTAAATGTCGCGCCAGAGGGCTGAAATCTCGCGGATCTTGGCGCCGATGGCATTGGGTATGCCCAGCCGCTCTTTCAACTGGGCCGAGGCCATCAGGTGATCGGCATGGGGGTGCGTATCGAGGATCATGGCGATGCTCAGCCCGTTTTCCTCGGCCAGTTTGAGTACCTGATCCATGCTGCGCGTGTCGGTGCCAAAGCTCTTGGGGTCGAAATTCCAGACCACATCGATCAGCGCTGCGCGTTTGGTTGTCGGGCAGGCGCAGATATACTGGATCGATCCGGTGTCAGGCTCGTAAATACCCCAGACGTCAGGGCTGTCCGGCCCGGTCGAGGGCGAGTGGCGGGTGATTGCATCATTGCTCATGGATCATGCGCTCCTTTTTGCAAGCGAAGTGGATTTCAGGCGGCGGCCCAATACGACCCCGACCAGCATCATCGGCACGAAGATCAGCGTGCCGGGCGCCGCGATGGTCAGCGCGGTCCAGGCCGGGCCGGGGCAGAAGCCGCCAATGCCCCAACCGATACCGAAAACGGCGGCGCCTGTCAGCAGCTTGCCGTCAATATCGCTGGCGGTGGGGATGTCGAATTTCGGCAGTAATAGAGGGCGCTCCTGCCGCCACGCCAGTCGAAACCCGACAAAGGCGGTCAGCGATGCACCGCCCATCACAAACGCCAGACTGGGATCCCAGACGCCGAAGATGTCAAGAAAATTCAGAACCTTGGCCGGATCGGCCATGCCCGAGATGATAAGGCCGATGCCAAAGATGAGGCCCGACAGGAAGCCGAAAAGCAGCCGGATCATACTGCCCCCCCGATGGCATGGCGCAGGACGAAAACAGTGCCTGCGGCAAAGGCCATGAACGTAATTACAGCCGCCAGAGAGCGACCCGACAGGCGCGCAAGCCCGCAGACGCCGTGCCCTGAGGTGCAGCCCGATCCCAGCGCAGTACCGGCGCCGACCAAGAGGCCCGCGATGGCCATGCCGGGCAGGTTGCCGCTGACGGTCTGCTGCGGCATCGCGCCGGTGGCAACCAGCCACAGTAGCGGCGCGGCGATCAACCCAGCGATGAAGGCGATACGCCAACCGCGATCATCGCCGGCGGCGGCGCCTGCGGTGATGCCGACGATCCCGGCGATGCGGCCAAAGAGGGCCATGACCATGACAGCCGACAGGCCGATCAGGACACCGCCCCCCAGCGAGGCCCATGGCGTGAAATCTGTTTGCGTGATTGGCAGCATTTGGTGCTTCCTTTCAGGTGTCGGTTTGTGGCTTGGGCGCGCTGGTCAGCGGGCACACGGCCGCATGTTGTGACAGGAACACGCGGCCCGTCAGGTCGTCCAGACAATGCGCACGTTTCAGACGGTCCATCACCGGACCCCTCACCTCGGACAGGTGCAAGTTCGTGCCCATTTCGGCCAGCCGCTGGTTAACCGCTTCCAGCGATTCCAGCACAGATCAGGATCTGATCGCCGACGCCGATCTTGCCGCCCAGACGCTGCTGAATATCGGGTGCGGCGCTGAGATGGTCGGCGCGAACATGTGTTTCGATTGGAGTTCGTGGCCTCGTCGAAATGGGCCGAAACGTCGGGTTCGATCGACATGTCGATGGGGTAGGTCATGCGGTTCCTTCGGGGCCGGTGTCGTCAGCGGCCGCAGGTGCGGATGCCGAAGAGGGCGTAGAGCCCGCAGAATCGCATGGCGGCGGTTGCCAGCAATACGACGCCAAGGATGACGGACAGGGCCGTTGCCCATGTGGTCTGAAAGAACGCGAATCCGCTGACAAAGGGCAGCGCGATCAGCAACAGGGCGAAAACGATACGAAAGATGCGGTCGAAGGTTCCGATATTCTTGGTCATGGCGAGATCCTCATTGATGATTTGACCTCAACATAGCTCCGTTCGCGGCCGTCCGTCTGTGACTTTGTCACGGACGCATGCGGGCCGCACTCAGCTGCGGTGTTGCGCCAGACTGGCCAGTGCGCCCGCGTCCGTCAGGGTGATCGTGCCGCGCGTTTGCGCGACCCAGCCCCGGCGCTGGAATTCCTGCAACTGCCGCGAGACGACCTCGCGCGCGCTGCCCAACTCGGCGGCCAGCTGCTGATGCGTGGCCTGCACGTCGGCGCCGCCATGGGACAGCTCTTGCAGCTTTTGTGCCAGCCGCACGTCAATGCGCTGAAATGCGACCTCGTCGATCATCAGGAACAGATCGGTGATCCGCTTGGAAAAGGCGTAGAACACGAAATTGCGGAATGCGGCAGAGGTCGCAACCAGATCGTCAAAGACGGGCCGCGGGATCGCGGCGGCCGATATGTCGGTTTCGGCGATGCCCTCGGCGGCGTAATCGTCATAGGCCAGCAGGCAGGCGGTGGTCAAAACGCAGCTTTCGCCGGCATGGATGCGATACAGCACGATCTCGCGCCCGCCCTCCGAGGTTTGCTGCACCCGCACAGATCCATCCAGCAGGAACAGCATGTTTTCCGGCGATTTGCCCGGCCCGAAAATAACCGTGCCGCGCGGCGCCTCGATGATTGTGCTGCGCGCCAGTAGGGTTTGCTTGATGCGATCCTCCAGCCGGGACAGGCCCGGAAAACGGTCGACCCAGACGTCCGGCGTCATGGCCGACGCCATAGAGAGAGCCGACGCAGCGCGCGGGCGGGGAAGGTGTCACTGCTCATGGTTGGCCAGTTTCCTGAAATGAATGCGTATCGGGGCGACCTTAGCCACCCGCGTCGGCCTTGGCAAAGCAGGGGTGTGACAATTCACGCGCCGCCCAATGATTGCCTGCTGGGGGTAAATACACTACCTGACCGGTAGCAAAGATCGAGGTATGCCATGCTGGGATCATTCGACGCGGTGCTTTTGGCCCGCCTCCAGTTCGCTTTTACGATATCGTTCCATTTCCTGTTTCCCGCCTTCACCATCGGGCTCGCCAGCTATCTGGCGGTGCTGAACGGGCTGTGGCTGTGGACGCAGAAACGCAGATATCTGGAGCTGTTCCGCTACTGGGTCAAGATCTTTGCGCTGGCCTTTGCGATGGGGGTCGTGTCAGGCATCGTCATGTCCTACCAGTTCGGCACCAACTGGTCGGTCTTCTCGGACAAGGCCGGGCCGGTAATCGGCGCACCGATGGCCTACGAGGTGCTGTCGGCCTTCTTTCTTGAGGCCGGATTTCTGGGGATCATGCTGTTTGGCCGCGACAAGGTGGGCGCGGGGCTGCACATGGCCGCCTGCGCTGCCGTCGCCTTTGGCACGTTTTTCTCGGCGTTCTGGATCATCAGCGTCAACAGCTGGATGCAAACGCCGGTGGGGTTTGAAATTGACGCCGTGACCGGGCAGTTCCTGCCGCTGGATTTCTGGCAGATCGTGTTCAACCCGTCCTTTCCCTACCGCCTGGCTCACACCGTCACGGCGGCCTACCTGACGACGGCATTTATCATCGGCGGTGTCGCGGCCTGGCACTTGCTGAAACGGCGCCGCAGCGGCGACGCGCCAACACCGGCGACACGCACGATGTTCTCGATGGCGATGTGGATGGCGGCGATCGTGGCGCCGGTTCAGATATTTCTGGGGGATCAGCACGGCCTCAACACGTTGGAGCATCAGCCGGTCAAGGTCATGGCGATGGAAGGCCATTACGAGAGCCACCCGGACGGCGCGCCGCTGTACCTGTTCGGTATTCCCAATGATGAAACGCAAACGCTGGACTATGCGCTGGGCATCCCCAAGCTGTCGTCGCTGATCCTGAAGCACGATCTGAACGCGCCGCTTGCGGGCCTTGATACGGTTCCGGACGGCGACCAGCCGCCGGTGGGCATCGTGTTCTGGGCCTTTCGCATCATGATCGCGCTGGGGTTTGCGATGCTGGGGATCGGGTTGTGGTCGCTTTGGGCGCGCTGGCGCGGGCGGCTTTATGACGCGCCGTGGCTGCACCGCGCCGCACTTGCGATGGCGCCCTCGGGGCTGATCGCGGTGCTGGCCGGCTGGGTCACGACCGAGGTGGGGCGCCAGCCCTTCACGGTTTATGGCCTGCTGCGCACGGTAGACAGCGCCGCGCCACTGGATGCGCCCGCCGTGGGCGCGACGCTGGTGGCATTTATCGTCATCTACTTTGCCGTTTTCGGTGCTGGCACCTATTATATCCTGCGCCTGATGGCACATGCGCCCGGCGCGGGCGAGTCGCGTCTCAAGGATGTCAGCAAGGGCCCGGTCCGCACGGCCGGCAAGACTGCCGCGCATGACGACGCGCCGCGACGCTCTGACACGACCCGGACGGAGGGATGATCCATGCCATTGGTTGAAGGTTTCTCATTTGATCTGACGGTTATCTGGGCGTTCCTGATCGCCCTTGCCGTGCTGATCTACGTCATCCTCGACGGGTTCGACCTGGGCCTCGGGATGTTGTTCGCGCTGGAGCGAAAGCGCGGCGACCGCGACGTGATGATGAACACCGTCGCGCCGGTCTGGGACGGCAACGAGACGTGGCTGGTGCTGGGCGGGGGCGGGTTGCTGGCGGCGTTTCCACTGGCCTACGCGCTGATCCTGCCCGCGCTCTACATGCCGATCATGGTGATGCTGCTGGCGCTGATCTTTCGCGGTGTGGCGTTCGAATTTCGCTGGCGCGCGGGCGGTGGCGTGACCCGCGCCGCGTGGGATGCGGCGTTCATCGGTGGGTCGGCCATCGCATCGCTGTGTCAGGGCATCGCGCTGGGCGCGCTGCTTCAGGGAATCCAGATCGACAAGGCGGCACGCGCCTACTCGGGCGGATGGTGGGACTGGCTGACGCCGTTTTCGCTGACCGTGGGTGTCGCCGTCATGGTTGGCTATATGCTTTTGGGCGCGACATGGCTGGTGATGAAAACCAGCGGCGGTCTGCAAGAGCGGATGCGCAAACGCGCCTGGCCGCTGGGGTTGGCGACGGTGGTGTTTATCGGCGTCATTAGCCTCTGGACGCCATTTTTGCAGGAAGGCTATTACAGCCGTTGGTTCGCAGGCTGGCATATCGGGCTGGCCGCTGGTGTGGGGGTTGCCGTGCTGGCTATTGCTGCGCTGATGTTCCGCTCGCTGACCATCCACCGGCATGAATACCGCCCCTTCGTGCTGGCGCTGGCGCTGTTCACGCTGTGCTTTGTCGGCCTTGGCGTGTCGATGTTCCCCTATATCGTGCCGACCGAAGTTACCATCTGGGCGGCGGCGGCGCCCAAGCTGAGTCAGCAGTTCATGCTGATCGGCGCGGTGATCCTGCTGCCGACGATTCTGGGCTATACCGCCTATGCTTACTGGGTGTTTCGCGGCAAGGTCGATCCCGATAGCGGATACCACTGATGCAGGGGGATGCGCCGCCGCCAAACCCGCTGTGGCGGCGGTTGCTCTGGTTTGTCGGCATCTGGCTGATGTCCGTCGCAGCGCTGGGCGCGGTGGCCTATGGCATCCGGCTGTTTCTGGTGTGAGACGTTACAGCGCGAAGCTGCCAAAAGGGATGTAGCGCACCGGATCGCCCAGCCGGATCGTGGCGGCGGCGTCGGGCAATTCGACCAGCCCTTCCGCCCAGCTGAGACCGCTGATGCGGCCCGATCCTTCGGAGGCGAAAACTTCGGCGCGGCCATCCCGGATGCGGGCGCGCAGATATTCGCGGCGGCCCGGCTTCTTGGCTTTCTCAAAACCCGCCGACATGTAGAAGGCTTGTGGCTCTTGCCAACCCGCCCCGGCCAATAGACCCAATGCCGGGCGCGCGAAGATCAGCGTGCAAACCAGCGCCGCCACAGGATTGCCCGGCAGGCCGAATACCGGCGCGCCCTGCCACAGGCCCAGCGCCAGCGGGCGGCCCGGTTTCAGCGCGATGCGCCATTGCTGCATCGCCCCCGCCTCACTCAGCAGGGCCGAGACGTGATCCTCGTCCCCCGCCGATGCGCCGCCCGAGGTGAGGATAACGTCAGCGCGCCCCGCCGCGTCATCCAGCGCGGCGCGCAATGCGGCGCGGTCGTCGGGGATGCGGCCCATGTCGAGCGCCTCCATCCCCCACGCGCGGATCTGGGCCAGCAGCATCGGGCGGTTGGCATCGAAAATCTGCCCAAGGTCGGCCGCGCCTCCTGCCTCGACCAACTCATCCCCGGTCGAGATGACGGCAACGCGCAAACGCTCGAACACGTCCACCTTGCCGATCCCGGTGGCGGCCATCAGCGCCAGATCGGCGGGGGTCAGCGCGCGGCCCTTGGGCAGGATTTCGGCGCCCGCGTGCACATCCTCGCCCGCCTCGCGGGTATTGGCGCCGCGTTTCATTCCGGCGCGAAAGGCGATCTGGCCGCCGCCCTCGCGGGTGTCCTCTTCCAGGATCACGGTATCGACGCCGACGGGCACGGCGGCGCCGGTGAGGATGCGGATGGCGTGGCCGGGCGGCACTTTGCCGTCATAGGGCACGCCGGCGGCGGCGCGGCCCGCGACCAATGGCAACACCGGATCGCCCGGCGGCAGGCTGCCATGGGCAAAGCCGTAGCCATCCACCGCTGAATTCGGAGTTGGCGGATTGGCGCGCCTGGCCATCGCACCTTCGGCCAGAATGCGCCCGCAGGCGTCTGGCACAGCGCAGTGCGCGGGGCGCACCACCGGGTGCAATCCGGCGCGCAGCGCGGCCAGCGCGTCGTCGACCGGCGTCCAGTCTACGCCCGCCGGCATGGCAAAACAGTCGTCGCGCAGTGGTGGCGGGGCGGGGGGCGCGTCGTTTTGCGCCAGCTTGCTGAGCAATTCTCCATGTCCTGCGCCAAGTATCCAAGCCTCCTCGCGCGCCGCTTCCGGAAGGTCCGTCATCATTGCGCTCAGCTGATCCGCCGATAGCCGCGACAGCGCGCGCGCCAATATCGTGACCTGCACCGCGTCGCGGATTGGCGTGGTTTGGTCCTGTGCCATCGCGGATTTCACCGCAGGTTCGATCAGCCCCGGCCAGATCTCGGCCAGCACGATTGGCGCATTTTCATGCGGCTCGAACGGCCAGATGGCGACGCCTTCTTGCCTGCGCAGCCGCGCCAGCATCGGCAGGCCCATCAACACCTGACTGCCTACGGTCGGCGGAAAGCACAGCTGAAAACAGCTGCTGGCCGCCTTGGCGACCATGTCGCAGGCGCGTTTTTCGGCGATCAGATCGAACGCGATCCCCTCTTTGCGGTAGGGAACGCCCGGCCAGCGGTCGCGGTGGGTCTTGCCCCAGAACGGCCCCGGCCCATCGAAATGCGCGTTCATCGCCTCGGCCACGTCAAAGCGGTTGTTTTCGCCCGTCTGGCTGTCGGTAATGCGTGCCCCCAGCCAGTCCCACAGGTCCAGCGGGTTGTCCCCGCCCGTGACGCGCCGGGCGACCCCTTTGGGGTAACCAAAGGGAAAATCGAATGTCGCCAGCAGGCGGCGCCCGGCGGTGCGTTCATCCCCGATGATCCGGGTAATATGTGCTTCGGCTTCGATCCGGGTACGGCAGTAGATCGGATCCTGCGGCGTGCCTGCCCTCACAAAGCCTATCCAGATCGCGTCCTTGGACGGACGTGCAGGCGCGCGCACCCCGGAGGCGGACCAGTCCACGACGAGGACGCTGTCAAAGCCCCTCACAGGTCAAGCTCGCGCAGGATAAAGTCGGCGATGGTGGACGTGTCGTTCAGATTCAGCACCGGGCAATCCACCTGCGATGCGACATCCGCCGGGGTGTCGGTGGCGATGGCGCGGATCGTCGGATCACCCGGCGCGATCAGCGGGTTCCCCGCGCTGGTGCGCCACGCCTCTATCTTGGGGTGGCGGCACTGCTTGTAGCCTTCGATCAGGACCAGATCGACGGGGCTGAGCCGCGCCAGCAGATCGGCCAGCGGCGGTTCGGGCGCGCCGCGCAATTCCTGCATCAGGGCGATACGCGTGCCAGAGACCAGCAGCACTTCGCCCGCGCCGGCCGCGCGGTGGCGATAGCTGTCGCGCCCCGGCTGATCCACGTCAAAGCTGTGATGCGCGTGTTTGACCGTCGAAACGGTCAGGCCGCGTCCGGTGATTTCGGTCACCAGCCGTTCCATCAGGCCGGTCTTGCCGGCGTTCTTCCATCCGGTGATGCCGTATATCTTCATGTTTGCGCCTTCTGCATGGCCTGCGCGCGGGCCAGATCTTCGGGGGTGTTGACGTTGAAAAACGGATCCCCCGCGCCGTCGAACATGGCCGTGGCCGCGCCATGCGCGTCGGTCCATTGCACAACCTTGCGCAGGCCGCCCTCCAGCGCGGCGCGCAGATCATGGCGCAGGGCGACTGGCCAGAGGCCGAAGGTTGGGTGGCGCCCGTCGGGCGTGGCCGCCAGCGCGAGCGGCGTTTCCATCCCCTCGGTGGCCAGCACGAGGCGCGCGGTCAGATCGCAGGGAAAGAACGGCGTGTCGGCGGCGACGGAAACAACCGTTTCCGCGCCCTCCTGCGCGGCCCAGTCAAGGCCCGCCAGCACCCCGGCCAGAGGCCCGACAAAGCCCTCCAGCGGATCGGCCAGCACCGGCAGCCCGAACTGCGCAAACCGCGCCGGATCGCCGTTGGCGTTGATCGCGGCGGCGGCGACCTGTGGCAGTGTCCGCTCCAGCACCTGATCCAGAAGGGTGGTCCCTCCCAGCGGCAGCAGCCCCTTGTCCCCGCCGCCCATGCGCGTGGCACGTCCCCCGGCAAGGATGATGGCAAAGGGCTGTTTCATATGGTCATCCTCGCTCGGGCGCTGATTGGTCGGGCCGTGGTCGGCATTGCCCGGATGTCTTAGTCCGGCAGGGCATCACCCGCAAGGATCCGGCCCCGGCGCGCAATGTCGCAGTGATGCGCGGGGGCATGCATCTGGCGCAGAATGGGGCCGATGGCCCGAGTGCGGCGCAGCGTTTCCGGCGCAGTCACGAACCTGCCCCCTTGCGGCGGTGCTTGCCCTCCTCCTCGGCGACGGTGGCGGGATCGGCGTCGCGGATCAGACGCTCTTCGCCCGCAAGGCAGACAAAGCGGCGTCCGCGCAGCCGCCCGATCAATGTCAGGCCGACCTGCTGCGCAATTTCCACCCCCCAGGCGGTAAAGCCCGAGCGCGAGGCAAGGATGGGAATACCCATCAGCGCCGTCTTGATGACCATCTCGGAGGTCAGCCGCCCTGTGGTATAGAGCATCTTGCCCTCGGGCCCCACGCCCGTCGACAGCATCCAGCCGGCGATCTTGTCGACCGCGTTATGGCGCCCGACATCCTCCATATAGACCAGCGGGCGACCGCCCTCGCACAGGACCGTGCCATGGATCGCCCCCGCCGTCAGATACAGCGACGGTGTCGTGTTGATGATATGCGCCAGCGCATAGAGGTCGGAGGTGTGCAGCGTCGCTTGTGGCAGGGTGACGCCCTCCAGCCCTTCCATCATGTCGCCAAAGACGGTGCCGACAGCGCAGCCGCTGGTGCGGGTCTTTTTCTTCAGCTTGTCCTCATAGGTGGTCTGCCCGTCGGTGCGCACGACCACCGTCTCAAGCTCGTCGTCGTAATCGACCTGCTGCACGTTCTCGCCATCCTTCAGCATGCCCTGATTGCGCAGAAACCCCAGCGCCAGATATTCGGGGTAATCCCCGATCGTCATGGCGGTCACGATCTCCTGCGCGTTCAGAAATATCGTCAGGGGTCGTTCCTCGACCACGTCGATGGTCTGGGGTGTGCCGGTCTGGTCAGTGCCGGTGACGGCGCGCGTCAACCCGGTGGCGCCGGGTGCGGGGGCGATGATGTAGGGGCTGGTGTCATCCGAACGGGGCAATTGCATCTCCTGACGGGGGCCATTAGGCAAGACGGAATTCCCATCCTTGCCGGCGTGTATCCGATGACACCAGAGACCACCAAATCCACCTACTGGCAAGGCGTGCGGGCAGGGGCGCCTTTCATTCTGGTGCTGGTGCCGTTCGCGCTGCTCTTTGGCGTCGTGGCGACCGAGGCGGGATTGAATCTGGTCGAAACGCTGGCCTTTTCCGCGCTGGTTGTCGCGGGGGCGGCGCAATTCACCGCGGTTCAGCTATTGTCCGAGCATGCGCCGACGATCATCGTGTGCCTCACTGCGCTGGCTGTCAATCTGCGCATGGCGATGTATTCGGCATCCCTGACGCCGCATCTGGGGCGTGCGCCCTTGGGCAAACGGGCGCTGGTGGCCTATCTGATGGTCGATCAGGCCTATGCCGGCGCGATCCTCGCCTATGAGAAGAATCCCGGCTGGAGCATTGCGCAAAAACTGGCCTTCTACTTTGGCGCGGTTTCGCCGCTGGTGCCGTTATGGCTGATCTTCACCGTGGTTGGCGCGGTGGTAGGCAGTGCAATCCCGCCCGAATTCGCGCTGGATTTCGCGGTGCCGATCACGTTTCTGGCGATGATCGCACCGATGCTGCGCAGCACGGCGCATGTCGTGGCGGCACTGGTGTCCATCGCCGTGTCGCTGTCGCTGGCGTTCATCCCCTACAGTCTGGGGCTGTTGGTGGCGGGTGCCGCGGGCATGATCGCTGGCGCTCAGGTTGAACTGATACTGGCGCGTCGGTCGGAGGCGGGTCTGTGAGGGATATTGCAACGCTCGACATCTGGATCACGATCATCTGCCTTGGGCTGGGCAGTTTCGGTCTGCGCTTCGTCTTTCTCGGCCTGATCGGAGATCGCCCGATGCCGGCATGGGTGCTGCGGCATCTGCGCTATACGGCCGTCGCCGTACTGCCCGGCCTTGTCGCGCCGATGGTGGTCTGGCCGCCCGCCACCGGCGGCACACTGGACGCCGCCCGGCTGACGGCCGCCTGCGTCACGATCATCGCAGGGCTGATCACACGCAACGTGCTGGCAGCGATCATAGCGGGCGCCGTGGCGCTATATCTGATGCTCTATCTGGTAGGATAGCCTGCCGCGATGCACGCGACAGGGTGGATGGACGTATGATCCACCACAGGGAAGGCGTCACCAATCGGCGCGCCCGTCCTGCCATTC
Organism: Roseovarius sp. M141; assembly: GCF_024355225.1. NCBI lineage: Bacteria > Pseudomonadati > Pseudomonadota > Alphaproteobacteria > Rhodobacterales > Roseobacteraceae > Roseovarius > Roseovarius sp. M141. The sequence continues at coordinate 1,611,318 of NZ_VCNH01000008.1, forward strand.
CGGCGGCGCCATCACCCGATGGCAGCGGCCCGCACGTCCTCATCGATATGGGACAGATACTGCTCGAAGTTCTCCGCGAACATCCTGACCAGCTTCGCCGCCTGCCGGTCATAGCTGTCGGGCTTGTCCCAGGTGCGGCGCGGGTCCAGCAGAACGGTGGGAACGCCGGGTGCGTCGACCGGCACTTCGAAGCCGAAATTGGCGTCGGTGCGGAACTTCACAGCGTTCAGCGAGCCGTCGAGCGCTGCGGTCAACAGGGCGCGTGTCGCCTTGATCGGCATGCGCGCTCCGGTGCCATAGGCGCCGCCTGTCCAGCCGGTGTTGACCAGCCAGCAGGTCGCGCCGTGCTTGGCGATCTTGGCGCGCAGAAGATTGCCGTAGACTTCGGGCCGACGCGGCATGAAAGGCGCGCCAAAGCAGGTCGAGAAGGTCGGCTCGGGTTCGGTCACGCCGCGCTCGGTGCCGGCCACCTTGGAGGTGAACCCCGACAGGAAGTGGTACATGGCCTGCGCCGGGGTGAGCCGCGCGATGGGGGGCAGCACGCCGAACGCATCGCAGGTCAGCATGATTATATTCTTGGGGTGCCCGCCGATGGCCGTGTTGCTGGCGTTCGAGATATATTCCAGCGGGTAGGCGCAGCGGGTGTTCGCGGTCAGGCTGTCATCCTCGAAATCCAGCTCGCGGGTGTTTTCATCGAACACCATGTTTTCGATCACGGTGCCGAATTTGCTGGTCGTCGCGTAGATTTCCGGCTCGGCCTCGGGGTCCAGGTTGATCGTCTTGGCATAGCAGCCCCCTTCGAAGTTGAAGGTGCCACGGTCTGACCAGCCATGTTCGTCGTCCCCGATCAGTGTGCGATCGGGATCCGCTGACAGTGTCGTCTTGCCGGTGCCCGACAGACCAAAGAAGATGGCAGTATCGACCGGATTGTTCTTGGCGTGGTTGGCCGAGCAATGCATCGGCATGATGTCTTTCTCGGGCAGCAGGTAGTTCAGCAGCGAGAAGACCGATTTCTTGTTTTCGCCCGCGTATTCGGTGCCGCCGATCAGGATGATCTTGCGGTCGAAATTCATGGCGATGACGGTTTCCGACCGGCAGTCGTGCTTTTTCGGGTCCGCCTGAAAGCCGGGGCAGTTGATCACAGTGAAATCGGCGATGAAATGGTCCAGCGCGTCCCGCTCGGGGCGGCGCAGAAGGTGGCGGATGAACAGGCCATGCCAGGCCAGTTCGGTCACCATGCGCACCTTGATCGCGTGGGCCGGATCGGCGCCGCCAACCAGATCCTGCACATAATAGGTCCCGCCGGCCATGTAGGCGACCATGTCGTCATACAGCGCATCGAACCCTTCGGGCGACATCTCGGCGTTGTTTTCCCACCAGATCGTGCCTTCGACGCTGGGGGTCTTGACCACATGCTTGTCCTTGGGCGAGCGGCCCGTGAACTTGCCGGTCGAAACCAGAAAGGCACCGCCGCGTCCCAGCGCGCCTTCGCCGTTTTTCAACGCAGCCTCGATGAGGGCCGGTTCGATCAGGTTGTAATGCACGTCACCAAGCCCTGTGATCCCTTGATCTTCCAGGCGGAATTTCGGATTTACCCGTCCCAATGTCATGACAGTCGCTCTCCAATTTCTGGTCATTGCCGACCTCTTGGCCTTTGTGGGCGTGTGCAGCGCAGTGGCTGCCTGCACGGCGGTCCGGCCCCGGCATGGCGGGGTCATAGCATGCGGATTTATGGAATGAACAGATCGCTTTGGCGCGGTTAGCGCAACCAATTCCGAGTTAGCGCAATCACCGGGGGCAGGCGCGCCGCCACCGGCCGAAGACCGCCTGAGAGCTGCCGGCGATGCAGAAAAGTGAGTCATATTAGCCATTGGTTATGGAAATCAGGCCCAAATAGGGCGGTCGCGAAGGGTGATTCGTGAATGGGGATTGATCGCGAAACCAAATCAGAAGCATATTGATATAAAAAATCAGGCAATCTGAGCAGTATAAGGAATACGACATGTCCAGGATCGCCCTGGTGGACGATGACAGGAATATTCTGACATCCGTATCAATCACCCTCGAGGCCGAAGGGTTCGAGGTTGAAACATATAATGACGGCCAGCAGGCATTCGATGCTTTTTCCAAGAAACTACCGGATATGGCGGTGCTGGACATCAAGATGCCGCGCATGGACGGGATCGATCTGTTGCAGCGGCTGCGCCAGACGTCGCAGATGCCGGTGATTTTCCTGACGTCAAAGGACGATGAGGTTGACGAAGTTCTGGGCCTTCGGATGGGCGCGGATGATTACGTGAAAAAGCCGTTTTCCCAGCGCCTGCTGGTGGAACGGATCCGCGCGCTCTTGCGTCGGCAGGACGCGCTGGACGGCATCGTACCCGACGCCGACGCCGAAGATAGCAAGGTGATCGAGCGCGGCGCGTTGCGGATGGATCCGCTCCGCCATTCTGTGGCCTGGAAGGGCAAGGACGTTTCGCTGACCGTTACCGAATTTTTGCTGCTTCAGGCGCTGGCACAACGCCCCGGTTTCGTCAAAAGCCGCGATCAGCTGATGGACGTGGCGTATGATGATCAGGTCTATGTCGACGACCGAACCATCGACAGTCACATCAAGCGGCTGCGCAAGAAGTTGCGTCAGGTGGATCCTGAATTTATGGCGATTGAGACGCTATATGGGATCGGCTACAGGTATAACGAAGAATAGGCATGGCGCTGGCCAAGGGGATTGATGTGCGCGACGGTGCACCGGGACGTGTTGGCGATGTTGTTCTCGGCGACGATTTCGTCGCGCCCGACAGCATGGGCAAAGACGGACTGCGCGCGCGTCATGGCCTGTTTTCGCTGCGCGACTCGCCCCTGGCCCGCAAGATCATTATTTTCAATCTGCTCGCTCTGAATATCCTCGTTGCAGGTATTCTGTACTTAAATTCCTCGCGTGACGGACTGGCCGTGCAGCGCGCCAACGGGCTGGTTGGCGAGGCCGAACTGGTGGCAAACGTGCTTGAGGCGCAGATGCCGGGCCGCTCGCCGGTCAATCTGATCACGGGCGACGGCATCGACGTGGCTGCAACGCTTGCCCGCATCAACGTGCAAAAGGGGGCCGAGGTTTTCGTTTTCGATACCTCCGGAAATGTTGCGGGGCAGGTGACTGGACAGGCAGAGCGACCTTGGGGCACCACGCCGCGCAAACCGACCATTATCACGGACGCACTCTCCCGGTTCTGGGCGTGGCTGGCGACCCCTTTTGCCTCGATCAGCGCGTCGGCGCCCGGCGTCGAGGATCTGGCCCGTAGTCAGGCCGCAGCTGCGCTGCACAGCGGCGCCACACAGGCAATTTCGGGCGATGTCACCGGCGGCGCGGTCTTTGTTGCGGCGACCCCGATCATGCATAGGGGCAGCCCCGTGGGGGTGATCGCGATGATCAGCGCAACGGGTGAGATCGACAGCCTGATCATGTCCGAGCGCGAGCGCGTGCTGCAGATGTTCATCATAGCAACTCTTGTCTCCATCGGCCTCAGCCTGATCCTGGCATCGACCATCGCGCACCCGCTGGCAGACCTGGCTGCGGCGGCTGAAGTTGGCGGTGCACGAAACCGGGGCAAGCCGGGTGCCGGGCGCATCCGCATTCCCGATCTGACCGCACGGCCTGATGAGATCGGACGCCTGTCCGGCGCATTGCGTGGCATGGTCGCCGCGCTCTACAATCGTATAGACGGCAATGAGCAGTTCGCCGCAGACGTCGCGCACGAGATCAAGAACCCGCTGGCCAGCCTACGCAGCGCCGTCGGCACCATGCGCGTCGCCGAGCGCGAGGATCAGCGCGAGAAGTTGCTGGACGTCATCGATCACGATGTCCGCCGTCTGGACCGTCTGGTCAGCGATATATCCAACGCCTCGCGCCTCGATAGCGAGCTGGTCAAGGAAGAGGAGGAATCGTTCGATTTGCTGAAAATGCTGAGAAATCTTGGCCTGCATCTGGGCGAACAGGCGGCAGGCAAGGGCATCGAATTCATCACCGATTTTCCGCAGACGCCGATCATCATCAATGGGCTTGAGGCGCGGCTGGCGCAGGTTTTCGTCAATCTTATTTCGAACGCCATCAGTTTTTGCGAGCATGGCGATGCGATCCGGATCTGGGCACGGCGACGCGACAACCGCGTGTTGATCGTGGTTGAGGATACCGGTCCGGGCATTCCTGATCAGGCCTTGACCAAGATCTTCCAACGCTTCTATTCTGAGCGTGATGCAAGTGATTTCGGCAATAATTCCGGCTTGGGTCTGGCCATTTCCAAGCAGATCGTCGACGCGCATGGCGGCGTCATCTGGGCCGAGAATATTCGCCCGACGGAGGCCGACATCACTTCGGACCCGCTGGGCGCGCGGTTCGTAGTCGGTTTGCCGGTCTAGAAATATGGAGCACCCAGAAGGTACTTTGACGCTGCATGCGACGGCGGTGGCGGTCGCGGGGCGCGCGGCTTTGATCCGGGGGGCGCCCGGGGCCGGGAAATCGGGATTGGCGTTGCAACTCATCGCGATGGGCGGTGCGCTTGTATCGGATGACAGCACATTAATCTGGCGGGACAATGAGCGTTTGCTGGTTGATGCGCCCGGTACGATCCGTGGCCGGATCGAAGCACGCGGTATTGGCATTTTGAACGCGCCGGCCGCAGGTCCGCAGCCCGTGGCGCTGCTGATCGATATGGACGCACCAGCGCCACCGCGTTTGCCCGAGGCGCAGACCGAGACGTATCTGGGCCTGTCTGTTCCATTGGTGCATGGTAGCGCCGCGGCCCATTTTCCGGCTGCAATCTACCTCTATATGATGAACGGACGGTTTGCATGAAGGGCTTGGACCATGACTGAAATCACTGGGCCGTCTCACGGGCGGCCCCCACCTATGATGTTGATCACTGGCCCCTCCGGTGCGGGGCGAAGCACTACGATCCGCGCGCTCGAGGACATGGGCTATGAGGCGATCGACAACCTGCCGCTTGGCCTTCTGCCGCGCCTGTTGGGTGCGCCGCCGGGTCAGGATCAGGGCCTTGACCGGCCCCTCGCGCTGGGCGTCGATACGCGCAACCGTGATTTTTCGCCTCAGGCGCTGATCGATGCGGTTGGTGCGCTTGATGCGTTCAAGGCCGGGCAGGCCCAGCTGCTTTATCTTGATTGCCGACCTGACGTGCTGCTGCGGCGTTTTTCCGAAACCCGGCGCCGGCACCCGCTGGCCCCGACCGAAAGCGCGCAGATCGGGATCGCGCGCGAGTTGGATTTGTTGCGCGCGGTCTATGCGCGGGCCGATATCCTGATCGATACGTCCGAGATGAGCCCACATGACCTGCGCGCCGAGCTGGAACGATTGGTCCTGCCGCGCTGTGGGGGGCGTCTGTCGGTGTCGGTTCACTCGTTTTCGTACAAGCGCGGCCTGCCGCGCGGCGCGGATATCGTTCTGGACTGTCGGTTCCTGCGTAATCCCTACTGGGAGGAGGCGCTGCGCTCGCTGGACGGACGCGCGCCCGAAGTGGCGGCGTTTGTTGTCGGCGATGCGCGCTTTGCCGCGTTTTATGCGCACCTGACGGCGATGCTGGACCTTTTGTTGCCCAGCTTCGAGGATGAGGGGAAATCCTACCTGTCCATCGCGCTGGGATGCACGGGCGGGCAGCACAGATCTGTCGCAGTGACGGAATCTTTGGCGCGCACCCTTGCAGATGGGGGCTGGCAGGTGTCAATAAGGCACCGTGAACTTGAGCGGCGCGCGACCATTACTGACGCGCCATGACGCGCAGCAGCCACAAAAGGATGCAAGGGCATTGATCGGGATCGTCATTGTTGCCCATGGGGGCCTTGCGCGGGAATACCTCGCAGCGGTTGAGCACGTCGTCGGCCCGCAAAATGGCGTGCGCGCCATTTCGGTCGATACGAATGACGATCGCTCGGCCAAGGCCGCAGAGATTTCGCAGGCCGCGCGCGAGGTGGATCGCGGTGCCGGGGTCGCTATCGTGACCGATATGTTCGGCGGCTCGCCTGCCAACCTGTCGCTGCCCGCATGCCGTAGCGGCGACCGGCGCATGCTCTACGGCGCGAACCTGCCGATGCTGATCAAGCTGGCCAAGAGCCGGGACAAGCCGTTGCCGGATGCGGTGCGCGATGCGCTGTATGCTGCGCGCAAATATACCGATAGCCAGAATATTTCAGTGGAAGATTGATCTTATGTCCGCACCTGTGACACGCAAATTGCAGATCGTGAATGTCAAGGGACTGCACGCGCGCGCCTCGGCCAAACTGGTTGAGGTGGTCGAGGGGTTCGACGCGACGGCCGAGGTCTCTCATGATGGGCAATCGGCCTGTGGCGACAGCATCATGGGTCTTTTGATGTTGGCAGCCGCGATGGGAACCACTATTGACGTCGAGACCCGAGGCCCCGATGCCGAGGCGCTGGCCGACGCCGTGGCGGCCCTGGTGGCGGCCCGGTTCGGAGAGGACATGTAGCGCGGCGCACCGCGTTCAGCACGGAATGGAACGGTCCCACTTGGTGAACGAGCAACGCGAAAAGGGCGATCAGGTATCCGCCGGGGTCGCCGCAGATGCGGCTGGCGTGGACAATGGCACGATGACCTTTCCAAAATATGACCGGCGCAGCCTGACCTATTCGAATTCGTTCGATGCGCCGCTGACCGCATCGATCATCCGCGGGATTGAGTGGATGACCGGCAAGGTTTCGATCATCCGGATGATCCGCGATTTCGAACGGCGCGGCGCCCCGACGGGACAGCCCTTTTGGCGGGCTTCGCTCGATACCATGGGAATCGACCTGCTGACGCCCGAGGCCGAGTTGGACAACATCCCGCCGGACGGGCCGGTCGTGGCCGTGGCGAACCATCCGCACGGGTTGGTCGACGGGATGATTTTGGCGGACCTGATCGGGCAGCGTCGCACTGACTACAAGATCCTGACGCGGGCCTTGCTGACTGGCATTGACGAGGTCGCGGCCAGCTACATGATCCCGGTGCCATTCCCGCACGAGCCGGATGCGCAGCGCAAATCGGTGGAAATGCGGGCCAAGGCAATGACGCATCTGAAGGAGGGCGGGCTGATCAGCGTGTTTCCCTCGGGTGTGGTCGCGTCCTCGGACACGATGTTCGGTCCGGCGGTCGAGCGCGAATGGAATGTCTTTACCGCCCAGATGATCCGCCGATCGGGGGCCAAGGTCGTGCCGATCTATTTCCCGGGCGCCAACAGCCGCTGGTATCAGATTGCCAACCGCCTGTCGGTGACACTGCGTCAGGGGCTTTTGCTGCACGAGGTTGTGCATAGCTGCAATCGCCCGCAAAAACCAGTCGTCGGCGCGCCGATTTCGGACGCGCGTATGGAGATGCTGGCCAGCGATCCGCGCGGTTTCATGACGTGGCTGCGCGCGCACACGCTGTCGCTGGGGGGCGCGCGGGCGGAGTGACGCGGCGGCGATGGACGCTTGCCTCCGGTTGCGCTATCAGGCGGGTAAACACCCCAATACGAAGGCGCACCCATGTCTGGTCACGGTACCCCCATCCCCATGAGTTCGGCCAAATGTGGCCCCCTGACCGGCACGGCGAACGTGCCCGGCGACAAGTCAATCTCGCATCGCGCGCTGATTCTGGGCGCTATGGTTGTGGGCGAAACGCGCATCACCGGCCTGCTGGAGGGCGAGGATGTGCTGGACACCGCCCGCGCGATGCGCGCCTTCGGCGCCGAAGTAGTGGATCTTGGCGGCGGGGCATGGTCGGTACACGGCGTCGGCGTCGGCGGCTTTGCCGAGCCTGATGGCGTCATCGACTGCGGCAATTCCGGCACAGGCGTGCGCCTGATCATGGGGGCGATGGCGACGTCGCCCATCGCCGTCACTTTCACTGGCGATGCGTCTTTGAACCAGCGCCCTATGGCGCGGGTTACCGACCCGCTTGCGCTGTTCGGAGCGCAGGCAGTGGGCCGCGCAGGCGGGCGCCTGCCCATGACGATTGTTGGCGCCGCCGATCCGGCGCCGGTGCGCTATACGGTGCCCATGCCCTCGGCGCAGGTGAAATCGGCGGTGCTGCTGGCAGGGCTAAACGCCCCCGGCCAGACGGTGGTTATCGAACGCGAAGCCACGCGCGACCACACTGAACGGATGCTGGCAGGGTTCGGCGCCGACATCACGACCGAGGACACTGACGAGGGCCGCGTCATCACACTGACCGGCCAGCCGGAACTGACGCCCCAGACCATCGCAGTGCCGCGCGACCCCAGCTCGGCCGCGTTCCCCGTCTGCGCCGCACTGATCGTGCCGGGATCGGATGTGTTGGTGCCCAATATCGGCCTCAACCCGACGCGCGCCGGTCTGTTCACCACCCTACGCGAGATGGGAGCGGACCTGAGCTACGAGGATGAGCGCACCGAGGGCGGGGAGCCTGTGGCCGACCTGCGCGCCCGCTTTTCGCCCGATCTGAAAGGGGTCGAAGTGGACCCTGCGCGCGCCGCGTCGATGATCGACGAATATCCGGTCCTGTCGGTCGTCGCTGCCTTTGCGCAGGGGCCGACCATCATGCGCGGCGTTGCCGAGCTGCGGGTGAAGGAATCCGACCGGATCGAGGCGATGGCGACCGGCCTGCGCGCGAACGGGGTCGAAGTTGAGGATGGGAATGATTGGTGGATCGTCCATGGCCGTGGTCATGGGGCGGTGCCGGGCGGCGTCATCTGCGCCAGCCATCTGGATCACCGGATAGCGATGTCCTTCCTGATTCTCGGCATGGCGGCGAATGCGCCCGTCAGCGTCGATGATGGCGGCCCGATTGCCACGTCCTTTCCTATCTTCGAGCCGCTGATGGCACAGCTCGGCGCGCAGATCGTACGCTCCGCCTGAGTTGTGCGAGGCTATATGAGTATTTGAAGAACGATGAAAGTGGGGCGCGCCCTGCCATTCTTCTTGCGACAAATATCCTCGCCGAAGGCATCTGGGCTAAAAGCGGGAACAGGCCTGAAAACAGGGGCGCGCCGGTGATCGCCGCGCCCTTGTTTTACATCCTGAGCGTTTAGTTCAGCGCCTTATCCGACACCGCATGCGTCCATGCATCATCGCCGGGATGCTGGGTTATGACAGGATCGGATCCACCTGAGAGCAGCGATTCAATCGTGCGCTCAAAATCTGCCGGGTCCAGCGCGCCATCGCTGCCGGCCGTCAGTTTGGCGACTTCCTTCATCATGAAGACCTGATGAGCCTCTGTCTGCGCGCCGCTGGCGTCATTGTCGAGAACGATCAGCGCGGCCTCCTCGGGGTTTTGTTCAGCCCATTTCCAGCCCTTCATCGACGCGCGCACAAAGCGCGCCATTTTGTCGACGAATTCGGGGTCGTCCAGGTTGTCGCCTCGCACGTACAGGCCGTCTTCCAGCGTGGCGACGCCCTGATCCTCGTACTTGAACACGACCAGTTCCTCGGGTGTCAGCCCCGCATCCAGCACCTGGCCGTATTCATTGTATGTCATGGTCGAAATGCAGGCGGCCTGGCCCTGAAGTAGCGGATCAACGTTGAAGCCCTGCTTGAGCACCGTCACGCCGCCGTCTGATCCATCGGTGGCAAGTCCCAGCTTGTTCATCCAGCTGAGGAAAGGATATTCATTGCCGCTGAACCACACGCCCAGCGTCTTGCCAGGGAAATCTTCGGGGCTGTTCACGCCGGTATCCTTGCGGCAGGTCAACATCATGCCCGATGATTTGAAGGGTTGCGCGATGTTCACCAGATCCAGCCCCTTTTCCCGGCTTGCCATGGCCGAGGGCATCCAGTCAACGACCACATCGGCGCCGCCGCCGGCGATCACCTGCGCGGGGGCGATGTCCGGCCCGCCCGGTTTGATCGTGACGTTCAGATCCTCTTCGCCGTAGAAACCCTGATCCTGCGCGACGTAATAGCCGGCGAACTGCGCCTGCGTGACCCATTTCAGCTGCAGCGTCACGTCATCGGCGGCATTGGCCGTGCCTGCTGCGGCAAGGCCCAATGCGCCAAGGCCCAATGCTGCAAGGTTTGATCTGTTTTTCTTATTCATTACCTTCACTCCCTGTTGTTATGGTTACAGTTTTTGTCTGATCACGCGCGGCTCCGCTGCGAAGGGTGCCAGAATGTCAGTGCCTTTTCCAGCAGCGCAATGCCCCCGTAGAAGGCCGAACCGGCGATGGCCGCCACGACGATCTCGGCCCAGACCAGATCCATCGCCAGTTGCCCGACCGAGATCGAGATGCGAAACCCCATGCCCTTGGTCGGCGAGCCGAAGAACTCGGCGACGATGGCCCCGATCAGCGCCAGGGTCGTCGCGATCTTCAGCCCGTTAAAGATGAACGGCATTGCGGCAGGCAGGCGAAGCTTCAGCAGGGTTTTCCAATAGCCTGCCGCGTAGGTCCGCATAAGGTCGCGCTGCATGGGGCCTGTATCCTGAAGCCCCTCGACCGTGTTGACCAACATGGGAAAGAACACCATCACCACAACCACCGCCGCCTTGGATTGCCAGTCAAAGCCGAACCACATCACAAGGATCGGGGCGAGCCCGATGATCGGCAGGGCTGCCATGAAGCTACCCACCGGCAGCAGACCCCGTTGCAGAAACGGGAACCGATCGATCGCAACGGCCAGCAGAAACGCCGCGCCGCAGCCCAGAACATAGCCGGTAAGCGCGCCCTTGATCACGGTCTGGACGAAATCACGCCAAAGGATCGGCAACGATCCGGCAAATGTTACGGCGATCTGGCTCGGCGGCGGCAAGAGGATGGGTGAGATATCCAGCCCGTGCACGACACATTCCCAGATCACGATGACCGTCAGGCCGAAGACAATAGGCCCGGCCAAGCTTGTCGCCCGGCTTGTCGTGCGACGAGCCAGACGCGCATTTATCTGCCATCCCATCAACCACGCGGCGAGTGCTCCGACAAGCCATCCCATCATGCCATACCCATTCGCTTGAGGGTGATGCGCTGCGCCAGCCCGATCACGCCCACCATCAACGCGGCCAGTGCGGCAGCCGTCAAAAGCGCGCTCCAGATCTGGATCGTCTGACCATAATAACTACCCGCCAGCAGCCGCGCGCCCAGGCCGGCAACCGCGCCGGTGGGCAATTCGCCCACGATGGCACCGACAAGGCTGGCCGCGATGCCCACTTTGAGCGACGCAAAAAGATAGGGCATCGACGAGGGCAGGCGCAGCCGCCAGAGGGTTTGCGCCGAACTGGCGTTCCATGTGCGCATCTGATCGAGCTGCATGGCATCGGGGCTGCGTAGCCCCTTGACCATGCCAACGACCACCGGGAAAAATGACAGATACATCGAGATCATCGCCTTGGGCAGCAGTCCGGAAATGCCGACGGCATTCAGCACGACAATGATCATTGGCGCGATGGCGATGATCGGTACGGTTTGGCTGGTGATGACCCACGGCATCACGCTCAGATCCATCGTCCGATTAAAGACGATACCAACTGCCAGCGCGATACCCAGTGCCGTGCCAAGCGCAAAGCCAAGGATCGTCGCGCTGAAGGTCACCCAGCTGTGATAGATCAGCGAGCGTTTGGAAAACCCGCGCCCCTTCAATACCATGGCTCCGGTCGTATCCCAAATCTCAGCGACGACCTGATGTGGCACGGGCAGCTTGGGTTTCTGCTGACTCCAGGTGTCGGCAACCAGATCGGCGCGGCTCAGCTCGATGCCCGCACGCTTTGCCTTGTCATGGGCCCAAGGGGCGTTCAGCATGATCGCGGCGGCATACCAGATCGCGATTATGGTCAGCACAACCGTCAGGATTGGCAGCACGTTGCGCATCATGGGCTCCTGGCTTTCAATGTTCCAAAAATACTCAACCCTCGGTTCCAGCCCAAAGCTGATTTTTTGAGTATTTTAGGAACATTGAAAGATTTAGATGATGTATTGATCCTGCGGCACAGGCTGGAGAGCCGATGACCCTGAACGTTGAAAGTCCTGTGGCCGTTACGACCGGCCAAGGCAGGCTGCGGGGCGCCGCGATCAATCATCGCCGTGCCCCGCACGCAGGCCGTCGCGTACGCGGTGGGCGATTTCGATGAATTCGGGGCTGTCGCGGATATCCAGTGGCCGGTGCCGTGGCAGGGGGCTTTCGATGACGTCGGCGATACGACCTGGGCGAGGGGACATGACAACGATGCGGGTGCTGAGATATACTGCCTCGGGGATGGAATGGGTGACAAAGCAGATAGTCTTGCCCGTCCGGTCCCACAGGTGCAGCAGCTGTTCGTTCAGGTGGTCGCGCACGATCTCGTCCAGCGCGCCGAAGGGCTCGTCCATCAGCAGCAGGTCCGCATCGAAGGCAAGCGCGCGCGCGATAGAGGCGCGTTGTTGCATGCCGCCGGACAGCTGCCAGGGGAACTTCTTTTCAAAGCCTGCCAACTCGACCAGTTCCAGTGCCTCTGCTGCGCGGCGGGCTTGTTCGTCGCGCGAATATCCCATGATCTCCAGTGGCAGGCGAATGTTGCCACCAATGGTGCGCCATGGATAGAGACCGGCGGCCTGAAAGACATAGCCGTAGGCGCGCGCGCGCCGGGCCTCTTCGGGGGTGGTGCCATTGACGGTGATGGTGCCGGAGGTCTGCTGTTCCAGATCGGCCATCACGCGCAGGAATGTTGTTTTGCCACAGCCGGAGGGACCGATGAAGCTGATGAAATCACCGCGATTGACCTCGAGGTTCACATCCTTGAGAGCGTGGATCGGCCCGTCATTGGTCTGGAACGTCAGACCCAGATTCTTGGCCGAGATAACGATATCGTTCACGTGTCAAAACCCCATAACTTCGCCTCGGCAAACTCGACCGAATTTTGTGCCGGATCGCGGACATAGATTGACCGCGCGCCGCCGGGCCATTCGAAATCGGCCTCGATGGCGACGCCTTTTGATGTCAGATGTTCCTCCCACAGGTCCATCTCGCCCGGCTGGGCGCGAAAGCAGACGTGGCCTTGGCCCATCGCGCCGTGGGGCGGGACTGGGAATTTGCCGTGGCTGTCTTGGGTCGCTTCTGGGTCGAACAGCAGGATCATGGATGTTTCGCACCGCAGAAAAACGTGGCGTCCGGGCACGCGCAGATGCTCGTCCAGGCCGATGACGTCCTTGTAGAACGCCGCCGCCGTATCCAGATCGGATACGTAGAGTGCCGTTTCCAGAACGGCGCGGGGGGCGTGGGGGGGCGGCATTGGCTGCTCAGATCCCCGCCGGAATGTTCAGCGGGTCGCGCCGGATCATCTTGGGCGCGGTCAGCGCCTTCCATTTGCTCAGCGCGGTATGCGCAGAGGGGAAGGCCGGTCGCGGCACGAAACGACCACGGCCCGGCTGCGGCTGCGAGTTTTGACCCCACGCCCAGATAACTTCGCCGCGTGACAGGGTGTAGCGGCTGTTGGCTGTCACTTCGAACCCTTCAAAGACGTTGTAATCGAGGATCGAGTGGTGGTTGGCCGGGCTGATCGTTTTGGTGATCTTGGGATCCCACACCACGATGTCGGCATCTGCGCCCTCAACAATGGCGCCCTTTTTCGGATAGATGTTCAGGATCTTGGCGACGTTTGTTGATGTGACGGCGACGAATTCGTTCGGCGTCAGGCGCCCCGTTTCGACGCCCGTTGTCCACAGCACTGGCAGGCGTTCCTCCAGCCCGTTCGAGCCGTTGGGGATGATGCGGAAATCATCGCGTCCCGCGCGTTTTTGCTCGGTCGAAAAGGCGGCGTGATCGGTGGCCACGACCTGAAGCGACCCGGATTGCAGACCTGCCCAGAGCGAATTTTGATGCTCTTTGTTTCGGAAGGGGGGCGACATGACCCGGCGGGCGGCATGGTCCCAATCCTTGTTGAAATACTCGGATTCGTCCAGCGTCAGGAACTGCACCAGCGGCTCGCCATAGACGCGCATGCCCTTCTGGCGCGCGCGGCGGATCGCCTCGTGCGCCTGCTCGCAGGACACATGCACGATGTAGAGCGGCACGCCCGCCGCGTCGGCGATGCAGATGGCGCGGTTGGCTGCCTCGCCCTCGAATTCGGGGGGGCGGGAATAGGCGTGGCCTTCGGGGCCGGTGATGCCCTGATCGAAGTATTTCTGCTGCATTTCCGCGACCAGATCACCGTTTTCGGCATGGACCATCGGCAGCGCGCCCAGCTCGGCGCAGCGCTTGAACGAGGCGAACATCTCGTCGTCCTCGATCATCAGCGCGCCCTTGTAGGCCATGAAATGCTTGAAGGAATTGACGCCCATGTCGATGGCGTCCTTCATCTCGCTGAAAACATTCTCGTTCCAGCCGGTGATCGCCATGTGATAGCCGATGTCGCTGCAAATCTGCGGCGCGGATTTGCGGTGCCATTCGTTGATGGCGTTCTTGATGCTGCCATCGGCGCCCGGCAGGCAGAAATCGACCAGCATCGTGGTGCCGCCGCAGGCCGCGGCCCATGTGCCGGTCTCGAATGTTTCCGCCGCCGTCGTGCCCATGAAGGGCATTTCCAGATGGGTGTGCGGGTCGATCCCGCCGGGGATGACATAGGCGCCGGAGGCGTCGATATAGTCGTCGCCCTTGAGGTCCTCGCCGATCTGCTTGATCGTCTCGCCCTCGATCAAAACATCCGCTTTCCACGTGCGGTCGGCGGTGCAGACGGTGCCGCCCTTGATGACTTTGGTCATGATCTTTCTCCCTGAGCTTCGCGCGGCGTCTTCTGCGCCACTTTGGCTATCCCGAAGGATGCGCGGTGTTGTATCGATTCAGTCCGTCACCCCCGCCGTCTCCACCACAGCGTGCAGCAGCACGTCGGCCCCGGCGCGTGCCCATTCCAGCGTGATTTCTTCGGCCTCGTTGTGGGACAGGCCATCGACGCAGGGGCACATAACCATCGCGGTCGGGGCGACCTGATTGATCCAGCAGGCATCGTGACCCGCGCCCGAAATCAGGTCGCGATGCGAATAACCCAGACGCTCGGCGGCGCTGCGGATGGCGGTCACGCAGCCTGCGTCGAACTCGACCGGATCGAAGCCGCCAACCTTTTCAAATTCGACCTGCAATTCCATGTCGTCGCAGATTTTTTGCGCGGCTTCCTTCATCTGGCTGACCATTTCGCTCAGCGTGTCGATATCGGGCGAGCGGAAATCGACGGTGAACACGGCCTTGCCGGGAATGACGTTGCGCGAGTTCGGAAACACCTGCAACGCGCCGACCGCGCCGACGGCGCTCGGCGCGTGGGCGAGGGCGATCTCGTCCACCTTTTCCAGTACCCGCGCCATGCCAAGACCCGCATTGCGGCGCATCGGCATCGGGGTCGATCCGGTATGCGCGTCCTTGCCGGTGATGGTCAGCTGCGTCCAATCAAGGCCCTGACCGTGGGTCACGACGCCGATATCCTTGCCCTCGGCCTCCAGAATGGGGCCCTGTTCGATGTGCAGTTCAAAAAACGCGTGCATCTTGCGCTCGCCGACGGGTTCGTCGCCCTTCCAGCCGATGCGCTTCAACTCGTCGCCGAAGGTCTTGCCCTCGGCATCCTCGCGCTGATTGGCCCATTCTTCGTCATGCAGGCCGGCAAAGACGCCGGAGGCCAGCATGGCGGGGGCAAAACGGGTGCCCTCCTCGTTTGTCCAGTTGGTCACGACGATGGGATGCTTGGTCTTGATGTCCAGGTCGTTCAGCGTGCGGGCCAGCTCCAGCCCCGCCAGGACCCCCAGCACGCCGTCATATTTGCCACCCGTCGGCTGCGTATCCAGATGGCTGCCCACATAGACCGGTAGCGCATCGGGGTCGGTCCCCTCGCGGCGGGCGAACATGTTGCCCATCGTATCGAGGCCCATAGTCATGCCCGCGCCCTCGCACCATGATTGAAACAGCGCGCGGCCCTCGGCATCGGCATCGGTCAGGGTCTGACGGTTGTTGCCCCCGGCGACGCCGGGACCGATCTTGGCCATCTCCATCAGGCTGTCCCACAGTCTCTGGCCATTGATTTTGAGGTTTTGTCCGGGTGCCGCCATGTTATTGCCTTCCTTGCGTGGTCGCTGGGTGGTCTTTTACCAAATGGTCAACTTAACGATTGCGCACGGCCCCGCGCCTGTCAAGAATAGTGTTGGGCGTCTGCCGTGCCAGCCCAAAGATTGCACGCGCGGTCATAGCAGGGAAAGAGGCAAGATGGGCGAGAGTGGCGCAACCGCCGATACAGGTCCCAGCCGCATCCAGCGGCGCAACCGCGCACGCATCATCGAGGCCGCGCTGGATGTCTTTTCGCAGCATGGCTATCGCGGTGCCACGCTGGACCAGATCGCCGAGCGGGCAGGGCTGAGCAAGCCGAACATCCTGTATTATTTTACGGGCAAGGAAGAGATTCACGTCACGCTGCTGAACCAGTTGATGGATCGCTGGCTGGCGCCGCTGCGGCGGCTGGACCCGGAAGGTGAACCGCTGGACGAAATCCTGACCTATGTGCGCCGCAAGCTGAAGATGAGCCAGAAATATCCCCGCGAAAGCCGCCTGTTCGCCAACGAGATCCTGCAAGGGGCGCCGCGAATCGCGCCGCATCTGGAGGGCGATCTGAAACCGTTGGTCGATAACGCGGCCGCGACGATACAGGGCTGGATCGACGCCGGGCGAATCGCGCCGACCGATCCACGGCATCTGATATTCTCGATCTGGGCGACAACGCAGCATTATGCGGATTTCGAGGCGCAGGTCGGGGTTTTGATGGATGGGCGGGCCGCGACGGATGGCGCGGATCCGTTTCTGACGACGCTCTACACGCGGTTGCTGCGACCGGCCCAAGACTGAGGCGCCGTTAATCGTAATGTCAGATCGGGTTTGGCGGGGCAGGGCGCGGCATCTAGAATATAGCTGGGTGGCGGGCTCTGTGGGGGGGCTGAGGTGTCGGGGTTCTATCGTCAGGGTTTCATGTTTCATAATACCGCTACGCCCGATCCTGCGGTCGCGCGCTTGCGGACCGATCAGATGTTGCGCGCGCTCCGCGTCGCGGCAAAGCTGGGTGGAAGTCCAGCACCACGTGTCGTCGGCCTGTCCGGCCAGGTACTGGAAGCAGGCGACATCGGCGGCGACGATGCGCGGGTGATCGAAGGGGATGCCGACGACCAGCATGGCGGTTAACCGTCGCTTACCTTGCTTCGGCAGGATGAGCGCCATGCAAAGCCTCACCAGAGTGACCGACCCGGAGTATCGGCCTGACCAGATGTTCGAAGCCCGCGCGCAGTGGTGGAGTGGTGCGCCGCTCGCAGGCACAGACGGATCGTGAGGTTGGGGGGTAATGCCTCATTCGGGCCGTGCGAAGGCGTGGCTTTCACCTCATCCGCACGGCAGACCAGTCCATAGTCATATGCCACAACGGTCCAGTCGAAATAATGCTCATTCCGCCGCGCAGGCGCCCGGGTTGTTGGGGTGGGTCGTCCAGTTGGCATAGTCCGCCTCGACCACCTTGCCGGTGCGCGGGTCCGTCGTGCCGGGCGCCATCGCCTCCATCGTGATGCAGTTTTCAACCGGGCAGACATTGACGCACAGGTTGCAGGCGACGCATTCTTCGTCGATCACTTCGAACACGCGATCATCGGACATGGAAATTGCCTGATGCGATGTGTCCTCGCAGGCGGCATAGCAGCGCCCGCATTTGATGCAATCGTCCTGATTGATGACGGCCTTGGCGACATAATTCAGGTTCAGGTCCTTCCAGTTGACGGTGTTCGGCACCGCCCGCCCGACGATTTCCGAGGTGGAGGTCATGCCCTTTTCGTCCATCCACTGGCTGAGGCCGGAAATCATCTCTTCGACGATCTTGAAGCCATAGGTCATCGCTGCCGTGCAGACCTGCACGTTGCCCGCACCCAGCGTCATGAATTCGGCGGCGTCGCGCCATGTGGTGATGCCACCGATGCCGCTGATCGGCAGGCCGCGCGTCGCCGGATCGCGGGCGATCTCGGCCACCATGTTCAGCGCGATCGGTTTCACGGCGGGGCCGCAATAGCCGCCATGCGCGCCCTGACCGTCAATGGTGGGCTGGGGCGCGAACAGATCCAGATCGACCGAGGTGATCGAATTGATCGTGTTGATCAGGCTGACCGCGTCGGCGCCGCCTTCCAGCGCCGCCTGCGCGGGTTTGCGGATGTCGGAGATGTTTGGCGTCAGTTTGACGATGACGGGTAGATCACTGTGTTTCTTGCACCAATGGGCGACCTGGCCAACATATTCCGGCACCTGGCCGACGGCGCTGCCCATGCCGCGCTCGCTCATCCCGTGGGGGCAGCCGAAGTTCAGTTCGACCCCGTCGCACCCCGTATCCTCGACCCTGCGCAGGATCTCGCGCCAGGCATCCTCGTTGACCGGCACCATCAGCGAAGCGATCAGCGCGCGGTCGGGATAGTCGCGCTTGACCCTCTTCATTTCTTCGAGGTTCACTTCCAGCGGGCGGTCGGTGATCAGCTCGATATTGTTGAGGCCCAGCAGCCTTCGGTCGGCGCCGTAGATCGCGCCGTAGCGCGGGCCGTTGACGTTGACGACTGGCGGCCCGGCCTCGCCCAGTGTTTTCCACACCACGCCGCCCCATCCGGCGTCAAAGGCGCGGCGCACGTTGTATTCCTTGTCCGTTGGCGGCGCAGAGGCCAGCCAGAACGGGTTGGGCGATTTGATCCCGATGAAGTCGCTCGTGAGGTCAGCCATCTTATGTCTCCCTGTCTTGCGTGTCAGGCCTTAGCCCGCGTTCGTCAGACTTGCATGAATATCCATCGCGGCATCGCGGCCCTCGGCCACCGCGGTCACGGTCAGGTCGTCGCCGCCAGAAGCGCAATCGCCCCCGGCCCAGACGCCCGGCATCGACGTGCGGCCCGCGCCCGTGACGGCAATCTTGCGCCCCTCCAGATCGGGCAGCCCCTCGCCATGCAGCGTTTGACCGATCGCCTTGAACACCTGATCGGCGGCAACGCGAAATGTCTGGCCGGTCGGTTTCAGATCATCATCGGTATATTCAAACTCGATCTCGCGCACCGCGCCGTTGCCGATGATGCCGCGCGGCGTGGCATTCGTGATGATCCGCACGCCCGAGGACGCGGCCAGATCCTGCTCGAACGTGCTGGCGTTCATCCGGTCCTTACCGCGCCGGTACACCAGCGTGACGTTCAGCGCGCCCAGCAGTTTCGCCTGCACGGCGGCGTCCACGGCAGTCATGCCGCCGCCGATCACCACCACGTCGCGGCCAACCGGGACGGCGGCCACGTCACTGGCTTGGCGCAGATCGGCGATGAAATCGACCGCGTCGCGCATCCCGTCCTTGTCCTCGCCATCGAGGTTCAGCGCGTTCACGCCGCCGAGGCCAATGCCAAGGAAAACCGCGTCATAGTCGGATTTCAGCTGTTTCAGATCCAGCCCGGCGCCCAGGCGCTGACCGGTCTTGACCTCGATACCGCCGATTTTCAGTAGCCAGTCGACCTCGCGCGCGGCGAAATCGTTCGGGGTCTTGTAGCTGGCGATGCCGTATTCATTCAGGCCACCCGGCTTTTCATGTGCATCGAAGACGGTCACGTCATGGCCATGCATCGCCAGACGATGCGCGCAGGCCAGGCCCGCAGGCCCGGCGCCGACGACAGCGATCCGCTTGCCCGTCGTCTCCGCGCGGGTGAAGGGGTGCACGCCCGCCTCCATCAGCGTGTCGGTGGCGTAGCGTTGCAACTGGCCGATCAGCACCGGTTTGCCCTCGGCCACCTCGCGCACGCAGGCCTCTTCGCACAGGGTTTCCGTGGGGCAGACGCGGGCGCACATGCCGCCCATTATGTTCTGCGTCAGGATCGTGCGGGCCGCCACTTCGGGCGTGCCGGTTGCGATCTGGCGGATGAATAGCGGGATGTCGATGTCGGTGGGGCAGGCGGTGATGCAGGGCGCATCGTGGCAGAAATAGCAGCGGTCGGCCGCGACCAGCGCCTCGTGATGGTCAAGCCGTGGATGCAAATCCGAGAAGTTCTCGGCGTAGTCTTCGGGGGGCAAGCGCCCGGCTGTGATGCCGGGGGTCAACGCGGTGTCCTTCATGGCGTCCTCCATCACGCAGGTCGGGTGGGGTGGCTGCGGTCAGTATTTCACAGTTTTTTATTTTATCAATTGGTAAAATTTTTATGGGCGATATTTTATTTCGAACGGGCGGGCTATTTGGAACGATTGCTGCGTTGCGGCGCCGTTAGCGAGTTGTTAGTGATTAAAAGGTTAGACTGAGGCATGAAGGCTCTGATCTGGTATTTTCTACCGCTCGCCATGCTGCTCTGCAGCGCCTGCAATACGCCCGGCCCCGCCTTTCGCGGGATTGAGGCGACCCGCATCACGATAGGCCGGTCCACCTTCGATGTGCGCGTGGACGGAGCGCGGGCAGAGGTGATTCGCCTCAATACCCAATGGGCGCCGCGCCTTGATTCGGTCGCACCGCAAGGTGTGGCTGCGATCGAGCGTGTCTCGGGCTGTCGCGTCCGCAGGCTGGAGGGCGACGCCGCGCTGATGACCGCGCGGCTGGATTGTGGGCAGCCGCTGACGCCGTTGCCGCGCGGCAATACATATGACTGCGATGTCTACACGGTTGTGGATGGGTTGGCCGAGCTGACATGCGAAGCGGTGCGGTACTGATGAGGCCCGGCGTGCCCGATATCGTGACCGTCCAGACCGCCATTTGCCCCCGCGCGGTGCTTGAATATGGCGGGCGTTTGGGCGATAGCTGGCGCCGGGCAGCATCGCCCGCGAGGATATCAGCATGAATTACAAGGCACAGGGCGCGCCCAAGATGGGCCGCAACGCACCGCGCCACGCCGAACATAACGCGCCCGGCTCGGATCAGGATCCGTTTGGCCAACGCTCGGGCGGTCGGCCCAGCAAGGCCGAATTGCTTGCGCGTATGAAGGCGGCCCAGGATGAGCGCGCCAAGGATGACAGCACCGACGGGTAGGGGTGGTTTTCAGCGTCGCGTAGGGCCAAATGGCTAAAGCGTCTTTTCCATATAGACGCTGACGTCATTCGGCGCGTAATCGCCAAACCTTTCGCAGCGCACAAATCCGTGGCGTTCATACAGGCGGATCGCGCTCTCCAGCACATCGCCTGTCTCCAGCCGCAGAATATGTGATCCTAACCCCCGCGCATGATCTTCTAGCGCGCGCAGCACCGCAGCAGCCGCTCCGCGTCCACGTGCGGGCGTCGCCGTGAACATCGATTTGACCTCGCAATAGCCATCCATCTGCACCAGGGCGCCGGTCGCCAGAACCGCCGCGCCGTCGCGGGCAACGATGAAATGCACCTCGGGCGCGCAAAGCGCGTCAAAGCCGAGGAAGAAATTATCGTCCGGCTGGAACAGCTCCTGCATCAGCGCATGGCTTTGTTCCAGCAGCGCACGCGGGGCGGGATCCAGGGGATTGGCAGGCTCGACGATCAACATGGGCGCAGATGTGGCGCGGCCCACCCGCGAGAGTCAAGCGAGACGCGCGCTGAACGGCCGGATCAAGGGGTTTGGCGTTGACAGTGGGGGCCGCCGGTCGCCACATTGCCCGATAAACTGAGACACCATCAACCGGAACGGAACACAGATACTTTGCGTTTTTCCAAGCTTAGATTGACCGGCTTCAAAAGCTTTGTCGACCCGACCGACCTGATCATCGGGGACGGGCGCACCGGCGTTGTCGGCCCCAATGGCTGCGGCAAATCCAACCTTCTGGAGGCGCTGCGCTGGGTGATGGGCGAGAACCGGCCGACCGCCATGCGCGGCGGCGGGATGGAGGATGTCATCTTTGCCGGGGCCGCCACGCGCGGTGCGCGCAACTTTGCCGAGGTGACGATCCATATCGATAACGCGGATCGTCTGGCGCCTGCCGGATTCAATGAGGCCGATCATATCGAGATCGTGCGCCGCATCACCCGCGACGTCGGCAGCGCCTATCAGGTCAACGGCAAGGACGTGCGCGCCCGCGATGTGCAGATGCTGTTTGCCGACGCGTCGACCGGCGCGCATTCACCCGCATTGGTCCGGCAGGGTCAGATTTCCGAGCTGATCAACGCCAAGCCCAAATCCCGCCGCCGTATTCTGGAGGAGGCCGCCGGCATTTCCGGCCTTTACCAGCGTCGGCACGAGGCCGAGTTGAAGCTGAGGGGCGCCGAGGCCAATCTGACCCGCGTCGATGACACGGTCGATCAGTTGGCAAGCCAATTGGCGACATTGGCCCGGCAGGCCCGGCAGGCGGCCCGGTATCGGACCATCGGGGACGATCTGCGCGCGGCCGAAGGGCTGCTGCTGTACCGCCGCTGGCGCGAGGCGGACGAGGCGTTGACCGTCGCGCGCGCCGAGCTGCGCGAACGCACGACTGCGACCGTGCGCGCCGAAACCGCCGCACGAGAGGCCGCCAAGGCCCGCGCCGCCGCCGACGACGCCTTGCCGTCACTGCGCGAGGAAGAGGCGATCGCCGCCGCCGTTCTGCAACGTCTGAACGTGGAACAGGGCAGCCTTGCCGATCAGGAAACCGCCGCGCGCACCCGTATCGAGACGCTGGAGGGACGCATCGCGCAGCTGGCTCGCGATATCGACCGCGAGGCGGGGCTGAACCGCGATGCAGACGACACGATCCAGCGGCTTGACTGGGAGCAGGCTCAATTGACCAAAGCCGCCGAGGGCCACGAGGATCGGCTGGCGGCAGCCGCCGAAGCGGCGCAGGAGGCGAGCCATGTCCTGCAGGAGCGCGAGAGCGATCTGGCAACCCTGACCGAAGACGTCGCGCGCCTGTCCGCGCGGCATCAGTCCGCCCAGCGGCTATTGTCGGACAGCCGCAAGACGCTGGAGCGTAGCGAGGCCGAAGCCGCCCGTGCGCGCACGGCGGTCGAGCAGAGCCGGGCGATGATGGACAGGGCGGGCACTGATTTCGATGCGGCGGGGCGGGCCGAACAGGCGGCCCAAGCGGCCGTCGAAGCCGCCGAGGCGGCGCTGACCGCCGCTGACGAGGCACGCGGCGATACGCAGGCACGCGAGGCCGAGGCCCGCGCCGAGCGCAGCGCGGCAGAGGGCGAACTAAGCGCGCTGAGCGCCGAGGTGTCCGCACTGGCGCGCCTGCTGGAGCGGGATACCGCCGAAGGGGGCCAGCTCCTGGACCGGTTGCAGGTGCAGCAGGGTTATGAAAAGGCGCTGGGCGCGGCGCTGGCAGATGATCTGCGCGCACCGCAGGTCGCGGCTGATGGCCCGTCAGGCTGGACCGAACTGCCCGGATATGACCAGCTACAGACGCTGCCGGACGGCGTTCCCTCGCTGACGCGTAACGTGTCGGTCCCCGATGTTTTGACCCGCCGGATGAGCCAGATCGGTCTGGTCGATTCCGCCGATGGCCCCCGCCTGCAACCGCTGCTGAAACCGGGTCAGCGCCTTGTCAGCGTGGAGGGTGATTTGTGGCGCTGGGATGGTTATCGCGCCTGGGCCGAGGATGCACCATCGGCGGCGGCATTGCGACTGCAACAGCTTAACCGGTTGGAAGAGCTGAAACAAATTCTGGAGCAGGCCACTGGCAGGGCGGAGGCTGCGCGGTTCGCGCATGAAACGCTCAAGCGCCAATTGGCGGAACAGACCGAGGCCGACAAGGCCGCCCGCGCGGCCCGCCGCGCTGCGGATAGTGCAATGGGCGATGCTTCGCGTGCGCTTAGCCGGGCCGAAGCGGACCGCAATCTGGCCGCGTCCAAGCTGGAGTCGCTGGTTCTTGCCGTGACGCGCCACGAGGACGAGGCGATGGCGGGGCGGACCCAGTTGGCCGAGGCCGAAAAGGGACTGGCAGAGCTGGGCGATCTGGAGGCCGAGCGCGCGCGCGCCGACGATATCAAGACAACGGTCGAGGCCGCGCGCATCACCATGATGTCGCGCCGCTCTGCCCATGACGAGCTGCGCCGCGAAGGCGATGCGCGTGTGCGCCGCCACCAGGAAGTAACCAAGGAAATCAGCGGCTGGCGTCACCGACTGGAGACGGCAGAGAAGCGCAGTGCCGAACTGGCCGAGCGCAAGGAGACGTCAGAAGCCGAGCTGAAGCAGGCCGCCGCCGCACCTGCGCATCTGGCTGAACAGCGCGAGGTGCTTGCAAGCAAGATTGCCGACGCGGACGCACGTCATAGTGCGGCGCGGGACACGCTGGCCACCGGCGAAGCCGCATTGCGCCAGACGACCGAGGCCGAGCGTACGGCCGAGCGTGCCGCAGGCGAAGCGCGCGAGGCGCGTGCACGCAGCGAGGCGCGCGCCGATGGTGCCAGCGAAGCAAGGCGCGCTGCCGCTCAGCGCATCACGGACGAACTGGAAACGACGCCCGAGGCGCTGCTGGAGGCGCTTGCGGTCGACGTTGACAAAATGCCGACCTCTGACGCCATCGAGGCCGAAGTGAACCGACTGAAACGCCAGCGCGACGCGCTGGGCGCCGTCAACCTGCGCGCCGAAGAGGACGCGAAGGAGATCGAGGAGGAGCACGGCACGCTCGTCTCGGAAAAGACCGATCTGGAGGAGGCTATCAAGGCGCTGCGCAGCGGCATCGGCGGCCTTAACCGCGAGGGGCGCGAGCGGCTGTTGACTGCGTTCGAGCAGGTGAATGCCAATTTCGGGATGCTGTTCAAACACCTCTTTGGTGGTGGCGAGGCCAGTCTGGTGCTGGTCGAAAGCGATGATCCCCTGGAGGCCGGCCTTGAGATCATGTGCCAGCCACCGGGCAAGAAGCTGGCGACGCTCAGCCTGCTGTCAGGGGGCGAACAGACGCTGACCGCGCTGGCGCTGATCTTTGGTGTCTTCCTGGCCAATCCCGCGCCGATCTGCGTGCTGGACGAGGTCGACGCGCCGCTGGACGATGCCAATGTCGCCCGCTTCTGCGATCTTCTGGATGAAATGTGCCGACGTACCGAGACGCGGTTTTTGATCATCACCCATAATGCCGTGACGATGAGCCGAATGGACCGGCTATTCGGCGTCACGATGGCCGAGCAGGGGGTGTCGCAGCTGGTCTCGGTCGACCTCGAGAAGGCCGAGGCGCTGGTGGCCTGAAGTTGCCGTCAAATACCACGGTGGATTTTATCACTGTCTCCACTTTGAAGCGAACTGCGCGGGCGGCCGGATTTGCGCCGGTAAACCCGAGCACTTCTACTGGGTTTTTCTTACTTAACCGTAAACTGTCGCCTTACAGCCGCTCCGCTTGGTCGCGTGTCGGCAGGAGGGGCACGAAACGCATGGGGGGTCTCAACGGCGTTGAACTGTCATAAATTCAGCGAAGTTGGCGCCCCGTCAGGAACGGGAACTTAACTATTTCACGGCCACTATCATGTGGAAACGTCATATTTCACAGGAGGAGCGCGCAGAGGACCGCAAATGCAAATATCACCGCCCATGCGCGCCACAATACGGTGACAGTTGCATCAATCTGCGCCGGGCCGGATTGGTGCAGTCCGTGTGGGTTGACGAACGGATGGTCCTGCATCTTTCCGTGATAGGCGCGCGGACCTGACAGGGCGACACCGATGTTGCGCGCCATGGCAGCCTCGGGCCAGCCGGCGTTTGGGGATCGGTGCTGGCGGGCCTCGGTTGCGATCTCGGCCCAGCGGGGGCGCGGGCGGGATAGAAGGGCGATCAACAGGGCACTTGCACGGGCGGGAATGAGGTTCATCAGATCGTCAAGCCGCGCCGCCGCCCAGCCGAATTGCGTATGGCGCGGCGTCCGGTGGCCGATCATGCTATCGGCGGTGTTGATCGTCTTGTACAGGATAAGGCCGGGCAGGCCGCCGATGGCCAGCCAAAACAGCGGCGCGACGACACCGTCGCTGAAATTTTCCGCTGCCGATTCGATTGCGGCGCGTGTCACAGCCGGTGGATCCATATCGCGCGTGTCACGCCCGACGATCATGGCGACCGCCGCGCGCCCGTCACCCACGGACAGTCGCAATGCGGATGAAACAGCCGCGACGTGATCACACAGCGATCGCTGTGCGATCAGGATGGCGGCGACGATCACGACGACCAGCTCCCCAAATTGCGAGAGTATTGCGCTAATGGTCAGCGCAGTGGCGGCCAGCAGGATAACTGCGGCAACCCCCTTGGCCCGGCGCGCGTGCCCGGTGTTCCACCGTACGTCCAGAGAATTGATGGCCCGGCCCATAAGCACGGCGGGATGGGGCAGCTTTTGCCACAGCCAGCGCGGCTCGCCGAAGACCGCGTCGAGCGCCATGGCAGTTGCCAGGACAGCAGCGATGCCCATGTGGTGGCCCCTTTTCTGCCAACATTTCGAAAATCTACGCCTTCCAAGCGGATATTGGCCGCTGTCGCAAGGCTGAATGGCGGAAAATCGCCGATATGTCACCTGTCGCATCAAACCGCAGGTCTGCGGCAAGCATTCGGTACTAGTTGGCGCTCATCTTCTTGCAAATGCGTTCACAAGGTGCAGCGGCCCGTCAGAGGGCAATTTTGGTCAAAGGGCGGCGCTATGAATGTTCTTATTGTCGAGAGCGATCCAAACTTGGGGCAGATGTGGCAGCGTCATATGGTGCGGCAAGGTCTTGTCGCGCGCCTTGAGGGCGGACAGGCGCGGGCGATTGCGGCGCTTCAGACGGCGCGGTTTGACGTGATCGTGCTGGATCTGGTTCTGCGGGAGGGCAGCGCGCTGGCGGTGGCCGACTATGCCTGCTACCGGCACCCGGAGGTGCAGATTATCTTCGTCAACGGCACGTCCTTTTTTACCGATGGGACTATTTTTGAGCTCTGCGCCAATGCCCGCGCTTTTGTGCAGGCCGGCACCCCGCCCGAAGATCTGGCAGCTATGGCTGCGCATTATGGCCGCCACGCGCCGGGCGCGCGCCCGGATGCTGGTAAAACTGTGACTCCCGTAGCTTTCTGAAAATCTTAACTTGATCGGAATGATTTTGCCTGCATCCTGGACTCAGGACACAGCTCTTGGGGGGAGTCGGACATGGATATGGGGTTGCCGAAGGACGTGCAGGACGGGTTGGATGCCGCACGCCGCGCTGCACATTTGAAAAGCCACCGCTTGCGGGTCGAGGTGGATGGCACGTCGTATCGCATTCTGCGCGCTTGGCCCGGTGGCTTTGCCGTCGATGCCGCGCATGCGCCGCATCTGCGCGGGCACGTCGATCTTTTTGATGGGGCGCGGCACCTGTCGCAATGTCTGATCGTTGCGGCCTCGGATGAGGGGGCGGAGTGGCATTTCGACTATAAACGCATGACGGAGGCGACTGTTAGCCAGCCAATTGATTTTGTGCGCGCGCCGGATGCGCCTGCCGGATTGCTGGAGGATTTCAGCGGCTGATGCGGTATCGCGGCGGGGCAATCCCGACCGACCATTCTTATTGCAGGTCGCCAAAAGTTTTTTGCAGTCGCTCCACCGCCTCGGCCACGCGCGAGCGGGGCGTCGCGAGGTTGAAGCGCAGATAGCTTTCGCCCCCTGTCCCGAATGTCGGGCCATGATTGACGGCGATGCGCGCGCCCGATTGAACGCGGTCCGTGACCTCGTCATGCGTCATTCCGGTGGCGTCAAAATCAACCCACGCAAGATAGGTGGATTCCAGTGGCATGGATTTGACGCCGGGGATGGCATTCAGCCCTTCGTCGAACAGTTTGCGGTTGCCGTCCAGATACCTGACCAAGGCGTCGACCCATGCGGCGCCTTCCGGGGAATACGCGGCCTCGGTCATGAACAGACCAAAGGAATTGGCTGACTGGCCCATCGCTGCCATGCGCGCGGCAAAGCGCGCGCGCAGGTTGGCGTCGGGGATGATGACGTTGCCGGTATGGGACCCGGCGATGTTGAACGTCTTGGTCGTGGCGGTCATCATGGCCAGGCGATCCTCGATGCCGTTGATGTTCGCCATCGGGATGTGCCGGTGGCCGGGCATCACCAGATCATGGTGAATTTCATCGGACACCAGAATCAGATCGTGCCGTTTGGCAAAATCGGCCACGCCCTGCAATTCGTCCCTGCTCCAGACGCGCCCGCCGGGATTGTGAGGCGAACAAAGGATGAGCATTTTTTCCTTGCCCGTCATCTGCGCGTCCCAAGTGTCGAAATCCATCCGATACTTGCCTGCCTCCAGCGCCAGAGGACATTCCACCACCACGCGCCCCGCCGCCTTGATGACGCGCGAAAACGCATGATAAACAGGGGTGAACAGAACGACGCCATCGCCCGGCAGGGTGAAGGTATCCACGCACATCGCGGTGCCGTTAACCAATCCATGCGTGGTGAAGATCGCGTCCTTGTCCAGCGTCCAGCCGTGGCGTTCCTTCATCCACCACTGGATCGACGCGCGATAGGCGCGGTCGTCGCCGTAATAGCCGTAGATGCCATGATCATGCATCGCCTTGACCGCGTCTGAAACGCATTGTGGCGGGCGGAAATCCATATCTGCGACCCACATGGAAATGCCGTCCTGAGGGCTAACGCCGTAGATCGGCTCCATCATGTCCCATTTGCTGGAATGCGTGCCGACGCGGTCGATTATTTCGTCGAAATTCATGCAGGGTCTCCCTTGTGCCGCCCGGGTCGCAAGCTAAACCACCTATACGCAGGCGCAAGGGCCGTTGCACCCGTTGCGCTGGCGCAGCGGGTGGCCTACATGCAGGTCCATGAAAATGCCGATCCTGATCCACCCCGACCCGCGCCTGAAAAAGCTCTGCGATCCTGTCGCGGATGTGACGGGTGATATGCATAAACTGGCCGAAGACATGCTGGAGACGATGTATGACGCGCCCGGCATCGGCCTGGCTGCCCCGCAGGTCGGCGTGCTGAGCCGCCTGATCGTCATGGATTGCGTCAAGGAAGAGGGCGCGGCGCCGAAACCGCTGGTGATGTTCAACCCCGAGGTGACCGCCGTCTCGGACGCGCTGAATGTCTACGAGGAGGGATGCCTGTCGATTCCCGATCAATACGCCGAGGTCACCCGCCCCGCCGAGGTGGAGGTGCGCTGGATCGATATGGACGGGAATGAGCAAAAATCCGGCTTTGACGGGCTGTGGGCAACCTGCGTGCAGCACGAGATCGACCACCTGAACGGCAAGCTGTTCATCGATCATATCGGCCCGATGAAGCGGCAGCTGATCACCCGCCGGATGCAGAAGCTGAAACGCGAAATGGCGCGGGGGTAGGGCGATGACCGTGCGCCGCTGCATCCCATGGCCGGACAAGCGTCTGCGCAGCGTCGCCGCGCCGGTGGACGCGATAACCGATGAGATCCGCGCCCTTTGGGGGGACATGATCGACACGATGGAGGCGATGCCGGGTGTCGGCCTGGCTGCACCGCAGATAGGCGTGATGCTGCGCCTTGCAGTTGTCGACGCCAGCGACGCACGCGGGCAGGTGATCCGCATGGCCAACCCGGAGGTGCTGCATGCCAGCGTGCAATTCCGCCCGCATGAGGAGGCCAGCCCGAACCTGCCGGGCCTGTCGGCGCTGGTTGCGCGCCCCCGCGCGGTGACGGTGCGGTTCTTGAACGCGGATGGCGAGGTGGAGGAGCGCGATTTTGTCGGGCTCTGGGCCACATCGGTGCAGCACCAGATCGACCATCTGAACGGGCGGATGTATTTTGATCGCCTGACCAAGCTGCGCCGCGACATGCTGCTGCGCAAGGCACGGAAACTGGCGGGGTAGGGCGATGCGCGTGATCTTCATGGGAACGCCCGAATTTTCGGTGCCGGTGCTGGAGGCGCTGGTGCGGGCCGGCCATGACATCGCCGCCGTCTATACCCAGCCGCCGCGCCCTGCCGGACGCGGCAAGAAGGACCGTCCCACGCCGGTCCATGCGCGCGCCGCCGAAATGGGGCTGGACGTGCGGCATCCATTGAACTTCTGGGCCGAGGCCGACCGCGCGGATTTTGCCGCGCTGAACGCGGATGTCGCTGTCGTCGTCGCCTATGGGCTGATCCTGCCGCAAGCTGTGCTGGACGCGCCGGTGCATGGCTGCCTGAATATCCACGCGTCGCTACTGCCGCGCTGGCGCGGGGCCGCGCCGATCCACCGCGCGATCATGACGGGCGATGCCGTCACCGGTATCTGCATCATGCAGATGGAGGCGGGGCTGGATACCGGACCTGTTCTGCTGCGCGAAGAGGTGCAGATCAGCGCGCTGGAGACGACCGGGCAGCTTCATGACCGGCTGAGCGTGATGGGCGCGGCGCTGATCTGCGACGCGCTGGAGCGGCTTGAGATGCTGGTGCCCCAGCCTCAGACGCATGCGGGCGTCACCTATGCCGCCAAGATCGACAAGGCTGAGGCGCGCATCGACTGGTCGCGCGGCGCCGACGAGATCGACCGGCAGATCCGGGGCCTTTCGCCGTTTCCGGGGGCCTGGACCGAAATCGCCGGACAGCGCGTAAAATTGTTGGCATCGCGGCTGGCCGAAGGGCAGGGCGCGCCGGGCGAGGTGCTGGACGATGCGCTGACCATTGCGTGCGCGACAGGGGCGGTGCAGCTATTGCGCTTGCAGCGGGCCGGGCGGGCGGCGCAGGATGGGCCCGAGTTCCTGCGCGGCATGTCCGTGGCGCCGGGCATGATCATGGGCGAAGGCTGATGTTTCCAACCATCATGGGCACTGTCGTGATCGCCGGGATCGTCGGGTATGTTTCGGAAAAATCCCGGTTTACCCGCAATGGCATATTGCCCTCGATTATCATCTGCGTGGGCGGCGCGTTTCTGTTCTATTTCGTGCGGCTCATGTTCGGGATCGGCTTTGGCTCGTCCGGGTTGAATGCGATCGTGTCGTCGATCGGGGCGCTGGTGATCGTGCCGTTCCATTGGCGCGGTCGGCGCTGAATTGGCGACCGCGCGCGTATTGGGCGGTGGGATTTGGGTATTTAGACCAGGGAAAAGCTGCAAGTGCGCTATTGGCGGGGCGGGCGCGATTTGTAGACCGGGATGGACCAGCCGAAGGCAAGCGAGCCTGCGCGCAAGGCCCATGTGACAACGCCGCAGCCGCCAAGGATGATGAAGGTGTCAAATTCCATCCGGTCGAGGATTGCCGCAATCAGCGATCCGGCGAAGGCGGCGCTGACGTATAGTTTGCCCTTGCGCAGCACCAATGGCACCTCGCCGATCACCACATCGCGCATGAGGCCGCCCAAGCAGCCAGTGGCCATACCCATGAGAACCACGATTGGCAGGGGCTGCGCCATCACCAGCGCCGCCGACACACCCGCAGGGACGGCGACCGCCAACGCGAAGGAATCGAGCCAGAGCAGCCAGCGATACCGGCTCTCGACAAGATGCGCGGTGAAGAAGATCAATACGGCGGCGCTGACGGCGATCAGGATATAGGTGGGATCGCCCATCCAGAAGATCGGGTGGCGGTCCAGCATCAGGTCGCGCAGCGTGCCGCCGCCGACCGCGGTGAGGCTGGCGATGAAAGCGAACCCGACGATATCGAGCTGCGCGCGGCTGGCTACCAGCGCGCCGGTCAGCGCGAAGATCAGCACCGAGGCATAGTCGAGCAGCACGAGTGCGGTCATTTGGCGGATCCACCCTTGAACGGGGCCATGCCTTCGCGTGCCAGTTCATCCGCGCGCTCGTTTTCCGGGTGGCCTGCGTGGCCCTTGACCCATTCCCATGTCACGTCATGGCGGGCTTGGGCGGTGTCGAGGCGCTGCCAGAGTTCGGCGTTTTTCACCGGTTTCTTGGCGGCGGTTTTCCAGCCGTTGCGCTTCCAGCCATGGATCCAGCCGGTGACACCGTTCTTGACGTATTGGCTATCGGTGATGATAGTCAGCGTCGACGGTTTCGCCAGGGTTTCCAGCGCGTTGATCGCGGCCAGCAGCTCCATCCGGTTGTTGGTGGTATTGGCTTCGCCGCCCTTGAGGCAGCGTTCCTTGACGATGGTGGGGCCGTCCATGGCGCGCAGGAGCGCACCCCAGCCGCCGGGGCCGGGATTGCCTGAACAGGCGCCGTCGGTATAGGCGAAAAGCTTAGGCATATGCGTGGATGACGCTCCAGTCGTCGGGGTTTCCGGCAAGGCCGATATCGCGGCCCGTCCAGCCGTTGCCGGGGGTGAGGCCTGCGGCGATGAGAAGGCCGCGTAGCGCGGCCTCGGTATAGTAGGTGTAGAAACGGCCCAAATCATCGCGGCCTTCGCCCTCGCCGGTTTTCATGCCGATATGGAACAGCCCGCCGGATTTCAGTGCGCGGTGGATGGCGCTCAGGTGCCCGGGCAAGGCGGCGCGCGGGGCGTGCAGCAGGCTGAAATTGGCCCAAATCCCATCATAGAGGGCATCGCCGGCGATCTGATCGAACGTGGCCTGCCACGCGGTGACGCCCGGCTGTGCTGCGGCCATGGCGACCATTTCCGGCACCGCGTCGATGGCGTCAACTGTCAGCCCTGCGGCGGCCATTTGGCCCGCAGCCCGGCCCGGCCCGCAGCCGATATCCATCACGCGCGCCCCTGCGGGCATTGCGGCGATAAAGGCGGTAAGGTGTTTGTCGTCCGCCAGATCATCGGTCATGGCGGCGTAATCCTGCGCGCGGGCGCCATAGACGCCCAAGGTTTCCTTATCCACGCTCATGCAAAGACACCGACGGCAAGGCAGGCCAGCACGATGGCGGTCAGCAGCACGCGCAATTGCATCCACCAGTCTGGCGCGACGCCGAAACGCCAGAACAGCCAGTCGAGACCCAGCAGCCCGATAAACCCTGCCATCAGCGAAATGCCGGCGCTGTTCGGCCCGCCGCCGGTCGTGAAGAACGCCCAGAGCGCGGGGATCACCGACAGCGCATAGCCGGTCGCGGCCTGCGTCCCCTCCAGTTTCGTGGCAAAGCCCCAGAGCACGCCGGACATGAAGGCCAGAATGATGGCGCCGTAGAATAGCATGACATATGGCCCCGCAAAGCGCGGTCCGATCGTGTGGTTTGTCCAGTCGGCAAGGGGCGGGTGCAACACGGTGATCGCGCCCCAAACGAACGGGATCAGTCCGGCAAGCCCGAGGATCAGGGCCGAGCGTGGGATGCTGTTCATGCGGGCGCCCTCAGCACGCGGGGTACCTTGAATTCGATGTTCTCTACCGCCGTTTCGACCTGATTTACGGTCACGTCATAGCGGTTCTGGATCGCCGCGATCACCTCGTTCACCAGCACTTCGGGGGCCGATGCGCCGGCCGTCACGCCGATGCTGCGCACGCCCTCAAGGCTGCGCCAGTCGATGTCACCGGCGCGCTGGACCAGCTGGGCATAGCCGCACCCGGCGCGCGCGCCCACCTCGACCAGACGGCGCGAATTGCTGGAATTGGGCGCGCCGACCACCAGCATCGCGTCACAGTCTGGCGCCATCGCCTTGACCGCCGCCTGCCGGTTGGTGGTAGCGTAGCAGATATCCTCTTTGTGCGGACCTTGGATCGCGGGGAATCGCGCATTGAGGGCGGCGACAATGCCGATGGTGTCGTCCACGCTCAGCGTGGTCTGCGTCACATACGCCAGCGCGGCCTCGTCGCGCACATTCAGCCGGGCGACGTCGGCCTCGGTTTCGACCAACAGCACCGCGCCGGGGGGCAGTTGGCCCATGGTGCCGATGGTTTCGGGGTGGCCGTCATGGCCGATCATGATGATTTGCAGGCCGGCCTCGTGGTGACGCTCGGCCTCGATATGGACCTTGGAGACCAGCGGGCAGGTCGCATCGACATAGACCATGTTGCGCGCATTCGCCTCGGCCGGGACGGATTTCGGCACGCCATGCGCGGAAAAGATCACCGGGCGGTCGGCAGGACATTCATCCAGTTCCTCGACGAAAATCGCACCCTTGGCGCGCAGATCGTCGACGACGTATTTGTTATGCACGATTTCGTGGCGCACATAGACCGGCGCGCCCCATTTGGTCAGCGCCATTTCCACGATCTTGATCGCGCGGTCGACGCCGGCGCAAAAACCGCGCGGCGCCGCCAGATGAAGGGTCAGGGGTGGTTTGCTCATGGTCTGGGCTCCTTGGCCGCAGAGGTAAGCGGTGAGGCCCCGCGCGTCCAGAGGGGACGGGCGAAAAGCCGCGCCTGAACGTCCTCCCCCGGACCCGAGCGTTACCGCCGTGACGGCGACGGCTGGGCAGAAGGTGACGCGTTACTATGCCATTGCCGCACAGATCAGCGGCGAAACCGTCGGAGTAGCTGCATCAGGCTGGTCAGTCCAGCGCCTCGATTGCGCGCTCGCGGTCGATATTCTGCTCACGCGGGGGGCGCCCGATGACGTCCTTCAGATCGTCCAGTTCGATAAAGTTGTCGGCCTGGCGGCGCAGATCGTCCGAGATCATCGGCGGCTGGCTGCGAATGGTAGACACAACCGACACACGCACGCCCTGACGTTGCAGCGATTCCACCAGCGGACGGAAATCGCCATCGCCCGAGAACAGAACGATGTGATCGACGCGGGGTGCCAGTTCCATCGCATCGACGGCCAGTTCGATGTCCATGTTGCCCTTCACCTTTCGGCGGCCCTGGCTGTCGGTGTATTCCTTGGCGGGTTTCGTAACCATGCAGAACCCGTTATAGTTTAGCCAGTCAACCAGCGGGCGGATCGGGGAGTATTCATCGTTCTCCAGCAATGCGGTGTAGTAGAAGGCGCGCAACAATTTGCCACGGCGCATGAATTCGGATCTCAACAATTTATAGTCAATGTCAAATCCCAGGGCCCTGCCGGCAGCATAGAGGTTCGAGCCGTCGATAAAGAGCGCCAGACGCTCAACCTTGTAAAACATTCGTCATCCTTTCATCCGGTCGATGCGCAAAAAATTTCCAAGATGGAAAAAAGTGCTATTGGAGCTAATGCTTCCGGAGTGTTTCGGCACACGCTTAAATTCATGATAAACGCGGGGCAAGGCCACCGGGTTGCTAAAGAAGGTGGGTTACGTGACGGCAATTGACAGTTTTCTGATCGCACTGGGCGGAAATCTGCCATCCCGCGCCGGATCGCCCGGCGATACTCTGCGCGCGGCGCTGGATGCGCTGGTCTGCGAGGGGGGCGAATTGCGCGCCGTCAGCCCGTTTTATGCGACGCCCTGCTTTCCGGCGGGCGCGGGGCCGGATTATGTCAACGCGGCCGCCGAAATCGGCATGGCCGGGGGGGCGCGGCAGATGCTGGATCTGCTGCATCGGATCGAGGGGCATTTTGGCCGCGAACGGGTGCAGCGCTGGGGGCGTCGCACCCTGGATCTGGATCTGATCGCGCAGGGCCAGACCGTGCTGCCGGACCGGGCCGGGCACGCCGCATGGCGCGCGTTGCCGCTGGACGATCAGATGGTGCGCGCGCCGGATGAGTTGATCCTGCCGCATCCGCGTCTGCAAGAGCGCGCCTTTGTGCTGATCCCGCTGGCCGACATTGCGCCGGATTGGCGCCACCCGGTGCTGGGCCATACCATACGCGACATGGTGGCGGCCCTGCCTGCGCAAGCAGTGGCCGAGGTGGTGCGCCTGCCATAACCTGCTTGCACCTTCGGCTGCGCGCGCGTAAGGGAGACGTTTCCACCCGCTTTACAAATCCGGAGGTCCCATGGCCCGCGTAACTACAGAAGACTGCGTCGACAAGGTTCCCAACCGGTTCGAACTGGTGATGCTGGCCGCGCATCGCGCCCGCGAAATCACAGCAGGGGCGCCGCTGACGGTCGACCGCGACAACGACAAGAACCCCGTTGTGGCGCTGCGCGAGATTGCGGACGAAACCCAAAGCGCGGCAGACCTGCGCGAGCGGATGATCGAATCGAATCAGACCGAAATCGAAGTCGATGAGCCCGAAGAGGACCAGATGGCCCTTTTGATGGGCGGCGACGCCGATAAGCCCGCCGACGACGACATGTCCGAAGAGCGCCTTCTGCGCGAATTGATGAAGGCGCAGGGCCAGGGCTGACCTCCTCGGCCCGGCTGCGGGCGGACCTGCGGCGCGACGGGTGCATCACATGATTACCGCCGATGACCTGATCGCGCTGGTGCGTACCTACAACCCGCGCAGTGACGAGGGGTTGTTGCGGCGCGGTTATGATTATGGCTTGCGCATGCATGACGGGCAGACCCGCTATTCGGGCGAGCCCTATTTTTCGCACCCCATCGCCGTTGCCGCCATTCTGGCGCAGCAGCGGCTGGGCGATGCGACCATCGTCACCGCGCTGCTGCATGACACGATTGAGGACACCCGCGCCTCCTATGCCGCCGTAGCCGAGATGTTCGGCACCGAGATCGCCGATCTGGTCGATGGCGTGACCAAGCTGACGAACCTTCAGCTCAGTTCCAGCGAAACCAAGCAGGCCGAGAATTTTCGCAAGCTGCTGATCGCGATGTCCAAGGATCTGCGCGTCATTCTGGTAAAGCTGGCCGACCGTCTGCACAATATGCGCACGATCAAGGCGATGCGCCCCGACAAGCAGGTGCAAAAAGCGCGCGAGACAATGGATATCTATGCGCCGCTTGCGGGCCGCATGGGCATGCAGTGGATGCGCGAAGAGCTGGAGGATCTGGCCTTTCGCGTCATCAACCCCGAGGCGCGCGCGTCGATCATGCGCCGCTTTATCACGCTGCAACGCGAATCGGGCGATGTCATCAGCCGCATCACCGCCGATATCCGCAAGGAGATGAAGAAGGTCGGCATCGAGGCCGAGGTGCTGGGCCGCGCCAAGAAGCCCTATTCGATCTGGCGCAAGATGCAGGAAAAGGATCTGGCCTTTTCGCGCCTGTCAGACATCTACGGGTTTCGCATCATCTGCGCCGACGAATCCGAATGCTACGCCATTCTGGGTGCGATCCATCAACGCTGGCGCGCCGTGCCGGGCCGGTTCAAGGATTACATCAGCCAGCCGAAATCGAACGGCTACCGGTCGATCCACACCACCGTTTCGGGCCGCGACGGCAAGCGGGTCGAGGTGCAGATCCGTACGCGCCAGATGCATGATGTTGCCGAATCCGGCGTGGCCGCGCATTGGTCCTACCGTGACGGGGTGCGCAGCGAAAACCCCTTTGCCGTCGATCCGTCCAAGTGGATCAACACGCTGACCGATCAACTGGACGAGGCCGATCACGCCGATTTCCTCGAAGCGGTCAAGCTCGAGATGTATTCCGATCAGGTGTTCTGCTTCACCCCCAAGGGCGAGGTGATCAAGCTGCCGCGCGGTGCGACGCCGATCGATTTTGCCTATGCCATCCACACCCGTATCGGCAATGCCGTCGTGGGGGCCAAGATTGACGGCATGCGGGTGCCACTGTGGACCCGGATCAAGAATGGCCAGTCGGTCGATGTCATCACGGCAGATGGTCAGACCCCGCAATCCAGCTGGCTGGACATCGCGACGACCGGCAAGGCCAAATCCGCCATTCGCCGCGCCCTGCGCGAGCTGGATCGCAGCCGCTATATCAAGCTGGGCCGTGAATTGGCCCGTGCCGCGTTCGAACATGTGGGCAAGCGCGCCACCGACAAGGCCCTGATCGCGGCGGCAAAGAATCTGCAGCTCAAGGACATTGATTCGGTTCTGGCGCGTATGGGCAGCGCCGAACTGACCGGTCGCGAGGTCGTCAGCACCGTCTATCCCGATCTTGTCCCACAGGGCGGCGACGAGGTCGGCCGCGATCGCGCCGTGATCGGCCTTGAGCCGGATCAACGGTTTGAGAGGGCCCGCTGCTGCGAGCCGCTGCCGGGCGAGCGGATCGTCGGCATCACCTTTCGCGGCAAGGGCGTCGTTGTCCACTCGATCGATTGCGATACGCTGATCACCCACGAGGAACAGCCCGAGCGCTGGCTCGACCTTGCCTGGCACTCTGGCACCCACGCGGCCGTCTACGGCGTGACGCTGAATGTGACCCTGAGCAACGACGCCGGTGTGCTGGGGCGAATTTGCACCTTGATTGGCGAGTGCAACGCCAATATCTCAAACATGACCTTTGTCGACCGCAAGCCGGATTTCTATCGCCTGCTGGTCGAGGTCGAACTGCGTGACGCGGAACAATTGCACAATGTCATCAATGTGCTGGATGCCGACACCGACGTCGCGCAGGTCGAGCGTCATCGCGATAGGTCCCGTGCCGCCGGCAAGGGCGAAACCTGAGAAACGGGAGTGAGCCGCGTTGGTCTTCAAGCGACGAGATAGAAGATCCGTCTGGAGGGCCGTCGCCGATTTTTTCTGGCCAAAGGGTGGCTGGACCCGTGCTGCGCGTTATGTGAAATACCGCGTCACGCGCCTGCCGGATCCGCCGCACCGCATCGCGCGCGGCATATTTGCCGGGGTGTTCGTGACCTTTTCGCCCTTGTTCGGGCTGCACTTCGTGCTGGCCGCGCTGTTCTCAAAGATCCTGCGCGGCAATATCCTGGCGTCCCTTCTGGCGACATTCATCGGCAATCCGCTGACATTTCCGGCCATCGCGGCCAGCGCGCTTCAGACCGGATATTTCATTCTGGGCACGGGCGGGCGTCTGCCCGAGGAGGTGCACCTGACACTGGGCGCCAAGATACTTGGCGCCTGGGCTGACTTGCGGCATAATTTTATTGCCATGTTTACCCATGAGCAGGCTCATTGGAGCAAACTGATCGTCTTTTATGACGAGGTTTTCCTGCCCTACCTTGTCGGCGGCATCATACCCGGACTGATCTGCGCCACCGCCGCCTATTACTTTTCGCTGCCGGTCATTCTGGTCTACCAGAAGCGTCGGCAGGCACGGCTCAAGGCCAAGTGGATCGCACTCAAGAAAAAGGCCGCGGTCGACGATGCCAAAGCGTCACAGTCCGGCATCGAGGGCTGATCTCGGCTTGACGGCGGGCGGAGTTCAGAGGTTTGCTGATGCGGAAACTTTGGCGCGGAACATGTTACGGGCCGATGCCGTTCGGGGGACACCATGACTGACGCAATCAAGCTGCGCCTTGGCGTGAATATCGACCACGTCGCCACGTTGCGCAACGCGCGGGGCGGCGTCGTGCCATGCCCGGTGCGCGCGGCCCTGATCGCGCAGGAGGCCGGCGCCGACGGCATCACCGCGCATCTGCGCGAGGATCGCAGGCATATCATCGACCGCGACATCGATGCGCTGATGGCACAGCTGACCGTACCGCTGAATTTCGAGATGGCCGCGACCGACGAGATGGCGCAGATCGCCCTGCGCCTGACGCCCCACGCCGTCTGCATCGTGCCCGAAAAGCGCGAGGAACGCACGACAGAGGGTGGGCTGGATGTGGTCCGCGACGAGGCGGCTCTGGCCCGCTATATCGCGCCATTGCGCGAGGCGGGCAGCCGGGTGTCGATCTTCATCGGGGCGGACGCGGCCCAGATCGAGGCCGCCGCGCGCGTCGGCGCCGACGTCATTGAACTGCATACCGGCGCCTATTGCGACGCCCATGCCGAGGACCGGTTCATGGCCCGCGACACCGAATTGAATGCGCTGCGCGAGATGGCAACCTACGCCCACTCGCTGGGGCTTGAGGTGCATGCCGGCCACGGCCTGACCTTTGACACCGTCGCGCCCATCGCCGCGCTGCCCGAGGTGGCCGAGCTGAACATCGGCCATTTCCTGATCGGCGAGGCGGTGTTCATGGGGCTGAAACCCGCCATTGTGGAAATGCGCCGCCTGATGGACGCTGCGCGATGAATTATCCGCGTTATACAGCCGTCTTTCTGGGCATGGCCATCGGTGTCGCGCTGATCGTGCTGGCAGCCAATGCGTGGGCGGATGCCGGTCTTGGATCGTCTGCGCAGCTGCTCGCGCCCGCGATGGTCGCCGCCCTGATCGAAGGGCGCGCCTTTGTGCGCAGCGAGGGGCGCAAACCGAACCCGGCTGAGGCGTGGAACTTTGCGCTGCTGGCAACGGTGCTGGCGGTGATCCTGAACATCGCGCTCAGTTATGCCATGACCGCGCTGATGCCGGAGTTTGCCAAGCTGACCATCGCGGAATTCGGCTCCAGGCAATTCCTGATACTGCTGGGGCTTTATGCGCTGGGCTACCTTCTGTCGAACCGCTTTTTCCTGGGCATCGGCGCGCGTAGCGAACAGGATGCAGCCGCCCGCCGGAATGGTCCGGACAAGCCGTGACAGCACTGCGATGATTCTTGGCATCGGCACCGATCTGGCCAATATCGAGCGGATCGCCCGCACGCTGGACCGCTTTGGCGACCGGTTTCGCAATCGCGTTTTCACCGATACCGAGCAACGCAAGGCCGAAGCCCGCGTCGACGCCCCCGGCACCTACGCCAAACGCTGGGCCGCCAAAGAGGCGTGCTCCAAGGCGCTGGGCACCGGCCTGCGCATGGGCATCGCGTGGAAGGACATGGCCGTCAGCAATCTGCCCACCGGCCAGCCGGTGATGGAGGTGACGGGCTGGGCGGCAGACCGCCTTGCGCAGATGACGCCGCCGGGCCATGACGCGATCATCCATGTCACCCTGACCGACGACCATCCGTGGGCGCAGGCCTTCGTGGTGATTGAGGCGCGGCCCTTCGGGCCGATTCAGGCAGGCGGCGATACGCCGGGTTGACTTGGGCCGTCCCCGCGCCCATGAAGCGCCTCACTTCATAGCTTTAAACGCATATCAGGCGGAGACCGCGCATGGCATCCGAGGCCAAGACAGGCAATCCCATCATCGAGACGATCAAGACGGTGGTCTTCGCCCTGCTGATCGCCGGCGTGTTCCGCACGCTGTTTTTTCAACCGTTCTGGATTCCCTCCGGATCGATGAAGGACACGCTGCTGATCGGTGATTTTCTCTTTGTGAACAAGATGGCCTACGGCTATTCCTACGCCTCATGCCCGTCGATCAAATTCGGCCCGATCGATGTGGACGCCAAGGATATCTGCGGATTTCTGGACGGCGACAACACCCGGTTCTGGGGCGCCGAGCCCGAGCGCGGCGATATCATCGTGTTCCGCCACCCGGTCAACCACAGCGATTTCATCAAACGCCTGATCGGTCTGCCGGGCGACACGGTTCAGATCACCGATGGCGTGGTGCAGATCAACGGCACTCCGGTCGCGCTGGAGGATGCGGGCAGCTTTGACGAGATTTACGAAAGCCAGGGCTCGATGAACAGCCGCCCGCGCTGCGCCAACGGGGTAGTGGGCGAGGGGTCGATATGCGTCAAGCCGCGCCAGATCGAAACGCTGCCGAACGGACGTTCGCATAGTATCCTGAACATCGGCGATCAGCGCTCGGACGATACCGGCGTGTTCACCGTGCCCGAGGGGCAGTATTTCTTCATGGGCGACAACCGCGACAATTCGACCGACAGCCGCTATCCCCAGACGGTGGGCGGCGTTGGCTTTGTGCCCTATGAGAACCTGATCGGGCGGGCAGATCGCGTCATCTTTTCCTCGGCCGGCAAATCCATGCTCTATTTCTGGACATGGCGGTCGGACCGCTTCTTCAAGGGGCTCGATTGAAACTTTCCGCAGAGCTCCGGGCCTTCGCGGCGCGTCTCGGGCATGATTTCGCCCGTCCGGCGCTGCTGATCGAGGCGGTGACGCACCCGTCTATGTCCTCGGTCGGCCGGTCCGACAATCAGCGGCTGGAGTTTCTGGGCGACCGGGTGCTGGGCCTTGTCATGGCCGAAGCGCTGCTGGCGCACGACCCCACCGCCGCCGAAGGCCTGCTGGCGCCCCGCTTCAACGCGCTGGTGCGCAAGGAGGCCTGCGCCGCCGTCGCGCGTGACATCGATCTGGGCGCGGTTCTGAAACTGGGCCGGTCGGAAATGCTGTCAGGCGGGCGCCGCAAAGAGGCGCTGCTGGGCGACGCGATGGAGGCGGTCATTGCCGCTGTCTATCAGGACGCAGGGTTCGGGGCGGCGCGCGATGTCATCATGGCGCATTGGGCGCCTCGCATCGATGCGGTCGAACAGGATGCGCGCGACCCCAAGACGGCATTGCAGGAATGGGCGCAGGCGCGCGGCATGCCGCCGCCCCGCTACGTGCAGACCGCGCGCAGCGGCCCCGACCATGCACCGGTTTTCACGATCGCGGCCCAGCTTGAGAACGGGATCGAAGAGACGGCCACAGCAGGCTCCAAGCGTCAGGCAGAACAGATGGCCGCCAAGGTGCTGATGGATCGGCTCGAGGGCGACGACGCGTAGGCACCCGCA
Organism: Roseovarius sp. M141; assembly: GCF_024355225.1. Lineage (NCBI taxonomy): Bacteria > Pseudomonadati > Pseudomonadota > Alphaproteobacteria > Rhodobacterales > Roseobacteraceae > Roseovarius > Roseovarius sp. M141. The sequence continues at coordinate 1,653,363 of NZ_VCNH01000008.1, forward strand.
AAGCACCGTGCCCGCCGCGCCCTCTGGGCAAGCGCGCATCAATCGGTTAGGTCTGCGGCTTGCAACCGATGGAACACAGCCACATGAGCACACGCGCCGGATTCGTAGCCCTGATCGGAGAGCCGAACGCAGGGAAGTCTACTCTGCTGAATCGCATGGTCGGCGCCAAGGTCAGTATCGTCACCCACAAGGTGCAGACGACCCGCGCCCGTATCCGCGGCGTCGCCATCGAGGATGACGCGCAGCTGGTCTTTATCGATACGCCGGGCCTGTTCAAACCGCGCCGTCGCCTTGATCGGGCCATGGTCGCTGCCGCCTGGGGTGGGGCGGCGGATGCGGATGTAGTGGTCCTGATGATCGAGGCGCATCGCGGCGTCACCGAAGGCGTCCAGCGTATCCTGGAAAACCTGGCCGAGGTGACCAAAGGCCGCAAGGTCGCGCTGGCCATAAACAAGATCGACCGCGTTCAATCGCCCGTCCTGCTGGCCCTGACCAAGGATATGAACGACCGGTTCCCGTTCACCGAAACCTTCATGATTTCCGCCGAAAAGGGCCACGGCGTCGTCGCGCTGCGCCAATGGCTCGCAGATCAGTTGCCAGACGGCCCATGGCTCTACCCCGAGGACCAGATCGCCGATCTGCCGCTGCGCATGATCGCCGCTGAAATCACCCGCGAGAAATTGACTCTGCGCCTGCATCAGGAATTGCCCTATCAACTGACCGTCGAGACAGAGAACTGGGAAGAAAAGGACGACGGCTCGGCCCGCATCGATCAGCTGATCTACGTCATGCGCGACGGCCACAAGGGTATCGTGCTGGGCCACAAGGGCGAGACGATCAAACAGGTTGGCGCCGCCTCCCGTGCCGAGCTGGAGGAGTTCCTGGGCCGCCGCGTCCACCTTTTCCTGCAAATCAAGGTGCGCCCCAACTGGCTGGAAGAGGCCGAGCGGTATTCCGAAATGGGACTTAATTTCAAGGATGGCAATTGATGCGCCGCCCTGTCTTTCAATGTTCCGAAAATACTCAAATCCAACGGCCCGCATGACGCGCCTCACGGCGGAGTTCTGGGTACACGCTTACCTCACCCGCCTGCGCGGGATGGATATCCCCGCTTTCGTCACCGCCCATGGCGACAACACTTCGGGCGCGGTGCTGGTCAAGCTGAACACGCTCGACGGGCAGGCCGCGGCCTACCAGCGCAGCTTTGATCTGATGAGCGGCGCGCGCAAATGGGATGCGCTCATCGCGGGGGCGGAGTCCGATGTAGATGCGGCCATCGCGCGGCAGTGTGGATTTGATCGCGATCTGTGGGTGGTCGAGGTCGAGGATCGCGCCGGAAGGCACCTGCTGGACCAGCCCGGCCTTGCAGATTAACGCCGCCGCTATAGTTTTGCCTCATGCGCCCGATGGTGCGGGGCAGGGGTAGGCGGCAATGGAATGGCGCGATCAGGGAATTTTGCTGTCGGTGCGCAGGCACGGCGAAAGCTCTGCGATCATCGACGTCCTGACGCCGTTGCGGGGGCGCCACGCAGGCGTCGTGCGCGGCGGTGCGTCGCGGCGATTGGCGGCTATTCTTCAGCCCGGCGCGCAGTTGGACCTGTCATGGCGCGCCCGGCTGGAGGACCATTTGGGCGCCTTCACGGTCGAGCCTGTCCGCTCGCGCATGGCGCTGGTGATGGACGACCGGCTGGCGCTGGCGGGGCTCAACGCTGTGACGTCCTTGCTGCTGTTCTCACTGCCCGAGCGCGAGGCACACACCGCGCTGTATCAGCGCACCGAGACGCTGCTGGACCTGATGGGCGCGCGTGATGTCTGGCCGCTGGCCTATTTGCGGTGGGAAATGGCGCTGCTTCAGGAAATGGGTTTCGGTCTTGATCTGTCGGCCTGCGCAGTGCGCGGGGCGCGCGCGAATGACCTCAGCTACGTGTCACCCCGCAGCGGTCGGGCGGTGTCGCGCGCGGGGGCTGGCGACTGGGCCGATCGCCTGCTGCCCCTGCCGCCCTGCATGTTGGGCCACGGCACTGCACCTGACGATGAGATCGCAGAGGGGCTGCACACCACCGGTTATTTCCTGCACAGTCGTCTGGCGCCCGAACTGGGCCACAAGCCGTTGCCGGATGCGCGGGCGCGGTTTATCGCGCGCTTTGCCGCGAGGGTGGCGCGATGTGGCGACGTCGAATAAGTATTTTCAGAACATTGAAAGCCGTGTTGGCGCGTTAACCGGTCAGCGGGGTACGGTGGATCAGGTGGAATTGGCCGCTACAATCTTCGCCAACGAGGCTGAGCGCGTCCAAGGTGAATGAGCGTGGCAGGAGCGGCGTCAGCATGGGGGCGAGCGCGGCATGGGCGGCGGCGGCCTTGGCGCGTGGAAGTTTATCGGTCAGGGTCATGTGCCAGCGAAAGCTGCCCATGACGTGCGGATAGCCCCAGACCTGCAGGTTTTCGGTTTGCGCGGCGCTGAGGGTCGGGCTGTTGTAGCGGGCGATTTCGGCCGCTGTCGATGCGGCGCGAAAGTGGTCGAAATCGCGCACTACGTCTGCCGCGAGGGCGTTGATGCTGGCCGTGTCGCCCGTCGCCACCAGTGCAAGAAAACGGCCAAGGCGTGCAAGCTCCAGCCCGGAGGCGCAGGCAGGGGCCCGGGCGCCGCAAAAGGCGGACAGGGCTGCCGTCAATGCTGCCTCGGTTTGCGATGGCGCGAGGCGAAAGGGTGGTTTGATCGTGGCGTGAAAGCCGTATCGGCGCGGCGCTGTTATCAGCGTATCGATGGGTTTCGCAAGGCCGGGGATATCGGGCCGCTGTGCAGGGCTGCGCCCCTGCGCGATGTCCCAGCCCAGCCATTCTGCGCCGAACCGGGCCAGCGGGCCGGGCGGCGCGGTGTAGTAGATGGCGTAGCGGCGATAGGCGGGTGTGGGCATGAAAGCTCGGTTTTTTTGGACAGGTATTGGGCCGCTGTGTCATCGCATATCCGGGCGGTATCGCCAACATCCCCGCGTGAAGCTGCTTTGACAGGCGCGCAGGCGCGCCGCATAATTGTTGGCGGAGGCGTCTGCCAGGGAGGGCCGCCATGACCGCCAAACCTGTTTTTGATATTCCGACCGCGCCCTGCGTGGCGATCGCGGGCAATGTACAGGTTTTCCCTGTGCGCCGCGTGTTTTGTGTCGGGCGCAACTACGCCGCACATGCCGCCGAGATGGGCGCCGAGGTGGACCGCGCCGCGCCGTTCTATTTCACCAAGTCGGCGCATGCGGTCACCCCATCGGGTAGCGTCATCGCCTATCCGCCCGGCACGCGTGATTGCCACTATGAGATGGAACTGGTCATCGCCATCGGGGCGGGCGCTTTTGAAGTGGACGAGGCGGAGGCGTTGGACGCTGTTTACGGTTACGCTTGCGGGATTGACCTGACCCGGCGCGATCTGCAAGGCGCGGCCAAGGAGGGGCGCAAGCCTTGGGATCTGGGCAAGGATTTTGAGAACTCCGCCATTGTGGGGGCAATTACGATGGCCGACGCGTTTGGCCGTCTGGGTGATCGGTCGATCACGCTGGATCTGGATGGGCGACGCATGCAGGAGGCGCGGCTGTCGGACATGATGTGGAGCGTGCCTGAGATCGTCGCGCATCTGTCGCGCTATTATCATCTGGCGCCGGGGGATTTGATTTTTACCGGCACGCCTGCGGGGGTGGGGCCCGTGGCGCCGGGCAGTATGTTGAGCGGGAGCATTGACGGGCTGGAGTCGATTACGCTGACGATTGCAGGTTAGCAGTTCCATCCCGGCGGCGCGCAGGATGGATCGTTGTTCGGCCAAGAAAAAGCCCGGAGGTGGGGAATGAGCGGCACCGCGTCGTCCGGGCGGTGCCGCGTTGATTTTCAGCCCAGCAGACGGCGGGCGATGACCTGCGCCTGAATTTCGGCGGCGCCCTCGAAGATGTTCAGGATGCGCGCGTCGCACAGGATGCGGCTGATCTTGTATTCCAGCGCAAAGCCGTTGCCGCCGTGAATTTGCAGGCCATTGTCGGCTGCGGCCCACGCGACGCGGGCGCCCAGCAGCTTGGCCATGCCGGCCTCGACGTCGCAGCGCCGGCCTTCGTCCTTTTCCCAGGCTGAGAAATAGGTCAGCTGGCGGGCGATCATGATTTCGACCGCCATCATCGCCAGTTTTCCAGACACGCGCGGGAAGTTAATCAGCGGTTTGCCAAATTGCTTGCGGTCCTGGGCGTATTGCATGGCCACGTCGAGCGCCGATTGAGCCACGCCTATGGCGCGGGCGGCGGTCTGGATGCGGGCGGATTCGAACGTCTCCATCAGTTGTTTGAAGCCCTTGCCCTCTTCGCCGCCCAGCAGATTCTCGCCCTTGACGTGGAAATTGTCGAAGGCCAGTTCGTATTCCTTCATGCCGCGATAGCCCAGCACCTCGATTTCGCCGCCGCTCATCCCCTCGGTGGGGAAGGGGGCTGCGTCGGTGCCGGGGGTTTTCTCGGCCAGGAACATCGACAGGCCCTTGTGATCGGTGCTGCCGGGATCAGTGCGTGCCAGCAACGTCATCACATGGGTGCGCGCGGCGTGGGTGATCCACGTCTTGTTGCCGGTGACGCGATAATCATCGCCGTCTTTCGTTGCGCGCGTGCGCAACGCGCCAAGGTCGGAGCCGGTGTTCGGCTCGGTAAAGACCGCCGTCGGCAGGATTTCGGCGCTGGCGAGTTTCGGCAGCCAATGCGCCTTTTGCGTGTCGGTGCCGCCGCAGATGATCAGTTCTGCCGCAATTTCGGAACGGGTGCCGAGGCTGCCGACGCCGATATAGCCGCGGCTGAGTTCCTCGGACACGACAACCATCGACGCCTTGGATAGGCCCAGACCACCAAACTCCTCGGGGATGGTCAGGCCGAAGACGCCCATTTCGGCCAGTTCTTCGATGATCTCCATCGGAATCAGCTCGTCCTTGAGGTGCCAGTCATGGGCGTGCGGTTCGACTCGCTCGACGGCGTAGCGGCGGAACTGTTCGCGAATCATCTCCAGCTCGTCGTCCAGACCGGTGCGGCCCACAGTGATTTCGGCAGCGCGTTCCTGCATAAGCTGAACCAGTCGTGTGCGCGCGGCCTGGCTGTTGCCGCCTTGCGTCAGCGTTAGGATCTCGGGCGTCATCATCCCGCGCAGGTCGTCCTGCTCAAGACCGATATCAGCCGGGCGCAGCATTTCGCCCTGGCTCATCGGGATGCCGCCGGGGATCTGGGCAAGGTATTCGCCGAACGCGATCTGGTGGATCAGCGCTTCGACCTCGCCGAATGTCCCCTCGGCTTGCAGACGGTCGGCCCATGCCTGCATCTGATGCAGCGCCTCGCAATAGGTTGCCAGCCAAGCCAGACCATGCGCAGCGGTCTGATGCTGCTCGACCAGCGTGTTTGAGACGCGCCCGCCCTCTGATACAAGGGTTTTCACGCGGGATTTGGCCGTCTCCAGCAGGGTGGCGACCGGGGCAAGGCTGGCGCGGGTCAGGTCCGCGAGATTGTCCAGAAGTACGGCGTTTTGTGTCATTTCAATTTGTCCGTCATGGGCCATTTTTCGATCCTCTTAAACTTGCCGACCGTCCTAATCACTTTGCAGGTGCAGCGCAACTATTATACAATTGGCCATCCTATTTTGGATTTATCTTGCGCGTCATTTTTTCGCACCCCGGGGTTTATCGTTGATTTCGCAAGGCCGAGGATTATTTTCCAGCGCGGCTGACCACGTGGACCGCGACCGAATCGGGGCGCCTGGCAGGCGGCGCGACGCACGGCGCCGGAAGGCTTGTGGCCGATCCTGACCGCAATGGCCCCCGGTGCACGTGAAAAATCGCTGCATTTATCCCGCTGTGTCGCGCTTTGTGTTTTTGTTTCCGTGCTTTCCACCTATACTGCCCGCAGCGGCGCGATTGCGAAAACCACAAGACCGGGGGGCTATGCCGATGATCCGATCGGAATTAATTCAGAAGATTGCCGACGAAAATCCTCATCTGTACCAAAGAGATGTGGAGCGGATCGTCAACACGGTCTTCAACGAGATCACGGACGCCATGGCCTCGGGCAACCGGGTGGAACTGCGCGGCTTTGGCGCTTTTTCGGTGAAAAAGCGCGATGCGCGCGTAGGGCGGAACCCGCGCACCGGCGAATCCGTTCCCGTCGAGGAAAAACACGTGCCCTTCTTCAAGACGGGCAAGCTCCTTCGGGACCGGCTGAACGGAAAGTAAATCATGCGCTATCTTCGCTATGTCTCTATTGCCATCTTCGCGCTGGCCTTGATCCTTATCGCGCTGGCAAACCGCGTTGCGGTGCCTGTCGCGCTGGTGCCCGAAGGGTTGAGCGGTTTCACCGCCCTTAGTCCCACGATGGAAATGCCACTGTTCGTCGTCATCTTTGGCGGTATCGCAATCGGCTTGATCCTGGGCTTCATCTGGGAATGGATCCGGGAGGCGGGAGAGCGGGCCGCCGCTGCCAGGCAGACGCGCGAAATGGCCCGCCTGCGCGCCGAGATCCAGCGCCTCAAGCGGGACAAGCATAAGGACAATGATGAGGTGATCGCCCTTCTGGACAACGGCCGCTGACAGGCACCACGATGGACGGTATCCGGATCAAGATGTGCGGGTTGACGCAGCCCGATGACGTGACTGCCGCCGCGGCGGCAGGGGCGCAATGCGTCGGCTTCGTCTTTTTCCCGCGCTCGCCGCGACATGTCAGCCATGATGCGGCTGCCGCTTTGGCACAGGCCACGCCGGGCGGCATCATCAAGGTGGCGCTGACGGTCGATGCGGATGACGCGCAACTGGACGCGCTGATTGATACCGTTCCGCTGGATATGCTGCAACTGCACGGGTCAGAGCCGCCCGCGCGCGTGACAGAGGTCAAGGCGCGCTACGGCCTGCCGGTGATGAAGGCCGTCGGCATCGCCGAGCCGGAGGATCTGGTGCAGATCGACCGCTACGCGCGGGTTGCCGACCAGCTGCTGATCGACGCCAAGCCGCCCAAGGGCGCAGCGCTGCCGGGCGGCAATGCACTGGCCTTTGACTGGTCTCTGATCGCCGGACGCGACTGGGCGTTGCCATGGATGCTGGCCGGGGGGCTGACTCCTGAAAATGCGGCGCAGGCCGTGCGCCGGACGGGTGCGAACCAGCTTGACGTCAGTTCGGGCATCGAAAGCGCGCCGGGTGTCAAGGACGCAGCGCTGATGCGTGCCTTTGTGGCCGCGACGCGCAGCTAGCGCCGCGCCCTTTTCGCTGGAAAACCCCGGCGCGGTCCCATATTCACCAAAGCCATGCGCATGACGGAGAGGCCAGCGATATGAACGATCTATTCAACTCATTCATGACAGGCCCCGATGAAAAGGGCCGCTTTGGCGATTTTGGCGGGCGGTTCGTCAGCGAGACGCTGATGCCGCTGATTCTGGAGCTGGAAGAGCAGTACGAGAACGCCAAGACCGACGACAGCTTCTGGGCCGAAATGCAGGATCTGTGGACCAACTATGTCGGTCGGCCCAGCCCTCTTTACTATGCAGATCGGCTGACCCAGCATCTGGGCGGCGCCAAGATCTATCTGAAACGTGATGAGCTGAACCATACCGGCGCGCACAAGATCAACAACGTGCTGGGGCAGATCATCCTTGCTCGCCGCATGGGCAAGACCCGGATCATCGCTGAAACCGGCGCAGGCCAGCACGGTGTCGCCACGGCCACGGTTTGCGCCAAATTCGGCCTGAAATGCGTGGTCTACATGGGCGCGCATGATGTCGAACGCCAAAAACCCAACGTCTTCCGCATGCGCCTGCTGGGCGCCGAGGTGATCCCGGTTACCTCGGGGCGCGGCACGCTGAAGGACGCGATGAACGATGCGCTGCGCGACTGGGTGACGAATGTGCGTGACACGTTCTATTGCATCGGCACGGTGGCCGGTCCGCACCCTTACCCGGCGATGGTTCGCGATTTTCAGAGCATCATCGGCAAGGAAGCCAAGGAACAGATCATGGCTGCCGAAGGGCGCCTGCCAGATACGCTGATCGCCGCTATTGGCGGTGGGTCGAACGCGATGGGCCTGTTCTATCCCTTCCTCGACGACAAGGATGTCAGCATCATCGGCGTCGAGGCCGGCGGCAAGGGCGTCAACGCCAAGATGGAGCATTGCGCATCCCTGACCGGCGGGCGGCCCGGCGTGCTGCACGGCAATCGCACTTATCTGCTACAGGATGACGATGGCCAGATTCAGGAAGGGTATTCGATCTCGGCGGGCCTCGACTATCCCGGCATCGGCCCCGAGCATAGCTGGCTGCACGAAATTGGCCGGGCGCAGTATGTCGCCATCACCGACAAGGAGGCGCTGGAAGCGTTCCAGCTGAGCTGCGCGTTGGAGGGGATCATCCCCGCGCTGGAGCCCAGCCATGCGCTGGCACATGTGATGAAGATTGCGCCGGACCTACCCAAGGATCATTTGCTGATCATGAATATGTGTGGGCGCGGTGACAAGGACATCTTTACCGTAGCCAAGCATCTCGGTTTTGAGATGGAAGAGAAAGACTGACATTTCAGCGCGGTTTGAGACTGCGGGGTTTTGGGTATTTAGACCAGGAAAAGCCGGCGGTGCGATATCCCTTCCGGCTTTTTGGCTTCAAGACCAGCGCGTGCCTGTTTCAGGCCTTGCGGGGTCAGCGAGTGGGAACAGGCTCGTCCCCGCGATAGTCGTAAAAGCCGCGCCCCGTCTTGCGGCCCAGCCAGCCGGCCTCGACATATTTGGTCAGCAGCGGGCAGGGGCGATATTTTGTATCGGCCAACCCATCATGCAGAACGTTCATGATAGCAAGGCAGGTGTCCAGCCCGATGAAATCGGCCAGTTCCAGCGGGCCCATGGGGTGATTTGCGCCCAGCTTCATCGACTGGTCGATCGAACGGACGTTCCCGACGCCCTCATAGAGGGTATAGACCGCCTCATTGATCATCGGCATCAGGATGCGGTTGACGATGAAGCCGGGGAAGTCCTCGGCGGAGGCGGCGGTTTTGCCCAGCTTTTCGACGACCTTCAGGCAGGCATCGTAGGTTTCCTTGTCAGTGGCGATGCCGCGGATCAGCTCGACCAGACTCATCACCGGGACCGGGTTCATGAAGTGGAAGCCCATGAATTTCTCGGGCCGGTCGGTGCGGCTGGCAAGGCGTGTGATCGAAATGGAGGATGTGTTTGACGTCAGGATCGTATCCGGTTTCAAGTGCGGCAGAAGATCTTCGAAGATCGCCTGCTTGACTGTCTCGCGCTCTGTCGCGGCCTCGATGACCAGATCGGTCCGGCCCAGATCGGTGAGTTTCAGTGTGGTGTCGATCCGCTCCAGCGCGCCGTCCATGTCGGCTTGGCTGATCTTGTCGCGGCTGACCTGACGGTCAAGGTTGCGGTGCATGATCTGCATTGCGCCGTCCAGCGCGTCCTGGCTGACGTCGGTCAGCAGCACCTGATAGCCTGCCAGCGCCATGACATGCGCGATGCCATTGCCCATCTGCCCTGCGCCGACGATGCCGATTGTCTGGATATCCATGTGACTGCCCCATCTGGTGGTTTGGCGCACAATAGGCCCCAGCGCCGGGGGGCCGCAAGGGGCGCAGTACCGGTAGGCTTGCCTAAACTTTACGTTGAATGCGCCGTTTAGGGGTTTCTAAAGGGATTACGACGATTCTGGTTCACGGGTGAACTGAATGGTGGGAATCATGGCTTATGAAATGCAGGGGGCGCAGCCCCTCGATTACGCGCCGTGCCGATATGGTGCGTCAAAATTACTGTTTCGCGGACCGAAGCGCAGCACGGAAGGGCGATATGCCGCATTTCTTGGCGGCATCGAGACCTATGGGAAATTCATAGAACGGCCCTTTCCGGCACTGGTGGAAATGCAGACAGGAATGGCCTGCGTCAATCTGGGCTGGCCCAATGCGGGCCTTGATATGTTGGTGGGCGACGATGAGATCGTGCGCGCCGCGTCGGGTGCGGCGGTGGCCGTGCTTCAGGTGCCGGGGGCGCAGAGTCTGTCGAACCGATACTACTCGGTGCATCCACGCCGCAACGACCGGTTTGTGCAGCCCTCGCCGCTGTTACGCGCGATGTTCGGGGAGGTGGACTTTACCGAGTTTCACTTTGTTCGCCATTTGCTGCGCCACCTCAGCCATGTCTCATCCGAGCAGTTTGCGCTGTTGCGGGATGAATTACAAGCCGCCTGGGTGGCGCGTATGACGCTGCTTTTGCGCAGGATCGATGCGCCTGTCCTGCTGTTATGGATGTCGGCACACACACCGCCGGAGCATGCGGGCGATCCGGAGATTTGCGCCGATCCGGCCTTGGTCACGCGCGCAATGCTAGAGGCGGTGCGCGGTCATGCCGCGCAGATCGTCGATGCAACACTCAGCCACGCGGCGCGGTCGGCGGGCATTGCCGGAATGGTCCATTCGGAATTCGAGGCCAATATCGCAGCCGAACTGCCGGGACCAGCAGCGCACAAGGAGGTGGCGCAGCATCTGGTGCCGGTGATGCGCCGCTTTACGCTGAACTGAACGGAAATTGAAAAGGCCCGCCAGTTAATGGCGGGCCTTGAAACACTGCGTCGTCGCCGATTTTGTCAGCTCAGCTTTTTTGTCAGCTCTGGCACGGCTTCGAACAGGTCGGCGACCAGGCCATAATCGGCGACCTGAAAGATCGGCGCCTCTTCGTCCTTGTTGATCGCGACGATGATCTTGCTGTCCTTCATGCCGGCTAGGTGCTGGATCGCCCCCGAGATACCGACAGCCACATAAAGATCGGGCGCGACCACCTTGCCGGTTTGACCGACCTGCCAGTCGTTGGGCGCATAGCCCGAATCGACCGCCGCGCGGGACGCGCCGACAGCGGCGCCCAATGCGTCGGCCAGCGCCTCAATCATGGCGAAATCGTCCTTGCTGCCGACGCCGCGACCGCCGGACACGACCACGCCGGCCGATGTCAGGTCGGGGCGGTCGGAGGCGGCGACCTTGTCTTCGATCCACTCGCTCAGCCCGGGGTTGGCGACGGCCGAGATTGTCTCGACCGAGGCCGAGCCGCCATCGGGAGCCGCGTCGAAGGTGGACGTGCGGATGCTGACGACCTTCTTGGCGTCGGTCGATTTGACCGTCTGAATGGCGTTACCGGCATAGATCGGCCGCTCGAACGTGTCGCCGTCGACTACGCCGGATACGTCGGAGATGACCATCATGTCCAGCAGCGCGGCGACGCGCGGCAGCACGTTCTTGGCGTCAGTCGTGGCGGGGGCGACGATATGCTCGTAATCGCCTGCAAGGCTGACGATCAGCGCGGCTGTGGGTTCGGCCAGACGGTGGCCCAGCGATGCATCCTCGGCGACCAGCACTTTGGAGATGCCGGCGATTTTCGCCGCAGCTTCGCCAGCGGCGGCGGCAGAAGCGCCACAGCACAGTGCGGTAACGTCGCCCAGTTTCGCGGCGGCCGTGACGGCCTTGGCGGTGGTGTCAAGGTTCAGTTCGCCATCGGTGACTTCGGCAAGGAGAAGAACAGCCATTACAAAGCCCCCGCTTCTTTGAGTTTCGCAACCAGATCGTCGACCGAGCCGACGATCTCGCCTGCCTTGCGCGTCTCGGGCTCGGCAGTGCCGATGACCGTCAGGCGCGGGGTGACATCGACGCCGTAATCGGCGGCAGTTTTCTCATCCAGCGGCTTTTTCTTGGCTTTCATGATGTTGGGCAAGGACGCATAGCGCGGCTCGTTCAGGCGCAGATCGACGGTGACGATGCTGGGCATCTTGACCTTGATCGTTTGCAGGCCACCGTCGACTTCGCGCGTGATCAGGGCATGATCACCCTCGATGTCGAGACCGGAGGCAAACGTGCCCTGGGACCAACCGAGCAACGCCGACAGCATCTGGCCGGTGGCGTTCATGTCGTTGTCGATCGCCTGCTTGCCCGCCAGAACGAGGCCGGGCTGCTCTTCGTCGACGATCGCCTTGAGGATCTTGGCGACGGCCAGAGGCTCGATGTCGGTGTTCACGTCTTCGGACGCGATGACCAGAATGGCGCGGTCGGCGCCCATGGCCAGCGCAGTGCGCAGCGTTTCCTGCGCCTGCTTGACGCCAATAGAGACGGCGATCACCTCTTCGGCCTTGCCGGCCTCTTTCAGGCGGATGGCCTGTTCGACGGCGATTTCGTCGAAAGGGTTCATCGACATTTTGACGTTGGCAAGATCGACACCGCTTCCGTCCGCTTTGACGCGGACCTTCACGTTGTAGTCGATGACGCGCTTGACCGGCACAAGCACCTTCATTGGCATAATCTCCTCAGATTGACGAAAAGCCGCGCAGCGACTCTTCAAAAACGCTCTCTCGGGCGTTGATATAGAAAGGATCAGATGGAAAACAGCGCAAAATCGTCACATCGTGTCGCGGCTGCGGCGCCGGGGTTTGATAGGCGACGTAGCGCTAAGGGTTGCGCCGACATCGGGCCCCAGGGCTCCGCCCTTCAGGGCGCCGGTCCGTCCGCTGGACGACCCGCCGCTGACTTTGTCAGCGGTTCGCGCCCGGAACCCACAATACGTCGTCCTTGCCGCCGTTATTTGCCATGCGGCCCGCGACAAAAAACCAGTCGCTGAGGCGGTTCAGGTACTTGATTGCCGCCGGGTTGACAGTTTCGACCTGGGCCAGTTCGGTCGCGCCGCGTTCGGCCCGGCGGCACATGGTGCGGCACAGATGCAGATGCGCGGCCAGCGCGGTTCCGCCGGGCAGGATGAAGCTGCGCAGGGGCTCCAGCACCTTGGTCATCGCGTCGATCTCGGCCTCCAGCCGCTCTACCTGACTGGCGACGACCCGCAGCGGGGTATATTCCGCCTCGGAATCCTTTTCCATGTCCGGGCGGCACAGATCGGCGCCCACATCGAACAGGTCGTTCTGGATGCGGGCCAGCGCCTCGTCCGTCTCATCCGTGGCGTGCAACCGCGCCATGCCGAGGGCCGAATTCACCTCATCGACATTGCCGTAGGAGGCGACCCGCGCAGAATGTTTGTCGACCCGGCTGCCATCGCCAAGCGCGGTGGTGCCGGCATCGCCGGTGCGAGTATAAATCTTGTTGAGAACGACCATTGTCATTGCCCTCCGAACTGGTTGCGGATCGCCACGAAAGCCAGGATGAGCGCGACCGCCACGAACTGCGCGATGATGCGCCAGCGCATGAATTTATTTGCGCGCTTGCCATTTTCGGCGCCTTCCTTGCCGAAGGTGCTGATACCCATTGCCAGAATGATGGCTACGACAAGGCACGCCCCGGCGGCAAGCAGGAATAGAGGATCTTTCAGCATGCGGATCTCCAGATTGGCTCTGGGGGCCGATGTAGACCTGTTGCCGGGGAAAGCGAAACGAAAAAACCGTGCGGGGTCGGGCGTCGCATCAGGCGCGCGACAGGATCCAGTCCAACGCGCGGGTCGGCAGGATGCGCCGCGCGAGTCCCATCACATGGGTTGGCAACGTCACGTAATAACGCGCGCGGGGGCGGCGTGCCTCGACCGCGTGGACCAGTTTGGCGGTGACAGCCGAGGCCGGCAACTCGAAGCGGTCGGGGCCGGACGCGGCATATAGTCGCTTTTGCAGCCCGGCGCGATAATCGGCCTCGCGCGCGGAGTTTTCCCAGTCGATCCAGCGCTCGAAATGCGGGATCGAGTTTTGGCGGATGCGCGATGTGACCGGGCCAGGCTCGATCAGGCAGATTTCGATGCCGGTGCCGCGCAGTTCGATCCGCATAGTATCGGTCAGGCCCTCGACGGCGAATTTTGTGGCATTGTAGGCGCCGCGCCATGGCAGCGTCACCAGCCCGAGGACCGAAGAGCATTGCACGATCCGCCCATGCCCTTGGGCGCGCATCACCGGAATCACCCGTCGCGTCAATTCGTGCCAGCCGAACAGGTTCGCCTCGAAAATTTCGCGCAGCGCGCCGGTCGGCAGATCCTCGACAAGGCCGGGGCAGGCATGCGCGCCGTTGTTGAACAGCGCGTCCAGCCTGCCGCCGGTCGCCTCCAAGACCTCGGCCAGCCCGGCCTCGATGCTGGCGGTGTCGGCATAATCGATCAAGGGGCTCTCCAACCCTTCGGCGTGCATGCGGTCGCAATCCTCGGGCTTGCGGCAGCTGGCAAAGACGCGCCAGCCCCGCGCCGCCAGACCGTGCGCCGCATCATATCCTATCCCGGAGGAGCATCCGGTGATCAGGATCGCGCGGCCAGTGCCGCCAGTTTTTGGTGTCAAATCAGGATGCCTCAGTTCATTGCCGTGATCAGCCAATCGGCCATCCATCCGGTTCGCCCGGTCTGCATATTGCGCAGCTCGACCCAAGCGCCGCGCCGGTCCAGTATTTCGACCTGAGTGCCCTGCGTCAATTGGTCCACGGCGCTGTAATCGGTGCCCGGCCCGCTGCGCATGTTGGCGTTGCTGCCCGCGACGCTGCGGATATCGGCGGGCTGCTGCGGCGCGATCAGTGCCTGTTCGATCGGCAGGCGATTGACGTCCTGAACAAGAGTTTCCGCAGTAAACGCGCCGACTGTTTGGACCGAACGCTGCACCATCGCGTCGTCGCCGCCCACGCTGCGGGTGGCTGATGCAAAGGTGATCTCCAGCCCGCCCAAGGGATCATCACCAATGCCGGACAAGCCCGCGAAGGTCGCCTGCGCGTGCGTCGTATTGCCGCCCGCAACCTTGGCTCTGACCGGCGCTATGATGCGCTGTGTCTTGGGTTTCTGGATGGGGGGCAGGGCGGCAGTGCTGGCGACGGCCACCTGCGGGCTGCTGTCATTCTCCTGCGGTGCGACCTTCAGGGGGGCGGCAAAGAGGGGCGTGTCGCGCATCGCCACTTGAAGCGAATTTGGAGAGGGTGCGTAATCGGCACCACCGCTGGCCTCGTAGAACGCAAAGCCCAGAAAGCCGAAGCTGATCAAAATGAAACGCCACATAAACACAATCCCCCAACACATACACCCACCCGGGCTGGCATACTCGGGCAGACTCAAAAGTTAACACGATTCGCCCCGCCAGATAACGATAAACCGCTGCCTCCACGCCGACAGACGCTTTACGAGCATTGGCGCCACAGTTATGACGCGAGCCATGAGCGATAAGATCAAAACTCCCGGCGCGCCTGATGGCGCTATCCCCGAAGCGGTGTCCGAGACGCTGCGCCGTGCCATTGGCGACCGCTATCTGACCTATGCGCTCAGCACGATCATGCACCGCGCCTTGCCCGATGCGCGCGACGGGTTGAAGCCCGTTCATCGACGTATCCTGTATGCAATGCGCGAGCTGCGTCTAAGTTCCACCGGGGGCTTCAGAAAATCGGCAAAGATCAGCGGCGACGTGATGGGTAACTATCACCCGCATGGCGATGCGGCGATCTATGATGCCATGGCGCGCCTCGCGCAGGATTTCGCGGTACGCTATCCGCTGGTCGACGGGCAGGGCAATTTCGGCAATATCGACGGCGATAATCCCGCCGCCGCGCGTTATACCGAGGCGCGCATGACGGCGGCGGCCGAGGCCTTGTTGCAGGGGCTTGACGAGAATGCCGTCGATTTTCGGGACAATTACGACGGCACCCTGACCGAGCCCGCCGTGCTGCCCGCCAGTTTCCCGAACCTTCTGGCCAACGGGTCCAGCGGTATCGCGGTGGGCATGGCGACCAACATCCCGCCGCACAACATTGCCGAGTTGATCGACGCCTGCCTGCATTTGATCAAGTTCCCGAATGCCGGCGATGACAAGCTGCTGGATTTCGTGCCCGGCCCCGATTTCCCGACAGGCGGCGTCATCGTCGAGCCGCCCGAAAATATCGCGCAGGCCTACCGCACCGGGCGCGGCGCCTTCCGCCTGCGCTGCAAATGGGAGATCGAGGATCTGGGCCGCGGCCAGTGGCAGATCGTCGTCACCGAGATCCCCTATCAGGTGCAGAAATCCCGCCTGATCGAAAAGATCGCCGAGATCATCCAGCTGAAAAAGATCCCGATTCTGGCCGATGTGCGCGACGAGAGCGCCGAAGATATCCGTCTGGTGTTGGAGCCGCGCAGTAAGAATGTCGCGCCCGAGGTTCTGATGGGCATGATGTATCGCAATTCGGACCTGGAAGTGCGATTCTCGTTGAATATGAACGTCTTGATCGACGGAGTTACACCAAAAGTCTGCTCGATGAAGGAAGTTCTGCGCGCCTTCCTCGACTTCCGCCGCGAGGTGTTGCAGCGCCGGTCGGTCTACCGGATGGAAAAGATCGACCACCGGCTGGAAATACTGGAAGGGCTGATCGTCGCCTTTCTGAATCTTGACAGGGTGATCGATATCATCCGCTATGACGAGGCGCCCAAAGCCGCGCTGATGCGCGAGGATTGGGGGCAGGACTTTGTCCGCGCGACGGACGAATCCGACTACGTTTCACCTGCGGACGGCGGCGAGGACGGGCTGACCGATCTTCAGGCCGAATCCGTCCTGAACATGCGCCTGCGCAGCCTGCGCCGTCTGGAAGAGATCGAGCTGCTGAAAGAGCAAACCGCCCTGATGGAAGAACGCGCCGGGCTGGAGGATCTGCTGGAGCATCCCGAATTGCAGTGGGGCGCAATCGCGGATCAGCTGCGCGAGGTCAAGAAGCTGTTTGGCAAATCATCCGCCGGGGGCGCGCGCCGCACGCAGTTTGCCGTGGCCGGCGCGGTCGAAGACGTGCCGCTGGAGGCCATGATCGACCGCGAACCGATTACGGTGGTGTGCAGCCAGATGGGCTGGATCCGCGCCCTGACCGGCCATATCGACCTGACCCGCGAGCTGAAATTCAAGGATGGCGACGGCCCCCGGTTCCTGTTTCACGCCGAAACCACCGACCGCCTGCTGGTCTTTGCCGGTAACGGCCGCTTCTACACGATTTCGGCCTCCAGCCTGCCCGGCGGGCGCGGCATGGGCGAGCCGTTGCGCCTGATGGTAGATCTGCCGAATGAGGCCGAGATCGTCGATATCCTGATCCACAAGCCTGGCCGCAAGCTGCTGGTTGCCTCCAGCGCCGGCGACGGCTTTGTCGTGCCCGAAGACGAGGTGATCGCCCAGACGCGGGGCGGCAAACAGGTGCTGAACGTGCGCACCCCCACCCGGGCCACGGTATGTCGGCCCGTCCAGGGTGATCACGTCGCCGTTGTGGGTGAAAATCGAAAAGTGTTGGTTTTTGCACTGTCCGAGCTGCCCGAAATGGGGAGAGGCAAGGGGGTTAGGTTGCAAAAGTACAAGGATGGCGGGCTGAGCGACGCCGCGACATTCAACATCGAGGCCGGTCTGACATGGCTGGACCCCGCCGGGCGCACGCGCACCGAAGCGGCCTTGGATGAATGGATCGGCAAGCGGGCCGGGTCGGGCCGAATGGCGCCACGGGGCTTCCCGCGGGATAACAAGTTCACAGGATGAACTTGGTGCGCTAATCGTCTGTTTCAGTGCAGAAAATCAACCGATTACCTGCCGGATCGGCAATCTTCATATCATCAAAGCCCCACGGCTGGCGCTGCACGCCGGGGCGGGCGTACTTGTATTTTTTTGCATTGAGGTCGCGACAATAGCCGTGCACGTCGTCCACCTCGATCCGGACCGCCGCGCCGGGCGACGCATCGCCGTGATGCTCCGAGATGTGCAGCACGCAATCACCCCGCTTGAGCGACAGATAAAGTGGCGCGTCGTCTTCGAAGCGATGCTCGAACGTCACAACGAAGCCGAGAAAATCGATGTAAAAGGCGCGGGTCGCCGCCTCGTCATAGCTGCGCAGAATGGGAATGGGCGGATGCATCTTCATGGCGCGTAGATCCTATGTCGTTATGTCAGACAGTCTGGCGCCGGGCCGACCCTGTCAAGCGGTGTACCGGACAGCGCCGCCCTGCACCGGATGTACGACTTGGCGTAGGCGCGACACCCGCAAAAAAAGGCGACCCGATCGGGCCAGCCCCTTACGGCAAATGTTGAAATAATCACTTCTGTTGCCCGCACGGTGACCAACATTCCTTTTCAGGGAAGACGCTTGACGGACGCTCAGGGGAAGAATCAGGTTTGGTATGGCTCGAAGATATCTTCGACGGCCCGTAATCCAAGCCTTGCATCGCACTGACAAATAATTACTATTGTTAGTGCAGAGTGTAGATGGAGGACTCCATGACCAACCTTACTATCAGAATGGACCCGCTGGAAAAGGACAAGCTGATGGCTTGGGCTGCGGCCAGAGGAACAAGTGCCACTGACTACATCAAGCAACTGGTCGCCGCTGACATGGCAGCTGGAAGCCCTCAGGAGCGCGCCGCTGCCTGGTTCCGCGAAAACGAAGTTGCGATTTCTACTGAGGCGCAACATATTAAAAACAGGGGTGTTCCAGGATCGCATCTGGCCCTGAACCATCCCTGGCCCGATGCAAAAATTTGACGTCCTCAAGATCGGCGGCGATCTGTACCTGGTTGTCCAAGCAGAACACTTATTGGACCTCAACACGACCGTTCTACTGCCGATCTTGCCGGCTGATATGCTTTCTACCCTGAGGCAGCTTACCATCGATGTCCGGATCGAGGGCGATCTCTATCGCATTCGTACACATATGCCACTTACGGTGGATGCGCACGGTTTGCGGCATCTGACGCCTGTCCATCGGCTCTCTCCGGATGAAGGCCAAAAGGTGATGGATGGCCTTTACGCGATCTTGTGGGGGCTTTGAGAGATATTCCGGCAAACTCGCCTGAGCGTAACAGTAATTTCAACATTTGCCGTAAGGGGCTGGCCCGATCGGGCCGCCCTTCTTGCCGTCTGCTGCGGGCGGTCACTCCAGCGTGTTGCCCTGCTTGATCATGCCTGTTCCGGCGCTTTCGCCGTTCTGGAACCACTCCAGCTGGTCGCCGTCGACCTGCGCCTGATAGCAGCCGAAATCAGTGCCGGGATAGCAGACGCCCTCTTCGGTGATCTCATACGTGCCGCCGCCCGATGCATCCTCGTAGGTGCCATCCTCGGCGAAATAGCTGGCATAGCCGCCACCGCCCATGTCGCCGGAAAAGGTGTTGCCGACCAACGCAGCGCGCAGTTCTTCAACGGTGGACTCGGCCACGGCGCCGGTCGCGAAGGCGCCAAGGGCAAGGGTGGCTGCCAGAGCCGTACGGGTGATGATTCGGATGGTCATAAGCGTTATCTCCGCTGTTGGTTGCACCCTAGTAGATAGGGTGAGGGGTCGGCATTCAATGGGGCCGAGGGCGCAATCCCGCGCTGATGCGCGCCTTTTCGCCCGGCGACTGGACGTGTCTTACAACGGCTGGGCGGTCAGCCAGACACCGCCCTGAGGGCGCAGGGTCAGGATCATCACCGGATCGGGATCGCGCCCCTCGACCTGCGCAAAGCGGAACCGCCCCAGCAGCGTGGCGAGGATGATCACCACCTCCTGCAAGGCAAAACTGGCGCCGATGCAAATGCGCGGCCCGTCACCGAACGGCAGGTAGGCATACCGCTGCACGTCCTTGCGGTTCTCAAACCGCTCGGGGCGGAATGCGTCGGGATCGTCCCACAGCTGATGGTGGCGATGTAGCGCATAGATCGGAATGATCACCGTATCGCCGCGCCGGATTTGACGCCCGCATAGCGTGTCGTCGGCCAGCGCACTGCGCGACACCATCGCAGCAGGCGGGTAGAGGCGCAGTGCTTCGTCCGCGATCTGGCGGATATAGGGCAGGTTTGCCACATCGTCGCCGGTGGCAGCGCGATCCCCGCAAACGGCACGGATTTCTGCGCGCGCCTTGTCCTGAACGCGGGGATCAAAGGCGCATAAATAGAGTGACCAGGCCAGCGTCAGCGCTGTTGTCTCATGTCCGGCGACGATGAAGGTCAGCAGGTTGTCGCGTAGTTCGGCGGTGTTCATCCGGCGTTTCGTCTCGGGGTCTTCGCCCTCCAGCAGCAGGTCCAGCAGGTCAGGCACGCCCTTGGGGCCGCGCTTGCGACGTGCCTCGACCGCGTCGTCGGCGATGGACTTCATCTGCTTCATCGCGGCGCCCGAAATCATCCGTCCGGGGCGCGGCACCCAGTCAGGCAGGCCCAGAATATCGAACAGCGAGATTTTGCCCGCCTCGGCGATATAGCCGTCAATGGCGCCATGCACGGCGTCCGAATCAAAACTGCCATCACCGGAAAACGTGACCTCGCCGATTACGTCAAAGGTGGTGCGCACCATATCCTCGGCCATGTCCACGGCGCGCGGCCCAGCGGTGGCGATGCGCGCGACGCTACGCTCGGCGGCGGCCGTCATGATCGGCGCGAGGTTCATTACGTTGCGATGCGAGAACACCGGCGCCGCTGCGCGCCGCTGCCAGCGCCAGTGCGCGCCCTCGGCGATGAACATGCTGTCGCCGATGGCGGGGCGCAGCAGGTTCTTCGTGACCAGCGATTTGGGGTAATTGGCCTCATTCTCCAGCAGCACGCGGCGCAGGGCGCCGGGGTCCATCACCATGTGCCATCTTTTGCCGGTGCGCCCCGACACCATCGGCTGGCGCGTGGCCAGATCGGGAATGATGCTCAGCACGTTGCGCCGCGCGGCATTCAGGCTGGCCAGAATGCCCATCGGCTGCGTGACCAGTGGCACGCGCACGGGCAGGGCAGGGGCATGTGGGCTGTGGGATCTATCTGTCGTCATAATACAGCATATAGGCGCACAGGCCCGGACCGGCAAATTTTGCCGCTTCGGCATGTCGTTGCGAATGGCGCGCGGGTGCGCTATCGCGGCAGGGCCTGCCATCCAATCCCAGTCTGCCGAGGATCGCTTCTCATGTATCGTGTTTTCGCCCTAATCGCCTTGCTGGCCACGGTCGCGGCCTGCACCAACCCAAACGATCTGGACAAGGCGCCTGCGCCGCTGGGTGACTTCAAGCTGGCCCATAACGTGGTCGTCACGCCCAATATCACCAAGGGCCCGGCCTCGCGCCATGCGACCGATAAGGAGTGGATCACCGCGATGACCAAAGCGGTGGACGAACGGTTCAGGCGCTATGATGGCGACAAGCTGTACCATCTGGGCGTCTCGATCGAGGGGTATGTGCTGGCGGTGCCGGGGGTGCCGATCGTCGCGTCGCCGAAATCGGCGCTGATCCTGAATGTCACCGTCTGGGACGATGCGGCCGGCAAGAAGCTGAACGAAAAACCCGAACAGGTGACGGTCATCGAATCATTTTCGGGCGAAACGTGGCTGGGATCCGGGCTGACCCAATCCAAAGAAGAGCAGATGACAAATCTGACGCGTAATGCCTCCAAGCTGATTCAGAATTGGCTGATGCGTGAGAAATATCAGCAAGACTGGTTCGGCGGCACCGACGCCGACAAGGCAAATGCCCGCAAGACCTATAAGCCAGCAACTGCCCCAGCAGCCCAGCCCGCAGCGCAATCCGCCCACCAGCCTGCGAAGGTAAAAGGCTGACTTCGCCCTTTTCCGTGCGATTGAT
The DNA here is from genome assembly GCF_024355225.1 of Roseovarius sp. M141. NCBI lineage: Bacteria > Pseudomonadati > Pseudomonadota > Alphaproteobacteria > Rhodobacterales > Roseobacteraceae > Roseovarius > Roseovarius sp. M141. The sequence continues at coordinate 1,674,836 of NZ_VCNH01000008.1, forward strand.
GACTTGATTCCCGATAAAAGGTCGCGTAATCGGTCGCACACCGTAGGGGTATAGCTCAGCTGGTAGAGCGACGGTCTCCAAAACCGTAGGTCGAGGGTTCGAACCCTTCTGCCCCTGCCAAATCATCCTGATATCGTGCAATGACGGCGGATCGTAGGGCGGTCAGGTATGTGCCGGTGGCCGATAAACTCATTCGTCATGAATCGGTGATGGAATGCGGCGACGTCGGCCTCAATCATGACGTATTGCCAGATTCCGGTCGTCGGATGGCGCCTCCGCGTGGCCGGCTTGGGTCCCTTACGCACGAGCGCAAGGAAACGCTTCTTGGCTCGGGCCCTATGAACCGCTCGAAACTAAACGCCGGGAGACAATCCTCTGGTCCTGGCGCGCCCGTGGGCTTTGCCAGCCGATTGACCTCCTGCTTGAGGACGCAGATGTTCTGGTAGCCGGTCTGGCCGTCTCTCGCGCCGACCCGGAGATCGCCTGATCGGATGGCTGCGATAAGCGCGCCCACCGAGGTTCCGGAGCGTGTCTTTGCGTTCTGCAGTTTCTCCCAGCCGTCGTCCTCTTGGTCGATAGGTGATGTCGCTGCCCGAAGATTGACAACAAGTTCCAAGCCATCTGAAAGACAGCAGATTTTCTTCACGGTCAGGAGTCGCGTACGGGGAGGTGGGACCTGGTCTTGGACGGGCGCCTCACACTGGCGGTGTTGCGTTGCGGCGCTCCAAAGCAGTCATTCATCCATCTCGCAAAATTCCAAAGGCCCAGAGGTCGGTTATGCTGGGCATCGCTGCCATCTGATGTGGTGGCTCGGCTATGCGCTGAAGCACTCCGACGCCTGACCCGCCTTATCCCCGCCGCATCCCGTTCCAAGGAGGAGTACCATGACCAAGACAAGCGACCATTTGGACATGACCACCGCACCACTACGGATCGCAAGCGTGAGATTGCAGGTGCGCGACCTCAAAGTGGTGTCCGCCTTCTACCAGTCGGTTCTCGGACTTTCCGTGATTGCGGCCGATGATCGCCGCGTCACACTTGGTACCGGCGGGGCAGTGCTTCTTGAACTGGTGGGGGATTCTGCACTCGCTGCGCGTGATCGTCGCCAAGCAGGGTTGTTTCACACCGCGTTCCTGATGCCATCGCGCGGGACCTGCCCCGCTGGCTGGCACATGTGACGGCAGCAGACGTGACGCTTCAAGGTGCGTCCGACCACATCGTCAGCGATGCCATCTATCTGGCTGATCCGGAGGGCAATGGCATTGAGGTTCACGTCCGACGGCAGCGCGGGTCCGACCGAGGCAGGCGGATTCAAAGCCGAGGCCGGTCGCTATCATCTCTACCTCGCGCTGATTTGCCGCCGGGCGTCGCGCAGGCTGATCGGGCGCAAGCTCAAGAAGCTGGAGGTGTGTTTCCCTTGTCTCGCGGGTTGGTTGGCCTTGCGGTCGAGCGGTCTTTACATGCCCGATTTCAGGCCCGAGGTGCTGTTGCATGACGTGAATGGCGACCGCCCGATCCGTCCGACGGGATTGGGACCGAGGCCGGGCAGGCCTGATGCGCGCCCGCTAGCGGTCTGTCTGGGGCGCTTGACCACTTGAATTTACCGCGCCCTGCGGATATGTGCGCCGTCAACGGCTCTGCGCCGCGCAGGGTCACCCTTTCAGAAAAGAAGGCAGCGCATGGCACGCACCAATCCGCTTCAGTTCGTTCAGCAGGTCCGCTCGGAGGTGTCCAAGGTCGTCTGGCCGACCCGCCGCGAAGTGCTGCTGACCACCGTGATGGTGTTCATCATGGCCGCGCTGACGGCTGTTTTCTTTGCGCTGGTCGATCTGGGCATCCGCAGTGGTCTTCAGGCTGTTTTGAACATTTTCGGCTGATCTCCGTCACTTCGGGCGGCGTTTGTGATTGCTGCCCCTTGAACCCACGGGCGATGACGGGTAGTTGCTGCACAATTCTGCAATATGGCGCGCGGCGATTCGAGCCCCGCGCCGATTTTGTTTAGCGGACGTCCGGCAGGGCGCTGTGCCACGGTGGTGCGGCAGGCCGGGCAGGACAGGAAATTCCGGCCAGTGATGCCGGTTGAAACGGGGAATGGCTCAGCATGGCAAAGCGGTGGTACTCGGTGAGCGTTCTGTCGAATTTCGAGAAGAAGATCGCCGAGCAGATCAGAACCTCGGTCGTCGAGAATGGCCTCGAAGAAGATATCGACGAGGTGCTGGTTCCGACCGAAGAAGTGATCGAAGTGCGCCGCGGCAAGAAGGTGACGGCCGAGCGGCGGTTCATGCCCGGCTACGTTCTGGTGCGCATGGAGATGTCCGACAAGGGCTATCACATGATCAACTCGATCAACCGCGTCACAGGTTTCCTCGGCCCGCAGGGCCGCCCGATGCCGATGCGCGATTCCGAAGTTCAGGCAATCCTGGGCCGGGTGCAGGAGGGCGAGGACAGCCCGCGCACCCTGATCCACTTCGAGATCGGTGAAAAGGTCAAGGTCAACGATGGCCCGTTCGAAGGCTTCGACGGATCGGTCGAGAATGTCGACGAAGATAACCAGCGCCTCAAGGTGTCGGTGTCGATCTTTGGCCGGGAAACCCCGGTCGAACTGGAATTCACGCAGGTCTCCAAGCAATAGGGGCTGCGCGATGTGCCCGGATTCGTCCGGGCATCATGTGGAAGGCAAGGGAGCCGCGGCGCCCGAACCGGACCACGCAACTGAGTTGGCCGAGGGGCGCGCCCCAAGGCCTGTTGAAATGGAAGGAGAGGCCTCATGGCCAAGAAACTCGCCGGGAAGATGAAGCTGCAGGTGAAAGCCGGGCAAGCCAACCCCAGCCCGCCCGTCGGCCCCGCACTGGGCCAGCGCGGTCTGAACATCATGGAATTCTGCAAGGCGTTCAACGCCAAGACGCAGGATCTGGAGCCGGGCGCACCGTGCCCGACCGTGATCACCTATTACCAGGACAAGTCTTTTGAGATCGACATCAAGACGCCCCCGGCGGCTTACTATCTCAAGAAGGCGGCCAAGTTGAAATCGGGCGGCAAGACGCCGGGCCGCGATACAGTCGGCAGCGTGTCGGTTAAGCAGGTCCGCGAGATCGCCGAAGCCAAGTGGAAAGACCTGAACGCAAACGACGTCGAGTCCGCGATGAAGATCATCGTCGGCAGCGCACGCTCCATGGGCATCGAGGTGAAGTAAGATGGCAAAACTTGGAAAACGCGCACGCGCAGCCCGCGAAGCCTTTGCTGGCAAATCCAACCTTACGGTCGAAGACGCCGTCGCCTTGGTCAAGGGCAACGCCAAGTCGAAATTCGATGAAACCATCGAAATCGCCGTGAACCTTGGCGTCGATCCGCGCCACGCTGACCAGATGGTTCGTGGCGTTGTCGGTCTGCCCAACGGCACAGGCAAGACCGTTCGCGTCGCTGTCTTTGCTCGCGGTGCCAAGGCCGAAGAGGCCGAGGCGGCCGGTGCCGACATCGTTGGCGCCGAAGACCTGATGGAGATCGTCCAAGGCGGCAAGATCGACTTTGACCGCTGCATCGCCACGCCTGATATGATGCCTGTCGTGGGCCGTCTGGGCAAGGTCCTGGGCCCCCGCAACCTGATGCCGAACCCGAAGATCGGGACGGTGACGATGGATGTGGCCCAGGCTGTCAAGGACGCCAAGGGCGGCCAGGTCCAGTTCAAGGCCGAGAAGGCCGGCGTGGTTCATGCCGGTGTCGGCAAGGCATCCTTCGATCAAGAGAAGCTGGTCGAGAATGTCCGCGCCTTCATCAGCGCCGTTCAGAAGGCCAAGCCTGCCGGTGCCAAAGGGTCGTACATGAAGCGTATCTCGCTGACCTCGACCATGGGTCCGGGCGTGACTATCGACGTGGCCGACGCTGCGGTTGAATGATCGCAATAGCTGGCAAGTGACGAAAGAGCGGGCCTTGTGGTCCGCTCTTTCTGCTTTCGGGTGGTGAATTGGCGCGGACGTCACCTCAGGGGTTGGCAATGCTTCGGGAAACCTCTATGGGCTGCACTGTGCAGGTGGCATGGGATTCGCGTTCCATGTCTTTTGTACGTTTCGTCCAAGATGGTGGGTGGGCCTTTGCCCTTAATATCCTGCCTGAGGCGGGAGTGACTAGATCAGCCAGACCGTGCGTCTGGATGCGTCGACGATGCCCCGTTTACAGGACCAAATGCCGGACCTTACCGTCCGGCTGAACTGAGCCGGGGGAATTTCCCCCGAATATTGGAGTGAAACTGTGGATAGAGCCCAGAAAGAGAAAGTGGTCGAGGAACTCGGCCAGATCTTCGAAAGCTCTGGCGTCGTAGTGGTTGCCCATTACGCCGGACTGACAGTTGCGGAAATGCAGGATCTGAGGGCGCGCGCACGTGCGGCCGAGGCATCCGTGCGCGTTGCCAAGAACAAGCTCGCCAAGATCGCCCTGAACGGAAAACCCTGCGAATCCATCGCAGGCTACCTGACGGGCATGACCGTTCTGACCTATTCCGAAGACCCCGTGGCAGCTGCCAAGGTGTCCGAGGATTTCGCCAAGGGGAACCCCAAGTTCCAGATCCTTGGCGGGGCAATGGGTGAGAACGCTCTGGACCGTGCCGGCGTCGAAGCCGTGTCGAAGATGCCCTCGCGCGACGAGCTTATCGCTCAGATCGCAAGCTGCATCGGCGCACCTGCCTCGAACATTGCCGGCGCAATTGGCGCGCCTGCTTCGAACATCGCAAGCATCCTTTCGACTATCGAAGAGAAGGCCGAAGCGGCCTGACGCAACTGGAAATTCCGGCAAGGGCATTCGCCCTGTCGTTGGAACACATCTAAAACGGAAAGCATGAGAAAATGGCTGATCTGAAAAAACTGGCAGAAGAGATCGTTGGTCTGACGCTGCTCGAAGCACAAGAACTGAAAACCATCCTGAAGGACGAGTACGGCATCGAGCCCGCAGCAGGCGGCGCAGTGATGATGGCCGGTCCCGCAGGCGGCGCGGCCGAGGCTGCAGAAGAGCAGACCGAATTCGACGTCATCCTGAAGTCGGCAGGCGCCTCCAAGATCAACGTGATCAAGGAAGTCCGCGCAATCACCGGTCTGGGCCTGAAAGAAGCCAAGGATCTGGTCGAAGCGGGCGGCAAAGCCGTCAAGGAGCAGGTCTCCAAGGACGAAGCAGAAGACGTCAAAGCCAAGCTGGAAGCAGCTGGCGCCGAAGTCGAGCTCAAGTAATTGCAGGGGATTTGGCCCGGGCGGATGTCCGGGTTCTGACCCCGCCAGATGTGGCTGGATCCGGAGCTTCCGGGTCCAGCCGAACCTGTCTTGGACAGGCCCCCATGCGCCAGATGCGGCGCCGGTCACGTTACCGGCACTTGCCGTTGTCGTGCAGGGCAGGGGGCTTATCTCAGGCGAGGTTCGTGTGATCGGGAGGCCGTCTTTGGGACGATGGCCATGAATGGATCGCACCCCCGCTCTCTCTGATGGCCGTGCGGCTGGGGCCCGACAGCACGCGCGACCGTTGAGAAATGAAAGGTGACCAGACACATGGCTCAATCCTACCTTGGCCAGAAGCGTTTGCGTAAATACTTCGGTAAAATCCGCGAAGTTCTCGAGATGCCGAACCTCATCGAGGTTCAGAAATCCTCCTATGATCTGTTCCTGCGCTCCGGCGAGCTATCCGTTCCGACGGATGGCGAGGGGATCAAGGGCGTGTTCCAATCGGTGTTCCCGATCTCGGATTTCAACGAGACGAGCGTCATCGAGTTCGTGAACTACGACCTGGAAAAGCCGAAATACGACGTCGAGGAGTGCATGCAGCGCGACATGACCTACAGCGCCCCGCTGAAGGTGACGCTGCGTCTGATCGTGTTCGATATCGACGAAGATACCGGCGCCAAATCGGTCAAGGACATCAAGGAACAGGACGTGTTCATGGGCGACATGCCCCTGATGACGCCCAACGGCACCTTTGTGGTTAACGGCACCGAGCGGGTCATCGTCTCGCAGATGCACCGTTCGCCCGGCGTGTTCTTTGACCACGACAAGGGCAAGACGCACAGCTCGGGCAAGCTGTTGTTCGCCTGCCGCATCATTCCCTATCGCGGCTCGTGGTTAGATTTTGAATTCGACGCCAAGGATATCGTGTTCGCGCGGATCGACCGCCGCCGCAAACTGCCTGTGACCACCCTGCTCTATTCCATGGGGCTGGACCAGGAAGGCATCATGGATGCCTATTACGACACCATCCAGTTCAAGCTGGAAAAGGGCAAGGGCTGGGTCACCAAGTTCTTCCCCGAGCGTGTGCGCGGCACCCGTCCGACCTATGATCTGGTCGACGCAAAAACCGGCGAGATCCTGGCCGAGGCCGGCAAGAAGGTCACGCCCCGCGCGGTCAAGAAACTGATCGATGAAGGTAACGTCACCGACCTGCTGGTTCCGTTCGAGCACATCGTCGGCAAGTTCGCGGCCAAGGACATCATCAACGAAGAGACCGGCGCGATCTACATCGAGGCCGGCGGCGAGTTGACGCTGGAATACGACAAGGCGGGCGACATCACCGGCGGCACGCTTCAGGATCTGCTGGATGCGGGCATCACCGACATCCCGGTTCTGGACATCGACAACATCAATGTCGGTCCCTACATCCGCAACACGATGGCCGCAGACAAGAACATGAGCCGCGAAACCGCGCTGATGGACATCTACCGCGTCATGCGCCCGGGCGAGCCGCCCACCGAAGAGGCCGCATCGGCCCTGTTCAACACGCTGTTCTTCGATAGCGAGCGCTACGATCTGTCCGCCGTTGGCCGGGTCAAGATGAACATGCGTCTGGATCTGGATGCCGAAGACACCGTGCGCACGCTGCGCCGCGAAGACATCGTCGCCTGCATCAAGGCGTTGGTCGATCTGCGCGACGGCAAGGGCGATATCGACGATATCGACCACCTCGGCAACCGTCGCGTCCGCTCGGTCGGGGAACTGATGGAGAACCAGTACCGCGTCGGCCTTCTGCGTATGGAGCGCGCGATCAAAGAGCGTATGTCGTCGGTCGAGATCGACACCGTCATGCCGCAGGATCTGATCAACGCGAAACCTGCCGCAGCTGCCGTGCGCGAATTCTTCGGCTCCAGCCAGCTCTCGCAGTTCATGGACCAAACCAACCCGCTGTCCGAAGTGACGCACAAGCGCCGCCTGTCGGCGCTTGGGCCGGGCGGTCTGACACGCGAGCGTGCCGGTTTCGAGGTGCGCGACGTGCACCCCACCCACTATGGCCGGATGTGCCCGATCGAGACGCCCGAAGGGCCGAACATCGGTCTGATCAACTCGCTCGCCACTTTTGCGCGGGTGAACAAGTACGGCTTTATCGAAACGCCCTATCGCAAGGTGGTGGACAGTCAGGTCACGGATGATGTGCAATACATGTCCGCGACCGAGGAAGCGCGCCACACCATCGCTCAGGCTAACGCCAATCTGGACGAGGATGGCCGTTTCGTGAACGATCTGGTCAGCACCCGCCAGTCGGGCGACTATATGCTGGCCCCGAATGAGCAGGTCGATCTGATCGACGTGTCGCCCAAGCAGTTGGTTTCGGTCGCGGCATCGCTGATTCCGTTCCTTGAGAATGACGACGCCAACCGCGCCCTCATGGGGTCGAACATGATGCGTCAGGCCCTGCCGCTGATCAAGGCCGAGGCCCCTCTGGTCGGCACCGGCATCGAGGGCGTTGTTGCCCGCGATTCCGGGGCCGCGATCATGGCGAAACGTGCGGGTGTCATCGACCAGGTCGATGCCCAGCGTATTGTTGTGCGCGCAACCGAGGATATGGAACCGGGCGATCCCGGCGTCGACATCTACCGTCTGCGCAAGTTCCAGCGGTCGAACCAGAACAGCTGCATCAACCAGCGTCCGCTGGTCAAGGTGGGCGACACTGTCGGCAAGCATGAGGTCATCGCCGATGGCCCCGCGACCGACATGGGCGAACTGGCCGTTGGCCGGAACGTCATCGTCGCGTTCATGCCGTGGAATGGCTACAACTACGAAGACTCGATCCTGATCTCCGAGCGGATTTCGCGCGATGACGTCTTTACCTCGATCCATATCGAGGAATTCGAAGTCGCCGCGCGTGACACGAAACTCGGGCCCGAGGAAATCACCCGCGATATTCCCAACGTGGGCGAAGAGGCGCTGCGCAACCTCGACGAGGCCGGCATCGTCTATATCGGCGCCGACGTGGAGCCGGGCGATATCCTTGTGGGCAAGATCACCCCCAAGGGCGAAAGCCCGATGACGCCCGAGGAAAAACTGCTGCGCGCGATCTTTGGCGAAAAGGCCAGCGATGTGCGTGACACGTCCCTGCGCGTCAAGCCGGGTGATTTCGGCACGGTCGTCGAAGTGCGCGTCTTTAACCGCCACGGCGTGGAAAAGGACGAGCGCGCGCTGCAGATCGAACGTGACGAGATCGAGCGCCTTGCCCGTGACCGTGACGACGAACTGGCGATCTTGGATCGCAACATCTATTCCCGTCTGGGCACGATGATCTTGGGCAAAACGGCTGTCAAAGGCCCCAAGGGCGTCAAGTCGAACTCGGAGATCACCGAGGATCTGCTGAGCACGCTGACCAAGGGTCAGTGGTGGCAGCTGGCACTGAAGGAAGAGGCCGACGCGCAGATCATGGAGGCGCTGCACGCACAATACGAGGCGCAGAAGCGCGCCCTTGATGCGCGGTTCGAGGACAAGGTCGAGAAGGTGCGCCGCGGCGACGACCTGCCGCCCGGCGTCATGAAGATGGTCAAGGTGTTCATCGCGGTGAAGCGCAAGCTGCAACCGGGTGACAAGATGGCCGGCCGTCACGGCAACAAGGGTGTTATCTCCAAGGTGGTCCCGATGGAGGACATGCCGTTCCTTGCGGATGGCACGCCGGTCGATTTCTGCCTCAACCCGCTGGGTGTTCCCAGCCGGATGAACGTCGGTCAGATTCTGGAAACCCACATGGGTTGGGCCGCGCGCGGCTTTGGCATCAAGATCGACGATGCGCTTCAGGGCTATCGCCGCAACGGCGATCTGACCCCGGTGCGCGAGGCGATGCACCTGGCCTATGGCGACGATGTCTATGACGAGGGCATCAAGGACATGGACGAGGCGCAGCTGGTCGAGGCCGCAGGCAACGTGACGGGCGGTGTGCCCATCGCGACGCCTGTCTTTGACGGGGCGAAAGAGGCGGATGTGAACGACGCGCTCAGCCGGGCAGGGTTCGACACGTCCGGTCAGTCGATCCTGTTCGACGGCCGCACGGGCGAGCAGTTTGCCCGCCCCGTGACCGTGGGGATGAAGTACCTGCTCAAGCTGCACCACCTTGTCGACGACAAGATCCACGCACGCTCGACCGGGCCGTACAGCCTCGTCACGCAGCAGCCGCTGGGTGGTAAGGCGCAGTTCGGCGGACAGCGTTTTGGTGAGATGGAGGTTTGGGCGCTGGAAGCTTACGGCGCCGCCTACACCTTGCAGGAGATGCTGACGGTCAAGTCGGACGATGTTGCAGGCCGTACCAAGGTCTACGAGAGCATCGTCAAGGGCGAAGACAGCTTTGAGGCCGGCGTGCCGGAATCGTTCAACGTGCTGGTCAAGGAGGTCCGGGGTCTGGGCCTCAACATGGAACTCCTGGATTCGGAAGGGGAGGAATAGAAAATTCGCAGTAATTTTCTTGGCCCGGTTTTCGCGGAAAACCGGGCACCTTCCATTTCCGGACTACCCAAAATTCGAGGTAACTAAATGAACCAGGAACTGACAAACAACCCGTTCAATCCCGTGACGCCGACGCAGACCTTCGACGAAATCAGGGTCTCGCTGGCATCGCCCGAGCGTATCCTGTCGTGGTCCTACGGCGAGATCAAGAAGCCCGAGACGATCAACTACCGCACGTTCAAACCCGAGCGGGACGGTCTGTTCTGCGCGCGTATCTTTGGCCCGATCAAGGATTACGAATGCCTGTGCGGCAAATACAAGCGCATGAAATATCGCGGCGTCGTCTGCGAGAAATGCGGCGTCGAAGTCACGCTGCAAAAGGTCCGCCGCGAGCGGATGGGCCATATCGAGCTGGCCGCGCCCTGCGCGCATATCTGGTTCCTGAAATCGCTGCCGTCGCGCATCGGTCTGATGCTGGACATGACGCTGCGCGACCTTGAGCGGGTTCTCTATTTCGAGAACTACGTCGTGATCGAACCGGGTCTGACCGACCTCACCTACGGTCAGATGCTGACCGAAGAGGAATTCATGGACGCGCAGGATGCCTATGGCATCGACGCCTTCACCGCCAATATCGGCGCCGAGGCGATCCGCGACATGCTGGCCCAGATCGATCTGGACTCCGAAGCCGAAAACCTGCGCGCCGATCTGGCCGAGGCCACCGGCGAGCTGAAGCCCAAGAAGATCATCAAGCGCCTGAAGGTCGTCGAGTCGTTCCTGGAATCCGGCAACCGTCCCGAGTGGATGGTGATGACCGTTATTCCGGTCATCCCGCCAGAACTGCGCCCGCTGGTGCCGCTGGATGGGGGCCGTTTTGCTACGTCCGATCTGAACGATCTCTATCGCCGGGTCATCAACCGCAACAACCGTCTCAAGCGCCTGATCGAACTGCGCGCGCCCGATATCATCGTGCGCAATGAGAAGCGGATGTTGCAGGAATCCGTCGATGCGCTGTTCGATAACGGCCGCCGTGGCCGCGTCATCACTGGTGCCAACAAGCGTCCGCTGAAGTCGCTGTCGGACATGCTCAAGGGCAAGCAGGGCCGCTTCCGCCAGAACCTTCTGGGCAAACGGGTCGACTTCTCGGGCCGCTCTGTCATCGTGACGGGACCGGAACTGAAGCTGCACCAGTGCGGGTTGCCGAAGAAGATGGCGCTGGAGCTGTTCAAACCGTTCATCTACTCGCGGCTTGAGGCGAAGGGGCTGAGCTCGACCGTCAAGCAGGCGAAAAAGCTGGTCGAAAAGGAGCGTCCCGAGGTTTGGGACATCCTCGACGAGGTGATCCGCGAGCATCCGGTGATGCTGAACCGCGCGCCGACGCTGCACCGCCTGGGCATTCAGGCGTTCGAGCCGATCCTGATCGAAGGCAAGGCGATCCAGCTGCATCCGCTGGTCTGCTCGGCGTTCAACGCCGACTTTGACGGCGACCAGATGGCCGTTCACGTGCCGCTGAGCCTTGAGGCGCAGCTGGAGGCGCGGGTTCTGATGATGTCGACGAACAACGTTCTGTCGCCTGCCAACGGCGCGCCGATCATCGTTCCGTCGCAGGATATGATCCTGGGCCTTTACTATACCACGCTGGAGCGCGCGGGCATGAAGGGCGAGGGCATGATGTTTTCGTCGATCGACGAGGTGCAGCACGCGCTGGACAGCGGCGAGGTGCATCTGCACGCGCGCATCACCGCGCGCATCCCGCAGATCGATGCCGAGGGCAATCAGGTGTTCGAACGGGTCGAAACGACGCCCGGTCGTGTCCGTCTTGGCGCACTCCTGCCCAAGAACGCAAAGGCACCTTTCAGCCTGGTCAACCGTCTGCTGCGCAAGAAAGAAGTGCAGCAGGTCATCGACACCGTCTACCGCTATTGCGGTCAGAAGGAATCGGTCATCTTCTGCGACCAGATCATGACCATGGGCTTCCGCGAGGCGTTCAAGGCCGGGATTTCCTTTGGCAAGGACGACATGGTCGTTCCGGACAACAAGTGGGAGATCGTCGGCGAGACGCGCGATCAGGTCAAAGGCTTTGAGCAGCAATATATGGACGGCCTGATCACTCAGGGCGAGAAGTATAACAAGGTGGTCGATGCGTGGTCGAAATGTAACGATCAGGTCACTGAATCGATGATGAGCAACATCTCGTCGGGTAAAACGGATGAGAATGGTGCCGAGGCCGAGCCGAATTCGGTCTACATGATGGCCCACTCCGGTGCGCGTGGCTCGGTCACGCAGATGAAGCAGCTGGGCGGTATGCGCGGCCTGATGGCCAAGCCGAACGGCGACATCATCGAAACGCCGATCATCTCGAACTTCAAGGAAGGTCTGACCGTTCTTGAATACTTCAACTCGACCCACGGCGCCCGTAAGGGTTTGTCCGACACCGCCCTGAAAACGGCGAACTCGGGCTATCTGACCCGCCGTCTGGTGGACGTCGCTCAGGATTGCATCGTGCGCGAGCATGATTGCGGCACGGACCGCGCGATCACGACCGAGGCTGCGGTCAATGACGGCGAGGTCGTATCGTCCATCAGCGAGCGTTTGCTGGGCCGCGTCGCGGCCGAGGATATCCTGCGCCCCGGCACCGACGAAGTGCTGGTCAAGGAAGGCCAGCTGATCGACGAGCTGACCGCCGACGCGGTCGAGGAGGCAGCGGTGCAGACCGCGCGCATCCGTAGCCCGCTGACTTGTGAGGCCGAGGATGGCGTTTGCGCCATGTGCTACGGGCGTGACCTCGCGCGCGGCACGATGGTGAATCAGGGCGAGGCTGTCGGCATCATCGCCGCGCAGTCCATCGGCGAGCCGGGCACGCAGCTGACGATGCGGACATTCCACATCGGCGGCGTTGCGCAAGGTGGCCAGCAGTCCTTCCTCGAGGCAAGCCAGTCGGGCAAGATCGCCTTCGAGGGCGAACAAACGCTTGAGAATGCCTCGGGCGATACGCTGGTGATGGGCCGTAACATGAAGCTGCTCATCATGGGCGAAGGCGATGTCGAGCTGGCCAGCCACAAGGTGGGCTACGGCACCAAGCTGCACGTCAAGGCGGGCGACACAGTCGCGCGCGGCGACAAGCTGTTCGAATGGGACCCCTATACCCTGCCGATCATCGCCGAGAAGTCGGGTACGGCCAAATTCGTCGACCTCGTGACGGGCGTTGCCCTGCGCGATGAGACGGACGATGCCACCGGCATGACGCAGAAGATCGTGATGGACTGGCGCGCGGCCCCCAAGGGCAACGAGTTGAAGCCCGAGATCTTTATCGTCGGCGAAGATGGTGAGCCTATGCGCAATGACGCCGGCAACCCCGTCACCTATGCGATGTCTGTGGATGCGATCCTCAGCATCGATGAGGGTGACGCGGTCAAGATGGGCGACGTGGTTGCGCGCATCCCGCGCGAAGGTGCCAAGACCAAGGACATCACCGGCGGTCTGCCGCGTGTGGCCGAACTCTTTGAGGCGCGCCGCCCCAAGGATCACGCCATCATCGCGGAAATCGACGGCTATGTGCGCTACGGCAAGGACTACAAGAACAAGCGCCGTATCTCGATCGAGTCCGCCGAGGACCCCGATCACAAGGTCGAATACATGGTGCCCAAGGGCAAGCACATCCCGGTTGCGGAAGGTGATTTTGTCCAGAAGGGTGACTACATCATGGACGGCAACCCTGCGCCGCATGACATCCTTGCCATTATGGGTGTCGAGGCGCTGGCGGACTACATGATCGACGAAGTGCAGGACGTTTACCGCCTGCAGGGCGTGCGGATCAACGACAAGCACATCGAAGTGATCGTGCGCCAGATGCTCCAGAAATGGGAAATCCAGGACAGTGGCCAGACGACGCTGCTGAAGGGCGAGCATGTGGACAAGGCCGAGTTCGACGCCGTGAACGAAAAGGCACTGGCCAAGAACGTGCGCCCCGCACAGGGCGAGCCGATCCTGTTGGGCATCACCAAGGCGTCGCTGCAAACCCGCAGCTTCATCTCGGCGGCGTCCTTCCAAGAGACGACGCGCGTGCTGACCGAAGCCTCGGTTCAGGGCAAGCGGGACAAGCTGGTCGGTCTGAAGGAAAACGTCATCGTGGGCCGCCTTATCCCGGCGGGCACAGGTGGCGCGACCCAGGACATGCGCAAGATTGCAGCCACGCGTGACAACGTCGTGATCGAAGCGCGCCGGGAAGAGGCCGCCGCGGCCGCTGCCCTTGCCGCTCCGGTGGTCGAGGATGACGGCGAGACGTTGGTAAAGACGCCGGAAAACCACGACGAATAAGCGCATGTCTTATTGATGAAAGGGGCCTCGCAGCAATGCGGGGCCCTTTTTATATGCGCTTTGCAAACGCGGGCGAACCGCTGGCGCGTCGTGTCGGCATTTGCCGCCGATGAAATGGCCGTTAGCGGGGCAATGCGGACTTGGATCGGGCGCTGACATCATAGTCTATACTGTCAGCAACGATACTGTTAGAAACGCATTACAAGCGCGTCAATGGTATCGCAAAAACGCGATTTTGCGCAATAATTGCAAAGTGACGGGACATTTGAAAACAGCTAGTCTTAAAGTGATGTGGCGCTGGGCCCAAGATTCTGTTGCGGCAGCCAGACTGCGTGTTCGATCGAAGCTTGGCACTACAGGTTTCGCGCTTCAAGATCCGGACAGTGCATCGCCGCGCGACCGGACATCTACCAACGGGGGAAAGCCAAAAATGGCCAAGACTGACAAGAAGATAAAAGAGCCGAAAAAAGCGCCGAAAAAGAAACAGAAAACCGAGCAGCAGCAACCCGCGCCGACGCGGGAGAAATTAAGCGGTCTGACGGAAATATATCGCTATCTGAGGCGCAACAAGACGCCGATCTACGTCATCATGCCGACGCCATTCAATCTGATGGGCCTTGACCAATGGGTCGGCGGGCTGGAATTCGTCAATTATTTTGATGTCTTCGACGGCGAACATCCGCGCGTCTTCAAACCGACGCAGCTGGGTGCGCCGGTTTTTCAGTCAATGGAGGATGTCGGTAATTATCTGGTCGACCACCCCGAATTCCGCGATCGCGTGAAGCAGCGCGATCCCGGGCTGGCCGTATTTGTTATGTTCGATGAAAAGACCGAGGATCTGTGCCGCGAAATCGGCCTGAAGATCGCGCTGCCCTCGAATGAATTGCGCCACCGGTTGGACAGCAAGATCGAGACGACGCGCATCGGCAACGAGGCGGATGTTGCAAGCGCGCCCAATGTGATGGGCCGGGCGGATACCTATGCGCAACTGACCAAGCTGGCGACCAGCGCCAAACTGGGCAAGGATCTGGTCGTTCAGACGCCCTATGGCGATAGTGGGCGCACGACCTTCTTCATCAAGACCAAGAAGGATTGGGACAAATTCTCCAGCAAGATCGTCGGCGAAGAGCTGAAGGTCATGAAGCGCCTGAACCATCTGCCCGGCACGATCGAGGGCTGCGCCACGCGGCACGGTACGCTGGTCGGCCCGGTGATGACCGACATCACGGGGTTCGAGGAAATCACCCCCTACAAGGGCGGCTGGTGTGGCAATGACGTGTCCCCCGCGATCCTGCCCGATGGCGTGCCCGACAAGGTCCGCGAGATGGCCCGCAAGCTGGGCGATCAGCTGTATATCGAGGGCTACAAGGGCGTATTCTGCACCGATTTCCTGCTGGATACCGACACGAACGAGGTCTATCTGGGCGAAATCAACCCGCGCGTTTCGGGCGCCTCGCCGCCAACCAATCTGATCACGTCGACCTATGGCGGCTGCCCGATGTTCCTGTTCCACCTGCTGGAATTCATGGATGTCGACTATGAGATCGACGTCGAAGAGGTGCAAAGCCGCTGGAATCATTACGATTACTGGACTCAGCTGATCCTCAAGCAGACCGAGGACAAGGTCGAGTTGATCACGCAGGCTCCTAGGTCGGGGATCTGGAGCATGGAAGACAACGGAGAAATCTCATTCGTGCGCGCAGGTCACAACATCAACGCGCTCGGGGACGAGCACGAGGCGTTTTATCTGCGGGTCTATGGCGTCGGCGAATATTGTTATCACGGCGCCGATATGGGCTGCGTTCTGGCGCGTGGCCGGATGCAATCGGATGATCGCGAGCTTCTGGAGCGGGCCAAACAGTGGAACAGCGCGATCAAGGGCCAGTTCCAAAAGCGTGCCGCTGACTCCCAAGACCGAGGTCGTGTTACCGCCGGATATGACCTCCGGTAAATGGTTCTGAGTATTGAAGGAACGGGGAATCAGTCTGGTTCCCCGTTCGGCACATCGGTTGTGTCGATATCGCTCCTGAGCCGGAAGAAAGCGAATCCCTGACCGCGCAGTCAGACCTCCAGCTTGTCCAGGCTGCACCATTCGCGACGCATGCCTCGCGCGCTTTCGACGGACATCCAGACGCCGCCGACAAGGAAAAACACCGTCCACGTAAACGGATTGTGATCCTGATCCCCCCCCACTGAAACGTGCGCTGTAGGCGGACAATGCAGGGATATTGTGTTATCGGGTAGGTTGCGACCGTGCCGGGAATGTCGAGCTGGCGGATCGTGCCAGAGGGGGCGGCAGCATGGCAGGGATCATGACAACGTGATGGGCAATGTCAGTATCGTTACACCTTGCCTTATGGTGTTCACCGCCGGAATGCGGGTAAGAAGAACTTTGTGCAGGATGCACATATCTGACCCCAGATATAGACGGATATATCATGCGACTTAATTTCAACAGCCTTGCAGAAGATCAGCCTTCTGACGCGTTGGCACAGGTTTTCTCGCGCGGTTGGCCCGGCTGGTCGCGCTGGCTGCGCAAGCGGCGCACCGCCCGCCCGACCGATCTGCGCGATGCGCGCCTTGCGCTGCGGCGCCACATGCCGGAATTCGAGACGCTTTGGGACACGTGGGTCAACGTTTGCAACGCCGACGATGATGCGGCGCTGTTCCTCAGTTTCTGGTCGCCGCCGCGCTATCTGGTGAATTGTTCGCAGGCGGTTCTGGTCGACGGCGACGGCCCGTTCCTGATCCGCAACTATGATCTGGACCCGAAGTTGAACGAGGCCACGCTGCTCTCAACAGCTTGGCGCGGGCGCCGCGTGGCCGGAATGGTTGATGGAATCGTCGGCCTTGCCGATGGTGTGAACGATGCGGGCCTTGCAGCGTCGTTGACCTTTGGCGGACGCACGGCCTGCGCTGCGGGCTTTGGAATACCGCTGATCGTGCGCTACGTACTGGAGATGTGCGTGGATGTGAGCCAAGCGGTCGAGGCGCTGCGCGCCGTGCCGTCGCATATGTCCTATAACGTGACCGTCGTCGATGCGGCTGGCGACTGGGCGACCGTCTATCTGGCACCAGACCGCCCGCCTATCGTCACGCGCACGCCCTATGCCACGAACCACCAGATCGGCGTCGAATGGCCGCGCCATGGGCGGTTTTCCAACACCCAGGGACGCTCGGACCATCTTGAGGCGCTGCTCAAGGATCCGGCTATGACGCCGGGCAGGCTGACGGGCGAATTCCTGACCGCACCGCTGGCCAGCACCAGATATTCGCGCGGTTTCGGCACCGTCTACACGGCCGCCTATCGACCGCATACGGGGTCGATCGCGCTAAGCTGGATGGATGGCAGTCATGAGGCGTGGCATTTGGGATCGGTCGACCCGCGCGAACGTCTGGTCGAGTTTACCTCCACCGGGTCGCGCAGCCTTTCGGCCGGGCCGGGGCAGAGCTTGACGCGCAATGTGCAGTCTCACCCGTCAGCGGGTGAATTCGGGTGGCCGCCCGCGCCCTTCGCCGGATAGCCGGGCAAAAGACCGGGCCGGTGGCGCCCGATACACGCAGGAGGCAGCCTGTCCCGATTGTCGATTGCCGACATTCAGATGCATATCACGATGCCGGGCAACATCACGAAAATGCTCAAGCGTCTGTAGGTGCTTTTCCACATCTATCCGTATTCGACGTGCCGATCTGCTATGACATTTGGTGCCCCGAGGCGGCGCGCGGCCTAGCTTCGCCGACACCCGGTCATGGCCTGCTGGCGGGCGGCAACGGGTATTCGAAGGTGATCTATCCGGCGGGGCAGATCCTGCATCGCGGCAACGTTCAGGAAGAGATGATCCCCATCGAGGTGGATTTTGATCTGGTCCGCCGCCAGCGTCGTGAGGGGGCTTTGCGCTTGGGCTAACCGCTCAAAAGCTTTCGTGACAGTCGCATGAAATCCCCGGTCTACGGCCCGGAATTCGACCGCAGCTATCTGGACGGTCTCGGGCCACGTCAAACCGGGGCGCCCTAAGGCGTGATGTCTGCGGGCAAAGGTGCCGTATCGTGCCGGGCGATGAATCGGTCCAGCTCGGAGACTGTCGGCGTTTGGCCGGTAAACACCTCGACATAGCCGTGCATACGCGAAAAACGCAGGGCGCGGTCCTCGGTGACCTGCATCGAAAGATACCCGATCTGGGTGTAGATCAGCGTCAGCGTCCTGATTTCGGCCTCGCTCGCGGCATAGCCGAATCGCAGGAACATCGCCTGCACCGCCGCCTTGCGCCGCGTATCGGCATGGGCCAGCCGCGCCGCGAGGCCTGAATCGACGCGCGCCCAATTGCGGATCGCCAGATCCAGCCGCCCGTCGAACAGCGTATCGTCCAGCCAGCAATCGAACAGATTCAGCACCGCCTCGCAGATCGTTTCGGAATAGGCGTCGCAGCGGGCGATCAGATTGCCGGTGTTCTTATCCTCCCAATAGCGGACCATCGCCTCCAATAGGGCCTCGCGGTCCTTGAAGTGCCAGTAGAATCCACTGCGCGTGACGCCCAGTCGCTTGGCCAATGGCATGATCTTGACGGCCTCGACGCCGCCTTCGGTCAACGCGTCATAGGCGGCGTGCAGCCACGTTTCTTGCGTGCTGCCGGGGGAGGGGGCGGGGGTTTTGGTCATGACGGGACTATCAGCAAACTTGACAGGTGTGTCAACCAAGTAGACACTTGTGTCCAATCCGGCCGAGTCGCCGGGCATCACGCAGGGACGCACGCGCCGCCAGCGGCGCCTGATACCGGGGGACAGACATGACCAAAGATCCGCTTTTGCAGCCCTACCAGCTGAAGCATCTGACGCTGAAGAACCGCATCATGACCACCAGTCACGAACCGGCCTATCCCGAGGGCGGCATGCCCAAGGAACGCTACACCGCCTATCACGCCGAACGCGCCAAGGCCGGCGTGGCGCTGGCCATGACCGCCGGATCGGCCGCCGTCAGCCGCGACAGCCCGCCGGTTTTCAACAACGTGCTAGCCTACAAGGACGAGGTGGTGCCGTGGATACAGAAACTGTCCGATGGCTGCCACGAACATGGCTGCGCTGTGATGATTCAGCTGACGCATCTGGGCCGACGCACGAATTGGAACAAGGGCGACTGGCTGCCCTCGGTGTCGTCCACCATGCACCGCGAGCCGGCGCACCGCGCCTTTCCCAAGCTGCTTGAGGATTGGGATATCGAGCGCATCATCACTGATTTCGCGGACGCCGCCGAGCGGATGAAGGCGGGCGGCATGGATGGGATCGAAATACAGGCTTATGGTCATCTTCTGGATCAGCTCTGGTCGCCGCTGACCAACGATCTGACCGGGCCGTATGGCGCCGATACGCTGGAAAACCGCCTGCGCTTCCCGATGGACGTGCTGGGCGCGATCCGCAAACGGGTGGGCGAGGATTTCATCGTCGGTATCCGCTATACCGCTGACGAGGTGCAGACTGGCGGCATCGACGCGGCAGAGGGGATCGAGATATCGAAACGTCTGGCCGCGTCTGGGCTGGTGGACTTTCTCAATGTGATCCGGGGCCGCATCCATACCGATCCGGCCATGACCGACGTGATCCCGGTGCAGGGCATGGCCAGCGCGCCGCATCTCGATTTCGCGGGCGAAGTGCGCAAGGCGACCGGCATGCCGACCTTCCATGCCGCGCGCATCCCCGATGTGGCGACGGCGCGGCATGCCATCGCCGACGGCCTGCTGGACATGGTCGGCATGACCCGCGCGCACATGGCCGACCCGCATATCGTGCGCAAGATCATTGAGGGGCGCGAAGACGATATCCGCCCCTGTGTCGGCGCGACCTTCTGTCTAGATCGGATCTATCAGGCGGGCGATGCGTTGTGCATCCACAACGCCGCGACGGGGCGCGAACTGACGATGCCACATACTATCGCACCCGCCGAAACCCGCAAAAAGGTGGTGATCGTCGGCGCCGGTCCTGCCGGGCTTGAGGCCGCCCGCGTCGCCGCCGAGCGCGGCCATGGCGTGACCGTGTTCGAGGCCGCAGCCGACCCCGGCGGGCAAATCCGCCTGACTGCCCGCAGCGCCCGGCGCCGCGAGATGATCGGCATCATCGACTGGCGCATGGCGCAATGCGCGGCGCGCGATGTGACCTTCCATTTCAACACCTTCGCCGAGGCAGGCGACGTGACCGCGCTGAACCCCGATGTCGTCATCATCGCCACCGGCGGCCTGCCCAATACCGAACTGTTTGAGACGGGCCGGGAGGAGCCGCATGTCGTCACCGCGTGGGATATCATCTCGGGCGACGTGAAACCGGCTGAGAACATCCTGATCTATGACGAATCCGGCGACCACCCCGCCTTGCAGGCCGCCGAAATGGCCGTCGACGCGGGCGCAACGGTCGAGGTGATGACCCCCGACCGCACTTTCGCGCCCGACATCATGGCGATGAACCTTGTCCCCTACATGCGCAGCCTTCAGGGCAAGGGTGTGACCTTCACCGTCACGCGGCGTCTGCTGGGGGTCGCGCAGGATGGCAACAAGCTGACCGCGACGATCGGCACCGATTACAGTGATCTGACGGAGGAGGCGCAGTACGATCAGGTCGTCGTCAACTACGGCACGCTGCCGCTGGACGATCTCTATTTCGAGTTGCGCGATCAGTCGTCCAATGGCGGCGCGCTGGACCATGACGCGCTGATCGACGGGCGCAAGCAGGAGGTCACGCGCAACCCCGATGGCAAATTCCAGCTGTTCCGCATCGGCGATGCCGTCTCGGCGCGCAACACCCACGCGGCGATCTATGACGCGCTGCGCCTGCTCAAGGATATTTGACATGCGTATCGGAATCATCGGCACGGGCACCATCGCGTCGGCTGTGGTGCAGGGCATGGCAGGGGACGGGCACGACATCGCCGTGTCGCGCCGTAGCGCAGCACAATCCGAACGGCTTGCGGCGATGCATGCAAACGTCACAATTCACGACAATCAGGCAGTGCTGGACCGAAGTGACGTCATCTTTCTCGGGCTGATGGCCGGGGTGGCGGGCGATGTGCTGGGCAGCCTTGCCTTGCGCGCGGATCACAAGGTGATCTCGCTGATGGCGGATTGCGCATTGGGCAAGGTCGCACAGATGATCGCCCCGGCGCAGGCGGCGGCGATCATGATCCCCTTTCCTGGCATCGCACAGGGCGGATCGCCGATCATGGGCTATGGCGACACGGACCTGTTGCAGACACTCTTTGGCGGGCGAAACACCATATTTGCCTTGAAGTCCGAGGACGATCTGGCCGCCTACAGTTGCGCACAGGCCGTCCTGTCGCCTGCTGTGCGTATGGTCGCGGATGCCGCCGATTGGCTGGGTAGCCGCGCAGGGGATCGCGCGCAGGGCGAAGCGTTCCTGCGTGCGCTGGTCGGCTCCAGCCTGATCGGATCGGACTGCGCCACATTGCTCAGCGCGCTGGACACGCCCGGGGGTTATAACCAGCGGCTGCGCAACCATATGACAGGCAGCGGCATGAGCGAGACACTGGCCGAAGGGCTGGGCAGGTTGGAGCGCGGCGAATGAGCCACCCGCATATTTTCAACCCCATTCAGCTGCGCCACAAGACGTTGAAAAACCGCATCGTCTTTGGCGCCCATACGACCAACATGGCCGAAAACGGCCTGCCTGGCGCCCAGCACATCGCCTATTACGCCGAGCGCGCGATGGGCGGCGCCGCGATGATCGTGGTCGAACCGATGCCGGTCCACCCCGCTGCCGTGCTGACGCGCGGTAACTTTCGTGGCGGCACGGATGACGTCATCCCGCATTTTCGCAAGCTGACGGATGCCTGCCACGCCCATGGCACCGTGATGATCCAGCAGCTTTACCATATCGGCGCGCATGGCGACGGCGACAATTCATGGCACGCGCATTGGTCGCCCTCGGGCGGACCCAGCTATCACGACAGCGACGGCAGCCACGAGATGAGCGAGGCCGAGATCGAGGAAACCATCGACGGCTTCGTGCAGGCCGCGATCCGATGCCAGAAGGCAGGTTTCGACGGGGTCGAGGTGTGGGCGGCCTATCACGGCCTGCTCGATCAGTTCTGGACGCCGTTTTCCAACCAGCGCACCGACCAATGGGGCGGCAGCCTGGAAAACCGCACGCGCGCCTCGCGCGAGGTGCTGTACCGCATCCGCGCGGCCTGCGGCGATGAATTCATCATCGGCCTTGCCGTCAATGACGAGCCGGACGTCAAGGCAGCGCTGAGCCGCGAGGAGACCGCGCAGATCGTCGCGCTGCACGACGGCGAAGGGCTGATGGACTATGTCACCTGCGGCACCGGTGGCTATTTCGATTTTTACAAGCTGATGCCGACCTTCCTTTATGGCGAAAAGCTGGGCGTCGATCTGGCCAAGCTATTGAAAGGGCTGGTCAAAAATGCCCTCGTCACGGCCGAAAGCCACATCCGCACGCCGGAGAACGCCAACACCGTGCTGGGCGCGGGTGAGGCTGATCTGGTGTCCATCGTGCGCGGCCAGATCGCCGATCCGCATCTGGTGGCCAAGGCCGAGGCCGGGCGCGCAGATGACATTCGCGGCTGCATTTCGTGCAATCAGCAATGCTGGGGACGGCGCAGCCGCGACTATTACATCTCGTGCCTGATCAACCCTTCTGCCGGTCACGAATATCTCTGGGGTGGCGACCGTCTCACGCCCGCTGGCGCCCCTCAAACCGTGCTGGTCGTCGGCGGCGGCCCCGCCGGGCTGGAGGCTGCGCGCGCCGCCGCCGAGCGCGGCCATCGCGTGACGCTGGCCGAGGCGGGGCCGGAAGTGGGCGGCCAGTTCCGCCTCGCCGGCTTGCAGCCGCGCCGGGGGCAGATCACCGATCTGATCGGCTGGTATCAACGCCAGCTGGAGCAATTGGGTGCCCGTCTGCGCTACAACAGCCACATGGATGCCGGTGACATTGCTGCGTTCGGGGCAGATCATGTGATCCTCGCCACCGGATCGCTGCCCACGGAAACCGGGTTCCAACGCGCGCTGCCCCATGTCGCCGCCTTGCCCGGTCTTGCGCTGGGCCATGTCCACTCCGCCGAGGACGTGATGATGCGCGCCGCGCGCCTCGGCCCCCGCGTGATCGTGCTGGACGAGGGCGGTAACTGGCGCGGCTGCGGCACCGCGTGGCGGCTGGCCGAGGATGGCCATGACGTGACAATTGTCACCCCCGATGCGCTGGTCGGCAAGGAACTGCAACGCTCGGCCACCGATTGGCCGCTGCGGCGCGCACTCGCGCAGAGGGGCGCGCAGTTCATTACCGACAGCGCCATTGCCGAATGGACCGGGCAGGGCGCGCAAGTGCTGTCGCTGCTGACCGGCGAGACGCAGAGGATCGAGGCCGATGCGCTGGTACTGGCGACCACGAATGTTGCGGACACATCCCTGCGCGTTGATCTGGCGCACAGAGGCATCGCAGCGCAGGTGATCGGCGATGCGAACGCGCCGCGCAATGCCGCCTTTGCCATTTTCGAGGGGCGCAGGACCGCGCTGGCGCTGTAACGCCAGGGCGGCCCTGAAAAATCACCCGTCCAGTTCGCCCGCCTCCACCAGAACCTTGCGGGCGGCGCGGAAACACTCCAGCGCCTGCGGGACGCCGCAATAGATGCCGATCACATGGATGATGGCGCGGATTTCCTCCTTGGTAACGCCGTTGTTCAGCGCGCCTTTGCAGTGCAGTTCCCATTCATGCATCTTGCCGAGAGCACCGATCATCGCGAGATTCATCATCGAGCGGGTCTTGGGCGCAATCACGTCATCGCCCCAGCCAAAGCCCCAGCACCATGCGGTCATCGCCTCCTGAAAGGGGCGGGTGAAGTCATCGGCGGCGGCCAGATTACGCTCTACATACTCGGCGCCCAGCGTCGCCTTGCGCTGCTCCAGCCCCTTGGCGAATAGGTCTTCGTCGAATGCATCGCTCATGTCGTCTCTCCTTGGGTGCCTGTGTGATTACCTGTGTGATCGTCTGTACCTTGGATCAGCGCGACCTGCCTTTCCAGCCATGTGCGGAACAAATCGATCATGGGATGTGTCGCTGCGCGTTCGGTCTTGTAGACGAACTTATAGGACGCCTCGGGGCGCAGGCACAGATCCGACAGGATCGCGATGCGCCCCCGTTCGAGGTCGCCCCTGATCAGCGATCGTTCGGCCATGCCGATACCCTGACCGGATCGGGCGGCCTCCAGAATGGTGTGCTGGTCGTCGAAAATCAGGTTCTGGGGCGCGGTCGGCCCGGCATAGCCGAACAGGTCCAGCCAGCTTTGCCAATCGCTCATGTCGCGGTAGTGCAGGCGGGCGATATCGGGGCGGGCTATGATTCGCTCCAGACTATCGCCGGTCGCCACCAGATCCGGGTTGCAGATCAGCACCAGATTTTCCTTGAGGATTTCGACCGAGACTGAATTGGCTGGCGGCTGAAGGCAGTATTTGATCAGCACGTCCTCGCTGCCCAGTGATGCGGAATCGGGATCGAGATTGTTCAGATGCAGCTGGATACCGGGATTGGCGCTGAGAAATTCGGAAATGCGCGGCGCGATCACCTTCATCGCAAAGAACGGCCCGCTACGCACGCGCAGGATCTGCGCCTTGGGCTTGTGCCCGATCAGCGACAGCGTCTCGCCGATCTCGTCAAAGCTGCGGGCGCACACATCGCGCAGCAATTCGGCCTCCAGCGTCAGCGCGACGCTCTTGCCGTGGCGGGTAAACAGGCGCGTGCCCAACCGCTGTTCCAGCAATTTGATCTGGTGGCTGATCGCGCCCTGACTGACCGACAGTTCATCCGCCGCGCGGGTAAAGCTGAGATGGTGGGCCACAGCCTCGAATGCGCGCAGCGCGCGCAGGTTGGACATCTGAGTGCGAAAGGCGCGGGGCGATTGCATATTATTAGCTTGGCTCATCTTTGAAATAGTTCTTTTGCTTTGAGGCTCGCGCGGCAAGGCCCCTATAAGTATCAACAGCGTCCTGCCTGGCTGGTTGGAAGCCCCAGAAACGATAGCGCCTCTGCAAGAGGCTGACAAAACAAAGATCGGGTCGGCCCGCCGCCCCGCAGGGAGAGAAGAATGTTCGCACTCATGAAAAAATCTGCACTTGCCGTCGCCGCGCTGGGCCTGGGCGCCGGATTTGCGCAGGCCGAAACCATCCGTCTGGGCACCGAAGGCGCCTATGCGCCGTTCAATTCCGTGTCGGAAAGCGGCGCGTTGAACGGTTTTGATATCGATATCGGCAACGCCATCTGCGCCGAATTGCAGGCCAACTGCGAGTGGAGCACGCATGAATGGGGCGGCATCATCCCCGCGCTCCAGTCGGGCAAGTTCGACGTGTTGATCGCCTCAATGGCCATCACCGAGGCACGGATGGAGGAGGTCGCGTTTTCCGATCCGTACTATTTCAACACCATGCGTTTCGCCGCGCTCAAGGAGTTGGGGCTGACGGATGCCACCCCCGAAACGCT
Organism: Roseovarius sp. M141; assembly: GCF_024355225.1. NCBI lineage: Bacteria > Pseudomonadati > Pseudomonadota > Alphaproteobacteria > Rhodobacterales > Roseobacteraceae > Roseovarius > Roseovarius sp. M141. The sequence continues at coordinate 1,700,302 of NZ_VCNH01000008.1, forward strand.
GGACGGCATGGTTCTGGGCACGCAGTCCGGCGGCGTCGCCAGCAAGGTGCTGAAGCAGTATTTCCCAAACAACGACATCAAGCTGTACCCCAAGCTGGGCGAGGCGTTTCTGGACATGGAAAGCGGTCGGCTGGATCTGGTGCTGGAATCGAAATTCGCCATTGCCGATTGGATGGCGGATGGAGTCGAGTGCTGCGAATTCGTCGGGCAGGATTTCCTGCTGGACGGCACCATCGGCGCGGGCATGGCCTTTCGCAAGGATGAAACCGACCTGCGCGACCGCGTGAACGTGGCGCTGGCCACGATCATCGAAAACGGCACCTATGACGATATCCGCGCGCAGTATTTCGAGTTCGACATCCGCAGCAAGCCGGTCGCGGTCAGCGAACTGTTCGGCGAATAGGATAAGCGAAACAGGCCGGGCCGTACGCAAGGCGGCCCGGCCAACCCTTTGATATGCGAGACGGCGCCACATGGAATTCCTGACATTGCTATCTTACGGGGATTCCGGCTGGGGCGATGAACTGTTGCTCGGGCTTGGTGTTACGCTTGCGCTTGCGCTGGCGACGTTTCCCATCGCGGTCGTGCTGTCCTTTGCGGTGTGTTGGGCCAAGGTGTCGCCGTACCGGCCTGTCCGTATCGCGGCGCAGATCCATACCACGGTGTTCAAGACGCTGCCCGAGATCCTGACGCTGCTGATCCTTTATTACCAATCGCAGGCGCTGATAAACTGGGCCACCGATTGGATCGCGCCGGGCGCGCGCCTGTCGGTGTCGCCCTTTTTGGCTGGCCTGATCGCGCTGAGCCTTGTCATCAGCGCCTATGGCAGCGAGGTGGTGCGCGCCGCGCTGAACGCCATCGGCAAAGGCCAGACCGAGGCGGCGCAATCGCTGGGCCTATCGCCCTGCCAGACGTTCCGCCTGGTCATCCTGCCGCAGATGTGGCGCCATGCGATCCCCGGTTTTGGCAACCTTTGGGTGATTTTGCTAAAGGACACGTCGCTGGTGTCGATCATCGCGCTCAGCGATCTGGTGCATATCGCGACACTGGCCATCAACACCACGCGCGAGCCGTTCTTTTTCTATCTTGTCATCGGCGCGATCTACATCGCACTCGTCGCCGTATCTGCATGGCTGCAAAAGGGACTGGAGCGCCGTGCCTCGAAGGGTTTCGCCCGGGTGGAGACCGGCGATGCTTGACCTGTGGCTGAATTTCCGGGGCCTGTGGCTGGACGGGTTGATCACCACGGCGTCGCTGACGGTGCTCGCCGTTTTCTTTGGCTTCTTTCTGGCGCTGCCGATTGGCGTGGCGCGGGCGAAATCCACCGGAGTTCTGGGCTGGCTGGCGCTGGGATATGTCAACCTTTTCCGCGGAATGCCGCTGCTGGTGCAGCTGTTTCTGGTCTATTACGGCCTCGGCCAGTTCAACAGCGAACTGCGCGCCATCGGCCTGTGGTGGATGTTCCGGGATGCGTGGTATTGCGGGCTGCTGGCCCTGGTGTTGAACACGGCGGCCTATCAGGCCGAGATTATTCGCGGCAGCCTTCAGACCATCCCCGCCTCGGTGCATGAAACCAACGCCGCGCTGAACCTGACGCGCTGGACCGCGTTCCGCCGGGTGCTGCTGCCCATCGCCTTTGCCAAGGCGCTGCCGGCCATCGGCAACGAATTCATCCTGCTGCTCAAGGCAACGTCGCTGGTGGCGATCATCACGGTGTTCGATCTGATGGGGCAGGCGCGGTTCATCTTTTCGGAAACGCTGGATCTGCGGGTCTACTACGTCGCCGCCGCGCATTATCTGGTGTTGGTTCTGGCCATCGAATGGGCACTGCGCCGGGTCGAGGGGCGATTTACATGGATGGCATAGATGATGGCCCAGCTGTTCTGTTCGAGCGGGTGAACAAGCATTTCGGCGCCTACCACGCGCTGCGCGATATTGACCTGAGTGTGGCGCATGGCGAAAAGATCGTCGTCTGCGGCCCGTCCGGGTCGGGCAAATCGACGCTGATCCGCTGCATCAACCACCTTGTCGTGCCGCAGTCGGGCAGGCTGGCGGTTTGCGGGATCACCGCGCAGGATGGCAAGGATGCGGTGCGCCGTATTCGCGACCGTGTCGGCAAGTGCTTTCAGCATTTCAACCTCTACCCGCATCTGACCGCGCTGGAGAATTGCACCCTGTCGCCGATCCATACCGCCAAAGTGCCCAGGGCCGAGGCGCGCGCGGCGGCGATGGAATACTTCGCGCGCGTCGGTATGCAGGATCAGGCCGACAAATACCCCTCCCAGCTATCGGGCGGGCAGCAACAGCGCGCTGCCATCGCGCGCAGCCTGTGCATGAAGCCCCGCATCATGCTGTTTGACGAACCGACATCGGCGCTGGACCCCGAATCCATCGGCGAGGTTCTGGACGTCATGGCCGATTTGACGGATGCGGGCATGACGATGCTTTGCGTCACCCATGAGATGGGGTTCGCCCGCAAGGTGGCGGACCGCGTCGTGTTCATGGACGCGGGCCGCATCATCGAGGTTGCCCCGCCCGAGGCATTTTTCACCACTCCGCAGCACGAGCGATCAGCCCGTTTCCTCAAGCAGGTCGCCCCCGCGTTGACGCACCCAAAGGACAGCGCATGACATATCGCGTGGCGATCATCGAGTTCATCAACGAAAGCAACACGTTCACAGTCATGCGCACAGACATGAGCGGGTTCCACGCCTCACATTACTTCAAGGGCGATGAGATCCCGGCCAATTTCCGCGGCACCGGGTCCGAAGTGGGCGGCGCCATCGACGTGGCCGAGGCACAAGGCTGGACGCCCGTCTACATCACCGCCGCCCACGCCGAACCGAACGGCATCGTCACCGAAGAGGCGCGCGCCGAGATCACCGGCGAATGCCTGCGCAGGTTGACCGAAGGCGGGCCATTTGATGGCGTATTCGTCGCCCTGCATGGCGCGATGGTGACTGAAACCGATCAGGATGGCGATTGCCAGTTCCTGCGCGAAATCCGCGCAGTCGTCGGCCCTGATATTCCGCTGGCGATCACGCTGGACCTGCACGCCAACATCTTTGATGAATTGGCTGATCTGGCCAACATCGTCGTGTCGTTCCGCACCTATCCGCATGTCGACATGCGCGACGTCGGCCATGAGGCATGCACGCTGCTGCACGGCGCAATGGTCGGCGCGATTGCGCCGCAGATTACCATTCGCCGCCCCCCGATGCTGGTGGGTTGCGACGACGGGCGCACGACCGAGGATGGCCCGATGTGCCGCCTGCTGGACAGCGCCGCACGCGAGATGGAGGCTGGCGGCATCCTGAACGTGGCGATCAACGCGGGCTTTACCGATGCCGATGTCTGGGCGACCGGGCCGTCCGTTCTGGTGACGCATGACGCGGGCGCGGGGGCGCAGGCCATCGCGGCGGCGCAGCGGATCTGCGATGAAATCTGGGGGTTTCGCGAAGAGTGGTCAAAACCGATCCCGCTGGCAGAGTGCATGGCGCGCCTCGATTTTCGCCAGTCGCCCGATCGGCCCATCGTGATCGCGGATTATTCGGACAACCCCGGCTCGGGCGCCTATAGCGACTGCACGGCGCTGATCGCGGCATTGCTGAAAGCGGGCGTGCAGAACGGCGCCGCTGGCGCGCTGTTTGATCCCGGCGCGGTTGCGCAGTTGTCACGCGCAGGCGTCGGCGCGGACGTGACCCTGTCCATCGGCGGCAAAATCGATCCCTCTGTCGGTGGCGGTCCCTTGCAGGTCACGGGCCGCGTCATGGCGATCAGCGATGGCGCCTTTACCTTCGAGGGGCCGATGTTCACCGGCCTGCCCGGATCGACCGGGGCCAGCGTTTGCCTGCGGGTGCAGGGGCTGGACATCATGATAGTGTCGGACCGGATGCAGATGCTGGATCGCAATATTTTCCGCGTCGCCGGGATCGAACCGACCGAGAAATCCATACTGGCGGTGAAATCGATGCAGCATTTCAAGGGGGCCTTCGCCGCCATCGCATCACAGGTCATCATCACCGATGCCGGCGGGCTGTGCACGCCCGATGTGACTGCGCGCGCCTATGTGCGCCTGCGCCGCCCTGTCTTTCCGCTGGATGATGTCGGCGCCTGATACCCGTGCCCCACGGAGGCACTGCTTTCAGGCAGTTACCCCCAGTTGATGGGTATCTGCCTGTGGTGATGAACCACATGCCTGACGTTGGAAAGGCACCCAACATAACACAATCCACAACCATGTACCGCAAATATGTTCTGGCCGAATGCCCCAAGGACGCGCCGAACGACGAAATCCTGAGGCTGGAGCCGTGGGTCAGATCGTCAAGATCATGGGCTGCCGCGTTCGTCGGCCCGCTGTATGGCAAAAACTCTGGCAAGCGGGTCGTCAAGCTGGGCGGCTGACCTCACGAAACCCTTGCAATTCACCAAATATCAGCCATATACCATCCATGTAGATGGAGAATATACCATGAGTAACGTAAGACACCTGCGAGACAAGACGCCAGACAGCGAGAAAATCACGATCAACCTTGGCTATGTGGATTTGGGCCGGATAGATCTGCTTGTGCAGGAGGGGTTTTACTCCAACCGCAGCGATTTCATCCGCACCGCGATCCGCAACCAGCTGGACAGCCATGTCGAGGTGGTCGCCAAATCCATCGAGCGCCACACGATGGAGCTGGGCCTGCGCGATTACACCAGCGCGGATCTGGAGGCGCTGAAGGCTGCCGGCGAGGTGCTGCATGTCAAGGTTGTGGGCCTTGCCCGGATTGCGGCAGATGTCACGCCTGAACTGGCGCTTGCGACCATCGGTTCCATCACGGTGCTGGGGGCCTTGCAGGCCAGCCCGGACGTAAAGAAGGCGCTGGCAGGGCGCATAATGTAGCGCGCTGGCGCATCAAAAAGGACTGAAAACATGAAGAACTTCAACGCTGGCGCAATGCGCCCGGCGACCGGTGACGCACGTTCTGCGCGCATCGATGCCGCCAACGATCTGGTGCAGCGCACCCTTGCGCAGCACGGATTGACCTCGCCTCTGGACGGGCAGGCCGGGGGCGCAGGGGCCTTGCCCGGCATGGATGGCTTGTTGTCCGGTCTGCAAATGCCGCTGGGGCACGGCACGGCGCGGGACGTGCCGATTCCGGCGGGCGCCGCGTTTCGCAGCGATGTTCACACCTGCGCCGCAGGGGCGCGCAGCTATCGCACTTATGTGCCGTCGACGGCGGCAGGCGGCGCTGCGGGCATCGTGATGATGCTGCACGGCTGCACTCAGACGCCCGAGGATTTCGCCATCGGCACCGGCATGAACGCACTGGCCGAGGCACGCGGGCTGATCGTGATCTACCCCCATCAGTCGCGCGGCGACAACGCGCAATCGTGCTGGAACTGGTTCAGCCCCGGCGACCAGAAGCGCGGGCGCGGTGAGCCCGAGATCCTCGCCGGGATGGCGCGCAGTGCGATGGCCGAATTCGGCGTGCCGGGGGAGCGCAGCTTTGTCGCCGGGTTGTCTGCGGGGGCGGCGATGGCGGTGATCCTTGGCGCGGCGTACGGCGATGTCTTTGCCGCCGTCGGCGCTCATTCCGGCCTGCCGCTGGGCGCGGCCAGGGATGTGCCGTCCGCCTTTGCGGCCATGGCAGGAGGCGGCCCCGAGCCGCAGCGCCGTGCCGCGCCTGCGCGCAGTATCGTGTTTCACGGCACGGCAGATACCACCGTGCATCCGGTCAATGGCGCGCGGATTGCGCAGCAGGCGATGGACGACGGCGTGGCGCAATCCATCGACACCCAAATGGCAGGTACGAGGGCGGGTCGATCCTACCGCCGCCGCGTCATTGGCGCCGCAAACGCCGCGCCGTTGCTGGAGCATTGGGAAATCGAGGGGCTGGGCCACGCGTGGTCCGGCGGGCAGCCCGGCGGCAGCTATACCGACGGTGCGGGCCCCGATGCCAGCGCCGAGATGATCCGCTTCTTCTTCAACGAAAAGGACCTGTAACATGACCGATCTGACACTCACTTTTGACGCCGTATCCGAAGCCGTTCCCGGCCCGAAATGGGCCGCCCGCTGGCGCCGCTGCTGGCCGGACTATCAGGCGTGGTTCATCGCCAGAGGCGGCGATGACGGCCCCTCTCTGGCCGAGTGCAAGGCGGCACTGCGCCGTTACATGCCCGAGCTTCTGGCGGTTCACGGCAGGCTGACCACCCTTGCCGGCGGGTCGGACCGGGCCGCGCGGTTCCTGTCCACATGGTGCCCGCCAACCTATCTGGGCGGGTGTTCTCTGGCCGCGATGGCACAGGGCGATGATGTGCGGCTGGTGCGCAATTACGATCTGTCGCCCGAACTGAACGAGGGCCTGCTGCTGCGCAGCGAATGGACCGGGCGCGCCGTCATGGGGATGTCCGAATTCCTCTGGGGGCTGTCGGATGGCATCAACGATGCCGGCCTTGCCATCGCGATTGCCTATGGCGGGCGATCAGAGACAGGCGAGGGGTTCGGGATCACCACGATCATCCGCTATGTTTTGGAGACTTGCGATAGCGTGGACGCCGCGCTGGATGCGCTGCGCCGCGTGCCGTCGCACATGGCCTATAATCTGGTGCTGGCCGACGCGTCCGGGCGCACCGAAGGGGTCGAGATGCTGCCCGGCGGCGGTGTGCGCATCACCGCGCGGGCCATTGCCACCAACCATCAGAGCGGGCCGGAAAAGGCGAGCAATCCCGCGTTCACCCATACCCACGAGCGTCTTGCGCATCTGAGGTGGATGGACGCGGTGCCGCGCACGCTGAATGCGCAGTTCCTGAAAAAGCCCCTGTTGCAGGACCGCTATGCCCAAGGGTTCGGCACGCTGTTCACTGCCGAATACGATCCCGTCGCGCGCAGTCTGGGCCTGACGATACGCGGGGCGCGCTGGGATCAGACGCTGGGCGCCTTTGCAGAGGGGCAGCGCGTCGCCGACTATGGCGATGCAACGCCTGCCCGCATGCCTGCTATTCCTGTCGCAACGCAAAGCGGCGAAACCTGGGCGCAGCCCGACGGTCAAACATGGGCGGCAAGCGCGGCTGTGGGCGCCGATTGGGCCGCGTGGGCGGCGGTCGACTGGGCCGCAGTGGGCCAAGACTATGCCACAGGCCGGGGGCGCGCCATCCACAGCTACCTGCCAAAGCGGCGCACGTCCGGGGACGGCGTGCCGGGACATATCGCAGCAGCCTGCGCGGCAGGTGGTTGTGCGATGCACGTCTAAGCAGGTTTCGTCGGCGCTCAGCCGCCGCTCAGCAGGACTGCCTCGACCCGGCGGTTCGCCTCGCGCCCGGCATCTGTCGTGTTGGGCGCGGTGGGTGCCAGATAGGCGATGCCGTCGGCCTCCAGCTGCGCGGGGGCCACGCCATGCGTGTCGATCAGGCGCTGCATGACGGCGCGCGCCCGGCGGCGCGACAGTGCCAGATTGGGCGCCATCCCGCCCACCGTGTCGGTGTGACCCACCAGCGCGATCCGGCGGGCGCCATTCGCCTTGAGAAATGCGGCCAGCGCGGTCAGGGACGTAAACGGACCGGGACCCAGCGTATCGGCGCCGGTCGCGAAATCCAGATCGCGCAGCACAGCATGGCCGCGCTGCGTCAGCGCCTGAACCAGCGGCGCGACCGACGCGGGTGTGACACCGGGCGGCGCCGCGGTTGCGGGCGGCGCGCTGGGCGCGCCCTGCGGGGCGATGCGGGTGATCTGCACATATGTGTCGGCGCCCGACCGGCTGACGAGCAGCGTCACATAGGCGTCCATCTCCGCCCCGTCCACGGGCTTGCGCGCCGAGACATAGTGGTAGTCGAACAAATCAACGAACATTTCCGGCGGCGGCAATACTGTCAGGGCGAAGCGGAAATCAAAGCCCCCGCAGGCCGCCGCCGCGCAACGGTAGACCGTGCTGTACCCTGCGGCCTCAAGCTGTGCCTCCAGCGTATTCGTCAGTTGCAGCGTGGTGACGGGCGCACCGGGCACGCGCCATGCCTGCCGCGTGATGCGCCCCTCGGCGTCCTGCGCCGACAGTGTTCCGTCGGACCACGGGCCGGTGGGCACGGCATGGCTGCCTGCCTCATCGGCCTCCTCGCGCGTCAGTGTTGCACTGCCGGGTAGTGTCAGCTCCTGCGCGGCGAGCGTGCTGGTAGGCCCGGCCATCAGCAGGAGGGCGGACAGCATTCGCGCGGCGGCGCGTGTGCCATGTGCGCGGGCGGTCACGCACTCTCTCCGGCTTGCGGTTGCTGGCGATAGTGATACCGCCCGACACGGTGCATTCCCATGGACGCATAAAGCGCGTTCGCGGCGGTGTTCGCCTCGGTGCAGACCACGGCCAGATACCGCGCACCCAAAGGCGCTGCCCAGCGGGCCGCCTCCAACATCAGCGCGCGGGCGGTGCCCTGTCTGCGGTAGACGGGCAACACTTCCAACGCGTGTACCATCGCCATGCCATCGTGAATCGCGGCAAACCCGGTGGCGGCGGCGCGTCCGTCCTTGCGCCCCAACAGCGCCGTCTTGGCGCCGTGCACGCGGTTCATCACGGCAACGCGCGCCGGGCCGATACCACCGCCCGCCCAGATCTCGCGCTGGATTGCCAGCGGCTCCCAGATATGAAAGCTGGCCGTCGGTTCGGGTGTGTCCATGGCCAAATCAACCAGCGGCGCGGCATACATCGCCACGGGGTCGATCACCTCGTAGCTTGCCTGTGCCAACAGCGCGTCAATGGCCGCGTCCCCGTCGCGGATCATGAAACAGGGCCGCTGGCCCATGGCGCGCATCGCGACCTCGGCGGCGGCCAGATCAGCGTGTGTCACCGGCCCGCAGGCGGTCGCCGCCGATGCCCGTTTGCCGCCGCCGCGCCCGTCGCGCAAGATCCACGGCCCCAGCGATTGTTGCGCATACGCAGGCCATGTCGCCTGAACCACAGTTAGGAGCGCCCGCGCATCTGGGTTTATCATGCAAATCGCTCCGTCAAATCGGCCATCGCAGCGTCCAGCGCGCCCTCGTCCTGCCCGCGCGCCACGACATTGGCGCCATAAACGCCGCCCCGCTGGAACGGATAGGAGCCAAAGCTGAGCTGCGGATAGCGCGCGGCCAGATCCCCCAGCGGCCCGGCGATGTCGCCCTCGCCGCGATAGACATCCATGCTGCGCGAGATTAGCGGCGCGCCGCCCGTCAACGTCGGAAGGACCGAGGCGACCATCGCCTCAAAGATCTTCGGCACGCCCGCCATCACATGGACGTTGCGGATGATGAAACCGGGTGCCGCGCTGACCGGGTTCTCGATCAGCGTCGCCCCTTCGGGGATGCGGGCCATGCGCAGCCGTGCGGCGTTCATCTCGATCCCTGCACGCACGTAATGCGCCGCCAGAATGGCGCGCGCGTCGTCGCGTATATCAATCGCGGCGCCAAAGGCGCGTGCCACGGCGTCCGCGGTAATATCGTCATGCGTCGGGCCGATGCCGCCCGAGGTGAACACATATGTATGCGCCGCGCTCAGCGCCTGCACGGCGTTGGCGATCGCGCTCGCGTCATCGCGCACGACGCGCGCCTCGGCCAGATCGATCCCGGCGGCGGTCAACGCGCAGGCCAGATGGTGGGTGTTGCTGTCGCGCGTGCGCCCTGACAGGATCTCGTCGCCGATCACCAGCATGGCGGCGGTTGGGTTCGGCATCGTCGTCTCCTTGTGCGGGGCGTCTTGATCGGGCCTGCCCTTGGGTATAGGCCCCGGCACATGCGGTTTCAAACCCCTCTTGAGCGCGGCGTGCTGATCCGCCGCTACAAACGCTTCCTCGCTGACATACGGCTGGAGGATGGACGCGAAGTGGTGGCCCATTGCGCCAATCCCGGCCGTATGACCGGCCTGGCCGAGCCGGGCACACCCATCTGGGTCGAGCCGAACGATGATCCGAAGAAAAAGCTGAACTTCGCATGGCGTCTGGTCGAACTGCCTGGCGGGCATTTCGCATGCGTTGATACCTCCGCCGCCAACCGCGTGGTGGGCGAGGCGCTCAGCGCGGGGCAGGTGCCGGGCCTGACGGGATATGACGCCATTCTGCCGGAACAGCGATATGGTGAGAAAAGCCGCGTCGACTTCCTGCTGCGCGCATCCGGTCGCCCGGACGCCTATGTCGAGGTGAAATCCGTCACGCTCAGCCGCCAAGCCGCACTTGCGGAATTTCCCGACACCCGCACGGAACGCGGCGCGCGCCATCTGTCGGACCTTGCCGAAATCGCCCGCAGCGGCCAGCGTGCCGTCCTGCTCTATCTGGTCCAGCGTACCGATTGCACAAGCGTCGGAACCGCGGCGGATATCGACCCGGCCTATGCGACCGCGCTCGCGGCCGCCCATGCCGCCGGGGTCGAAATCATGGCCCACGGCGCCGTGATCAAACCTTCGCAGATCCTCCTTGGGCCCACGCTCCCCACACTGTAGCGCGCCGCCCCTTTCAATGTTCTTCAAATACTCAAATCCGTCCGCCCAGGCACGCGCTGCGGTCTGGCCCTTTTCGCGCGGGCGCAGTAAGGGAGACCCAAAGACACCAAAGATGAGGCCAGACGTGAATAACGAGCATCGCGGACGCACGACACGGGACGGAATTCGCATCCACGAGGCTGCGGATTTCGCGGGCATGCACAAGGCCGGGGCGTTGGCCGCGCGCATCCTCGACGACATCGCGCCGCATATCACGGTGGGCCAGTCAACAGCGGCGCTGGATGCGATGATCGAGGGGATGGTGAATGACGCCGGTGCAACCTCGGCCACCATCGGCTACAAGGGGTATCGTCACGCCAGCTGCATCAGCGTCAACCATGTTGTCTGCCACGGCATCCCCGGCGGCAAGATCCCGAAGTGGAAAAATGACACCCATGCGCGCCCCGATGACAGCCTGAAAGATGGCGATATCTTGAATATCGACGTCACCGTGATCGTCGACGGCTGGTTCGGTGACACCAGCCGCATGTATGTCGCAGGCAAGCCCAAGACCTATGCCGAGCGCCTGATACAGGTCACCCATGACGCGCTGATGATCGGGATTGAGGCAGTGAAACCCGGCAACACCTTCGGCGATATCGGCCACGCGATTCAGGCGTATGCCGAGGCGCATCAGACCTCGGTCGTGCGTGATTTTTGCGGTCACGGTCTTGGCCGGGTGTTCCACGCGCCGCCCAATGTGCTGCATTTCGGGCGGCCCGGCTCGGGTGCGGTGCTGGAAGAGGGCATGTTTTTCACCATCGAGCCGATGATCAATCTGGGCCGCGCCGAGACCAAGGTTCTGTCGGATGACTGGACCGCGGTGACGCGCGACAAATCGCTGTCGGCGCAGTTCGAGCATTCGATCGGCGTGACGGCAACCGGCGCCGAGGTATTTACCCTGTCGCCCGGCGGTCTGTTCTATCCGACCTTCGGTTGACGCCGCGAGGGGTCAGGTTTTCCTGCAAAAAATCTGATGAAGAATGGGTATTTGAGCCAATAACGAGCAATGGGCCGTGTCAGGTGTCCTGTCCTGTCCTGTCTTTTCAGACCTGTCTTGTCTTTTCAGAAATGGCGCGTCCCGCCGCAGCGCCCGAGGCCCAGGCCCATTGGAAGTTGTAGCCGCCCAGCCAGCCGGTCACATCCAGCGCCTCTCCGATCACATAGAGGCCGGGCTGCGTCTGCGCCTCCATCGTTTTTGAGCTGACGCCGCTTGTGTCGATGCCGCCCAGCGTGACCTCTGCCGTGCGATAGCCTTCGGTGCCGCCGGGGGTGAGCTGCCAGTTGCTGAGGGTGTCACAGAGCTGCGACAGTGCCACGTCGCTTTGATCTGCCAGATTGCCGCCCAGCGTCAGCCCGGTTTGGGTTGGCAGGGCCGCGACCAACCGCGCGGGCAGGTGGCGTGCCAATTCGGTGGTCAGGTTGTGCCGCCCCGATTGGGCGCGCTGCCTGCGCAGGGTGTCCAGCAGGGTGCCGCTTGGGTCGAGATCAACGAAAATCGCCTCGCCCTCGTGCCAGTAGGATGAGATTTGCAGCATCGCTGGCCCGGACAACCCGCGATGCGTGAACAGCATCGCCTCGTCAAAGCTGGCCGCGCCGACCCGCGCCCGAACCGGCAGCGCCACGCCCGCCAGATCGGCAAAACGACCATCCGGAAATGTGAAAGGCACCAGCCCCGCGCGCGTCGCGGTCACTGCCAGACCGAACTGGCGCGCGATGTCGTAGGCAAGGCCGGTCGCCCCCATCTTGGGGATCGATTTGCCGCCCGTGGCCAGCACCACGTTGCGCGCGGTTACATTGCGGCGCGCGCCCTGCGTTTTCAGTACGGCGTGGAAGGCGTGCCCGTCATGGCGCAGCGACTGAAGGCTGGTGTGCAGCCACAAATCCGCGCCCGCGCGCGCCATTTCGCTGCGCAGCATCGCCACGATATCCTTGGCCGAACTGTCGCAAAACAGCTGGCCCAGCGTCTTTTCGTGCCACGCGATGCCATGGGCATCGACCAGAGCGATGAAATCCCACTGGGTATAGCGCCCCAGCGCCGATTTGCAGAAATGCGGGTTGGCGGACAGGAAGTTTTCCGGCGCCGTGTATAGATTGGTGAAATTACAGCGCCCGCCCCCGGAAATGCGGATTTTCTCGCCCGGCGCGCGGGCGTGGTCGATCACCAGCGTGCGGCCTTCGCAATGCGCGGCGCACATCATGCCGGCGGCCCCGGCGCCCAGAATTAGCGTGTCGATCTGCATGGACCACGCCCTGCCCGAAGCGGTGCGCGCGGTCAAGCGCGCCGGTGATGGCGGGGAGTACCCGCAATAGCCGCGCCGGGACTGTGCCAGAGCGCTTTCCTCGCGGCGTTTCTGCTGCTATAGTGACGGGATAGACCCCGAAAAGGGGCAGTGTTTGAGGCAAAATCGGCGGGTGTCATGACAGAAATGGTCTATGGATCGTCTCCCATCAGGGATGTCGAGCCGGTCCTTCCCAAATGGTGGCGGACGATCGACAAGTGGTCGATCTCTTGCGTTTTGATCCTGTTCGGGATCGGGCTGCTGCTGGGCTTTGCGGCGTCGCCGCCACTGGCCGAAAAGAACGGTTTTGCGCCCTTTCACTACGTTCAGCGACAGACATTTTTTGGTGGAATGGCGATGATTGCCATGCTGGCGACGTCTATGATGGGGCCGATGCTGGTGCGCCGGTTGGCTGTGATCGGGTTCCTGCTCTCGCTGGTGGCGCTGATGCTGCTGCCGTTTCTGGGCACCGATTTTGGCAAGGGCGCGGTGCGTTGGTATTCGTTGGGGTTTGCATCCGTGCAGCCGTCGGAATTTCTCAAGCCCGGATTTGTCGTCGCCGCCGCGTGGATGATGGCCGCCAGCCGCGAGATCAGCGGTCCACCGGGGATGAGCTGGTCGTTCATTCTGACGTTGATCATCGTCGCGTTTCTGGCGCTTCAGCCTGATTTCGGGCAGGCGTCCCTGGTGCTGTTTGCATGGGGCGTGATGTATTTCGTCGCAGGCGCGCCGATCCTGTTGCTGGCCGCGATGGCGGGGCTGGTGGTTTTGGGCGGTTCGTTCGCTTATTCCAATTCGCAGCACTTTGCGCGTCGCATCGATGGTTTCCTGTCGCCGGATGTCGACCCGACCACGCAGCTGGGCTTTGCCACCAACGCCATTCAGGAGGGCGGGTTTTTCGGCGTGGGCGTGGGCGAGGGCACCGTCAAGTGGTCGCTGCCGGATGCGCATACCGATTTCATCATCGCGGTCGCGGCCGAGGAATACGGGCTGGTTCTGGTGCTGATCGTAATCGCACTATACGCCACGGTCGTCGTGCGCTCACTGATGCGCCTGATGCGCGAGCGTGATCCGTTCATCCGGCTGGCCGGCACGGGGCTGGCGTGCATCTTTGGCGTGCAGGCGATGATCAACATGGGCGTCGCGGTGCGCCTGCTGCCGGCCAAGGGGATGACGCTGCCCTTTGTCAGCTACGGCGGCTCGTCCCTGATTGCGGGGGGGATCGCGGTGGGCATGCTGTTCGCGTTCACCCGGTCGCGTCCGCAGGGCGAGATCGGTGATATCCTGCGCGGGAGGGCACGATGACCCGGCGCGCACCTCTTCTGCTGATGGCTGCCGGCGGCACCGGCGGGCACATGTTCCCCGCCCAATCGCTGGCCGAGCATATGCTGGCCCAGGGCTGGCGGGTGAAGCTGGCCACGGATGCGCGCGGCGCGCGTTACACCGGCGCGTTTCCCAGCGGGGTCGAGATCACGCAGATTTCCAGCGGCACGTTCGCGCGCGGCGGCGCGGCGGCCAAGGTGTTGACCCCCCTGCGCATTGCGGGCGGGACGCTGGCCGCGATCTGGGGCATGCTGCGTGACAAGCCCGATGTCGTCATCGGCTTTGGCGGCTATCCCAGCATCCCGGCGCTGTCCGCCGCGTGGATTCTGCGCCGTCCGCGCATGGTGCATGAACAGAACGGTGTGCTGGGCCGGGTCAACCGGATCTTTGCGACACGTGTCGATGCTCTGGCCTGCGGCATTTGGCCTACCGACCTGCCCGAGGGGATCGAGGGCTATCATGTCGGCAATCCGGTGCGCGCCGCCGTACGCGAGCGGGCAGGCGCGGGATATATTCCACCGGGCGATTACCCGATGTCGATCCTTGTGGTCGGCGGCAGTCAGGGCGCGCGCATCCTCAGCGATGTCGTGCCGCCCGCCATTGCCAGCCTGCCGATGGACCTGCTGCGCAATATCCGCGTCGCGCATCAGGCGCGCGGCGAGGATTTGCAGCGCGTCAGCGAATACTACACCGAGCAGGGCATCGCCGCCGAGGTCGAGGAATTCTTTGACGACGTACCGCGCCGGATGAGCGAGGCGCAGCTGATCATCAGCCGCGCGGGCGCATCGTCCGTCGCCGATATCGCCGTGATCGGGCGCCCGTCGATCCTGATCCCCTACGCCGCCGCGGCCGGGGACCATCAGACCGCCAACGCGCAGGCGCTTAAAAAAGCGGGGGCGACGATCCTCGTCCCCGAAAGCCGCCTCGACCACGAGGCGCTGGCCGAGCAGATCCAGACCATCATCGGCAACCCCAAAGGGGCCGCGCAAATGTCGCATGCCGCGCTGGGCAGTGCGATGCCGGATGCGACTGAACGGCTGGCCCATCTGATCGGCTGGCTGGCCCAACAGGCGGCCCAGAAAGGAAAAACATAGATGAATTCAGCAGCCACGAAAATGCCCGGTGATGTCGGACCCATCCATTTCGTCGGGATCGGCGGCATCGGCATGTCGGGTATCGCGGAGGTGCTGTTGAACCACGGCTATACCGTGCAAGGGTCGGACCTGAAGCGCAGCCCCCTGACCGACCGGCTGGAGGCGAACGGCGCGCTGATCTTCGAGGGGCAGAGGGCTGAAAATCTGGACGCAGCCGAGGTTGTCGTGATCTCTTCCGCGATCAAGCCCGGCAACCCGGAACTGGACGAGGCGCGCCGCAGGGGCCTGCCGGTTGTGCGCCGCGCCGAAATGCTGGCCGAGCTGATGCGCCTGAAATCCAACATTGCGGTTGCGGGCACGCACGGCAAGACGACGACGACCACCATGGTCGCCGCGCTGCTGGATCACGGTCAGTTTGATCCCACGGTGGTGAACGGTGGCATCATTCACGCCTATGGCAGCAACGCGCATGTCGGGGCCGGCGAATGGATGGTCGTCGAGGCGGACGAGAGCGACGGAACCTTCAACCGCCTGCCTGCGACGATCGCCATCGTCACCAATATCGACCCCGAGCATATGGACCACTGGGGGACCGTGGCCGCGCTGCACAAGGGGTTTGAGGATTTCGTCAGCAACATTCCGTTCTACGGGCTGGCGATCTGCTGTACCGATGATGCCGATGTGCAGACGCTCCTTGCGAAAATCACCGACCGTCGTGTGATTACCTATGGGTTTAACGCGCAGGCCGATGTGCGGGCCGTGAATCTTCGCTATGCCAAGGGTGTTGCGCATTTTGATGTCGCGCTTCAGGCCGAGGGCACGGTGATCGAGGGCTGCACGTTGCCCATGCCCGGCGATCACAACGTCAGTAACGCGCTCAGCGCCGTCGCCGTCGCGCGCCATCTGGGTATGAAGACCGTCGAAATCCGCGATGCACTGGCCAGTTTCGGTGGGGTCAACCGCCGCTTTACCCGCGTGGGCGAGGTCGACGGCGTGACCATCATCGACGATTACGCCCACCACCCGACCGAGATTTCAGCCGTGCTGAAAGCCGCGCGCCACGCCACCGAAGGCCGTGTCATTGCCGTGCATCAGCCGCATCGCTACACGCGCCTCAGCCATCACTTCGAGGAATTCTGCGCGTGCTTCAACGAGGCCGACATCGTCGGAATCGCCCCGGTCTATGCTGCGGGCGAGGATCCCGTACCCGGCGCCAGCCGCGACGATCTGGTCGCGGGCCTGATCGAGCGGGGGCACCGCGACGCGCATGCCATCGAGGGGGAGGCGGGGCTGGCCGCCTTGGTCCGCGCCCATGCGCGGCCCGGCGATCTGGTGGTCTGCCTTGGCGCCGGCACGATCAGCGGCTGGGCGACCAGGCTGCCGGAGGCGCTGAAAACATCGCAATTGTAGGAAGGATAGGCCATGCCGACGTCGCTGATACTCGCTTGTATATGGGTGCTGGGCGCGAACCTGCTGGCGATGACGCCCAGCGGCGAAAATCACTGGCGCGCAGCCTATGTTCTGATCGCCGTGGGCATCCCGATCCTGGGCTATGTGACCTGGCAGACGGGGCCGTGGATCGGGCTTTTCTGCCTTGTTGCGGCTGTGACGATCCTGCGCTGGCCGGTGGTTTACCTGTGGCGCTGGCTGCGTGGCCCTCAGCAGGGGCTTGCCGAGGATTGAGCCGGGCGAAACCTTGCACCAACGCCCGCCAGAGGACTGGCTGGAGGACCGGCATATGACATCCAATGTGACGATATTATTCGCCTTCATGGCGGCAGCATTCAGCGTTGGCGTTTATGTGTTTTTCCGGCTGTGCCTGCGGCGTACATTGCGCTCTGCCGGACTTGGCTG
This sequence comes from Roseovarius sp. M141, assembly GCF_024355225.1. Classification (NCBI taxonomy): domain Bacteria; kingdom Pseudomonadati; phylum Pseudomonadota; class Alphaproteobacteria; order Rhodobacterales; family Roseobacteraceae; genus Roseovarius; species Roseovarius sp. M141. The sequence continues at coordinate 1,717,333 of NZ_VCNH01000008.1, forward strand.
GCTGATCTGCGCCACCATCGTTCTTGCGCTGGGCTGGACCGCGTTTGCGCTGGATTTGCCGCCGCGCACCGCGGTCTTTACCGGGCTGATCCTGCCGGTTTGGCTGATCGGCGGGCTGCTGGGGCTTCTGATCGGCCTCATCCGTGGCGGGAGGGCAGATAAATGAGCGGGCAAATGCCCCAGGTGCGTGGTAGGTTGACGCCGCAGCGGCCCTTGGCTGACCTCACATGGCTGCGCGTGGGTGGACCTGCGGACTGGCTGTTCCAGCCTGCCGACGAGGCGGATCTGGCTGGATTTCTGGCCGCGTTGGACCCTGCCATCAAGGTCTTTCCCATGGGCGTCGGCAGCAACCTGATCGTGCGCGACGGGGGGCTGCGCGCAGTGGTGATCCGCCTTGGGCGCGGCTTTAACGGGATCAAGGTGGAGGGCACCCGCGTTACCGTCGGCGCAGCGGCGCTGGACGCGCATGTGGCAAAGCGGGCGGCGGGGGCCGGGGTGGACCTGACATTTCTGCGCACCATTCCGGGCGCCATCGGCGGCGCCTTGCGGATGAATGCCGGGTGCTACGGCACCTATACCGCCGACGCCTTCGTCTCGGCCCGCGCTGTCACGCGGGAGGGACAGATCGTCGCGCTCACAGCGCAGGACATGAATTTCCGCTACCGCCAGACCGACCTGCCCGAGGGCTGGGTGCTGACCTCTGCCGTGCTGCAAGGGCCCGCTGGCGATCCTGCCGCGCTGGAGGCGCGCATGGCCGCACAACTGCAAAAGCGGGACGAGACGCAGCCGACCAAGGACCGCACCGCCGGCAGCACATTTCGCAACCCCGCCGGATTCAGCAGCACGGGGCAGGCGGACGACACGCATGACTTAAAGGCGTGGAAGGTGATCGACGATGCCGGAATGCGCGGCGCCCGGCTGGGAGGGGCGCAGATGAGCCCCAAGCATTCCAACTTTTTGGTCAATACCGGAGGCGCCACAGCAGCCGATCTGGAAGGATTGGGAGAATCCGTCAGAAAAAAGGTTTTTCAAACCAGCGCAATAGAGTTAGAGTGGGAAATCATGAGGGTCGGCGAACCGGCCCCTGATGGGACACAGGCGTCCGACACACTATAAAGACAGGGCGCACGCGCCCAAAACCAATAAAAACAGGGCCGAAAACGGCCCGGCACATTGAGGCAGATCGGTGGTTCGTTCGAGCAGAACAAACCCCAAAGTTGCGGTGATAATGGGCGGCCCGTCGGCAGAGCGCGACGTGTCGTTGTCCTCTGGACGTGAATGCGCCACCGCGCTGAGGGATGAAGGCTATGTCGTGGTCGAGGTCGATGCCGGCCCCGATCTGGCGCAAAAGCTGTCTGAAATTTCCCCTGACGTCGTCTTTAACGCCCTGCATGGTCGCTGGGGCGAGGATGGCTGCGTGCAGGGCATGCTGGAATGGCTGCGCATTCCCTACACCCATTCGGGCGTCTTGTCCTCGGCGCTGGCGATGGACAAGGAGGCGACGAAATCTGCCTACCGCGCCGCCGGCCTGCCGGTCGTGCCCAGCATCCTCGCCAATCGCGATGACGTCTGTGCGCGGCATCCCATGTCGCCGCCCTATGTGGTCAAACCCTATAACGAGGGTTCCTCGGTCGGGGTCTATATCGTGCATGAGGCGGCGAATGGCCCCGCGCAACTGTCAGATGATATGCCCGAGCGCGTGATGGTCGAGGCGTATGCGCCAGGCCGCGAGCTGACCACCACCGTCGTCGGTGATCGGGCGCTGATCGTGACCGACATCATCACCGATGGCTGGTACGATTATTCCGCGAAATACGAGGTCGGCGGGTCGCGCCACGTCGTGCCCGCTGACATCCCGCAGGACATTTTCGATCTGTGCATGGATTACGCCCTGCGCGCGCATGTGGCGCTGGGGTGCCGGGGCGTCAGCCGCACTGATTTCCGCTGGGATGAGGCGCGCGGCGCGCAGGGTCTGATCCTGCTGGAGACGAACACGCAGCCGGGCATGACGCCGACATCGCTCAGCCCCGAACAGGCGCAGGCGGTCGGGATGAGCTTTGGCGCGCTCTGCCGCTGGATGGTCGAGGATGCATCATGGGGCAGGTAAGCGCACGCAACGATCCCGCGCCATCGCGCTGGTCCTACCGGATGCAGCGGGTGCTGCTGACGCCGATGTACCGGCGCATGCTGCGCTTTGGTGTGCCGTTCTGCCTGACCTTCGGAGTTGCGTCCTGGTATCTGACGGACCCTGCCGTTCAGCAGCGCATGATGCTGACGTTCAACGATTTGCGCCAGCAGATCCAGACCCGTCCCGAATTCATGGTCAAGCTTCTGGCGGTCGAGGGCGCCAGTCCGCGAACTGCCGAGGATGTGCGCGACAGCTTTGGCTATGTGCTGCCGCTCAGTTCGTTCGATATGGATCTGGAGGCCGTGCGCGCCGCGATCGAGGATATTCCCGCCGTCGCCAGTGCCGCCGTGCGCGTGCGTCAGGGCGGCGTGCTGGAGGTCCGCGTGCATGAACGCCAGCCCGCCGCACTGCTGCGCGTGCCCAAGGGGCTGATCGTGATCGATAACGCGGGCGTCGCGCTGGACGCCGTCGCCCACCGGGCCGAGCGGGCCAAGTTACTGGTGGTGACCGGCGACGGCGCGCAGGAGGCAGTGCCCGAGGCGCTGGCGATCCGTGCCGCCGCCGGTCCGCTGGGCACGCGTCTGCGGGGCCTCGTGCGGATGGGAGCACGCCGCTGGGACGTGGTGCTGGATCGCGGCCAGCGCATCCTGCTGCCGGTGGACGATCCGGTCCGCGCGCTGGAGCGCGTGATCGTGCTGAACGAGGCGCAGACGATGCTGGAGCGCGACATCGCGGTCGTGGACATGCGGCTGGCCGACCGGCCAACGCTGAGAATGAACGAGCCCGCCAGTCAGGAATGGTGGCGCGTACGGAACTTGAGTGCAGGGACAGGCGCAAAATGATCGAACTTTATGAATCCCAACGCGCAATGCGCAACATGCGCCGCGCCGCCATGCAGCGCGGTGTCGTGGCCGTACTGGATGTGGGCACGTCCAAGATCGCCTGCCTTGTGCTGCGGTTCGACGGCACCGACAAGCATCCCGATGACAGTGGCATCGGCGCGATGGCGGGGCAGGCGGGGTTCCGCGTGATCGGCGCCGCGACGACCCGCTCGCGTGGTGTCCGCTTTGGCGAAATCGACGCCATGGCCGAAACCGAGCGCGCCATTCGCACGTCCGTTCAGGCCGCGCAAAAGATGGCCAACATGCGCGTCGATCATGTCATCGCGTGTTTTTCGGGCGCTGGGCCGCGCAGCTACGGCTTGGCCGGTCAGGTCGAACTGGAGGGGCACATGGTGTCCGAGCAGGACGTCGGCCGCGTTCTGTCGGCCTGCGAAGTCCCCGATTTCGGGGATGGCCGCGAGGTGCTTCATGCGCAGCCGGTGAATTTCGCACTGGATCACCGGTCGGGTCTGATCGACCCGCGCGGGCAGATGGGCAACGCGCTGAGCACCGATTTGCACATGCTGACGGTCGACAGCGCGCCGATCCAGAATCTGGCCTATTGCGTCAAGCGCTGCGATCTGGAGTTGGCCGGCATCGCCAGCTCGGCCTATGTCGCCGGCATTTCGTCGCTGGTCGAGGACGAACAGGAACTGGGCGCCGCCTGTATCGATCTGGGCGGCGGCAGCGCCGGCATCTCGATCTTTATCAAGAAGCACATGATCTACTGTGACAGCGTCCGCATGGGCGGCGAGCATGTGACCTCCGACATCTCGATGGGTCTGCAAGTGCCGACCGCGGTCGCCGAACGGATCAAGACATTCTATGGCGGCGTCGTCGCCACCGGCATGGACGACCGCGAGATGATCGAGATCAACAGCGACACCGGCGATTGGGACCATGACAGGCGCAGCGTCAGCCGCGCCGAGCTGATCGGCATCATGCGCCCCCGCGTCGAGGAAATTCTGGAGGAGGTGCGCGCTCGTCTGGACGCCGCCGGTTTCGATTGCCTGCCCAGCCAGCAGATCGTGCTGACGGGCGGCGGCAGCCAGATCCCCGGCCTTGACGGGTTGGCCAGCCGCATTCTGGGTCAGCAGGTGCGTCTGGGGCGCCCCCTGCGCGTGCATGGATTGCCGCAGGCTGCGACCGGCGCCGGGTTTGCCAGCGCGGTGGGCATGTGCCTGTTTGCGGCGAACCCGCAGGACGAATGGTGGGACTTTGAGCTGCCGGTTGATCGCTATCCCGCGCGGTCGCTGAAGCGGGCGGTGAAATGGTTCCGTGACAACTGGTAGCCCCAAGATGCGGTGCCATCGGCGAAATCCCGCGAATCGACGCCAAAAAGCGTCTATATTTGGTGGTTCGGCGGTGTTTTTTAGGTGACGATCCGGGCACTTCCCGATAACAATGCGAATTACGGCAGAAAAACGGCCCGCGAATGTGGGCGCAAGCACAGGCGGACAGAGCAATGACATTGAACCTCACCATGCCCGGACGCGAAGACCTCAAGCCCCGGATCACCGTTTTCGGTGTTGGCGGCGCTGGCGGTAACGCAGTCAACAACATGATTGAAAAGCAGCTGGATGGGGTCGAGTTCGTTGTTGCAAACACGGACGCGCAGGCGCTTCAGCAGTCGAATGCCGAAAGCCTGATCCAACTTGGCGTGAAAGTGACCGAAGGGCTGGGCGCGGGCGCCCGTGCGTCGGTCGGCGCTGCCGCTGCAGAGGAAAGCATCGAACAGATCGTCGATCATCTGGCCGGCGCGCATATGTGCTTTATCACTGCCGGAATGGGCGGCGGCACCGGGACCGGTGCCGCACCGATCATCGCGCAGGCCGCGCGTGAATTGGGTGTTCTGACCGTCGGCGTCGTGACCAAGCCGTTCCAGTTCGAAGGCGGCAAGCGGATGAAGCAGGCCGAGGACGGCGTCGAGTCGCTGCAAAAGGTCGTCGATACGCTGATCATCATTCCCAACCAGAACCTGTTCCGTCTGGCCAATGAGAAGACGACGTTCACCGAAGCCTTTAGCATGGCTGACGACGTTCTGTATCAGGGCGTCAAGGGCGTGACCGACCTGATGGTGCGTCCGGGCCTGATCAACCTCGATTTTGCCGACGTGCGCGCGGTGATGGACGAGATGGGCAAGGCGATGATGGGCACCGGCGAGGCCGAGGGCGAGGATCGTGCGATCCAGGCCGCCGAAAAGGCCATCGCAAACCCGCTGCTCGACGAAATCAGCCTGCGCGGCGCCAAGGGCGTCCTGATCAACATCACCGGCGGCACCGATTTGACCCTGTTCGAGCTGGACGAAGCCGCGAACCGCATCCGCGAGGAAGTGGATTCGGAAGCGAACATCATTGTCGGCTCCACCATGGATCCCGAGATGCAAGGCAAGATGCGCGTCAGCGTCGTGGCCACCGGCATCGACGCGGTCGCGGCCACAACCGAAGTGCCCGTCCCGCGCCGTTCGCTGGCCGAGCCGCTGCGCCAGACGCTCAGCGTCGAGCAGGAGGAGCCCCGCGAAGAGGCAGAGCGCGCGGAGCCCGCGCCGACACCCGAGCCCGTTCAGCCCGCCGCGCGTACCGAAGAGGCGCCCGAGCCGTCGCTGTTCACCTCGATCGAGGCCGGGCGCGCCGCCGCCGAAGAGCGGGCGGAGGATGTCTTTGAACCGCGCCAAGAGCGTCAGGAACGTCCCGAGCGTCAAGAACGCCAGTTCGAGTCGTCACGCCCGACTGCCGCAAGGTCCGGCAGTGATTTGCCGCCCCCGGCATATACTCCGCGCGCGATCGAACCCGAATATGAGCCCGAAGAGGAACTTCAGGCCTATGTCGCCTCGCGCCCCGCGTCGACTGGCACGCCGTCCGACGATGTCATGGCACGGTTGCACACCGCCGTCGGCAACGCCGCGTCGCGCCGCCCGGTAGGCGCCCAGACGCCGCAGGTGCGTCAGGCCCAGCAGCAGGCCCGCAACTCCGATATGCAGCAGCCCGCCGAGCGTCCGCGCTTTGGTATCAATTCGCTGCTGAACCGGATGACCGGCCACGGTCAGGAGGCCGAAGCGCCGCGCCAGCATCGCCAGCAGCCCAGCGTTCAGGCACAGCAGCCCGCCCCGGCGCCCGTCCCGCACGAGGAAGAGCGTGACGAGCAGATCGAAATCCCGGCCTTCCTGCGCCGTCAGGCCAACTGATCCGCGCACGCAACCAACCGTAATAACGCATCAAAAGGCCGCCTCAGGGCGGCCTTTTTTCGTGAACGCAGGCGGTTTTGCGCGCCTCTAACATGATGATATTATGTGCAAAGCTACATCTAGGCGAAATACCGCCGCCGGGGACTCGGGCATGTTTCAAACGGTTGCAAAGATTGAGTTGAGCCATCGGCGCTCACGGCTTAAATCCTTTTTAACCACAGCGGCAAGACCGTCTGGTGGACCCCGAGGCAACAAATTTTATGAGGGCAATGTGCAAACGACGGTGACAAAACCCATTTCGTTCGACGGCGTTGGCCTGCACTCGGGCCTGTCCGCACGGTTGGTGATCCGTCCCGCAGCCGTTGACCATGGCATCGTCTTTCGCCGGGTGGATTGCCCGGCTGGCACCGGGGACATCCCTGCGCTTTGGACCCATGTAAATCAGACTCCGCTCTGCACCCGGCTGGAAAATGCCCATGGTGTGCAAGTTTCAACGGTGGAACATGTGATGGCCGCCCTGATGGGCTGTGGCATTCACAATGCGCTGATCACAGTCGACGGACCGGAAGTGCCCATTCTCGACGGCAGCTCGGCGCTGTTTGTGCGCGGCATCTTGCAGACCGGCCTGCGCAAGCAGGGGCAGCCGGTGCGCGCACTGCGCGTCCTGCGCGCGGTCGAGGTGCGCCGCGGGAACGCCTGGGCGCGGCTGACGCCGCATGACACACTGACGATCGAATTCGATATCGCCTTTGACGAAGCGGCGATCGGCGTGCAGAAGAAAACGCTGAACATGGCGAATGGCAGCTTTGTACGGGAACTGGCCAGTAGCCGCACGTTCTGCCGCAAGTCGGATGTAGACGCGATGCGTGCCAGCGGCCTTGCGCTGGGTGGTTCGCTGGATAATGCCGTCGTCGTGGACGGGGCCGATGTGCTCAGCCCCGGTGGCCTGCGCCACAGCGACGAGGCTGTGCGCCACAAGATGCTGGATGCATTGGGGGATCTGGCACTGGCCGGTGCGCCGCTGCTGGGGTTCTATCAGGGGCATCTGGCCGGCCATGCACTGACCAACGATCTGCTGCGCGCATTATTTGATCAGCCGGGCGCGGTGGAGTGGGTGACCTGCGACGCGACGCTCGCGGCCAAGCTGCCCGGCGCGGGCGTGCATTGGGGCGAAGTGCCGCAAGTCGCGTGACGCGCATGTTTCCCATGCATCGCACATGCGGTCCTGCGCCGGTGTGGCGATTTGCGCCAACTCCTTTGTCTCGCTTGGATTTCTCTGCTGGCACAGACCGGATGATTGGGCTACAACCCGATCAACGGGGAAGAAGGGCAGATCAGGCATGACGTTTGGCAGACAGGGCGCTACATCGCGCGCGAAACTGGCGGCAAAACAAGCGGCGAAACTGACGGGTGCGCTTCTGTTGTCGGCGGCGCTCGCGTCTTGCGGCGGTATCTCCAGCAAAGTCGAGCGCGGCGATGTCGACTATGAAAATTACACGGCCCAGCAGATATTTGAACGCGGCGAATATGATCTGGCGGCGAACAGACCTGCGGTGGCCGCCCAAAGCTTTGCCGAGATCGAGCGGCTCTTCCCTTATTCGGACCTGACCAAGCGTGCCGTGATCATGCAGGCGTTTTCCTATCATCTCGACCAGAGCTATGAGGAAAGCCGCAGTGCCGCGCAGCGCTATATCGATTTCTATCCAACGGACGAGGATGCGGCCTATGCGCAATATCTTCTTGCGCTCAGCTATTACGACCAGATTGACGAAGTTGGCCGCGATCAGGGCCTGACCTTTCAGGCGCTTCAGGCGCTGCGCAAGGTGATCGAACTGTATCCCGACAGCGAATATGCCCGGTCTGCGATGCTGAAATTCGATCTGGCCTTTGACCACCTCGCCGCCAAGGAGATGGAGGTCGGGCGCTACTATCTCAAGCGCGATCACTTCCCCGCGTCGATCAATCGTTTCCGTGTTGTGGTCGAGGATTTCCAGACCACATCCCACACCGCCGAGGCGCTGTACCGTCTGATCGAGGCGTATCTGTCCCTGGGTCTGAACGACGAGGCGCAGACTGCCGGCGCGATTCTGGGCTACAACTTCCGCTCGACCGCGTGGTATCAGGACGGCTATCTGCTGCTGACCCAGCGTGGGCTGAAGATGGAGGCGCGCGGCGATAATTGGCTGGGGCAGGTGTATCGCCAGATGATCAAGGGCCAGTGGCTGTAACGCATGAGGTGGGCTAGGGCTCGCGCTGCGGGTTCAATGCGTTTCGCATTCCGCTTGAAGGGCGGGTGGAGTGCGGAACGCAGCCCAGATCGAAACGGCACCTGCCTTCTGCGTTTCTCCGAGCCAGAAAAACCCAAAAGGCTTTAGGCAATGCTGCGCAGTCTTGATATTCGCGACATGTTGATCATCGACCGGCTGGAACTGACGTTCCGGCCCGGCCTGAATGCGCTGACCGGTGAGACCGGGGCAGGCAAATCGATCCTGCTGGACAGTCTCGGGTTTGTCCTGGGGTGGCGTGGCCGGGCCGAACTGGTCCGCGCGGGCGCCGAACAGGGCGAGGTTACGGCGGTGTTCGATCTGCCGCCGGGCCACGCCGCACATGCCGTCTTGGACGAGGCGGGAATTCCCGCCAGTGACGAGCTGATCCTGCGGCGCATCAATACCGCCGAGGGCCGCAAGACGGCGTGGGTCAATGATCGACGCTGCTCGGGTGAGGTGCTGCGCAGCCTCAGCGATACGCTGGTCGAACTGCATGGCCAGCACGATGATCGCGGCTTGCTCAACGCGCGTGGCCACCGGGCGCTGCTGGACGAATACGGACAAATGGATGCACTGCGGGCTGAAATGCGCAGCGCATGGCGCGCGCGGCAGACGGCCATGAAAGCCCTGAAAACCGCCGAAGACGCGCTGGAGGAAGTGCGCAGCGAAGAAGAATACCTGCGTCACGCGGTTGCCGAGATGCGCGCGCTGTCGCCCGAACCGGGCGAAGACGGCGAATTGGATGTGCGTCGCCGCATGATGCAGGCCGCTGAACGCGTGCGCGCCGATATCGCCAAGGCCGCGCAGGCCCTCGGCGGGCAGGGGGCCGAAGGCGCCGCCGGTGATGCGCTGCGCTGGCTGGAGGATGCGGCGGCGCAGGTTGAGGGCCAGCTTGATGCGCCCATCGCCGCTCTGGGACGTGCGCTGGTTGAACTGGACGACGCGGCGCGCGGCGTCGACGACTGCGTCGAGGCGCTGGCCTTCAACCCCGCTGAGCTGGAGGAAACCGAAGAGCGCCTTTTTGCGATCCGTGCGCTGGCGCGCAAGCATGGTGTGGGGCCGGACGCGCTGGGCGATTTCGCCGAGGGCTTGGAGCAGCGCCTCGCCGCGCTCGACGCGGGTGATGCCCGGATCGAGGGGCTGCGCGCCGATCTGAAACGCGCATGCAAACTCTATGACGACAGCGCCGCCGCCCTCAGTGCTGGGCGGGCCGAGGCGGCCGGGCGCCTGGACACCGCCGTGATGGCCGAACTGGCCCCGCTCAAGATGGAGCGCGCAGTGTTCGAGACGACCATGACCGAACTGCCCCCCGGGCCCGACGGCATCGACGAGGTTGCCTTTCGCGTCGCGACAAATCCTGGCGCGCCCTCGGGACCGCTTGCCAAGATTGCCTCCGGCGGCGAACTCAGCCGCTTCCTGCTGGCTCTCAAGGTGTGCCTGACGGGCACGCAGCCGGGTCTCACGATGATCTTCGACGAGATCGACCGCGGCGTCGGCGGGGCGACAGCTGATGCAGTTGGACGGCGGCTGGCGGATCTGGCGCAGGGCGGTCAGGTTCTGGTCGTCACGCATAGCCCACAGGTGGCGGCACTGGCCGCACATCATTGGCGGGTGGAAAAGCGGGTGGAAGGTGGGATGACGCTATCGACGGTCATGCCGCTGGACGCAGATCAGCGCGTGGACGAGATCGCGCGCATGCTATCGGGCGACACGATCACCGCCGCCGCGCGCGCCGCTGCCCAAGCGCTGATGGCTGGCTGAATTTGCAGCGCCGCGTTGGGGGAACCTGCGGGAGCCTCCGGCGGGAGTATTTTCGGAACATTGAAAATGGTGCGCGCCGCACTGCTTTTTCTTGGTCAAAATACCCAAAAAACCAGCATTTTCAGCGCGCGTCGCGCCCTAGACGAGGCGCGAGGTTTCCACGGCGGCGCGCACGAAATCGTCGAACAGAGGGTGCGTCGCGAACGGCTTGGATTTCAGCTCGGGGTGGAACTGCACGCCGATGAACCACGGATGATCTGCCCATTCCACGATCTCGGGCAGACGTCCGTCGGGCGACATGCCGGAAAACCGCAGGCCGCACTTCTCCAGCTTCTCGCGATACTTCGTGTCGACCTCATAGCGGTGGCGGTGGCGTTCTTCGATGGAGGTGGTGCCGTAGATTTCGGCGACGCGGCTGCCCTCCTTGAGGGTGGCATTATAGGCACCGAGACGCATGGTACCGCCTTTGTCGTCAGTCACCTTGCGCTTGACCTTGTCATTGCCCTGCACCCATTCCTTGAGGTGGTAGACCACCGGCTCGAACCGTTTGGCGCCGGATTCGTGGTCGAATTCCTCTGATCCGGCTGTGGACATGCCGGCAACATTGCGGGCGGCCTCGATCACGGCCAGCTGCATGCCAAGGCATATGCCCATGTAGGGGATCTTGCGCTCGCGCGCGAATTGGGCCGCCTTGATCTTTCCTTCGGTGCCGCGCTCGCCAAAGCCGCCGGGCACCAGGATCGCGTGGAAGCCGTCGAGGCGGCGTGCCGGGTCTTCGGTGTCAAAGACTTCGGCGTCGACCCATTTGACGTTGACCTTGACGCGGTTGGACATGCCGCCATGGGTCAGCGCCTCCTTGATTGATTTGTACGCATCCTCCAACTGGACATATTTGCCGACGATGGCGATGTTTACCTCACCATCGGTGTTGTAGATGCGGTCCGCCACATCCTTCCAGACGGTCAGGTCGGGGCGGGGCGCGGGCGATATATCGAACGCGTCCAGAACGGCCTGATCCAGCCCCTCGCGGTGATAGGCCAGCGGTGCCTCGTAGATGGATTTCAGGTCGTAGGCGGCGACCACATGCTCTTTGCGCACGTTGCAGAACAGCGCGATCTTTTCGCGTTCTTTTTCGGGGATGGGGTGTTCGGAGCGGCAGACCAGGATGTCGGGCGCTATGCCGATGCTCTGCAATTCCTTGACGCTGTGCTGGGTCGGTTTGGTCTTCAACTCGCCGCTCGCTGCCAGATAGGGCAGCAGTGTGAGGTGCATGAAGATGCATTGCCCGCGCGGTTGGTCGTGGCTGAACTGGCGGATCGCCTCGAAGAACGGCAGGCCCTCGATATCGCCCACGGTGCCGCCGATTTCGCAGAGCATGAAATCGACCTCGTCCTGACCGATGGCGAGGAAGTCCTTGATCTCGTTGGTGACGTGCGGGACAACCTGAATCGTTTTCCCCAGATAATCGCCGCGCCGTTCCTTTTCCAGCACGTTGGAATAGATGCGCCCCGAACTGACCGAGTCAGTCATGCGGGCGGGCACGCCGGTGAACCGTTCGTAATGGCCCAGATCCAGGTCGGTCTCGGCGCCGTCATCAGTGACGAAGACCTCGCCATGTTCGAACGGCGACATCGTGCCGGGATCGACATTCAGATAGGGGTCCAGCTTGCGCAGGCGCACCGAAAATCCGCGCGCCTGCAACAATGCCCCCAGCGCGGCAGAGGCCAGCCCCTTGCCTAAGGAAGAGACGACACCGCCGGTGATAAAGATGTAACGAGCCATTGGCAGGCGGTCCCCCGTGATGGAAGGCCCATAAAACGGGCCTGATTTCGTGCAATTGCGGGTTCAAGAAACCGCAGCACCACGGGACTTGAGCCATAGAGGATTCGGGCGGGGCGCGCAACCGCGCCGCGACTGTTTAGCTGGGATGCATCAGGCAGCTATCGGCGGCCCGAATAATTGGCTGAAGTTATTCTGCGGTCGGCAAAAGGGGCGCGTTGGTGTCGCTATCGTCCAGCGATTGCAACGGAGAGGTGCCGCTGGCCGGATCGACGGGCGCTTCATCGCGCCGGGGCGCGTCGACCAAGCGGTCCAGCACCGAACTGCCTGCCGAATTGCTGGCTGCGATGATGGTCAACGCCATCGAGGTGCAGATGAACGCGCCGGCCAGCACCCATGTCAGCTTGCCCATGGCTGTCCCGGCCGAACGGCCTGCGACGCGGCCACCACCGCCCCCGCCGCCCATGCCCAGACCGCCGCCCTCCGAGCGTTGCAGAAGCACGGCGCCGATCAGCGCCAGCGCCAGAAGGAGGTGGATGATGAGAACGACGTTTTCCATTGAGCGGCCTGCCGGGTAGGGGGAATCTGAGGAAGTCTTGGGCGGTATCTAAAGCGTTTCGAGGTCAAGTTAAACCACGACTTGACATCAAAGCGCGAACAACCGCGATGTGGCGTAGGCGTTTCGAGGTTTTTTCGCGGCTCAGCAATATCACGACAGGCTTTATGGAATTTCCCCGCCCCCCGCAACCCGGCATCGGCGCGCAGATGCCGGGCACTGGCCGGGTTTGCGGTGAAAATCACTGGCCGACGTTTCGGAAGAACGCTTTAGAGGTTTCACCTCGCGCTGCGCATGGCTACAAGGGCGCGGGTTTACCGAACAGATAAGAGGTCCAGCATGGCAAACGTGGTCGTCGTAGGCGCTCAGTGGGGCGACGAAGGCAAGGGCAAGATTGTCGACTGGCTGAGCGAGCGCGCAGACGTCATCGCACGGTTTCAGGGCGGCCATAACGCCGGTCACACGCTGGTCGTGGATGGCAAGGTCTACAAGCTGAACGCGCTGCCCTCGGGTGTGGTGCGTGGCGGCAAGCTGAGCGTGATCGGCAACGGCGTGGTGCTGGATCCGTGGCATCTGGTGAACGAGATCGCCAAGATTCGCGAGCAGGGCGTCGACATTTCGCCCGAAACGCTGATGATCGCCGAAAACACGGCGCTGATCCTGCCGATCCATGGCGAACTGGACCGCGCGCGCGAAGAGGCCGCCAGCAAGGGCACCAAGATCGGCACCACCGGGCGCGGCATCGGCCCGGCCTATGAGGACAAGGTCGGTCGCCGGTCGGTCCGCGTCGCTGATCTGGGTGATCTGGCGACGTTGGAGGCGCGGGTGGACCGCGCGCTTCAGCATCATGACCCGTTGCGCAAGGGGCTCGGGATCGATCCGGTGGACCGCGACGGGCTGATCGCCCAACTGCGCGAGATCGCGCCGGAGATCCTGCAATATGCCGCACCCGTCTGGAAGGTGCTGAACGACAAGCGCAAGGCCGGTAAGCGCATCCTGTTCGAGGGGGCGCAAGGCGCGCTGCTGGACATCGATTTCGGCACGTACCCTTTTGTTACCTCGTCCAATGTGATTGCAGGGCAGGCGGCCACCGGTGTGGGCGTTGGTCCGAACGCGATCAATTATGTGCTGGGCATCGTCAAGGCTTACACGACCCGCGTCGGCGAAGGCCCGTTCCCGACCGAGCTGGACGATGATAACGGCCAGCGGCTGGGCGAGCGGGGCCGCGAATTCGGCACCGTGACGGGCCGCAAGCGTCGTTGTGGCTGGTTCGATGCCGCGCTGGTGCGCCAGACCTGCGCCACATCGGGCGTCAAGGGCATCGCGCTGACCAAGCTGGACGTGCTGGACGGGTTCGAGACCCTGCGCATCTGCACCGGCTACGAACTGGACGGCGAGCGGCTGGACTACCTGCCGACCGCCGCCGACCGGCAAGCCCGCTGCAAGCCGATCTACGAGGAGATGCCGGGCTGGTCCGAATCGACCGAGGGCGCGCGCAGCTGGGCCGACCTGCCTGCCGGGGCAATCAAATATGTGCGCCGCGTCGAAGAGTTGATCGAATGCCCCGTCGCGCTACTGTCAACCTCGCCGGAGCGGGAAGATACCATTCTGGTGACTGACCCCTTCGCGGACTGATCCCATCGTCGAGCGAACAAGGAGAGACGGCATGGCCCTCAGCTATAAGGCGCGCAGGCGCTGGTCCCTGGTGATCCTGCTGATTGGCCTGCCGATATACATCGTTGCGGCAATCAGTCTGATCGCATGGTTGCCGGATCTGCCGGGCTGGATGACATTGCTGGTCTATGTGGTGGTGGGGTTCGCCTGGATGGTGCCGCTGAAATTCGTGTTCCTCGGAATCGGTCAGGCGGACCCCGATGCGCCCGACCCCGAGGCCGGTTTGCGGTGATGGCGCGGTATTTGGGTATTTATCCCAAGAAAAAGCACCTTTAACGTATCATAAGGAGTGGGGCGCGCCATGCGGCCTGCGGTTGTTGCAAAGGTGGCCTCATGACCTCATCGCCCTCATATTGCGCGCTGATGGCGCGGTATAACCTGTGGCAGAACGGATCGCTGCTGTCGGCGGCGGATGGGTTGGGCGATGACGTGCGCAGGCAGGAACGGGGTGCGTTTTTCGGATCGATCTTTGGCACGCTGAATCATCTTTTGTGGGCTGACTTGATCTGGATGTCGCGATTCGACGGCGGCGCCCCGCCGGAGGGTGGTATTGACGCCAGTCCCGGGCTGTTGGCTGATTGGCACGCCTACTGCGCTGCACGGGCGCAGGCGGACAAGCGGATTCTGGGTTGGGCCGACCGGCTGAATCCCGAGGATCTGGCCGGGGATCTGACTTGGGTTTCCGGCGCCACGGGGCGCGAAATGGCGCGGCCGATGGGATTGTGCGCTGTGCATCTGTTCAATCACCAGACGCATCACCGTGGGCAGGTTCACGCGATGTTGACCGCGGCAGGCGCGCGGCCGGGTCCGACCGATCTGGTATTCATGCCCGAGGATGTCGGGCTTTGACGTGATCGGTTCCGTGCCATGGGAAACCATGGGACGAAATGGGGCGCCGGTCAGTCCGATATGGAATTGCATGCCGTTTGGTGTGTGACGGGCCGCGAATCTAGGCGTACCCATGTTCGATTTCCAGTTTGAGCCCTGGTGCTTTTGGGCGGCACAGATACGCACGCCTGTGGTTTTTCGGTCGATTCGGAAATAAATCGGGAATTTACGGGAAAAACTTGGGTCATCTTTGGTGCCACAAGATGTAGCGGAAGTGGGTGAAATTTCATCTAGGTTCTGCGCCTTCTCACAAATCCGTGTCACATGATCTTGCTTTGTACTCCTGTGGATAACTACATCCTGTGGTCGGTTGTGTCATTTTATAGTTGCTTCCCATGAATTCCCATGGCATCCCTATAAGCGTGATGAGGACGGGACGACAACAAGGGACACCAAACGATCCCGCTTAATAATAACCATAGTCAGGTTTCATACAGGCATCCGACTTCATCCAACAAAGAGATCCGGCGCGCGAGCGAGCAGACATCCCCCCAGGTGGCGCGCGCAGTCGGACACCCCGCCAAGAGCGGGACGAGGGCGACGGATTGGGCAGTGGCAGCCGCTCAATCCGTCGTTTTCGTTTCAAGGGGCGATTTCGATTAACCGAGGCAGGGCAAGGGGCCGCACCCGTGGCACGCAGGTTCAGAGGTGAAAGCCACCACAAGGTGGATACGAAGGGCAGGGTCTCGATCCCGGCCCTTTTTCGCCGTGTGATCGAGGCGTCCGATCCGAACTGGACCGACGGCCTGCCGCCCGAACTGATCATCGTTTACGGCGATCATCGCCGCAATTACCTGGAATGCTATACCGTCGATGCGATCGGTGAGGTCGATGACAAGATCGACGCGCTGCCGCGCGGCTCGATGGAGCGCAAGATGCTTCAGCGCCTGTTTCACGGCCAGTCCTTCCCGACCACGGTGGATGAGACCGGGCGCCTTGTGTTGCCCGCCAAGCTGCGCGCCAAGATCGGCCTGGAAGGCGAGGCGTTTTTCATCGCCGCCGGCGACACATTCCAGATCTGGAAGCCCGAGACCTATGAGGTCGAAGAGGCCGCCAAGACCGAAGAGTGGCTGGACGATCTGCCTGCGGATTTCGATCCGCTGGTGTTTCTGGATGGCGCAAAGGGGGAATAGGCGATGTCTGCTGCTGCCCCCGGTGATGCCCCGCATATCCCTGTATTGATTGCACCGCTGATTGCTGCTGCGGCGCCTGTCACCGGCACTTGGCTGGATGGCACGCTGGGCGCGGGCGGGTATGCCCGCGCGCTGTTGGCGGCGGGCGCAGGCAAGGTGATCGGCGTTGACCGCGACCCGGCGGCGCTGGAGATGGCCGAGGGTTGGGCCGCGCCGTTTGGTGCGCGGGTCGAGCTGGTCGAGGGCGTGTTTTCCCGGCTGGACGAATATGCGCAGGGCTTGGACGGTGTTGTGCTGGACCTCGGTGTCAGTTCGATGCAGCTGGATCAGGCGCAGCGGGGGTTTTCCTTTATGCGCGACGGGCCGCTGGACATGCGGATGAGCCAAGGGGGCGCCAGCGCCGCCGATCTGGTCAACACCGCCGACGAGGGTGAATTGGCCGATATCCTGTACCTTTACGGCGAGGAGCGGGCCAGCCGTCGCATCGCCAAGGCTATCGTGCGCAAACGTGCAGAAGTGCCGATCGTCAGCACCTTGCAACTGGCCGAGATCGTCGAGAAATGCCTGCCACGCTCGAAACCGGGTCAGGCGCATCCGGCAACGCGCAGCTTTCAGGCGATTCGGATTGCCGTGAATGACGAATATGGCGAGTTGATCGGTGGGCTGGAGGCGGCGGAACGCGCCCTGAAGCCCGGCGGTATTCTGGCTGTTGTCACCTTTCATTCGATCGAGGACCGCATGGTCAAACGATTCTTGCAGGATCGCAGCGACGGGGGCGGGGGCGGCAGCCGCCATGCGCCGGTGCAGGCCCAGCAGGCGCGCCAGTTCACGCTGAAAAGTCGCAAGGCGATCACTGCCGATGACGCCGAACTGGCCGCGAACCCGCGTTCGCGCAGCGCCAAGCTGCGCGTGGCCACGCGCACCGATGCCGCGCCGGGCGTGACGGACCGCAAGGCACTGGGCATGCCGCTGCTGAAGGGGGGGAAGTGATGCGCAGTATCCTGTATGTACTCAGCGCCTTGGCCGTGATCGGATTGGCCTACTGGGCCTATCACGAGAACTACCGCACGCAGGCCGCGATCAGCCACGCCGAACGGCTGGAGAGCCGTATCTCGACCGCGCGCCAACGGCTGCGCGTGCTGAATGCCGAATGGGCTTATCTCAACCGCCCGTCGCGCCTGCGCGAGTTGGCGGATATCAATTTCGACCGTCTCGGCCTGATGCCGCTGGAGGCCGAGCAATTCGGCCGTATCGATCAGGTGGACTTCCCGCCGGAAACGGATCTGCGCGTGGATTTTTCAGGCTCGGTCGACCTCTCAAGCAATAACGAAGGGGAGAGCATGCCATGATCCGCACCCCGCTGCGCCCGCTGGCGCGCATCCTGCCCGCCCGTGCCAAGGGCGAGAATCCCGACGCCATCGAGCGCGAGAATATCCGCCTGCGTCACGAGGCGATGCGCGACAAATCGCGCCGCCGCGCCGAGGGGCGGATTTTGGTGCTGGGCACCATGTTTTTCTGTGCGTTTGGCGTTATCGGCCTGCGCATGGGCGTTCTTGCCCAGACCGAACCGGCCGAGCCGCGCGCCAGCGCGGCGGGGGCAGGCATCCTTGCGCAGCGGGCCGATATCGTCGATCGCAAGGGGCGGATTCTGGCGACGAATTTCGACACGCACAGCCTGTATGCCCAGCCCCAGCAGATGATCGAGCCGGAAAAGACCGCCAGCCGACTGGTCAAGATTTTCCCGGACCTGAAAGAAGACCGCCTGATCCGCGACTTTACCGGCAAGCGCAAGTTCCTGTGGATCAAGAAGAAAATCAGCCCCGAGCAGATGCAGGCCGTGCATGACATCGGCGAGCCGGGTTTGCTGTTTGGCCCGCGTGAGATGCGGCTATATCCCAACGGCACGTTGGCCGCGCATGTGCTGGGCGGTGCCGGCTTTGGCCGCGAGGGCGTGCATGCCGCCGAGGTGATCGGCGTCGCGGGCATTGAGAAGTATTATGACGAGCGGTTGCGCGATCCGGCGCAGAACCACGAGCCGCTGACGCTGTCGCTGGATCTGTCGGTACAATCCGCGATCGAGCGGGTGCTGGCCGGCGGCATGAGCATCATGAACGCCAAAGGTGCCGCCGCCATCCTGATGGACGTCCAGACCGGCGAAATCGTATCGATCGCATCCCTGCCTGATTTCGACCCCAACGACCGCCCCCGCCCGCTGGTGCAGGGCAATGCGGCAGACAGTCCGCTGTTCAACCGTGCAGTGCAGGGGGTTTACGAGCTGGGCTCGACCTTCAAGATTTTTGCTGCCGCCCAGGCAATACAGCTCGGGCTGGTCCGCGCGGATACGATGATCGAAACCGCTGGCCCGATGCGCGTGGGCGGCCACCGCATCGGTGAATTCAACGGCAAGAATTACGGCAAGATCAGCGTGTCGGATGTCATCGTGCACAGCTCGAACCGGGGCACCGGGCGCCTTGCGCTTCAGATCGGCGCAGTGCGGCAGCAGGAGTTTCTGAAAACGCTCGGCTTTTTCAAGCCCGTCGATTTCGAGATGGTCGAGGCCAGCGGTGGCCAGCCGCTATTGCCCAAGCGCTGGACAGAACTGTCGACTGTCACCATTTCCTATGGTCACGGCCTGTCCTCTACCCCGCTCCATCTGGCTGCGGGGTATGCTGCCATCGCCAACGGTGGCCGCTACGTCAAACCAACCTTGCTGAAGCAGGACGGCCCCCCCCCGGGCACGCGCGTCATGTCCACCGCTGTTGCCCGCGAGGCGCGCACGATGCTGCGCCGCGTCGTCACCAGCGGCACCGCCAGCATGGGCGAGGTTCCCGGATACGCCGTTGGCGGCAAGACAGGCACAGCCGACAAGCCCAAAGAACGCGGCGGCGGCTATTACACCGACAAGGTGATCGCGACTTTTGCGTCGATGTTCCCGGCGAACGATCCGAAATACGTGCTGATCGTTACCTTGGACGAACCGGTCGAGACGTCGGGCGTCAAACCGCGCCGCACCGCTGGCTGGACCGCCGTGCCGATCGCGTCGGAAATCGTGGCGCGCGTCGCCCCTCTTTTGGGGATGCGCCCCGACATTGAACCTGCCGGGACGCCTGATATAACGCTGACATCTTTTAGCAGCGGCGATTGAGCGGGGCGACCATGGCGGCGGGGCAGGCAAGAACACTGGCGGATCTGGGCCTTGCGGCCAAGGGCGGCGCGCAGGCGCGTATTACGGGCCTTGCCGTTGATAGCCGCAAGGTGGTGGAGGGCACGCTCTTTGCCGCGCTGCCCGGCAGCCGCGCGCATGGGGCGGACTTTATCCAATATGCGCTGCGTATGGGCGCGACCGCCATTCTGACGGATACTGAGGGCGCGCGCATTGCCGCCGACGTGCTGGCCGGATCAGACGCCGCGCTGGTCGTGACCGAAGATCCGCGCGCCGCGCTCGCCTTTGCTTCCGCGCTGTGGTTTGGTCAGCAGCCCGAGGTGATGGTTGCCGTGACCGGAACCAACGGCAAGACGTCCGTTGCCAGTTTTACCCGCCAGATCTGGCAGGCGCTGGGGCTGGAGGCGATCAATGTCGGCACCACCGGCGTCGAAGGTAGCTATGCCGCGCCGCTGGCCCATACCACGCCTGACCCCATCACCCTGCACCGCGTCCTGGCCGAGGCGTCAGAGGCCGGTGTCACCCATGCGGCGATGGAGGCGTCCAGCCACGGGCTGGAGCAGCGCCGCCTTGACGGGGTGCAACTGATCGCGGCGGCGTTTACCAATTTCAGCCAGGACCATCTGGACTATCACCATACGTTCGAGGCGTATTTTGACGCCAAGGCGGGGCTGTTCACCCGCGTGCTGCCCGAGGGCGGCGTCGCTGTCATCAACATGGACGATCCGCGCGGCGCCGACATGGCCGATCTGGCCGAGGCACGCGGGCAGGACGTGCTGCGTGTGGGCCGGTCTGTCGGCGCGCATCTGCGCCTGCTGGGCCAGCGGTTCAATCCCATCGGGCAAAGCCTGCGTTTTGAATGGATGGGTGATCCACAGCAGGTTGATCTGCCGCTGATCGGCGGCTTTCAGGGCGAAAACCTACTGCTGGCGGCGGGGCTTGCCATTGGCGCCGGGGCGGATGCGGCGCGGGTTTTCCAGACCTTGCCGGAAATGCGCACTGTGCGCGGCCGGATGGAGCTGGCGGCAACGCGGCGCAGTGGCGCGGCGGTGTTCGTTGATTTCGCCCACACGCCGGACGCGGTCGCGACTGCCATTCAGGCGCTGCGCCCGCATGTCATGGGTCGCCTGATCGCCATCATCGGCGCGGGCGGCGACCGCGATCCGGGCAAGCGGCCCCTGATGGGGCAGGCTGCTGCCGAACATGCCGATCTGGTGATCGTGACCGACGATAACCCGCGCGGCGAAGACCCCGCCACCATCCGCGCCGCCGTCATGGGCGGCTGCCCGGATGCGGCGAACGTGGGCGACCGGGCCGAGGCCATATTGCGCGGCGTCGATGCGCTGGGGTCAGGCGATGCACTGCTGATCCTCGGCAAGGGGCACGAGACGGGGCAGACCGTCGGCACCGATGTGTTGCCCTTCGACGATGCCGAGCAGGCCAGCGTCACCGTGATGGCGCTGGACTCTGCCGAGGCAGGGGAAGGCGCATGAGCCTGTGGACCGCCGCCGACGCCGCCGCCGCAACGGGTGGAACGGCGCAAGGCGCGTGGCAGGCCAATGGGGTGTCGATCGACACGCGCACGATCCAGCCGGGCGATCTGTTCGTCGCCCTTAAGGCCGAGCGGGACGGCCATGATTTTGTCGCCGGGGCGCTGGCCAAGGGCGCGGCGGCGGCGCTGGTCAGTCATGTACCCGATGGCGTGGCCGCGGATGCACCGCTGCTGATCGTGCCCGACGTTCTGGCCGCGCTGGAGACGTTGGGCCGTGCCGGGCGCGCCCGCACAAACGCGCGCGTGGTCGCCGTCACCGGCTCGGTGGGCAAGACATCGACCAAGGAAATGCTGCGCGAGGTTCTGGCGCGACAAGGCCGCACCCACGCCGCCGAGGCCAGCTATAACAACCATTGGGGCGTGCCGCTGACGCTGGCGCGCATGGCGCAAGACACTGAATTCGCTATCGTCGAAATTGGCATGAACCACCCCGGCGAAATCGCGCCACTCAGCCGCATGGCGCGCCCGCATGTGGCGATGATCACGACAGTGGCCGCCGCCCATCTGGAGGCATTCGACGATCTGGCAGGCATCGCCCGCGAAAAAGCGGCGATCTTTGAAGGGCTTGAACCGGGCGGCGCCGCGATCGTCAACGCGGATCTGGACACGACCTTTATTCTGCTGGACGCGGCCCGCGCAGCGGGCGCGCGTATCGTTACCTTCGGCGCGGGCGGCGACGCCTACCGGCTGGACGGCGTGCAGCTGAATAACGATTGCACGGTGGTACGCGCCACGATTGCCGGAGATCCGGCGGTGTTCAAGATCCTCAGTGCGGGGCGTCATTTCGCGATGAACGGCCTTGCCGTGCTGGCCGCCGTCGATGCGCTGGGCGGCGATGCCGGGCTGGCCGCGCCGGACCTTGCCCGCTGGCGGCCGCCCGCCGGGCGCGGCACCCGCGAGGTGATCGATCTGGACAGCGCCGATGAGGATTGCACGCTGGACCTGATCGACGACGCATTCAACGCCAATCCCACCTCGATGGCCGCCGCGCTGGAGGTTCTGGCCGCCAGTACCCCGCGTGATGGTGTCGGGTGTATTGCCAAGGGGCGGCGCATCGCCATTCTGGGCGACATGCTGGAACTCGGCGCAGATGAGGTCGAAATGCACCGCGCGCTGGCGGACCTGCCGCATATCGCGGCACTGACCAGCGTGCACTGCGTCGGCCCCCGCATGCGCGCCCTGTGGGAGGCGCTGCCGCGCGCACAGCGCGGCCAGTGGTTCGAGGGCGCGGATGATCTGGTGCTTCGGGTGCATGGCGTGATAGACGCGGGCGATGTGCTTTTGGTCAAGGGATCGAAGGGCAGCAAAGTCAGCAAGATCGTCGACAGCTTGCGCAGGTCGGGGCGGAAAAGCCGCCCTCAGGAAAGGGATGATTGAATGTTCTACTGGCTCACCGCCTTGTCCGATGGTGGCGATTTCTTCAACCTTTTCCGATATATCACTTTTCGTACCGGCGGTGCGTTCCTGACCGCGCTGATTTTTGGCTTCCTTTTTGGCCCGCCACTGATCAACGTCCTGCGCAAACGGCAGGGCAAGGGGCAGCCCATTCGCACGGATGGCCCCGAGGGGCATTTCGTCAAGGCCGGCACGCCCACGATGGGCGGCCTTTTGATCGTTGGCGCGCTGCTGACGTCGACGTTGCTATGGGCGCGGCTGGACAATCCGTTCATCTGGATCGTGCTGTTTGTCACTATCGGGTTCGGCCTGATCGGATTTGCCGACGACTATGCCAAGGTGTCCAAACAGCACCATGACGGCGTGCCGGGCAAACTGCGTCTGGCGCTGGGTTTTTTGATCGCGCTCGTCGCCGCCTATTGGGCGTCCGCCTATCACCCGGAGGCGTTGCAATATCAACTGGCGCTGCCAGTGTTCAAGAACACGCTGATTAACCTGGGCTTTTTCTTCATCCCCTTCGCGATGATCGTGATCGTGGGCGCCGCGAATGCGGTGAACCTGACGGACGGTCTGGACGGGCTGGCGATCATGCCTGTGATGATTGCGGCTTCGGCGCTGGGCGTGATCGCCTATGTCGTCGGACGGGTAGACTTCACCACCTACCTGGATGTCCACTATGTCGACGGCACCGGCGAGATCCTGATTTTCGTCGCGGGCCTCGTTGGCGGCGGCCTTGGGTTTCTATGGTATAACGCGCCCCCTGCCGCCGTGTTCATGGGCGACACCGGATCGCTGGCCCTTGGCGGTGCGCTGGGCGCCATCGCCGTTGCGACCAAGCACGAGGTCGTGCTGGCCATCGTCGGCGGGCTGTTCGTGGTCGAGGCGCTGAGCGTCATCATTCAGGTGCTCTATTTCAAACGCACGGGCAAACGCGTGTTCCTGATGGCACCGATCCATCACCACTATGAGAAAAAGGGCTGGTCGGAGCCGCAGATCGTCATCCGCTTCTGGATCGTGGCACTGATTCTGGCGATGATCGGGCTGGCGACGCTGAAGGTGCGGTGATGGATAAGATGAAGAAGCTGCTTTTCGCACCCTTTCCCGAACGCGTTGAGGACGGGTTTCAGGGCTTGGTGGGTCTTGCCGGAATTATTCTGGCAGTCGGCGCGATGGCGAATGACGGGGTTGGAGCGTTGTCACTGTTGGGCGTTGCAATCAGTTCCGCGAGCCTTACTCCGTTGGCGTCGAAGTACTTCGGCCGTGGTCAGAATGCAGAAAAATCAAATGCCTATCTTATATCATTCGGCATCGCCGTTGTGTTGATCTCTCTTCTTGCCTTGGCGATCAGCAGGTTTTTTGTGCAATGATACCGGTGCGCGGATATGAAGGCGCGCGGGTCGCCATCCTGGGTCTTGGCCGCTCGGGGCTGTCGGCAGCGCGTGCGCTTGAGGCGGGCGGTGCGGAGCCGATCTGTTGGGACGATAATCCAGAGGCTCGCGCCAAGGCCGAGGCATATGGGTTCGAGACGCTCGACCTGACCCGCGAGGGCGCGTTTCACGGCATCGCCAGCCTGATCGTCAGTCCGGGTATCCCGCATCTATACCCTCAGCCCAACCGCATCGTTGCCGCCGCACAGGCGGCGGGTGTGCCGGTGGATAACGATATCGGGCTGTTCTTCCGCTCCTTCGCCGGGGCGGAGTGGGCCGATTTCGATCAGCCGCCAAAGGTGATCGCGATCACCGGATCGAACGGCAAATCCACGACGTCGGCGTTGATTGATCACATTCTGACGGACGCAGGCCGCGATGCGCAGCTGGCCGGTAATATCGGGCGCGGCGTGTTGGATATCGACCCGCCCGAAGACGGCGGCGCGGTGGTGCTGGAACTTAGCAGCTACCAAATAGAACTGGCCCGCTCCCTGACGCCGGATATTGCCGTTTTCACGAATCTCAGCCCCGACCATCTGGACCGGCACGCCGGCCTTGGCGGGTATTTCGCGGCCAAGCGGCGCCTCTTTGCCGAAGGCGGCCCGGACCGCGCCATCATCGGCGTGGACGAGGCCGAGGGGCGGTTTCTGGCCGGGCAACTCAGCGAGGGGGCAGGGGACGATCGCGTCATCCGCATTTCCGTCGCTGAAAAGCTGACTGGCCCTGGCTGGCAGGTGTTCGCGCGCAAGGGGTTCCTGTCCGAATACCGCAAGGGGCGGCAGGCCGGCAGTATCGATCTGCGCAGCATCAAGGGCTTGCCGGGCGCACACAACCACCAAAACGCCTGCGCGGCCTATGCGGTGTGCCGTACCATGGGCCTTGCGCCCCGCGTGATCGAGCAGGGGATGCACAGCTATCCGGGCCTGCCCCATCGCAGTCAGATCGTGGCCGAGGCGGGCGGCGTCACCTATGTCAACGATAGCAAGGCCACGAATGTCGACAGCGCGCTGAAGGCGCTTCTGGCGTTCCCCAGAATCCGCTGGATCTGTGGCGGGCTACAAAAGGAAGGCGGGCTGGCCGCGCTGGCCCCCGCGCTGGGAAATGTCGCCAAGGCCTATGTCATCGGCCGCGAGGCCGCGCAGTTCGCGCTGGGGCTGGAGGGCGCCGGGGCCGAGATTTGCACCACCATGGCCGAGGCCGTGCGCCGCGCCCACGGCGATGCGCAGCCCGGCGACACGGTGCTGCTGGCCCCGGCTGCGGCCAGTTTCGATCAATATGACAGTTTCGAGCAGCGCGGCGACGATTTTGCTGCATGCGTGGCTGCGGCACTCGGCTCTGGTCAATAGCGGCGGCCCGGGTTATCTGGGCGGCAAAGGACGTCAAGGGGGGCCCATGCCTGAAACGACAGCTTATCGCACGCCCGGACCGGTTGAATCGGACCTGAGCCGCGCCATCTCCCCGACCGAAGAGATCATCGCCGAGGCGCGCGCCGGGCGGATGTTCGTTCTGGTCGACCACGAGGACCGCGAGAACGAGGGCGATCTGGTGATCGCCGCCGAATTCGCCACACCTGAGGCAATCAATTTCATGGCCGTGCATGGCCGCGGCCTGATCTGCCTGCCGATGACCGCCGAGCGGGTCGACCGGCTGGGTCTGCCGATGATGGCGGTCAATAACTCGTCGCGCCATGAGACGCCGTTTACCGTGTCGATCGAGGCGCGCGAGGGGGTTTCGACGGGTATTTCCGCCGCTGACCGGTCGCTGACTGTCGCCACCGCGATCAATGAGCAGAACACGATGGCTGCGCTGGCGACGCCAGGCCACATCTTCCCCCTGCGCGCGCGCGCGGGCGGCGTGCTGGTGCGGGCGGGCCACACCGAGGCGGCTGTCGATATTTCGCGGCTGGCAGGGCTGAACCCCTCCGGCGTGATTTGCGAGATCATGAAACCCGACGGCACCATGGCGCGGCTGCCCGATCTGGTGGAATTTGCCCAAACCCACCGGCTGAAGATCGGCACGATCAGCGATCTGATCGCGTATCGCCACAAGCATGATAACCTCGTCCGCGAGGTCCGCCGCGAGGCAGTGACCGCCCATATCGGCGGCGATTGGGAAATGCGCATCTTTGCCGACCAGATGTCGGGCACCGAACATGTCGTGCTGATCAAGGGCGACATCACTGATGGCGCGCCTGTTCTGGCCCGCACGCACGCGTTGAACGCGCTGGAGGATGTGCTGGGCATCGGCGGCGCCCCGGCGGGCAAGCTGCGCAGCGCGATGCAGATCATCGCGGATGAGGGGCGCGGCGCGATCTTCCTGTTCCGCCAGCCCCGACCCGAACTGGCCGGGGAACTGGACGAGGACGGCCCGCGCACGATCAAGCATACCGGCCTGGGCGCGCAGATCATGTCGACGATGGGCCTGCACGAGCTGATCCTTGTCACGGACAACCCCGAAACGCGGTATCTGGGCCTTGATGCCTATGGCATCAGCATCATCGGCACGCATCCCTTGAGCAAAGGTTAATCCGATGGCAGGCACTGAATACACCATGCCCCGCGCAGAGTTGGACAAGCCCGCCAAGCTGCTGATCGTCGTCGCGCCATTCTACCGCGACATTGCCGACAACATGATCGCCGGCGCAACAGCCGAGATCGAGGCGACAGGCGCCACCTATGATCTGATCGAAGTGCCCGGTGCGCTGGAGCTGCCCACTGCCATCGGCATCGCCGAACGCCTCAGCAATTTTGACGGCTATGTCGCGCTTGGCTGTGTCATCCGGGGCGAAACGACCCATTACGAAACCGTGTGCAACGATTCCAGCCGGGGGATCACCCTGCTGGGTCTTCAGGGTGTTTGCATCGGCAACGGCATCCTGACGGTCGAGAACCGCGATCAGGCCGAGGCGCGGGCCGATCCTGCGCGCATGAACAAGGGGGCAGGCGC
This sequence comes from Roseovarius sp. M141, assembly GCF_024355225.1. NCBI lineage: Bacteria > Pseudomonadati > Pseudomonadota > Alphaproteobacteria > Rhodobacterales > Roseobacteraceae > Roseovarius > Roseovarius sp. M141. Next base: position 1,744,067 of record NZ_VCNH01000008.1, read on the forward strand.
CGCCGCCGCCGCCTTGCATCTGGTCGCGCTGACCCGTAAATGGGGCGCTCCGCGCAAGGGCGTGGGGTTCATTCCCGGCGCGGACGAGATGCGCATCGCGGGCACATCCAAGGACAAACCGACGGTATGACAGGCCAAGCTGCACCCATTTCCGGCAACCAAAAACGCAAGATGCGCTCGGCCGCGCGGCTATATGCCGTTCAGGCGCTGTTCCAGATGGAGCATTCCAACCAGAGCGTGAATTCGGTCTATCTGGAATTCCTGGATCATCGTTTTGGTGCGCAGGTCGATGATGATTGCGATATGATCGAGGGGGACGAAGATCTGTTTCGCGGCGTTCTGGACAGCGCGGTCGACAATCAGCGCCGGATTGATCAGATGACCGACCGCGCGCTGGTGGCCAAATGGCCCATCGCGCGGATTGACCCGACGCTGCGGGCGCTATTTCGTGCCGCCGGGGCTGAACTGATCGGCAACGACACGCCGCCGCGCGTGATCATCACCGAATATGTCGATGTCGCGACCAGCTTTTTCCCGGATGGGCGCGAGCCGAAATTCGTCAACGCGGTTTTGGATCACATGGCGCGCGAGGCACGGCCAGAGGCGTTCTAGAGCCGCAGGTGGGTCTGCTCTGACAAGGCCATGTTGAACCGCCGTATGGGCCATTCCCCGCCGATCGCCCTTGTGGCGAGACATGTTCGCGTTACATTGATAGTATCCCATTCGCAGGAGATGCCCCGATGCCGAAACTGATCCGCCTCTATATCACGCATGTGGCTATAGGATTCGGGATTGCAGGCGCGTTTGTCGGGATGCTGCTGTGGTTCAATATCGCCAATCTGTGGCACCTTGTGTCCCACTCGGACAAGGGGTGGCTGGCCGTTCTGGTTCTGTGGCTCGCCAATGGAATCGTTTTTGCCGGGGTTCAGTTCGCGATTGCCGTCATGAACATGAAGGATGACGACGACGAACCGCGCGGTGGTCATCGCCAGCGTGTGAGCCGGAGTAACGGCCAGATGGCGCCGGTCCGCATCACCGCCGAAGGGCGGCCCGACGCGCCCAAGCGCGGCTGATCGCACCCTCAACGGGCGCTACCACATATTATCAACGCGCAATGGGTAAGTGGCGGGCCCGCACGCAGCCGTTTGGTTATCTCATTCCCGAGGACCTGTATTTACAGGTGGGCACCGGGTAACCTGACCAGGGTCAGGACAGAGCCAGCTCCCTCGGATTTGCTTAAGGCCACCGGAATGCAACCGTTCACGAGAAGGGCAGAACCCGCCACTGCCCTAGGTAGGGTGGTGCGGGCGGTTCGGCAAGGGGGTTGCGTGCGTTCTCTTTTTGTTCACGATGGCGCCATGCGAAACAATTTACCGACAGGCCAACCGCTGATACAGCTTCATCCTGGGCAGATACTGGCCCGCGGTGTCTGTCGGCATCTGGCCGAAATGAATTTTGCCGCGCTTGAGGAATACGTGCCCGAGCGGGGGCGCCGCGTCGATGTCATGGCACTGGGCCCCAAGGGCGAGCTGTGGGTCATCGAATGCAAGTCGAGCCGGGCCGATTTCATGTCAGACGGCAAATGGCAGGGCTATCTGGACTGGGCTGACCGGTTTTTCTGGGCCGTCGATACGGATTTCCCGGCTGATATCCTTCCAAAGGAGACGGGGCTGATTCTGGCCGATGGTTATGGCGCCGAAATCGTGCGCATGGGGCCAGAAACGCGCCTGCCCGGCGCAAGGTGCAGCGCCGTCACCCGCAAGTTCGCCCGCGATGCGGCACGGCGCCTGCTGGGGTGGCGTGATCCCGTATCATAACGCGGTCTCTCCGAAAATCAGCTGATTTTCGCCGCGCTTTTGGCCGCTGCCACGATTTCGGCGGCGATCTCTTCGGCCTCTTCGGGCGAGAAATCCATCGGGATTTCGACCCCCTGCGATTCGATGAAGATACGTACCATGCCCTGATCGGTCGGCCCGATTTGCATGTTGGCCTCGACGTCGCGCTCGTTGTTGATGCCCATGATATCGCTCCTTCTGGTCAGGGCGTTTGGATAGCCCGGCCCGGATGCGATGGCAAGACGGATCGCGCCGGTGCTTCTGCCGGGCGCCGATGCGAAGGCTGTGAAAATCGGCGGTTTTGGGTTGCAATCGCAGACACCCGACGCTAAATCGCACTCAGTGCCGCCTTAGCTCAGTTGGTTAGAGCGCTTGATTGTGGATCAAGAGGTCCCCCGTTCAAACCGGGGAGGTGGTACCACCCCTTCACATCAGTTTTCGATGCGGATCGTCTGGCGCAACTGCCCCGTTGCGCGGTCGAAGATCAGGATGTCATCGCTTGCGGTCACAACCGCATACCAATTGCCGCCTTGGGTAAAGGCCGCAGGCACCGTGCCATCGGGCAATGTGACCGAGACCGGCAGCGTGACATCCGCCCCGCCTGCGAAGCGGGTGACAAACAGCGCAACGATGATTATGAACCCGATAATCATGGTCGCTGTCAGCGCCGTGACAAGCGCACGCAGATATTTAACCATCGCCGGATCGACCGGCTGCATCTGGGGATCATCATCCATGGGCTCGACCCTATTGACTGTGCGGCTCGGTATGGACCCGCCGCCACGGCTTGACAAGGCATTGGCGCGGGATGTGCCCGAGGACGCGGCGCTGTCGCGCACCCGGCTGGCTCGTCTGATCGAGGCCGGGCAGGTGGCGGTCAACGGCGCTGTCGTCACCGATTGCAAGGCGCGCGTGGACGAGGGCGACGAGGTGGCCATCACCGTGCCCGAGGCCGAAGAAAGCCATATTCTGCCTGAGGATATCGCGCTGGACATCGTCCACGAGGACGGCGATCTGATCGTGGTAAACAAGCCTGCGGGCATGGTCGTGCATCCTGCCCCCGGCACACCCACCGGCACGCTGGTCAACGCCTTGCTACATCATTTCGGCGGCGATCTGTCCGGCGTCGGCGGCGCCAAGCGGCCCGGCATCGTCCACCGGATCGACAAGGACACCAGCGGCCTGCTGGTGGTGGCCAAATCCGACGCCGCGCATCATGGCCTTGCCGCGCAGTTTGAAAAACACAGCGCGCAGCGGCGGTATCTGGCGCTGTGCAACGGCGTGCCGGATGCGTCCGACCCGCGCCTGCGCGGCTTGCGCGGTATAACGTTCGAGCCGGGCAATATCCTGCGGATTGCCACCCATCTGGGCCGCCACCGCACCGACCGGCAAAAGCAGGCTGTCGGCTGGTCGGGCGGGCGCCATGCCGTCACACGCGCCCGCGCGATTCAGCAGTTCGGCGCACCTGCCGTCTGCGCGCTGCTGGAGTGCTGGCTGGAGACGGGGCGCACCCATCAGATCCGTGTGCATATGGCCTATGCCGGGCACGGTCTGATCGGCGATCCGGTCTATGGCGGCAAGCGCAAGCTGCCGCACAAGGCGCTGCCGCCGGCCGGCCTTGCCATGGCGCAGCAATTCCCCCGCCAAGCGTTGCATGCGGCCAGCCTGGGCTTTGTGCATCCGGTCAGCGCACAGGAAATGATGTTCGAGGCACCGTTGCCGGCAGACATGGCCGGGCTGATCGCCGCGCTCACGCCGGAGGCTGAAAATAGCACAGTCGCGTGATCCTGCCGACACATGGCTGGCAGATGGAACAGCGGAAGTTCATGATAGTTTAACAAGCATATGCAAGAAGCATTGAAAAAGGGCGCCCACGCGCCCAAATAGATGTTAAGGCCGTAAACATTGCGGCATCCGAAGGGGCAATACCATGGCAAACTATGCAAATCTGCCGGCACCGACGCCGGAAGGCGGGCTGAACCGCTACATGCAGGAAATCCGCAAATTCCCGCTGCTTGAGCCAGAAGAAGAGTACATGCTGGCCAAACGCTGGGTCGAGCAGGAAGATACCGAGGCGGCGCACCGCATGGTCACGTCGCACCTGCGCCTCGCCGCCAAGATCGCGATGGGCTACCGCGGCTATGGACTACCGCAGGCCGAGGTGATTTCCGAGGCGAACGTGGGCCTGATGCAGGCTGTCAAACGCTTCGATCCCGAAAAGGGCTTTCGACTTGCGACCTACGCGATGTGGTGGATCCGCGCGAGTATTCAGGAATATATCCTGCGCAGCTGGTCACTGGTCAAAATGGGTACGACCTCTGCCCAGAAAAAGCTGTTCTTCAACCTGCGCAAGGCGAAAAACAAGATCGGCGCGTTGGAAGAGGGCGATCTGCGCCCCGAGAATGTCAAGATAATCGCTACCCAGCTGGGCGTTACAGAAAAGGAAGTCATCTCGATGAACCGGCGGATGTCGGGCGGGGATGCGTCCTTGAACGCCACAGTCGGGTCCGAGGGCGAAGGCACGATGCAATGGCAGGACTGGCTGGAGGACACGGACGCCGATCAGGCCACCGATTACGAGGAACTGGACGAGCTGACCGCCCGCCGCGAGATGCTGGCCGAGGCAATGGATGTGCTGAATGACCGCGAAAAGGACATTCTGACGCAGCGCCGCCTGAGCGATCAGGCTATCACGCTGGAGGAGCTTAGCGGCCAGTATGACGTCAGCCGCGAGCGCATCCGCCAGATCGAAGTGCGCGCCTTTGAAAAGCTACAGACGCGCATGCGCAGTCTGGCGCAGGAAAAGGGCATGCTGGAGGACGCGTGAGATCTTCTAAGCATTCCAAGGTAGGATCCGGCGGCGCGCCCGCCGGATTTTTTCGTCTTGTGCGCCGCGCCTCAACTAGGCAGCGGCGTCAGTCCTCCATCGCTTCCAATTCGTCGATCATGCCCGAGATCATGTTCAGCCCCTTGTCCCAGAATTTGGGATCGCTGGCATCAAGGCCGAAGGGTTTCAGCAGGTCTGAATGGTGCTTGGAGCCGCCCGCTTTCAGCATGTCGAAATACTTGTCCTGAAAGCCCTCGGGCTGTTCTTCGTAGACGGCATAAAGCGCGTTCACCAGCCCGTCGCCGAAGGCGTAGGCATAGACGTAGAAGGGCGAGTGGACGAAATGCGGAATGTAGGCCCAGAACGTCTCGTACCCGTCGGCAAAATCGAAAACCGGCCCCAGCGATTCGGCCTGCACCGACATCCACAGCGCGTTGATGTCATCGGGGGTCTGTTCGCCGCCGCGCCGGGCCTCGTGCAGCTTGCATTCGAAATCGTAGAACGCGATCTGGCGCACGACGGTGTTGATCATATCCTCGACCTTGCCGGCCAGCATCACCTTGCGCTCGGCTTTGTCCTTGGCGCCGTCCAGCATCCGGCGGAAGGTCAGCATTTCGCCAAAGACGGATGCGGTTTCAGCCAGCGTCAGCGGGGTCGATGACAGCAATTCGCCCTGATCTGCGGCCAGCACCTGATGCACGCCATGCCCCAGCTCGTGCGCCAGCGTCATCACGTCGCGCGGTTTGCCCAGGTAATTCAGCATCACGTAGGGGTGCACATTCGTCACCGTGGGGTGGGCAAAGGCGCCGGGCGCCTTGCCTTTTTTCACGCCCGCATCAATCCAGCCCTTATCGAAAAACGGCTGCGCAATCTCGCCCATGCGCGGATCGAACGCGGTGTAGGCGTTCATCACCGTGTCGCGCGCGTCGTCCCAGCCGACGATGCGGGTCTCCTCCATCGGCAGGGGCGCGTTGCGATCCCAGACCTGCATCCGCTCCAGCCCCAGCCATTTTGCTTTCAGCGCGTAGTAGCGGTGGCTCAGCTTGGGGTAGGCGGCGACGACGGCATTGCGCAGCGCCTCAACCACCTCGGGCTCGACATCATTGCTCAGATGTCGCCCGGTCTGCGCCGTGGGCATGCCGCGCCAGCGGTCGATGACCTCTTTTTCCTTGGCCGATGTGTTGTGAACGCGGGAGAAGATGCGGATATTTTCGCCAAAGACGCGGGCCAGTTCGCGGGTGGCGGCCTCGCGTTTGCTGCGGTCCTGCTCGGTCAGCAGGTTCAGTGTGCCCTCGATACCCAGATCTTCGCCGTCCACGGTAAAAGTGAGCCCGGCGATGGTTTCATCGAACAGCCGTTCCCACGCGTCGCCGACCACGCCCATATCGTGCAGGAACTTCTCCATCTCGTCGGAGAGTTGGTAGGGCTTCATCGCGCGGATACGGTCCAGAACCGATTTGTAGCGGGCCAGATCGCTGGACTCGCTCAGCAGTTTGGACAGGTGGTCATCCTCCAGCCGGTTCAGTTCCAACGTGAAGAACACCAGCGGCGTTGTGAAGTTGGTAATCTTTTCCTGGCAGTCTGACAGGAACTTGGTGCGCGCGGGATCGGTCGTCAGCTGGTGGTAGCGCAGGCCCGCAAACGACATGATGCGCCCGGCGATGTTGCTGATCGCCTCGTCACGATGGATGCAGTTCAGCAGACCGGCAGCGTCAAGGCTGTCCAGCTTGCCCTCGTAATCGGCGGCAAAGGCGGCGCATTCGGCCTCCAGCCAATCCATGTCGCGGGCCAGCTCCGGGGCATCGGGGGCGGTGTAGAGATCGCTTAGATCCCAGTCCGGCAGCTTGCCCAGATCGCCCCCCTTGGTAGTGGCGTTGGCATCGAAGGCAGGCTGGGGAAGGCGGATCATGGGCTGTTTCCTTTATGGCTTTGGGTGCAGACATAGGCGGCGCAGGGCGCGCGCTCAAGGGTGGCGGGCCGATCAGCCGTATTGGCGCCGTATTTGGTGCAGGTCGTCCAGGCTATTGGCCCCTTGCCGCGCGCGCGGGGGTGTACCCAAGTGATGGTCTTGCAGAATTCATCATCGGCCAGACCGGAAAACGACATGGTGAAGGGTTCCATATCCTTGCCGTATTCTTCAACTATCGCGTAAAGATATCTATGTAACCATATGTTTTTGAGAATTACTTCTCCCGTACTTCTGGTTTTCGTATCCCAGCCGGACCAGCCGCCATGGCCCGGATCTACAGATCTCTGACCAGCCTCGCGCCGCCTGCGTATCCCACACAGCCCGACCCGTATCTGGGCCGATCCGGCGATTTTCACCATATGTTATCGAATCAATGGCTATATCGCCCTGGGCGATGCTGGGCGTCACCGATCTATGTGGAAATCGCTTGCGGGGCCGTTGCTGCCCTAGGGTGTGAATTGGGGGAGTGATGAGTCAAGGATGGATCGCAAGCCGGACTTGGCCAGCCTCTTGCGCGGGCGCGCAATGCGGCTAGTCTGCACGCGGATTGCGAGAGGGAGAGTAGCATGAAATTTGTACGATATGGCGAGGCGGGCGCCGAGAAGCCCGGCGTTCTGGATGACGCAGGCCGTTTGCGCGATCTTTCGGGCGTGCTGCCTGACATTGCGGGGGACGCGCTGTCGACGCTTGCGCAGATCGACCTAAGCAGCCTGCCCGAGGTGACCGGCGCGCCGCGCTTGGGCCCTCCTGTGGGCCAAGTGGGCAAGCTGATCGGTATCGGGCTGAACTATTCGGATCACGCTGCCGAGGCGGGCCTGAAACCGCCGCCCGAGCCGATTGTTTTCATGAAGGCGACATCGTCGATCACCGGGCCGAACGATCCGGTCTATCTGCCCCGAGGATCCGAGAAATCGGATTGGGAGGTGGAATTGGGCGTCGTCATCGGGCGCCATGCGAAATACGTGACCGAGGCCGAGGCGCTGGAGTATGTCGCTGGTTACACCATCGTCAACGACGTGTCCGAGCGGCACTTCCAGACCGAGCGCAAGGGCCAGTGGACCAAGGGTAAAAGCTGTGACAGCTTCGGCCCGATCGGCCCTTGGCTGGTGACACCGGATGAGGCGGGCGATCCGCAATCGCTGGATCTGGAGTTGGATCTGAACGGTGCCAAGGCGCAGCGCGGCAACACCGCGTCGATGGTGTTCAGCGTCGCGCATATCGTGTCATATCTCAGCCAGATGATGTCACTGCATCCGGGCGACATCATCGCCACAGGCACCCCGCCGGGTGTGGGAATGGGGATGAAGCCGCCCCGTTTCCTGCGCGAGGGGGATGTGATGGAACTGACAATCAGCGGCCTCGGCACGCAGCGGCAGGAGGTGCTGCGCGACGAATAGGGCGGTCAGGCGCGGTCCCAGAAGGTGGCCAGCAGGCCGGTGAGATGGCGGCGTGTTTCAGGTGTGTCCATCAACAGCTCGTGTCGGCCTCCTTCGACCGCTTCCAGCCGCGCCCCGGGCCAGTGGGCCATGCGCGCATCAATCGGGGCGCGACTGACGATATCTTCGTCGGTGCCGACAAAGGTGAGGCATGGCAGATCTGGCGGCGCCATGCGCGCCAATGCCCTGCATTCGCGCAGCGCCGCAAACAGCCATGTCAGGCTGGGACCACCCAAGGCCAACTGCGGATAGGTACGCAGTTGGGACACCATACGCGCGTGCATTTCCCGGTCGCGCGTCAGGGCGTTTGCCTCGAACGGGGCCTGCAGAAGATAGCAGCCGCGCACCGTTCCGGGGGCGTAAACGCGGCCCAGCCCAAGGGGGCGGCTGGCCCAGCTGAGCGACCACGCCACCGGGCGCAGAGCGGGTTTCATGGCGATGCCCCACATCGGCGCGGAAAAGGCGCAGCTGGCGACCGGCATCCCCTCGATCGCCGCGCGCAGGCCGATGCAGCCGCCCATGGAGTGGGCCAGAAGATGCCAGGGCCGGGGCAGGTCCAGCGCCTCGGCGGCCTCCAGCATGGCGGCGACGTCTGCCTGGTATTCGCTGAAATGAGTCACGTGGCCGGACATGGCGTCGTTCAACGCACGGTCTGCAAGGCCTTGACCGCGCCAGTCGATGACCAGCGTGCCGTAGCCCTGCGCCGCGAAATCGGCAGCAGAGATCCCATATTTCTCAATAAATTCAGTGCGCCCCGGAAATAGCAGCACGGTCCCCTTTGCGCCATCCGATGGCCAGTGACCGATGCGCAGGCGCACGCCGTCCCGCGTGGTCAGCCACATGGCGCGACCGCCGCGCGGGCCGTCGGCTATATCCCCGAAAAGCGGCGCGGCCTCCATCAGCCGAGGGCGCCGGCCAGTTTCAGCGCCAATCCCATGTCGCCGTCAATGCCCAGCTTGCCCGACATGAAGGCCGTCGCCGGATCCAGATCACCTTGGATAATCGCCTCGAAGACCTCGCCATCCGCCGTCAGGGTGACATCCGCCGCGTCGTCGCCTGCGCGCGCACCGCTGTTGTCGACCAAAATCGCGCCTTCGCCGGGCACGACGAATTTAGCGGTGCCATCCAATGCGGCGCCATTTAGCCGTGCGTTAAGGGCGATGATCGCCGCATCTATCCTGTCGCTCATGCGCGGGCCTTTCAAAATTGATCCGTCCGGGGGTTTGCTTTCCCGAAGTGGGCGCTAAACTTGGGCTGTTATGGGCATTCACCGATCCAATCTCAATCCTTTGCTTGCGGCCTGTGCTGCGGTGCTCTGCCTTGGCGGCGGCGCCCATGCGTCGGACGCGCGGCTGGACGAGATGTTCGAGGCGCTGCGCACCGCCCCGCCGGCCGAGGCGGCGCGCCTGGGCGAGGATATTCGCCTGCGCTTGTCCAACTCCGGCTCGCCCTCGATGAATCTACTGCTGAAGCGCGGGCGCGATGCGATGGCGTCGGGTGACGCGGATCTGGCGATCGAGCTTTTGGGGGCGCTGACCGACCACGCGCCGGAGTTCGCCGAGGGCTGGCATGCGCGGTCCGTTGCCTATGCGCGGGCTGGGCTGCTTGGCCCGGCGATGGACGATCTGACCCGTAGTCTGGCGCTGGATCCGCGCAATTTCGCCGCGATCTACAGCCTCGGCGCCCTGCTTGAGGAGGTCGGGCTGCCGGACCTTGCCGCCGAGGCGTATGGCCGTGTTGTTGCCATTCATCCACATTTCGACGACGCAGGCCTTGCGCTGGACCGTCTGAAAGCCGAGGTCAGCGGCACCGACCTCTGACGCGCATCCTCACCGACAGGAGACATGGCCTATGGCCGACCAGCCACGGATCCTTGCGGTTCTGGGACCGACCAACACCGGCAAGACGCATTACGCGATCGAGCGGATGCTGGGCTATCGCACCGGAGTCATCGGCCTGCCGCTGCGCCTGCTGGCGCGCGAGGTCTATGACAAAATCGTGCGCGCGCGCGGCCCGTCCGTCGTGGCGCTGGTCACTGGCGAAGAACGCATCGTGCCGCCCCGCGTGAAATACTGGGTCTGCACAGTCGAGGCGATGCCCGAGGGCATGGGCGCCGATTTCGTCGCCATTGACGAGATCCAGCTCTGCGCCGATCCCGAACGGGGCCATGTGTTCACCGACCGCCTGCTGCGGATGCGCGGGCTGCGCGAGACGCAGTTTCTGGGCGCCGCGACCATGCGCAATGCCATTGCCGCGCTGATCCCCGAGGTGGAATTCATCCCCCGCCAGCGCATGTCGCAGCTAACCTATTCAGGGTCGAAAAAAATAAACCGGATGCCGGAACGCAGCGCGATTGTCGGGTTTTCGGTTGATAACGTCTATGCCATCGCCGAAGTGCTGCGGCGCCAAAAGGGCGGCGCAGCCGTTGTCATGGGCGCGCTCAGCCCGCGCACGCGCAATGCGCAGGTGGATCTGTATCAAAATGGCGACGTCGATTATCTGGTGGCGACCGATGCCATCGGCATGGGTCTGAATCTGGATATCGACCACGTCGCGTTCTCGTCGCTCACCAAATTTGACGGCCGCCGCATGCGCGATCTGATGCCAAATGAACTGGCCCAGATCGCCGGGCGCGCGGGACGGGGAATGACCAACGGCACCTTCGGCGTCACCGGCGAGGCGCCGGATCTGTCGCCTGAAGTGGCCGAGGCCATCATGGAGCACCGCTTCGCCCCCATTCGCAAACTGGAGTGGCGCAACGCGGCGCTGCGGATGGGGACGGTGCCGTCGCTGATCGCGTCGCTTGAGCAAAAACCGCAGAATGATTTGCTGGCGCTGGCCCGCGATGCCGATGATCTGACCGCGCTACGCAGCCTAGCCGAAGCGCCCGATATCAAGGCACGCGCGACCAATGGCAACGCCGTCAAACTGCTGTGGGATGTCTGCCGTGTTCCCGATTTTCGCGGCATCAGCGGGGCCGAGCATGCCAGCCTTCTGGAGACCATATTTTGCGACCTGCACGAGCTGGGCCGCATCCCTGATGACTGGCTGGCCGGGCAAATCAAGCGTATTGATCGAACCGATGGCGACATTGATACGTTGTCTAAACGTCTGGCCTTTATTCGCACCTGGACCTATGTCGCCCAGCGAAAAGGCTGGGTGGATGACGAAACGCATTGGCGCGGAGCGACTCGCGCTGTAGAAGACCGATTGTCGGACGCGCTGCATGGGGCGCTGACACAGAGATTTGTGGATCGGCGCACATCCGTGCTGTTGCGCCGGCTCAAGCAGAAGGAAGCCATTGTGGCAGAGGTTAACGATACTGGTGACGTAACGGTCGACGGCGAATTCGTCGGTCGTCTGGATGGGTTCCGCTTTGTTCAGGACAAGGCGGCGAGCGGGCAGGAGGCCAAGGCGCTGAGCCAGGCCAGCGTGTCGGCGCTTGCACCCCATTTCAATCTGCGCGCGGACCGCTTTTACAATGCGCCCGACACCGAGATCGACTTTACCGAACAGGGCGGCCTCATGTGGGGCAAGGACGCGGTGGGCAAGCTGACCCCCGGTACTGACCCGATGAAGCCCGGCATCAAGGTGTTCGTTGATGACGTGGCCGGTGCGGACGTGATCCAAAAGGTCGAGCGGCGCCTGCAACATTTCATCGACCGCAAGATCGCGACGCTGTTCGAGCCGCTGCTGAATATCGGTCGTGACGAGACCCTGACAGGCCTTGCGCGCGGCTTTGGCTTTCGCATGGTCGAGACGATGGGCGTCATCCCGCGCGGCGATGTCGCGGACGAGGTCAAATCGCTGGAGCAGGACGCGCGCGGCGCGCTGCGCAAGCATGGCGTGCGTTTCGGCCAGTTTACCGTGTTTATGCCGCTGCTGCTGAAGCCCGCGCCGACGCGCCTGCGTCTGGTTCTTTGGGCGCTTGCGAACGGCATGGACGACTTTCCCGAGGCACCGCCCCCCGGTCTGGTGACCGTTCCGGCCACGCGGATGCCACAGGGCTATTACACGATGGCGGGCTACCGCGCTGCCGGCGCCCGCGCGATTCGCATCGACATGCTGGAGCGTCTGGCCGACATGCTGCGCACCGAGGACAGCCGCGCCGGGTTCGAGGCCAAGGCCGACATGCTGTCGATCACCGGCATGACGCTGGAGCAGTTCGCAGATCTGATGGTCGGCCTTGGCTACAAGGCCGAGCGCGGTGAGCGGGCCAAGGTCAAGCCGGTCGACAAGATCATGGATGAGGTGCCGGGCATCGAGCCGGCCCCCGAGACCGTCGACGATGTGGTCGACCAGATCGAGGCGAACGGCGTCGCGCCAATCGCCGAGACGCCTGAAGGTGCCACCGAAGTGTCCGCCGCCATCCCCGAGACGGGCGAGACCGAGGTTGCCCCCGGCACGCCCGCTGACCCCATCGCGCCCGAGGTGGAGCCCGAAGTTTACTACACCTTCACCTGGGCCGGGCGCGCACGCCGCGCCGCTGCCTCCGAGGGGCGCGGCAAGGCGTCTGAAGCGCGCGAAAAGCCACGCGCCAAGGGCAAGCCGCAAGGCGGCAAGGAGGGGCGCGGCAAACCGCAAGGCGGCAAGCCGCGCGGCGGCCCCAAGGCGGACAACGCCAAAAGCCATAGCGCAGGGCCAGCCCCGAAGAAGGACCGTATCGATCCGGACAATCCGTTTGCCGCAGCCCTCATGGGGCTCAAGAAGGGCAAGTGAAGACTGCGCCACAGGCTATTGACGAGGCGGGAAAAATCCGCCTCGACAAATGGCTCTGGCAGGCGCGGTTTTTCAAGACGCGCAGCCTTGCGGCGGCGGTGGTCAAGGGCGGGCACCTGCGCGTGAATGGGAACCGCGCGGGCAAGGCCGCGCAGTTTGTGCGCCCCGGAGATGTGCTGACCTTTTCGCAGGCCCAATCGGTACGCGTGGTGCGTATTGTCGCCATCGGCCTGCGGCGTGGCCCTGCGCCAGAGGCGCAGATGCTATACGATGATTTGGCGCCCCCGCCCGAGCCGGAGACCAAGACCTTTGTTTCGCCAAACCCCAGATACGAGGGAAAAGGGCGGCCCACGAAACGCGACAGGCGCAAACTGGACCTGAATGGCGGTCAGGCGCTTGAATGATCGGTGGCTGTGGATTAAGTCACTCGCATCCATCCAAGAGGCCGACATGACCTATATCGTCACCGATAACTGCATCGCCTGTAAATACACCGACTGCGTCGAGGTATGCCCTGTCGATTGTTTTTACGAGGGCGAGAACATGCTGGTCATCCACCCGGACGAGTGCATCGATTGCGGCGTCTGCGAGCCTGAATGCCCAGCCGACGCCATCCGCCCAGACACCGAACCGGACATGGAATCCTGGGTCGAATTCAACCGCAAGTATTCCGAAATGTGGCCTGTTATCGTCACCAAGAAAGACGAGTTGCCCGAGGCACAGGAACGCGACGGCGAAACGGATAAGCTGGAGAAGTATTTTTCCGAAGCGCCGGGCGAAGGCGATTAAGCGGACATAGCTGCTGCTGATTCGCGCAGATTAGGCGCCTTCATTCGGTGCTGTGCGCTGGAAAAAACCCATAAAACGTTGGCGATGCAGCACACATTGCTGCGGCTGCATAGTTGGCCTTCCTTAGAGGGTAAAATTATGGTATTGTATTCAAGAATGCAATGCCATGCCCGATATCCATTTTCCCTCGCTAGCGCCCGGGTATGGATTTTTCTGTGCCAAGACTTCGTGATCCGTTGCTACCGGCCTCATGCCGGGGCGCGGTCATGTTGTTCGCGGCGTTCGGGTCCGGCCGGGAAAGGAAAATCCAGATGAGCAAGTCCAGAAAACCTGATTTCAGCCCTAATGATTTTGTCGTCTATCCCGCCCATGGCGTGGGCAAGATCGTTTCGATCGAAAAGCAGGAGATCGCCGGGATCGAGTTGGAGCTATTCGTCGTCTCCTTCGAAAAGGACAAGATGACACTGCGCGTACCGACCAACAAGGCGACCGAAATCGGCATGCGCTCGCTCTCCAGCCCCGATATCGTGACCAAGGCGATGACGACGCTCAAGGGCAAGGCCAAGGCGAAAAAGGCCATGTGGTCGCGCCGCGCGCAGGAATACGAGCAAAAGATCAACTCGGGCGACCTGATCGCCATCGCCGAGGTGGTGCGCGATCTGCACCGCACAGACGACCAGCGTGAGCAGAGCTATTCCGAGCGTCAGTTGTACGAGGCCGCGTTGGAGCGTCTGACACGCGAAGTTGCTGCCGTCAGCGGTGATGACGAAGTGCAGGCCGCAAAGCAGGTCGGAGATGTGCTGATCTCGCGCGCCGCCTGAAAGTATGACATGAACAAAGGGCCGTATCCTGCGGGGATACGGCCCTTTTTTATGGAGTACCGCTTAGGCGATGATTGACAGCAGGACGGCGATCTCGGCGATCTGTTGCGCTGCGCCCAGAATGTCACCGGTTTGTCCGCCGATCTTGCTCTGAGCGATCCAGCCGACGGCCACCGTCGCGAGAAGCGCGCAGATCACCGCCCCGATGCCCGACCAGCCCAGCAGGACGATCGCAACAATCGTCGCCAGCCCGGCCCCCCAGCTAACGATACGCCAGGTAGGTCGGCCAACGCCGCGCGAAAGCCCCGCGCCACGCGCATTGGGCAGGCCCCGCATCAGCGCAGGCATGACGGCCCGAGATAGCGCACCAGTGGCGACGAGTGCGGCCAGCGCCCAGGTTCCATCCACCTCGAACAGCAACCACAGCGCCGCCCAACGGGCTGATAGTGACAACATCAGGGCCAGAGTGCCGAAGGTGCCGATATGGCTGTCCTTCATGATTTCCAACCGCTGCGGGCGGGTCCAGCCGCCCCAAAGCCCGTCGACGGTATCGGCCAACCCGTCCTCGTGCATGGCGCCGGTCAGGATAATCTGCGTGGACAGCGCGGCCAGCGCCGCCAACGCGGCGGGCAGCCCGAACCAATGTGCGAACAGCCCTGCGATACCGGCGATCAGCCCCACTGCCATCCCGGCCAGAGGATAGGCCCATCCCGCCTGCGCGCCGCGCGGCGCGGCGTCGGTGACCGGCAGCCGGGTCAACAGGCCAAAGGCGGCGCGGATATCGGCAAGCTGCGGGGGGGGGGCTTCGTTTTTGCGCATGGATAGGGCCTTTTGGGGATGCAGACTGCATGAGTCCTTGCGATATACCGCCTGATAGATCATTTGCAAACGGGGTCCACCATGGCGCAGACATTCCAGACATTGGCCGATATCATTGCCCTTTTGGATGGTACGCCCGCGCCCGATGCCGCCGCACTGACCGCTGCGCAGGAGCGCGACGGTACGCTGACCAAACCCCCCGGCGCGCTAGGCAGGCTAGAGCAGATTGCAGCTTGGTATTGCAGTTGGCGGGGGGATGCGCGCGCGCGCGTGGCTGCGCCGCGGATCATCGTCTTTGCCGGCAATCACGGCGTCGCGGCGCGGGGGGTGTCGGCCTTTCCGCCCGAGGTCACGGCGCAGATGGTGGCGAATTTTCGGGCCGGCGGCGCAGCGGTGAATCAGCTGGCCCGGCAATTCGGCGCGCGCATGGATGTGCATGCGCTGGATCTGGATCGCCCGACCGATGATTTCACCCAAGGCCCGGCGATGGATATGGCCGGATTCCTCGCTGCGCTGGAGGTGGGGTGGTACGCGGTGGATCCTGCGACCGATCTGCTGGTCGTGGGCGAAATGGGCATTGGCAACACCACCTCCGCGTCGGCCATCGCGCATGGCCTTTGGGGCGGGCAGGCGCAGGACTGGACCGGCAGGGGCACCGGCGTCGATGCGCACGGTCTGGAGATCAAGGCGCGTGTCGTGGCCGAAGGCGTGCGCCGCCATGCGGATCGTCTGGGCCAGCCGCTTGAGATATTGCGGTGTCTGGGGGGGCGCGAATTGGCGGCGATGGCGGGCGCGATTCTGCGGGCGCGGCATTTGTCCGTGCCTGTCATCCTTGACGGGTTCATCTGCACGGCGGCGGCTGCCTGCCTTGAGGCGCAGCGGCCCGGCGCGCTGGATCATTGCATCGCCGGGCATGTCAGCGCCGAGCCGGGGCATAAATTGGCGTTGGCCCGTCTGGGCAAGGCGCCGCTGTTATCGCTGGGCATGCGTCTGGGCGAAGGGTCGGGCGCGGCGCTGGCACTGCCTATCGTGCAGGGCGCGCTGGCCTGTCACAGTGGCATGGCCACCTTTGCAGAGGCGGGTGTGGTCGGGGGCTAAAGCGTTTCGCGAAAAACCTGAATCACTGTGTTTCTCGGTAACCGCGCCATTGAGACCGCAGCTTATGCGGCTTGACTGTCGGTTGTGGATGCCAGCGGCGCCCAATTCCACGGTAATAATTCATCGAGCCTGTTGATCTTGTGATCGTGGATGCGGTCGAGGATGTCGGCGAGATAGGCCTGCGGGTCGAGACCGTTGAGCTTGGCGGTTTCGATGATGGTCATAGCGCGAGCGAGGGTTTCCGCACCGGTATCGGCCCCTGCAAATAGCCAATTTTCCTTCCAATGCCAATTGGACGCAAGGCGCGCTCGGCGGGATTGTTGTCGATAGCGACGCGGCCATCGGTCAGGAACAGGCTGAAGGCCTCCTGTCGACTGAGGCCATAGCGGAATGCCTTGGCCAGATCGCTTTTGCCCGGAATGCGCAGGAGTTGTTGCTCTGACCAAGCAAAGAAGGCCGTGACCTTTGGTTGGCTCAACTGTTGACGCGCGGCATGGCGGACACCAGCGGGTTGACCGTTAATGTCGCGCTCGATGTCGTAAAGCTTGCCGATCCGGTCGAGCGCCTCGCGGGCAATCTCGGATTTTGTCGAGGTCCAAAAATCATGGAAGTCACGCCGCAGATGTGCCCAACAGGCTGCCTCTCGCAAACGCCGCCCACTATTGGATTCAGGCTCGTAAAGCTTGGCATAGCCCTTGTAGCCGTCCGCCTGCAGGATGCCGCGGGCATTGGCCAGATGGCTGAGGACGTGCTCTTCCTTCCAGTTCGGTGCGAACCGATAGACCGCACCGGGTGGCGCGGCACCCGCCCATGGGCGCTGATCGCGCACATAGGCCCAGATCCGGCCTTGCTTCACACCTTTGCCAAGCCCTTTGTCTTTCTTGGAGCGGTCCAACACCCGGATCGGCGTATCATCTGCGTGCAGCAAATCGCTGCCCATGATGTCAGCCTCAATGCGCTCGATCAGCGGCGACAGGGTCTTCATGGCGCGGCCACCCGGGGCTCCGCCCGTTCACACCTCAGACTGTCCACTGGACAGTCTGTCGCTTCGCGAACCGGTGTTCACCCAGCCGACCAGCGTGCTTTCGGGGATGTCTGCCCCCATGCGTTCGAAGATCTCGTGCTGGCGATATAACGGAAGGTGGTCGTCGAACTTCGAGACCAGCACATGCGCCAGCAGGTTCGGGCCTGCCATACTGCCCGGGATCGGACGGCTTGGCGCGGGTTCCTGCACGATCCGCTCGCAGCGGCGGCAGGACTTCTTGATCCGGGCGATCTGGATCACCTTCATCTGCGCGGCGATCATGTCGAGGAGTTCGCTGACATCCTCCCCCACCACGCGAAGATCGCCGCCACAGTCAGGGCAGCAGGTGCCGGGGTCCAGTTCACGCCGCTCGCGTGGGGTCGTATCCGAGACCCGTGGTCGGCGGCGCAAAGCGGGTGCATCGGCAGCTTCCGGTGACGGTTCATCCTGCCCTTCGTCGATGGGCGCGTCATCGTTTTCCGCTACGGCGACCAACAGGTCTTCGAGCGCCAGTTCCAGCTGCTCGATTTCGCGCTCGACCTTTTCCGAGGACTTGCCAAAGGCCAGTTTCTGCAACTTGGCGATCCGCAGGCGCAACGCTTGAACCAGTTGATCATGGACACGCAATGTCGCCGACATCTTGGCGTTCTCTGCCTCGATCCGAGCATTTTCTACCTGCAAAGCCGCGATCATCGCCCTCAATTCAGCGGGATCATCCGCTGCCCGGCAGCGCATGCTTGCATGCGCGAGAGGGGGCAAATTTTCATCAGGTTTCGACATGCGCCTGACTACCAAAAATCAGGCTATGGCACCATATAAATAGGCTGTGTCTTGATATCGTGTTGGTCGGCGTTCGTTTTGCCAGAAATGGCCAATATTCCACTCTGGTCGCAATAAACCGGAGGCCTCCGTGTCATTGAAGCAAGCCACGAATATCAGCCAGCACGCGTTCCGTCAGTTCCTCGATCGGATCATCCAGCTTACCCCGCGACAGATTGAGGATCTGCTTTCGCGGGCGCACGATGTCCGCCAGAGGCGGGCTGCATTGGCAGAAATAGAAACACGAACAGAACAAGAACGCAAGTGCCCACATTGCAACGAAGAGAGGCGCCAGAAATGGGGACAAACGCGAACCGGTGTGCAGCGTTATCGCTGCGACTGCTGTCTGCGAACTTACTCTGGTCTCACCGGAACCGAGATTTGCGGACTGCACCGGCACGATCTTTTCTTGGAGGTTATCCGGAATATGCTGTCGGACACGCCTCTCTCGTGTCGCAAACTCGCCGCGCGTCTCGGACTTACAAAAGATACGATATGGCGGTGGCGGATGATTATTCTGGAATCACTTGCAGAGGCTTGCGACAAGGATTTTAGCGGCGTTGTGGAGGTCGATGAGACCTATCAGCGAGAAAGCCGGAAAGGCTCTCGTGAGTGGGCAAATCACGCGGCTAACTCCAACCAGTATCCCGCTCCACCTCGGCCGCAGTGGTATGTTTATCGCAGCGGACGGATCAAGATGGCGCGCGGCCTCTCGCAGTGGCAGATCCCCTTGCTGACTGTGATGGATCGGGGCGGCAGGCGTCTCTTCGCACCGATCGCAAACCGCCGAAACCGGACAATCGAAATCGCCCTGGCACCGATCATTCCAGATGATGCGGTGCTATGTAGCGATGGCTTGAGACCATATCGCTCTTTCTGCAAAAAGCACAGCCTCACACACTACGAGGTCTCGAACAAACTTGGGAAACGGGTTGTCGCCGGCGCGTTCCACATCCAGAACGTCAATGCGTTGCACGCGCGATACGATGCTTTCATTCGACCGTTCTGCGGACCAGCGACGAAATATCTCTACCGCTATCTGCGCTGGTTCCTCCTTCGCGCCAAAATCAAGCCCGAAGCCGCCTTTCAGAGCATCCTCGCAGCAACCTGATCAGGAGATCTGAACATTCCCAACACGATATAGCGACACATCCTTTAAATAAAGCAAATCAGGTCGCAAAATCACCCGACCCGCGCAGGCGGAGCGCCCCAATCGGGACGCCGCCAGTCGATGCCTTCCCAGAGCATCGCGAGCTGTGCAGAGGTCAGCCGCACCGCCCCATCCTTGGCGCTCGGCCAAGGGAAACGTCCCCGCTCAAGCACCTTGTAATAGAGGCAAAACCCCTGACCGTCCCAGTAGAGCAGCCTCAGCCGGTCACCACGCCGTCCCCGGAACGCAAACACCGCCCCACTGGCGGGTTTCTGATGCAGCACATCTTGGGCAAGTGCCGCCAGCCCGGCGATCCCCTTTCGCATATCCGTCACACCGCAGGCCAGATACACGCGAACGCCGGTGCCAGGGCCGATCATGCGGCTTCCACGGCACGGATCAAGGACGTCAGCGCGGCCGGGTCTATCGTGCTATCAAAATGAAGGCGATGGCCGCACCGTAAGCGCAATTCGACTGCAACTGGTGGCGACGTATCAGCTGCCGTAGGCTGCGCCGCCGGCACTGGCATATCCAAAGGGTAGAAAAGCGCCCCGGCATTGGGCGTCCACAGGCCCTTCTTCTTGAGGTCATGCCGCCAGGCGTAAATCTGTTGCCGCGTAACCTCATGGCGTTGCGCCACCTGCGTCACCGTCGCCCCGTCTATCCCGACCGACATGACAATCTCGAGCTTGTCCTCGTCACGCCAGAAACGCCGTCGCTCGACCCCAAGAATTTCACCACGCATCGATGACCCCGCATAAGACACGTCGTTAACGACGTCGTTAAACACGTATCTTAGATCATCGCCCCAGCGTCAGGCAGGCGGTGCCAATGGTGCGGTTACGTTTCTCGAAATGCCCGCGACATATCAGCGTTACACGCGTTTCGCCTTAAATGAGTGCCTCAAGTTTAAGGCGAAACGCGTTAAAGGCGCCGCTCAGGCGCTTTTGCGGTCGCTATCGCTATCGCTGGAGTCTTCGAGCTGCGACAGCAACATGGTCTCCAGCTCTGCCTCCAATTCGCGGGCGCGGGCGATATATTCCTGATTTTCGACCGTGGGCATATCTGGATCCCATAGCGCAGCCAATTCGCGCACGGAGTGGCGATCGTGCTGATAGAAGGTCCGCTGCAATTCAGAGGCTTCGAATTCAGTCAGACCCATGTTTTCCACAACGTAGCGACCTGCACGCAGGGACGAATCGAACATCTCGCGCACGATGTCGTTGGCTCCGGCCTGATACAGGCGGAAAACCTGAGTGCGATCGCGCGCGCGCGCGATGATGTGCAGATCCGGTCGCTCGCGCCGCGCGAAGGTGACAAGGCGCACCGCCGCGTCGGGATCATCCAGTGCCGCGACCAGCACGCGCGCATCCTTCAGCCCGGCGGCGTGCAGCATTTCAGGACGGGTTGGATCGCCAAAGAACCCTTTGACACCGAATTGGCGCATGCGCTGGATCGCCGCCAGATTGTGATCCAACACGACCGTCTCGTAACCCGATGAACGCACGAACCGGTTGATGATCTGCCCGAAACGTCCGATGCCGACGATGATGATGCGCGCCTGTTCGTCGACGTCGTCGGGTTCCAACGCTTCGTCCGCGTCTTTGATCCGGCGGGACAGAAAGTCGTAAAGAATGAACAGCAGCGGCGTGATCATCATCGACATGGCAACGATCAGCAGCAGTATTTCCGTCATGTCGCCGGGCACCACATTCTGTTGCCTTGAAAACGAGATCAGAACGAAGCCGAATTCACCCGCCTGCGCCAGCGAGAGGGTAAACAGCCACAGATTGCGCCCGCGCAGCTGGAAAACAAGGCCCAGCACATACAGCACGGCACCCTTCATCACGATCACCGCCAGCGCCAGCCCCAGTATAAGAAACGGCTGACCAAACAGCAGGCCAAAGTTGATGCCCGCGCCCACTGTGATGAAAAACAGGCCCAGCAGCAGGCCCTTGAACGGCTCGATATCGCTTTCCAGTTCGTGACGGAATTCGCTGTTGGCCAGAACCACACCGGCCAGGAACGCACCGAGGGCAGGCGACAGCCCCACCAGATACATCACAAAGCTGATGCCGCAGACGATCAGCAGGGCCAGCGCGGTATACATCTCGCGCAGGCGGGCGACGTGGATATAGCGAAATACCGGCCGCGTCAGATAGATGCCGGTCAGGATGATCGCGCCCACCGCAGCCAGCGTGACCAGTGTCACGCCCCAACCGGGCAGACCGTCGACCAGCGACATACCGGTATCGCCATGCGCGGCGGCGGTGTTGATCAGGCCGGGATCGCTGTGATCTGTCGCCTCGTTGACCCGCGAACTGAGGCCGCCGGGCATGGCCAGCAGCGGCAGCAGCGCCAGCATCGGGATCACCGCGATGTCCTGCGTCAGCAGCACCGAAAAGGCCGAGCGCCCTCCCTTGGTCTGCATCAGCCCCTTTTCCGACAGGGTTTGCAGCACGATGGCCGTCGAAGATAGCGCAAAGATCAGGCCGATGGCCAACCCCACGCTCCATTGATGACCCATGGCCATGACGCCGCCCATGATGACCAGCGTCGTCAGTGCCACCTGCATGCCGCCCAGCCCCAGCAGGCGGTGGCGCATATCCCACAGCGCGCGCGGCTCCAGCTCCAGCCCGATGAGGAACAGCATCATCACGACGCCGAATTCGGCAAAATGCTGTAGGTCGGCGGTCTCTTGGCCGACAAGACCGAAGGCCGGGCCGATCAGGATGCCCGCCATCAGGTAGCCCAGCACCGACCCCAGCCCCAGCCGCGCCGCAATGGGCACCGCGATCACCGCGGCGGCAAGGTAGATCGAGGCTTGGTAGAGGAAGCCTTCCATCGCGGCGGGGTCCTTCGTATCGGCAGGGGCAAGGCCGTTTCGGCAGCAGGAAACGACAACGAACGGGCAAATGGCCCGGATAATCGAGGGTTAAGCATACTGGCAGTTCAGAATGTATCAACGTCTGATGGCATGAAAATGCACGATGGTCGCCCATGCGCAGGGTATTGCCGCACTATGCCGGACGTCAGCCTTGTGGAATGCGCAGCACGACGTTCTTGCCGCGCTTGATGTAGCGCAGTTCGCTGTCGCCGATGGCGGCGACCTGACCGCCATCCAGCCGGTCCCCGACGCGGACCTTCTGGTAGCGGCCATTGCCCAGACGCACCAGTGCACGGCGGCTGGAGGAACTGCCATAGACGCCGATCAGGTTGACCTTGCGCAGGTTTATCGCGTCCTTGGCCGTCGCTTGCCGCGAGACGGACGCGCTGGACGGAATGCTCGGCTTCAGCCGCTGCGCGGCGGGAACAGGCTGCGCGGCAGCCTTGGCGCGCGTGCGCGCGACGGTGCTTTTGAAGTCGCCGGGGCGGCGCAGGGGCGTCAGCGATGCGGTTACGGCCTGCGGGGTGGCGTTGTCAAAGCTGTCTTGATCGGCTTCTTCTTCGGGGTCGACAGCCACAGTGCCTGCGGCTGTGGCCTCGGCTATGGCGCGGGTCAGCGCGGCGCCTTCGACCAGCGGCGCGTTGGGGACGTCCTGCGCGGTTTGCAGGGTGGCGGCGGCGGTGGTCATCCGCGCGGGGCGCGTTTGCGGGCGCAGCATGGCCAGAGACGGGCTGACGACCGCATCATCTTCGGCGGTGCGGGTGTTCTCGTCCGTCCCGGTCACGGTATTCTCGCCGTCTTCGCGGGTTTCGGGCGGGGCCTCGTCCGGGGCGGCCTGCGGGCCGCTGCGTGCCAAAATGCTTTCGGGGCGCAGGCGCGGGCGGGTACCGGCCAGCGCGGGATCGCCGGTAAAGGTCGTGCCGGGCGCCAGATTAGGCTCGGCGGTTTCGGGAGTCGCGGTCACCGTGACGCTTTGCGCCATGTCCTTCGGCGGGGTCATCGGCGGGCTGCCGGCAAAAACACGAACGCCCTGCGGTGTCATGGCGCCGTCCGGTGTTGCGCGGACCAAACCGCGTGCGTCGAAGTCAAAACGCGATCCGGCCGGGGGCGGATCCCCCGGCGTTTCGGGCCGGGTGTCGCGGGCGTCTGGCGTGCGCCGGGGCATGTTGGCTGGGTCGCCCAGCCCAAGGCCGGGATCGACCGAGACCTCATAGATGTCGGCCAGCGGTGCGCCGGCGACGGGAATGTCGGGGGATGTCGGCGCCATTTGCCAGATGCCGGTCGCGGCATAGCGCGCCAGCGCCTCGCTGGGGGCCAGCGGTGACGGCAGATCGGGCAGGGCGACCACCTCGGGCTGGTCCCTGCCGTCGGGAAGTGCGGCAATTTCGGGCAGCGGGGTGATCACGTTGTCCTCGCCAACGGTGTCGCCGGTGCCATCAAGGGCGTTGGTCGCTTCATCACCAGGCTCTGTTTCGTCGGTGGCGGGAACGTTCGCCAGTTTGATGTCATCGCCCCTGCCAAAGAAACGCGACAGTCCATCCTCAAGGAAAATCGATGCCCAAGCGGCGACGCCGACAAGGAAAAGCAGCAGGATCGCCGTCAGAATCAGCCCAAGGAAGCGCGGTTTGCCGCGAACCGCGCTCTGGCGGTCGCCAAAGACGGTCATGCGCTGTTTTTCATTCTCGCGCGTGGGGCGCGCGGCCCGGTCCGCTGCGGCCTCGGCCTTGCGGTCCTTGCTGCGGCCCGGATGGCCGGTTTTGCCCGTTGGCGCCGGATTTTCTGCGGCGTCGCGATCCAGCCGTACGGACGGGTCGGGTTGCAGGCTGGCGGCCAGTTCGGCCAGACGGGCCGGATCGGTCACGTCATCGCTGGCCGGGCTGGGCAGCGGTGGCGCCGTGGTGGGCGCCTTTGCGGCATCGTCGCTGCGCGTTGCCCGCATCGAACTGAAGGCTGCCATGGACCCAGATGCAGATTCGGCAACAGGCGCGGCAGCAGGGGTGTCAGGCTTTGGCACCGGCGGCTTGGCATCCTTGGGCGCGGCTGCCTCAGCGTGCGATTTGGGTTTTTCTGGTTTAGGGGTGCCGGGGCTGGCTGCGTCGGATTGGGCCGCGGCGCCCTTTGCGCTGTCAGGTGCGCTGTCAGGTTTTTCGGGCGATTGCGACTTCGTCGGTTCAGGGTCCAAGGTGGCGGCAGGTGCCGGGCTGTCCGCCTTCTTCTGCGGCGCCTCACTGGATATGGGGGATTTGGCCGGGGCGACATCACCACTGTCCGGCGCGGCCCGCTTGGGGGCGGGGGGCGCGTCGGCGACAGCTTGGGCCGCGGCGCTGGCGACGGGGGCGCCCGCTGGTACGGTCTTGGGCTTCGGGGACTCAGGCGGCGGCGTGGGAGCGTCCGCAGCGGGGATCTGCGCGTCGCCGATGATGCGAATCGCGCTATCGTCACGATCCACCACGGTGCCATTCGGCAGGGTCGTGGCGCCGTGGCGGGTGAGACCAAAGAACGGCTCTCCGCCAAAGGCGGCGCCATCGGGGATCGCGGCAAAGCTGATCGCGTCGAACCCATGCTCGGATGCAAACGCCTCGGCCTCGGCCAGCGTGTCCAGCGCGACGGCGGCGATCTGAATCACCCCGTCTACGGCGGTCCAGTCGTATTCCAGATCCTCCACCGGATAGGGCGTTGCCCCGTCCAGCGCGGCGCGCACGGCCGGTTCGGGGTCGCCTTCGGTTTCGATCGAAAGGTATTTTATCTGATCATTCGGGATAACGATCTTGCAATTGAGATCACCAGACAGGCGTCCGGCGCGGTCCCGAAGCGCCGAAAACGCTGCGGGCATGTCATCATCGTCCAGCGAGACGGTACCGACGCGGGTCCAGCCCTTGTCGGACCGGTGCAAAAGGCTGACGCCCTGCGCAGAGAAGGTGAGTGCGAAATTCGGTTTCATCAGATGTCTTTATCACCCAAATATCTACTGTGGGAGTCATCGCGATCCATCGCGCGATTTTATAGCAGGTTCACGCCGAGGAAAAGCGAAAGCCTGCGTGCCATCTCAGGGGCTTGACCCAGTTGAGGTGATACACAAAGGGCGGCGCGTGTTGCGCCGCCCCCAATCCTACTGGGTGATCCGCAAAGGGTGTTTTACCCGGCGGCCTTCAGTGCCTTGTCCAGATCGGCAATCAGATCCTCTGCCGCCTCAATCCCGATCGAGATACGCACCACTTCGGGGCCGGACCCGGCAGCTGTCTGCTGCTCGGGCGTCAGTTGCCGGTGCGTGGTGGAGGCCGGGTGAATGACCAGCGATCGCGTGTCGCCCAGATTGGCGACGTGGCTGAACAGTTCCAGAGCGTCGACAAACCTGACGCAGGCATCATAGCCGCCCTTGAGTGACAGGGTGAACAGCCCGCTGGCGCCCTTGGGGCAGACCTGCGCCATCCGCTTGTTATAGGGTGACGATGCAAGCCCGGCATAGGTGACGGCCGACACCGCGTCGTGCCCTTCCAGCCATTCGGCGATTTTCTGGGCGTTGGCGCAGTGGCGCTCCATCCGCAGGGACAGCGTTTCGATTCCCATCAGCGTGTAATGCGCCGCTTGGGGGTTCAGCGTCATGCCCAGATCGCGCAGACCGATGGCGATGCCGTGGAAGGTAAAGGCAAGCGGGCCGAACGTCTCGTGAAATTTCATGCCGTGATAGGCCGGTTCGGGCGCCGACAGCGACGGGAACTTGTCCGAGGCGGACCAGTCGAATTTGCCCGAATCCACCACAACGCCGCCGGTGACGGTGCCGTTGCCGGTCAGGTATTTCGTCATCGAATGCACGACCAGCGTCGCGCCATGTTCGATTGGGCGGCACAGGTACGGCGTGGCGGTGGTGTTGTCGACGATCAGCGGGATGCCGGCCTTGTCTGCCACATCCGCAATGGCACGCAGATCGGCGATATGCCCGCCGGGATTGGCGATGGATTCGCAGAAAATCGCGCGGGTGTCATCATCGATCGCGTCCGCGATTGCGTCCATATCGTCGATATCGACAAACTTGGCGGACCAGCCAAAGCGCTTGATCGTCTGGCTGAACTGCGTGATCGACCCGCCGTAAAGACGCGTCGAGACAACCACGTTCAGGCCCGGACCCATCAGCGGAAACAGCGACATGATCTGCGCCGCGTGCCCGGACGAGCAGCACACGCCGCCCGCGCCCCCCTCAAGTGTCGCGACGCGTTCCTGCAACGCTGCAACGGTGGGGTTGGTCAGGCGCGAATAGATATAGCCGACCTCCTGAAGGTTAAACAGCTTGGCCGCGTGTTCCGCATCGCGAAAGCAGTAGGCGGTGGTCTGGTAGATCGGGATCTGCCGCGCGCCGGTGGCCGGATCGGGCTTGGCGCCGGCGTGAACCTGCAACGTTTCAAAACCAAGAGTCATGGGCTGTCCTTTCGGGAAATGCGTTTGGGCGGATTTGTAGGGGATGGCGCGGCCCGGGGCAACGATCATGCGGTGCAGGATGATCATGAGCCGCGATGCGCGCGGGAGTTCAGCGCATCCAGAACCCGTTGCGCTTGATCGTGTTGCGGATCGCCTGTTCGCGGCGGGGCAGGTCGCCTTGATCGAACAGCGCACGTACCTTCATGCCGCGCCGCTGGTAGATCATCCGCTTGATCGGTTCGTATTCCTTCAGCACCTTTTTCACGCGGTTATGCGCGGTGACGTGGTGCAGCGCCTCGACCACGTGATCGCCCTCGCGCGCATAAAGCAGCGGCAGCAGGCGATAATGGCAGGTCACGGCGCCGTCCAGATACCCGCCCGGCAGGGTGTCGCGCCCGCCGCCCAGCGAATGGATCACCAGCGGCAGCGCAACCTGATCCAGCCACGGATCCATCTCCTGGCAGATCAGTTCGGGTGGGGGATCGTCGCGGATCGCCAGTGTATAATCTAGGAAACGCTGGCCAAAGATCTGCGGGCATTCATAGTAGAAAAAGCCGGCGTTGAAATAAAGGTAGCGTTTCCAATACTCGTCGGGCTGCGACAGATCGAGTGAGCTGTCATAGTCCAGCCCGAACTTGTCATAGAGCGATTTCCAGATTGCGCCGTATCCCGGGCCATATAGCTCGGGTTTGGGCCAAGTTCCCTCGCGGCGCAGGGACGCGCTGGGCCGGGCGAAATCGAACGGCACGGCGGCCAGATCGCCGGTGACCAGCGTATCGGTGTCAAAGAAGACGAACGGTTCGCCCGGCGGCAGGGCGGCCAGCGCCTCGATCTTGTTGCCATAGGGGTAGCTGTGCCCGAAATGCTGGTTGTCAAAAGGCAGGATTTCGGCGCCCAGTTCTGTCAGCAGGGTGCAGGTCTCAGTGCCGCGAATGCGCGGATCGCTCGGCCACAGGGGGCTGGGCTGGGGTTCGGCCACGAACAGGCGGCCAGTGAAATCAGGGCTGTAGCTGCGCAGGGACAGACAGAACAGCAACGCCTCGTATTGCAGGCGGCCCCCCTGTCCGACGATCATCACGTTGAAATCGGGGCTGCGGGTGGGCTGGTTGGCCATGTCATTCCTGCTCTGGCGATCTTGTTTTGCGCTACTATAGGGCGCGCAATTCCGGGACAGAAGGGAAACATGCCATCGGCGTTGCCGCAAGGGATGACATAGCCCTCACCGGCGCTACCGCATGATTGGCTGATGCGATTGGCCGCATTGACGCCGACCCCCGCCCGTCCGATGGATTCCTGACCGGGGCGCGCGGCGTGAGCTGGTTCGGCAAAGCAGCGCCCCCCTGACAGAACACAGGAGCGGTCATGAAAATTGCAAGCGTCACTTCGCCCAACAGGGGCGGAACCGATCAACTACTGTCCGACGTCGCTGGCCGGTTGCACGAACAGGGCGTGCCGCTCGCCGGTATCGTCAAGGATGTCGGCTATGCGAGTGGCTTTGAGAATGGCTGCGACATGAAGGTGCGCGTTCTGCCATGCGGGCCGGTAATCAAGATCACGCAAGAGCTTGGAGCCGGCTCCGACGCCTGTCGGCTTGACCCCGGCGCGATCGCGCAGGCAGTCGCCACCGTCGAGCAGGGCGCGTTCCACGATGCCGACTTGTTCATCCTTAACAAATTCGGCCCCGAAGAAGCGGTCGGGCGCGGGTTTTGCGCCGCTATCGGCACCGCGCTGGAGCGTGACATTCCGGTGCTGGTCGGTTTGAGTGAAGCAAACAAAGCAGCCTTCGATGCCTTCTCTGGCGGGCTTGCCACGGCGCTTGCGCCGCAGCCCGACGCGATCCTTGCGTGGTTTCGGGAGGCAGGGCGCTAAAGCATTTCGCGCCGGGGCGGCTGACGATATGCTCAAAGCGTAGACGATCTTGCCCGTCCCGGACGGTTCATTCGCGGACTGCACAGCAAAATTGCGCCGCGACGCTACCGGCCCCCGCCTTTGATGTAAAGCGTGGGCCGATAGGTATTCCGTCGCAATAATGGGCCGTCAGAACGTTTGCGCAGGCTCAGGCCTTATGCCATTCCCGGTCGCCTTGCGCGTCCTTTACGCGTGTGGGCAGGCCGATTTGGTCAAGCAGTGAAAACAACGGCTTGGGGTCAAGTTCTTCGACGTTTACCATCGCCCCGGTGTCATATGTGCCATCGGCGATCAGCATGGCCATAGCCACCGGAGGCACACCGGCTGTATACGAGATGCCCTGGCTTCCGACCTCGGTATATGCGTCCTTGTGGTCGGCCACGTTGTAGACAAAAACCTCCACGTCCTGACCGTTCTTTGTGCCCTTGACCAGATCACCGATGCACGTCTTGCCGGTGTAGTTGGGGGCAAGGGTGGACGGATCCGGCAACACGGCCTTGACCACTTTGAGCGGCACGACTTCCAACCCTTCGGCAGTCACCACCGGTTGTTCCGACAACAGCCCCAGATTTTGGAGAACCGTGAACACGTTGATATAGTGGTCTCCGAACCCCATCCAGAACCGGACATCGGCCTGCGGATAATTGGCCGCCAGCGAATGGACCTCGTCATGGCCGGACATATAGGCCTTTTGCTTGCCCACGACGGGCAAATCCCACTCGCGGCCCACCTCGAACATCTTGTTCTCCTGCCAGCCCCCCTGCTGCCAGCTGTAAACGGTGCCGGTGAATTCGCGGAAGTTGATCTCGGGGTCGAAGTTGGTCGAGAAGTATTTGCCATGGCTGCCGGCGTTGATGTCGACGATGTCGATCGACGTGACCTCGTCCATGAACTGATCCACGGCAAAGCGGGCGAATGCGTTGACCATGCCGGGATCGAATCCCGCACCAAGGATTGCGGTCACGCCAGCCTTGGCGCAGTCCTCGCGCCGTTTCCATTCGTAATTGGCGTACCAGGGCGGGGTTTCGCAGATCTTGGCCGGGTCTTCGTGGATCGCGGTGTCGATATAGGCGGCGCCGGTGCGGATGCAGGCCTCAAGCACGGTCATGTTCACGAAGGGAGAGCCGACGTTGATCACGATCTGCGCGCCGGTCTGTTGCAACAGCGCCTCGACCGCGTCGCTGTCCATGGCGTCGACGGCATGGGCCTTGAACACGCCGTCCTGTTTCATCGCCGATTTGTCATGCACGCTTTGAATGATCGCTTCGCATTTCGAAACCGTGCGGCTGGCGATATGCAACTCGCCCAGCACGTCATTGTTTTGCGCGCATTTATGCGCCACGACCTGCGCGACGCCGCCTGCACCGATGATAAGAACATTGCGTTTCATGTATTCAAAAACCTCGTGTATTTGCCAGTGTCAGGACAGGGCGGATTTGAAATCCTCGTAGTTGAAATCGCGCACCTTTGTGATGCTGCCGTCCAGTTCGCGGATGGCGATGCCGGGCATCTTCACGCCGTTGAACCAGTTCTTCTTGACCATCGTATAGCCGGCGGCGTCCTGAAACGAAATCCGGTCGCCCGATTTCAGCGGCGCGTCGAACCGAAACTCGCCAAAGATATCCCCCGCAAGGCAGGATTTGCCGCAGATCATCCAGTCATGCGCGCCCGTGTCGGGGGTGATTTTCGCGGGTTCACGATAGATCAGCAGATCCAGCATATGCGCTTCGATCGAACTGTCGACGATGGCCAGATTCTTGCCGTTGAAAAGCGTGTCCAGAACCGTGACCTCAAGCGTGGCGGCCCCGGTGATCGCCGCTTCGCCGGGTTCAAGGTAGACCTGCACATCGAAGGTCGCCGCAAAGCGCCGGAGCCGCTCTGCCAGACGGTCCAGCGGATAATCCGCACCGGTAAAGTGGATACCGCCGCCCAGACTGACCCAGCCCATCCGGTGCAATGTTTCGCCAAACTTTTCTTCGATCAGCGTCAGCATCTGATCGAAACGGTCGAAATCATCGTTCTCGCAGTTATTGTGGAACATCAGCCCGCTGATGCGGTCCGCCACTGCGGCGATCTGCGCCGGATCATGTTCGCCCAGACGGCTGAAGGGACGCGCGGGGTCCGCCAGATCGAACTCGGAGGTGGACACGCCGGGATTTACCCGCAAGCCACGAATATGGCCTTGTGAGACGGCGTCGAACCTGTCCAACTGTCCGATGGAATTAAACAGGATCTTGTCGCAACTGGCCAGCACCTCGGCGATCTCGTGATCGGCATAGGCAACGGAATAGGCGTGGGTTTCGCCGCCGAATTTTTCGTAGCCCAACTTGACCTCATAGAGCGAAGAGGAGGTCGATCCGTCCATATATTGCGCCATGACATCAAACACTGACCACGTGGCAAAGCACTTCAGCGCCAGCAGCGATTTAGCCCCTGAGGCATCTCGCAGCCATGCGATCTTTTGCAGGTTCGTCAAAAGCCGTGACTTGTCGATCAGATAGAAGGGGGTTTGCAAGGCAATATCCTCTCGGTGGGCCCATGCTTCATAGCGGGGCGTTCCGATTAGAATATATCGCTGGGTAAGGCAAATCATCATGGACACCTGAAAAGCGACAGGCATTGATGAAACGGTATTTTTCTCAGCGGTTTGATCACTGGCGTAGTGCGGATTATGCACCGATCCGGAGGCATTTTAGGGGCGCAGGTCAGTTTGAACCAAAGCGTGGATCATTTACTAGAATCGACGGCGCAGAGCGCATAGACTGTAGAGGATGACTTGGAAAACTGAGAGCCGATTGCCGACGTCCATTTTTCAAAAACGGGAGGCCTGAAATAAAGTGCCTGACGTATTTGATCGCGATATCAGACCTTTTGCAGTCGCGCCGGACGCCAACTCCATGGTCCCGGTCAGACCGCATAAAACTGTTTGCGACGCGTTGATCAAGGCGATTGAAGGGCCGCGGATAAACGCCCTGGTGACGGGCGATTGGGGAAGCGGCAAGACGCTGATTGCCCAGTCGATCCTGGATCGCTACGCGGATCGAGATCGAGTACAGATCGCATTTCCGATGAATTGCCCTGAGACCAAAGACGACGTCATCACCAATTTCGCGCGTCAGCTGCAAGACGCGCAAGTCAAGCCCTCCGCAGCATGGGACAGCGTCGCGAGCGCGCTTGGGCAAGCGAAATCAGCAGGCGTAAAAACCCTTTTGATGGTGGATGAGGCGCAGGCCCTGTCGCCGTCTGCTGGCGAAGGTTTTGCCCGTCTGGCCCAATATTCACGCGCGAACGATCTCGACCTGCATCTTGTCCTTTTTGGTCAAACCGAATTTGGAGAAACCCTGAAGCGCGCCGAGTTTGCGAGGCTGAACAGCCTCATCACGCTCAGGCTTCATATTGACGGACTGGCTGACGGCGAAACCAAGGACTACGTCACAGAACGGCTTCGTCTTGCCGGTGTCGCCGCCCCGGTTTTCAGCGATGAGGCCCTACAGCTGATCGAAGATGCATGCCACGGAAACCCACGCCGCATAAGCAAGCTGTGCGAGATACTCCTTTTCCTCGCGAGGGGGGCAGACCTTTCCTATATCGATGGCAGATTTACACGACACGTTCTGATCAACAATGTGTCGCCGGAAAATATGAGCCTCACAAAGGCAGTCGTCGAATTGGACGATACTGAGCTTGCGGCGGACGTTCTGAAAGACCTCGACAAGGAAAAGCCCGCGAATATCGAACCGCCGGCGACACCCGCGATCAACACACCACATGAGACGGTCAGTGTCGTACCGCCGCGCGAAACGGGCGTGGTGAATGCCCCTGAGCGGATGGCCGAAGATGTCGCATCTCAGACCGCGCGAAACTGGATCAAACCTGCCTTCGGGGTCGCCGTTGCCGCAGGCTTGGCCGGTGTCTTGTTCGTCTCCATACCCACACTTCAGCCTGACACGTTGATACCGCTCAAAGGATCTGACGACCCGGCAACCGCGGGTGAACAGGTGATCACTGCCGCAGCTGAAAATCTGTCCGATCTGCCATCACCTGATGTCCCCGCCCGATATCTTGGCCCGGATGTCCTGCCCGCTGACAGTGGCGCAGATCAGGACGGCGATGCGGATTTTTTACAAGCTATCGAGTCCGATAGTCTGCAACAGGCTGCGATCCTGTTCTCTTTGGCGGCGCTGCATGGGCATGGGGCGGCGGCTACATATCTGGGCCAACTTTATGCCACCGGCGATGGCGTCGTATTTTCGCCGATAGTCGCCGCCCGATGGGACGCCGTCGCAAACGGCGAACGTGATCGCGGCGCCCTGTCCGCGACTGATGATGCCCAAGTAAGCGCGCCATCAAGCGAACCCCTCTTTGCGCGGGTGTCCGGGGGCAAGCTGGATCTCGTTTGGGACGGAGCCGCCGATAGCTTTCGCGTCGAACTGGCTGACGCGGATGGTGGCATGATTGGTTACTTTGAAACGCCTTTGACGGCAGCCCGGATTGATCTGGCAGAAGGGGCGACCGCTTGGCGCGTCCGCGCCGACAGCCGTCCCTTCAGTGCCTGGCTCCCGATCGCAAATTAGCGCAGCGGACTATTTCAGCAGCCAATGGTCGCGCAAATTCGGGATTTGTAAGCCTCGTTTGCGGCATTGTCGGGCGTGGTGGCCTGCGGTGCGGTGCAGGAAGATTGGTAGCTTCCCGTCAGGCCCGTATTCACGCAGTCACCGATTTGCCAGCCGGGCGGGATGGCGTTCAGATCGACTTGCTGCCATTTCGGGTGCCCGTTTTCCTGCAAATCCGAGAACCGGGAAATGATCTGGTGCGATACCTCCGCGACAGCTTCACAGCTTTGCGCGTTATAGCTATTGCGTCTGGGGTTGTATTCGTAGGTCATAAGCACGGCTTTGACCGCGACCACACTCAGCGGTTCCGGCTGGAAGGCATAGGTCCCGGCGGGAATTTCGGCTGGCGTATAGACCGCCTGCAAGACAGGATCAGTGATGGGCAAAAGATGATAGGCGGCGGGGTCTATTTCTGTATTTGAGAATATGCTCGTCGGTGCGCCCGCGACATAGAAGAACGCGTCGATTTCGCCTGACTTGAGCTGCGCCATCGATTCGTCTGGCCCGATAGTGACCGTCTCAGCCGGTTTGATGCCAAGCAGTTCCAATAGCAGAGACGCCGTCAGATAGGTGCCACTGTCTTCCACCCCGATGGCGACCCGCCGTCCGTTCAGACCTTGCGGATCTGCGATGTCACTTTTTGCAAGAATGTGAACTTCTTCATTGTAGAGCGGGAAAGCGATGCGCACCCCTGCAATCGCGCGCGCGATATCCTTGTCGCCAGCCGAGTAGGTTTGCAGGTATTCCAGAACATCGCTCTGGACGATCCCGAATTGCGTCGATCTTCTTTTGCGGACGCCCAGGAAGTTTTCAAGCGAACCGGCGCTCTCGACCACGTTCAAAGTCTGGCCGCAATCCTCCATCAGGCCGGAAATATCGCGTCCGATCTGGATGTAGGTTCCGGTTGGCCCACCTGTCAAAATATTCTGTTCCAGATCCTGCGCCTGGAGTCCATTCGTCGCACCAATCGTTGTGCATAGGATTACGGCTGACAGTCTGATCAATCGATGTAGGTTCAATTCGATCTTTCCTTCACATTAGGGCTGTTCAGCACCGGCGCAAATTGCGCATGAGCGACACGAGCGTTTGGCGGTTGATGGTATTGAATACAGACGCAAGCGCGTCGTGGGTGCAGGTTCCGTCGACTAGCAGACGTTCCAATTCGCTGCGCTGCTGGGCGGTCGCCCCCCCCAGACCCGGAGCAATCCTGAGGGCGTTTCGAACGGCATTTGGGGCACGCGGGTTCAGCGCCATCGCCGGGCTTGATGCGGCTGGCATTGCCTGTGTTTCAGCGGGTTTGGCCGGATTTTGTACAGCAGGCTGCTGAGTGGCAAGCGCGGATAGCTCCGCCTGAGCCTGCGCGATCTGATCGCGTGTGTCAGCCAACGTCGCCTTGTCTTCCTCGATCAGCGCCGAAAGCAGTTCGAGTTCCGTAAGCGCCGCATTTCGGGCCGTGTCATCCACCTCGGCCTCGGCCAACCGTGCCTGCAACGTCTTTAATTTCGCCTCCGCGTCTTCGTGTTCCTGAAGAAGCGCAGCAACTTCGGCCTCTGCCTCGGTTGTGGATTGCGCCGATTGCTGCTGCGCCGCGTCACGCTGCCCCTTGAGGTCGTCCAGCGCAGTCTGCATGCCTGCAACTTCGCCTGACAGCCCCCCTTTTGCCTCGCGTAACTGGTCCACGTCTGCGGCTAGAAGGCGCTGCTCGTTTTGCATCTTTTCAATTGCGGCTTTCAGTGCCTCACTTTCGGCTGTCATCGCCTTCATGTCTTGTGTCACCGCTTCAAGCGTCGACTGCGCTGCCTCCTTCTGGCCCGTCAGATCTGCGAGCTGTTGCGTGGCTTGCGACTTTGCGTCTGCAAGATCAGAAGCCTCGGCCTTCAATGATGTCAATTCTTCCTGGGCCGAAGCAAGGGAGTCATTGGCATTGGCAAGATCAGCCTCCCGCTTGGAAATTTCGGCTGTCAGATCGTCGCGTCTGGTTTCCATCGCCAGAAGATTGTCGGTCGCCGCAGATAAATCGGACTCCGCTGTCGCCAGTGCAGCCTTGGCATCGCGGGTGTCCTGCTGTGTCGCGTCAAGATCCGCACGTGCCTGTGCCAGCGCCTGCTCTGCTGCGCGCAGCTGCTCGGAGAGCTTCTGAAACTGGCCCTCGGCGGCCTCTTGCTGCTTCAATAGCTCGTCAATTTGTGGCTGGACGTTATCTTGTGCGGATTGGGCCTGCTCGGATGCACTCAGGGCAGCGGCAAGCGCGGCCTCGACTTCGGCAAGCTGACTGGTGCGATCTTCGAACGCGGCTTCAGCCTGCTTGACGCTTTCGGATGCACCCTGCTGTCGCTGGACGGCCTGCTCGGTATCCGCCTGTATCTTTTCCAGCTCCAGCTGTGCCTCTTCAAGAGCAGCGGTGACACTTTCCAACTGCTCTTCGGCTGATGCGGATTTTGCTTCCAGATCAACGATGACGCGGCGATATGCACGCGCGCGCTCTGACAGCTGGCTTTCGCTTTCGACCGCCGTCTCCTGCTGAGAAAATGCGAGTGTCGGTGAAAGCGACACGGCGAACATTATAACAGCACAGGTGAGCCGGAGGCCTTCGGCCATGCGTGAGTCTCCAAAAAAAGATGCTTCAATAGATTAAAAGATGATCGATTGTTAACTATTTTTCAACACTTAATATTTTTGCGCATCGCGCGGCGCGATATTATACAATGCTGACAGGAACTGTTTTGTGACGACAATTTGACAGGCGGATGACATAGGACCGGTCCCGCGCCAGACCCCAAATGCGCCAGTCTATCCGTTCAGAGCGGCTTGCGGTCGCGTTCCGCGATCTTCGCTTCGTCAGGGCGGAAAGGACGTGGGCACAGCGATAAGGGGGCAGCGTCCAACCGGCGACGATCAGGCAGATGGACTGCGGTGCGATACCGAAGGGTCAAGGATCTTCGATGCGGGTCGCATCTACGACCCAAACCAAACCCTTCTATAGGAAGCTACGAAAATATCCCGCGTCCATAGAAACGTAATTCAGGAAATCCCTGCGCTTGATCGGTTGCAGGGGGAGATCGAATTGATCAGCGATCAAAACTGCGGAACATATTGAAAGATTCAATTGAAAGCCAAGCTCCGATGAGAAACAAGGATTCTGTTCCCAAAGTTACGAAAATGTTTCGGAAAGCGACTATTCACAACGCGTCCAAGCGAGTCTTGGAGCCGGCTTGACTGCGGGCATTGTGGCGTGCCTCTATTCTTTCGGCCAGTAGGATTCAATATTGCCGCAGGTTGCGTAAAATGCAATGGACGTACATTGGGTGCGTAAATTTTTGAACGGGTTGAGTGGTGATGGTGATATGAAGCAGGATATTGGAGTTAAGAAAAATCCAGAATTTGCGTTAACTTCAATGCAAATCGGTCTGCTTTCCGAAAGTTTCGTCGCCACGCAGCCTTGGGTCAATCTGGAGCAGGTTGTTGTTCATTTTGGCAACACGCCGGTGCGCGAAGATCAGGTCAAGGCTGGCCTGAAGGCACTGGCCCAGCGACATGATGCACTGCAAATGATGATCCGGTGGGATGACACCGGTCGGCCAAACCAGATGTTGAAGCCTTCAGACCACGTTCCGATCATCGTGTCAGAAAAGACCGCTGCCCCGGACGAGGCGCGCCTGGATCAGCTTGAAGCGTTCCTGGACGAAGACCGTCTGCGCGGGTTTGATCTGGTGGATCATATCATGTGGCGCGCCAATCTGATCCGCTGGGGCGGAGCGCATGCCGTACTGGTTCTGACGATCCATCATGCCATTGCGGATGGGCGCAGCATGGCGCGATTGGCGCAGGATTTGATAGCGTTCCTGCAAACCGGTGCGTTGCCGCCTGCCAACCCCGATACAATGACCTTCGAAGGCTTTTGCCGAGAGATTTCCGAAACTGTCCCGAATTCGGACGAGGCAGAGGCGTATTTCAAGGCGTATCTGAAAGATACCGAGGACGCAGGCGCTTTGAATTTGCCCGAGGGGGGCGGCGTTGATCCCACGCAGAAACGAAAGCGCCAGATTACGCGGACGCTGACCATCGAAGACGGGGTGGCACTGCGGCAGGTGGCCGCGCAAAACGGGGCTACGCTGGCCAATCTGGTGCAGGCCGCGTGGGGAATCCTGCTATCCCGTTGGCAGGGGTGCGATGCCGTGACCTTTGGTGTTGTAAGGTCGGGCCGTCATGCCATGCCCAATTGTCACGATACCGTTGGGTGCCTGATCAATACGCTGCCGACATGTGTGAAGCTTGACCCCGAACTGACGGTGTCTGATCTGCTGAGCGCATTGCGCCAACATATGTTGTCTTTGCACAGTCTTGAACAAACTCCAGCCGATCTGATCCGCCGCAGCATTGGGCTGCATGGGGCGAAGCCCTTGTTTGAAACTGCGGTCATGTTTGAGAACGCCGGAATCGAAAGCCTTGTCACTGACGATGTGCCGTCCGCATGGGTTGAAAAGATCGAACTGCGCGAAGAGGGGGGCATGCCCCTGATGCTCTCGGTTTATGCCGAGGATGCCATCAAAATCCTGCTTGAGTATGACCCATCCGTTGTTGGCGCTGGGATTGCAGAACGGATGTTTGGGCACCTGCTGCGGCTGATGGGCGCGATGTCCAAGGCGGATGACAGCACCAGAATCGCTGCGCTTGACATGCTGGATCCCGGCGTGCGCGAAACGCTGCTGGGCTGGTCGATGCCGGATAGTCCACTGGAAGAGCCGGGCACCTGTCTGGTTGAACGCTTCCGGGATGTGGTGCGGGATGCGCCGGACGCCGCGGCG
Organism: Roseovarius sp. M141; assembly: GCF_024355225.1. NCBI lineage: Bacteria > Pseudomonadati > Pseudomonadota > Alphaproteobacteria > Rhodobacterales > Roseobacteraceae > Roseovarius > Roseovarius sp. M141. The sequence continues at coordinate 1,781,999 of NZ_VCNH01000008.1, forward strand.
CTGGAAGAGATCGGACAGGACGACGTGCTGAGCTTTGCGGGGCTGGACCGGCGATCTGACCGGCTGGCCAAGGTTCTTCAGGATCATGGCGCGGCCCCAGGCGGGATTGTGGCCGTCAATCTGAGCAGATCCGCCGATTTCGTGGTTGCGGTGCTTGCGGTGCTCAAAACCGGGGCGGCGTTCATGCCGGTGGACCCGATCCATCCCGACGCGATGCGCGCGCATATGTTGTCGGACAGCAACGCGCAGATCACGATTCACGCCGGGGGCGTGACCAGCGGCGATAGGACAACGCCAATCCCGCAAGATTTGGACCCGGTTGCCGATCCCATTGCGTGCCCTGAGGAAAATACCGACCAACTGGCCTATGTGATTTACACTTCCGGCTCAACCGGCACGCCAAAGGGTGTCCGAGTCACGCGCGGCAATCTTCTGGCGCATGTGACGGCCCTGACACAGGCCTATGGAATGAGCAGCGAAGACCGTGTTCTGCAATTTGCGGGCCTGTCCTTTGATGTGGCCATTGAGGAGATATTCACCACGCTGATGTCCGGCGCGACACTAGTATTGCGAAGCGATGAGATGGCTGAATCGGCATCAATGTTCCTCGATCAGGTTGAGGCACACAAACTCAGCGTGCTGAACATTCCGACAGCCTTCTGGACGGTTCTGACCAAGTATATGGGGACAAGCCAGAGAGGCGCGCCGCCATCCGTGCGCGTGGTTGTCGTCGGAGGCGAGACTGTTTCGCCGCAAACCTTGTCGGAATGGTTGGCCATCGCGCCAGAGCCGCGATGGCTGAACGGCTACGGACCCACCGAAACCACGATCACCTGCACCCTGTTCGAGCCCGACAGCCACCAGCCCGACGAAGATGTCTCTATTGGCCGGCCGACAGCGCATGCGCAGGCATATGTCATCGCGTCGGACGGCAGCCTTGCCCCGAAGGGGGCTGTCGGGGAGCTGGCCATCGGCGGCCCTGCGGTCACTCAGGGCTATATCGGGCGGCCTGGCGAAACGGCGCGGGCCTTCCGGCCCAACAAGTTCAGCGGGAAAGGTCGCATCTATTGCACCGGTGACAGGGCCCGATGGCTGGACTGTGGCAACCTGCAATTTCTCGGTCGTCAAGATCGGCAGATCAAGCTGCGCGGCCATCGCATTGAATTGGGGCAAGTCGAACGTGCCGTCGAGAAATGCCTTCCCGGCGTCGAAATGCTGTGTGATGTGTTGGACAAGAACACGCCGTCTGCCCGGCTGGTCGTCTGGATTGCATCGCCCGAAGCGCCGGACCTGACAGCGGTTTCCAATGACGTCGCGGCCTTGCTGCCCAGCTATATGAGGCCGGCACTGGTCCACCTGCCTCAGTTCCCGCGCACGCCCAGCGACAAGATCGACAGGCGCGCGCTGCCCCGGCCTGCGGCCACGCCGCCGCCGGACGCACAGGGCAAAACCAAGGCCACCCAACTGGAAACCCAGATTTGCCAGACCATGGCGGCGGTACTGAACCTGCCGCATGTCGATCCGGATCAAAGTTTCTTTGATCTGGGGGGGCATTCGTTACTGTCGATCGAGTTCATCGGCCGGATCGAAGTGGTCACCGGGAAAAAGCTGGGCATCGTTGATTTCCGCGACAACCCGTCCCCCCGCGCCCTGTCCAAGGTGCTGGAAATAGGCAGCCAGACGTCCAAGCATATCATTCCGATACAACCGCAGGGGAGCAAGGCCCCGCTGCTGGGAATTCACATTCTTGGCGCGAATGAGGAGTATTTTCATCCAATGGCCAGATATCTCGGGCTGGATCAGCCGGTGATGGGGGTCTCGGTCGGCTCTTTGGATGAAAACACGCCGACAGGCGTTGAATTTACCGCCAGCCGGTACTGCGAGGAAATCAATCGCTACTATCCGACTGGCCCGGTCCACCTTATGGCCGCATCTCTTGGCAGTTACGTTGCGTTCGAGCTGGCACAGCAATTGCACGCCAGCGGTCGCAATGTGGGGATGCTGGCGTTTTTCGATGCCGCCGGTCCCGACGGCAGAAAAAATGTGACAGGCTTTAGAAAAATCCGCGCGCACCTGCGCCGTGCGCGATATTTGGGCTGGGGATATCCGGCGCAGATCATCCACAACCGCATCCACAATTTTCGCCATATGGTTGCCACACGCCAGATCAATCGCAAATCCAAATTCGAGGAAAACCTGCCCCCGAAGACGGTTTTCGAGTTCATCGCGTCAAATGAACTGGCCGTGCAGGATTATACGCCACAGCCGATCGATATTCCTCTGATCATCTTTCGTTCAGAGAGCAGTTTTTTCGACTCTGAAGAAACCAAGGCCAATGGTCTGGGATGGGCGTCGGTCGCAAGGGCCGGTTTCAAGGTGATCGATGTGCCCGGCGGCCATCTGTCAATGTTGCAGGAACCTAATATTCCGACCCTGGCAAGCGAGATGCAAACCGTTTTGAAGTCTTTGTGATTTTCGCGCGCCTGTGTTTCGGGTCCAAGCCTGTTGCGCATGGCTCAGGCGCGCGCTTCGCGGTTTTCATTTAGGAAAAGACCCAAGCTGTTATTTCAGCTCAGATCCCACTCGTATTGATTGAACAAAATACTGCGGGCGCCAAACATTTCTTTTTGTCTCGACAGGCCGGTGTTCAGCGTTCGACCGCCATCCGTGGTGGAAATGCCGAAATTGAACCATGTCCTGCCTGAATAGACGGAGTCCAGCAGGCGGGAAACGATCAGGTCAAGCGCGCCGTCGCGCCGACCGTCTTCGGTGGAGGCCATGTATTGCACGTGCACCACAGGGCCGCAGTCAAAAACCACGATCCCGCCCTGAAGCGATCCGCCAGCGCCCGCGACATAAAGGCGGATCTTATCGGGAAAGTGACCGCGCAGCTGCTCGATCTCCGCCAGGCTATGCGTGGGTGCTGCGCCGTGCGCATCGCCCAGTCGCGCCGTGAGGATGTGCCAGAACGCAGCAAAGTCATCGCTTTGCGTCACCTTCAACCCCGCCTTTCCGGCACGGCTGACGCCTTGGCGCTTGGACTTGGAGAATTTCGGAGACCGGCCAATGGCGATGGCCGACGACAGATCACATCGGACCATTTGCGCGCCGCGCTGCACAAGTGCGTAGATGTCCTGCTCGGCCGGGTACTGGTGAAAAATATGAGGAATGGCCTTGTAAAGAAGCCTTTTGAAGCCCGAGGCGCGGAGCGTGTCATATAGCGCGGACACCGTTTCGATCATCAGCTCGGCAGACATCGCGGGCCCGGTAACCAGCCCGCCATAGGTTAGCCCGCCGTGGGATTGCAGCGTGTCCCCGGCGCGGTTCGCGGGCAGCAGGGCGATGATCTTGCCGTCCGCTTCGGCGATCAGCGAGTGATCCTCGAACCGGTCCGAATGATAATCCATGAAGCGGCGATCATGCAGGAAGGTGCCATTGCCGGAGGTGGGCACAAAGGCGTTCCAAGCGTCGGCGTCGCGCTGCGTGTAGCGCCGAATGTTCAGGGATTTGTTCATTCTGTCATACCACTTTCACAGGTTCCGCACGATCATGGGTACATATCATCGTTTGGCGCCGTATGATCAACGCTTCTTGCGGGATGCGGCGCAGCATTAGCGCGACAGGCAAAAGCATTTGTCGAATATACTCTCGTCAGATAGTCAGGGTGCGGACAGAAGCGAGATGAAATTCCATGCCCCTGAAAGATTGCCGTGTCATAGAGCTGCCCAAGATCGCGGATGCGCGCGGTAATCTGACCTTCGTGGAGGGCGGGAATCACATCCCGTTCGACATAAAGCGGGTCTACTATCTGTATGACGTGCCCGGCGGCGCGGATCGCGGTGAACATGCGCACAAGGCGCTGCATCAGTTCGTGATCTGCATGTCGGGCAGTTTCGACATGGTGCTGGACGATGGGTTCGAGAAGCGGCGATTTCATCTGAACCGGTCCTATTTCGGGGTCTATGTCTGCCCCATGATGTGGCGATACCTCGATAATTTCTCGTCGGGATCGGTCTGCATGGTCATGGCATCAGCCCCCTATGACGAGGCCGATTACATACGGGACAAGGCGGAATTTCTTAGCGCGGTAGGTGTGTCGTGAAGGTTCCGTTTCTGGATCTGAAAGCGGCCCATGCCGAGGTGAAGGACCAGATCGAAGCCGAGCTGCTGCGCGTCGCGCGGTCGGGTTCCTATGTTCTGGGCCCTGAACTGGAGGCGTTCGAGGCCTCTTTTGCAGCCTACATCGGCAGTCCGCATTGCGCGGGGGTGGCCAACGGACTGGATGCGCTGCGCCTCGGGCTGAGCGCGATGGGCATCGGCCCCGGTGATGAGGTCATCGTGCCCAGCAACACCTACATCGCCACATGGCTGGCGGTCAGCCAGTGCGGCGCGACCCCGAGGCCCGTGGAGCCATTGGAGGACACCTATAACATCGACCCTGATGCCGTGCGCGCGGCGGTGACTGATCGCACAAGGGCCATCCTGCCGGTGCATCTATATGGCCAGCCTGCGGACATGGACGCCTTGGAGAGCATCGCACGGCAACATGATCTGTCGGTGCTGGAAGACGGCGCTCAGGCGCATGGCGCGCGCTACAAGTCACGCCGGATCGGCAGTGCCGGCACCGTCGCCTGGAGCTTCTATCCGACAAAGAATCTGGGCGCATTGGGCGACGGAGGCGCGTTGACGACAGATGACGGCGATATCGCCGCCAAAACCCGGTTGTTGCGAAATTACGGATCATCCGTCAAATACGAAAACGATATCAAGGGCGTGAATAGTCGCCTCGACCCCATTCAGGCCGCTGTGCTGAACGTCAAGCTAAGCGTCCTGGACGCGGCAACTGCCCGGCGTCAGGAAATTGCGCGGCGCTATTCAGAGGCATTTGCCGAAGCGGGCCTTGGCGTTCCATCCGTGCCGGACTGGGCTGATCCGGTCTGGCATCTGTACGTGCTGCGCCACCCGGACCGTGAAGCGTTCCAAAAGCGGCTGGACGAGGCCGGTATCGGGACCGTCATCCACTATCCGATCCCGCCGCATTTGCAGAACGCCTACGTAGATGCCGGATATGCGCGCGGCAGCTTTCCTCTGGCCGAACGTCTGGCCGACGAAGTGCTGAGCCTGCCGATGTGCCCTGCCCAGACGGACGAGCAGACGCAATATGTGATCGACAGCGTGCTAAGGTTGGCCTGAGCGCGCAGTTGTGAGACTTTGCGGCGTCGGCTACCCGCGCGCAGTTTTACATCGCTTGGGCCGCGAAGCTGGCACTTTGCTGGAATAGTTTCTAAGACTCTGCCAATTGCCGTTTGAGATTTGTCACCCCGTGGAGGGCCGCCGCGTTGAAGCCGGATTGTATGATCATCCACCTGGAGCGTGCCCATGCGCGCTTGCCGCAGGTCCAAGCCACGATAGACATGTTGCCCTTGCGCTCGCATATCGTGGCGGCAGTCGACGGCCAGCAGATGAGCGATCAGCATTCCCAAGCATACATGCGCAAAACTTTGCGCCCTCACTATCCGTTTGAGCTGCGGCCATCCGAGGTGGCCACGTTCCACAGCCATCGGGCCTGCTGGCAACGGATCATCGACGAGGGGCTTGATGCCGCGCTGATCCTCGAAGACGATCTGCAACTTGACCCCGAGGTTTTTCCGACCGCGTTGGACCTTGCAGTTTCCAACGCCCGACAGGGGGATTTCGTGCGGTTTCCGATCAAACTTCGCGAAGAGCCGCTGCGCGACATTGCGTCGACCGGATCAATCCATTTGAGATCTTATGACCGGATCGCACTTGGCATGGTCGCGCAATTGGTGACCCGTGACGCGGCAAGCGCGCTTCTGGCCGCTTCGGTGAAATTTGATCGCCCGGTGGATAATTTTCTGCAAATGCAGTGGGTTCATAACGTACGGGTGCTGACCGTGTGGCCGTCGGGCGTGCGTGAAATTTCAAGCGAGCTGGGCGGTAGCCTGATCAGCCGCAAGGGCGGATTCGTCGAGAAAATGAGGCGGGAAATTCTACGTCCCTTGTATCGTCGCAAAATCAGGGCGCTTGCCAGGCGGAACCTCAATGCATCAGAGTAATGCAGCCGAACGCGTCACGATTGTAACCGTTGCCTATAACAGCTCAGCAGTTCTTGCTGATATGCTTGCATCGGTGCCCGCGCAGACGCCCGTGGTGATATTCGATAATGCCTCGCAGGATCGCCCCAAGCTGCGAGAGCTGGTCGCAGCCAGAGAGAACAAGACACAGCTCATCGAAAGCGACAGAAATCTGGGTTTCGGAACAGGCTGTAACAAGGGCGCCGAAGCGGCTGAAACCGAGTTTCTGCTGTTTCTAAACCCGGACACTGCGCTGTTTCCGGATACCTTGCAAAATCTGGTTCTCGCCGCGGACCGGCGCCCTGATATATCCGCCTTCAACCCCCGGATCCTCAACGACGACGGCACGTCCATCCTGAAGCGGCGCAGCGATCTGGTGCCGCGCGGGGCGTGGGTGCCACGGGGTGAGTTGACACAAGACACCATTCTGCCGGTTCTGTCCGGCGCTGCATTTTTCGTGCGCCGCGCCGATTTCAATGCGGTCGGTGGCTTTGACACCAAGATATTTCTGTTCTTCGAGGACGATGACCTGAGCGTTCGCCTGTCGGCGGCCAGAGGCAACCTGATGTATGTGCACGATGCCAAGGTCAGTCACATTGGTGGGGCATCATCCGGGTGGTCTCCCAAGAGCGAGAAACTCAAAAACTGGCATTGGGGGTTTTCGCAGATCTACACGGCGCGCAAGCACGGTATGCGGCTGGCCTGCCTTGGTGCGGTCTTGAAAACGGGTATCAGAGCGTTGTCACCGGCCACGTTGCTGTCCTCAAAGCGCAGGCTGAAATACGCGGCGCGTCTGCGGGGAATGGCTGGCGCGCTCAGGTGGGGGGGGGCGCGGCGGATACGCACCTAGAAGGTTGCGATCCTGTTCCGCCAAATGTGCGGAGCTAATTTCCGCTTTCGGTGAAGGATAGCATGTCACGCTCAACCATCTGGACAATGACGATATCGGGCGCGAACGCCTCCAGATATCGGCCGAGCGCGGCGCTATCAATAAACTTCCAATGTACGCGATAGACGACCCTGAAGCTGGCGTCGAACAGGGCCGAGGAGGCGGTGCAGAAGGAGTCGCACAGCATTAAAACGGTCTGGTCATTGGGCGCATTGTCGGTCCGGGTCATCTTCATGGATCTGTCCATGACCGACACCTCACCATCACCCGAGGGGACACATGCGCTGGTGTCACCAGACAGCAGGCTGAGCGTCGCCAGGCATGTTTCGGGGGGCGGGGTCATCGTGATGCGGTAGTCGACCTCGTGATCCGGGCCAAACATCTCATGCATTTTAAGAAGGCGAACGAGGTCCCCGGCCGGGCGATTGACCGGGGTCAGCTGGTAGTCGACGGGCGATGCCGGAACCGCGTGCTGATCACTTAGGAATCGCATGACATTATCATAGCTGGCCGCTGCCCCGGCACGGGTCCAATGCGTATCGGTTTTCAAATAGGCTTGGCTGGTTTCCTTGAGCCGCCGCATCACCGGCCGCAGGTCCAGGATGGAAACACCCATCGCTTCGGCGCGATTTACGAATGCGTCGGTCACGGTTTGCTGCGCCGGGTTCAGATCCGGCGGCAGCATTTCGGGGTAAACCGAATGTTTGTTCGGCGCGATCACAACAGCCAGAGCAGCGCCTGCATCTGCAACCCTTTGCTGAAGACGGGCCAGACCGGCGGCGCGATCTTCAATCAGCCCCGCTGGTGGTTGCCAGCTGCCAGTCGCCTTGCTGATGACCTGCCCATCATCGTCGCCAAGGAAAAAGTAACCGTTTCGCCCGATCCGCGTGCGTCCGGGATACATCGAGCGATTGCAGCACGACATGAGCAGATAAGCGACATTGCCTTCGACGCGGTCCAGTGACCATAGATCACGCGTCTCGGACGGCCACAGCTTGCCTCCGATATAGGCGCGCAATGCGAGATTGGCGATCGGAAGGCTTAGAATGATGGCGGTGGCGATCGCGGCAAAGATGGTCAGGCGGCGGCGGTACATGAGGGCCGTTCCTTCAAAAGTTGAAGTAGAGGAAAACGTCACTGCGAGAAATCAGCATAAAGATGCAGGCAATTCCGAACAGGATTGAGGCCAGGACCGTCTTCCACATCGGCCTGATATCGCGGGAAAATTGATCCGTGTTGGGCAGAGCCAAGACGCCGATCAATGCCAGCAGCAGGTATTTGCCCGCCGCGCTGGCATCCGATATCACGACATGCTTCGGCCCTTCCATCGCATCGGGGTTCAGGCCAAACATCGTTTGCAGGATATCTACCGCCTGGGCGGCGCTTTCGGCGCGGAAAAACACCCACGCAAGATGTACCATGAAAAAGGTCAGCGCCCATTTAAGGATCGTCGGCAGGCGCAAGCCGGTCATGGCGAACGCACGCTCTACGACCAGTCCGGCGCCATGAATGGCCCCCCAGATGATAAAAGTCCAACCCGCCCCGTGCCACAGCCCGCCCAGCAGGAAGGTCGTCATCAGATTGGCACTGACGCGCATTTCGCCACGTCGATTTCCGCCGAGCGGGATGTAGATATAATCACGCAGGAACCGGGACAGCGTGATGTGCCAGCGACGCCAGAAATCCTGAATCGACAGCGCCTTGTAAGGCGAGAAAAAGTTCAGCGGCAGGCGTATGCCAAACATGCGCGCCGCCCCGATCGCCATGTCACTATAGCCGCTGAAGTCGAAATACAGCTGGAACGTGTAGGAAAACGTCGTGATCCACGCATCCAGAATGGTCAGCTGGGTATGATCCGCATACCCCACATCGGCATAAATGGCGAAGGTGTCGGCGATGACGACCTTTTTGAACAATCCCAGAGAAAATATGATGCAGCCCGCCAACAGGTTTTTCCAGCGCAGCATGGACGTGGTGCGCCGCATGAACTGTGGCATCATCTCCTTGTGGTGAACGATGGGACCGGCGATCAACTGAGGAAAGAAGGTCACGAAAACCGCGTAGTTCAGTGCCGAACTGCGCTCGGCTTTGCCCTTGTAGCTATCGACCAGATAGGTGATCTGCTGAAAGGTGAAGAATGAAATCGCCAACGGCAAGAGAATGTCGGGCACGCTCAGATCACTCCTGACGAGGCCATTCACCGTCTCGATCAGGAACGCGAAATATTTGAAGTAAGCGAGCAGACCAAGGTTAAGGGCGATGCCCAGCATCAAAAGCGCAAAGCTTTTGCTTCGGGCGGGCACCGGGGGGGCGATGTAGTGTTGAATGCCCCTTGAGATTGCGAAATTGGCGGCGATCGACCCAACCAGCAGCGGCAGGTACTCAAATTTCCAATAGCCATAGAAAAACAGAGAGCAGACGATCAGCCACCACAGGCTTGCCCGTTGGCCGAAGAGGCGCGCCGTGACAAAATAGCCCACAAGGCTGAGGGGGAGAAACAGGAATACGAACTGGGCGGAACTGAAAAGCACCTAGGCTTACCCCGATTGTCTCGCAGGGCTATTCCCCGTGCCGAATGGATGTCTCATGTCCCACGCCTTGGCGGTGACGATGAACCAGAACACTCCCTTATCAAATCACCCTGTTTGGGCCAATAGGCACTGACGTCAAACAGGTCTCCTTACGATCCTCGGCTATTCGTGCTGCGGTCATCGACTAAACCGGCGTAGGCGGCAGGATCAGGGGGATGCGTGCATCCGCGTGGTAATGCCAATCACCCGGCGGGGCGTCCTCGTCGGCCATCAGTCGCCAGTGAAACCCCGGGGTAAAGGGCGAGAGGGCGGAATAGGTCCAGTGCCGCTCGGCCTTGTCGTCGCGGAACAGGAGGGTATCGATCTGATCGCTCGTTTCCGCGCGCAGCTCGACCGCGAGGCGCGCGCCCGTGGGCAGGTCGCAACGTAGAGTGGCGCGCTGCGGGCCATATCCGGCAAACTGCCCCAGCTCGATCCTCGTGCTACGGGCGGCAAAGGGGGCAAGGGTGAGCACCGAGTCGCCGGTCTGGTCGTGGGCCGCGAGCGTCAGCGTCGCATCCGTGCCCAAGGGCAGGGCTAGCGTCTGTGCGGTGCTTGCTGTGTCCAGCGCAATGGGTTGTGAAAATGCACGCCCGTCCTGCGTATGGTCAAGCGTGCCAGTGATCCGGGCCAGCGCCAGCAGATCCGGCGCGCCGCTGATTCGTATCATCTCCAGTCCGAAATCGTTCGGGGTCAGCGTCAGGACGGCATCGGTGCAATCGCGCGTCGCACCCTCCAGCCGCCGGACCCCCGCCGCATCCGCGAGGATGGCGAACCCCGATACCCGATAGGCCAACGGCTCGCCCGGCGACAGGGCAAGGGTTAATCCCATTGCATCGGTGGCCGCGTCCAGCATTGCCGAGACGATGGCCGGGCGCGGACGGTGCGGCGCCAGTGGCGGTGCCGTCAGGGTGACGCCTAGGGCGTGCAGCCCCGTGATTTGTTCCGCGCCGGTAGGCAGGTTGGCCAAAACGCTCAGCCGCCGCGCACCGGTGGGAATGGGAGCAAGCGTGCTGCGCTGGATCAATGGGTCCGGCCCGTGTTGGGCCAGAAAATCACGCAACAGCGTGAACGGGTCGGTGGCCAGGGTGATCCAGCGCAAGGTGGCGATTGGCTGGGACAGATCCCATTCGAACCGGCCATGGCCAGCATCGGCGCCGGTTGGCAGGGTGAAACGCGGTGTGCCGGTATCCGGGTCGTCGCTGGGCGCCGGGACCGCGAACCGCGCAATCAACCTGTCAGTGAGGGTCTGGGACAGCGCATCGCCCGCCTCGGGCCCCACCCGGTCCGACAGATCCAGGGGCAGGGCATCCAGTACGCCCTCGACCGTGCGGGTCAGCGCGTCGCGGCTGATCGGGTCCGGCCCGGCCCGCGCCCCAAGGACATCGAGCAAAGCGCCGGGGTCAAAGGTCGCGGTCATCGCCAGACGTGGGGACACGCCGCGATAGCCGATGGCGCCGGTGACGAACAGCGGCAGCGTTCCGTCCTGCAGCAGGGCTTCCATGATCGCGGCGCTATCGATGTGAAGGCGGCGCACAAACCGGGCGGTGCCGTCGCCGCGCATCACCAGCGTCGCGGTGCCGGTGACATCGCCCGGCAAGGCGATCGCGCCCGGCACGCTGCCCAGTTTGAGCTGCCCGGTGAGCGCCTCAAGCGGCGCCAATGTCGCGCCGGGGTGGCCCTCGCGCAACGCCTCCAGCAGGTCGGTTTGCGCCCGTGTCGCGGCGAGGCCGACATCCAGCACGCCAAACGGCGCAGGCGGCAGGAACGGGGTGGTGGGCCGTGTGATCGACAACCGAAACGAGGGCAGGCCGTCCGCGCTGGTGGCCAGCCCAAGCGTGGTATGGGGCGCGAGCCAGTTGTCCTGTCCAAAGGCCCGCCAGACGGGTCCGTCCTCCAGTACCAGCGTTTCGCCAAAATCCGGTAGCCCCTTGAGGATGATCATCTCGCACGCGCCCCCCCGCGGATCACGGAAAGACGCTGAGGAACAGGATGTTGGAACTGCTGGTCAGCGGCTCGGGGTCGCGATCCTGTCGGCCGTTCACCCGGATCACGGTCTTGGTGTACCGGTACGTGCTGTCAGGCCGCACGCGCCGCAGGATCACCTCGTCAAAGGGGTAATCGACGCGGGCAATCACCTTTTGCGTTGCCTCATTCAGCGCCACCGTCGCGCCGCCCTCGAATTCGACCAGAATGGTGTGGATCTGATCATGGGGCCGGTCGGCAGGGACCGCAAACACCGCTGCGATCGCATGAATTTCGACCTCGCGGTAATATTCCAGCGTCGAGCGGTCGAGGATTGAGTCCAGGATCGCGGCGTCGTCGAGCTCGATGCGGGGCGCGGTCGTTACTTGCAAAGTGGCGCGCACAAGGCTGAACACGACCGGTATGCTCGTTGTCAGGTCGAGCGTTTCCCCCGTTGCAAGCTGCATTCCATTTGTGATCTGGTCGGAAAGGTTGATCGGCACAGCTACCCCCGCGCGCGTTGCCGACAGGGCAAGATCGTCCAGCAACAGCGGGCTTTCGATGGCGTTCGTAACGCTCACCGCCAGCGTGGCGCCTCCCGAGCCGAGTGCCACATCCACGACGGGGCCGGCCAGTCTGCGAAAATCGGCGACGAAGGGCAGCGATTCCGTTTCCCAACCCTCGATCTCGATATCGACCTGCCCACCAAAAACGCTTGCGGTGCGTCCCAGCATCGCATCGAAGGCAATCTGGAAATCGGCGACCGGGATCGACAGCGTGTCAAATACGGTCGATTGCAGCATCAAGGCCCCCCCCAGCCTTTCCTCGGTCACGCGGCCTGCCTCGGTCGGGCGGTGGATCGTAAACCGCACCTCTGATGTAACGAACGCCTGTAGCACGATGGCTTCTGCATCCTGCGAGGTCTGCGCCGCTAGGGCTGTGCGGGCGTCCGTCAGGCGGGCAGGGTCGGTGTAGGGTGCGACTGCGTAATCCAGCGTCACATCGGTATTCGTCGTCGACCCGCCATTTGAACGGACACGCAGCGTCATGAAGGGCGAGCGTAGCGCGCCGCCGCGCCGACTGATGCGGAAATCGTCAGGCAGGTAGAAGAACACGTTCCGCTCGGTGGCGTCCTGAAAATAGGAATGTACATTGCCCGCGAACTCCTGGCGTCGCCGCAAAACTCCACTGGTCGGGGGCTGGCCCGGCGTGCCATTGCCGCCGCTGGACAGGCCATCAAATATATAGCCGTGCAGATCGGCGGAAAAGGCGAAGGGTTCGGGTGACACGGCCTGCTCCATCTCGGCTTCGATCAGGATGAACTGAGGCTCGGGCGGGGCAAGCTGCGTGATCTTCACCGGATCGGACAGGACCCGCTTGCGGGTCTGCCGGTCGGTCAGCGATATGCGCACAGAGCTGGGCGGCGCGGTGCCTGCGGGAATTGTCAGCGAGAAGTTGCGCAGATTTCCGGGGCTGGAAAATGCGCAGTAGCCATAAAGCCGGGCACCGGTTTTGCCGTCCAGAATATCGAGCCAGGTGCGCGACGCGTTCTTGTTCGCACCGCAGGGCGGCAGTTGCGGCGCGCCGGCGAACAGGCTGGGGTGAAAGGATTTCGAGTTCTTCACGCCCAGATTATAGCGATCAAACTTGCGCCCGCGAATATCGACACGTTCCGACCCATTGAAGACGACGATGGGTTTTACCAGTGCCGGCGTGGGCTGGGCAATGACCGGCCCAGTCGGGCGGACGATCGGCCCGGTCGGCCGGATAACCGGTCCCGTTGGCCGGACAGCTGGCTTCAGCGGCCGCACCGCGACGGCAATGCGCGGGTCGATGGCGCGGACACGCGCTGTCAGCACTTGCGGGTTCACGGCGCTTGCCTCGGTTCGCGCGGTTTCCTGTGCTTCGGGGATCATCAGCCTTGCCTTGCGGTTCACAATCAGCGTTGCGCCGCGTGCGGGATCCTGAAGTACCGCGAAAACCTCATCGCGTTGGGGCATGCCGGACAGAACAAGGGCTACATCCGCGCCGTCTTCGTCTCTGATAACCTCCTGAAACAGAAGCGATTTACGGGATGCGCGCGCGCCCTGCACCGTGTAGGACAAAATAACCTCGATGTCATGGGGCAGGGCGCTATGCTGGCTGGCGGTTGCGGCCAGCGCAGAGGCGGGCAATGTCTCAAGCCGCAGTGCCAGACGCCATGTGCCGTCGGTGTCGCTAAAGCCGATCCGATAGCGGGTCTGGCCCGAAACCAGTTCCTCGCCCAGATGATAGCGCGGCAGCCAGAACTTCAGCGAGGGGTTGGCAGCATCCTCGAACAGCTGGGTGTCCTGCGGCGTAGGGCTGGGCGCCACGGGCGCTGTGGCCTTGTTGCGCGGCACAGCACCGGACAGGGCCTTGATCCGTTCCGGCATTGCGCCGTGTGACAGTGTGGCAAGCGCTATCGGCGCCTGAAAATCGGCGCCCGGTGTCGCGGTCAGATTGGTCGGCATGCAGCGTCCTTTCTTGAAATCGGTATTAAATATCGGGTGTGCGCGCGGTCATGGCCGGGTTGCGGGGCGCAGCCCGACGCCCCAGAAGTGGCCGACGTCGGTTATGGTCAGCGCGATCATGCCGTGGCGCGTTTTCGCGCTTTTGCCATTGGCCAAAGCGCGGGAGGCGACGGTATAGGGTGTGATATCAGCCCCGGCGGCTTGCAACTGCGCCAGCATCTTGCCGCGGATCGCGCCGTCGCCGCCCCAAAGGCAGCGTGCGAAGAAAAAGAGGGTGAGCGTGGGCAACAGTCCTGATGAATCCACGCTGTAACTGAACCCCACGTCGCCGCCGGGCAACCGGTCGCGCAGCCTGTGTTCGTAGCTGTCTTCGATCACCCTGCGGATGTCGTCGGCGCGGTGCGCCAGCCCGACGGGGTGGAGGAGGTTGACCAGCGCCTCTGGTACGGGGGAGCCACGGTAATACACCTCGCGTCGCGGGCCGGGGCCAAGCGCCAGCATGCGGGTACTCAGCCCCCCGACATTTCCCGGCGGACGCGGAAGGGCGAGGTCGGCGATCATTTGCGCGGCCTTGTCGTCATCCGTCCATTCCAGATAGGCCTTGTAGTCATCGCCCGCAGCGCCATGACGCCCGCCAACCCAGGCGCCGAACCCGCCGGGCGGTACGTGGGGTAGCGCCACATCCAGCAGTCCGGTATCACCGTCCCAGCCCAGCCGCGCCAGACCATCCAGCACAAAGGGCAGGCGGCGGTCCGGGGGGAGGGCGGCGGCGGGATCGAACGTCCAGCGCAGCCTGGGATCGGCGGCGGCAAAGGACAGCTCGAACGGAAATCCATCTCCGGTCAAATCGCTGCCGGTCCACAGCTCGTCGCGCGACAGCCGCTCGCCAGCAAGCGTTCGCAGAGCCGTCTCAGCGCGCGCGCGCAAGCCTGCCGGATAGCCTGCCAGCCCCAGACGGGCCGCTTGGGGCAGCAGGTCAGGGGGGCGCCGATCAGGGGTCGCATCGGGGATGGCGGTTGCATGGGTCATTGCCGGTCCTCCTCCTGCACTGTGATGTCCAAAACGGCCTGGCTGCCCGGATTGACCGTGACCTGTCCGGTTCCGCTACGCCCGTCTGCGGCGCGGGCCAGCAACGTATAGCGTCCCGGTATCAGCGCGCCGTATCGGTAGGTGCCATCCGGGCCCGTGACCTGACCGATGTCCTGATGGCGCGGGCTGTCGCCGGTGACCATGACCATCGCGCCGATCACCGGCGTACCGTCCGGCCCAAGGACCCGGCCAGTGATGACCGACGGGGCAGCGCGTGTCCCGTCGGCATTTGCATCACCGGCATCCGATCCGGACCTGCCCGCCGCCGTCATGCCAACCTCGTCATGTCGCCATCACGGGGCCTGACCGATCCAGCTGACGATGTTGTTGAACACGCCCGCCGTGATCCGTGTGGCCGAGTTGCCCGACAGGTGCCCGCTGGTGTGGATGCCAACACCGTAGCGCCCTCCGTCGGGCAGGTATTGCCAGACGGGCGCGCCGCTTTGGCCGCCGAACGTGTCGATCATGTATTTGATCTTGAACTCGGTGTGGCTGGCGATGGCCATCGAATGGAACCACTGCGTGCCCGATGGTTTGTCACCGGGATAGCCCGACAGGTTGACGACACCCGATTCCAGTTCGCTGTCGGACCGGTTCGTATAGCCTAACCAGCCCAGCCGGTCGCCGAACCGCGCGTCCTCGGGCAGCAGGATCGCACCATAATCCATGTCCGAATTCTGGCTTTCGGTCCATCCGCGCACGCTGCGCAATGCCCCGGTCGAGGCCGATCCGAACGGCTGGCTGCTGCCGCGACGGCCTGGGATCACCTCGATGCTGCTGGCCCAGCCACCGGCGCCGTGCAGGAACACGCAATGGCCTGCGGTCAGCACCACGCGCGGGCTGACCAGCCATCCGGTGCCGATAAAATTCGACCCATCCTGCGCGCGGATATTCAGCGAACAGATGCAGCGCCAAGGATACTGCTCATTGTTGGTCACTTCGATGCGTTCATCGGTTCCGATGACGACCTCTGGCATCATCGGGGCCATCTCGGACGCCGCGCGGCGTTCTTCGGGGGTGGCATAGGTGCCCCAATAGGCATCCAGCGCGGTCGCGGACGTGCTGGCCGCCCTGGGCATTGCCATGGCTTCGGGCTTGGGTTGGCTGATCGCCTCGACCGCACCTTCGGCGGCGGCGGCCTCGCCCTTGCCCATTTCGCCGTAGGACGGCTCGAACGCCATGGTCGCGGAGGCGGTCACGCGGCTGGACACCGGGCGCTGTGCCTCTTCGGCGCTTAGCGTCATATTCTCGCGTGCCTGCGCCTGCATGGTTTCTGCTTGGGCCTGCCCGCTTTCGATCAGCGCGCTCAGCTCCTTGGCGGTTTTTCCTTTGGTCTTTGCTGCGGACATTTCAATATCTCCTTGTTAATTGGACAGATGCTCACCCAGGAAAATGATCGTCTCTTCCGAGGTGACGGGGGCAAAGCGCTTGACCGAATGGTCAGTGCCTAGGGTTGTGATCTGGAAGGAATATGCCTGCCGGGTCCGGTCGAACCGGGCGATGCGCAGCCGTTGGGGCTGCAACAGCGCACCCTCAAAAGTCAGATCCTCTTCGCGCCGATAATCGTTTATCCGATCCTCGTAGATGACCTTGACGAACATCTTCTGCAGCGCCGCGCCGTCGAAATTCGGAAAGAACTCGACGATCAGGGCGTCATCGAAGGGATCGTTGACAGTGACGGAGGGCACCCGTGTCGCCGTGCTTTCCACCTCGCGCACCGATCCGTCGACCAGATGGTGGCGCAGCGTGTAGGAAAAGTCGCGCCGCTCGGGATCGTCCAGCCGCAGTTTCCAGCTCTGTTCGGGCGAGTCCGGGCGCACCACGATCGTCCTGTCGCGCTGCCAGTCGCCGCCATCATAGCGCAGCTGCACCTCGGTATGGCGGATCATGCCTCGGTCCAGCTCTCCGGGCAGGACCTTGATGTCGACAAAGCCGAAATGGTTGAACGGGTTGATCAGAAGTGTGCGGTCCAACGTCGTCTCGGGCGGCATCGTGTAACTGAGTGCGCGACCGTCCCAGCCCGACATCGGGTCGAAATGGTATTGCAGCGTGATCCGGTAATCGAGGTCGTGCGCATCGTTCATGAAAAACGTATGGCTGTCGGATGTCGGCCCGCTCCGCAGAAACGACATATCGCGGCGTTTCAGGGTCGCGGGATCGTTGCGCGATCCGTATTCGATCTCCACATCCGTGGCCATCAGGCCCAGCTGAGCGTAGTCGACAGGGTTGTCGACCTTGATCTCGATCTTGCGGAAGAACGGGCTGTCGAGGTCGACGGTGATGAAATGCGGCGGGCCGGACAGATCCTTGGCCATCATGGCGATGGCACCCTGCGGGGCATGTTTGCGCTGAACCGCCTGCTGTCGGTTGTAGTGCAGCGTCAGCTTCTTGTCCTCGATCTGCTCAATCTTTTGCAGCTTGAAGGCCAGCTTGATGCCCATGTCGGGGATGTCGGTGGGAAAGGTGATGGCTGGTCCACCACCACCGGGGGTCGGTGCAGGACCGCCGGGCGTGGGTCCACCGGGTGTGGGTCCACCGGGCGTGGGACCGCCGGGTGCAGGTCCACCGGGCGTAGGGCCGCCGGGCGTGGGACCGCCGGGGGTAGGGCCGCCGGGTGTGGGACCACCGGGGGTAGGTCCGCCGGGTGTCGGTCCACCGGGGGTCGTGCCGCCGCTGCGGACTACGGTTCCGGTGATCGTCGTGGCGGGGGCGGTGTCGCCCTGGCGTGATATCTCGGCGACTCGATCGCTGGCGTCACGCACGCGTCCGGCATCGCGGGCGCGGGTGAAGCCGTGGGCAACTGTCGCGCCGATACTGACGCGTGATCCGATGATGCCCTGAGCCACATCGACCCGGCGTTGTGACAGTTCCCGGTCGGCGGTTTCGCGAGCCGAGTCCCCTTCAAAGCTTGCGTGACCGTCGATCAGCACCTCGGCGGTGGATTGCGCGATCCAGCTGCGCAGGGCGTCCGCGCCGGTGGACCCGTCCGCAGCGCGGGTGCGCATGAATTGCACATCGGGGGGAAACGGCTGATTGTTCAGATAGTTGGTATAGGCGCGGCTCGGCGGTGCCACGTTCCAGCCACCCGCTGCGGGCTTGTCGACATCGAACATCAACCGAAAAGTCTCCGTCTGCCCCACGGCTGCCGGATAGAGGGCCTGGAAGGCGATCGTTTCGCCCGGCCCCACGTCGAAGCGCACCGCGCCCAGCCCGTCAAGGGCGCGCGATTGGCCAGCAACCTCGACCGCATTGGGCCGCCCGCGTCCCGCAAATGTCAGGGTCACCTCGCGCCCGTCGCTCGCCTGCGCCATGCTCACATCGCGCCCTCCATGGGGTACGTCGATCGCTTTTGTCATCGTCGCCTGGGCAAGCGTTTCGGCAAGAACCTCGGACGTCGCAATCGCGTCCATGCCGGCGCCGGAAAACAACAGCATCGCTGATGCCGGGCTTTCGCCGCCGCCGGGGGCTGGTGTCGTGCCGCCGCCGGGTCCCGGCCCTCCCGGTGAGGGTGCGCTGCCGCCACCCGGAGCCGCAGGTTCGCCGGGCGTATCACCGGGTGCTGCAGGCCCGCCGGGTGTGTCACCGGGTGCTGCAGGTTCGCCTGGCGTGTCACCGGGCGCTGCTGGTTCGCCGGGCGTGCCACCGGGTGCCGCGGGTTCGCCGGGGGTCGTCGCCCCGCCCGGTGTGGTTGCGCCGCCCGGTGCCTGCGTACTGGGTCTGATCGGTGCCAGTGTCGGCTCGAACCATTGTTTCAGGAGATCGTTCTTGAAAAAATCCAGCGCCCAGTTTTCTTTGTCCGACTTGTCTTCGGCGGTTGAAAAATTGATCACCTTGATTTCGATGACGCCGTCCTGAATCAGCTTTTCAAAGGCAAGGTCAATGCCCGCCTCAAGGTAGACAGGCACACCGCCGATCACCGCCCCGGCCGTCAGGTCGATCCCCATGCTGAGATGGTCGAAGATGCGTTTGTAATTGGCCTTGATTTCCACGTCCAAGGCGGGGTTCAGCCCGGTATAGATGAAGCTGTAGATCACGCCGACCGGCGCGCCGCCCTGCTTGAACGCCTGATCCAGGATCACCGCGCCTTCCTGGCTGAGGGCAAGGCTGAAAAGCGCGTTGTTATCGCCGCTCATCGACGGAATTGTGGCGCCCAGTATCTTTTCGACCGCCCGGAACCCGCCCGGAGGGGCCGCGTCGGCGGTGGTGCCGCCTCCACCTTCGAGATCGAGCGCAACAATGCGCACCGAACCTTCGTCCAGCGGCACGGGCGACAAGATCGGCGGGCCGTCGGACACCTGCGCCAGCTTGGACAGGATCTTGCGCTTGGTTCGATTGTCGAGCTTCAGAACCGATTCCAGCGTCAGGAACCCGCCACCCTTCATGTCGCTGTCAGCCGATGCCGCGCGATAGGTGATCAGCGTGAACTGGGGCACATTGCCGGGGTCACGGTGCCCAAGCGTGGGCGCGGGTCCGGGCAGGTACCAGAACTGATCCGGGCGGATGTGATCGCCAAAGACGGTGACGCCCTCGATAGTCTGAACCTTGGAGTCGAACTGGAGCATTTTATCCTCGTGATCTTGCGGGCGATGGTCTGGGGCGCGCTATGTCTGTGATGAAAGCCGCAGCCGCAGCGGGCTTTCGACGGTTTGCCCGGTCGGTCGTTGCCGACTCATGCCATTGGTCAGAAATTCGGTGACGGTCAGTTGATAGGTGCTCGCTTCGCTGCGGGCATAGTCGTATTCGAAAAATCCGCTTTGACCGGGTCCGTCGAAGGTAAAGGAGCTTTGGACGGACATGCCGAAATCGGGATCCTCGAACGCCAGATCGGCCTGCACCCGCGCCACCCCCTTGGCGGCGAAATCCTCGTCCGGGGACAGAACCTGGATGACGCGGTGCGCCTTCATGTCCAGCCGGATGAAGATGGTCGATTCCTGCGTATCGGACATCGGAATGTCGATCTGGCGATTGTCCGTCATCAGAATTTTGGCCGAATAGCGGATGAAACGCTTGTTCTCGTCCTTGAGGTTGACGACGAAGCTTTTGGGAATGCGGTCCGTGTCGCTGTTCATGAAGAATAGCGATTTCGTTTCGAACAGGTCGTTGGCGATATCCTGATAGCTGAGTTCCACGAACACCATCGACACCAGATCCCACGGCACCGCCGGCACCACGGTGACCGAGCGCGACTTCGGCACGGGATTGCGGATCGTCAGCAGTTCCTGATCCAGCGTCGTCCAGTCCTCGACCCGGTCACGGTTGTCGGCGGCGTGATATTCCCTGCGGATCTCATAGCTATCCAGATCAACGTTCATCCGAAACCGTTTCCAGGTGAATTCGGGGTCTTCACTGGTCAGAAGGAAGCTGTCGTTCAGATCGATTTCATTGTCCGGGTCGCGGTAACGCAACTGGACGCCGACGCTTGGGTAGCGATCCCAAGGGAAGTTTGCCGCGCCCACGACGATGTCGTCGATGAAATACAGCTTCTCGTTTTGCGGCGCGACCTCGAATTCATCACGCAGGGTTTCGCGGCGCGGGGAGTCGATCCGGGCAGGGCGTTCGGCGGCGTCGACGCCGCGAAAGCTGACGGTGTAGTCATAGGCCACCGGGCGTTTCATCACCCCGTTTTCCAGAACGCTGTTCCAGCTTTTGGTGGTGTTGGGCGCCTCTTTCGTCAGGCGCATGGTTTCCACACGGCTGCCGTAGTCCAGCGACACGTTCAGGGATTCGACCTGATCGGCGTCAAAATCCACCAGCGCATGGGCCGTGGCTGTTCGGCGCTTGAACCAATCGCTGTCCAGATCGACCTCGGTCACGAAACGCGACATATCGACCTGCCCGTCGGCATCCCGCAGCAGCCGGAACAGCCCTTGCATGTGCGCCTGCGGATAGATCGAGCGCCGCACGGAAATGCGTTCGTTCATCGTCATGTTGATCGACTTGCGGTCGATCCGGGTCATGTCGAATTTCTTGTAGCCAAAGGACGCCACCCCGGCCCAGCCGCCGGTCGCGATCAGCAGGCCCACCTGCGAGGCGGCCTTGGCCTCTTCGTCCCATCCGTCTTCTCCGGGATTCATCGGGTCGACGCTGGGTTCAAAGAAGGCTTGCGTGACCATATCCTTGAAATCGTTGATCGCATCTTCGCGGCGCCCGATCCAGCTTGCGTCCTCTTCGCCTTCGGGCAGGAAAGTGTCGACCTCGATATTGATCGCGCGGTCTTCTATCAGCTTGTCGACCACAGACCCGATTTCGACCGAGGAGAACAGCACCGTCGCGGAAAAGCTTTCTTCGAAATGCGTCTGCACCCGGTCCCAGTCGGCGCTGACCTTGATCTGAAAGGCGGGGCGCAATGCGAAGAAGTGCAGCGAATAGATGACACCCATCGGCATCATCTCGCCGCGCATCGACGCCTCGATCAATTGCACGCCATCGGCATCCAGCTCGACCGAGAAGATCGCGTTGTTGTCCCCGTAGAGCGCAGGCTTGGAGTGGTGGGCCATCTTCACCACAAAGCGTTTTTCGGCCGTATCTGCATCCGCGTCGTCGGCGGGCGCGTCATCGCTGGCGGCACCGAGGATGATCAGCTTGACCTCGCCATCCTCGAAACTGATCGGTGACATGATCGGGTTGTCGCGTAACTGATACATCCGCTTGAGTTCGCTGCGCACCTCCTCAAGGCGTTCGGGTTCTATCGCCAGATCGACGCTGAAGTTCAGGAATCCGCCAGCCCCCGCCGCCCCGCGATACTTCAGAAGTTGCAATTGCGGGATGTGCTGGCCCACGACCGGGTCAAAGACCGTGGTCAGCTCGGGCATCGCGGGCGCACAGTGAAACACGTCTTTGCGTTCGTGATCCACAAAGACGGTGATACCCTTGATGATGTGGAATGGCGGTTTTAAGAACAGCATAAATTATTGCTCCGACTGAACGAGGGGCCACTATTGGAACGGATCGAGGATCAGCGCCTGATCGGAGACCGTTTCCGGCCCAACCGTTTTTGTCGTCTGGTCTGTCATGAAAAACTGAACCGAATAGCTGTACTCAATCAGATCCTTGTCCTTCAGTTCGATCTTCCAGGTCTGGGACTCCGGTTTTGTCGGGCTGAACACGTAGGATTTGCGTTCGTTCACATCGTTGTCGGGGTCTTGATAATGCAGCGACACCCGCGCGAGCCGCACCGACGCCCAGTCGATCAGGTCGGTGATCACCATCACCTCAAGGAAGTCCTCGATCGGGGCCGGCACCAGAATGGTGTTGGTTTCGGCGACGGTCAGGGGGATATCCTCGCTGGTGCCATCCTTGTAGGCGACCGAAGCGCTGTAGCGGACAACGCCGCCGGTCTGCGAGATTGCCGGGAACGACCATTCAAAGAACGGGTTGCCCGCGTTCAGCGCCACGCTTTTGGTCAGGTGGTAGTCGTTCTCGTCATCGTCATAACGCAGGTCCATGAAGATGTTCTGGATCCGCGCGGCAAAGTCACCGACGCCGCGCACGCCAATGTCGATGGTGGCGGCGAACACGTCATTTATGAACAGATTGGATGCGCGCGACTCCTGCGGGTCTCCCTGCACCTCGCTGCCGTTCTTCATGAAATATTTTACGTGGTATTTGTAGTTCTTCCGCATCGGTTCAAAGATGACTTCCTGAATCTTGTGCGTCGGATTGGCCTGGCTCAGTTGGAACTGATCCTCGATCCGGTCGACCCCGCGGTCCTCGTAGCTGAAGCTGACAAGCGCGCGGTCGATGTCGTCCCAGTTCAGATCGCCGCTGGATATATCGATATCCAGAATGCCGATATCATCGACACCGATGATCAGGTTGCCCTCGTCGGTGGTGATATCCTCGGACTGATATTTCCTGCTGTGGCCGGTGTAGTTGATCTGGATGGAATGGGTGTAGAACCAGTTGTCCGCCTCGACGAAAGCGCCCAATCTGCCGATCTTGTCGGGATCGCGCAGCACCACTTCGCCTTCGGGCTCGCCCGGGACCATGTTTGCCATGGGGCGGTTGTTGTACTTCAGCTTGACCTCGACCGAATGGATCGGGAGTTCTTTGAAATTGGCATTTGCGGAGACGTTCACACGAAGCTGGCGGAAGAACGGATCGTCCAGGTCAATCTCGCGGAAGTAGTCCCCCCATTTATAATTGTTGCCGTCGGCGTCCTTCAGCGTGGTGATGCCGGGCAGGGTGCCGTTGGGGTTGACCCGCCACTCTATCGCCTGGCGTTCCTTGTAGGTCAGCGTAAAGCTGGAAATCTTGGTCGACGTGATGTCGCGGGTTACGTGCTCAATCTTTTTCGGCTTTTTCCGTTGGTCATCGGGGACGGGCGCGATCGCTTCGATCATCCGCCGCTCGGCCCCGTCTTCCAGCGCGCGCATCGCCCAGTCACGGATTTCGCCGCGGACCTTTTCGTCGGTAACCATACCCCAGTCGGCCCAGAAACGCATGGCCTCGGACGAGATTGCCCGTTCGCGTATCGTCTCGCGGTAGCTGTCATGTTTCCAGGCTGGCCAATGCTTGTTCACATCGATGGTTTGGTAAAATCTGTAGAATTCGGTCGCATGGAACGAGGCCTTGACCTTGACCAACGGCAGGGCTGCGGGCGTGACAAGCGAATACTCGACACCAAAGGTCGGTCCCTGACCTTTCATCGCCTGCTCAAAGAAGGTGATGCCCTCGGGGGTCAGCTCCACTCCGAACGTGGCGGAGTTGTCGCCATAGAGCGATGGCTTGCCCGAATTCTGGATCTTGTCGACAAATGTGCCGTCGGACCCCGCAATGATCAGGCTGCAGGTGCCGTCCGTATAGGTGGGCGAGGCCAACTTGACCTTGGGGATCGGGTCGATGTTGCGCCGCCGCGCCTCGGCGTTGACCTGTGCCTGCAATGCATCCTTCAGCGGTTGCACCTTGTCGTCTGGCAGCACGAAGGCCACGCTGAAGATCAGGAAGCCGCCGCCGACCTTGCCGTCTTCGCGGTCGATCGGCATCCGGTATTTGTAGATTCCCATATCCAGCTTGCCCTCGGGCGTCTTGCGGAACGAACAGCGCGACGGCAACGGGTAGTGGGTCTCGATCTTCTTGCTGTCGCCATAAACGGTGATGCCTTCAATGGTCTGGACCTTGTCGATCTGAAGCATGGGTCAATCCTCGGTTTGAATGTTGGGGGACAGCACGATTTGGGGGCTTGCGGCGGTGGCTTCGGGGTGCCGCTCGACCGCGCCGGACGCCAGGGTGGCGCGCCACTCGTAGGTCAGGCTTTGACCAAGAGGGGCGCCGCGCGCCACCAGCAGCCAGGTGACAGGCGCGAATGGCGGGCGGAAATGGAAGGTGCGAAGATCACGGGTGTCGCGGTCGTCGGGGTCATAGCGCACGGTGACGCGGGCGCGGTCGGCGCCGACATCCGCGAGCGGCGTGGGATCGATACTGACCGCGATAAGCCCGAGGTCTGCCGCCTCCAGGGTCAGCGTGTCGCCGCTGGCCGTCGCGGTTGCCTCATGCGTCGCCGCGCCGGTGACGTATTGGGTGACAAGCAGGATCGCGCCGTCTGCCGTGCCAAGCTCAAGTGTGGCTTCGGGTGCGGCCGGGGTCAGGTGGACACGCGTTTGCGGGTCATCGTCCCGGCTGGCGCTGACCAGCGCCACGACACCCGACAGATCGGCGCCCGGCATCTCTGGCAGGGACAGGCGGACGGCGGTGGCCGGTTCGGCGCCGTTCGGTGTGGTTGGCGGCTGGGGCAGGGGTGGGACGCCCGGATCCGGGATGACCAGCGGCGTATCGCCTGCCGGGAACCACCGCCCGATGTCGGTGCCCGCCGAAATGTTCAGATCGTCGTCAATGGTCAGGTCAATTTCCAGAGTCGTATTCTGCCCGCCAGATGCGATTGCAGGCACGGTGCCCAGCATACGGACGGCGGCATCAAGAAAGGCGGACCACAGGTCTGCATCACCGGGGTCGACCTGTTCCAGAACCACGCGGCGATCCGCCAGAGCCGCCTCCAGATCGGCACGGGTTGCCAGACCGCTCAGCTCGCCCGTCAGGCGGGCCTGATGTTGGACGGGCCAATGCAGGCTTGCGTCGTAGCTGACGCCCAGATGGCCTGGCTGTCCGTTCATCGCGGCCGCCACCGAAGGCCGGTCTTGCGGCGTGACCGTCAGGCTGAACATCGCGCTGTAGGGCGGTGTGCCTGATGTGGCGCTGCGCGCCAATTCACGCACGCCGCCAGAGGCGTCATGAAGCAACAGCCGAGCGGAATCTATGCTAACTGGCGCAAAACTCAACTTTACCAGATCCGGGTCATCGATCTGGTTTAACTGTGCCAACTCGACTCGCAAAGACGCAAGAGCTTCTTCGCTGGGCGACCACAATGCCGTGAGTTGTAAAAAGGCACTTTCGCCTGCTTCAATCAACGCCACCTGCGCGCTGCCATCGGGATTTAAAAATAATCCACAGTTGAGCGGCAGGTAGTAATAATGTGCAGCCGCGTTCGGAACGGGGAGGCACAATATATTGCCAAATAAAAACCCACCCGCCACTTGGCTTGGGTCCAGTTTGGCGCCGTCTGCAAATACGGCGTTCTGCGCGGTGGCGTCCTTATGTTGTTGCGCCTGCGCTCTGCCCTTATCAGCCTTGCCGGTTTCCCCTGATCCGCGAAGCACATCGGCACCTTGTGCGAATCGACGGGGTTGTGCGAAATGCCTAACGTCCATTGGTCAATCGCTCGCTTTCACATCTTAATAAAACCGCCCCCACGTTCAATTCGGGACGGAAATAACGCTTTTGACGCCACAAGACTTCTTTGGGCGGAAACGCCCATTTATTAACTTTAGGATATGCAACAACGCCGACGTGAAATTCCTTCGCGTCGAAATATACGGGTCATTTGATGCAATAATTTGCGTAAACCGCGCTCAATTTTGCAACTCAGGGGATGAAACTCATTCAATTCTCCGTCGTCAAAGTCTTTTCAAATCGTCACAAAATGTGGCATACTAAAAACCATACACTCTCTTTAAGGTAGCACTACTGTTTCCTTTCTCCGAGTCATTTTTTTTGAATACTTCTATCGCACTAGCTGCGAAATTTTCCGACGAGTCTCATTAACAGGAGGTTGCGACGCCAATGCCAGTCCAGGAAACGTTGGGAATAGAGGCGACGCTTGAGGCCGGGGAATTCTCGGGCGAGGGCGTCTCAATCGAGGATGAAATCGCCGCCGCGATCTTGCAGAGCGAGCGTAGCCAGGCCGAGTTTCTGGGCACGCTTGAAAGCGGGCAGATTCCATCAGATGGGACCGAGGCCGCAGAAACGACCGCCAGCTACATGGGGCGCTTCACAGCCTTTGTCGCGGGCCTGAACCTGCGGCACTTTTCGGCGCAGGAGTTTCTGGTGCTCGGCGGGTCTAACGGGCCAGGCGGAAGGTGCGCGGGGCGCAACAGCTTGCCCCCGTCCGATCTGTGGCCGACGCTTGAGCCGACAGCGCGGTTCGTGGATGCCATTCGCGCCCGGCTGGGCAGTTCCGTGGTGATCCTGTCGGCCTACCGCGCCGAGTCCTACAATGGTTGTATCGGTGGCGCCAGTCGCAGCCAGCACAAGCGGTTCTGTGCGCTTGACCTGACGCCGCGTGCCGCTTCGGTCAGCGCACTTTGGGAAACCGCCCGCAGTATCCGCGCGGCCAACGGCAGCTTTACTGGTGGCATCGGCAAATACCGCAGCTTTGTTCATATCGACACACGGGGCAACAATGCCGACTGGGTAGGCTGAAACATCCGTCCCCCAGATCCCGAAAGTGCGAAACTGAAGGAGACAGACGATGCCCCCCCCCTTTCTGAACCTGACCCCGGCACAATTCAGCGACGCGGTGAAGGCCTATGCCTGGAGCACGCCGAAAACAGAAATCCACGTACACCACACCTGGCGCCCCAACCATTCACAGTATCGCGGATTGCCGACGATTCAGGGCATGTATAATTATCACACCGGCACCAACCACTGGTCCGACATTGCCCAGCACGTTTCAATCGGGCCGGATGGGTCGATCTGGACCGGACGCGCCTGGTCGCGCAGCCCGGCCAGCGCGTCGGGCTTCAACGGGTCGCATGTATTCATGTTTGAAACGATCGGCGATTTCGACACGAGCAAGGACCCGCTGACCAGGGACCAGCTGGATGCGGTTCTGCATGTCGTGGCCAGTCTGCAACGGCATTTTTCACTGACAGACCCGGATTGCGTGAGATTCCACAACCAGATGTCGGGCAAGACCTGCCCCGGATCGTCCATCGACCGGGCCGCATTTCTGGAACAGGTCGCCGAAAAACGTGCTGCGCTTGAGGGGCCGATCAACGATCCGGGCATGCCCGGGTCCGGTACTGCGACAATGGACGAGGTGATGGCCGCCATCACCCATCAGGGAAACGAAGCGATTGGCGATGACGGCGATGCAGAGCTTTCTCATGACGGGGCGCTTGCCGCCTTCATGGAACGCGTCGCCACCAATCCGTTCCGGTCCGGGGCCACAACGGAAGCCTTGGGTGCGGATGCGGTGACAGGCGTCACAATGCTGACCGAAAGCGCCGCGGGCGATGACGAGCAAGCGCTTTTTGCCGAACTCGGTCGTCGCGCGATGATGATGGAGGCGGATGCAGCCACAGCAGGGCAGGTCGGTCTGGGCGATGCCCCGATCGAGGAGGTCTTCTTCAGCAGTTTTGCTGATCTTGGACGCCGCATTTTTGAGAGGGTCGAGGGGCAGCTATACCATGTCATGTGCGGCACCGACGGCAAGGATGCGACGGACCGTGCCAAATTGCGCGATGCTTTCGGGCTCGGGACTAATGCGGTCACGGCGGCCATCGTTACGGTGCTGACGGGCAGTTTCGGCCTGGCCCCGGCCATCGCGGCGGTCGCGGCGGCGCTTCTGATCCGGGTCGTGCTGAAACCCGCCTACGGCACGACCTGCGAGTTCTGGGCCGAGCGGCTGCCCCCCGCCTGACCGGCACATACCCCTCGCCCATTCCGTGAAACCAGCAACCAAGGAGTTTGACATGCATCCCCTCGCACATCTGGAAGAGACGGATATCGTACTGGACGCGCTGCCGTCCGAAGTGGCCGCAAGTATCGAGGTGCGCGACAAATACATGAACGGCCTGTCGATGGGCGGCGGCATGGGCCTTGAATTTGTGGTGTCGGACGTGCAGCGGTGGCTTCCGGGGCAGGTGGTCCGGGTGGCGTTTCTGGACGGCGACGATGATCTGCACCGCGCAATCATGGAGGCGACGCAGGAAATCAGCGACGCCTGTAACCTGAAGCTCGATTTTGGCGAAACCGATTGCGGGTCCTTCCGGCGCTGGACCGAGCAGGACAACAGCTATGCTGCCGAAATCCGTGTCAGCTTTGACAAGGGCGGCTATTTTTCGCTGGTCGGTACGGACAGCATCGACGGCACGCTCGGCTCTCCGAATGGAGATGTTGGCGGGCGGCCCTATCAGGCAAGTCTGAACCTGGGCGGGTACGCGGTGAAGCGCCCGTCGACATGGCGCGGCACGACGCGGCATGAGTTTTTGCATGCGCTTGGCTTTCACCACGCGCATCAGAACATGCGCGGACCGTGCCAAGCGTCGTTTCGCTGGGATGATGACGACGGATACCAGCCAACCAAGAACGACCGGGGCGGGTTTATCGCCGATGCCGCCGGGCGGCGGCCGGGGATTTATACCTATCTTGCGGGGTATCCGAATTTCTGGGACCGGATGAAGGTGGACCACAACCTGAAAACCGAGGAAGATCCCCATCTGGTCGCGGGGCCGTTTGATCCGCAGTCCGTGATGCTCTACCGGTTTCCGCCGGATTTCTACAAATCGGTGCCCAGCCCCTGCGCCCCGCAGGGTGACGGACAAGAGCTGTCAGATGGCGACAAGCGCGGGCTGCAACTGCTCTATCCCCAAACCGCGACAGAGGTCGCAGCCGTGGTGAGCAACCAGCAAGAGATATTTTCTGCGGTCGCGGGATTTGTTGCAAGCGAACCCGAGGCGGCGGGGCTTGAGACGGCGATCAGGCCCATGGGGCAGATCGGCGGGGTTGCCGATGTGCTGCGTCGCAAGTTGGATGCACTGAAATAGGTTCGCCATCCGGGGCGCTGGTTTTCGGCGCCTCGGTTCGGTTGCACGGGCGGTTTACGCCCGCGCCACGGTGTGCTGGTTGTCCGCGCCTTGACGCGGATCGCGCGCAAAGAACCACTCGCCGATCAGGTTGTGCATGCGCAACAAGGGCGCCACGCGCGCGTCATCCTGCGCCATCAAATCCAGTAAACCTGCCAGCAATCCGCATTGATCCGCCGTCTCGATGACGGTGCCGAATTCCTCCTCGCGGTAGGGGATCTTTCGGTCAGAGCGCAGATCCTGCGGCCAGTGCGTCCCCGGATCTTTGGTCAAATGCGCCACCATTTCGCCCACGCGTGCGGGAGATTGGTCACGCAGGAACGCGCCGGTGGGTTCATACAGTTCCGGTGACAATCCGCGCAGCATATCGGCAAAGAGTACGCGCGCCGGGTCTGACATTTTCATCAGCTCTTCTGGATAGATAGCGATGGGTTCGTTCAGCCGGTATATCTCTTGCATGGCCCCAAGCGTCACCGGGGCCGCCCCATATAACGGGTTCAGCAGACGGCGCAGGTCGCCCGGCAGATCGGGTGGCTCACCGGGCGGCACGCCCGACGGGTCGGTCGGGCTGACGGCGAGGCAAAACGCGCGCGCGGATAGAACGAACGGCTCTTTTCGACGGGCGCCGGACATGGCCAGCACCTCCATGATCTGGCGCCCGGCAAGGCGGTTCGCGCGCACGGGCATGCGGTCGGGCGCATGCCAGCCGTCGGGGTTTTCCAAGGCACGGATCAGCGCGTCGGCGCAGGAGTCCGACGCGCCAGTTGAGGCGCCTTTTGCGGCTGCGTAGAGGTCCGGCATTGGTGGGGGCAGGTCAGACAGGTGCCCGTCATCCTCCCATCCGGTGCCCTCCAGTGCCCCCGCGAGCAGAATGCTCTGCCAAACGGCCGTGCCCCAGAAATCATCACCGTTCTCGACGGACAGCCCCTCTGAGCGGCGAGCGTCGAAATAGCGCGGCCCGAGGCTGGACGCCCGATCGAACTGCCCTAACAGGAAGCCGCGACCGATCTCTCTGGCCAGATGCTGTGGCGTCGCATCAGCGGCGATGCCGCTTGGCTCAGGAGTTGTGCCCGCCCCGGATACATCAGCGGCCTTTTTTCGCGGGGCGGTCTTGGCGCCGACCCTGCCCATTCCAACGCCTTGCACCTTCATTCTCTTGAAGGTCTGCGCCTCTGCATTTTCGCGCAGATTGGGCGGCAGCTGGTCCCATTCCGCCGCGCTCAGCGGCTCACCGCGCAGCGCCTTGACCCGCGCGACCCAGACGAGGGGCAACGTGTCTAGGTCTTCGCCCAGAATCGTATGCATCCGGTTGGCGTAATCCAGATCAAAGGATGGTTCCAGATCCGTGCCGAGCGCGCGGTAATAGGCCGCCTCGACCTGCCGGACCCCGGGCGGCATGACCCGCCACCAGACATGGGCCGCATCGCCGCGCGGCGGGCCGAATTCGAACAGATCCGCCGCCGCGACGCAAACCGCGCGGGCGTTGTTGCGCAACGTGGTCTTGCGCGCCGCCGTCGGGCCGCTGTCGCTGGGGCGGGGGCCGGCGAATAGGCCGGGCAGCATCAGCCGACGCAGATCGCTGCGGTGGCGGGCGGGAAAATCGCCCGGTTCCTCCTCGACCAGCCAGTATTCGTCGCGCAAGCGTGTCATCAGGTCCGCCGCGCGGTCCGACGTGATCGGCGCGCCAAAGCAGGGCACGGCAAGCACCAGCCGGATCATGTCCTTGTTCAGCTGCCGCAACACCAGCCCGGGATGGGCCAGCGCGCGCACATCCTCGTCCGAGATCCGTTGCAGGATACGTTCGTACAGATAGACTTGAGCGAACTCGGCCTTGAAGCGGGGATCATGTGCCAGATCCTCCAGCAGGCTGGTGGCACCGCCTTCGTGGCTTGCCGCGAACTTTGCCAGAACCCGCAGAGCCAGCGGATGCCCCCCCAGCGCATCGCTTGCGGTCTGGCGCTCTTGGACGGTGCGAAATACCCCCGCCTTGTCACAGTGTTCCAAGAGCCGCGCGCCCGACACGGCCCCCAGCCCGCCGATGTCGATACGGCGGGCCTCGTCCCCGAAGGCTTCGGTCAGGTCCGGCTCGGGCAGGGGGGCGGCGCGCCCGCTGACGATCGTGCGCAGATTTGTCAGCCCGTTGTCGCGCAGGCTGTTTTCAATGTCCATCAGCGTCCGGACCACGCCGCCGCCCTGCCGGTTCACCGCCTCGAAGCTGTCAAAGAACATGGCGATGTTCATCATGTGCAGGGGCTTGGCCGCTGGTTCCTGAAAGCGGGGAAAGATCGCCGACAGCATTCGGCCGAACTGCGAGGAATAGGTGCGTTCGCCGCCCGAAGTGTCGAGGGCGGGTAACTGGCGGCGCACGTCGCGCAGGAATTCGATCAGCGCCTCCTTTTTTTCCGCGGATAGTTTCTTGTTTGCCAGACCGACCGACAATTGGCGCAACACTTCGTGCACCATCTGCACAGGCGATCCGCCGACCAGCTGGCGGCGGTCAAAATCGAGAAATATTATCATGGGCGCATCTGCGCGCCCTTCCCAGCCGTGGATCAGGCTGGCCACCAGCGCCGATTTCCCGATGCCCCCGGCCCCGGTCAACAGCAGCGGACGCGGGTCGTCCTCCAAGGCGCGCAGGTGCCGGGACAGGATGCGCTTGTAATGGCCGCGCCCGTACAGCTTGGTGGGCAGCACGATCTGGATGTCCTGACGGCGCTGCAAGGTCTTGATGCGCAGATCGGCTGCATTGCGGACCGACTCGATCCATTTTGTGTCCAGCGCCGGAACCACTTCGGCAAATTGCGCAGCGTCGTAGGTGGCGCTTGCATGGGCCAGTTGGCGCGCCAGATAGGCATCGTCCGTTTCCTCGGCTCTGCGCTCGGGTACGGCGGGAATTTCCTTGCGCAGGATGGTGCGCAGAATTTGGCCCAGCACATCGCCCTTTTCCAGTGCCGGCGCCGCATTGAGGGTTTGCGCAATCATCGCCGCACTCAGGAATTCGCGCAGCGCCCGGCGGCGGCAATCGGGGGTGACCATCCAGCGATACCCCCCGGATTGCAGGTGTTCCGTCGATTGCAGCGACAGAACCCGAAGCGCCCCATCAC
Organism: Roseovarius sp. M141; assembly: GCF_024355225.1. Taxonomy (NCBI): domain Bacteria; kingdom Pseudomonadati; phylum Pseudomonadota; class Alphaproteobacteria; order Rhodobacterales; family Roseobacteraceae; genus Roseovarius; species Roseovarius sp. M141. Next base: position 1,814,347 of record NZ_VCNH01000008.1, read on the forward strand.
GGTATTGGCGCGCGCCGGGGCCCAGATCGACGGAGTTCAGCATCGCCAGCGGATCAAAACCGCCTGAAAGGCTTGCGTTGCGCAGGATCAGGGTGTTGAGCGTTGTATTCATGGCCCGCCTCCGTCCACCGGGTCGCCCTGCGCGGCAGCGCCGAACAGCTCGTCCACCACATCCTGCATGTAGGTGGATATGAACTCGGCCACCTTCGGCATCGGGCTTTGGGTTCCGGCGTAGGATGCGACGGTCTTGCTGAGCAGGCTCAGCGTCTTTTCGTCCATCGCCACATCACGGCCGCCGCGTTCTTTCAGCCAGTCGGCGAAAAGCTGGCCGACGTCGGTCAGGTCGGTGGGGGCTATGGCGTTTTCGATCACATCCGCGGGATCCAGCCCGCCAATACTGATCGACGATCGCAGGCCAATCAGCACGATGCGCAGATTTGGCAGCAGCCCCACCTGAGAATAGAGCGTCGCCAGAAACTCTCGCCCCGAGGCATCCGAAAGCTCGTGCTTGTCCAGATCGTCGATCATCAGCCAAACCGTCTTGTTGCCCAGACGGTCGCGGATCGCGGTGCCAAGGTAATTGACCAGCCGCGCGACATAGGCAGGGGTGGTGGTATCAGGTTCGCGGGGCAGACCGGCCAGAAGGTCAGGTGCAAATGACCCCAGAACCGCCTCGGTCTGGCGCAGCGCATCGACATGCAGTTCCGCCGCCTTAAAGACGATGTGGTGGTGATCGGGTGGGCGGAACAGGTTCTGGATCAACTCTATGGTAAAGCTTTTGCCGGGCTGGGTGACATCGGCCACGCTTTTGCTGACATGCACCCTCATCACCGGGCGGGTGCCTTCAAACAGTTCCTTCAGATCGCTAAACAGCGCCTTGCGGCCAAAAACCGGGCGCACCCCGTCCAGACAGCCGCGAAACGGCAGGATACCGGTGCTCTGGGAAATCGTCTCCAGCGTGCGCTTGGCCTGTAGATCCTGGGCGATAAAGCTAAGTGAGACGGCGCAGTTGATGACATTTGCGGGGGCGGTGGGGGTAGGCGTCTGGCCACCATGGGGGTCATCGCCCAGCCCCAGATGGTGCAACCCGATCGGTGTCCCCTCGGCGCTCAGCGCCAGCCCGCCCGAAGATCCCCGAACGGTCGAGGCCGAGTGGAAGATCCGCGCCACGTTCTTCTTGCGGTAGTAGATCTGCCCCTCGGTCACCGTATGGCCCAGCGAAGAAGGATGGTGCAACACCCAGCAGCCAAGGCTCTGGCTGCTGTCGTTCAACTTGGTCAGATCGTACCAGCCGCGTTGCAGCCCCGGCGCCGTGGCCAGCCGGATCACGGCATAGTCCAGCGAGGTCTTCACACTGTCGCGCCAGCCGTCGCGGGCAGTCTTGACGGTCCACCAATAGGGCACCGCAGCGTCCGGCTGGGTCGGGCCGTAGGGGCTGCTGGCCACGCACCACGTTTTGTCTGCGGGCGGAGAATGTGCCGACGCGTCATCGGTTTCCAGCCCGGTGGTGGGCGAATAGTCGAACCGCACCTCGATCTGGCTGGGATCGGACAGAACCGGTTGCGCCGCCATATCCTCGACGACGTGCCAGTTGGTCAGGACCGCCGACGGACCGATCAGGAACCCGGTGCCGGTGTGCTTGACGTTCTCGTTTTCATCGCGGGTGTAGATGATGCAGATACGTCGCCGGGCCAGCAGGAGGGCGGGCAGCAGATCGCCCGGATCGGTCCAGATCGTTTCGGGCGATGTCATCTTGTGAAAACCCGCCGCATGAAGCTGCGCGCGGGCGGGCTGCGCCGCAGCGGGTTGCGCTGGTGTTGGTTCAGGGCGGCGTCCCATGGACAGGCGGGACTTGTGGCCCAATGCATCTTGGGCAAGGCCCATGATCAGCGGACGCGCGGCGTCGGGGGGATGCCCGGCATACGCCTCATCGAACATGGACAGCCCTACGGCGGCGCCAAAACAGTCCAGTATCCGATCGCGGTCTGCCAGTGCCGCGAGCGCCAAGGCCAGTGCATCGCTGTCATTGGCGGGATCAAGCGTCGGCAGCGCATGACGGACAGCCGCCCACGTCGTGACGACGGCGTGCAGAAAACCTGCGGGCGCGTCTGGTGGCGACGCTTCGGCCAGCCAGTTGTCATAGAACGCAGCGAAAGTCTGACGCGATACGGGAAGGCGCGCGGTCAGGCGTACAAGCATGCCCGTCAGCTCAACTTGTGTGGGGGCCTCCTCCATGGCACGCTTAAAACGCGTCGGTGTCGAACACGCCGTCCCCGACCGCCCGCACGGTATCTAGATCATGCGCCAGGTTCATCGTCAGCGTCGAGCCGCCAAAATGCAGCCCGCACAGCGCCATGCCCCCGTGAAGCGAGATGATGGCAGACCCGGAATTGCCCGCGAATGTCGTGGCATCATGCGAAAACGCCCATCCAGCCGTGTCATTGGCGACCGACCCCGGGCGACTCATCATCATGCCCGGGCTGATGTATTTCACCCCGAATTCGTCCCCATACAGTTCTCCTACACGGTCCCAGAACTGGAGTGCCTGCTCGGCGTCGGTGGGCGCCTGTTGAAAGCCCGGTCGTGCGGGATAGCCGACCACCATCAGGTTTTCCAAACCCGCGTCGGTTGTTGTCGTGGTTACCCCCATCGGGGCAGGCAGATCCTGCTGCCCGTTGTTGGTTTCGACCCCGACAATGGCCATGTCCAGATTGGTCAGGACGACACGGCGGCCGATGCGGTTGCGTCCGGCGGTGATGACATGCGTAATCTCGAACCGCGTGGACTCATCGGTCGCATCGGGGTCGAAGATGATCGAGGCACGGCGGCGCAGGCTGAACGCTTGCTGACCGGGGGCGGCGGGCAGGGGATCGGCAAAGACATCCAGCACGTGGCGGTTCGTCATCACCCGCCCGTCGGCCAGCACAAAGCCTGTGCCCGCATGCACCCATCTGCCCATCGGATCGGTGACGTCGATCCGCCCGACCGCATCGACCTTTGGCCGCCATTTGTTGCGCGCGGGCATCAGATTTCCGGCCCAGGTACCGATATTGGGATTGGTCGCCAGATCGCCATCGTTGTCGGTGATGCGCAGCGCCGGACGCCCGGTCAGCCGTACCAGCGCCTCTAGGGCAAAACGCGCCTCGCCCATATCGTGCGGCATCGGGCGGTCGGGTTCGGCCACCTCAACCAATGCCCGTTCTATGCGCGACAAGGCTTCATCCTGAAGCCCGCTATCAACGCGGGTGGACCGCGCACGCGCGGTCTTCAGCACGCTTTCCGCGGTCGCCATGATGGTGTCGGTTCCCTCGGTACGGATGCGGGCAACGGCATCCTCGGTGGACAGCGCGGCGGCAGACTCGAGTCCGGCCCCGCGTGACGCGCCAAGGCGCTTCAGCGCATCCGACAAGGAGACGGGCGGCGTAGCGGGGGCCACGACCGCAGCCGGGGCCGGCAGATCACTCGGATCGCCCAGATCGATCAACTGCGCCAGACGCGGCGACGGCATCGGGCTGACCGCCGTTTCCAGCGCAGGACCTTGCGCAGGGTCGCGCCGGAGCGCGCGATCAAATGTCAGAAACTCTGCCTCTGACTGGTGGCGGGCGAAATCGGACCCGGTGCCGCGCATCTTCACTTCCGGCCCCGCCGTTTCGGTCCCGAGACTGTCGCGTCCGGGGATTTCGGCCAGCGACAGACCAAGCAGCGCCTGCGCATCGACGATGCCCGGTCCCATCTGCGAGACGTCCCAGCCGATTGGGGTATGGCAACTGGCCTGAAGCGCTGCGTGGAAAAGATGCTGTACCACAGCATTGCCGCGCTTGAGCGCTTCGGCCCGCACCGCGTCTACGCCGAAGTGTTCCAGCCAAAGGGCCGCAATCCCCGCCGTCTGCGCCACGGCATACGAGGTGCCCTGACCGCGCGGATCGATGCGCGCCAGATCCTCGGGTGTGGGCGTCTGACCGGCCGGTCCGGCCAGCCTGCGTGCCACATGCACATTCTCGCCCGGCGCCGAAATATCGACCGCCGCACCCCGGCAGGAGCCTTTCCAGCGCTTCATATTGTTGTCGACCGCCGCCACCGCGATGATGTTTCGATCCCAGCCCGGATAAGTAACGACGCGCACGCAATTGCCCGCCGCCGCCAGCACGATCATGTTGGCGCGCACCGCCCGGACGACCGCACGGCGCAGAGCAGAGGTGGAAAACGGCCCGCCAAGGCTCATCGTTACCACATGGCACCCGGTGAGGCGGGCGTGATCTATGGCGCGGGCCACGGCCGTGCCGCCGCCCAGAACCACGCGGTCGACACACCGCACCGGCACGAGGGTCGCCCCCGGCGCGGTCCCGCTGATGACATGGCCCGGACGGCTGATGACTACGCTTGAGGTTGCCGTGCCATGCCCGGGTGAGCCCATCGACGTCAGCAGCGGATCGGTTGGATCGGGCGTGCCGGCAATCATGTCAAACCCGCTGGCCTTATCCAGACCTTCGGATAGCTCATCATGTGCGGCCACACCGGTATCAGGCTGGCCTACGCGAATGCCCTGACCCGTGACGCCGAACTGCGCCCAAGCCGCATCTACCTTCATCAGTTTGATCGCCCAGTTCGCCTCGGCAGGCGACGGCGCATCCGAGGAACAGAAAGCGTCGACTATGGCGCCAACGCCTTCGACCCCGGGGGCTGTCGTTTCGTTATCGACGAAAGAGGGATCTATATCGGGCGTGCAGGAGACAAGCGCCATGGCGTCGACCAATTGATCGGCCATCGTGAACAGATAATCAGAGGATTGTTCCCTGATGACACCGGGAAACTGAAGGATCAGCAAAGCGGGGTCTTCATCCGAATACGCAAACAGATCGAAACCCTCGCCGCCCAAAAGCGTAATCAGGCGCTGGCGCTCTGCGTCAATCTTCGGGATACCGGGATATTCCAGCGTAAAACGCAGTATTTCGCTTGGCAATGCTTCGCTGGCAGTGTGCGTGCCAACCTGCGCGGCGGCTTTGAGAAGTTCCAACACAATCGACCACTCCAGAAATTTGAAATATTGAAGAAAGGTACTAAAAAGGGAACGCAAATACTAAAAGATGAGAAAAGCGTAGCATAATTTGTGCATTCGGCAAACCCGGCGCAGTTTGAAAACTTATCTCAGTCTGAAACGGCTATCCCGGCCTGCTATCGACCAAATTTGAAGCCAGAGCCTGAAGTGTTTCAAAGAAGCGCTGGGCGGCGCAAAACCAAAGGTGGGTCGCACTGCAATTGGGTCCGGCGCACTCGTTCCTCTGTGATGGATGTTTGCGGCCAGCTTTGCCAGCGACCTTAGCATCGTGCAACGGGTGACGGCTGAGAATTAGCCGGATTCGCGTTATTGGTGTAAGCTGGGGGTGGCCGCATTGGCCGTCAGAGGCTGATGTGGGATCCCGATCTGCAAATCGTAACATGGCCACAAGGCGCAATCCGATGCCCGTCGACCGACTTAACATCCGCCAGTTTCTACCTGATCGTCGTGCGGTCCGGTGCGCGATCTGCGTCGGGTTGTTCATCTTATGGTTCCCCGTCTTCGGGCTGGCGCAGACATTGACCGTCGAGATGGCGCGCGGCCCGCTGGAAGACGGGCGGCTGCGCGAGGCGATCATGCTCTCGACTGACTGGATGCGGGCGGGCGAGCGCACCGGGCTCGACATTCGCGGCGTCACCCTTCGCCACGCAAACCAGCCAGAAACCACGCGAAAAACACAGCAGAATCTCAAAAAGGCCAAATCTCTTCTCAGTGAAAGAGGGGGCGCATCCGGGAGAATTCAGCTCATTGTGTTTTTTGACCCGCAGCGGACAGCAAGGCTGGCCCAGTTGGTGGCGGCGAACCTGCGGACGCTGGGGCTACAGCCGCGTCTGGTACCCCTACCCGAGGGTGCCCGCGCAAAGATGCAGCAGGTCATGCGGTCGCGCGCCGATATCTCTGATGCGGAGCCGGGATTCATCGTGCTTACATGGAACTCTGCCGAGATCCTCAAGCCTAATCCGCGCGGCCCCGAAATTGATCTGCCGGAGCGCCTGAAGCCCGATGATGCGGCTCCGGAACGGTTTCCGGATCTGGTCGTTTCGCAATTCCACGTGGATTACGATCCCGGCGCCAGAGTTCTGACGGTGACGGCGTTGGTGGAAAATATCGGGCGGGGCGCGGTCTCGGCGCGCTTTGCCGTGTCCTTTCCAGACAGCACCGGCGTGATCGCAGACCAGCTGGGGCGTCACATCGCGGGACCATTGGCGCCCGGGGCACAGCAATGGGTGGAAACCCGGTTTCGCGTTGACGATTCGATTCTGGAGGGGCGGACAGTGCGATTGCGCGCGGTTGCGGATGCCGGATCAACCATCCGGGAGTCCAATGAGCGCAACAATTACAGCATCGAACGAAGTGTGTTTCTGGAACGGTTGGCGCCGCCCATGCCCGATTTCGTCATCGTGGCGCTTGACCCCGCCTATGACCGTCTGACGCGGCGCCTGTCTGTTCAGGTTTTCGTGCGCAATGTGGGCAAGTCACCATCCCGACCGTCGAAAGTACGGATTGCGGAGACGCAAAAACATTTCGGATTTCCCGAAATCGCAATGCCCGCAATCGCGCCGGGCGGTAGCGCGGTCGGCGTGGCCGAGGTCATTGTACCCGAAACCGCATTGGGCGAAGTTGCGATGCTGGTGGCTATGGCAAATGCGGACAGAAAACTGCGCGAAACTAGCTTCGACAACAACAGCTTTGGGCCGGTCCGCGTGGCGCTGAATGCGCCACCCGCGCCGCAGCGGCCGGATCTGCTGCTAAGCGGTTTGTTTGCCGAACATGACGCGGTGCAAGGCCATGTCAAGCTGCGGGTAGAGGTGATGAACGGCGGGCCGGTTCCCTCGGTGGCGACGCGCGTGCGGTTTACCGAGCTGCGCAACCAGATGCCCGATGTCGACATGACGTTGCAGGCATTGGCGCCCGGGCAGCGGGCTATCGTGTCTGCCGAGACGCCGCTGGCGCCGTCGCCCGAAGCCCGCGAGATGACGTTCGTGGCAAGGGGCGATGTCGATGGATATGTCGACGAGAGCCGCGAAGACAACAACGAAAGCCGCGTCGGACCGCTGCGCATTCCGGCGACTTCTTCTCTGTTGCCGGACCTTGAGGTTACCGCGCTTGCGGCAGGACAGGCCCGGATGGGCGCACCGCTGGCGGTAACGGCGCAGATCGTGAACGCGGGCGATTTCGGCAGCGCGGCAACCGAGGTTGTGTTGACCGTCGCCGGGACAGATCCGGTCGTGGCGCCGCTGCCGACCCTGCGCCCCGGTGAAATGTACAAACTGCGGCTCGAATTGCCCGTTCAGGCCGCGCTGTTTGGCAATACGGTTGAGGTTTCTCTGGAAGCCGACCCAGAGCGGCGGATCGGTGAATATACGGTTCAGAACAACCTGCGCCGAATGAACGTGGCGCTGCGTGTGCCGATTTTGCCTTGGGCTGGGCTGGCTGGGGCCGGGCTTGTGGCGTTGCTTGTGATCGGTCGCGTGATACTGCGTGGTGGCCCGCCTGAGCCGCAAGCAAAGATCCTTGCGCATCTTGTCCGTCTGCAACCCAGCGCCCATGCCGGACACCAACGCGCAGATCCCGAGCCGGGCAGTTCCGGGGTCGAGTTTGAAGTCTCGCTGCGCCCGATACGCGGGTCCAGAAGCGTGACGGTGACGCGCCTTGCAGACACGGGGGAACCAGAAACATGACCGAGACCATGACACCCATTCCGGCCACGGCAGAGACGCAGACCCTGGCCAAATTCTACGCCGCCGATAGTGCGGGGTTTTCCGCGCTCGAACCCGACCCTGCGTTGAAAAAGGCGCTCGAGGAGGACGCGGGCCGCATGGGATCGGGGTTGATCGAGGCGCTGACCTTCGCAGCCGCGCTGGCGGTCCTTTACGAGGCGCTGGACGTGGCGCTGTTGGACATCCTGAAATCGGGCTGGCAGACCATGGCCGAGTTGCAGGCCTATCGTGACCCGCAAAAACACCCGCCCGAAGAAAAGAGCTGGGTCAAGCTGGGACGGCACAAGATCACGTCGGCCCACGAACCCAAGGTCGAGGTATTTTTCAACGGCAAACGTCTGGGCCAGCTGGACTTTGACGCCAAGCTGACCCTGAACGTAACCGACGCCAGGCTACAGGTGCAGGGGGGGCGTATCTGGGTGGTGACGGGCCCCGTATTTGAAGGCGAAGCATCCCTGTCTTACAAGGGGTTTGCACTGCTGAAGAAAAAGGCCGAGCGGTTCACATTCCCCAGCGGCGTCACTTTCGAAGACGGCGTCCCAATCATCCCTATGCCGGTCTCGGTGAGCTGAGTGGGCCTGATGACGCGAAGCCGGTAGCGCCACCCCGGCACCTATGCCACGAACGTAAGGCATTGGCATGTGTCGGCCTTTGGCTGCACGGCGCAGTTCAGATCCGATCAACGACAAAGTCCGGGACGATCGCAGAGCGCCTGATGGCGTCTGCCACATCCAGACCCGCCAGCGATCCGTGCGCGGTGACGAGGGCGGTCGCGAAACCAGCCTGATTGCCACCCAGAACATCGGTGTGCAGGGTGTCGCCGACCATGAGCACGCGCCCGGCGGCGGGAGGGTGGTGGAACCGCGACAGGGCGAGATCGAATATGTCGGGAAAGGGTTTGCCAAGGAAAATCGGCTTGATCCCTGTCGCGTCGGCGAGGCGGTGCGCAAACCAGCCCGGCTCTTGCGACAATCCGGTTTCACGCGGCGCAACCAGATCAGGGTTGCCGACAAATACAGGTCGAGGTCGGCGGCGCACGGACGCCTCAAGAAGAGTTTGGCGCGCCTCGGACCAGCCATCCGAGCCGATCAGTAAAAAGCCCTCGCAAAGATCGTAATCCCCCGGATCGTCCGTCAGGGTGACGGTGTCGAGCGCCGCGATCTCGCCGGGGTCGGTGTGCGGGTTCAGCATGACACCCCAACGGCGCCGGGGTTCGCGTTTCAGCCGATGCAAAAGGGCCTCGCGGCTGGTCACGACTTCGCCGGGGCTGAAGTCGAAACCAAGCGTGGCATAGCGGGCCATCATCCGGCTTTTGGGATAGGCGGCAGAATTCGAGACGACGGCGACAGCCTTGCCTGAGCGGCGAAGTGCGGTGATGGTTTCGGCGGCGCCGGGAATGGCGGTTTCGCCGACGTTCAGCACGCCGTAGGCGTCAAACAGGATCAGATCGAAGGGCGCGACGATATCCGCGAAATCGGCGGCGAGCGCCCGCCCACCACCAGTCCCCGCAGGCAGGCGATGGTGCAGCGCCAGATACGCCTCGAACGCCTCGGCGGGGTCGACTCCGTCTATCCATTTCACAGGATACGGCGCCTCAGAAAGGCCGACACGACCTCGCCCAGTATCACCAGCACGATGATGGCCAGCAGGATGGTAGCAACCTCGGGCCAGTTGAAGGTGTCAATGGCGCCTTGCAGGATGATCCCGATGCCGCCAGCGCCGACAAGGCCAAGCACGGTGGATTCGCGCAGGTTTATGTCCCAGCGCAGGATCGCGACGGCCCAGAAGGTCGGCATGACCTGGGGGATGATGGCGTAGACGATGACCTTGAATCGCGATGCGCCGGTGGCTTCCAGTGCCTCGACGGGGCGCTTGTCGATCTCCTCGATCGCTTCGCCCAGCAGCTTGCCGATAAAGCCGACCGAGCGGAACATGATCGCGACGATGCCCGCCACGACGCCTGGGCCGAAGATGGCGACGAAGAGCAGCGCCCAGATGATCGTGTTCACCGACCGCGACGTCACGAGGATCAGCCGCCCCAGCCACAGCGTTGCGCGATTGGGCGTGGTGTTCTGCGCGGCAATATAGGCCACCGGCAGCGACAGCAGCACGGCAAAGGCGGTGGCGAAGGTGGCGATGTTCACCGTGTCCCACAGAACCTTGAGGATCGTGGCGAGGTTTGTGGGATCCGGCGGGTACATCCGCCCGAAAAGGTCGCCGATCTGCTCGGGCGCGCCCCAGACCCAGGCCCAGACCACCCGGATCGAAGACAGCGCCCAGACGATGGCCAGCGCGCAACCCACAAGGATGCCCCAGCGCGTCAGCTTCTGTTTCGGCGTGAACCGGGTCCAGTCGTCGCGGCCGAACTGTTCGCGGATAGAGGTCATTGGATACGCTTCCGGATGATGCCGCTGACCGCCTCGGAGAGCAGGATCACAGCCACGATGACGATGGTGATGGCGAGCGCGAAATCATAGTCGTAGCGCCCGAACGCGTTGGCGAGCGTCGCGCCGATCCCACCGGCCCCGACGATGCCGACCACGGCAGAGGCGCGCAGGTTCGAATCCAGCTGATAGATGGTCAGCCCGATCTGACGCGGCATGATCTGCGGGAAGATCGCGTAGAACAGCGTTGACAAATAGGGCGCACCGGCGGCGCGCAGCGCCTCGACCTGGCCAAAGTCGATCTCCTCGATCCGCTCGGCCAACATCTTGGCGACGAACCCTATGGAATAGATGATGAGCGTCAGCACTCCGGCGAAGGGGCCAAAGCCCACCGCCTTGACGAAGACGATCGCGACGATCACCGGGTGAAAGCTGCGCGCGACGATGATGATCGCGCGGCCAAGGTAAAAGACGGGCAGGGGCACGATATTGCGCGCGGCCATGAAGGCGATGGGGATCGACAGGACAACCCCGCCCGCCGTCGCCAGAATGGCGATCTTGAGACTTTCGAGGAAGCCGTCGATCAGTAGCCCGCTGCGCTCGAAGCTGGGCGGGAAGGCACCGCCAAAGATGCGCCCGGCGCGCTCGATCCCGGCGGCGACGCGGTTCCAGTCGATGGGCATGGTCAGGCCGACCCATCCGAAATAGGCGATCACGCCAAGGTAGACCGTCCAACGCAGCACGGGATTGGCGATGAAGGGCGGTTTCGACCATGTGTCGCGTGGCGTGCTCATGGCGTGGCACCCACGTCTTCGCTGCGGTCGGCATGTGGGCTGCCGGCATAGATCTGGTCCATTTCGCCCTGATCCAGCTTTGCGGGCTTGTCGTCGAATATGATGCGGCCATAGCGCATGCCGACGATGCGATCAGTGTATTCCTTGGCCTCGGTCACGTTATGGATGTTGATCAACACCGGCAGCTTCAGCTCTGCGGCGAGGTCGCGCAGCAGGCCCATGATCTGCTCCGAGGTTTTCGGATCGAGCGACGCAGTAGGCTCGTCCGCCAGCAGGATCTCGGGGTCTTGCATCAGCGCGCGCACGACGCCGACGCGCTGACGCTCGCCGCCCGACAACTGATCTGCGCGGGTGTTGGCGTAATGGGCAATGCCGACGCGTTCCATCAGCTCGAACGCGCGACGGATGTCGGCCTTGGGATAGCGCCGCGTGACCGCCGCCCATGTCGAGATATAGCCCAGCCGCCCGGATTGGACATTCTCCATCACCGTCAGGCGGTCGACGAGGTTGAAGCCCTGAAAGACCATGCCGATCTTGCGCCGCGCCGCCCGCAGGTTCTTGCCCCGCAAGGTGGTCAGTTCGGTCCCGTTCAGGTTGATCGAGCCCGATGTCGGTTCGACCAATCGGTTGATGCAGCGTAAAAGCGTGCTTTTGCCCGCCCCGGACGATCCGATGATCGACACGACGCTTTCGCCCTCGATGGTCAGGTCGAGGTTCTTCAGGACCGGGTCGCCAGTGCCGTAGCGTTTGACGAGGTCAGTGATCTTCAGCATGAAACCGCTTTCTTTGTGGGGCCGGCCGGATCGGTCGGCCCCGGCATGGCAACATCATTCAGCGGCAAGGCCCTGCGGCGTGTATTCAACGCCGTTCGCCTTCTGGATCTGGCGGATGACGGCCCACTGATCCTTGTAGGTGATCGGGATGAACTTGCTGACGCCGGTGAATTCCTCACCCAGCGCGGTGCCTGCGAAATCAAAGCTGAAGAAGGCTTCCTTGATCTTGTCCTTCACCTCGGGCGCAAGGTCATGCGCCAGGCCGTAGGACGTTGTCGGGAACGGGTCGCTTTCCCAGACGATACGCACGTCCGCGGGGTCGTACAGCCCGCGCTCGGCCATGCGGTCCACCACTTCGGATGCCACCGGGGCGGCGTCATAGTCGCCCGCGACCACGCCCAGCATCGACTGATCGTGGCTGCCCGAATAGCTGACCTCGTAATCGTCATCGGGGACGACGCCCAGGTCCGGGAACAGTGCGCGCGGTGCCAGATTGCCCGAGTTCGAGGTTGGCGAGGTATGCGCGATGCGCTTGCCGGCAAGGTCGGCCATCTCCTGAATGTCGCTGTCGGCCTGCGTGTAGACCTGCAACTTGTAGCCGAACTGACCATCATCGCTGCCCATGATTGCAAACGGCTCCACCCCGGCAAGGTTCACGGCATAAGGCGTTGGCCCGGTAGAGAAACCCGCGATATGTAGGCGGCCGGAGCGCATCGCCTCGACCTCGGCCGAGTTGGACTGCACGGCAAAGAACTGCACGTCCTTGCCGGTCACCTCTTCGAGATGCTCGATGAAGGGGGTCCAGATGTCCTCGTAGATCGCCGGATCCTCGACCGGAGTATAGGCAAAGACCAGCGTCGACGGGTCCTGCAGCTTGCTGGCGTCCGTCGGCGCATCGGCGACAAGGTCGCCATCGGCGTCGCAATAGATCGTATCCAGCGCGCCGCGGTTCGCGCAGTCCTCCTGCGCGTAGCCGCTGCTGGCCGTTAGGGCGAAGGCGGTCAAAAGCCCGGCGCCGAAAAGGTTATCCTTGAACATGGTAGTCCTCCCTGATGTGTCCCGCTATTGGATTGCGTGGATCTTCGGCACGATACGACCACCAATATCTGTGATATGCAACATTTCCGACGAAATGCCTGCCGAGATAGAGATGGTGGATCTATGGCACCCTAGTCATTTAGACGCGAGATACGAAACCGGCAAAGATCCGAGATACATGATGTTCGCAACAATCAGCGTCGGCCAAGGATAGGACACCAGACTGACCACCAGCACCACGGCGCCGACAACGGCAAAGGGCAGGTGGGCCCGTTTTATGGATGCATGTTTTATCGAGTAGGTCGGAATTGTACTGACGGCCAGCAATCCGACGCCGATGATATAAATAGTCCGTGCGACGGGCAGATCGGTATCTCCCCAGCCATTCAGGTGCAAGAATACCGGCATGAGGGCAAGGCAGGCCAGGGCAGGTGCGGGCACCCCGACGAAGAAGCCATCCTTCTTCAATGTCACATCCGGGCGCTGAATGGACAGGTTGAACCGCGCCAGCCGAAGGGCGCAGCACACCGCCAGTACCAACGTTGCAAGCCACCCCAGATTGGCATGCTCGGTGCCGATATAGAGCGTGTTAAATAGCAAAATTCCCGGCGCGATGCCGAAATTGAAGAAATCGGCCAGGCTGTCCAATTCGGCGCCGAACGGGCTGGCGCTATCCAGAAAGCGTGCCAGTTTGCCATCTGCCGCATCCAGAAATACCGCCAGAAGGATGAAATAGAGGCTCGCTTCCAAACGTCCTTCGAGGCTCATCCGGACGGACGTCAACCCCGCACAGATCGCAAATACGGTGACGATGCTGGGGACGAGGTGGCGTATCTTGATCCGCTGCGCGCCGGTCATTGTGCAATTCCAGTGCGCACGGCGCCGGGTGTGGCGAGATCCGCCAGAATAGTCTCGCCCGCGACGGCCGTCTGCCCGACGGCAACCAAGGGCGAAACACCTTCGGGTAGATAGACATCCAGACGACTGCCGAACCGGATCAGGCCGAACCGATGGCCGATATCAATGCTGTCGTCCACTTTGACAAAGCAGACGATGCGTCTGGCAACAAGGCCCGCGATCTGCACAACGCCGATGCGCGCGCCTGACTTTGTTTCGATCATCAGGGAATTGCGCTCGTTCAGCTCACTTGCCTTGTCGAACGAGGCGTTCAGGAACTGGCCTTTGTGATAGGTGATGTTGCGAACGACACCGGCGATCGGCGCGCGGTTCACATGGCAGTTAAAGACGTTCATGAACACCGACACGCGCGTCACGGGCGTGTCCCCCAGCCCGAGATCCCCGGACGGGACGACGTCCTGAATCAGTGACACGATGCCGTCGGCGGGCGACAGGACCAGACCCTCTTGCTGGGGGATCACACGCACCGGATCGCGAAAGAAATAGTAACACCACACCGTTGCGCCACAGCCCAGCCAGAACAGCGGCGTCCAGACAAAGGCAAGGGCGATGGTGATTGCAGCGAAGATCGCCACGAACTTACGGCCCTCCTTGTGCATTGGGACGGCGACGATCTTGACCATATTCATGAGCGTACTTTCAGAAAATTTCGAAGTGTCGGAGAAGAACCGTTCCGATGAGCAGGCTATTTGCGGTCAGCGTACACATCGGTTTCAAATCCCCCGATTCCTTGGCGCCTTGTGCAAACACCTGCCAATTGAGCGACAGATGATCGGTGATGCACGTGATGGCGGTATTCAACGTCTCGGCGGCGACAAGGGCCAGGGACAGGATCATGAAAGCGATGAACTGCGCCCCGGTTGCGCCGCCGCCGGAGAGTAGGGCAAAACACAGCCGGAATGCCAGAACGATATGGCCAAAGGCAACCACTTTCCACCGGCCTGTACGCCCCCGGAAGGGATAGGCGGGTCTTGAGAGATGGGCGCACATGCGACATCCGCCTTTGCGGGTGAACCGACCTTGGCATAGGCCAGCGGAAGTGGAAAATGCCGTGCCTGCTTAGGCTCAGGTAAGATGCATTTCGCATGGTTGATGTCGCACCATTTTTGCACATCAGAGCGTAACGCTGTCTAAGCTGTTGCTATAAATGAAAATGGTGGGCGACCCAGGAATCGAACCTGGCGTGCGTCTCCGCGAGGGAGTTACAGTCCCCTGCCACACCTTGCGGCCTGTCGCCCACTTTGCCGGGCAAATTGCCGCCCTGCGTGGGCCGCTGATTACTAGGGCACCCGGCAAGCGTCAACCGCAAAAATCGCGTCCCGAAATCGGCTTGCGCGCGGGCGGCGGGCGGCGCATCTTGCGCAGCTTAGGACACCGGGGGGGGCGACGCGCCATGAAGAAACCGAAATGGGTGGTCGGAAAAGAACAGGCCAAGAAGGTCGCAGCAGCCGAAACGGTCTGGCTGTTCGGCCTGCATGCCGTGCGCGACGCGCTGCTGAACCCTGCCCGCGAAAAGCTGCGCCTGATCGTGACGCTCAACGCGCAGAACAAATTGGCCGATGCCATCGCCGCCTCTGGCATGACGCCCGAAGAGGCCGATCCGCGCAAATTCACCGCGCCGCTCGATCCGGGATCGGTGCATCAGGGCGCCGCATTGGAGGTCAAACCGCTCGATT
Organism: Roseovarius sp. M141; assembly: GCF_024355225.1. Lineage (NCBI taxonomy): Bacteria > Pseudomonadati > Pseudomonadota > Alphaproteobacteria > Rhodobacterales > Roseobacteraceae > Roseovarius > Roseovarius sp. M141. The sequence goes on from NZ_VCNH01000008.1 coordinate 1,829,706, forward strand.
GGGGCGATCTGGAAACGCTGGCGCTGGGCGATGGGGCGCGTCCGCCGCGGGTTATCCTGCTGGACCGGGTGACCGATCCGCATAACGTGGGCGCGATCCTGCGGTCTGCCGAGGTGTTCGGCGCCTGCGCCGTCATCGCCCCGCGCCATCATTCGGCGCCCGAGACCGGCGCACTGGCGAAAACCGCCAGCGGCGCGCTGGAGCGGCAACCCTACAAACAGGTGCGCAACCTGTCCGACGCGATCAGGCAATTGCAAAAGATGGGCTATCTGGTGCTGGGCCTCGACGGCGAGGCGGACCAGACGATCGAGCAGGCAGTGGACGGGCGCAAGAATCGCCCTGTCGCGCTGGTTTTGGGGGCCGAGGGGCCGGGCCTGCGCCAGAAAACGCGTGAAACCTGCGACATGTTGGTGAAAATTGCATATTTCGGGCCGTTCGGATCGCTCAACGTCTCAAATGCGGCGGCAGTCGCCCTATATGCCTCTCAGGCGCCGGACTGACCGGCGCACGAACGAAGGGGCCTGATGCACAAGATTGCTACATGCTGCTATTGCGGAACGCGCGCGGCGTTGGTGCTGCGCGGCGAGGGGCGGCACGAGCTGTCCTGCGCGGCCTGCGGCGCCCCTCTGCACGAGATGAAGGCGATCCCCCAGCCGCGTGGTGACAGTGCAGTGCGCAAACCCTCGGGCGGGCAGGGCGCCCGCCGCCGCACCGCGCCCAAGCCGATGCCGACCAAGCCAAAGGCGCAGGCCCGCCGCGCCGCGCCGGAGTATGATGAGTCCCGCCGCGCGCCGCGCCGCCGCAAACCCGGCAGGCGCCTGCTGAGCAAGGCGCTGGAGGAAATCTGGGACGTGGTCGAGGATATTTTCGACTGAACGCGCGCGCAGCGGCCACCTGGCCGCGCTCACAATGCGATCACAGGTCTATTACCGCCCTTTTAAACTGCTGAATGGTCCCTAGATTGAGGTACAGAGGCGCCGATGCGGAACTTCGGCGCTTCATTTTACTGTCCCTCGTTCCGTGACTGGCGCCCAAGGACCCAAGCCTTGGGCGCTTTTTTCTGTCTGTTTTTCAATGCCAGCTACAAGTTCGCTTGCGCGCGGGTGGAAATCGCAGGATGGTCGCGCCCATGATATCAGATACCCAGATCAAAGACATCCTCACCCGGACCAGTCGGATCGCACTGGTTGGCGCGTCGGCCAATCCTTCGCGGCCCAGCCACGGAGTGATGAATTTTCTGCTGCGTGCGGGTTATGACGTTGTTCCGGTCAACCCCGGCCTTGCCGGGCAGACCTTGCTGGGCCAACCCGTTGTAAGCAGCCTGAGCGATATTGAGGGCGATATCGACATGATCGACATCTTTCGCCAGTCAGAGCACGTCCCGGCCATCGTGGACGAGGCGCTGGCGCTGTTTCCCCGGCTGGGAACGATCTGGATGCAGATCGGCGTGCAGCATGAGGGCGCGGCCGAAACGGCCCGCGCGCGCGGTGTCGATGTCGTGATGAGCCGCTGCCCCAAGATCGAATATCAGCGCCTTATGGCCTGACCTCAGCCCGCGAGAAAATCGGCGGCGATACGCATTTCGCGCATGGGGCGCACATGGGCGATGCAGGCGGCATAGGTGGGATGGGCCTTGAACGCGGCCAGCGCAGCCTCGTTCGCGAATTCGGCATAGACCACCAGATCGGGCGCCTCGGCGCTGATCGCATCGGTTTGCAGGTTGCGGCCCACCTCGAAGTGTTCGGAATGGGGGATGGTGGCCAACATCATCAGGCCCTCGCGGACCATGTCGACCGATTGGCCTTCGGCGGGCCGAGAAGAAAACGATGTGACGGATCATGCCTGCCCTCTTGTTCGTGTAGCCTATTGGCCAGATTAGTTGCCGGTGCGTTTCGCTTTTTCCGCAAGGCCGGACTGGCCTTGCCTGCGCGCCAGTTCGGCCATCACGTCCGAGAAAGCCACGCCGCGCGATTGGAGCATCACCAGCAGGTGAAACAGAACATCCGCCGCCTCACCGGTCAGCGCGTCACGATCGCCCTTGACCGCCTCGATGATAGCCTCGACCGCTTCTTCGCCGAACTTTTCCGCGCATTTTTCGGGGCCTTTCGCCAGCAGCTTGGCGGTCCAGCTGCTTTCCGGGTCTGCCCCGGCGCGCGCCGCGATGGTGGCGGCCAGATCGTCCAAGGTCATCGCCCCATCCTCATCGGTATACCGGCGGCCTGCATATGCGCCTTGGCCTCGCCAATGGTGAACTCGCCAAAGTGAAAGATCGACGCGGCCAGCACTGCGCTGGCGCCGCCCATCGTCACGCCCTCGACCAGATGATCCAGCGTACCGACCCCGCCCGAGGCGATCACCGGCACATCGACCGCGTCCGAAATCGCGCGCGTCAGGGGTAGGTTGAACCCCGCGCGCGTGCCGTCGCGGTCCATCGAGGTCAGCAGGATCTCGCCCGCGCCATTGGCTGCCACCAATCGTGCGAACTCCACGGCGTCGATGCCGGTCTCCTTGCGCCCGCCATGGGTAAAAATCTCCCACTTGCCGGGGCTTACGGTCTTGGCGTCGATGGCCACGACGATGCACTGGCTGCCGAATTGATCGGACGCTTCGCGCACCACCTCTGGGCTGGCGACAGCGGCGGAGTTGAAGCTGACCTTGTCCGCGCCTGCGAGCAGCAAGGCGCGGACATCGCTCGGCGTTCGCACGCCGCCTCCCACGGTCAGCGGGATATAGCACTGCTCGGCGGTGCGGCGCACGACGTCGAACATGGTGCCGCGATTCTCATGCGTGGCGTGAATATCGAGAAAGCACAGCTCGTCCGCGCCGGCGGCATCATAGGCGCGCGCAGCATCCACAGGATCGCCCGCATCACGCAGATCGACAAAGTTGACGCCCTTGACCACGCGGCCATCGGCCACGTCAAGGCAGGGGATGATACGGGTTTTCAGCATGTCGTCGCCGTGCCTCTGTGCTATGCAAGGGAACGTTTAGGTCCATTTGCCGCCCGGGGCCAGTAGCCAGCACGTGTAATTGACCAAAAACCCAGCAGGAGATTTCCAATGAGACCATTTTTCACAGCCGTTGCGCTGAGCGCCATTACCGTCCTGACCGCCCCGGCATGGGCCGGGTCCGATGATCTGATCCGCGTCAAGGCAGCCGGTGATGTCCCCGCCACGATGGATGCGCTGGAGCAGGCGGTAGAGGGGGCGGGCGCCACCGTCTTTGCGCGCGTCGATCATGCGGCGGGCGCCGAAGCGGCCGGGATGGAACTGGCCCCGGCGCAGCTGTTGATATTTGGCAATCCCAAGCTGGGAACGCCTGCGATGCAGGACGATGCATTGGCGGGGTTGTATCTGCCCTTGAAGGTGCTGGTCTACCGCGATGGCGATGGGCAGGTCTGGCTGACCTATGACGACCCGGCGCAAAGTCTGGGTGATCTGGACGGTATCGCACCGGATGCAGGCTACATCGCCAAGATGACGGGCGCGCTGGCCAAGCTAACCGGCAAAGCGTCGGGGATGTAAATCAGGCAAGGGCCGTCAACGCCTGACCCAGATCAAGCGCCCCGTCATAAAGCGCGCGCCCCGAGATGGCGCCGTTCAGAGGGGCGCCGCAATCGCGCAGCGCGATCAGATCGACCAGCGAACTGACGCCGCCCGACGCGATTACCGGGATGCTGACGGCATTCGCCAAGGCCGCAGTCGCCGCGATATTCGGCCCCTGCATGGCGCCGTCACGGTCGATGTCGGTGTAGATGATGGCGGCAACGCCCGCGTCCTCGAAGCTGCGGGCGAGGTCGGTCACCATCACTTCGGTTTCCTGTGCCCAGCCCTTGGTCGCGACGCGGCCTGCGCGCGCGTCAATGCCGACGGCAACCTGTCCGGGGAACGCCTTGGCCGCCTCGCGCACCAGCGCGGGGTTTTCCACCGCCACAGTGCCGAGGATGACACGCTGTAGCCCCTTGGACAGCCAGCCCTCGATCGTGGCCATGTTCCGGATGCCGCCGCCCAGCTGCGCGGGAACCTTGCAGCGTTTCAGGATTTCTTCGACCGGGCCCGCATTGACCGGCGTGCCGGCAAAGGCGCCGTTCAGATCCACCAGATGCAGCCATTCACAGCCCGCGGCGACGAACGCCTCGGCCTGCGCCGCCGGGTCGTCATTGAACACGGTCGCAGCGGTCATTTCGCCGCGCAGAAGGCGCACGGCCTGTCCATCCTTGAGGTCGATGGCTGGGTAGAGGATCATGGCGTAACCTATTGGGAAAAAGGCCGGATCAGGGCGTCCAGCGCAAAAAGTTTGCAATCATCGCCAGACCTGTCGCCTGGCTTTTTTCGGGGTGGAACTGCGCACCGATCAGATTGTCGCGCCCCACTACGGCGGTGACGCTCTCGCCATAATCGGCATGGGCCAGAAGATGAGCGGGATCATTCACATGGAATTGATAGGAGTGGACAAAATAGGCGTGCTGGCCGGTCTCGATCCCGTCGAAAACGGGATGTGGTTGGTCCAGAATCAGATCGTTCCAGCCCATATGCGGCACTTTCAGGCTGGCATCTTCGGGCCGGATAGGCCCGACCGTGCCGCCGATCCAGTCAAAGCCTTCCGTCTCGCCGTGCTCCAGACCGCGCGTGGCCAGCATCTGCATGCCGATGCAAATGCCCATGAAGGGGCGGGCCTTGTCGATCACGGCCTCGCGCATCGCCTCGAACAGGCCGCGATGATCGAATAGCTGGGCGCGGCAGGCGGCAAACGCGCCATCGCCGGGCAGCACGATCCGGTCGGCGCCGCGCACGGTGTCGGGGTCGGACGTGACGATCACCTCGCCCGCGTCGCCCTCGCGTGCCATGCGCTGAAATGCCTTTTCGGCAGAGTGCAGGTTGCCGCTTTCATAATCAACGATGACGGTGCGCATGGGGTTACAGCATTCCCTTGGTGGACGGAATCGCATCGGCCTTGCGCGGGTCCGTCTCGACCGCGTCGCGCAGGGCGCGCGCGACGGCCTTGAACGCGGCCTCAGCCATGTGGTGGCTGTTGATCCCGTGCAGGGCATCCAAGTGCAGCGTCATGCCGGAATGGGTTGAGAACGCTTGAAAAAACTCACGTACCAGTTCGGTATCGAACGTTCCGATCTTGGCCGTTGGCAGGTCCATGTTCCACACAAGGAACGGTCGCCCGGACAGGTCCAGCGCGGCGCGCATCAGCGCGTCGTCCATCGGCAACAGGCAGGCGCCATAGCGGCGGATACCACGTTTGTCGCCGAGGGCCTGAGCCAAGGCCTGACCCAGCGCGATGCCCACATCCTCGACCGTATGATGATCGTCGATATGCAGATCGCCGGTGCAGCGCACAGTCATGTCGATCAGCGCGTGGCGCGCCAACTGGTCCAGCATATGATCGAAAAATCCCACGCCGGTCTGGTTGTCATAGCTGCCGCTGCCGTCCAGCGCGATGGTCACGCTGATATCCGTCTCGGCGGTCTGGCGGGTGATGGTGGCGCTGCGCATGTCGCTCTCTCGCTGTCAGGTTTGCCGCGGTTATAGGCAGAACGCGCCGCGCCGCCAAGGGCGCATGGGTGATTTAGCAACAGGCACACCGGTCAGGTCGCGGTCCAATCCAGCGCAAGCCCATGCGCCGTTGCCATCTGGGCCTGTGCCTGCGATCTGGGCCGGTAGGAAATGAACTGGCTGGCCGTGCAGGGCCGCAAGCCAAGCCCGGCGATCAGCGCCGCGTCATACTGGCCCGACAGCAGCAATATCCCCTCGCGCGCCAACTGATCGCGCGTGCCGCTGCCGCCATCGGCGCGAATGCGGCGCATGAAATCGCGCTGCTGCGCGACCGCCTCGACGACGTCGCGGCTGATGGGGCGGCCCTGAACCTCGCGAAACAGCGCAGCCATACGCCGGTTGCCCGATCCGGCGGCAAAAATACGCGCGACGGCATCGGGCGGCACGGTCTGCCAGAAATTGCGCGGGTAGGGCTGCTGCGCCAAGAGCCACAGGATGTCGGAAAAACCGGCGGCGGATACCGTGCGCTTGGCATCCTTGTTCTGCCCCTCGGTCAGGTAGTCGCGGCGCGCGACGATCAGGCCCAGATGGCAGATTGCGCGCGCCTCGTCGGCGGCCATAAGGATGCAGGGATGCCCGATGGCCTCGGTCGGGATCATCCAGTTGCCGCCCATGGTGTGTTTGATATCCACGTCATGGCCGAGGATCACCGTGTCCAGCCGCCCCTTGGACAGCGAGAGCAGCGTACGCAGCTCAATCTCGACGCGGGTGCCGATATAGGTCTTTTCGGTTTTCTCCAGATCGTCATAGCTGCGCCGCCCGGTCTTGGGCGTCATGATGACGTCGTCGACGCAGTTGCGCAGGAGGCTGCCAATGGCGTCTGCTAGCGTGGCCGCGCCGCCCGCGCGCGCAGTGATGTCGCCTGCGATGGCGCTGAGAAGCGCATGATCGGGATGGCCGGGGGTGACGCGGCTATCGGGAATGACCTGTTTCATCTGCCATGCCCCCTCGGGCTGTTTGCGCGCTCAGCCTGCAACAGAGTGCAGCACCCGCTTGCGCAATGCGGCGGCGATTCGTGCCGACACAGCCTGCGCGACGGGCGGCGGGAAGGCGTTGCCAACCTGCCGGTAGGCATTCGTCTTGGCCCCGGTAAAGTGCCAGTCGTCCGGGAACCCCTGAATGCGCGCCACCATCGGCACGGTCAGCCGCGGCATGCCGTTATGCCCGTGCCCGGGTGCCTCGGGCGCGATTGTGCGCCCCTCGACGCCCAGCGTCGCCCAAGCAGCGCGCGCGCGTGTCGGCCCCAGATCTGGCCCGCCATGTTTTTTCGACCCGCCGACGATGGTCGGCGCGATCTCGTCGGCCTTTTCGGCCCAGTCATCGGCCCCCTGCCAGCCGCCAGCAGCCATCAGGTCGCGCAGCGTTTCGCCTACTGTGGGCGGGTTGTGGGGGTTCGGCTCGGGCCAGCCGAACAAATCGGCGCGCGCCTTTTGAACCGCCACGATGACCACGCGTGGGCGCAACTGGGGTACGCCGTAGTCGGATGCATTCAGAAGGCGCCAGTCAGTCTCGTAGCCCAGTTTGCCCAACTGCGTTTTCAGCTGCTCGCGGTAGTCGTGGAAAACGGCATCCAGGAAGCCGCGCACATTCTCGATCATGACCGCACGCGGACGGGCGGCGTCGACGATATCGAGCGCGTCGTTGAACAGGTTCCGCTCGTCCTGTTCGCCCAATTGCTTACCGGCGACCGAAAAGGGCGGGCAGGGCAGGCCGCCCGCCAGCAGGTCCATGCCGCTGAAGTCTGCCGCGCGCTCCTTGAAGAGGCGCATGTCCTCTTCCAGTACGTTCCATTCGGGGCGGTTATGGCGCAGCGTGTTGCAGCAATGCTTGTCAATCTCGACCAGCGCGGTATGGGTGAATCCGGCTCTTTCCAACCCCAGGGCCTGACCGCCGGCGCCTGCGCAAAGTTCTACGGATGTCAGCATCTGGTCGGTCCTTTTCGCACATACAACAATGTGTGGTGGCCAAGATCAACACGCAAGCGTCGCAGGCTAATTCGTTCCTCCTTCGTTCTTAGTGATCTGTTGGCTTCGTGGCAAGGCCAAGCGCGCAGAACCGGCAGCACGATCAGCAGAATGGCCCCCCGAAGGGGCAATGTGACCATGGGGGAACTTGGAGCGGGTGTGGCGATTCGAACATCCCTACGCCTCACGAACTGGAAGACCTTCGCACAGCAGAGCCCGAATCCTAGTAGGAGCGCCCTACCGGGGAATGGTTTTGAGCTACCCCAAGGCTGAATCACCGCACAACTTGCACGAAAATAGAAAAGGCCGCCCGAAGGCGACCTCTGCTAAGCTGTTGGGTTTTCAGCCTTTAATTGGAGCGGGCGAGGCGATTCGAACGCCCGACCCTAACCTTGGCAAGGTTATGCTCTACCCCTGAGCTACGCCCGCACCGATTGAGGCGGATGTACAAATTCCGGCGGGGGGCTGCAAGGGCAAATTACCGGAATTTGTGAAAATAATGGATTGGCGCTGATTTCGCTGCGTCTGCGCGCTTGGATGGGGCCGGAGCCTTCGGCGAGGATATTTGAAGCAAGAAGAAAATGCGCGCGTGTCCGGGCTTTCATCGTTCCGAAATACTCTGGGGGTTTGGGGGTGAAACCCCCGGTTCATTCTGACATTGAAGATTCTGGATAATTGGCTTCAGAACCCTAAGCCCCCTCCGCGGGGGGCGAGATCTGCGGCTTCTCTCTGGGAATGGGTAGGGGGGCGGTCAGCCCCCCCTATAGCGTCATGCATAACGGCGGGCCGTAGCGGGCCGCGCCTGTGGCCGGAGTTACTCCAGCTCGATTAGCAGGTCCTTGGCGTCAATCTGACCGCCGGGCGTGACATGCACGGCTTTCACCACTGCGTCGCGTTCGGCATAGATTCCGGTCTCCATTTTCATTGCCTCAATGGTCAGCAACAGATCGTCTGCCTTCACCTCGGCCCCGACCACGGCGGCGACGCTGGCGACGACGCCGGGCATCGGCGCGCCGATATGGCAGGGGTTTCCGGGCTCGGCCTTGGGGCGGGCAGCGGTTTGCGAGGTGACCAGACGGTTTGGCACGCGAATGACGCGTGGCTGGCCGTTCAGTTCGAAAAAGACGCGCACTTCGCCATCTTCGCCTGTTTCGCCGACCGCCTGAAGACGGATTTCCAGCGTCTTGCCCGGATCGATCTCGGCGGTGATCTCTTCCCCGGGCTTCATGCCGTAAAAGAACGTGCGGGTCGGCAGCGCGCGTACCGGGCCATAGAGGCGGTGGCGCCCCATGTAATCCAGGAACACCTTGGGATACATCAGGTATCCGTTCAGATCCTCATCATCGACGGCCCGGCCCTCCATTGCTGCGCTCAGCTCGGCTCGGGTCTCTTCCAGATCGATGGGAGGCAGGTGTGCACCGGGGCGGTCGGTGCCCGGCGTCTCACCCTTCAGCGCCTTGGCGGTCAGGGCCGCGGGGAAGCCACCGGGAGGCTGGCCAAGATTGCCGCGCAGCATGTCGATCACCGAGTCGGGGAAGGACAGATCATGTGCCGGATCTTCGACCTCGGCGCGTGTCAGACCCTGGGATACCATCATCAGGGCCATGTCGCCGACCACCTTGGACGATGGCGTGACCTTCACAATATCGCCGAACATCTGATTCACGTCGGCATAGGTCTGCGCGACCTCGGGCCAGCGATCCTCCAGACCCAGCGAGCGGGCCTGTTCCCTAAGGTTGGTGAACTGCCCGCCGGGCATTTCGTGCAGGTAGACCTCGGACGAGGGGGCCTGCATCGACGATTCGAAGGGGGCGTAATGCGCGCGGACACTGTCCCAATAGTCGGAAATCTCGCGCACGGCGCCGATGTCGATGCCGGTGTCGCGGTCGGTATGCGACAGCGCCTCGACGATCGAGCCGAGCGTGGCCTGAGACGTGTTGCCCGACAGCGCATCCATCGCGCAATCGACCGCGTCGACGCCCGCATCGGCAGCGGCCAGAATTGTGGCGCAGGCGATGCCGGCTGTGTCGTGGGTGTGGAAGTGGATCGGCAGACCGACCTCTTCCTTGAGCGCGCGGATCAGGACGCGGGCGGCGGCGGGTTTCAGCAATCCGGCCATATCCTTAAGGCCCAGAACATGCGCGCCTGCGGCTTCCATCTCGCGGGCCATACCGACATAGTATTTCAGGTCATATTTCGCGCGATCGGGGTTCAGGATGTCGCCGGTGTAGCAGATCGTGCCTTCGCAGATCTTGTTCGATTCGATCACGGCATCCATTGCGACGCGCATGTTTTCGACCCAGTTGAGCGAATCGAACACGCGGAACACATCGACGCCTGTCTTGGCGGCCTGGCGCACGAATTCCTGCACCACGTTGTCGGGGTAGTTGGTATAGCCCACGCCGTTTGAGGCACGCAGCAGCATCTGGGACATCACGTTGGGCATCGCCACGCGCAGGTCGCGCAAGCGCTGCCACGGGCATTCCTGCAAGAACCGGTAGGCCACGTCGAAGGTCGCGCCGCCCCAGCATTCGACCGAGAACAGCTGCGGCAGATGCGCGGCATAGGCCGGCGCCACGCGGATCATGTCGCGGCTGCGCATGCGCGTGGCAAGCAAGGATTGGTGCCCGTCGCGCATCGTCGTGTCGGTGATCAGCAACTGCTTTTGCTTTTTCATCCAGTCGGCGACGGCCTGCGGACCCTTTTGCTCCAACAGGTTGCGCGTGCCCATCTGCGGCTCGCCGCGGGGCACGGGGGGGCGGGGATCCTTGAGGTCCGTGCGCGGGCGCGGGCGGTCCTTGGTTTCGGGGTGCCCGTTGACGGTGATGTCCGCGATATAGGTCAACACCTTGGTGCCGCGGTCGCGTCGGCTGGAGAAGGTGAACAGCTCGGGCGTCTCGTCGATGAACTTGGTGGTGTAGGTATTGTTCAGGAATGTCGGGTGCTTCAGCAGGTTCTCGACAAAGGCGATGTTGGTGCTGACGCCGCGAATACGGAATTCGCGCAGGGCGCGGTCCATCCGCGCGATTGCGGCCTCGGGGGTTTGCGCGTGGGCCGTCACCTTGACCAGCAGGCTGTCGTAGAACCGCGTGATCACGCCGCCGGAATAGGCGGTGCCGCCGTCCAGCCGGATGCCCATGCCTGTCGCCTCGCGGAAGGCGGTGATGCGGCCATAATCGGGGATGAAGTTGTTCTGCGGGTCCTCGGTGGTGATCCGTGTCTGCAGGGCGTGGCCGTGCAGTTGGATGTCCTCCTGCCGCTCTTTGCGCGTTGCCTCGGTCAGGGTCTTGCCTTCGGCAATCTTGATCTGGGCCTGCACGATGTCGATGCCGGTGACCTCTTCGGTCACGGTATGTTCGACCTGCACGCGCGGGTTTACCTCGATGAAGTGGAATTTCTGCGTGTCCATATCCATCAGGAATTCGACGGTGCCGGCGCATTCGTAATTCACATGCTTGCAGATCTTGTAACCCAGTTCGCAAACCTCGGCGCGCTGGGCGTCTGTCAGATAGGGCGCGGGGGCACGTTCCACCACCTTCTGGTTGCGGCGCTGGACACTGCAATCGCGCTCGAACAGGTGATACATGTTGCCATGCTTGTCGCCGAGGATCTGCACCTCGACGTGGCGGGCGCGCAGGATCATCTTTTCGAGATAGCCCTCGCCGTTGCCAAAGGCCGACTCGGCCTCGCGGCGGCCCTCCAGCACCTTTTCCTCCAGCTCGCCGGGGCCGATGATCGGGCGCATGCCGCGCCCGCCGCCGCCCCACGACGCCTTGAGCATCAGCGGATACCCCACTGCCTCGGCCTCGGCGCGGATGACGTCCATGTCTGTGCCCAGCACCTCGGTCGCGGGGATGACGGGGACGCCGGCCTCGATGGCGACGCGGCGCGCGCTGGCCTTGTCGCCCAGTTGGCGCATGGTCTTGGCCTGAGGGCCGATGAAGGTGATGCCGTTAGCCACGCAGGCGTCGACGAAATCGGGATTTTCGGACAGCAGGCCATAGCCGGGATGGATCGCATCGGCGCCCGATTCGCGCGCGACTCGGATGATCTCGTCGATGCTGAGATAAGCGGCGACGGGGCCCAGCCCTTCGCCGATGCGGTACGCCTCGTCCGCCTTGAAACGGTGCAGGCCCAGCTTGTCCTCTTCGGCAAAGACCGCGACTGTGCGTTTGCCCATTTCGTTGGCGGCGCGCATGATGCGGATGGCAATCTCGCCACGGTTGGCGATCAGGATTTTCTTGAATTCGGTCATGGCGCGGTGTCCCTGTTACTGATGTGGCTTGCTGTGCCGCCGTGCCGCGCAGAGTGCGAATTGCCGCAACGCAGCGCAACTTTTTTCTGACTTTGTAAGAGTCCCCGCGTCATTGCGCAACGATTGCGCCGCTTCGCCCACCCCTTTGCGACATTTCCTACCCGTCGGGGGCGCCTTGAAACGATGGGCATGTTCTGATTCGGCGTGCGACCGTCTCGGGCTGGGGTATCGGGGAGAGATGAAAGAGCAGGGCACCGACATATCGAGGCTCGACATTCCGGGCGGCATCGGCAAGTTGGGCGGCATGCAGGCGCAAGTGAACACACGGCCCGGCTGGGGCATTTTCTGGATGGTCGTTACCGGCATTCTGTTTGTCGGAGTGACGGCGCTGGTCAAGACGATCGGCACGCGCCTGCCTGCGCCGCAGGCGGCGTTCCTGCGCTATGCGCTGGGCCTGATCCTGCTGGTCCCGGCGCTGCCCATTATCCTGCGCACGCCGATCAGTCGGCGCTTATGGGTGGTTTTCGGGGCGCGCGGAGCGGTGCACACGGTGGGGGTGGCGCTGTGGTTCTTTGCCATGGCGCGCATTCCGCTGGCCGATGTGACGGCGATGAATTTCCTGTCGCCGATCTACGTCACCATCGGCGCCGCGCTGTTTCTGGGGGAACGGCTGGCGCTGCGCCGACTGTTGGCCGTGCTGATCGCGCTGGGTGGCGCGCTGATCATCCTGCGCCCCGGTCTGCGCGAGGTCGGGCCCGGCCATCTGGCGATGGTGCTGACGGCGATCTGTTTCGGGGCATCGTATCTGTTGGCAAAGATGGCGTCGAGCGAGGTGTCGCCCGTGGCCGTGGTTGGCATGATGTCGATAACGGTCGCCATCGGGCTGGCGCCGCTGGCCGCGCTGGACTGGGTTACGCCGACCTGGCTGGAGTTGATCACACTGTTCGGGGTCGCGGTTCTGGCGACAGGGGGGCATTACACCATGACGCTGGCCTTTCGCGCGGCGCCGCTGGCGGTGACGCAGCCGATGACGTTCCTGCAACTGGTATGGGCAGTGCTGCTGGGCGCGCTGGTCTTTGGCGAAGGGGTCGACCCCTACGTTGTGCTGGGCGGCATGGTCATCGTCGCGTCGGTCAGTTTCATCACCTGGCGCGAGGCGATTCTGAAGCGCCGCGCCATCACCCCGACAAGCGTCGCGACCAAGTGTTAGGCGCGCGCATCGGCCTCCCTAGGCCTTGGATCTGCGCGGTGCCGTCAGTTTCATTTCTGGCGTCCTCAACTGGTTGATCGAGCACTGTCGGCGCAAGCCTGCGCATGAAAAAACTGCCGGGACCATCGCCCCGGCAGCATTCATATCGTCACGGCGCGGCCCCGAGGGCCGTGCGCGGTGTTCAGGGCGCAGTGTTCAGATGAACCACCACCGCTCGGCCCAGCGTTCGCCGTCCATGTCCCAGTTGGACGCGGCCTTTTCGGGCATCCCGATCTCCTTGGTCGTGGCATAGACGTAGTTGGCGAACATCGGGATGACGATCGACCCTTGGGTGCTGACGATCTCTTGCAGCTCGAAATACTGCTGCTGGCGCTTGTCCTGATCCAGCTCGGCGCGGGCCTGTTTCAGCAATGCGTCGAACTTCTCGTTGCACCAGAAACCGTCGTTCCATTCGGCCCCGCAGGTGAAGGAGATCGAAAACGCCTGATCCTGCACCGGTCGGCCACCCCAATAGACCGCCGTGAACGGTTTTTTCATCCAGACGTCGGACCAATAGCCATCGTTCGCCTCGCGCACGACCTTGATGTTGATGCCCGCATCCTTGGCCGAGTTCTGGTATAGCGTTGCGGCATCGACCGCACCGGCAAAGGCGGCATCGGAGGCCGACAACTCAACGTCGACCGACTCCAGGCCTGCTTCCTTGAGGTAGAACTTGGCCTTGTCCGGATCGTAGGTCTTCTGTTCCATCTCGGTGTTATAGAATTGCTGGTTCTGGCCAATCGGAATGTCGTTGCCGACCGAGCCGTAGCCGAACAGGATCTTCTCAACCAGTTCCTCGCGATTTACCGCGTATTTCATCGCAAGGCGCACGTTGTTGTCGCTAAAGGGTGCCTGACGCGAATCCATGGCAAAGGTGAAGTGCTGCGTGCCCGCGATCGAGCTGACGACGAGGTTGGGATTGCGCGACAGCAGGCCGATGGTCTTGAGGTCCAGCTTGTCGACGGTATCGACGTCGCCCGAGACCAGCGCCGTGGTGCGCGCGTTCTGGTCTGTGAGGACCAGCATTTCGATGCTGTCGAACCACGCGACATCGTCGCGCCAGTGGTTTTCGTTGCGCTCCAGCACCGTCGAGACGCCCGGCTTGAACGACTTGATCTTGTAGCTGCCGCAGCCATCGCCGGACTTCCAGTCGATGCCGTCATCGGTGGCGGGCAGGATGGCCAGATGGTAATCGCTGACGATGAACGGGAAGTCGGCATCGCCGCCATCCAGCGTAAAGACGACGGTGTCGTCGCCCTCGATGGTGATATCCTGAATCGCGGCAATGATCGGACCGGCGGCCGAGGTCGTGCCTTCGGCGCGGTGGAAATTGATCGACGCGACGACGTCCTGAACCGTTAGCTCCTTGCCCGAATGGAAGGTCACGCCCTTGCGGATCTTGAACCGCCAGGTCTTGGCATCCTCGGATGCCTCCCAGCTTTCGGCGATTTCGGGGCCGATTGATCCGTCGGCCAGCACCTCGGTCAGGTGGCCGTCCTTGGCGAAGGTCAGAGCGATGGTATAGCCGTTTTCCCATGTGCCGGGGTTCAGCGTATCAGTGGTCTGGCCGTGGCCCTTACCGATGCGCAGGTTACCGCCGCGCTTGGGCGTGGCGGCCATGGCGCCGCCCAACGGCAGGGACGCCGCGATGGCACCGGCGGCGGTGGTTTTCAGGAATCCGCGGCGATCAAGGCGACCATTGGTAATTAGCGACATATGTGTGTTTCCTTTTATAGTTTCTGTCATCGGCGTGTTGCCCCGCCCGCGATCTGTTGGCGCGCGGGCCTGTCCCGGTTTGACGGCCCCGGACTTGCGGGGCGGACAGATCAGCGCCGCGATTTGCGCTCCATCGTGCAGCGGTACCGGCCCCGCGGCCCTGTCCATACGGCTGGGATCTATCCGCGAAGCGTATGATGAGGTCCCGCCAAGTTGCAACATCTATATCTGTTGGCCTCGCGCCGCCCGATTGACCCGTCCATGGTTTTTGCCATAGCCATTGCGCATCCGCCGTATTCCCAAAGGAGTCTTTCGCAATGAGCCGCCCCAATATCCTGATATTCATGGTCGACCAGTTGAACGGTACCTTTTTTCCCGATGGTCCCGCCGACTGGCTGCATGCGCCGAATCTCAAGCGTCTGGCGGCGCGCTCGACCCGCTTTGCCAATTGCTACACCGCCAGCCCGCTATGCGCGCCGGGGCGGGCCAGCTTCATGTCGGGACTGTTGCCGTCGCGCAGCCGGGTTTATGACAACGCCGCCGAATTCGCCGCCGACATCCCGACATATGCCCACCACCTGCGCCGGGCGGGCTATCAGACATGCCTGTCGGGTAAGATGCATTTTGTCGGCCCCGACCAGATGCACGGGTTCGAAGAGCGGCTCACGACCGATATCTACCCCGCCGATTTCGGCTGGACGCCTGACTATCGCAAACCGGGCGAGAGGATCGAGTGGTGGTATCACAACATGGGGTCCGTCACTGGCGCGGGGGTTGCCGAGATCTCCAATCAGATGGAATACGATGACGAGGTGGCGTATAATTCGACGCGCAAGGTCTATGATCTGGGGCGCGGTCAGGACACGCGGCCATGGTGCCTGACCGTCAGCTTTACCCATCCGCATGATCCCTATGTGGCGCGCAAGAAATACTGGGATCTGTATGAGGATTGCGAGCATCTTCTGCCGGATGTCCCGGCGATGGATTACGCCCATCACGATCCGCATTCGCAGCGCATCTTTGATGCCAATGACTGGCGCAGCTACGACATAACCGAGGATCATATCCGCCGCGCCCGCCGCGCCTATTTCGCCAATATCAGCTATCTGGACGACAAGATCGGCGAGGTGCTGGAGGCGCTGGACGGCACGCGCCAGACCGAGGACACGATCATCCTGTTCGTCTCCGATCACGGTGACATGCTGGGCGAGCGGGGAATGTGGTTCAAGATGTCGTTCTACGAGGGATCATCCCGCGTCCCGATGATGATCGCCGCGCCGGGAATGGCGCCGGGGCGGGTGGATGCGCCCGTCAGCAATATCGACGTCTGTCCGACGCTGTGCGATCTGGCTGGCGTGTCCATGGACGAGGTCGCGCCGTGGGTGGAGGGGCAAAGCCTTGTGCCGCTGGGGCAGGGCGCAGATCGCGAGGCGCCGGTGGCGATGGAATACGCCGCTGAAGGCTCCTATGCGCCGCTGGTGTCGCTGCGCCAAGACCGCTGGAAATTCAACCGCTGCGCGCTGGACCCCGATCAACTGTTCGATTTGGAGGCCGATCCGCATGAGTTGAATGACTTGGCTGCCGATCCGGCCCATGCGGAAACCCTGAAGCAATTCAGCGACATGGCTGGTGCGCACTGGGATCTGGGCGCGTTCGATGCGCAGGTCCGCGAAAGCCAGGCCCGCCGCTGGGTGGTGTACGAGGCGCTGCGTCAGGGCGGGTATTACCCGTGGGACTACCAGCCGCTGAAAAAGGCGTCCGAGCGGTACATGCGCAACCACATGGATTTGAACGAGGTCGAGGAAAACGCCCGTTTCCCGCGCGGAGAGTGACGCGGTTTGATCCGGGTCAATGCGCGATGTGCGCGGGCAGGCAAGGGTAGACCCAACACGCAAACAAGAAAGGCAAATACATGACCCATGTCCCCCATCAACTGGCTGAGGAATTCCCCGACAAGGCCGATGATATCTCCAGGTTAGAGCAGACGGACGCCCATTTCGCCCGGCTGACCAAGGAATATGACGAGGTGAACCGCATCGTTCATAGGGCCGAAACCAACGTCGCCCCGATGGAGGATCTGGCCGAAGGTGAGATGCGCAAGAAGCGCGGCGCGCTCAAGGACGAGATTTATCAGATGTTGACGAAAGCGTCTTAACCTACCTCGTAGGGTAGCACGCCGCGCGCATCCGGGCGGATCGTCAGGCGCCGCTCTAGCGGGGGGATGGACCGCTGATGGCAGTCCGTCCGCTCGCAGATGCGGCAGGAGATGCCGATCGGCTCGAACGCGCCCGCGCTGCTCAGGTCCAGCGTGTCCGCATAGACCAGTGCGGGCGCGTGTTTCACCTCGCATCCCAGCGCGATGGCAAAACGGCGGACCGGCGCGCCGAAATGGCCGCCCGGTTTGGACACGTCGCGCGCAAGGTTGATATAGCGCACGCCGTCGGGTGTTTCGGCCAGTTGGCGCAGGAAACGGCCCGGTGTCTCGAACGCGCGGTGGACGTTCCACAGGGGGCAGGCCCCGCCGTAGCGCGCGAACTGCATCCGCGTGGCCGAATGACGCTTGGTGATGGTGCCGGCCTGATCGACGCGCACGAAGAAGAACGGGATGCCCTTGGCGCCGGGGCGTTGCAGGGTCGACAGGCGGTGGCACACCTGCTCGATCGACGCGCCAAAGCGATGGGCGAGGATTTCCAGATCGTGGCGGCATTCGCGCGCCGCTTGCAGGAATGTCGTGTAAGGCATCAGCGCCGCGCCGGCATAGTAATTGGCCAGCCCGATTTTTGCGATACCGCGCGCCTCGCCCGATTGGAACCGGGCCAGATCCAGCGTCGCCTCCAGCAGCTTGTCCTGCGTCAGCAGCGCCAGTTGCAACAGCATCTGGAAGCTGCGCGTTTCCGGCGCCGCACGCGCACTGAGGTAGAGAATACCGCTCCCCCGGTCGAGCCGCCGCAGCGGTCCGTCATCGGTGTTGACCACGGTGATGCCGATCTTTGCCAGCGCCTCGACCGCGCGGGTCTGGGCGGTGCCATCCGTGCCGCCAAACCGCTCGGCGGCGCGATCGACCGCGTCGATGTAATTGTCGCAATAATGGAAGAAATCACGCACTTCGGTCCATGGGCTTTGCTGCGTCTGCGCATCGTCGCGGCCCAGCGCCTCGTCCAGTGAGGCCAACCGCTCGTGCGTCTGGCGATAGGCGCTGTGCAGCTCCAGAAAGGCGCGCGCGAGGGCAGGCGCACTGGAGGCGACCAGCCGCAATTCGGCCATGTCCGGCGTTGCGGCAAAGATCGGATCGGCCAGCGCCTCGCGCATGTCCGATACCATGCGCTCGGCCTCGCCCGAGCCCAGCTCGGTCACGTCGAATCCGAATTCCTGCGCCAGAGCCAGCACGACGGTGGTGCTGACGGGGCGGTTGTTGTTTTCCATCTGGTTCAGATAGGGCAGGGACACGCCCAGCCGGGCGGCAAAATCCTTTTGCGTCAGGCCGATGCGCTGGCGCGTCTCGCGCAGCTTGGCCCCGGCATAGAGTTTGCGTGCGCGCATGGCGGCCTCGCTTTGCAGGTTAGCTTTGCCATCACCTTAGGTTTGCAAACTTGCGCGCGCAAGCGTCTCAGGACAGGCCCAGCCGCGCCTCGCGCCGCATCACCAGCAGGATGGTCACGATTGCCCCCAGGGACACCACCATCATGATCCACAACAGGGGAAAGGCGCCCGATTCCGGCGTCAGCCACACGCCCGCCAGCGCCGACAGAACCGCGCCGCCGCCGATCATCAGCGCACCCGACAGGCCGCTGGCCGTGCCGGCCAGACTGGGGCGCACCGACAGCGCGCCGGCGGTGGCGTTGGGGATGGTCATGCCATTGCCCAGGCCCATCAGCGTCATCAGGCCAAAGAAGCTGGCCGCGCTGCCCAGCCCTGCGTAGAAGATGCCCAGATTGATCGCGATCCCTACGGCGGTGATCAGAGTGCCCCAATAGACCATCCTGTTCACCCCCACCTCGACCGAAAACCGGCCCGAGATGAAATTGCCTGCGAAATACCCCAGCGCCGGCGCGCCGAAGTAGAAGCCAACCTGCGCAGGCTCCAGCCCAAAGACATGATCGCCCACGTAAGGCGCGCCGCCCAGATAGGCAAAGAAGGCCCCCGACGACAGCGCCGCGGCCATAGCGTAGCCCCAGAACCGCAGGCTGCGGCAGAGCGTCGGATACTCGCGAAACTGCTGCGCAAGGGTCAGCCCGGATTTCCCGGCCGTCTCGCCCAGATCGGCCCAGCCGATCCACAGGATGATCGCGCCGACAACAAGCAGTGCCCAGAAATTCGACTGCCAGCCAAATGCCTGATCCAGCATCCCGCCAAAGACCGGGCCGACCATCGGCACCACTGCCATGCCCATAGTGACATAGCCGATCATGCTGGCCGCCTGATTTTCCGGGACCATATCGCGCACGATTGCCCGGCTCAGGACCATGGCCGATACGATGGCCGCCTGCATCATGCGAAAAAACAGGAACATCCCGACCGATTCTGACAGGGCGCAGCCGATGGTCGCCAGCAGGAACACCGCGAGCCCCCACAGGATGACAGGCCGACGCCCCAGTTTGTCCGAAATCGGGCCGATCAGGATCTGAAGCACCGCGTTGACCGCCAGATAGAGCGCGACAGACAGTTGCATCAGACGGTAAGGCGCGTCGAAATACTCTGCCATGCCGGGCAGCGACGGCAGAAAGATGTTCATCGCCAGCGCCGACACGCCCGCCATCAGAATAAGCGTGGCGATATGCGGCGGTGTGCTGCGGTCCAGAAATTTGGCGGGGGTCCGGGTGGTCATGGTCCAAGGGCTAGGCCCGCCATTTGCCAAAGTCCATCTGGCCGCAGGCATATATGCAAGTTTGCAGTATTGACGGCGGCGCTATGCAAATGTTTGCAAATTTGCTGAAATTCGCTGTTGCGGCGCGCCAGTTCGGGTATAGCCTGCCGAAAACCTCAAAGGGGAGGCCCGCGATGAAAGATAACCTGCAGGAACTCGAAGATCGCCGCAGCGAAGCCCGCAAGGGCGGGGGCTCTGCCCGTGTGGCCGCCCAGCATGAAAAGGGCAAGCTGACCGCACGCGAGCGGGTCGAACTGCTGCTTGATGAGGGCAGCTTTGAAGAGTTCGATATGTTCGTCACCCACCGGAGCATCGATTTCGGGATGGAGCGGGATCGCCCCTACGGTGACGGTGTCGTTACCGGTTGGGGGACCATCAACGGGCGGTTGGTCTATGTGTTCAGTCAGGATTTCACCGTCCTTGGCGGTTCGGTTTCGGAGACGCACGCGAAAAAAATCTGCAAGATCATGGATATGGCCGTGCAGAACGGCGCACCCGTCATCGGCATCAACGATTCGGGTGGGGCGCGTATTCAGGAAGGCGTCGACAGCCTGGCGGGCTATGGCGAGGTGTTTCAGCGCAACATCACGGCCTCGGGTGTGGTGCCGCAGATCAGCGTGATCATGGGGCCCTGCGCCGGCGGCGCGGTGTATTCACCTGCGATGACCGACTTCATCTTCATGGTCAAAGATTCCAGCTACATGTTCGTGACCGGCCCCGACGTGGTGAAAACCGTCACGAATGAGCAGGTGACCGCCGAGGAACTGGGTGGCGCGACGACGCACACACGCAAATCCTCGGTTGCAGACGCCGCGTTCGAAAATGATGTCGAGGCGCTGGCCGAAGTGCGCCGACTGGTCGATTTTCTGCCTTCCTCCAATCGTGAAAAGCCGCCGGTGCGCCCGTTTTTCGACACACCGGGACGGAGCGAGCCGTCGCTGGACACCTTGGTGCCCGACAATCCCAACATGCCCTATGACATGAAGGAGTTGATCACCAAGCTGGCGGACGAAGGTGACTTTTACGAAATTCAGGCGGAATTCGCCAAGAACATGATCACCGGTTTCATCCGGTTGGAAGGGCAGACCGTCGGCGTCGTGGCCAATCAGCCGATGGTGCTGGCCGGGTGTCTGGATATCGACAGCTCGCGCAAGGCGGCGCGGTTCGTGCGGTTCTGCGATTGTTTCGAGATCCCGCTGCTGACGCTGGTGGATGTTCCCGGCTTCTTGCCGGGCGTGACACAAGAATATAACGGCGTGATCAAGCACGGCGCCAAACTGTTGTTCGCCTATGGCGAGGCAACTGTGCCCAAGGTCACGGTCATCACGCGCAAGGCCTACGGCGGCGCCTATGTGGTGATGTCGTCCAAGCATCTGGGCGCTGATTTCAACTATGCTTGGCCCACCTCCGAGATTGCCGTGATGGGCGCCAAGGGCGCGACCGAGATCATCCACCGCGCCGACCGGGGCAACGCCGAGAAGCTGGCTTTGCACGCCAAGGATTACGAGGACCGGTTTGCCAGCCCGTTTGTCGCGGCCGAGCGTGGATTTGTCGATGAGGTCATCATGCCTCACTCCACACGCATGCGTGTCGCGCGGGCGTTTGCATCCCTGCGAGGGAAAAAGACGCAGTTGCCTTGGAAAAAGCACGACAACATCCCTCTGTAATGCCCTAACGGGGCCGCGCCTGCGGGCAGGAGCCAGACCAGTGATACCTTGCGCAACCGTAGACGCCGCCGCGGCGCCATTGGGAACCTCCCCGATGGCGGCTGCGTTTGTCTGCGCAAAGGAGGGGGGCAATGGTCAACTCGAACGATCCCAGCATCAAGAAGGCGGATACCTACGAGGCGCTGCGCGATCAGGGCGCGTCCAAGGAAAAGGCGGCGCGGATCGCCAATGCGCAGGCAAGAGACGACATGCACCCGTCGAAAAAAGGTGGCAAGGCGCCCCCTTACGAGGACTGGAGCAAGAAGGAACTGTATGCCCGCGCGCAGGAAATCGGCGTCGACGGGCGGTCGGACATGCGCAAGGATCAGCTTGTCAAAGCGCTGCGCAATCATTGAGCGGGGCGGCGAGGCGGGGTCTCTGCGCTGGGCTTGCCGTTTTTTGTATTGGGGCACCTGCCGCCGCCGCCGTGCAGTTGCCGTCGGGCGGGCAGGTGCACCTGCATGAAACCATCACCGAGGGTAATGGTTCCGTCACGCGCCTGCGCTACGTCACCGATGGGTTCGCACCCGATGACATGATGCCGGATACCGCGTTGGAAGATCTGACATTCCTGTGTCGTAGCAAGGCGTTACCGAATCTGACCGCGCCGGTGGAGGGGCAAACGGTCATCATATCGCTGGCGGACCGCGTTGCGCCGTTCGGTGTGATGGACGGCAGTGTCGCACAGATTTTCGAGGTCTTCACTATCCGCGACTCCATCTGCATCTGGGAGGCATTCTGATGTATCCACAATATCTTGCGCGCCAAATCTCATCTTCACGGTCTTGTGAGGCTTTGCGGCCACAATGGCGCCGGATTCGCGTATCAGCGTATCGCTTTGGCGAAAACTACACTATTCTGCAAGATGATTGCACCCAAGCAATCCATACCTCGAAGTATGGGTGGGGGACACAGCGCCCTATTCCGCCCTCAAAAAGTGACAGGAGAATTCAATGTCGAACGTTATCAAAGGTCTTATGGCTTTCGGTCTTCTTGCAGCAGTTGCAGCATGCCAGCAGGCGCCCGAGGACGAGTATGTCGTCGTCGAGCCGGTCACAGCCGAGCCCGTCTCGAGCGGCAAGTACTAATCCGACCTTTCGGATTCTGACAGCGGGGCAGGCTGCAAGGCCTGCCCCGGTTCCGCAGTCGCGCCCCCTGTCGGAGGGCGCAGCATGATCAAGCATCGCGGATTCCCCGGCAGATTGCCGAGTACCGATTTTCAATTCACCATTCGCCGCGCCAATCCCAAGGGCGCGACGCCGCTGACCCGGCGGGAGCGTTTCGCTGACCGGCGTCCGCCTGATCGGCGGGCCGACATTGCGTTTGTCGCGGCCTTGTGGGCGAATTTCGGCGATCAGCCGTTCGAGCGCGGCAACCTAGATGCTGGCCGCCTGTCGTGGCTATTGGGGCGCGAGGTGCTTACGGTCAGCGATCCGTTCGATCCCACGGACTACGAAGCGCTGCTGGTGCTGGATGTCGATGCGGCGCGGCGCGCCTTTCCGACGGCCTTTGACGGGGCAGATGACGTATGACACTGGCCGTAGGTCATATGGCCCCGGCCCGGGTGGTTCGCGTCGCAGGCGCGAATTCGCCAATCGCCGCGCCAATTGCGCGGAATACAGCCGATAATTGTATTGGCCGGATAATGCGCTTGGCCCGACCTTCGGTCGATGGCAGCGTGGAAACAGTAGTGGCGGGCCTTCCCCAAGGGTCCGGGGCACCTTGTCCAAACCGTTACCCTTCCCCTTATGAGCGGCGTTGCGCTGTAAACCGCACGCCGCTCCTTTTTTGTTCAACATCAGATGCCTGCAAGCATAGGCGGGACCCCGCGCAGTGGCGGGTCATACGGGTTTGTTCCTTTGACGTTCAGGCTGTTTTGACCTCTAATTGCAGGGCAAGATCCGCTCCGGAAATAAGAGGCAGTTCCCCATGCGTAGAGCATTCAAAAAACAATCCAAGGCTGTATTTGCGATTCTGGCCCTGTCCGCACTCGCCGCATGCGGCGACACGCTGGGCAAGCAGGCCCTTATCGGCGGCGGCGCCGGATTGGGCACAGCGGCCGTGCTGGACGGCAACCTCGCTGCCGGCGCGTTGGTCGGTGCGGCAGGCAACGTCGCGTACTGCCAGTCCTTCCCGGAACGCTGCAAGTAACACGCGCCGCCTACCTGGCGTCCGAATCATTCATCATGGGACCATCCGTGCCGACCGGCGCGGGTGGTCTCTGCCGTTTTCGGCCCCGGCGCTGCGGCGCGGGGCATGCATTTAAAGGGGACACGCCATGTTCAAGAAGATCCTGATTGCCAACCGGGGCGAGATCGCCTGCCGCGTCATCAAGACCGCGCGCCAGATGGGTATCCAGACCGTCGCCATCTATTCTGACGCTGACCGTAATGCGCTGCATGTCCGCATGGCAGATGAGGCGGTGCATATCGGCCCACCCCCTGCCAACGAGTCCTATATCGTCATTGACAAGGTGATGGACGCCATCCGCCAGACTGGCGCCGAGGCGGTGCATCCCGGCTATGGTTTCCTGTCGGAGAATGCGAAATTCGCCGAGGCGCTGGAGGCCGAAGGTGTCGTCTTTGTCGGACCGCCCAAAAAGGCGATCGAGGCCATGGGAGACAAGATTACCTCCAAGAAACTGGCGCAGGAGGCCGGCGTGTCGACAGTGCCCGGTTACATGGGCCTGATCAAAGATGCCGAGGACGCGGTCAAGATTTCGAACCAGGTCGGCTATCCGGTGATGATCAAGGCCAGCGCCGGGGGCGGTGGCAAGGGGATGCGCATCGCCTGGAATGATGATGAGGCGCGCGAGGGTTTCCAAAGCTCAAAGAACGAGGCGGCCAGCAGCTTTGGCGACGACCGGATTTTCATCGAAAAATTCGTCACGCAGCCGCGCCATATCGAAATTCAGGTTCTGTGCGACGCGCATGGCAATGGCATCTATCTGGGCGAGCGGGAATGTTCGATCCAGCGCCGCAATCAGAAGGTCATCGAAGAGGCGCCCAGCCCGTTTCTGGACGAGGAAACCCGCAAGGCAATGGGCGAGCAGGCCGTCGCGCTGGCGCAGGCTGTAGACTATACCAGTGCCGGGACGGTGGAATTCATCGTCGATGGCGACCGGAATTTCTACTTCCTTGAGATGAACACGCGCCTTCAGGTGGAACATCCGGTGACCGAGCTGATCACCGGCGTCGATCTGGTCGAACAGATGATCCGTGTTGCGAATGGCGAGCCGCTGACGATCAAGCAAAGCGACGTCAAGCTGAACGGCTGGGCGATGGAATGCCGTCTGTATGCCGAAGATCCCTATCGCAATTTCCTGCCCTCCATCGGGCGCCTGACCCGGTATCGCCCGCCAGAGGAGGTGAGCGTCGCTGGTGCCATCGTGCGCAATGACACCGGCGTCTATGAGGGCGGCGAGATCAGCATGTATTACGACCCCATGATTGCCAAGCTGTGTACCTGGGGCCCCGACCGGGCCGCGTCGATCGAGGGGATGCGCGTCGCGCTCGACAGTTTCGAGGTCGAGGGGATCGGGCATAACCTGCCATTCCTGTCGGCGGTCATGGACCACCCCAAGTTTGCTTCCGGCGACATCACCACTGCCTTTATCGCCGAGGAGTATCCCGACGGCTTTGAGGGGGCAGAACTGGACGAGGCGTCGCTGCGCCGCATCGCGGCCTCCTGCGCAGCCATGCACCGCGTCGCCGAGATACGGCGCACGCGCATTTCGGGCCGAATGGACAACCACGAGCGCAAGGTTGGCGACGATTGGAACGTTGCAGTCAAGGGCAGCAGCTATGACGTCATCATCGCCGCCCGGCGCGGCGGTGCGACCGTTACCTTTGCCGATGGTGGCAGTGTCGATGTCGCGTCCGACTGGACGCCGGGCGATCATCTGGCCCGGCTGGACGTGGATGGCGCGCCGCTGGTTCTGAAGGTCGGCAAGGTTTCGGGCGGGTTTCGCATCCGCAGCCGGGGGGCGGATTTAAAGGTGCATGTGCGCACGCCGCGCCAGGCCGAGTTGGCTGCGCGCATGCCCGAAAAACTGCCGCCCGACACATCGAAACTGCTGCTGTGCCCGATGCCCGGCCTGATCGTGAAGGTCAACGTCGAGGTTGGCGAAGAGGTGCAGGAGGGTCAGGCGCTGTGCACTGTCGAGGCGATGAAGATGGAGAATATCCTGCGCGCCGAAAAGCGGGCTGTTGTCAGCGCCATCAACGCGGGGCCGGGCGACAGTCTGGCCGTCGACGAAGTGATCATGGAATTCGAGTGATCCGGTGATTTGCCCGCGTTCCAGCCCTGCGGACGCCGCCCCGCACCGCCAGCGCGCCGTCTGGCGTCTCGGCGTGCTATGCGCCGGGGCGCTGGCGCTGGCAGGGTGCAATCGAACGAACGAGGCCGACCTGCGGGCCTTGTTGGCCGGGTGGCTCCCCCTGGGCGAGACGATGTCGTTTGCGGCCACGGGCAGTTGCGCGGCGGGGCTTTTTCAGGTGGTCGACTCGCGCATCGCATCGCGTATGCGCATCGCCAACAGCGTACGTGAGGCGGCGATGATACTGAAATCACATGATCAGGTCGCAATCGTCGCATCCCGACTGACCCCCGATGCCGCGCTGCTGGAACTGATCGAGATCGAGCGCCCCACCGGCATGCAGATGCGTCTCGCTGGTCTTGAGGGGCGGGCTTGCATGGACCCCGCCGCCGAGGCGGCCTTTGCCGCCGCGCTGGTCAATCCGGCGGCGGTGGTGCTGATGGATCGCGGCACAGGCGTGCTGGCTCTGATGGATGTCGAGGACGGGCTGTTGATCGCTGCGATGGGGGCGGAGTGATGCGCGCCGCGTGCTATGATGGGCCGCTGGTCTTGTCGGCGCCGGGGCCATCGCGGCGTTCCCGGATCTCTTGCTGGCGCATCGGCAGCTTGTCGATGGTTCGGCTGATTTCGCGCACGTCCCACGGCAGTGGTTTGCGCAGGTATATGGTGCCGTCCTTGACGATCAACACCAGCATGAAGCCGCGCGGATGCAGCCGGTCGCGCAGCGGGCCGCGCGCCTCCGGGTCCGTATCGGTCAGCACGACGACATCGCGCGCGGCCAATTCATCGCTGCGCGCTGTCAGCATTTCCATCTGCTGCACGAAACGCGGATCGTTCGGGCTGTCGGCAAAAACGACCAATGGCCGGTTTGTCCATAGAAATTGCTTTAGATCGACGTCTGATGCGTCGACGAAGACGGATGGCACTGCCGCGTCCCCAGCGCCGGCAGCAGCCTCTTGCGCCACGAGCGGAAAACCGAAAAGGCAAGTGAAAACAAAGATGAGAATAGGTTTCATAGGCGCTCCTGTTACAGAAGATATAGTTATATCGGGCGCGATTGCGATGCAAAAAGAGCGGTGCGGGCAGCTATATCAGATACTGCACGCGCGGGCGACGTCGCTGGCACGCTTAATCGCATCGTCAACACTGTGGGCTAGGGCCGTGTGCGACCCCCCGCAGCGACTCGCGCTGCCGTACCGGCAACACACATAGAGGAACCGGGCGCAGATCAGGCGGTACAACACCGCAGATCTTGGCCCAGACAAGAGGACAAAGATATGACGAAAAAGGCGCAAGACGAGTGGCGCAAGCTGGCCGAGGCAGAGCTGCGCGGGCGGCCATTGGAGGATCTGACCTGGCACACTATCGAGGGGATCGACGTCAAACCCCTGTATACCGAGGATGACATCGCCGGGCTGGACCATCTGGGCACCATCCCCGGCGCCGCGCCTT
This sequence comes from Roseovarius sp. M141, assembly GCF_024355225.1. NCBI lineage: Bacteria > Pseudomonadati > Pseudomonadota > Alphaproteobacteria > Rhodobacterales > Roseobacteraceae > Roseovarius > Roseovarius sp. M141. The sequence goes on from NZ_VCNH01000008.1 coordinate 1,856,794, forward strand.
TTACCCGGGGGGTCAAGGCGACGATGTATGCCGGGCGTCCCTGGACGATCCGGCAATATGCCGGATTTTCGACGGCAGAGGAGTCAAACGCGTTTTATCGCCGCAATCTGGCGGCGGGACAGCAAGGTGTGTCGGTGGCGTTCGATCTGGCCACCCATCGCGGCTATGACAGTGACCACCCCCGGGTTGAGGGCGATGTAGGCAAGGCTGGCGTTGCCATCGATTCGGTCGAGGACATGAAGATCCTTTTCGACCAGATCCCGCTGGATCAGGTCAGCGTTTCGATGACGATGAACGGCGCGGTCATTCCGATCCTTGCCAGCTTTATCGTCGCGGGCGAAGAGCAGGGGCATGACAAATCGGTCCTGTCGGGCACCATTCAGAACGACATTCTGAAGGAGTTCATGGTGCGGAATACTTACGTCTATCCGCCCCAGCCCAGCATGCGCATCATCAGCGATATCATCGAATATACATCAGGCGGCATGCCGAAGTTCAACTCGATCTCGATTTCCGGCTATCACATGCAGGAGGCTGGCGCGAACCTGGTGCAGGAGTTGGCCTATACCTTGGCCGACGGGCGCGAATATGTGCGCGCCGCGATCGAGGCGGGGATGGATGTCGACAAATTCGCCGGGCGGCTCAGCTTTTTCTTCGCCATCGGCATGAACTTCTTCATGGAGGCGGCCAAGCTGCGCGCGGCGCGCCTGCTGTGGCACAAGATCATGACCGAATTCGGCGCGCAGAACGAGCGGTCGAAAATGCTGCGGACCCATTGCCAGACGTCAGGTGTCAGCCTGCAGGAGCAGGACCCCTACAACAACGTCATCCGCACCGCCTATGAGGCGATGAGCGCGGTTCTGGGCGGGACCCAGTCGCTGCACACCAACGCTCTGGACGAGGCGATGGCACTGCCGACCGAATTTAGCGCCCGGATCGCCCGTAACACCCAACTGATCCTGCAGGAAGAAACCGGTGTGACCGCCGTCGTCGATCCGCTGGCGGGCAGCTATTACGTCGAAAGCCTGACTGCCGAATTGGTTGAAAAGGCCTGGGCGTTGATCGAGGAAGTCGAGGAAATGGGCGGCATGACCAAGGCCGTGGCCTCCGGCATGCCCAAGCTGCGGATCGAGGAATCGGCCGCAACGCGACAGGCAATGATCGACCGTGGGACCGAAGTGATCGTCGGCGTGAATAAGTATCGCCGCGACAACGAAGACCCGATAGATTTGCTGGATATCGACAATTCGGCGGTGCGCGACAGCCAGATCGCCCGGTTGGAGCGGATCCGCGCCAACCGCGACGAGGACGTTTGCACCAAGGCGCTGGACGAGTTGGAGCGCCGGGCACGCGACGGCGGCAATCTGCTGGAAGCAGCGGTCGAGGCGGCGCGCGCGCGCGCATCAGTAGGAGAGATTTCAATGAGCATGGAAAAGGTGTTCGGTCGCCATCGCGCCGAGGTCAAGACATTGGCCGGCGTCTATGGCGCGGCCTATGAGGGCGATGAAGGTTTCGCCGCTATCCAGAAATCGGTTGAGGATTTTGCCGAAGAGGAGGGGCGCCGCCCTCGGATGTTGGTGGTCAAGATGGGTCAGGACGGGCATGACCGGGGGGCGAAGGTGATCGCGACGGCCTTTGCCGATATCGGCTTTGACGTCGATGTGGGTCCGCTGTTCCAGACGCCTGACGAGGCGGCGCAGGATGCCGTCGACAACGACGTCCATGTCATCGGCATTTCCAGCCAGGCCGCCGGGCACAAGACGCTGGCGCCCAAGCTGGTCGAGGCGCTGCGCGCCAAGGGGGCTGGCGACATTCTGGTCATCTGTGGCGGGGTGATACCCCAACAGGATTACAAATTCCTGAAGGATGCAGGGGTCAAGGCGATCTTTGGCCCGGGCACGAACATTCCCGATGCGGCGCAGGATATTTTGAAAATGATCCGCGAGACGCGGGGATAGGTCTTGATTTCAGGATGATAGGGCGCCGGGTGAAAGTCCGGCGTCAATTTTCTACGCAACTGCCCGTTCTTGGCATTTCGCTTCGCAAAACGCCTGTCGCTACTGTGCGTGAGGGAAGATTGTGGGGTGCCACTTTGTTGTGCAAGGTGACTTTGGTGGCGTGAGGTGGATTTGAACCACCGACCTAACGATTATGAGTCGTTTGCTCTAACCCCTGAGCTACCACGCCATGGGCGCGTGGCTATGGCAGCAGCGCGTGCCCGTCAAGACGGAAAACGGCACAGGCCCGCCGGAAAATGACATTCGTGGCGGCGCGGGTGATCTAACGCCGCGCTGCCTGTCAAAAATTGCAACCAGCGCGGCGTCTGGGTATGCCATGGGCATTGCGATATGGCCGGAAAGGGACAGGGACATGTTGGAACTTGATCATATCGCGGTTGCCGCGACCACGCTGGAGAAGGGGGCGGACTGGGTGCATCGCGCCTTGGGCGTGGCGCCCGGACCGGGCGGGCAGCATGCGCATTTCGGCACTCATAACCGATTGCTGGGGCTGGAGGATGGGCTGTATCTGGAGGTGATCGCGATCGACCCGGACGCGCCGCCGCTTGGCCATGCGCGCTGGTTCGATCTGGATCGGTTCAGTGGCGCGCCGCGCATTGGCAACTGGATCTGCCGCACCGACGATCTGGAGGGCGCGCAGGCCGCGCTGCCGGGCATCGGCGCTCAGGTGCCGCTGGAACGGGGCGATCTGCGATGGCGTATGGCGGTGCCGGAAAATGGGCAACTGCCGTTTGACGACTGCCACCCCGCGGTGATCCAGTGGGATTGCGCGCGCCACCCGGCGGCGTCTCTGCCTGCCACGGGCATCGCGCTGCGGCGGTTGATTGTCTGCCATCCGCATGCGGACGCGCTGCGCGCGGGTTTGGCGGGACAACTGGCTGAAGACAGGGTGGCGTTCGAGGTGGGACCGGTCGGATTACGGGCCGAATTCGACACGCCCGAGGGGCAGCGCATTCTGGGATAGAACTGCGCGTAGGATTTTGTGATAATCTGGGCCGGATCGCGCTGACACTGGTGCTGAAACGCTCTAGGGTTGCGCCATGTCTCTCTGGACCCGCATAACCGAGGCCGTGTCGGCCCTTGCCAATGGCGAGGGTCTCAGCGCCGTGTTCGACCGCTTGCGCACCCCGCCCGAGCGTAGCGTGGCGTTCGCCATCGCAGTGATCGCGCTGGGCGCGAAGATGGCCAAGGCCGATGGGCAGGTCACGCGCGGCGAGGTCGCGGCGTTCCGCGAAGTGTTTCAGATCGCGCAAGAGGACGAGGCAGGCGCCGCGCGCGTGTTCAATCTGGCGCGCCAAGACGTGGCCGGATTCGAGGAGTACGCCGCCCGGATCAAGGCGATGTTCGGCGATGACACTGACGCGCTGTGCGATCTGATGGAGGGGCTGTTTCACATCGCCATGGCCGATGGGCGGTATCACCCGGCCGAGAACATCTTTCTTGAGCGTGTGGCCGAGATTTTCGGCCTGAAATCCAGTGAGTTTCAGCGCATGCGCTGCCGTTTTGTGCCGGGCGCTGCACCGGACCCTTATCAGGTGTTGGGCGCGTCGCCGGATGACAGTCTGGCCGAGGTGCGAAAGCGGTATCGCGCGCTGGTGCGCGAGACACATCCCGACCGCATGATGGCCCGCGGTGTGCCGGTCGAGGCGATGCGCCTTGCGGAAAAGCGGATGATCGACATCAACCGCGCGTGGGAGCAAGTCGAAGCCGCGCATCGCGGATGAGGCTGGCGACCTGGAATATCGAATGGTTCAACAGCCTGTTTGCCGATGACGGCGCGCTGCTGGATGATGGTGGCTGGGCGTCGCGCCATAACGTGACGCGCGGCGATCAACTGGCGGCGGTGGGCGGGGTGATGCGCGCGCTGGACGCGGATGCGCTGATGATCATCGAGGCGCCCGATCACAGCGCCCGACGCAGCACCGTGACCGCACTGGAGCGATTTGCGGATGTGATGGGCCTGCGTACGCGGCGTGCACTGGTGGGATTCACCAACGATACCCAGCAGGAGATCGCGCTGCTCTACGATCCGGACGTCGTTCAGGCGGTGCACGACCCGCAGGGCGACGCGACGGGCAAACGCGGCAGCAGTGATGCGCCGCGTTTCGACGGGGTATTCCGAATCGATCTGGATATTGACGCGGTCGAGGATCTGGTGCGTTTTTCCAAGCCGCCGCTGGAGGTACGGCTGACAACGCGCTCGGGCTTCGTACTGCGCCTGATCGGTGTGCATCTGAAATCCAAGGCGCCGCATGGCGCCAACACACCTGCGGATGTCATGCGCATCGCCATTGCCAACCGGCGCAAGCAACTGGCGCAGGCGGTCTGGTTGCGTGCGCGCATATTGGCGCATCTGGAGGCGGGCGAGCCCCTGATCGTGCTGGGCGATCTCAACGATGGCCCGGGCCTGGATGAATATGAGGGGCTGTTTGGCCGCTCTTCGGTCGAGGTGGTACTGGGCGAGGGCGAGGCGCTGCGCCTGTTTGATCCACACGCGCGCAGTGCGCTGGGGCAAAAGATCGGGGCGGTTCACAGCACGTCGCGGTTCTATCTGGGCCATGAGGGGCGGTATCTGCAGGCGCTGTTGGATTATATCATGGTCTCGCCCGATCTGCTGGCGCGTGGTCCGGCGTGGCGGATCTGGCATCCGTTCGATGATCCGGCCTGTTACGGCGACGATGCGTTGCGCGGAGCGCTGCTGACGGCGTCGGACCATTTCCCGGTAACGCTGGATATCGACGCATAGGCTTAAATTCGGCGAAATTCGTGCTATATTGAGCCTCATGAGACAGATCCTGATCACCGCCGCCGCAGCCCTGATGTTGGCAACGCCCGCCGTTCATGCCGAGGAGGATGCCCCCTCGCAGGATGGTCCTTCGCTGATCGAGCAGGGCGCGCGCTTGTTCTTTGAGGGGTTGATGCAAGAGACACGCCCGGCGATGGAAGGCATGAAGGAGATGGCCGATCGGCTGGGTCCGCAATTGCGCCACTTCGCGCAGGAAATGGGTCCGGCGCTGGCCGATATCCTGAAGGATGTCGAGGATCTGAGTGTCTATGAGGCGCCGGAAAAATTGCCCAATGGAGACATCATCATCCGGCGTAAACCGGTTGAGGACAGCGCACCGGAGCTGCCGCCGCAGGACGAGATCGAGATCTGAGGTGGACAGGCTCTAGGGCGCTATGGCGCCTTTGACCACCGGCTGCGAGTCGAGCGATGCGGCGAGGGATGTAAATCGCGCCTGCGCGACCTCGCCAAACATGGCCGCCGCCTCGGGGGCGAGGTTGAATTCGAGGATCCGTTTCTTGGGGTAGAAATGCAGCTTGCCCGGATCGGCGTCGCGCTGAGGCCATAGCATCGCGCCAAAGCGCATCGCCCTGCCCAGAATTTCGGCGTCGCGGCGCATCGGCGCGTCGATCATCTGGCTGACCTTTTCGATCCGCGTGACGCTGCGCGAATTGGAGTAACGGTGCAGCAGTGCAAGACCCAGAAAAACCCGTTCGGAGTGTTTCAGCCCGCCCAGGTTGGCGCGGGTGGCCGTGTCAAAGCAGATATCGGCGCGATAGTCGGGATGCGCACGCCAGTTGACGTCATGCAGAAGGCACGCGGCCTTGATCAGGCGCACGCGTTCGGGGCGGGCGCGTTTGAACAGCGGCATGATGAAGTGATACAGCATCTTGCCAAAGCCGGGAACGCGCGCATCCTTGGCTTCGGTGAAACGGCATGCCTCGATCAGGGGGTCGCGGTCGCGCAATTGCTGGGGCATCTGTTCGTACAGCATCCCCTCGCGGATGCCGTAGCTGGAGATGGCGATATCGTGGGGTTTGAACGTGCGTACCAGTTCGCGCAGCACCTCGGCGGCCTGCGGAACCAGCGCCATCCGGGCAGACGAGACGCCTGCGCGTTGACGCAGCGCGGTCAGATCCGGCGCCTCGTGAATATAGCGCAGCGTGTCGCGCACGGATGAGGCGCGCATGCGGTATTCGTGCAGCACGTTCAGGGGGTATCCGCGCCGCTCCATGTCGATCCGCGCAATCGCCCGCCATGAGCCGCCGACCAGGAACAGGCGGTTCTTTTGTTCGCCCAGCTCGGTCGTCATCGACTCTATGGTATTACGGATATAGGTGCGGCGTGCCTTGGAACCGCCTTTGAGATCGCGCAGCTTCAACGGGCCAAGCTGCGAGGTGACGCGCCGACCCACGGTGCCACCGTTGATTTCGGCCAGCTCCATCGACGACCCGCCGATATCGCAGACCAACCCGTAGGCGCCGGGCCAGCCCAGCAGCACGCCCTGGGCAGACAGCCGCGCCTCTTCGCGCCCGTCGATCACCCACAGATCAAGGCCGGTCAGCGCCTTGACCTCGGCCTGAAAGTCGGCGCCGTCGGCGGCGTCGCGCACGGCGGCGGTGGCGACGCAGGTCAGTGGGCCGGTGTCCATCGCGCGCGCCAGATGGGCAAAGCGGTGCAGCGCGTTCAGTGCGCGGGCGCGCCCTTCGGGGTTCAGGCGCCCCGTCTCAAGCATCCCGGCGCCGAGGCCGCACATGATTTTCTCGTTGAAGAAATAGGCCGGGCTGCGCGCCGCGCCGTCAAAGACCACCAACCGGACCGAGTTCGATCCGACATCGACCACGCCGACCCGGCGCAGCGCCCGCGCCGATGGTTTGTTGAAAAGGGCACGGCCAAAGGGATTGCTGCCCGTGCTGCCGGAAGTTCCGCGATCGGTATCGGGTGCGTTCATTTTGCTATCAGCCGTTGTTGCGCCGATCCTGTTATGTGCTGACGGGTAAGTGCCGTCAACGCGCCGCGCTGCATTAATCCTCGGTGTGGGTCAGCTGCGGTACATCCGCCGCGCCCGCCGATCCGCGGCCCGACAGCGATGGGTTTTCCATGAAGAACCGGTGGCAGCTAAAGGCAAATTCACCCTCGGGCAGGGACGCGCGGGCAAAGCTGCCATCGGGCGCCATCACCCAGCTTTGGGCAACGTCGGCCATGTTGGCAGCCATGACCTGACTGGTGATCTGCGCCTTGACGGTGGGGTTCTGGATCTCGACCAGAGTTTCGACCCGGCGTTTCAGGTTGCGGCCCATCCAGTCGGCGGAGGAAATGAAAACGCGCGCCTTTTTATGCGGCAAGCCGTGGCCGCCCCCAAAGCAGACGATGCGGCTGTGTTCCAGAAACCGCCCGACGATGGATTTGACGCGGATGTTCTCGGACAGACCCTTGATACCGGGTCGCAGCCCGCAGATTCCGCGCACGACAAGGCTGATGCGCACGCCCGCATTGCTGGCGGCATAAAGGGCGTCGATGATGCCGGGATCGATCAGCGCGTTCATCTTGGCCCAGATTTCGGCGGGGCGGCCATTTTGGGCGTGCTCAATCTCGGTTGCGATCATCTCCAGCAGGCTTGACTTGAGGGTGATGGGCGAAATGGCGAGGTTTTCCAGCATTTCGGGCTGGGCATAGCCCGACAGGTAATTGAACACCTTGGTTGCATCGCGCCCCAGCACGCTGTCGCAGGTGAAAAACGAAAGGTCTGTATAGATGCGTGCCGTTATGGGGTGGTAATTTCCGGTGCCGAAATGGGTATAGGTGACCAGATTGTCGCCCTCGCGGCGCACGACGATGCTGATCTTGGCATGGGTTTTCAGATCAAGAAAGCCATAGACCACATGCGCGCCCGCGCGCTCCAGCCGACGGGACTGGCGGATGTTGGCGGCCTCGTCAAAGCGGGCCTTCAGTTCGACCAGCGCGGTGACGGATTTGCCGTTCTCGGCAGCCTCGCACAGGGCCTCGACGATGGGGGATTGGTTGGAGGTGCGGTAGAGCGTCTGCTTGATCGCCACCACATCGGGGTCGTTCGCCGCCTGTTTTAGGAACCGCACGACCATATCGAAGGTCTCGTACGGGTGGTGCAGCAGCATGTCCTTTTGGCGGATCGCGGCGAACATGTCGCCTTCGAAGTCCTGCACGCGTTCCGGCACGCGGGGCGCGAAGCTGGGCCATAGAAGGTCCGGGCGCGCGTCCAGCACCAACTCCTTGAGGTCGGCGAGGCCGATCATGCCGTCGACCTCGATCACCTCGTCGGAGGTGACGTGAAGCTCGTCCATGACGAGGCTACGCAGTGCCTCGGGCGCGTCGCGTGTGATATTCATGCGCACCACCTCGCCGCGGCGGCGGCGTTTCAGCGCCACCTCGAATTCGCGCACCAGATCTTCGGCCTCTTCCTCGACCTCCAGATCGCTGTCGCGCAGTACGCGAAAGGCGCAGTGCCCCTTGTATTTGTAGCCCGGAAAGAGGCTGTGCAGATGCAGGATCAGCAATGTCTCAAGCGGCAGGAAGCGATGTGCGCCTACCCCGGCGGGCAGGGCGACAAAGCGGTCGATCTGCTGCGGGATCGGCAACAGCGCCTGAAGTGGACGTTTGTCGCGGATACGGGTGAGGTTCAGGGCCAGAGAATAGCCAAGGTTCGGGATGAAGGGGAACGGATGCGCCGGATCGATCGCCAGCGGCGACAGGACCGGGAACACCTTGTTCAGAAAGACATCGGCCAGATAGGCGCGGTCGGCATCGTCCAGACCATCGCCGGTCATGATGGTGATGTTCTGCGTTCCCAGTTCGTCGCGCAAATGTTGATAGGTCTGCTGCTGCGCGCCCAGCAGTTTGCGCGCGTCCTCGTTGATCAGCACCAGTTGTTCGGCGGGGGTCAGGCCATCGGCGGCGGGGGTGGTGTTGCCCGCACGGGCCAATTCCCGCAGACCTGCGACGCGGACGTTATAGAATTCATCCAGATTGGTAGCCGAGATCGACAGAAAGCGCAGCCGCTCCAGCAGCGGCACGCGCGGGTTCTGCGCCTCTTCCAGCACGCGCCAGTTGAAGCCCAGCCAACTGAGTTCGCGATTATAGAAGCGGCCCGGCCCGGTCAGGTCGAGATCTGGCAGCTCTTGGGCCGCAGGAAGGGGTGAGGTCAGAAAATCGGCGTGGCTCATGAGTGTTGGATAAAGGCCTGATGTGACAAGGATATGACGGGTCGTGGTGCGCCGGATGAGTGTGGCGTCACAGGCCCAGCTTGTCCAGCACCTCGGCGGCCAGCGCGCGGGTGACGGGGCGGCGCCGCTCCAGCGCCAGCGTGTCCAGTGCGGCGACGACACGGCTGGCATCGTCGAAGGCGCGCGGCATGTGGCGCACCAGAAAGGGGATTGTGCCGGGGGTCGGCAGGATCTGGCGGTCGCCCATCTGTTTCATCAGGACGGCGGCCAGCAGGTCATCGTCTGGCTCCTTCAGGGTGCAGGTGGGCGTCGCCTGCATCCGGCTGGCCAGGTCGGGCAGGACCAGCGGCCAGTGGTTGGGCGCGGCGCGCGCGGTGATCAGCAGGGAATGCCCCTCGGCCAGTGCAAGGTTGTGCAGGTGAAACAGCGCCTCTTCGATCTCGCGCTCGCCTGCGATGGTATCGGCGGCCTCGAGAGCGACATGCCCGGCGGCGAGCGTTGGAATGTCGGCCCCCGGCAGATCGCGGGCTTGAATGATCCGGGCGCCGCTGAGATCCCGCCAGACATGGGCCAGATGCGTCTTGCCCGATCCGGCAGGGCCGTTCAGCACCAGCTTGCGTGCGGGCCAGTTCTGCCAGCTATCGATCAGTGCAACGGCGGTGGCGTTGGCCGAGGACACGTAAAAATCGTTCCGCCCGACGGCGGGCATCGTCTGCAGATTAAGGCTCAGCTGCCGGGGCTGCTTTGGGGGCCGCTTGCTGGACATGGACATGGCTATGCGTCTTGGTCCGGTGATCCGCGATACAGCTGGCTGTTTTTGTATTGCCCTGTCGCAAAGCGGGTGATCACGCCGATGGCGGCCGCAACGGGTACGGCGACCAGCATGCCGACAAACCCAAACAGTGCGCCGAACACCGACAGCGCGAAGATCAGCCAAACGGGGTGCAGTCCCACTGACCCGCCGACCAGGCGAGGTGTCAGGATGTTGCCCTCGATCACCTGACCCAGCGCAAAGATGCCGGCGATTATTCCAATGGCCAGCCAATCGCCCCAGAACTGGAACAGGGCCAGACCAATGGCCAGCACACCGCCGACAAGGGCGCCGACATAGGGGATAAAGGTCAGCAGACCCGCCGCAAACCCGACAACAAGGCCAAATTGCAGCCCCGCCAGCATCAGCGCCACTGCATAATACGTGCCAAGGATCAGGCAGACAGTGCCCATGCCGCGGATGAACCCCGACATCGTCTTGTCGATCTCGCGGGCCAGATAGCGGATCGTCGGCGCGTGTTCACGCGGCAGCAGGTCGTCGATCCGCGCGACCATGCGGTCCCAGTCATACAGCAGGTAGACCGCGACAACGGGCACGATCACGAACAGCACCAGCACGTTGATCAAGGAGGATACCGAGGACAGCACCGTTTCCAGCAACTCGCCGCCGCGTTCCTGAATCGACTCGCCCACGGCGGTCAGCGATTGGCGCAGGGCGCTGTTTTCATCGGCAACCTCTGGGAAACGTTCGGTCACGAAAGTCTGCAACTTGCGCGACAACTCGGGCGCTGTGTCCACCAGCGCGGTGGCCTGCGACGCAAGCGTCGGAATAACCAGTAGCGCCATGACGACAAAGATGATGAGTGTCAGGACCGCGATCACCCCGACAGACAATGCGCGGTTGAGGCCGATCTTTTGCAGGCGGTCGGCGAAGGGGTCCAGAAAATAGGCGATAGCCGCACCGACGATAAACGGCAGGATCACGTCACCCAGCAGCCATAGCACGCCCAAAAAGACCGCCGCAGCGATCCCCCAGTATTTCATCTGCGTCCCGATGGGCAAGGCCAAGGCATCCTTTCGGTGTGTCAGCTACACTTGAAGGAAGCGCCGCGCGCTTTCAAGTGCGGGTTTACTGCGCGAGGGGGCATGCCGCGCTTGCCCGGACGTGCGCAAAGCCATAAACGGGGGGCAAAATGCCCCTGACCCCCGAGAGGATCGCCATGCGCCTGTCCCGCTATTTTCTGCCCGTCCTGAAAGAGACGCCCGCCGAGGCGCAGATCGTGTCCCACCGCCTGATGCTGCGTGCAGGCATGATCAAGCAGGCGGGCGCCGGGATCTATTCGTGGCTTCCCCTGGGCTTCAAGGTGTTGCGCAAGCTGGAAAATATCGTCCATGAAGAACAGATGCGCGTGGGGCATATCCCGATGCTGATGCCGACGCTGCAATCGGCGGACCTGTGGCGCGAGAGCGGCCGTTTTGATGATTACGGCGAGGAAATGCTGCGCATCAAGGACCGGCAGGGGCGCGATCTGCTCTATGGTCCGACGAACGAGGAGATGATCACCGACATTTTCCGCGCTCATGTGGGCAGCTACAAGGACCTTCCGCTGACGCTGTATCATATCCAGTGGAAATTCCGAGACGAGATGCGCCCGCGCTTTGGCGTGATGCGGGGCCGCGAGTTTTACATGAAGGACGGCTACAACTTTGATCTGAATCGCGAGGATGCGCTGCATTCCTATAACCGGCATCTGGTCAGCTATCTGCGCACCTACGAGCGGATGGGCCTTCAGGCGATCCCGATGCGCGCGGATTCCGGCCCCATCGGCGGTGATGACACGCATGAGTTTCTGGTGCTGGCCGAAACCGGCGAAAGCGAAGTGTTCTATGATTCCGAGATCACCGAGCTGAAATTCGGCGATCGCGACGTCGACTATGATTCGCACGACGCCTGCCGTGCGGTGCTGGACGAATTCACCTCGCGCTATGCCCGTACGGACGAAACCCATGACGAGGCGCTGTTTGCCAAAATCCCCGAGGATCGGCGCCGCACAGCGCGCGGCATCGAAGTGGGGCAGATATTCTACTTCGGCACCAAGTATTCCGAGGCGATGGGCGCCACCGTTCAAGGCCCGGATGGCAAGCCTGTTCCGGTCCACATGGGCAGCCACGGCATCGGCGTCAGCCGTTTGGTCGGCGCGATCATCGAGGCCAGCCATGACGACAATGGCATAATCTGGCCCGAGGGCGTGACGCCATTTCATGCCGGGATCGTCAACCTGAAACAGGGCGACGCCGAGGCGGACGCGGCCTGCGAGGCATTGTATGCCGGGATCACGGCGCTGGGCCTTGACCCGCTCTATGACGACCGCGACGAACGGGCAGGCGGCAAGTTTGCCACGATGGATCTGATCGGCCTGCCGTGGCGGATCACCGTCGGCCCGCGCGGTCTGAAAAACGGTGTGGTCGAACTGACCAGCCGCCGCACCGGCGAGAGTGAGGAAATGCCGCCCGAGGACGCGATCAAGCGCCTCGCGCAGATCTATGCACCTCATCGCGGCACGCTGGTCGGCTAGGGGATGCTGGGCCGCGCGCTGATGTTGGCGGGGGGCCTTGCGGGGGCTGCGGGATTGTCGCAGTTCCCCGAGTTTTCGCAGCAATATGTGCAGCGCCTGGGCGGAGCGGTGGACGAGCTGCGCCGCTTTGTGGCCGAGTTCGACGCGGACGCCGCCGAGATCGGGCTGACGCGCAACGCTGCGCTGGCCGATCTGGGACAGGGCGGCGCGATGGGTGTTCAACGGGCCGAGACGATGGCGGGCGTGATCGTGCGGTTCGAGCATCTGTCTGCCGATCTGGCCGCGCTGCGCCGCGCCGGGCCATTCACCCGCGCCTACCGTGCCCGCAGTTTGGGTGACGGCGAGATTGCGAGCGCGGCATGGGCGGAATTCAAACCGGCGCTGCCGCTGAATTTTGAGGGCGGGGTGTTCGCCGGGGCCGGATTTCTGGGCGGTCTGGGCATTATGGCCGCCGCACTGGCGCTGCTGAAACTGCCGTTTCGGCGGCGCCGTGCCCGGTCTGCTTGACGGCGCTGGGCCCCCGGCGCAAGTTGCGCCCAACTTATCAGGAGTGAGTGCACGTGGCAGGCAAATCCGCCCCCTTCGCCCCGTTTGAATGGATGATCGCCTGGCGCTATCTGCGCGCCAAACGCGCCGAGGGCGGCGTCAGCGTGATGACGTGGATTTCGCTGATCGGGATCACTTTGGCCGTGCTGGCCCTGATCGCGACACTGGCCGTAAGGTCCGGGTTCCGCGCGGAATTCGTCGATACGATCCTCGGCTCGAACGCGCATGTAACCGTCTATAACGCGGGCGACGTCGACGGCGAAACCGGTCGGGTCGACCGGATGATCGCGGATTATCAGGCGATGGCGTCGCGCGTGCGCGAGGTGCCGGGCGTGACCCGTGTGGCCCCGCTGATCAAGGGTCAGGTCATGGCCAACGCGCGCGATCGTAATGCAGGTGTCGAGGTGTTCGGCATCACGCTGGACGACCTCAAGGGTATCCCGCGCATCGCCGATCCTAACACCGGGCAGGGCGATATCGAGCGGTTCGGGACGGGCATCGCCATCGGCTCGGGCGTGGCGCGTGAACTGGGCGTGGCTGTGGGCGACAGGATCAAGATCATCTCGCCCGGCGGGGTCAAGACGGCCTTCGGCACGACGCCGCGCGTCAATGCCTATGAGGTGGCCTATATCTTTAGCGCCGGGCGCTATGATATTGATCGTACGCGGGTATATATGCCGTTCGATGAGGCGCAGGGGTTCTTTAACCGCGAAGGTAAGGCTGATGAACTGGAGGTGATGGTGACCGACCCCGAGCATGTCGGCGATCTGGCAATCCCATTGATGCAGGCGGCGGGGGATCGCGCGCTGCTATGGACGTGGCAGGATCAAAGCGGGGGCTTCCTGCGCGCGTTGGAGGTCGAGGATAACGTGATGTTCATCATCCTGTCGATCCTCGTGCTGATTGCGGCGATGAATATCACCAGCGGCCTGATCATGCTGGTGAAGAACAAGGGACGCGACATCGGCATCCTGCGCACCATGGGCCTGACCGAGGGGTCGGTTCTGCGCGTCTTCTTTATCTGCGGGGCGTTTACCGGGATCATCGGCACGGCCATGGGCGTCATACTGGGGTGCCTTTTTGCCATCTATATCGACCCGCTATTCGGGTTTGTGAATTGGGCGATGGGCGGCGAGATCTGGGATCCGTCGGTGCGCGGCATCTATTACCTGCCTGCCAAGCTGCAATTTGGCGATGTCATGTCGGCGGTGACGCTGTCGTTGTCGCTGTCATTCATCGTCACGATCTTTCCCGCGCGCCGCGCCGCGCGGATGAACCCGGTGGAGGCGCTGCGCTATGAGTGATGCTGTGCTGAGCCTCAAGGGGATCAAGAAGATCTATAACCGCGGTAAGGAATCCGAGATCGCCGTGCTACGCGGCGCGGATCTGGAGATCGCGCGAGGCGAGATCGTCGCGCTGGTTGCGCCGTCGGGCGCGGGCAAGTCGACCTTGCTGCATATCGCCGGGCTGTTGGATACTGCGAACGCAGGCGAGGTGGCGATTGGCGGCACGGTGATGACGGCGCTGGGCGATCGGCGGCGCACCATCGCGCGGCGGCGCGATGTCGGGTTCGTGTATCAGTTCCACCACCTGCTGCCGGAGTTTACAGCGCTGGAGAATGTCGCGCTGCCGCAGCTGGCAGACGGCACCCCACGCAAGGAGGCCGAGGCGCGCGCGCAGGAATTGCTGGATCACGTAGGTGTCGGTCCGCGCGCCGGGCATCGCCCGTCGGCCATGTCGGGGGGCGAGCAGCAGCGCGTCGCGTTCTGCCGTGCGCTGGCAAATCAGCCGCGCCTGTTGCTGGCGGACGAGCCGACGGGCAATCTGGATCCGGGCACGGCCGATCAGGTATTCGCCACGTTGATGGGTCTGGTACGTGACACGGGGCTGTCGGCGCTGATCGCAACCCACAACCTGGAACTGGCGGCGCGGATGGACCGGGTGGTAAAACTGGATCAGGGGTTAATCGTACCGGGGTGATTGACGGCGCGCGCAGGCGCGAACAAAAGACAGGGTAACCAGCCACCAGCCAAGGAGCAGCCACTATGCCGCGTATCGAGATTTCCGAGATTGAGAAACTGTCAAAGGCCGCGCTGATGCGCCATGGCGCGGACGAGTGGATCGCCGCAAGCGTCGCGGATGCCATCCGTCAGGCCGAGGCAACGGGTAACCGGATTTGCGGGCTGTATTACTTGGAGAGCTACTGCCAGCAATTGCAGTCTGGTCGTGTCAACGGGACAGCCGTGCCCGAGGTCATGCGCCCGCGTCCCGGATCGGTGCGCGTCGATGCAAAGTTTGGCTTTGCGCAGGCAGCGTTCGAGCGCGCCTTGCCTGAGGCGGTGGCGGCGGCGCGGGACTGCGGTACCGCCTCGCTGGCGGTGTGCCATGCGCATACCTGCACGTCTCTGGGCTATTTCACCGGCCAGATCGCGCGTGCCGGGCTGATCGGGTTGGGGCTGACCAACGCCACGCCCATCGTCGCGCCGCCGGGCGGCAAGACGCGCGTGATCGGCACCAACCCCATCGCGTTTTCCGTGCCGGACGGGCAGGGCGGCATTGCGATGCAGTTCGACCAATCGACCACCACCGTTGCGCTGGGCAAGATCACGATGGCCAAGGCCGCGAATGAACCGATTCCCGAAGGCTGGGCCGTGGACAAGGATGGCAACCCGACGACGGATGCAGCGGCGGCGCTGGGCGGATCTCTGGTCAGCCTGGGCGCAG
Source organism: Roseovarius sp. M141 (assembly GCF_024355225.1). NCBI lineage: Bacteria > Pseudomonadati > Pseudomonadota > Alphaproteobacteria > Rhodobacterales > Roseobacteraceae > Roseovarius > Roseovarius sp. M141. The sequence goes on from NZ_VCNH01000008.1 coordinate 1,872,413, forward strand.
GTGCGGCGGGTTACAAGGGCTGGGGATTTGGCCTGATGGCCGAGATTCTGGCAGCGGGGCTGACCGGCAGTCTTGCCAGTCAGGATGTCGCGCCACTGAAGGCACCCGAGGGCGCGCCGCATGATCTGGGCCAGTTCTATCTGCTGATAGATCCCGGCATGTCCGACCATTTCGCGACTCGCCTCGCCCGCGTGGCCGAGGGCGTCGCAGCAAACGAGGGCGCGCGCATGCCGGGGCAGGGGCGTGTACTGGCCAAAACCGTTGAGGTGCCAGACACGCTGTGGTCTCAGGTGCAGGGACTGGCCGGGGCGGTCTGAGGCGTTTGATTTGATTTGACGCTTCGGCGCGATATCTCTCCCAGCAGGGAGGGATATAAATGAAACATATCATTTTTGCGCTTTGCGTTGTGGCCGGTGTTGCCTTTGGGACGCCGATACGCGCGCAGGAGGAGCCTATTCGCGCGGTCATATCTGCCCAGATCGAAGCGTTCGAGGCGGATGATTTAGACGCAGCGTTTACCTATGCCAGCCCCACGATACAGCGGATGTTCGGCACCGCGCAGAATTTTGAGACGATGGTCAAGAACGGCTATCCGATGGTCTGGCGCCCGGGCGATCTGAAATTCCTGGCGCTGGAGGAACGCGGCGGGCTGCTGTGGCAGGACGTGCTGGTGCGCGACCTGCAGGGCGCACTGCATATTCTGGAATACCAGATGCAGCAGGATGATGCTGGCTGGAAGATCAACGGCGTGACCATCCGCCGGGCCACTGCGGGCACTGCCTGACACGCGATTTGGCGGCAGGGCACCGTCACGGTGCTGCCAGAGGCGGTTAACCTTGGCTCTGTATTTCCCACGTCCATCCGGGTGTGCCCCGGGCTGGCGTTAAATGTGACATTCCAATGCGCGTCCCAATGGGTCCGTGCACAGGGTGCGAAAGGGAAAATACATGAACAAGGCAGTTACTGACGGGATCCTCTTCATGCCGCCCGCCTTCGGGGCCGGTCTGAATGTTTGGTCCAGTGGCGATGGCACGCCCGGATCGGACACCTACGCGAACGCGGTAAACGCGGCCTTTGTGCCCGCCGATCAGGATTTCGGCGGTGCGCTGGAAATTCAAAAGGCCAGCGCCACGCAAAAACTACGCTACATGGGGCAGACGCCGATCCTGCCGGGCTGTTACCTGCGTATCACCGCCCGCATCAAGGCCATTTCGGGCAACCTGCCGACAGTCCGTATTGCCGGCTGGGCCGGTGCGCCCGACGGTGGCAATGTCAGCGGCGTGGCGCAGTTCGGGCCTCAGACCACGTTGCAAAGCTATGGCACGGTGGTCGAGATCAGCGCCATTGTTGGCACAGGCAATCGCACGGGCGTCGATATGGTCTGGGGACCGCAGCCCAGCTATGGGCATTTCGGGCTGGACCTGACCGGCGCGAATGGCGGCATCGTGCGGATTGATGATATCGAGATCGAGGATATCACCCGCGTTTTCCTGCGCGATCTGCTCGGGGCGGTCGATGTGCGCGACTACGGCGCCATCGGTGACGGTGTGCACGACGACGCGCCCGCATTCGAGGCCGCCGACGCCGCTGCGGATGGGCGCGATGTGCTGGTGCCACATGGCACCTACCGCATGGGCGACAGCGTGACGATGCAATCCACGGTGCGTTTTGACGGCAATGTGAGCATGGCAACGCAGCATATCTTCACCCTGACGAAGAACTTTAACCTGCCCGCCTATATCGACGCTTTCGGCGACGAGGAGGAAGCGTTTCGCAAGGCGTTTCAGGCGCTTCTGAACAATTCAGGCCACGATTCACTGGATATGCAGGGACGCATCATATCGCTGAACGGACCGATCGACATGGGCGCCGCCGTGCCGGACAAGACCAGCTATTCGCAACGCCGCCTGATCAAGAACGGACAGTTCTACGCGCGGGACCGGCCTGCCTGGGATACCGAGGTATTCACGTCGCAGGCCACCTATTCTCCCAATGACAGCCTGACCCTGACCAATGTGACCAACGTGGCGAACATCCCCGTCGGCGCCGTCGTCGAAGGAAATGGCGTGGGCCGCGAGGTGTATGTCAGCGGGGTCGACATTGCCGCGCAGGAAATCCGGCTGAGCCAGCAACTGTATGATGCGGCAGGGACGCAGGTTTTTACCTTCCGCCGGTTCAAATACATGTTGGATTTCAGCGCGTTTGACAAACTTAGCAAGTTTTCCATATCCAACGTTGAATTCCAGGCTGGGGGGGAATGCAGCTGTGTGATGTTGCCGCGGGCCGGGACGGGGTTTCATTTTCGCGACTGTTTCTTCACCTCGCCGAAAGATCGCGGGATATCCAGCCCGGCACTCGGCGATCAAGGCATGATTGTGGATCGCTGCCAGTTCCTGTCCAATGAGGGGTCGCTGAATGTGGCGGACCGGGTTTCGATCGCGTTGAACGCCAACGCCAACGACGTCAAGCTGCGCGACAATCGCATCGTGCGGTTCCGGCATTTTGCCCTGCTGGCGGGGTCCAGTAATATCGTGTCGGGCAACCACTGGTTTCAGGGCGACAATTCGAATGATGGAACGCGCAGTGCCGGGCTGATCCTGACGCGGACCAACTGCCGCACGACGATCAATTCGAACTATGTCGACAATTGTTTCATCGAATGGAGCAATGAGCATGACAGCGCGCCAGGCTTCTCCAGCGAGTTTTCGTTCAGTGCCCTCAATCTGGTCGACAACGTGTTTCTGGCGGGCAATGTGGCGCCCTGGTTTACCTTCCTCGTGGTCAAGCCGCACGGTACGGGCCACTTCCTGAACGGCGTGAATGTCAGCGGCAACTCATTCCGCATCATCGACGATCCCATCGACCGGATTGAGCGGATCGATACCAGCTTTGCCGATCTGGACTACAACCGGATCAAGAACATTGCTTTCAGTGACAATACCTTTGGCAATGTCTACAATCCAATCTCCAGCCCCCTGCTGCTGGAGTATGAACAAGGATCACCCGCGGCGACGTGGACGATTCAGCCGGGCGCCAGGCTGCCGTTCGGGGCCTTTGCGCAGACGGTTACGTCCATCGTGCCGGCGGGGCCGCTACGGAATGCTGCCGGCAACGTGGTCCATGTAGCACCCTATTACGAGGCCAAGCAGGGGCCCGACAGCAACCAGATCCGCCTGCAATTTGGCACGCCCGTGCGCGGGACGGTGACGGTGATGGTACGGATCGACGATCCGTTCTGAGTATCGAACGAAAAATAGAGTGCTGGAAAAGCGGGCCTTCGGGTCCGCTTTTTCATTTGCGCGGCTTAGGCGCGTGCGGGCTGTCGCGCGCTTCCCCGCCTCAAAACGTAGGCGGGGTGCAGGCGCTGATGATGCGGCACGGCTCTGGCCCGACCTGCCTGAACCTGTGCTGAATCCGGCTGTCGAAGTAGTAGGCATCACCCGGTCCAAGAACCTTGCGCTGATCGCCGACCGTCACCTCGACCCGGCCGCTGACCACGATGCCGCCTTCTTCTGCGTCGTGGTCCAGCATGGTGCGGCCCGTGTCGGCGCCAATCTCGTAGGTCTCGCTGAGAATCATCATCGCCCGGCCAAATAGCGTGGTGCCGATCTGGCGCAGCGACACGCCGTTCTTGCCGATTTCAGTCAGTTCTTCGGTGGCATAGAAAACCTTGCGCTCAGCCTCGGGCTGAAAATCGAAAAATTGCGACAAGGACATGGGAATGCCTTCCAGTATCCGCTTGAGCGCGGCCACGGACGGGTTCACCTTACCTGCCTCGATCAGCGATATGGTGGAGTTGGGCACGCCCGTCCGCTTGGCCAGGGCGCGCTGCGACACACCTACCTTGGCGCGCACCGCGCGCAGGCGGACGCCCAGATCCAGTTCGTCGGGTCCGTTGGGCATGTTCACTCCATTGAACGACGTGATTTCAGACCTATTTAAATCAATGACTTGCAGGAATCAATAAACCGACTTTTGATAGGGTGCAAAACGGCGTACAGGAGGCCCGAAGCCAGTGGCGGCGTGCCCGCCATAAATTTTTCTTCAGTTTTCTCGAAAGGATGCGTCATGTTGAACGCCGAGATCGCAGAACGTCGCACAGGCGCAATTTCGCAGGGCGTGGGGATGATGACCCAAGTCTATGCCGACCATGCCAAAAACTCCGAAGTGTGGGACGTCGAAGGCAACCGTTATATCGACTTTGCCGCGGGCATCGCCGTCGTCAACACTGGCCATTGCCACCCCAAGGTGATGCAGGCCGTGTCCGACCAGATCGGCAAATTCACGCATACCTGCCATCAGGTGCTGCCGTATGAGAATTACATCCGTCTGGCCGAGCGCCTGAACGAAAAGGTGCCGGGCGATTTCGCGAAAAAGACCGTGTTCGTCACCACCGGCGCCGAGGCTGTCGAGAACGCGATCAAGGTCGCGCGCATCCACACCGGTCGTTCTGCTGTCATCGCCTTTGGCGGCGCATTCCATGGCCGGACTTTCATGGGTATGTCCCTGACCGGCAAGGTCGCCCCCTACAAAAAGGGCTTCGGCGCGATGATGCCCGACGTCTATCACATCCCGTTCCCGATCGATCTGCATGGCATTTCGACCGAGGACGCGATGGCTTCGCTGCGCATGCTGTTCAAGTCTGACCTGGATCCCGAGCGCGTCGCGGCCATTATCATCGAGCCCGTTCAGGGCGAGGGCGGTTTTTACCCCGCGCCTGCCGAACTGATGCGCGATCTGCGCAAGCTGTGCGACGATCACGGCATCGTGATGATCGCGGACGAAGTGCAGACCGGCTTTGCCCGCACCGGGCATCTGTTTGCGATGGAAGGCTACGGTATCGCTGCGGATATCACGACCATGGCCAAGGGTTTGGCCGGCGGTCTGCCGCTGGCGGCGTTGACGGGCCGCGCCGATATCATGGACGCCGCGCAACCCGGCGGTCTGGGCGGCACCTATGGCGGTAATCCTCTGGGCATCGCGGCATCGAACGCCGTGCTGGACGTGATCGAAGAAGAAGACCTGTGCAACCGTGCGAACGAGCTCGGCTCGCGGCTCAAGCAGAGGCTCGAATCGATCCGCGCCAATACGCCCGAAATGGTTGATGTGCGTGGTCCCGGGTTTATGATCGCGGCCGAGTTCAACACGGCGGACGGCAGCGCGCCGAACGCCGACATGACCAACCGCATCCGTATGGAGGCGCTCAAGCGGGGCCTGATTCTGCTGACCTGCGGTATCTACGGCAACGTCATTCGCTTCCTCGCGCCGATCACCATTCAGGACGATATCCTCGCCGAGGGGCTGGATATTCTGGAAGAATCGATCGCCGCAGCGCGGACTGCGTAAACTCTGACGATTGAGAGTTGAGGAAGAGAGCGGGCCGATCGGTCCGCTCTTTTTCGTTTGCGTGCGGTCTTTCGCCCTGCACATGTGCCGCCTCTTGCGAGAGCGAGAGTGGGAACATATAAAGAACATATGACCCGCCAGACCCTCGATCAGAAGCTTGCGATTCTCAGCGATGCCGCCAAATACGACGCCTCCTGCGCGTCGTCGGGCGGCACCAAGCGCAATGCGCGCGGCGGTGGCCTCGGCTCCAACACCGGCAGCGGGATCTGCCATTCCTACGCCCCAGATGGCCGCTGCATCAGCTTGCTGAAAATCCTGATGACGAACTTCTGCATCTACGATTGTAGCTATTGCATCAACCGGGTGTCCTCCAACGTGCCGCGCGCGCGGTTTTCCGTCGATGAGGTCGTTAAGCTGACCATCGAATTCTATCGCCGCAACTACATCGAAGGGCTGTTCCTGTCCTCCGGCGTCATCCGCTCGCCCGATGCGACGATGTCGGACATGGTGCAGATCGCCCGCAAGCTACGGCAAGAGGAGAATTTCAAAGGCTATATCCACTTGAAAACCATCCCCGACGCTGCGCCGGAGTTGATCGCGGAGGCAGGGCTGCTGTCGGACCGCCTGTCTATCAACGTAGAGCTTCCGACCGATGCCGCGCTGGGCACCTATGCGCCGGAAAAGAACCCCGGCCAGATCCGCCGCGCCATGGCCGATGTGCGCCAGCGCCGCGAGGCGTCCAAGGACCGCAGCCACACAGGCAAGCGCCCGCCGAAATTCGCCCCCGCCGGGCAATCAACTCAAGTGATCATCGGCGCGGATGCGTCCACCGATGCGACCGTTCTGGGGCAATCGACGCGGCTCTATTCCAGCTATGGCCTGCGCCGCGTCTATTATTCGGCTTTCTCGCCCATTCCCGATGCCTCGGCCAAGCTGCCGTTGATCAGCCCGCCCTTGCAGCGCGAACATCGCCTGTATCAGGCGGACTGGCTGCTGCGGTTCTATGGCTTTGACGTGGACGAGATTACGTCGGTCACGCCGGACGGCAATCTGGCCCTCGATATCGATCCGAAGCTGGCTTGGGCGCTTCAGCATCGCGGCCTATTTCCGCTGGATGTAAATCGCGCCAGCCGTGATTTGCTGCTGCGCGTTCCCGGATTTGGCGTAAGGACCGTAAGCCGGATCCTGACCACGCGCCGCCACCGTCATTTGCGTTACGAGGATATCACGCGCATGGGGGCGTCGATGAAAAAGGCGGGCGCGTTCGTGATTGCGGGCGGCTGGACGCCCGGCAGTCTGACCGACAGCGCCCATCTGCGCGCGCGTTTCGCGCCGCCGCCCGAGCAGATGAGCCTGTTTTGATGCACCGGGTGACAGTGCCGCTGATCGGCGCGGCAGATGCATGGCGCGTTGCCGCGCGCGGGTTGCTGGCGGCAGGGGTGGCGCCGGGCGATGTGTTGTGGAACGCCGAGGGGCAGGGCGGCGCGCCTGATCTGTTCGCAGCGGATGCAGCAGTGCCTGTGGGCACCGGCGCCGTGATCGTGCCGCGCAGTTTCATCGGGCTGGCAAGTACGGTGGTCTTTCACACCGATCCGCAGCGGTTCGCGCGGCTCTATGCGCTGTTGTGGCGGCTGCGGGGGGCGCCGCATCTGATGTCGGATCGCGCCGATCCTGATCTGGCAAAACTACGCCAGATGGAAAAGGCGGTGCATCGCTGCCGTCACAAGATGCGCGCTTTCGTCCGCTTTCGCGAGATCGGCGCGCCGGATGCGCCCCGGCGCAGTTTTGCCGCGTGGTTCGAGCCGACGCATTACACGCTGGAGATGAATTCCGGCTTTTTTCGAGACCGCTTTGCCGACATGGACTGGCGCATCGTCACCCCGGACGTGACGGCGATCTATGAGCAGGGCAAGGTCCGGCTGGAGCCGGGGCAGGCGGCGCCGCAGCTGCCCGAGGACGCGAGTGAGGAGTTGTGGCTGACCTATTTCCGCAACATCTTCAATCCCGCGCGGCTGAAGGTGAACGCGATGAGATCCGAGATGCCGCGCAAATACTGGAAAAACCTGCCGGAGGCGGCGGCGATTCCGGGTCTGATCGCGGACGCTCCGGCGCGCGCCCGCGCCATGGCCGCCGCCGCGCCGACCTTGCCGCCCCTGCGCGCCGCCGCTGCGCAGGCGGGGCTCGCGCTGCATGTCTCGGCGTGGACTGATACCGGCGAGGGGCTGGAGGCCGCCATTCGCGCCTGCACCCGCTGCCCCTTGCATTGCAACGCGACCCAGGCCGTCTGCGGCGAAGGACCGGAGCGCGCGGCGCTGATGGTGGTGGGCGAGCAGCCCGGCGACCACGAGGATCTGGCAGGGCGCCCCTTTGTCGGGCCTGCCGGGCAGTTGTTCGATAAGGTGGCGGCAGAGGCCGGGCTGAACCGCGAGGCGGCCTATGTCACCAACGCCGTCAAACATTTCAAGCACATACCGCGCGGGCGTAGGCGCATCCACCAGCGCCCAGATGCGGGCGAGGTGGACCATTGCAAATGGTGGCTGGAGGCGGAGATTACGCTCGCCAAACCGACCCTGATTGTCGCCATGGGGGCCACGGCGGCGCTGGCGCTGACGGGGTCCGGAGCGCGGATCACCGCCCGGCGCGGCACGGTCGAGAAGGGTGCCCTGGGCCATGAGGTGCTGATCACGGTGCATCCGTCGTACCTGCTGCGACTGCCGGACCCGCAGGCGCGAGAGCGTGCCACCACTGATTTTCGCGCCGATCTGTCGCTGGCGGCGCGGCTGGTGCCTAGCGCTTTGGCCGGCCCATCTGCCACGCTTCGGTGACGGTTGCGTAATCGGCATATCCCATGCGCGCGATGGGCCGCGCCGCCACCGTGTCAAAGCGGCCATCCGTGATGAATTCGTCGCGGATATGCGTTCGCACGACCTCGCCGATCACCAAAAACCGCTCCAGCAGGGTGCCGTGCCGGTCGCTGAGCTGGCGCACGTCCAAGGTGACACATTCCAGCGCGGCGGGGCTGGCGGCAACGAAAGGGGTCTGGATGACAATGGGCGCGCCTTGCTCCAGCCCGGCCAGATCGAATTCAATCACGCCCGATGGCTCGGGCGCGGAGGTGATGTTCATCTGCTGGGCCAATGCCTCGGTCGCCAGAGAAAAGGTGAATTCACCCCGCTCGCGCGCATAGGTGGCGGAATGTTTCGCGCCTTCGCTGGAAAACATGACCATGTCCGGGTTTGACCCGATCCCGTTGAAGAAAGAATAGGGTGCCAGATTGGCCTGCCCACCCGGATCCAGCGTTCCGATCCAGCCGATGGGGCGCGGCGCGATGATTGCCTTGAACGGGTTATGTTTCAGTATCTCGGGTCGCGTTTCGCCGTAGTGCATGGATGGCTCCTGTCTCAAGTGCGCCCGGATTGGTGGCCACTTTAGTTGCCTGTGCAGCAGTGTCGAGCGCGCGCGCGCCTCTGTGCGGTCTGTGTTTGTATGAGGTGGCAGGATTTGGGTATTTTCACCAAGAAAAAGCCGGATGGCCGCGTGAATTGCACAGGTGTGCCTAGTGTGGCGCGGCAAGGTTGCGCAGCGCATCGCCAAGGCAGGTGACACCGATCGCCGTGGCTGCAATCATCGCGCCGGGCCAGAGGGCGCGACCGGGATAGGTGCCCAAGTGGGGCGTGCCCTCGTAAATCAGCCGCCCCCAGCTGGGAAGGTCAGGCGGAAAACCGAGGCCCAGAAAGCTGAGCGCGCTTTCCATCAGGATCGCGGAGGCAGCGGCCAGCGCGGCGGAAACGCTGAGCGACGGGGCGATGTTTGGCAGGATGTGATGCAGGGCGACCCGCATCGGGTGCAAGCCGGACAGCTTTGCGGCAGCGATGAAGTCGCGTTGCGTCACGCTGCGCACTTCGGCGCGCAGGATGCGGGCGGTTCCCATCCAGCTGGTCGCACCGATGGACAGGGTGATCAGCGTGAAGATCCCAGCCTGCGCCCCAAGCGCTGCGGTCAGGGGCGCGCGAAAAAGGGTTGCCGCGATCAGCAGCAGGGGCAGGAGCGGCAGGCACAAAAAGATATCGGTCAGCCGCATCAATTGCCCGTCAAGACGCCGGGACATACCCGCCGCGATGCCGATACCCAGCCCCAGCCCCGTCCCGACCATCGCGGCCATCAGCGCCACGGCCAGCGACACGCGCCCGCCCGCCAGCAGTCGCGCTGCCAGATCGCGGCCCAGCTGATCGGTGCCCAGCGGATGCGCAAGGCTGGCAGGCGCATTGCGCGCGGAAAGGTCCATGGTCTCAGGCGGCAGGGGCCAAAGGAGTGGCCCCAGCAGCACGAAGGCCACCGCGCCGCCCAGCAGCAGTATGCCGGGCCCGGGCCTGAGCGCGCTATGCATGTTGGGGCCTTGGGTCGATGCGCGCGATGATCAGATCGGCCGTCAGATTTGCCAGCACGATCAGCACTGCGATTATCATCGTCACGGTCTGCACCACCGGCAGATCGCCCGCGTGCAGCGATTGAATCAAGAGCTGGCCGATTCCGTTCACGCCAAAGATCTGCTCGGTGATGATCGCGCCGGCAAAGATCTGGGGTGTGCCCAGTGCGATGACGGTCAGCGTTGAGGTCCATGAGTTGCGCAGTGCGTGGCCCAGAAGGATGCGCCGCTGGGTCAGCCCCTTGGCGCGGGCGGTGCGGATATAGTCCTGACCCAGCGCGTCCAGCATCGCCGCGCGGGTGTAGCGGGTGATCTGCGCCGTGGTTTGCAGTGACAGCACGGCCACGGGCAGGATCATCTGGCGGATCTGCACGACTGCGCTGTCCCACCCGGTGACGCGATGCGTGGTGTCATAGACCGTCGGCATCCATCCCAGACAAATGGCGAAGATGTAGATTAGCACCGCGGCGGTGAAATAGGGCGGCAATCCATAGCCCATCGCTGCAAGCCCGGTGCCGACCCGCTCCAGCGCCGTGCCTTGGCGCGCCGCAGACCAGACGCCCAGTGCCACCGCAGCCATCGTGCCGATCAGATAGGCCAGCCCGACCACGACCAGCGTCTGGGGCAGTCGCTGCGCGATCAGGGACATTACCGGCGCGCGGGTTTGCCAACTGAGGATGCGCGGCGTCGCGGCAGCAAGATCCGTGCCCAGCACCGCATCCAGCGCAACCGATGGCTCGACCACCACCATCTGCCACAGCCAGAGCGCGTAGCGGACAGGCGCGCTCCGGTCCAGCCCCAGCGCTGCGCGCATATCGGCGCGCACCTCTTCGGGGATGGTGTGGGGCAGCTGCGCCATCGGGTCCCCCGGCGCGAGTTCCAGAAGCGCAAAGATCAGCGCCGATATCACCAACAGCGTCGGCACGGCCACGGCAAGACGGCGAAGGGCGTTGGATCGCATGAAATGGCCTTGGCTGTCCGCAGGGTGAGGGGGGCGGTGATATGGGGCAAGTGTCCGTTGCGCCGATCCCGGCGTCAAGTGGCGCCGGTCAGGGGCGCGACCTGTGCCAGTCCGCGATGTTCCACAGCTCGCTGTCCCATGCGTTCATGCGCACGCCCTCCAGCGTGTTGGAATGGGCAGACACACGGCCGCGATCGACCAGCGGCAAGACGGCGTAGCTCTGCACCAGCATGTCGTTCAGCCTGCGCGCCAGCGCCGCGCGATCGTCCGGCCCGGCGGTGACTGACAGCCGATCCAGCAGCGTGTCATAGGCAGGATCGCACCAGCCGCCGACATTGCGGCCCTGCCATCCGTTCCGCGCATGCGGGATATCGTCGCAAGCCCAGCCGGACAGATAGGCCTCGGGGTCGGTGCCGTCCGACGCGCTGGCATACATCTGGACATGTGCGCCGAATTTCTGAAGCGTGTCCTGATTGCCCGTATCAGTGCTGAAAAAGACCGATGGGTCGATGTTGCGCAGGTCGGTTTCGATGCCGATCTGGCGCCACCATTCCTTGGCCAGAACCTGAAAATCCTGACGCACCGCGTTTGTCGACGTCTGAAAGGTAAAACGCAGTTCCCGCCCGTCCCGCGCGCGTATCCCGTCGCCGTCGTCGTCTGTCCAGCCCGCATCGGACAGTAGGGCCCTCGCGCCCGGTATGTCCTGCACCGCGCAGCCGTCATTGGCGCGCGAGGCGTAGGCCGACGGGCCGGGTACGATGTTGCAGGTGACGCGGCCGGCGGTGCCATACCCGATTTGCGTCATCAGGGTGCGGTCCAGTGCCATGGATAGGGCGCGGCGTACCGCGATATCGGCCATCGCCGGATGCGGTATCGGATTCGGGCCGCGTGTCGAGGATCCGCGCGGCGCCGGTTCGGGCAGGTTGAGCGCCATACGCTCGACCAGGGTCGAGAAGGCAGTGACGACCTGCCCATTGTCCTTGGCGGCCATGGCGCTCAACACATCGGGGCTGAGTTGCAGGTTCCAGGCATAGTCGAATTCGCCGGTTTCCAGCACCGCGCGCCCGGCTGCAATTGCGCTTCCCCCGCCCTTGAGGAGGACCGCGCCGAAGGCGGGCGCATCCGGCGCGCGATATGCCGGATTCGCGTCAAAACGCGCGGCATCGCCGGGCCTGAAATTAACCACGCGGAACGGGCCTGTGCCGATGGGGGCAAAATTCGCCTCGGTGCAGGCGGCGGCGCGGGCGCCCAGGCAATCCGCAAATTGCGCCGCCTGAATCACAGGCGTCTGCGGGCCGACGAAGGGACCGTAGGGATGGGGTCGTGGTACGGCGAATTGCAGTACGGCGGTCAGCGCGTCGGGCGTGTCCACGGCAGCCACGTCGCGGAACTTGGCCTGTTGGGCGCAGCCGCTGCCGGGGGTCATGCAGTATTCCATGGTAAATTTGACATCATCAGAGGTGACCGGGGTGCCGTCGGACCATGTCAGCCCGGACCGTAACTGCCATGTGATGCTGCGCAGGTCGGGTGCGATGCCGCCATTTTCCCGCGTTGGGATTTCGCGCGCGAGCCATGGGATCATCTCGCCATCGGGGTCGAGGCGGGCCAGCGGCTCCAGCACGAGGCTGGCGGCCTCCACGTCCTTGACACCGCCCGAAAGGTAGGGATTCAGCGTCGACGGTGCCTGCCAATAATAAAGCCGCAGCAGTCCGTCCGCACCGCGCCCAGCGGGCGCATCCCCTGCAAGGGCGGGCAAGGGTAGGCACAGCGATAGCGCCGCTGCGATCATTCTGGCTGGCATTGCCATCCTCCGGCGTGGGTCAGGGCAGGATCGGAAAGACGGTAACCAAGAATACGAGTACAGTGGTTGAAGTGACATAAAACGGTCAGATGTTTCCAGACCTGCGGCAGCCTATTCCGTCAATATACGCAAAAATTATACCTAATTTACGTAACGTGATCTCGAGATACGACTCACCCGCGCCTCAGTCACGGCTGCCACGCCTCTTTACCTGCGCCGCAGTCGGGGTCATCTTGGGTCTGCGGACCCTCGCGCGGCGGCCTTCAGGAGAACCCCAATGCCCATCAAGAACCGTTTTGCCGAAACTCACGACACGATCACGGCATGGCGCCGGGATATCCACGCTCATCCCGAACTGTTGTTCGACACGCACCGCACCAGCGCACTGGTCGCCGAAAAGCTGCGTGAATTTGGCTGTGACGATGTGGTGACAGGCATCGGGCGCACGGGGGTCGTGGGGGTGATCAAGGGGCGGCGCACCGGCTCGGGCAAGGTGATCGGGCTGCGCGCGGATATGGACGCGCTGCCGATCCTCGAGGCGACGGGCGCGCCCCATGCCAGCACCGTGCCGGGTGCGATGCATGCCTGCGGCCATGACGGGCACACCGCCATGTTGCTGGGTGCCGCGCAATACATCGCCGAAACGCGCAATTTCGATGGCACTGCCGTGGTCATTTTTCAGCCCGCCGAAGAGGGCGGTGCCGGCGGTCTTGTGATGTGTCAGGACGGCTTGATGGACCGCTTCGGCATTCAGGAAGTCTACGGCCTGCACAACTGGCCAGGACAACCGGCGGGTAGCTTTGCCATCCGGCCCGGTGCCTTCTTTGCCTCGACCGATGAATTCGAAATCACCGTGCAGGGGCGCGGCGGCCACGCGGCCAAGCCGCATGAGGGCGTCGATCCCATCGTCATGGCGGCGCAGCTGGTCACGATGATGCAAACAATCTCCAGCCGCAACGCCGACCCGACCGAGCAGTTGGTCGTGTCGGTCACGTCCATCGAATCCTCGTCCAAGGCGTTGAATGTCATTCCGGGCAGCGTGCAGCTGAAGGGCACGATTCGCACGCTGGAACCGGCAATGCGCGATTTGGCGGAAACGCGGCTGCGCACCATCTGCACCAGTCTGGGCGCGGCGATGGGGGGCATCATAGATCTGGAGTATCAGCGCAACTATCCGGTGATGGTCAACCATGCGGATCAGACCGAATTCGCCGCAGATGTCGCGCGCGAGATCAGCGGCGCGTGCGTCGAGGCTCCGCTGGTCATGGGCGGTGAGGATTTCGCCTATATGCTGGAGGAAAGGCCTGGCGCCTATATCCTGCTGGGCAACGGCGACACGGCGCCAGTGCATAACGCCGAATACGATTTCGACGATGCGATCATTCCCACGGGGTGCAGCTGGTGGGCCGAACTGATCGAGCGGCGCATGCCGGCCTGATCCTAGCGCGCCGCCCACAGGGCATGGTAGACGGCGCCGATACCGTCCGCCTCGGCCTCGACGCTGAATTGCGTGGTCGCTGCCGCGCGGGCAGCGCGGGCCATGGCGCCATGACGGGCCGAATCGTCCAGCAGCGCGGCAAGCGCCGCTGAAGCCTCTGCCGCGTCCTTCACGATTTCGCCGCAGATGCCGCCTTGGCTGAACTGTCGATAATAGCCCGCGTCGGTTGCGACGAAGGGCACGGCGCTGGCCATGCCCTCCAACGGGGCCATGCCGTAGCCTTCATAGCGCGGCAACTGCACGACGGCTGACAAGCTGCGCACCAGTGCGGGCAGGGCGCCGGGCGCGATCTCACCGGGAAAGAGGATGCGATTCTGAAGGCCCGCATCTGCGATCTGTACCTTCAACCCTTGCAGGAACGCCGTGTCCCCGCGACCCGCGCGCCCCAATACCAGCGCGGTCACATCCGGGCGCCCCGGCAACAGGCGCAGCATGGCCTCGACAAAGCGGTCGGTGCCCTTTTCCGGTCGGATGCGTCCAATCGTGGCGATGCCGCGTGCGCCGGGATACCCCACTGCCCCCCAGGCTGCGGCGCGGTCCATGGCGGGCGAAAAGGCCGTGCAATCGACACCATGAGGCACCACGGCGCGGACATGAGGCACGAAATCGGCCGCACGGTCCGTCGTTGCGATCACCGCATCCATGCGCGAGATCAGCCAGCGGGGCAGCGCCGAATGACGCCGCTGCGCAGCGGAGGTAAAGACGATGCGGATCGGCAGGCGCAGCACATCGCGCGCCCAGAGCGCCGCGCGCATTTCGGTATTGCGCCGCACATGCCAGATGACAAAGGGGCGGCCCTCGGGTGCGCGGCGCGACAGGCCACGCGCCTCTGCTACGCTGACCGGCGCGGGGCAGCCGGGCAGGGGCTGGCCTGCCAGCGCCAGATCATAGCGCGGCATCTGCGCGCGCAGGACGCCCGCCGCTGTGGCCGAAACGCCGGTGAAGTTGGGATTGAAGTTGGTGACGATGAGGTCGGTCAAAATGCGGCTTTCGGCTGAGGGTCGTACCGGTGGTCTATCCCAGCTTCAGCGCCGCGCAAAGGGTGGTCGCCAGCGCCGCAAGTTGATCATCCTGCGTAGCGGCAAACTGCCGTGCCGAGTCCTGTATCGCGCGCAGATCTGCGGGCGCCGAGAAAAGGCCGCGCAGGGTAGCCCCCAGGTCGTCCGCATCTGCCACCTGCCGGGCGGCACCTGCGGCGTCCATCTGGGCGTAGGCGTCTGCGAAATTGGCATAAAGCGGGCCGTGCAGCACAGCCGCCCCGGCATGGGCAGCCTCGAACGGGTTGTGCCCGCCGACCGGAGTGAAGGAGCCGGCGATGCAGGCCACCGGCGCCAACGCATACCACAGCCCCAGCTCGCCCAGCGTATCGGCGAGGTAGACCTGATCCTGCGCGCCGGGCATGCCGCCCGCGCTGCGGCGCGTATATGTCAGGCCGGTTTCCCTGATCATCTGCGCGATCCCGTCTGCCCGGTCCGGGTGGCGCGGCACGAGGATCATCAGCGCGCCGGGATGCGTCGTTAGCAGGGCGCGATGCGCGCTCAGTGCCACGTCCTCTTCGCCCGGATGGGTCGAGGCGGTGGTCCAGACCGGGCGGTTACCGATGCGCGCGCGCAGATCTGCCAGCGCGGCGGCATCGCAAGGCAGCGGACCCGCCATCGCCTTGAGGTTGGCGCCGTGGCGCGCGTCGGTCGCGCCGAGGGCCGTCAGATGTCTGGCGGTGCGCGCGTCCTGACAGTGGATCATGGTGAACAGGCTCAGCAGATAGCGCGCCGTGCCGCCCAGCCGCGCCCAGCCGCGTGCCGACCGGTCCGAGATGCGCGCATTCAACAGCGCCAGCGGAACGCCGCGTCGCGCCGCACTGCGCAGCATGCCCGGCCACATTTCGGATTCAACGAACACGCCCGCGTCCGGGCGCCAATGATCCAGAAACCGCCCTACGCAACTGGGGCTGTCCAGAGGCGCAAACTGGTGCTGGCAGCGTGGTGGCAGCCGCGTGGACAGCATCTGCGCCGATGTGGCTGTGCCCGAGGTCAGAAGAAAATTCAGCGCCGGGTGCATCTGCCCCAACTGCGCAATCAGGCGCAGCACCGACAGGCTTTCGCCGACGCTGGCGGCATGCAGCCACAGCAGAGGACCGTCGGGGCGCGGCAATGTGGCGTGTCCCAGACGTTCGCGAATACGTGCCGGATCGGTGCCATGCGCGGCCAGCTTGCGCCGGACGCGGCGATAGGCCAGTGGCGCCATCGCGCGCGAGGCGACCGCGTATACCCGCAAAAGCGGCGTGGCCCGCGTCGGCCGACCGCTCTCATGCGTCACGCGCCTAGCCGCCCGTATGGCTCATGTGGCGGGGCATGCGCCCGTCCACACTCTGGCGCGAATAGTCGAAATCATGGCCCTTCGGCTTGCGCGCGATTGCGGCGCGGATCGCATCCTGCAAGGGGGCGATGTCCTGCGGGTGATTGCGCAGGGGGGGGCGCAGATCGGCCATATCCTCCTGCCCGAGGCACATGTACAGCTCGCCCGTGCAGGTCAGGCGCACGCGGTTGCAGCTTTCGCAGAAATTATGTGTTAGCGGCGTGATGAATCCGATCTTCTGGCCAGTCTCCTCCAGCCGGACATAGCGGGCGGGGCCGCCGGTGCGTTCTGGGATATCGGTGACGGTGTAATGCTCGGCCAGCCGGGCGCGCAGGTCCTTGAGCGGCCAGTATTGGCCCAGCCGGTCCTCGTTGCCGATGTCGCCCATCGGCATGACCTCGATCCAAGTCAGATCCATGTCGCGGCTGGCGCACCATTCGGTGATTGAAATCAGTTCGTCCTCGTTGAACCCTTTCAACGCCACCGCGTTGATCTTGACCCTGAGGCCCGCGCGCTGCGCCGCGTCGATGCCGCGCAGAACCTGCGGCAGGCGGCCCCAGCGGGTGATGGCGGCGAATTTTTCCTCGTCCGCGGTATCGAGCGAAACGTTCACGCGCCGCACACCCGCAGCGTAGAGATCATCGGCGAAGCGCTCCAGTTGCGATCCGTTGGTGGTCAGGGTCAGTTCGCGCAGGGCGCCGCTGTCCAGATGCCGGGTCATCGCATCAAAGAATGTCATGATCCCGCGCCGCACCAAAGGCTCGCCGCCTGTGATGCGCAGTTTTTGCACGCCAAGGCCGACGAAGGCGGTGCACATGCGGTCCAGCTCTTCCAGCGTGAGGAGTTCCTTCTTGGGCAGGAACGTCATGTTCTCGGACATGCAGTAGACGCAGCGAAAATCGCAGCGGTCGGTGACCGATACACGCAGATAATCGATGGCGCGATGAAACGGATCTATAAGAGGCTTTGTCATGCCGCAAAGGTAAGGTGCCGGGCCGCATGGGGCAAGGGGTTTCGGGTGCTGGCGGGCCGTGATCCGCCGCTAGCGGAGATGGTGTGTATCCGGGGTATTGAACGGGGTGGTTGGTCGCCGTAAGCTGGCTATATGAAACATTTTACCCTTATTTTGGCGGCGTCTATGGTCGCAGGCTGTGCAAATATGCCGGATTGGCTGTCGCCGCGGCAGAACGCCGCGCCCAAGGCAGATACATCCGCACCCGCCCCGGGCGCCTCGCCCAGCATGATCGCATCGGTCAAACCGCCCAAGACGGCCCGCACGGTCGATGAGTTTGATACCTCCACCGCCGCGGACAAGGCCGCCGCTGTCGCGCCGGCGGCAGGCGGCACCGATCTGGGTCTGACCATCGCCACTCTGGGCGCGGCAGGCGAGCCGGGATTCTGGCTGAAAACGCCGCTGGTGCGCGCGCCGGGACCGGGCCGCGCGGTCTATCCGGCGAATGGCAAGTCGGTGAAGGTCGACCTGATCCCGATCCCCGGGGATTCGGGCGCAGGCAGCCGCATGTCACTGGCCGCGCTGCGCGTGCTGGAGGCACCGCTGGCCGGATTGCCGGAACTGCGCGTGTTTTCTCTGAAGTAAGAACCTCTATCAAGATAGCTATTCAACACACTGGTATTTAACAGTTATTCCACTGTAACGGATTTTGCAAGATTGCGGGGCTGGTCCACATCCGTGCCCTTTGTGACGGCGGTGTGATAGGCCAGAAACTGCACGGGAAGCGCATAGAGGATCGGTGTCAGATCAAAATCCACATCAGGCATAACGATGGTCTGCCAGACCCCGTCCGATGCCGCCGCTGCGCCCGCCTGGTCGGTGATCAGAACCACCTTGCCGCCGCGCGCCATCACCTCTTGCATATTCGACACAGTCTTGTCGAACAGCGCATCACGGGGGGCTATCACCACCACCGGCATCTTTTCGTCGATCAGCGCGATAGGGCCGTGCTTTAATTCGCCTGAAGCATAAGCTTCGGCGTGTATATAGCTGATTTCCTTTAATTTCAGCGCACCCTCTAACGCGATGGGGAACATCCGGCCACGACCCAGGAACAGCGCGTCGCGCGATTCGGCAAGGCGCTGGGATATGCTGCGCACGTGTTCTTCGACGCTCATGGCCCGGTTCAGGATGGCTGGCAGGCCGCGCATGGCCGTCAGCTTGGCCTTGAACGCCTCGTCGCTGAGCCGACCGCGCGCGTGCGCTGCTTTTAGCGCCAGCAGCAGAAGTACGGTCAGCTGGCAGGTGAATGCTTTGGTCGATGCGACGCCGATTTCGGCGCCGGCAAAGATCGGCATGTTCAGATCGCTTTCGCGCGCGATCGAGCTTTCGGGCACGTTAGTCACGGACAGGATCGACTGCGCCTTGCCGACGCAGTAGCGCAGCGCGGCGAGGGTGTCGGCGGTCTCGCCAGACTGGCTGACGAACAGGGCGGCGGTGCCTTCGGTCACAGGGGGGGTGCGATAGCGGAACTCCGACGCAAAATCGACCTCAACCGGCAGGCCTGCCAGTTGTTCGAACCAGTATTTCGCGGTCAGGCAGGCATAATACGCGGTCCCACAGGACGCCATTACTAGACGGTTTATTTTCGTAAAATCAATACCCTTGCCGGGGAGGTTGATGTCGCTGCGATCGCTCGCGACATAGGCTGCGATGGTTTCACTGATGACCGTCGGCTGCTCGGCGATTTCCTTGGACATGAAGTGTTTGTGCCCGGCCTTGTCAATCCGCGCAGCGTCTATGCGCATAGTGCGCGCCTCTCGCGTGACGATCTGCCCGGCGGGGTCGGTTATCCTGACCGAACTGCGGGTCAGCACGGCGCAATCGCCTTCCTCCAGATAGGTCACGCGGTTCGTCATCGGTGCAAGCGCGATGGCATCCGACCCGATGTAAACCTCGCCGTCACCATGGCCGATGGCCAGCGGGCTGCCCTTGCGGGCCGCGATCATCAGATCGGACTCGCCCTCGAACAGGAAGGCCAGCGCATAGGCACCCTCCAGCCGGGCGACGGTGCGGCGCACGGCGACCTCGGGGGTGGCGCCCTCGTCAATGTAATGCTGCGCCAGAAGGGCGACGGTTTCTGTATCCGTCTCGGTCTGGTGGCTGATCCCGGCCTTGGCCAGATCAGCGCGCAGGTCGCGGTAATTTTCGATGATGCCGTTATGCACAACGGCGACGCGGCGCGTCTGGTGCGGGTGCGTGTTGATCAGGTTCGGGGCGCCGTGCGTGGCCCAGCGGGTGTGCCCGATGCCCGACTTGCCTGCCAGCGGATCACGCACCAGCAAATCGCCAAGATTGACCAGTTTGCCGATCGCGCGGCGCCGCTCCAGCACACCGTCGTTGACCGTGGCAATGCCGGCGCTGTCATAGCCGCGATACTCCAGCCGTTTCAATGCTTCGACCAGCATGGGGGCGACTTCGTGCGTGCCCAGAATCCCGACGATACCGCACATCAGCCTGTCCCTTGATTATGTTTTTCTTTGGACGATCTGAACATGTCCATCAGTTTTCTTGCAAGGCCCGGTTTTGTGAGCTGCCGGGCGCGTGCCAGTGCCAGCGCACCATCCGGCACGTCCTGCGTGATGACCGAGCCGGAGGCGGTCATCGCCTCCGCGCCCACAGCGACCGGGGCGACCAGCATGGTGCCGGATCCGATGAACGCACCTGCGCCGATCCGCGTGCGGTGTTTGCGCACCCCGTCATAGTTGCAGGTCACGGTCCCGGCGCCGACATTGCAGCCCGCGCCCAGATCGGCATCGCCGACATAGGTGAGGTGATTGACCTTGGCGCCAGTGTCCAGAACGGCGTTCTTGATCTCGACGAAATTGCCCACACGCACATCCTCGGCCAATTCGGCGCCGGGGCGCAGGCGGGCATAGGGGCCGACGACAGCGCCGCGCGCGACGTGGCACCCCTCAAGGTGGCTAAACGCGCGGATATGCGCGCCACTTTCGACGGTAACGCCGGGCCCGAAGACGACGTTCTGCTCGATCAGCGCATCGCGGCCGAGGACGGTGTCATAGGCGAAATAGACGCTACCCGGTGCGTAGAAGGTGACGCCGCCCTCGAAGGCCATGGCGCGCGCGCGGTCCTGAAACAGCACCTCGGCGGCGGCCAGTTCGGCGCGGGAATTGACGCCCAGTGTCTCGGTCTCGCCGCAGGCGATGGCGGTTGCTGACAGACCGCGGGCACGGGCAATGCCGACGATATCCGTCAGGTAGTATTCGCCTGCCGCGTTGTCATTGTCGACAGCGTCGATCAGATCAAGCAAGGTTGCGCTGTCTGCTGCGATAACGCCTGAATTACAGAATGTTATGGCGCGTTCCTCAGGTGCTGCATCCTTGAATTCAACGATCCTCTCCAGGGCCTCGCCGTCCATTACCAGCCGCCCGTAGCGACCCGGATCGGCGGCATCAAAGCCCAGAACAACCACGTCTGCGCTGGATCGTGCCTCGATCATGCGTTCCAGCGTTTCCGGTTGGATAAAGGGTGTGTCGCCATATAGCACGATAGCGTCGCCGTCATGCCCGGCGAGCGCGGCGCGTGCCTGCGCGACAGCATGGGCGGTGCCCAATTGCGCGTCCTGACGGGCGGTTTTGATGTCAGGGTCATAGTCCAGCGCCGCAGCTTCGACCGCGTCTGCGCCATGGCCGGTGACGACGCAAATCTGCGCAGGCTCCAGCGTGGCACCTGCGCGCAAGGCATGGACCAGCATGGGCGCGCCCGCGATCGGGTGCAGCACCTTGGGCAGGTCAGAATTCATGCGCGTACCCTTGCCAGCGGCGAGGACGATCAGGGCGAGGGTCATATACAAGATTTCCTTTGTATCCGGCTAACGACCGTTTTATCTGCTGGGCAGGTAGGTGCAAGGGAGAGGGCGATCAAACTAGGTTGCCGATTGTGACAGGGCCGGGCGGAACTTCGCTGTGGCCGAAATACCGGAGGGCGCAGATGCGCAGCATCGTTTTCGATCTTGATGGAACACTGGCCGATACCAGCGGCGATCTGATCGCTGCGGCAAACGCGTGTTTTCGCCAGATGGGCGCAGGCGATCTGCTGAGCGCGCAGACCGATGCCGGAACCGCACTGCGGGGCGCGCGCGCCATGCTGACGCTGGGACTGGCACGGATGGGCCGCGTGCCCGATCCGGCGGTGCTGGACCAATACTTCCCCATTCTCCTGGACGCTTACGAGGCCGAGATCGACACCCACACTGTATTCTACCCCGGCGCATTGGCTGCGATAGAAGCGCTGAAAAGCGCGGATTTTAAAGTGGCGATCTGCACCAACAAGCCCGAGTATCTGGCGCGGCTGCTGCTGACGCGGATGGGCGCACTGGACCTTTTCGGCGCATTGATCGGCGCCGACACGCTGGCCGTGCGCAAACCTGACCCCGAACCGCTCCGCGAGGCCGCGCGCCGCGCGGGCGGCGATCCGGCGCGCTGCCTGCTGGTGGGCGACACGATCACCGATCACACGACGGCCCGCGCTGCCGGTGTGCCATCGGTGCTGGTCACCTTCGGGCCAAACGGCGCTGACATGGCGGGGTTGGAACCGGACGCGCTGCTGGATGATTTCGCCGATCTGCCCGCCGCCGCGCAGCGCCTGCTGATATGAGCGGCGCGGCCGAGGTCTTCGCTGGGAATTTCACCCAGCAGGAGCCGATCCCCGAGGATGCGATTGCAGCAGCGGTCGCCGTCATGCGGTCAGGGCGGCTGCATCGCTACAACACCAGCGGCGACGAGATCGGTGAGGTCGCCGCGCTGGAGCGCGAGTTTGCCGCCTATACCGGTGCGAAATATGCGCTGGCCGTGGCGTCCGGCGGCTATGCGATGGGCGCGGCCTTGCGCGCAGTAGGCGTGAGGCCAGGCGACAAGGTGCTGACCAATGCCTTTACCCTGGCCCCGGTGCCCGGAGCCATCGCCGGGGTGGGCGCCGTGCCGGTATTTGTCGGTGTGACCGAGGGGCTGACCATCGATCTGGATGATCTGGCGGCCAAGGTGGATCAGGCGCAGGTTTTGATGCTCAGCCACATGCGCGGCCATCTGGCGGACATGGACCGGCTGATGGAGATCTGCGATGCGGCGGGCGTGACCGTGATCGAGGATTGCGCACACACGATGGGCGCCGCGTGGCGCGGGCGCGTGTCGGGGCGTGACGGGCTGGTGGGCTGCTATTCGGTGCAGACCTACAAGCATCTGAACGCGGGCGAGGGCGGATTGCTGGTCACCGACGATGACGAGGTGATGGCGCGGGCAACCATGCTTTCGGGGTCGTACATGCTGTACGACAAGCACGGAACGGTGCCACCTGACGGCGCATTTGCGCGGGTCAAATATGATATGCCGAACGTGTCAGGCCGCATGGACAACCTGCGCGCCGCCATCCTGCGCCCGCAGTTGGCGCGGCTGGACGCGCAATGCGCCGCTTGGACGGACCGCTACCGCGCGGTAGAGCAGGGGCTGCGTGGCACGCCCGGCCTGACGGTGATCACGCGGCCTGCGGAAGAAATGTTTGTCGGCTCCTCCATCCAGTTCCTGCTGCTGGACTGGCCGGACAATGCCGTGGGCGCAGTTCTGGCGCGCTGCGCCGCGCGCGGTGTGCAGTTAAAGTGGTTCGGCGGTGCCGAGCCCGAGGGGTATACCAGCCGCTATGACAGCTGGCACTACGCCCCCAGCGCGCCGCTGCCGCCTAGCGACCGGGTGCTGCGCGCCGTTGTCGATATGCGCCTGCCGCTGACCTTCAGCCTGGACGATTGCGCGCTGATCGCGCGCATCATCCGCGCCGAGGTGGGGGCGGTGTGGCAGGCAGGCGTCGCCCAGGTCATTCGGTGACGGCGTCCCGCAGCGGCACGGTCGAAATTGCCACCTTGGCCGAGCCTTGGGTCAATTCGCGTGCGTGGGCGACGTAGATCAGCGTCTGGTTCGCTTCGTCATAAATCCGCTTGACGCGCAGCGACTTCAGAATGATCGAGCGTCCGGCACGAAATACATCCTCGCCCGATTTCGAGCGATCAATGTCGCCGATCCTGATCGGGCCGGTTTGCTGGCATTCCAGCGCGCTGTTGGAGGGGTCCTCGAACCAGTTGCCATTTGCCAGACGGTCAATCAGGCCACGCCTGAAATAGGCAAGATGGCAGGTCACACCGGTCACGTCGGGATCGGCGATCGCCTCGATCACGATATCATTTCCGGCCCAGTCGACGCCGATTTCGCCCACCTCTTGGGCAGTGGCGGGCAACGCGAGGAGAGCCGCCAGCACGGCGGCCCCCATGGCGCACATTTCAGGGCGCCCCATCAGAACGTGATCTTACCGTGGCTGCCGGGATTGGCCGTGCCACCGCTCATGGCCGACGTCGCCAAGTCGTATAGCGCTTTGGCGGTGCTGTCAGTGGCCCATACCTCGCCCTTTGCGGGGCTGAAGCGTACCAGACGCACATTAGGGTCTTCCTTGCCGTCCTCGAACCATGCGGCGTCCATGGGCGACCAGATTTCCTCCAGCTTGGCGCGGTCGGTTTCGATGCTGAGCGCGCCGTCAATCACGGCGTACAGTTTCGCGTCACCGCTGACGATCTGATAGCGCGCGGTTTTGCCTGCCGCCGCGTCCTTGCCGATGTCGGTGTCGTGGGCGGTCAGGAACCACAGCGCGCCATCATCGCGGCGTGCGTGGTGGGCCATTGGGCGCGGATCGGTGCCTTGGGCGGACAGCATGCCCACGTTGACGTTTTCCATGCGGTCCCAGAAAGTACCTTTGAGATCTGTGTCGGTCATGTCGGTCCTCATGTCTGTTTAGCGTTTCACCAGCTTAACGACGCTGCGGGCCGGGCGGTTCCCGCCGGAGAGGCCGGCGCAGGTTAGAGATGGCGCAAGGCCCGTATGGCGGGGCCGTAACAATGGTCCGCAAAGGGGCAGGGCAATGCCGCGATGGATGTTCTTTGTTCCGGTCATCGCGCTGATCGCCGCAAGCGCGGTCATTGGCCTGTCGCTGGGCCGCAAGGCGGTTCGCGGGGCGGAAACGGATGTAATCGTGCAGATCGCCGCGCGCTATGTGGCCGAGACCGGCGGCACTGCGCGCCCGACCGATTGCACCGCGCGCCCTGCTGTATCAGAGGGGCTGTGGCTGGTCATCACCTGCGCGGCGCCCGGGCGGGGCGGGCAGGAGTATTTCATCGACCATTTCGGCGCCGTGCGGGATGTGGGGCAAGTGCCTGCGCATGCGCCACATGGCGATTGATCAAGGGCGCACACCCGCGTGATCGGCCCATCAAAAAGGGCCGCCCGTTGCCGGACGGCCCCTGTTTGGCAAGGCTACGCGCTATCAGAAGCGGTGGACATAGGCCATGCCGACGACCAGCGGATCAATGTCGACCTTGCCAATGTTGGCGCCGCCGACCTTCACGTCGGTGCCGATATCGATATAGCGCATGTCAAAGCGCAGCGATCCCGCGTCCGAGAT
This sequence comes from Roseovarius sp. M141, assembly GCF_024355225.1. Classification (NCBI taxonomy): domain Bacteria; kingdom Pseudomonadati; phylum Pseudomonadota; class Alphaproteobacteria; order Rhodobacterales; family Roseobacteraceae; genus Roseovarius; species Roseovarius sp. M141. The sequence continues at coordinate 1,897,267 of NZ_VCNH01000008.1, forward strand.
CTTGAGGTCGACACCCGCATGGGCGGCCAGGCCCCAGCTGTCGCCGAGGCTGAGAGGCACGCCCGCCAGCGCGCCGGTGCCCACGTCATCGAAAAATGTCGTGTAGTTGACGCCAAGGCCGATGAAGGGCGTGATCTTGCTCTGGTTGACGAAGTGGTACTGGATGGAAATGACCGGGGGCAGGTGCTTGGTCTTGCCGACGGTGCCGGCACCGGCCAGCTTGATATTGTGCTCGAACGGCCAGGCGCCCAGTACTTCGATGCCGATCTTGTCCGCGACGAAATACTCGAAGGTCAGGGTCGGGCGGGTGCTGGTGCCCACGCTGATCGAACCGGCCGCCGTGTTCGAGCTGCCCTGAGGATTGACGTTATGCACGCCGATACCGATGGTCATGTCGCCCTTGGACTGGGCAAGGGCCGGGGCGGCGGCCGCGATGATGGCAGCAGCGGTGGCGGCGGCGAGGGCTTTGGTGTAGATGGTCATGTCACTTATTCCTTCCAGGTTCACGCCCCGGATAAGCGGCGTTGCGGTGGTCCACTTTGACGTGAATCAAATCGCTGTTCAGGACGGGTTTAGCCGCTTTTTTGTGGCTAAAATGCCACAATCACCAAGCTGCGTGCAGCCCGCATGCGGCGGCGACCTACGTGAGGGCGGGATGAAATCAGCCTATCAGCGATAAACCCGGTTCAACCTTCATGGGTTATCGCCGGGCGCGTCGCGTCGTACCCTTTGCGCCGCACGGAAATTACAATGACGGGAGAGACCCATGATTACGCTCTATCACGTGCCGCAAAGCCGCTCTATGCGGGTGTTGTGGCTGCTGAACGAGCTGGAGGTGGAACACCGTCTGGTCGAAATGCCCTTCGACGGATCGCTCGGCACCGAGGAATTTCTGACCCGATCCCCCGCCGGGCGCGTGCCGGCGCTGGAGATTGAGGGCGAGCGCATGTTCGAAAGCGGCGCCATGGTGGAATATCTGTGCGAGCGGTTCCCCGAGCGCGGCATCGGACGGCTGCCCGGCGCGATGGACCGGATGGCATGGCTGGTCTGGGTGCATTTCGCCGAGACGGTGACGCAGCATGTCGCGGCCCTGACCCAGCAGCACGTTGTGCTGCCCCCCCGCGATCAAAGCGCCGCTGTGATGCGCATCGAGAGCGCGCGTCTGAGGCAATGCTATGACGCGATCGAGGCGCGCCTGAGCACCCCGGTTGAGAATCGCGACTATCTGCTGACCGGCGGCTACTCCGCCGCCGATATCTGCGTGGGCCAGGCGATCTATATGGCGCGCCATTTCGCCACGCTGGACGGCTATCCCGAACTGGCCGCGTGGTTCGAGCGGATCACCGAGCGGCAAAGCTATCTGGATGCGCTCCCCGCCGAAGGGTCCAGCCGTATGTTTGAACGCGATTTCTATACGTCACCGGCGGGGTAGGAGCGGGGACTGCGCGCTGTCTGGCAAGGGCTGGGCAGCGGCGTTGCGGCCCGCGTTTTCGCCCGGCGCAGGTTGACCCCACCCAAGGGCAGAGATAGATACATCAGCAGTCAACTTTGCCACTTGCCTGCCCGCGCCTGTCACCGGTGCGCTGCACCCAGGCAGAAAAGGAGCCGCTCTTGGAAGAGATGTTGAGGGAATACCTTCCCATCCTGGTCTTTCTGGCCATCGCCATCGGCCTTGGCGTCGTGCTGATCCTGGCGTCGCTGATCCTCAAGGGGCGCGATCCCGACCCCGAAAAGGTCAGCGCGTATGAGTGCGGCTTTAACGCGTTCGATGATGCGCGGATGAAATTCGACGTACGGTTTTACCTTGTGGCGATCCTGTTCATCATCTTCGATCTCGAAATTGCCATGCTGTTCCCGTGGGCAGTGGCGTTCCAGGACATCAGCATGACGGCCTTCTGGTCGATGATGTTCTTTCTGGGCGTGCTGACCATCGGCTTTGCCTATGAGTGGAAAAAAGGAGCCTTGGAATGGGAGTAGCCGCGTCACCGAACCATGCGGGCGCCGACCGCGAGGTCGCCACGCAGGACCTGAACCGCGAATTGCAGGACAAGGGGTTCTTGCTGACCGCGTCCTCGGATATCATCAACTGGGCGCGCACCGGCAGTTTGCACTGGATGACCTTCGGCCTTGCCTGTTGTGCGGTTGAGATGATGCACACCTCGATGCCGCGCTATGACGCCGAGCGGTTTGGTATCGCGCCGCGTGCCAGCCCGCGCCAGTCGGATGTGATGATCGTTGCCGGCACGCTGACCAACAAGATGGCCCCGGCCCTGCGCAAGGTCTATGACCAGATGCCCGAGCCGCGCTATGTCATCTCGATGGGCAGTTGCGCCAATGGCGGCGGCTATTATCACTACAGCTATTCCGTGGTGCGCGGCTGTGACCGGATCGTGCCGGTCGATATCTATGTGCCGGGCTGCCCGCCGACCGCCGAGGCGCTGCTGTATGGTATCCTGCAACTGCAACGCAAGATCCGCCGCACCGGAACGATCACCCGCTAGGGCGGGTGCATCGCTGATTGCAAGGGGAAAGAGATGACCGAAGCGCTCAAGGAACTGGGCTCGCATATCGAGATGAAGCGCGCGGATTGCGTGCTGGGCTGGTCTGTCGCCAATGGCGAACTGACGGTCGACGTGGCGCTCAGCAGCATCAGGGGGCTGGTGGAGTTTCTGAAAACCGACAGCACCTGCCGGTTCTCGACGCTGGTCGACATCACGGCCGTCGACTACCCCGAGCGGGCCAAGCGGTTCGACGTGGTCTATCATTTCCTCAGCATGTACCAGAACCAACGCATCCGCCTGCGCGTCGCGGCGCGCGCCGACGACATGGTGCCGTCGATCACCGAAATCCACCGCTCGGCCAACTGGTTCGAGCGTGAGGTGTTCGACATGTTCGGCCTGCTGTTCTCCGGCCATCCCGACCTGCGCCGCATCCTGACGGATTACGGTTTCCGCGGCCATCCGCTGCGCAAGGATTTCCCGACCTCCGGCTATACCGAAGTGCGCTATGACGAAGCGCAAAAGCGCGTGGTTTATGAGCCGGTTTCGCTGGTGCAGGAATACCGCCAGTTCGATTTCATGTCGCCATGGGAGGGGGCCGAATACATCCTGCCCGGTGATGAGAAGAGCGGCGACAAGAAAGAGGGGGCGAAGTGATGGACGGCGATATCCGCAGTAATACCTATGACGACGGAACGCGCGACTACGAGTCGGGCGAGCAGAAGATCCGCAACTTCAACATCAACTTCGGCCCGCAACACCCTGCCGCGCACGGCGTTCTGCGTCTGGTGCTGGAACTGGACGGCGAGATTGTCGAGCGGTGCGATCCCCATATCGGCCTGCTGCATCGCGGTACTGAAAAGCTGATGGAATCGCGCACCTATCTGCAAAACCTGCCCTATTTCGACCGGCTGGATTACGTCGCGCCGATGAATCAGGAACATGCCTGGTGCCTCGCCATCGAGCGTCTGACCGGCATCGAGGTGCCGCGCCGCGCCAGCCTGATCCGTGTGCTGTATTGCGAAATTGGCCGTATCCTGAACCATCTGATGAACGTCACGACGCAGGCGATGGACGTCGGTGCGCTGACTCCGCCGGTCTGGGGGTTCGAAGAGCGCGAGAAGCTGATGATTTTCTACGAGCGGGCCTGTGGTGCGCGCCTTCACGCGGCCTATTTCCGGCCTGGCGGCGTGCATCAGGATCTGCCCAGCGACCTGCTGGACGATATCGAGACCTGGGCCAAGGCATTTCCGGCCTTCATGAACGATCTTGATGGCCTTCTGACCGAAAACCGCATTTTCAAGCAGCGCAACGTCGATATCGGCAAGGTCAGCGAACAGGACGCGCTGGATTGGGGATTCTCGGGTGTCATGGTGCGCGGTAGCGGCATGGCATGGGATTTGCGCCGCGCCCAGCCCTATGAATGCTATGACGAATTCGAATTCCAGATCCCTGTTGGCACGAATGGCGATTGCTATGACCGCTACCTCGTCCGCATGGAAGAGATGCGCCAGTCGACCCATATCATCCATCAGGCCATCGAGAAGCTGCGCGCCCCCGAGGGGCAGGGCGATATCCTTGCCCGTGGCAAGATCACCCCACCCAAGCGCAGCGACATGAAAACGTCGATGGAGGCGCTGATCCATCACTTCAAACTCTATACCGAGGGTTTCCACGTCCCCGAGGGCGAGATTTACGTCGCGGTCGAGGCGCCCAAGGGCGAATTCGGCGTCTATCTTGTCAGCGATGGCACCAACAAACCCTACCGCGCCAAGATACGCGCGCCGGGATATCTGCATTTGCAGGCGATGGACTATGTCGCGGGCGGCCATCAACTGGCCGATATCGCCGCGATCATCGGCACGATGGATGTCGTGTTCGGGGAGATCGACAGATGATGCGCCTTGCCGCCCTTCTTGCGATCCTGATGCCGGTTGCCGCGTCCGCGCTGGACGTGGGCAGCAGTGATTTCAGGCATTCCTCGGACCTGGTGGCCGATGGGTTCACGCCTTTTGCGGTCTCCGGGGCCGGGGGCGCCCTCTACGGATTGACCAAAGCAGATATGCTGTATCTGTGTTTCCTCGCTGATAGCAGTGATGCACAGGCGACGCGTCAGGCGACGCTTCTGGCGGAAATCCGGGGCGATGCGCCGGATACTGCCGTGCCGAATATCCCTGTCATCTGCGTGCTTACTCAATAGGATCTGCCATGTTACGCCGCCTGCACCCCGACCAGCCCGCATCCTTTGCCTTCACCCCGGCCAATCAGGCATGGGCCGAGGCGCAGATTGCCAAATTTCCCGAGGGCCGTCAGGCGTCGGCGATCATTCCGCTGATGTGGCGCGCCCACGAGCAGGAAGGCTGGCTGACCCGTCCCGCAATCGAAGGCATCGCCGACATGCTGGGCATGGCCTATATGCGCGCGCTGGAAGTGGCGTCGTTCTATTTTCAGTTCCAGTTGCAGCCGACGGGTAGCGTGGCGATGATTCAGATCTGCGGCACCACGTCTTGCATGATCTGCGGCGCCGAGGATCTGATGGCCGTGTGCCGGGAAAAGATCGCCGATAAGCCCCACACTGTCAGCGCCGATGGCAAGTTCAGCTGGGAAGAGGTGGAATGTCAGGGCGCCTGTGCCAACGCACCGATGGCGATGATCGGCAAGGATTACTACGAGGATCTGACGGCGGACCGCCTGCGCGAAATCATTGACGAACTGGCGGCAGGCCGCGTGCCCACACCGGGGCCCCAGAACGGGCGGTTCGCGTCCGAGCCGAAATCGGGGTTGACCAGCCTGAAGGAATTCGACAGCGGGCAGCGAAAATACAACGCCTCGGCGCAGTTGGCGTCGGATCTGGGGGAGACGGTCAAGCGGATCGACGGCACCGAAGTGCCGCTGCTGGCCCCGTGGCGCGACAAGGGCGCAGGTCATCACCCCGAACCATCAAAGGTCGTCGTGCGCGATGCGCCGCTGGATATCGTGACCGAAACGGGCCGCATTGACCCGGCCAAGGCCGCGCAGGGCGATGCCGCCAAATCCAAGGCCAAGCCAAAGCAGGACAATACCGCCACGCCCGCAGGCAAACCGGGTCCAAAGGATTCGGCCAGCGTTGCCAAAACGTCGCGGGCGTCGTCCAAGGCACCTCAGGTCGCGGGCGAAACTGCCGGCACGCCGAAAGCGGGGGATAAAGCTGCCAGCAAGAGTGCGCCAGAGGGGCCCGCAGCCGAGGGCAAGACGCCGCTGCCGGGCGCTGCTGCAGAGACTACAGCCGAGGCAGGCCAGAAGCCGCAGACCATGACAGCGCCGCGCGCCGATGGGGCGGACGATCTGAAAATGATCAAGGGTGTCGGTCCCAAGCTGGAGAAACTACTGAACGACATGGGATTTTACCACTTCGATCAGATTGCTGCGTGGTCGCCAGGCGAGGTGGCTTGGGTTGACCAGAACCTCGATGGGTTCAAGGGGCGCGCAACGCGCGATGAATGGATCCGTCAGGCTGGCATTCTGGCATCTGGCGGCGACACGGAGTTTGCCAAGCGTGTCAAGAAGGGCGACGTTTACGAATAATCCTGTTCGCGCGTGCCTTGAACCGAGGGGGAGATGACGATGACGATCAACACATCTGCCAAGAAATGCGCCAGCACCTGCTGGTACGTTTCTGTCAGTCTGGGCCTGCTGCTGTCGATCGTGCTGATTGCAGCCGCTGGATGGTCCTTTCTGTGGGGTGGGCTGCTGGGAGTCGTAGCTTTTCTTGTGCTGGGCTTCGTGCTGCCGCAGGTGATTTGCACCGGCGACCGGGCCAGCCGCCCGTTGACCGCAACCAGCACACCGTCCAGCCTGGTTGCGGGGGATCCGCCAGCGCCGATGCCGGATGCGTCCGTCGCCGCGCCGCGCGAGGCCGAGACCCCGGCGGTACAGCCAGCGCCGGAGGCGCATCCTATCGCCAGTGAGGCCGCGCGTCCGGTGGCACAGGATACGATCGTTACGGCGCCCGAGGATCTGGAAAAGCCGGCCACATTGGACGCGCCGCGCGCAGGCGGCGCCGATGATCTGAAGCGGATCAAGGGCGTCGGCCCCAAGTTGGAGACGATGCTGCACGATATGGGGTTCTACCATTTCGACCAGATCGCCAATTGGACCGAGGCGGAAATTGACTGGGTTGACCGTAATCTGGCCGGGTTCAAGGGCCGCGCCAGCCGTGATCAATGGGTGCGGCAGGCCGTGACTTTGGCGCGCGGCGATGCGAACTAAGGCGCCGGGGCCGTGAAGGGCGCAGACCAGGCGCAGGCGGGACGGCGCGCCGCGCTTGTCATCGCGGGAACCGCGATCCTGTGGGTGGCAGCGACGTTCATCGGTGCTAAACTGGGGCTAAGCCAGCGCGTGCTTGCGCTGTTCGATCTGATGGCTCTCGGGGGGTTCCTGTGGGCGATCTGGATGATCTACAATATCTGGCGCGCGCGCCAGGACAATCAGGGGCGTTGACGCAATGCTGCAAGACCAAGACCGCATCTTTACCAATCTTTACGGCATGCATGACCGCACTTTGAAAGGCGCGCAAGCGCGTGGCCATTGGGATGGCACGGCCAAGATCCTTCAGAACGGGCGCGACTGGATCATCGACCAGATGAAGGCCAGCGGTCTGCGCGGTCGCGGCGGTGCGGGATTTCCCACCGGGCTGAAATGGTCGTTCATGCCGAAAGAGAGCGATGGGCGCCCCAGCTATCTGGTCGTCAACGCCGACGAATCCGAACCGGGCACCTGCAAGGACCGCGAGATCATGCGCCACGATCCGCATACTCTGATCGAGGGGTGCCTGATCGCCAGCTACGCGATGCAGGCGAATGCATGCTACATCTATATTCGCGGCGAATATATTCGCGAGAAAGAGGCGCTTCAGGCCGCAATCGACGAATGCTATGAAGCCGGGATGGTCGGGAAAAACGCCTGCAAGTCGGGCTATGATTTCGATATCTACCTGACCCACGGCGCGGGCGCCTATATTTGCGGCGAAGAAACGGCGCTGCTGGAATCGCTGGAGGGCAAGAAGGGCATGCCGCGCATGAAGCCGCCGTTTCCGGCGGGCGCGGGCCTCTATGGCTGCCCGACCACAGTGAACAACGTGGAATCCATTGCCGTCGTACCAACGATCCTGCGGCGCGGGCCGGACTGGTTCTCCAGCTTTGGCCGCCCGAATAATTCGGGCACCAAGCTGTTCGCGATCTCGGGGCACGTCAACAACCCCTGCGTTGTAGAAGAGGCGATGAGCGTCAATTTCGAAGAGCTGATCGAAAAGCATTGCGGCGGTATTCGCGGCGGCTGGGACAACCTCAAGGCCGTGATCCCCGGCGGAAGTTCCGTTCCGCTGATCCGCGGCGAGAACATGCGCGAGGCGATCATGGATTTCGATTATCTGCGCGACCAGCGCAGCGGTTTGGGCACGGCTGCCGTGATCGTGATGGACCAGTCCACCGACATCATCAAGGCGATCTGGCGTCTGTCGAAATTCTACAAGCACGAATCCTGCGGCCAGTGCACGCCGTGCCGCGAGGGCACCGGCTGGATGATGCGCGTGATGGACCGGCTGGTGCGCGGCGATGCCGAGCCCGAGGAAATCGACATGCTGCTGGACGTGACCAAGCAGGTCGAGGGGCATACGATCTGCGCGTTGGGGGATGCCGCCGCGTGGCCGATACAGGGTCTGATCCGCAACTTCCGTGATGAGATCGAGGACCGGATCAAGCACAAGCGCAGCACGACATCGCGCCCTGTGGCAGCAGAATAGCAGGGCGATTGAAAAGGGGTTCGCAATGATCCGAGGGATGACATTGACCGCGCTGGCCGCCGCACTGGCCCTGACTGCCTGTGGCAGGCCGGGCGAGCGGGTGCGCTTTGATGGCAATTACTACCCAGCCAAACTGAGCAAGTCGAACGACCGGCGCGAGCAATTCTCGGTCGCGGTGCGCGATTTCGCGCAGGGCATCAATGGCGCACGCGAGGCCGGGCGTTTCGCGGGGACGACCTATTGCGTCGAGACGTTTGGCGACAGCGATATCAGCTGGCAGCCGGGGTATGGACCCGAGGATGCCAGTGTTGTCTCTGAAAATGGTGTCCTTATTTTCCGCGGAAGCTGCGTAAAATGGTAGCAACTGCCCGCATATCGGCAGCAAACGGTGCTTGTTATTGCATAACAGGTCGGCTGCTCTCCATCTCGTGTGACAAGCGGGGGAGCGATTGCGCCCTTCGCGTGACACGCATGAAAGGAGACGCACCATGCGCCTGATACTCACCACGCTCATTGCCCTCAGCCTTGGCACAATGGCCAATGCCGCCCGCGCCGATCTGGCAGGCGAAAAAGACATCAACGCCGGCCTTCTGGCAATCGCCGCCGCCGACAAGATCCGCCGTGAATGCAATGATTTTTCGGGCCGGTTCTGGGCTGCGCGCAGCTATGTGACCCAGCTCAAGGGAATGGCGGCAAAGCGCGGCTATACCGAGGCGCAGATTGACGCCTATGTGAACGACGATGCCGAACAGGCAAAGATGCGCGAGCGCCGCAACGCCTATTTCAAATCGAAGGGCGCCAGCAATCTGGACGCCGCCAGCCTGTGCCAATTGGGACGGGAAGAGATCAAGAACCGCAGCCGCATCGGCTCATTCCTGAAAGCAAAGTGAACACCATGACCGACCTTCGCAAAGTGAACATTGACGGAACCGAGATCGAAGTGGAAGGGGCCATGACCCTGATCCAGGCGTGCGAGATTGCCGGCGTGGAAATCCCGCGCTTTTGCTATCACGAGCGTTTGTCGATCGCCGGAAACTGCCGCATGTGCCTTGTGGAGGTCGTCGGCGGCCCGCCGAAACCGGCTGCCAGCTGCGCCATGCAGGTGCGCGATCTGCGCCCCGGCAAGGATGGCGAGCCGCCGATGGTGAAAACCAATTCGCCGATGGTGAAAAAGGCCCGCGAAGGCGTGATGGAATTCCTGCTGATCAACCACCCGCTGGATTGCCCGATCTGCGATCAGGGCGGCGAGTGTGATCTTCAGGATCAGGCGATGGCCTACGGGGTCGATTTCTCCCGATTCCGCGAACCGAAACGCGCGACCGAGGATCTGGATCTGGGTCCGCTGGTGGAAACGCACATGACGCGCTGCATTTCCTGCACCCGCTGCGTGCGTTTCACCACCGAGGTGGCCGGGATCAGCCAGATGGGTCAGACGGGCCGGGGCGAGGATGCCGAGATCACCAGCTATCTCGGCGAGACGCTGGACAGCAACATGCAGGGCAACATCATCGATTTGTGCCCGGTCGGCGCGCTGGTCAGCAAACCCTACGCCTTTACGGCCCGCCCGTGGGAACTGACCAAGACGGAGACGATCGACGTGATGGACGCTTTGGGGAGCAACATCCGGGTCGATACCAAGGGTCGCGAAGTCATGCGGATGTTGCCGCGCAACCATGACGGCGTGAACGAGGAGTGGATTTCGGACAAGACACGTTTTGTCTGGGACGGTCTGCGCCGCCAGCGTCTGGACAAGCCCTATATCCGCGAAAACGGCAAGCTGCGCGCCGCCACCTGGCCCGAGGCGCTGGAGGCGGCTGCGACTGCGATGAAGGGCAGGAAAGTTGCCGGTCTCGTGGGCGATCTGGCACCGGTCGAGGCGGCCTTCGCGCTGAAACAGTTGATCGAGGGGCAGGGCGGTCATGTCGAATGCCGCACCGATGGCGCCAAGCTGCCGGCGGGCAATCGATCTGGCTATGTCGGGACCGCCACTATCGAGGAAATTGATACCGCAGAAGCGATCATGCTGATCGGTTGTGATCCGCATGTCGAGGCCCCGGTGCTGAACGCACGTATCCGCAAGGCTTGGCTGGCAGGCGCCAAGGTGGGCGTCGTCGGGCCGAAAGTGGACCTGACATTCGACTATTTCCATCTGGGCACGGGGCGCGATGATCTGGTCAAGATGAATGGTGGCGATCATGAGGATGCGTTGAGCCGCCGGTCGATCGTGATCATAGGGCAGGGCGCGTTGACCGAAGCCGATGGTGACGCCGTCCTGAGTCAGGCGATGGCCTTTGCTGCGGCAACGGAGTCGAAATTCCTAGTGTTGCACACCGCCGCCGGCCGCGTCGGCGCGATGGATGCGGGCTGCACCACCGAGGGCGGATTGACCGCTGCGTTGGACGGTGCCGAGGTCATCTACAACCTCGGTTCGGACGAGACCGAGATCGCGGCAGGTCCCTTTGTGATATATCAGGGCAGCCATGGCGATCGGGGCGCGCACCGCGCCGACGTGATCCTGCCAGGCGCCGCCTATACCGAAGAGCAGGGCCTGTTCGTGAACACCGAAGGGCGTCCGCAACTGGCGCTGCGCGCCGGGTTCGCCCCCGGCGAGGCCAAGGAAAACTGGGCGATCCTGCGCGCGCTGTCGGGCGAGATGGGCAGTGTGCTGCCCTATGACAGCCTGCCGCAGTTGCGCCAGGCGCTGATCGCCGAAGTGCCGCATCTGGCCGAAATCGACCATGTGCCCGAGAATGAATGGCAGCCGCTGGAGACCAGCGCGCCGGGCAAGGGCAGCTTCCGCTATGCGATCGAGGACCATTACCTGACCAATCCGATCGCCCGCGCAAGCCAGCTGATGGCCGAACTGAGCGCGGGCGCCAAGGCCCGCAGGTCGTCCAGAATGGCTGCGGAGTGACAGGGACCGTGCCGAGCGCCCCCCATATCCTGACCGCTCTTGCGGTTGCTGCGGTGCTGATGGGCTGCGCGCCCCCGGTGCTGGACAAGTATATGGGCCGTTCTATCGTCGATCCGATGCTGGATTTCGGCCAGCCCGACGAGGTGTTCGATCTGGCCGACGGGCGCCGCGCCTTTCAGTGGCAAGTGGAAAAGCATGGCATGCGCCCGTCACCGCGACCCGTGATTGGTGTCGGGATCGGTGTCGGCAGGGGCGGGTGGGGCAATGTCACCACGATCGGTACGTCCTATGAGTCCTATACGACATCGTGCCGCTATACTCTGATCGGCACACCGCGCGGCGACGACTGGATCGTGACAGGCCAGCGCAAACCTGCGCCGGGTTGTGAATGATGCGCGCCGTTGCGGTATTTGGGCTGCTGGTTATCTCCGGCGCCGTATCGGCCTGTGCACAGGGCGGGGCTGCGGTGCCTTTTGAACCTGAATATGGCGAAATACAGACCGATCTGCTGGACAGCGATCTGGTTAATTTCCGGATAACAATGTCCGGCGCACGTGACACGGGCGACGTGGCGCGGTATGCGGATTGTGCCGCTGCACAATACACCCTGATCCGGGGCTACGGGTTTGCGCGTCATGTGCGCACGAATATCGCGGATGAGGGTGGCGTATGGCGCGCGGATGCGGTTTATACGATCTCGCCGACACTGCCGCGCGGGTTAAAGACAATCGACGCCGAAATCGTCGCCGCCGACTGCGCGGAAAATGGAATACCGATGGTATGAGGATCTGATGGCCGAATTTTTTGCAACCCCGTTCGGGACCGTTCTGATTATCTTTGCGCAGTGTCTTGCGATGCTTGGCTTTGTGATGGTTTCGCTGCTGTTTCTCGTTTATGGCGACCGCAAGATCTGGGCCGCCGTGCAGATGCGGCGCGGCCCCAACGTGGTGGGCGTGTTCGGCCTGCTGCAATCGGTCGCCGACGCGCTGAAATACGTCGTGAAAGAGGTCGTGATCCCCGCCGGCTCGGACAAGGTTGTGTTCATCATGGCGCCGATTGTCAGCTTTGTTCTGGCCGTCATTGCGTGGGCCGTGATCCCGATGTCCGACGGCTGGGCGATATCGGATATCAACGTCGCGGTGCTCTACATTTTTGCGGTTTCGTCGTTGGAAGTATACGGCGTCATCATGGGGGGCTGGGCGTCCAACTCCAAATACCCGTTCCTTGGATCGCTGCGGTCTGCGGCGCAGATGATTTCCTACGAGGTCAGCCTGGGGCTGATCATCATCGGGGTCATCATCTCGACCGGCAGCCTGAACTTTGGCGATATCGTCGGTGCGCAGGACACCAAATACGGCTTCTTTGGCTGGTATTGGTTGCCGCACCTGCCGATGGTTGCGCTGTTCTTTATCTCGTGCCTGGCCGAGACGAACCGTCCGCCGTTTGACCTGCCCGAGGCCGAATCCGAACTGGTGGCCGGGTATCAGGTGGAATATTCCGCGACGGCCTTCCTGTTGTTCATGGCGGGGGAATATATCGCGATCTTCCTGATGTGCGCGTTGACGTCGCTGCTGTTCTTCGGTGGCTGGCTGTCGCCCATTCCGGGCCTGCCCGACGGCGTGGTGTGGATGATCGGCAAGATGGCGTTCTTCTTCTTCCTGTTCGCCATGGTCAAGGCGATCACGCCGCGCTACCGCTATGATCAGTTGATGCGTATCGGCTGGAAAGTGTTCCTGCCGATGTCGCTGGCCTGGGTCGTGATTATTTCCTTCCTCGCCAAGTTCGAAGTTCTGGGCGCATTCTGGGCCCGGTTCACGATGGGGGGCTGAAGCATTGGGGATCGACTACGTCCTTTTTGATCGGCTTGTTGAGTTGAGCGCCCGGTTCAAACCGGAAGGGCGCTCGCTCATGCTGGGACGTCAGAAATTTCCCATTCAGACGAAGCACCGCAAGCTGTACGAAAAAACGCTGGCCGATCATGGCATTGAGGCGCGTCGTTTCGATTTCCTTCAGGACGACGGCTATGCCGAGACCCTGATGGGCAAGCTGGGCTTTGGTGCCATGGAGGTCATGGATTTTTCGGATTACGAGGGCGCTACGATCCTGCATGATCTGAACAAGAAGCCCTGCGAAAGTCTTGAGAACCAGTTCGACCTGATCTTTGACGGGGGCACGGTCGAGCATGTGTTCAACGTGCCGATGGCGCTGGAGGGGCTGTTTCGCATGCTCAAACCCGGCGGGCGTCTGATTTCGGCGAATGGGCTGAATGGCTGGTACGGCCACGGTATGTATCAATTCAACCCCGAGCTGGTCTGGACCTTCTGGAAACGCGCCTGCAACTGCAATGTGCTGGACTGCCGCGCGATTCCCACCGAGCCTGACGATGCCTTCGGTCATGTCGCATTTGAAGACCCGGCCACCAGCGGGCTGCGCCTGCGGCTGAAAAACCAGATCGGGCCGGGGCGGACTTATCTGTATTACGAGATCGAAAAAACAACCGAGTCGCATCTTCCTGATTTTGCCCTGCAAAGTGATTACGAGACGCGCTGGAATGGCGCGACCAATGCAGGTATGACGCGACTGAATGCACAGACTCAGGCTATACCGTCCCAAGATGCCGGGGCACAGGCCACCACGATTGCGAGGAGCTGACGTAATGGCGAATATCGATTATGGACGCGCGGTCGGTTATTTCCTGCTGAGCGATGTGTGGAAGGGGCTGGGGCTGGGGTTCAAATACTTCTTCGCGCCCAAGGCGACGATCAACTATCCGCATGAAAAGGGCCACCTGTCCCCGCGTTTCCGGGGCGAACACGCCCTGCGCCGCTATCCCAACGGCGAAGAGCGCTGCATCGCCTGCAAGCTGTGCGAGGCGATCTGCCCGGCGCAGGCCATCACCATCGACGCCGAGCCGCGCGACGATGGCAGCCGCCGCACGACGCGATACGATATCGACATGACAAAATGCATCTATTGCGGGTTCTGCCAGGAGGCGTGCCCGGTTGATGCCATCGTCGAAGGCCCGAATTTCGAATTCTCGACCGAAACCCGCGAAGAACTGTTCTACGACAAGACCAGGCTACTGGAGAACGGCGACCGCTGGGAGGCCGAGATTGCCCGCAACCTCGAATTGGATGCACCTTACCGATGACCGATGCAAAAAACCCGTTTGAGCAAATGATGCGGCAGGCGCAGGACATGGCGAAATCCATGAATCCGGCGCTGGAATCCTTTTCACCCAAGGGGTTCGAGGCGCTTTGGGGGACGATGCCCAAGGATATCATGGAAATGACCTTCGGCAAGGGCTTGAACCCCGATGGGCTTGATGCCAAGACGCGGCTTCTGTTGACGCTGGCAGGTCTGACGATGCAGGGCGCGCAGGCCGATACGGCGGTGCGCATGACTGTGCGCCACCTTCTGGGCGCCGGCGCCACGAAAGCCGAGATTGCCGAGACGATCGCAAGCATGGCGATGTTCGCAGGCGTTCCGGCCATGAACCGCGCGATGGAGCTGGCGCGCGAGGTGATGGACGGGGAAACCGAGGAAGGAAAAAACACATGACCGCGATGGCATTTGCGTTCTACCTTTTTGCGATTTCGGCCCTTGTCGGCGGATTGTTCACCGTCATCAGCCGCAACCCGGTGCATTCGGTGCTGTGGCTGATCCTGTCGTTCATCAGCGCCGCAGGCCTGTTCGTTCTGCTGGGCGCGGAATTCGTGGCGATGCTGCTGGTGATCGTCTATGTCGGTGCGGTCGCGGTTCTGTTCCTGTTCGTGATCATGATGCTGGACGTCGATTTTGCCGAATTGAAGGCGGAGATGGCCCGGTACATGCCGCTTGCGCTGCTGATCGGTTTGATCCTGCTGATGCAGTTCGGTATTGCCTTTGGCGCGTGGGAAGTGTCGGCCGGGGCCGAGGCCGCGCGCGTCGCGCCTGCGCCGGTTGATGTGCAAAACACTGCCGCGCTGGGACTGCTGCTATATGATAAATACTTCCTGCTGTTCCAACTGGCGGGTCTGATCCTGCTGGTTGCCATGATCGGTGCGATTGTCCTGACGTTGCGCCACCGCGTCGATGTCAAGCGCCAGAATGTGCTGCATCAGATGTGGCGCGATCCGGCCAAGGCGATGAAGCTGAAGAACGTCAAGCCGGGGCAGGGACTGTAGGCCCGCTGCCGAAAATAAATCCAGGCGGCGCTATCAGCGCCGCCCCTAGCCAAGGGATGAAGCGCATGTCCAGAAATACAATCGTGATCTTTGGCGGCTACTCGTTGATCGGCTGAACCGCCAGCCAGGACGCCATGGCGGCGCCCGCGCCAGAGAAGCGCGAGCCAGACAAGAAAGACTGAGGGACAGACATGATCGGAATTGAACATTACCTGACGGTGGCGGCGACGCTGTTCGTCATCGGCATCTTCGGGCTATTCCTGAACCGCAAGAACATCATCATCCTGCTCATGTCGATCGAGCTGATGCTGCTGGCGGTGAACATCAACCTCGTCGCCTTCTCCAGCTTTGCCGGCGATCTGGCGGGGCAGATCTTTACCCTGCTGGTGTTGACCGTCGCTGCCGCCGAGGCCGCGATCGGGCTTGCGATCCTTGTCTGCTTCTTCCGCAACCGCGGGACTATCGCGGTCGAAGACGTCAACGTGATGAAGGGCTGAGGTCATGGAAAAGATTATTCTCTTCGCGCCTCTGATCGGTGCCATCATCGCGGGCTTCGGCTGGCGCATCATCGGCGACAAGGGGGCGCAGGTCCTCACGACGGCGCTGCTGTTCCTGTCCTGCGCGCTGTCGTGGATCGTGTTCATCGGCCATGATGGTACGTTGCAGCAGATCCACGTTATGGACTGGGTGCAGTCCGGCCTGCTGGACGCCAGCTGGTCGATCCGGTTGGACCGTCTGACGGCAATCATGTTGATCGTGGTCACAACCGTCTCGGCGCTCGTCCACCTTTATTCGATGGGCTACATGGCCCATGATCACAATTTCGAAGAGGGCGCCTCCTATCGCCCTCGTTTCTTTGCTTATCTGTCGCTGTTTACCTTTGCGATGCTGATGCTGGTGACGGCTGACAACCTGCTGCAAATGTTTTTCGGCTGGGAGGGTGTGGGCCTCGCGTCCTATCTGCTGATCGGGTTCTACTATCGCAAGCCGTCGGCTAACGCCGCCGCGATCAAGGCGTTCGTGGTCAACCGCGTGGGCGATTTCGGTTTCCTGCTGGGCATTCTGGCGATCTTTTTCCTCACCGACAGTATCCTGTTCGAGGATGTATTCGCCTCCGGCCCGATGCTGGCCGAGACAAACCTGCGGTTCCTGTGGGCCGATTGGAACGCAGCAAATCTGATCGCTATCCTGCTGTTCATCGGCGCGATGGGTAAATCGGCACAGCTGGGCCTGCACACATGGCTGCCCGACGCGATGGAGGGCCCGACCCCGGTATCGGCCCTGATCCACGCGGCGACGATGGTCACCGCCGGTGTTTTCCTTGTCTGCCGCATGTCGCCGCTGATGGAATACGCGCCCGAGGCGCTGATGTTCGTTATCTTCATCGGTGCGACCACGGCGTTTGTCGCCGCGACCATCGGCCTGGTGCAGAACGATATCAAGCGCGTCATCGCCTATTCCACCATGTCGCAGCTGGGCTACATGTTTGTCGCCGCAGGCGTCGGTGCCTATTCGGTGGCAATGTTCCACCTGCTGACGCACGCGTTCTTCAAGGCGATGCTGTTCCTGGGTGCCGGTTCGGTCATCCACGGGATGCATCACGAACAGGATATGCGCAACTATGGCGGCCTGCGTCACAAGCTGCCCTATACGTTCTGGGCGATGATGATCGGCACGCTGGCCATCACCGGTGTCGGCATCCCGCTGACGCATATCGGTTTCGCCGGATTCCTGTCCAAGGACGCCGTCATCGAGAGCGCGTGGGCTGGCACGGCAGGCGGCTATGCCTTCTGGATGCTGGTGATTGCCGCGGCGCTGACCAGTTTCTACAGCTGGCGCCTGATGTTCATGACCTTCTTCGGTACCGCACGCGGCGAGAAGAAAACGCACCAGAACGCGCATGAATCCCCGATGGTGATGCTGGTGCCGCTGGGCGTGCTGGCTGTCGGATCGGTATTGGCCGGGATGGTCTGGTATGGCAGCTTCTTTGGCGACCACGACAAGGTGAACAAATTCTTCGGCATTCCCGCGCACCATGCCGAGGCCAGCGAAGCGGACCACGACGAAGGCGCCGTTGCCGCAACCGAAGATGTGGCCGGGGCGGACGGTGCTGTCGCAGCGGACGCCGCAACCATGCATGCCGAGGCAGGCGCCGATGAGACCGCGACAGGTGAGGCCCATGCCGAGGCGATAGCGCCCGTCGGCGCGATCTACATGGGCGCGGGCAATACCGTGATCGACGATGCGCACCATGCCCCCGTCTGGGTCAAGGTCAGCCCGTTCGTCGCGATGGTTCTGGGCCTGCTGACCGCGCTCTGGTTCTATGTCTGGAGCCCTGCCACCCCCCGCAAGTTCATGGAGGCGCAGCGCCCGCTTTATGCCTTCTTGCTGAACAAGTGGTATTTCGACGAGATCTACGATACCCTGATCGTCGGCCCGGCCAAGAAGCTTGGTGCCTTCCTGTGGAAGCGCGGAGACGGCGGCGCCATCGACGGCACGATCAACGGCGTGGCGATGGGCATCGTGCCCTTCTTCACCCGCCTCGCGGGCCGCGCGCAATCCGGCTATATCTTTACCTATGCCTTCGCCATGGTGATCGGGATCGTGATCCTCGTCACATGGATGACGTTCACCGGAGGGGCAAACTGATGGAAAACGTTCTGTCGATCACGACGTTCATCCCCCTCATCGCGGCGGCGATCCTCGCCATTTTCCTGCGGGGCGAGGATGCGGCGGCGCAGCGCAATGCCAAATGGGTGGCGCTGGCGGCAACGGTGGTGACGTTCCTCGTCTCGCTGTTCATCCTGTTTGATTTCGACCCGTCCAACACCGGGTTCCAGTTCGTGGAAGAGCGCGAATGGCTGCTGGGGCTGCAATACAAGATGGGTGTCGACGGGATCAGCGTCCTTTTCGTGCTGCTGACGACCTTCATGATGCCGCTGACCATCGCAGCCTCCTGGGGTATCAAGACGCGCGTCAAGGAATACATGATCGCGTTTCTCATTCTGGAAACGCTGATGCTGGGCGTGTTCATGGCGCTGGATCTGGTGCTGTTCTACGTCTTCTTCGAGGCGGGTCTGATCCCGATGTTCCTGATCATCGGCATCTGGGGCGGGAAGGAGCGTATTTACGCATCCTTCAAGTTCTTCCTCTATACGTTCCTCGGATCGGTGCTGATGCTGGTCGCGATGGTTGCCATGTTCTCGGATGCGGGCACGACGGATATTCCGTCGCTGATGCGCCACGGCTTTGACAGCGAGACGTTCTCGGTGCTGGGCTTCACGATCGTCGGCGGCATGCAGACGCTGCTGTTCCTTGCGTTCTTTGCCAGCTTTGCGGTGAAAATGCCGATGTGGCCGGTGCATACCTGGTTGCCCGACGCACACGTTCAGGCGCCGACGGCCGGATCTGTCGTGCTGGCCGCGATCCTGCTGAAGATGGGCGGCTACGGCTTCCTGCGGTTCAGCCTGCCGATGTTCCCCATCGGGGCCGAAGTGCTGACGCCGCTGGTGCTGTGGATGTCCGCGATCGCCATTGTCTACACGTCGCTGGTGGCATTGGCCCAACAGGATATGAAGAAGCTGATCGCCTATTCGTCCGTTGCGCATATGGGTTATGTCACGATGGGTATCTTTGCGGCGAACCAGCAGGGCGTCGACGGAGCGATCTTTCAGATGATCAGCCACGGGTTTATCTCGGGCGCGTTGTTCCTGTGCGTCGGGGTTATCTATGACCGGATGCACACGCGCGATATCGACGCTTATGGTGGCCTTGTGAACCGGATGCCCAGCTATGCGCTGATCTTCCTGTTCTTCACCATGGCCAATGTGGGCCTGCCGGGCACGTCGGGCTTCATCGGGGAATTCCTGACACTGGTCGGTATCTTCAAGGTCAACACATGGGTCGCGGCCGTGGCCGCAACCGGTGTCATCCTGTCGGCGGCCTATGCGCTGTGGCTCTACCGCCGGGTTGTTCTGGGTGATCTGATCAAGGAGAGCCTCAAGTCCATTTCCGACATGACCGGGCGCGAGCGGGCGATCTTTGCCCCGCTGGTTGCGATGACGCTACTGCTGGGCGTCTACCCGTCGCTGGTGACAGACATCATCGGCCCCTCGACCGAGGCGCTGATTTCACAATACGACACCGCGCTGGCGCAGGGGGGCACAGACAGTGCCGTCCAGACCGCCGAAGCCGCGCATTGAGGAGGCTCAGATGATCCAGGCTGATCTGAATATTATCCTGCCCGAGATCGTCATCGCGGTCTTTGCGATGCTGGCCCTTCTGGGCGCCGTCTACACGGTCAAGGACAAGGCGGCAGGCATGCTGATCTGGCTGACCGCCGCGCTGTTCGTGGCGTTGGCGTTCTGGATCGGGACGACCGGTTCGGGGACGCAAACGGCGTTTTCCGGCATGTTCATAGACGACGGTTTCTCGCGCTTTGCCAAGGTGATGATCCTCCTCAGCGCCGCCGCCGTGATGGTCATGGGGCAGGACTACATGGCGCGGCGCGGGTTGCTGCGGTTCGAATACCCGATCCTGATCGCGCTTGGTGTGGTTGGCATGATGATGATGGTCAGCGCCGGCGATCTGATGTCGCTCTACATGGGACTGGAGCTGCAATCTCTGTCGCTTTACGTCATCGCATCGATGCGCCGTGACAGCGTGCGCTCGACCGAGGCCGGACTGAAGTATTTCGTGCTGGGTGCGCTCAGCTCGGGCTTGCTGCTCTATGGTGCATCCTTGGTCTACGGCTACGTCGGCACGACCAGTTTTGTCGGAATTATCGAGGCAGCCGACGGGCGTGCGCCGGTGGGGCTGCTGTTGGGGCTGGTGTTTGTCATGTCGGGCCTCGCGTTCAAGGTGTCTGCGGTGCCGTTCCACATGTGGACGCCCGACGTCTACGAAGGCGCGCCGACCCCGGTCACGGCGTTTTTCGCAACCGCGCCCAAGGTCGCGGCGATGGCGCTGTTCGCCCGGACGCTATTCGACGCATTCGGAGGAATCGTGTCGGACTGGCAGCAGATCCTTGCGGTGATGAGCGTTCTGTCGATCTTCTGGGGCAGTTTCGCGGCGATCGGGCAGACCGATATCAAGCGGCTGATGGCCTATTCGTCGATCGCGCATATGGGTTTCGCGTTGATGGGCCTCGCGTCGGGCACCGAGTTTGGCGTTCAGGCCATGCTGATCTATCTGGCGATCTACGTCACGATGAACGTCGGCACCTTCGCCTTTGTCCTGTCGATGCAGAGGGACGGCCTGCCGATCACTGACATCCGCAGCCTGAACCTTTATTCCCGCGCATCTCCCGGCCGGGCGCTGGCCATGCTGGTGCTATTGTTCAGCCTTGCGGGCGTGCCGCCTCTGGTTGGCTTCTTCGGCAAGTTCTACGTGTTGCGTGCGGCCTATGACGGCGGGCTGGTTTGGCTGGCGGTGCTGGGTGTGGTCGGGTCGGTGATTGGTGCGTTCTATTACCTGCGCATCGTTTACTACATGTATTTCGGCGAAGAGGGCGAGGCGCTGGACCCGCCGGTGTCACCGGTTCTATGGGGGATCCTCATGGTCAGCGCGGCGATCATTGGCCTTGCTTGGCTTCCGGGCGTGAACCTATTGGGGATCGAAGGCGCCGCGCAGGCGGCGGCGGCAACGCTGGTCAACTGAGCCAGTCACCTAAATATCTGACAGAAGGGGACGCGCTATGGCGCGTCACTTTCGTTTTCGGCAGCCCTGCGGGCTGCGTGCCTCTGGCAGGAGTATTTTCGGAACGATGAAAGATCCAGTTTGGCCAGTAGGGTACGGGCGGCACATGTTGCCTGAGGTGGACAGCACCAATGCCGAAGGCATGCGCCTGGCGTCTGAATTGGCAGGCCCGACGTGGATTTTTGCCGCGCGGCAAATCGCGGGGCGCGGGCGGCGCGGGCGGGTGTGGGGCGACCCTGAGGGGAACTTTGCGGCATCGTTGGTGCTGCGCCCGGCGGAGCCGCCGGAGCGGGCTGCGTTGAGGTCCTTTGTGGCGTCGCTGGCGCTGTATGATGCGCTGAGCGCGCTTGCACCGGGCGCTGATCTGGCACTGAAATGGCCGAATGACGTATTGCTGAGCGAGGGCAAGCTGGCCGGAATCCTGCTGGAAGGTAGCAGTTCGGCGGGGCGGCTGGCGCATCTGGTGATCGGCATCGGCGTCAATTTGGCGGGTGTGCCGGTGCCGGGCGAGGCGAGGGCGGTGCCGCCTGTGTCGCTGCTGAGCGGGACAGGGGTTCAGGTAACGCCTGAAAGGCTGCTGGATCATCTTGCAGCCGCCTACGGGCGGCGCGAGGCGGTGTTCGTTCGTGACGGCTTTGCGCCGATCCGCGCGGACTGGCTGGCACGGGCGGCACGGCTGGGGCAGATCGTGACGGCGCGCACCATGCGCGAGGAAACGACGGGCCGGTTCGAGACGGTGGACGAGGACGGCAATCTCGTTCTATCTACGGCGGGTGGACGACGGGCTATTCCGGCGGCAGACGTGTTTTTCTAAGTGAGGCGAATGATGCTGCTGGCAATTGATTGCGGGAATACCAACACCGTCTTTTCTATCTGGGATGGCAGCGAATTCCTGTGCACGCTGCGGACCTCGACCCATCATGCGCGTACGGCGGATGCATATTTCACCTGGTATTCCACGTTGGTCAAACATTACGGCATCGAGGTGGACATTACGGATGTCATCATCTCGTCCACGGTGCCGCGCGTCGTGTTCAACCTGCGCGTCTTTGCCGACCGGTTCTTTGGCTGTCGGCCGGTGGTTGTGGGTAAGCCCGAATGCAAGCTGCCGGTGCTGCCGCGGGTGGACGCGGGCACGCAGGTGGGACCGGACCGTCTGGTCAACACGGCAGGGGCATGGTCGCGGCACGGCGGCGATCTGATCGTCGTGGATTTTGGAACAGCGACGACCTGCGATGTGGTGGCAGGCGACGGCGCCTATGTGGGCGGTGTGATTGCGCCGGGGGTGAACCTCAGTCTTGAGGCGCTGCATATGGCAGCCGCGGCACTGCCGCATATCGACGTGACTACGCCGCCGCGCGTGATCGGGACGAACACGGTCGACTGCATGCAGTCGGGGGTCTACTGGGGCTATATCGGGATGGTTCAGGGCCTTTGCGCCCAGATCAAGGCCGAATATGCGCGCCCCATGAAGGTGATCGGCACTGGCGGGCTGGCGCCGCTCTTTGCCCAGGGGGCCGAGCTTTTTGACGAGATAGAAGATGATCTGACAATGCACGGCCTGACCGTGATTCATGACTACAACAAGAAAGGCTAACGCCGGATGAGCAATGAACGAGTGATCTACCTGCCCCTCGGGGGGGCGGGCGAAATTGGCATGAATGCCTATGTGTATGGATACGGCAAACCGGGCAAGGAAAAGCTGATCCTTGTCGATCTGGGGCTGACCTTCCCCGATATGGAGACCAGCCCGGGCGTGGATCTGATTCTGCCCGACATTTCCTGGCTGGTGGCGCGCAAGCACGACCTGGAAGCGATTTTCATCACCCACGCGCATGAGGATCATGTCGGCGCCATCGCGCATTACTACGATCGCCTCGGCGCGCCGGTTTATGCGCGGGCCTTCACCGGTAATATCGCGCGGCGCAAGATGTCCGAGCATGGACACCCCGAAAAGGCGGTCCAGATCGTCAGGCCGTGGCCCAAGGTGACGGAGGCTGGCCCGTTCTCGGTAGGGTTTGTGCCGATCTCGCATTCGATTCCCGAAAGCTCGGGGTTGGTGATCGACACGCCCAAGGGGCGTTTGGTGCATACCGGCGATTTCAAGATCGACACCGATCCGGGCGTGGGCGAGCCGTTTGATCATGCCATGTGGGAGGATCTGGGCAAGGACGGCGTTCTGGCGCTGATGTGCGATTCCACCAATGTGTTCTCGGCCCATGAGGGCCGGTCCGAGGCCACCGTCGGCCCCGAGATCGAAAAGCTGATCGCCTCGGCCAAGGGCATGGTCGCCGCGACCACCTTTGCCAGTAACGTCGCACGGGTGAAAACGCTGGCCGAGGCGGGCGAACGGGCCGGGCGCAGCGTGTGCCTGATGGGCCGCGCCATGCGCCGGATGATCGAGGCCGCGGTCGAGACGGGTGTTTTGAAGAATTTCCCGTCGACCGTCACCCCCGAGGAGGCCAAGAACCTGCCGCGCGAGAATCTGATGCTGATCGTCACCGGTTCTCAGGGCGAGCGGCGCGCGGCCAGCGCCCAGTTGGCCAACGGAAAATATCAGGGGATCAAGCTGAAGGAGGGCGACACGTTCCTGTTCTCGTCCAAGACGATCCCGGGCAACGAGCGCGGCGTCATTCGCATCATGAACCAGTTTTCCGAAATCGGTGTTGACGTGATTGATGACAGCAGCGGACTCTATCACGTCTCGGGGCACGCCAACCGCCCCGATATCGAGCGGATGCACGAACTGGTAAAGCCGCAGATGGTTGTGCCCATGCATGGCGAGCATCGTCACCTGCGCGAGCATGTTAAAATCTGCAATGCCAAGGGGGTACGCGGTGTTATGGTCGTGAACGGCATGTTGATGGACCTGACGGCAAAGACGCCGAAGGTGGCCGAGCATGTCGAAACGGGGCGCACCTATCTGGACGGGTCGGTCCAGGTCGGCGCACTTGATGGTGTCGTGCGCGACCGGATCCGCATGGCGCTGAACGGGCATGTGACGGTAAATATCATCCTTGACGAAGATCACGAAAGCCTTGGCGATCCGTGGTGCGAGATCAAGGGTCTGGCCGAAACGGGCACATCGAACGCGCCGCTGCTGGACGTTCTGGAAGAGGATCTGAGCCAGTTTCTGGGCCGCTCTGCCCGCAAGCTGCGCGCCGACGATAACAAGCTGGAAGAAGAGCTGCGTCGTATCACACGCCAGTCGGCCAACGCGGAGGTCGGCAAAAGGCCCGAGGTCACGGTGATCATCAGCCGTATGAGCTGAGGCAAGTCGGGCCGCCCTGTCTCAGCGGCGGCCCGACCCCGCAGCGCTACCGTCGTCGATGTTTGAGATGAACCGGGGTGCGCTGAACTTGGGATGCCGATTGGTGCAAGACCAGAAAAGAAAACGCCCCGGCCAAGAAATTGGCCGGGGCGTTTACGTATTCACCCACTGCCCCGTAGGAGGACGGGCAGGCGGGGGGGATCACCCCGCGCGGCGATCCTCAAAGCTGAGAGCGATGAAGCTGGGCATGTGGTCGCCCATACCGACAACCTTTTCGCCGCCGCCATTGCCACCATTTCCACCGCCCGAGCGCCCACGTCCACCACGGCTGCGCGAGCGGCTGGATTTGCCGTCCTGCTGCGCCTGTGCGTCGGGGCGGCTGTCGGGCTGCGGTGCATTTTGCGGTGCATCGTCCTGCACTGCGTCCGGCTGCGCGGCGGCGTCCCGGTGTGGCGTCTCGGCCTGGGTTGGTTTCTGCGGTGCGGCAGGTTGGGTGTCAGGCAGCGCATCGGGCAGGGTGGCCTGCGCTGGCGCCTCGGCCTGTGCTGCGTCGGCTGGGCTGTCCGGCTTCTTACGGCTGCGCGAGCGGCGGGGTTTGGGTGTCCCGGTCTTGGCCACATCCACCTCTGCCGGGGCGTCCTGCACATCGCTGGTCGTACCGAGCGGGTTTTCGAGGCGCGGAATATCCCGCTGAATCAGAGCCTCGATCGCGATCATGTTCTTTTCGTCCTTGGGCGAGCAGATCATCATCGCCTTGCCATCGCGCCCGGCGCGACCGGTGCGGCCGATCCGGTGAACGTAATCCTCGGGGTGGGATGGTACGTCGAAGTTGAACACATGGCTGACCGCCGGAACATCCAGCCCGCGTGCGGCGACGTCCGAGGCGACGAGGATGCGCAGATCGCCTGCGCGGAAACCGTCGAGCGTGCGGGTCCGCTGGCTCTGATCCAGGTCGCCGTGGATGGGCGCCGCGTCATAGCCATGCGTTTTGAGCGATTTAGAGACAGTGTCGACATCAATCTTGCGGTTGCAGAACACGATGGCGTTGGTGCATTTGTCACCTTCGCCGTCGATCATCATGCGCAGAACCTTGCGCTTTTCACTGGCCTCGCGGTCACGTCGCGAACCTTTGAACATGACCACACCCTGTTCGATTGTCTCGCTGGCGGTCGCCTGCCGCGCGACCTCTACCCGCTCGGGTGAGCTGAGGAACGTGTTTGTGATTCGCTCGATTTCGGGCGCCATGGTGGCGGAGAAAAACAGCGTCTGGCGGGTGAAGGGCGTCAGGCTGAAGATGCGTTCGATATCGGGGATGAATCCCATGTCCAGCATGCGGTCCGCCTCGTCCACGACCATGATCTGAACGCCGGTCAGCAGCAGCTTGCCGCGTTCGAAATGGTCCAGAAGGCGGCCGGGCGTGGCGATCAGGACGTCAACGCCCTTGTCGATCAGCTTGTCCTGCTCCTTGAAGCTGACACCGCCGATCAGGAGAGCCTTGGTCAGTTTCAGGTGCTTGGAGTAAGTGTCGAAATTCTCGGCGACCTGTGCGGCCAATTCGCGCGTCGGGCACAGGACCAGAGAGCGCGGCATGCGCGCGCGGGCGCGTCCGCGCGCCAGCAGCGATAGCATGGGCAATACGAAACCGGCTGTCTTGCCAGTGCCGGTCTGCGCGATGCCCAGAACGTCACGGCCCTCCAGCGCGGGGGGAATCGCCCCCTGCTGAATGGGGGTGGGAACGGTATAGCCCGTCTCTTCGACGGCCTTGAGGACCTTGGGGTTCAGATTCAAATCGGAAAATTTTGTCATGTGTATCCGTGGTTTACGGACACAACTTGGCCCGTACGTCTGATTGGGTCCGGGTCCGTACGACCCTGCGGTTCTCCGCATGCGGGGACCTCTGAGCCGCATTTACATCAGTTCAGGGGGTTTGGTCAATCAGATGGGTTAAAAGACGGTCAAAACCAGCCGTTTGGAGGGTATGTCACCTTGACGGACACAATTTGGCGCGCGTGGATTAGCCATGGGATGGAAAGTGACGTGCGCGTTTGGCATCCAGATCCAGATCAATCCGGTGCAGCAACCCGTGCGCCTCCAGCCGGGTGCGCAGGGCGGGGGTGGCGGTACAGACCTCGTCATAGAAGGCGCGCAGCGCGTCCTCGCCGCCATCGGCCTCGATCGCGTTGAACAGGGCATTCATCGTCATCGGCAGGCTGGGCGCGCCCTTCAGCCCCTCGCGGTAGGATCCGCTTTGCAGCCGATAGCGGTAGGCGCGCTGCCATGCCTGCCAGCTGGGGGCGTGGAAATGGCACAGGAGGGTCTGGGTCAGCTCATCCTTGTTGGCAATTTTTCCCTGCTCGTCAAAGGCATTGTGGATGCGCAGGCTCAGTGCCTCTTGCCCGGTGCGCACGAAAATCTTGCCCGCGACATGGCTGAGAAACCCGCCGTTCAGCAGTGCGCCGTAGGTGGGATAGATTTCCTCGGTCTGCGCGTTGCGACGGGACTGGCGCAGATGGCAGGCCTTGAACCATGTCGCGCCCACGTCATCGGGGGGGGGCGCCAATGCCTCGACTGGACGCACGCGGGCGGTGCGGGCGCTGGCGGGCAGGGCGCCCAGCTGATCGCTGAGCGGGGAGGAGGGGCTGAGGAATTCGTCAACGTCGATATGGGCCAGCCAATCCACCCCGGGCCTGCGGCGATAGGCGCGGGTGGCGTTTACGGTCTGGCGCGCCTGATGCGCCTCGGGGCGTTTGCGCCGTTCGGTCCAATAGGCGTCGTCCGTCACCGTGACGGTGCAGCGCGGATGGGCGGCAAGGGTGCGGCGGGCGGGCGGGCAATCTTCATCCAGAAAGATGTGAATGCGGTGTGCGCCGATATCCAGATGATGCGCGGCAAAGTTCAGGATGGCTTCCGCTGGCGCCTTGATGGTGGAGACGAGGCCCCAGGTGGTCGCGTGTTGCATGTCGCCCGCCAAATTCGGTTGCCTGCGCACCATGGCGTGCGGCGGGAACAGGTGCAAGCGGAGGCAGTTGATGCGTCGGCGGCGCAAGCCTTTGATCAGGTGGTCCTTGTCCGGGCATCGCAGCACTGGCGACAGCCCCAAATTGCAGCGCGACCTGCTGGGCGAGGTGCTGAATCGGGGTGACGATCTGTAGCGCACTTGCAGGAACTGTTGGTGCGCTTTGGGGCGGGGGCATCTTGCACTTGGCCCGGCGGGGCTCTACATCGATATAAACCGCTGTACAGGAGGGCATAGATGGCCATTCTCGCAACCGATATCGAGGCGATGATCCGTGAGGCGTTTCCCGATGCCCGCGTAAGCGTGCAGGGAAACGACGGCGCGCATTTCGCCGCCGAGGTGATTGATCCGTCTTTCAAGGGCATGAACCGCGTTCAGCAACAGCGCGCCGTCTATGCCGCGCTGAAAGGCAAGATGGACGGACCTGCGGGCGAGTTGCACGCGCTGGCGCTGACAACCCGCGCCCCCGACTGAGCAGCAGGCGGCGCGGCGCCTTGGGCTGAAACCCCACTCGGCGCGTTTTCCGATTGTGGCCCGCGCCGAGCTGTACGAATCTGGCCCCAAGGCCGCAGAAATGATGAGGACAAACATGACCGACGCGAAGACACGTATAGAAGACACCGTCAAAGCCAAGGACGTGGTCCTGTTCATGAAGGGCACCAAGGAGATGCCGCAATGCGGGTTCTCCAGCCGCGTGGCAGGGGTGCTGAATTTCATGGGCATCGACTATAGCGACGTAAACGTGCTGGAAGACGAGGGTATCCGTCAGGGGATCAAGGATTATTCCGACTGGCCCACCATCCCGCAGCTTTATGTCAAGGGCGAGTTCGTCGGCGGTTGCGACATCATCACCGAGATGACCCTGTCGGGCGAGCTGGACACGCTGCTGGAGAAAAGCGGCGTCAGCTATGACAAGGCTGCGGCGGACAAGATCCGCGAAGCCAACGCGTAACGCAGTACCCGTCGCGGCGGCGGCATTTGGGTATTTTTACCAAGAAAAAACAGGGCGCGTCGCGATAGTGGCGCGTCTATTTCTTTTTCGCGACATCTGCCAGCGTTGTGTCCAGCTCACCATAGCCGGTAAAGCGATACTCGTAATCGAGGTCGAGGCGGCGCGCGCACTCCTCGGCCTTGGCGCGCAGGGCCGCATCGTCGGTCTGCGCCTGATAGACCAGTTTGGTATAGTTTCCGAAGATCATGTCGCGCAGCTGTGGATGTCGGTCCAGGCCCATCGGTTTCCAGACGAAGGCGTCGAACTGTCGGACCAGGAAATCGGTAAGATAGAACGCCGTGATCTCATCATCATGCTGTGCGAAGGTGTCGTTGCCCTCATAGAAGCTATAGCAATGGGGCCCCTGTATCATTTCCACCCCCAGCGCATCGCATCTGGCGCGCAGCAGGCCGCCGGTGCCGCAATCGGCGTAGGCGACAAAGATACGTTGAAAGCTTGCCGCGTGTTTTTTCACCGTATCCTCGACCGCGTCTGCGATCCTGTCGGGATATAGGTGAAGATTGGCGGGCAAGCATACCAGTGTCATATGATCCCACCCATTGAGCCGGATCAGCGCGAGGATTTCGCGCGCCAATGCGCCGCAGGCAATCAGCAGGACACGGCCTGCGTCGTTGACTGGTGCGGACATGCCGACCTCGGTCAGGATCTTGTCAGAGGGCAGGTCTGGGAGCAGGTCGGTCATGGGCCAATTGTGCCAATCTGTTCGGTTGCCCCAGTGTACACGTATGAGGCGTCGCAGGCGAGGGTCGGGTCCGATGTGAAAACGGGGCCACTGTCGGCCCCGTTGGTATCAAGTTCGTTTGCCGTCGGGGCGGCCTCAGGCTGTTGCGCCCTGATTGTGCTTGCGCCCGACAAATTCCTTGGCGGTTTCCACCGCGACGGCGGCGTCGCGGCAATAGGCGTCTGCGCCGATGGCCTTGCCAAATTCCTCGTTCAGGGGGGCGCCGCCGACCAGCACGATATAGTCGTCGCGAATGCCCTGTTCGATCATCGTGTCGATCACGACCTTCATATAGGGCATCGTCGTGGTCAGCAGGGCGGACATGCCGAGGATGTCGGGGGTTTCGGTTTCGATCGCCTCAAGGTATTTCTCGACGGAATTGTTGATGCCCAGATCGACGACCTCGAAACCGGCGCCTTCCATCATCATCCCCACCAGATTCTTGCCGATGTCGTGAATGTCGCCCTTGACCGTGCCGATCACCATCTTGCCCACGCGGGGCGCGCCGGTTTCAGCCAAAAGCGGCTTGAGGATAAACATTCCACCCTTCATCGCGTTGGCAGCCAGCAGCACCTCGGGAACGAAAAGGATGCCGTCGCGGAAATCCTTGCCGACGATGGTCATGCCGCCGACCAGCGCCTTGGTCAAGATGTCATAGGGAACCCAGCCGCGGCTGAGCAGGATATTG
This sequence comes from Roseovarius sp. M141, assembly GCF_024355225.1. Lineage (NCBI taxonomy): Bacteria > Pseudomonadati > Pseudomonadota > Alphaproteobacteria > Rhodobacterales > Roseobacteraceae > Roseovarius > Roseovarius sp. M141. The sequence goes on from NZ_VCNH01000008.1 coordinate 1,927,029, forward strand.
ACGGCTTCCATGATCTCGTCTCTGAGACCATCGTAAAGATCGTCAAACATCTGCTGAACCAGCTCGTCATCGTCCAATTCGGACAGGATGATGTCGTCTTGGTCGTCGGACATGGTGCAAACCCCCGGTGTAGCAAGGCCGTGTGGCCCGCATTGTTTCCTGCTTCACACATCGCCAATTCGCGGCCTTGGCACTAGGCGAATTGCGACACTGATCGCATCTGAACCGACTTACACCGTGTCAATCCGCGCGGGAAGGGTCGAAATATGCATGTTGATTATGGTGTTCTTGCATGTGTTCCGCTTGCGTTCTGAATGCTCCCGCTTGGCCCAGCACCAGACATTTCCCTTCGGGATGGGGCGCGTAGGAATGTAACCGACCGGTTGGGGGGCTGGAAAAGCGGTATGAGGCCGATGGTTGGGCCTCGCTGGAGATGGCGCCGCTATGGAGATGCGCGCAAATCTGCCCGATCTGCGCTGCGATTTGTTCCGGCCGCCCGCGATGGCAGGCGACCGGCGTCATTGCTTCAGGTTGGGTCGCTCAGAGGTTGCTTAGCTGCCCCGGCGGCGTGTGCGGCGCGGGGCAGGGACGTTTTCGCCGGTTCCATCGATAGTCGACGAAAACGCGCCCAGCGTTTCGGTGATCTGGTCCAATGTCGGGCGCGGGCCGCGCGGTTGGGTTTCCAGCGCCTCGCGCATTTTCGCCAGATGCTCGGGCATGGTGCCGCAGCAGCCACCGATGATCGTTGCACCGGAATCGCGGGCGAGGCAGGCGTATTCTGCCATCAACTGGGGGGTGCCGTCATAATGGATGTGTCCATCGACGAATTTCGGGATGCCAGCGTTGCCCTTTGCCACGATGGGCCGCTCGGTGCCCTGGGCGACAAAGCCGAGGATGGTGCGCAGCAGATCAGACGCGCCGACGCCGCAATTGGCGCCGTAGGCCAGTGGCTTGTTGTCCAGCGTTTCGACCATGTCCGCCATGCCGGATGAGGTCATACCCATCATCGTGCGTCCGGCGGTATCAAAGCTCATCGTGCCGACCCAAGGCATGCCCGCGAGCAAAAACGCCTCGGCTGCGGCCTTGTATTCCTCGGGGGCGGAGATGGTTTCGAGCCACAGAACGTCTGCGCCGCCCTCTTTCAGGCCCTCGGCCTGCTCATGGAACATTTCAACTGCCAATTCGTGGGTCAACGTGCCCATCGGTGCCATGATGTCACCCGTCGGCCCGACCGATCCGGCGACGATCACCGGGCGATCATAGCGGTCGGCGACCTCGCGCCCGATTTCGGCGGATATGCGCGACAACTCGCGCGCGCGTTTCTGCGCGCCATGCAGTTTCAGGCGCGATGCGTTGCCGCCGAAGCTGTTGGTCAGAAACAGGTCACTGCCCGCATCGACGGCCATCTTGTACAGCTTGGTGATCCGGTCGGGGTGCTTTTCGTTCCAGAATTCGGGCGCATCGCCCGATTCCAGCCCCATGTTGAACAGGTTGGTGCCGGTGGCGCCATCGGCGAGGATCCAGTCACGCTGCGACATCATCCGGGAAAGTGCGTTGCTCATCAAATCATCCAAATCGGGTTTTTTGCGATTGTGTCACGCCGGGCGGCGCGCCGCAAATCCATAACACGCGGTATGGGGCGGCGGCGCGCTGATTTGCCGGTTTTATGGTATCAGTTTTCTGCGACCAGCTGTGCCTTGGCGGCGGCCATCAGTTCGGCCCGTTTGGCGCGGATGGTGTCGGGATCGGCCTTGTCGCCCAGATCGCCTGCAACCTTGCGGATGACGTCTTCGAACCCTGCCTCTTCGAAATCGGCCTTGATGACTTCGCGCGCATAGGCGTCGGCGTCGTCGCCGGTCTTGCCCAACAGATCGGCGGCCCACAGACCCAGCAGCTTGTTGCAGCGCGCCTCGGCCTTGAATTTCATTTCCTCGTCATGGGCATACTTATTCTCAAAGGCGGCTTCGCGGTCCTTGAAAGTGTTCATCTGTTCGGTTCCCTCGCTGGGTTGTGTGCAATATGTGCGTAGCCCAGATATGGCGCCCCGGGCCTGCAACCGCAAGGCCCGCAGCATGCTTGCGGCAGGGCGGGGCATGATCTAAACACGCGATATCGCAGTTTGGGGCCGACTCCCCCATAGGCAAGGACAGGTTTATCATGGCACGTCGCAAAAAGATTTACGAAGGCAAGGCCAAGACCCTTTATGAGGGCCCCGAGCCGGGCACGATCGTCCAGTATTTCAAGGACGACGCCACCGCCTTCAACGCCGAGAAGAAGGCCGTGATCGAGGGGAAGGGTGTTCTGAACAACATCCTGTCCGAGTATTTCATGGTTGGATTGGCCAATATCGGCGTGCCGACGCATTTCCTGAAGCGTCTGAACATGCGCGAACAACTGGTGCGTCAGGTCGAGATCATTCCGCTGGAAGTGATCGTGCGCAACTACGCCGCCGGTACCATGGCCAAGCGTCTGGGGCTGGAAGAGGGCACGCAACTGCCGCGCCCCATCGTCGAATACTGCCTGAAGGATGACAAGCTGGGCGATCCGCTGGTCACCGAGGAACACATCGCCGCATTTGGCTGGGCGTCGCAGCAGGATCTGGACGACATGCTGAGCCTTGCGCTGCGCGTGAACGATTTTCTGGCTGGCGTCATGTACGGCGTCGGGATCAAGCTGATCGATTTCAAGATCGAGATCGGCCGCGTTTATGACGGTGACTTCCAGCGCCTGATCGTGGCGGACGAGATCAGCCCCGACAGCTGCCGCCTGTGGGACATCGAGACCGGCCAGAAGCTGGACAAGGACGTGTTCCGCCGCGATCTGGGCAGCCTGACGGACGCCTACACCGAGGTCGCCAAACGTCTTGGCGTATTGCCCAAGGGCGCGACGCCGATGGCGCGGCCCACGCTGATCAACTGACCACCCATAGCGACCCCTATACCAACGCCGAAGGATACCACCGATGAAAGCCCGCGTTCATATCATGCTAAAGACAGGCGTTCTTGACCCGCAGGGCGAGGCAGTGCGCCACGCGCTCGGCAGCCTCGGATTCGAGGGCGTCAATGCCGTGCGTCAGGGCAAGGTGATCGAACTGGACCTGAAGGACGGCACGGACGAGGCGACGATAAACGACATGTGCGAGCGTCTGCTGGCCAATACGGTGATCGAAAGCTACCGGGTGGAGATCCTCTGATGCATGCCGCTGTCGTCGTTTTTCCGGGGTCGAACTGCGACCGTGATCTGGCCGTGGCGCTGCGTCGGGCGGGGGCCAAGGTGTCCATGGTTTGGCACAAGGATACCGCGCTGCCGGATGGCGTCGATCTGATCGCGGTGCCCGGCGGGTTCTCTTTCGGGGATTACCTGCGCTGCGGCGCTATCGCCGCCAATTCGCCCATCAGCCGCACGGTCACGGCGCATGCCGAGCGGGGCGGGTATGTGTTGGGCATCTGCAACGGATTCCAGATCCTGACCGAAACGCGCGTTCTGCCCGGCACGCTGCTGCGCAATGCGGGGTTGAAATACATTTGTCGGTCCGTGCCGTTGACGGTGACGACAGCGGACAGTCCCTTTACCTGCCGCTACGAGGCCGGGCAGACGATCACCGTGCCCATCGCGCATCACGACGGCAACTACCATGCTGACACAGAAACGCTGAAGGCGCTGGCGGATCAGGATCGCATCGCGTTCCGCTACGGGGATAACCCCAATGGGTCGGCCGATGACATCGCCGGCATCCTGTCGCAAAACCGCCGCGTGCTGGGCATGATGCCCCACCCCGAGCGGATGGCCGAGCCTGCCCATGGTGGCACCGACGGCGCCGCGATGTTCGCGGGTTTGGTCGATCAGCTGGCAAACGCCTGAAGCGCGGCAAGGGACTTGAGGTGGCTGCGCCCCCGCCGTAGCCTAGGGACATGAACACGCGCACCCCTTCCACGCTGCAAAATGCGCGCCCGGCCACACCGCCGCCCGGCCACACGCGGCGCGAAAAGCAGCGCCGCGTCGAGCGTATCACCAGCTGGCGGGTGCGTATCGCGCTGCTCGTGATGACGGCGCTGGCGATCGGCACGGTCTATATCACCAACCGGCTGCTGACCGACCGCTTTACTGCAAACACCCGCAACCGGGCCGAATTGCGGCTGGTGCTCTATTCGGGCAACCTGCTGAGCGAGCTGCGCCAGAACGCCGTCGTGCCGCAGCTGCTATCGCGCGATCCGGCGCTGATAGCGGCGCTGAATTCGGGCGATTATTCGCAATCGACCCAGCGGCTGATCTCCTTTGTCGATGAGATCGGCGCGGCGTCGCTGACCCTGCTGGACAAGAACGGGCGCACGGTGGCCGCGACCGACCGTAACCGTCTGGGCGAATCGCTCGGCTCGGCGCCCTATTACGTTGATGCGTTGCGAGCCAAGGACACGATTTTCACGCTACTACAGAACGATAGCGGGCGTTTTGAATTCATCTATTCGCGCCGGGTGGAAAGCCAGGGCAACCTGATCGGCGTCATTGTGGTCGCCGTCGATCTGCACAAATACGAACGCGCCTGGGCGGGGATTTCCGACGCGGTAATCGTGTCCGACAGCGAGGGGCAGATCATCCTGTCGACCGAGCCGCGCTGGCGCGGCCTGACCGAGGCCGACGCGCTGGCGCGCGAGCCTGTCAGCAGCGCGATCCGGCGCGCGCTACAGGCCACCGCCGACTGGACGACGCTGCCCCCCGATGCGTATCTTGGCGGCGAGGCGGTGATGCGGGTGTCGGGCCGGGTGGCGTTCCGCGGCTGGCGGATCGCCAATTTCACCACCTATGACAGTGTGCGCGAAAAGGTGAACGGGTTTCTCGCAATCGAAATCATGGGCTTTGCGATTCTGCTGGCGCTGGCGTTCTATTTTCTCAACCGCAAGACGGCGGTGCGCATGGCTTTGTTCCAGCGCGAGTCGGCAGAGCTTCGCGCATTGAACCTGCGCTTGCAGCGGGAAATTGCCGAACGCGAACGCGTGCAGGAGACGCTTGCCGTCGCCGAACTGACGCTGGCGCAAAGTTCCAAACTGGCCGCCTTGGGTGAAATGGCGGCGGCCGTCAGTCACGAGTTGAACCAGCCGCTGGCGGCGATGAAGACCTACCTTGCCGGTGCGCGCCTCTTGCTGAAACGCAACCGCCCGGAGGAAGCGCTGTCGTCCTTCCAGAGGATCGATGACCTGATCGAGCGGATGGGCGCGATCACCAAGCAGCTGAAATCCTACGCGCGCCGCACCGGGGATACGTTCGAGCCTGTGAACATAGGCGATGCGCTGGCGTCCTCCCTCGCGATGATGGAACCGCAATTGCGCCAGCGCCGGGTTACGATCAGCCGCACACTGCCTGATGATCCTGTTATGGTGATGGGTGACCGGGTGCGAATCGAGCAGGTGATGGTTAACCTTCTGCGCAACGCGCTGGACGCCACGCAGGCGGTGGACGATGCGCAGATCGACCTCGTGCTGACCGCCGGATCGATGGCTGTGCTGACCGTGCGCGACAATGGGCACGGCCTGAAGGATATCGAGAACCTGTTCGAGCCCTTTCACACCACCAAGCAACCCGGCGAGGGGGTTGGGCTGGGGCTTGCCATTTCCTCGGGGATCGTAAACGAGCTTGGTGGACGGCTGACCGCGCGCGACGCGGCAGCGGGGGGGGCTGTATTTGAAATGCGCCTGCCTATCTTGGATGAAGAAACCCGTGCAGCGGAGTGACCCTGATGGCCAATGCGATGAAGATTGCGATCGTTGACGACGAAAAGGACATGCGCCAGTCAATCAGCCAATGGCTGGCCCTGTCCGGCTATGACACGGAAACCTTTCCCAGCGCCGAGGACGCGCTGAAAAAACTGGGGCCCGATTACCCCGGCATCGTGATCACGGATATCCGCATGCCCGGCATGGACGGGATGCAGTTCCTGAAAAAGCTGATGGGCGCCGACAGCACGCTGCCCGTGATCATGATCACCGGCCATGGCGACGTGCCGATGGCGGTCGAGGCAATGCGCGTCGGTGCGTATGATTTCCTGGAAAAGCCGTTCAACCCTGACCGCATGACCGAACTGGCGAAAAAGGCCACACATGCGCGCCGCCTGACGCTGGACAACCGCGCCCTGCGCCGCGAACTGTCGGACGGCGGCCAGCTGATGAAAAAGCTCATCGGCTCCAGCCCGGTGATGGAGCGGTTGAAGGAAGATATCCTGGATCTGGGGCAGGCCGATGGCCACGTTCTGATCGACGGCGAGACAGGGACGGGCAAGACGCTGGTCGCCCACGCGCTGCATGCCGTCGGCGCGCGCGCGGGCAAGAAGTTCGTGCTGGTGTCCTGCGCCGCGTTTGAGCAGGATCAGTTGTCCAAACGTCTTTTCGGTCCGATGAACCCCGAGGACAGCCGCCTGCCGGCTGTCGAGGAGGCCCGCGGCGGCACGCTGGTGCTGGAGGATATCGAGGCGCTCAGCGACAGCCTTCAGGCCCGCTTGCTGACATGGTTGAACGAAGAGGGCACACCGCCCGAAACACGCCTCGTCGCCATCAGCAATCTTCAGGACGAGGGCAAGACAAGTGAGGACGCACTGCGCCCCGATCTGTTCTATCGCCTCGCGTCTTTGCGTATCACCGTGCCGCCCCTGCGCCAGCGCGGCGAAGACATCCTGACGCTGTTCACCCGCTTTGTGGATCAGTTTGCCGACGATTACGGCTGTGACGCGCCTCAGGTCAGCGCGCAGGAGGCTGCGCAGCTGTTGCAAGCACCGTGGCCGGGCAATGTGCGCCAGCTGTTCAACGTGGCCGAGCGGGCCGTACTGCAATCACGGCGCGGATCGGGCACCATCGTGTCGCTGCTGATGTCGGATCATCAGGACATGCAGCCGGTGATGACGACCGAAGGCAAGCCGCTGAAGGAATATGTCGAGGCGTTCGAGCGGATGCTGATCGACAACACCATGCGCCGCCACAAGGGCAGCATCGCCGCCGTCATGGATGAATTGTGCCTGCCGCGCCGGACCCTGAACGAGAAGATGGCGAAATACACGCTGCAAAGGTCTGATTATCTTTGATAATCGCGATCGGGATGCGCGCTGTGAATCTCGCCTATCCGATCGGCACATCCTCTGGGATTCGGAGCGAACAGCACGTTTTTCCCTCCCTATTCACCGGCCGGTGCAAAAGTGGGCCACCTATCTGGAGTGAGCCTGCAATCAGAGCGTGGGCGGGGATACCGTAGAAAGGCCCCCGCTGGATCAGTAAGCCTTTCCCCACGCATGATTTCTGTCCTCCATCACAGGGCGTTGCGGGATTGCGCCACATTTTGTCCATTGTAATCGCCCCCCCCCGCGCATTAGTGTGCCCCCATGGGTTGCGCGCTGAAATAGTGCCCATCCATGTGAGTTTCGCTGCTTCGGGCACTTGTGTAGGCATATCCGCCGGCACGTCCGGGCAGACCGATCAGGCCACCTGCAAGGGGGGCCGCTTCAACGCCGGGCAATCCCAAGGGAACGCTTCGGATATATCATGGGCGCCGTATCTGGCGCCGGAGAAGAAACGCGATGACGCGCGCAACACAGGATAATTTTCCGCCGGGGGGCCAGTATGGTCGCCCTGCCAGCGCACGTGACCTCGCCACAATCAGACATCCCCTGCACGATGCCGCCCCACCCGGGCAGGTGCGCGTGCCCGGATGCGAACGGACAATATGGCCAAGAAAATGCTTATCGATGCCACCCACGCCGAAGAAACGCGCGTCGTGGTGGTTGATGGAAACAAAGTCGAGGAATTTGATTTTGAATCTGAAAACAAACGGCAGCTTGCCGGGAATATCTACCTTGCCAAGGTAACGCGGGTCGAACCGTCGCTTCAGGCGGCGTTCATCGATTATGGCGGAAACCGTCACGGTTTCCTCGCGTTTTCGGAGATTCATCCCGATTACTACCAGATCCCCATCGCCGACCGCGAGGCGCTGATGGAGGAAGAGCGCGCCTATGCCGAGGCCCAGGAAGCCGAAGAAGAGAACAACGCCAAGCCCAAGCGGCGCTCGCGCGGCGCTCGTGGCCGGTCCAAGGCCGAAAAGACGACGTCGGATGACGATGCGGTCGTCCAGTCCGATGTATCGGGTATGGAAACGATCGATTTCGACGACGACGAAGGTAGCTCGCCGATGGAGCGGGTCGCAGATACCCCCGTGGAAGAGCCCGGCAATGGGGCTGGGGACGCTGCCGAAAACGGCGTTCATGAGAATGACGGGTCTTCGGATGACACCGGCGGCGCAGACGGCGACGATGACGACGCCGATGATGCGCCGCGCAGGCCGCGCCGCACCCCCCGCGCGCGCAGATCGCGCAAGGGAGATGACGCCGACGACAGCATCGACGATGCCGCGGACAAGGACGACGATATCGAGGTGGTCGCCGATGAGGACACCCACGAGGATATCCGCCCGCCGCGCAAGCCGCGACCGCGCAAGTACAAGATTCAGGAAGTCATCAAGGTCCGTCAGATCCTGCTGGTCCAGGTCGTCAAGGAAGAGCGCGGCAACAAGGGCGCGGCGCTGACCACCTACCTAAGCCTGGCCGGTCGCTATTGTGTCCTGATGCCCAACACCGCGCGCGGTGGCGGCATCAGCCGCAAGATCACCAACACCGTCGACCGCAAGAAGCTGAAGGAGATCGCGACCGAGATCGACGTGCCCAAGGGCGCGGGCCTGATCGTGCGGACCGCCGGGGCGAAGCGGACGAAATCCGAGATCAAGCGCGACTACGAATATCTCCAGCGCATGTGGGAGCAGATCCGCGAACTGACGTTGAAATCCATCGCACCCGCCAAGATTTATGAGGAAGGCGACCTGATCAAACGGTCGATCCGCGATCTGTATAACCGCGAGATCGACGAGATTCTGGTCGAGGGCGAGCGCGGTTATCGCATCGCCAAGGACTTCATGAAGATGATCATGCCGTCCCACGCGAAAAACGTGCGGCACTATGTCGATACGATACCGCTGTTTGCGCGTTTTCAGGTGGAATCCTACCTGAACTCGATGTTCAACCCGACGGTGCAGCTGAAATCGGGCGGTTACATCGTGATCGGCGTGACCGAGGCGCTTGTCGCCGTCGACGTCAATTCGGGCCGCGCCACCAAGGAAGGCTCGATCGAGGATACGGCGTACAAGACCAATCTGGAGGCCGCCGAGGAAGTCGCCCGCCAACTGCGCCTGCGTGATCTGGCCGGCCTGATCGTCATCGACTTCATCGACATGGATGAGCGCAAGAATAACGCCGCCGTCGAAAAACGCATGAAGGATTGCCTGAAAACCGACCGCGCGCGCATCCAGGTCAGCCGTATCTCGGGCTTTGGCCTGATGGAGATGTCACGCCAGCGCCTGCGCCCCGGCATGATCGAGGCAACGACGCAGCCATGCCCGTCCTGCCATGGCACCGGCCTGATCCGCTCGGACGACAACCTTGCGCTCAATATCCTGCGCCAGGTCGAGGAAGAAGGTACCAAGGGCCGCTCGCTGGAGGTGCTGGTGCGCGCGCCGGTTGGCATCGCCAATTTCTTGATGAACCAGAAACGCGAACGCGTCGCCCAGATTGAGGTCCGCTATGGCATTTCGATCCGGATCGAAGGCGATCCGTCGCTGATCAGCCCCGATTTCGCGCTGGAGAAGTTCAAGACAGCCACCCGCGCCGTCCCCGAGCAGATCGCGGCGGTCGTATCGGTCGACAGCTCCCTCATGGACGATATCGATAGCGAAACGGAGGTCGATCCTGACGAACTGCCGGGCGACGGAGAGGAGGCGACCGAGCAGCCGCAGCGCCAACCGAACGGACGCGCCGATGACGGCGACGACGACAATGGTGAAGACGGTGACAGGCCAAAGAAGCGCCGTCGGCGTCGGCGCCGCAAGTCGTCGAAATCGCGCGATGGCGACGATAATGGCGATGACAATGTTGACGATCAGGACGGTTCGGCCGAGGGCGGAAATAGTGGCGACGATTCCGGTCGCCGCGAAAACCGATTCCCCCGCCTGTCGGCGCGTGACACGCGCGAAGATGTGACGGCGAACACCGGCGCCCATGACGACGCCACGCCTGCCGAAGCAGCCTCTGCCGAGACCACCCAAGAGGTTGCCGAGGACAAGCCGAAGCCCAAGCGCACCCGCAAACCGCGCGCCAAGAAGGCAGATAGCGTGGCCCAGGACAGCAAGCCCGAAGAGGGGACAGCTGCGGAGGATACCGCAGGCGATGCTCCCAAGCCCAAGCCGACGCGCAAACCCCGCGCGCGCAAAATCGCTGCCGCCCCGGTGGCCGAGGTGGCCCCCACGTCGGCCGCGGACACCGCGCCCGAGACGGCAGCGCCCCCCGCGCCTGAGCCCGAGCTGGTCCAGCCTGCTGAGATTGTGCAGGAAATCCCTGCTCAGCCCGAATCTATCCCGGCTGAGCCTGAGCCGGTCGTGTCCGAGCAGCCAGAACCTGAGCAAGCCGAGCAGCCAGAGTCCGGGATTTCTGGCGCGGCCGAGACCGAGGCTGACAAGCCAAAGCGCAAGGGTTGGTGGTCGCTGGGTCGCTAAGGCCGCGCCTGGGAAAGGCCCGGCGTCACATTGCGCCGGGCTTTCAACGTTCTGAAAATACTCAATAAAGGCGCGTTCCAAGGGCGGGGCGCGCCTTTGGTCATACCTCGCGTCGCTCAGCCGCCCTTGCGCAGCCGGTATCGCGTGTGCGCGTCTGTCTCTTCGACGGATAGCAGGGCATGGCCTGCCTCATTGCAGAAATGCGGCACGTCGATCATGGCTGCCGGATCGTCGGCGCGCAGTTCTACCTCGGCGCCTGCGGCCAGCTTGGCCATGCGCTTGCGCAGTTTCAGCACGGGGAGAGGGCACAACAGGCCGATGGCGTCGATTTGTTCCATAGGGCGGCAGATAATCCGGCCGGTGACATCTGTCCACAAGGTTGTGACATTCCGCCCCGTGACGCCGCCCCTGCGATGGGCTAAGCCTGCGCCATGTTCGGAATTGAAATCATGGATGCGGGCCTCATTCCTGCGATGGTCGTGGCGCTTTTTGCGGGCACGTTGTCGTTTCTCAGCCCGTGTGTGCTGCCCATTGTGCCGCCCTATCTGGCCTATATGAGCGGTGTGACCTTGCAGGATCTGTCGCAGCAGGGCGGCGCTTCGCGGCGGCGCGCAATCGTGCCTGCATTGTTTTTCGTGCTGGGGCTGTCGACGATCTTCCTGCTGCTGGGGGCTGCGGCATCGGCGCTGGGTCTGGCGTTTCTGCAATACCAATCGACGCTCAATTCGATCGCGGGTGTGCTGGTGATGGTCTTTGGCCTGCATTTTCTGGGCATCCTGCGTATCGGATTTATGGACCGCGAAATGAGGATGGACGCAGGCGACAGGGGCGGCAGCGCGTTTGGTGCCTATGTCCTGGGCCTTGCCTTCGCGTTCGGCTGGACGCCCTGCATCGGCCCGCAACTGGGCGCGATCCTGTCACTGGCCGCGAGCGAAGCATCGGTCACCCGCGGCACGGCGCTGTTGGCGGTCTATGCCATCGGGCTGGGTGTGCCGTTCATTCTGGTGGCCGCATTCCTGCCGCGCCTGACCGGGTTCATGGGCTGGATGAAACGGCACATGGACCGGATCGAAAGGATCATGGGCCTCTTGCTGTGGACCATTGGCCTGATGATGCTGACGGGCGGCTTTTCGGCCTTTGCCTTCTGGCTGCTTGAGACGTTTCCCGGCCTTGCAGTTCTGGGCTGAGGCAGGCGTGTCGACGCGCGGCGTTGCGGCCTTACTCTGGCCCCGTTCATCGACTAGCGTGGCGGGGCACAGGGTAGTCTCGGGCGCGTCTCTATGAACATCAAACAAGGCAGCACATCCGCCGATACCCGACCCGCGTTTGCGCGGCGGGTCTTTTACATTCCCGGCTACGATCCCATCCACCCGCGCCGCTACCGCGAGCTATACCGCAAGGAGGGCGCGGCGCAGGCCGACATTTCGGGCTATGGGCTGACCCTGAACGCGCGCAGCGGCAAGGGGCGCTATGGCTGGCAGGTGGCGGCACGGATGGACGGCGCCGAAATCGCAAGCGAGGTCGATGTGATGGTCTGGTCCGACATCGTGCGCGATTCCATGAGCCAGACGATCGCTGCCACCTATCTGCAACTGGTCCGCACCGCATGGGTCTATATCGCCAGCGGCGCGCTGCTGCGCCTGATGCGCCTGCGCAAGGGGCCGGTGATTGCCGCGCTCTATCCTGTGGGGTTCCTGCTGGTGCAGGCGGCGCTGGCCATCGCGCTGGCCTATGGTGTCTGCCGGGCGGTCTCATGGGCTTGGGGTGCGGCGCTGCCTTATGACGCGTTGGGGGACGTTATCGGCGCGGCGCTGGGGATCGGGGCCGGATACGCCCTGCTGCGCTGGTTCAAGAAGCGCGATGGCAAATTTTACGCCTATTACCTGATGCACGATTACGCCTATTCGGCCCGCTATCGCGGTGCCAACCCGCCCGCGCTTGAGGCGCGGATGGCCGAATTTGCGGACGACATCGCCGCCGCCCTGACCGGGGACGCCGACGAGGTTCTGGTTGTCGGCCATTCCTCGGGCGCGCATCTGGCGGTGTCGATCCTGGCAGACCTCATCCGCGGCGGGCGCGTTCCGCCCGGTGGTCCGGCGCTGTCATTCCTGTCGCTGGGGCAGGTGGTGCCGATGGTGTCGTTCCTGCCCGATGCCCACCGTCTGCGCGCCGATCTGGCCTATCTGTCGCACTCAGGCGCGCTGACCTGGGTCGATGTGACGGCGCCGGGCGATGGCTGCGCCTTTGCGCTGTGCGATCCGGTCGCCGTCAGCGGGGTTGCCCCGCCGGGCAAACGATGGCCGCTGGTGATCTCGGCGGCGTTCACGCAGACTCTTACCCCCGAACGCTGGCGCGCGTTGCGATGGAAGTTCTTTCGCCTGCATTTCCAGTATCTCTGCGCGTTCGACCGGCCGGGCGATTACGACTATTTCCGCATCACGGCCGGGCCGATGACGCTGGGCCAGCGCTATGACGGCCGCGCGCCCTCGGCCAGCCGGATAGAGCGGCCAGTGAACAAATTCACCGGAATGGCGCCGTGATGCTGCCGCCCAAACCCCCGTCACGGCCCGGGCGCGTATCACTTTGGCGCTATCTACGACTGTTTCGCGCCGATATTCTGTCAGCGCAGCCCGCGCGCCTTTACCGTGCGTGGATGGCCGAGTTTCGCACGCCGTTCTTTCGGTCCTACCTGTGCAATCAGCCCGATCTTGTGGATCTGGTCCTGAAGGGACGGCCCGATGATTTTCCCAAATCAAACCGCGTGCGGGAGGGGCTGACACCGCTGCTGGGCAATTCGGTTTTCGTCACCAATGGCGAAACGTGGAAGCGCCAGAGGCGCATCATTGATCCCGCGTTCGAGGGCGGGCGCCTGCGGCATGTTTTCCCGGCGATGCGCGACGCGGGGCAGGGCGCGGTGCAGCGGCTGGGCCAGCGAGCAGAGGGCACCGCGCAGGATATCGAGAGCGAGGCAAGCCATGCCGCCGCTGACGTGATTTTCCGCACGCTTTTCTCGATCCCGATCGAAAACGAGGTCGCCGCCCGCGTGTTCAGCGAATTCCGCGAGCATCAGCGCACGCAGCCTGTCGTCAACCTTGCCGCGCTGATCCCGCTGCCGGGGTGGATGCCACGCTTTCACCGTCGCCGTGCGCGGCGCACGGCTTGGGTGATCCGCGACCTCATCCGGCAACTAACGATCGAACGCATGGCCCGGATCGAGGCCGGGACCGCCCCGGACGATCTGGCGACCAAGATCATGACGACGGTCGACCCGCAGACCGGCGAGAGGTTCGATACCGAGGAAATGGTGGATCAGGTCGCCATCTTCTTTCTTGCCGGGCACGAAACCAGCGCCTCGGCGCTGGCTTGGGCGCTGTATCTGTTGGCGCTTTACCCTGAGTGGCAGAGCCGCGTGGCGGCAGAGGCGCAGGCGGGTTTTGGCGATACCGCGCCGGAATTCTCGCACATGAGCAAGCTGCCCCTGACGCGCGATGTATTTCGCGAGACCCTGCGCCTATATCCCCCAGTGCCGATGATGGTGCGGCAGGCACGCTGCCCCGAGGATTTTCGCGATCGCAGCATTTCACCCGGCGCGCAGATCGTGCTCAGCCCATGGCACCTGCACCGGCACGAGCGGATTTGGGACAATCCCGACGGGTTCGACCCCGCGCGCTATGGCACCGAAGAGGGCCGCAAATGCCTGCGCGAGGCGTTCATTCCCTTCTCGGCGGGGCAGCGGGTCTGCCCCGGTGCGGGGTTTGCGATGATCGAGGGGCCGCTGCTGCTGGCGATGTTGGTGCGTAAATACCGGTTCGAGACGGTGGCAGAGCGCCCCGCCATGCCCGTCGCGCATCTGACGGTGCGCGGCAAGGACGGTATCTGGCTAAAAATCGCGCCGCGCGAAGGTGTTTAAGATGTTTAGCGTGTAGCAAGGGCGGCAGATTTGTCTGGAGATGCCCGAGCGCTGAACGCGGCTGCGCAGATCCGTATCGGCCATGATGATCCCCGTCGATTCAGTTCATGTACCAACCGTGGCTGACGACCAGCGACTGGCCGGTGAGCGCATTGGAGGGAAAAGCGGCAAAGACATGCGCGACTTCGGCGACATCTTCGATCGTGGTGAATTCCTGATCGACGGTCTCGCCCAGCATGACCTTGTTCACGACCTCCTCTTCGGAAATGCCCAGATCCTTGGCCTGCTCGGGAATTTGCTTTTCCACCAGCGGCGTCTTGACGAAGCCGGGGCAGATCACGTTGGCGCGCACCCCGTGTGCAGCGCCTTCTTTTGAGATAACGCGCGCGAGGCCGAGCAGGCCGTGCTTGGCCGTCACATAGGCCGACTTCAGCGGCGACGCCTCTTTGGAATGGACCGAGCCCATGAAGATGATCGCGCCTGACCCGGCCTTGTACATATGCGGCAGGCAGGCTTTGGTCGTGAGGAAAGCGCCGTCGAGATGGATCGAAAGCAGTTTCTTCCACTCGGCAAACGGGAATTCCTGCAACGGATGCACGATCTGAATGCCGGCGTTCGAGACGAGAACGTCGATCTTGCCCCATGCCTTGATGACCGCCTCAACGCCATTGTTGACCTGGCCTTCGTCGGTGACGTTCATCTCAATTGCCATCGCCTTGCCCGGTCCCTTGGCCGTCAATGCGTCCGCCGCCTTTTGCGCGGCATCCAGTTTCAGATCGGCGATGACGACATTGGCGCCATCGGCGATGAAACGCTCGGCGATGCCGTGGCCAATGCCGCTGGCGGCGCCGGTGATGATGCAGACTTTGTCCTTGAGATTCATTTGTCAGATTCCTTTGATGAAGTGGGGCGCCTCAACCGCATCGCGCGCAGGTTCTGCCCGCCCAATGGCCCATCCTGTCCACGGCGTTCATCGCTGCGGCCCGTCTGCCAGATAGTCATGGACAACCTCGCCCAGTCCCAGCGTCAGGTCGGTCAGCAGATGGACCGCCGATATCACCTCGCGCACCGGCAGATCCGCGACCGGCGCCAGCGCGTGGGAATGAAGCTCCAGCCCGGCCGGACCGTCCCAGGCGCCTTTCAAGGTGATGTCCGTGGTGTAATAGCGGACCAGTTCGCAGATGCGCGGTGTGCAGTCGACATGGGGGATGATCTTGAGCAGGAAGCTGGGCGCGGCAAGTGATTTCAGTACCTTATCGTGATCCAGCGTGCGGTGCTTGTAGCCCATCGTGCCTGTCGCCACCCGGACAGACCCGACATCGAGCGTGCCCACCAGCGTATCCTTTTCGACGCGCAGCGAGGGATCGGCCAGTTTCTTGGGGAAACCCCATATCTCGCGGCCACCCGCGATAGGGGCCTCATCGTTGAGGAACATCGCATGGACATAGCCGCCGGGCACGCCGTCCAGTGTGACGGGAATAACCTGCCCGCTTTCGGTATAGTCACCGAAACCGGTGGAATCGGGCATCCGGATGAATTCGTATTTGACGATAGGCTCGGGGATCTCCAGCGGCTTCGGAACGACCCGTCGCAGCGCATCCATGTCAGTGCGATAGGTGATTGTCAGAAATTCGCGATTTATGAAACGGTATGGCCCCCGCGGGTAGGAGGGGCTGGTCAGCGGCATCGCGAACGCCTGTTCGCGGATTTGATCGTGGTTCATCGCGTTCTTCCTTCAGTCATCCGTCGCGCCAAGGTCAAAGACCTGAAGCCCATCCTTGCCAATCAGGCGGGATTTCCATGATTTGTGCAAAAGCGTGCGCTGCACATCCTGAGTGCCCGCCGCCCAATGCGCGGACATCGACAGCCGCGAAAACTCGTAATCCTTGGAGTTGCCCTCGAACCCCTCCTTGCGGTGGATCAGATGCGCCAGCGTCACGGGACATTCCGGGCCGGTGGCAAGCAAGAGCGCAAGGTCGGGATCCGACTGCAACTCCTTTGGAAGCTTCGCGGCAAGCCGCTGGGCAGCGGAGCGGATGTCATGCAATTGCCGGTATCTGTCCGTCGTCAGACGCGTCCGGCTGGAGAATTGTATATCTTTTTCGCGCTGTTGCACGTCCGCCAGATCGGCGGGGATTTCGCCGTGGGCATCGAACAGGTCGATTTGAAAGATGCAAAGGGGATCGGGGCCCGCGTTCTCCATCACATATTGCAAGGGGGTGTTGGAAACCAGACCGCCATCCCAATAGAAACGCCCATCGATTTCGACCGGCGGAAAACCCGGCGGCAACGCGCCGCTGGCCATGATGTGGCGTGCGTCGATGCGAATCTTCCGGTTGTCGAAATAGGCAAAATTTCCCGTTTCGATGTCGACGGCACCGACGCTGAGACGTGGCCCCTTGTCATTCAGATAGTCGAAATCGACCAACGCACCCAAAGTCTCTTCCAGGGGCGACGTGTCATAAACGCTGAGCGCCGGTGCCTGGCCGAAGGGCCAGAAGGCTGTAGGAAGCCGCGGTCTGAAAAACCCCGGCACGCCATAGGACATGGTGGTCGCAGCCGCGAATTCGGCAAAGGCGTGGCGGGATTTCGGCCCATCCATCCAAGGGGAGAAGGCAATGGCAGAACTGACTTTTTCCCAGAAACCTTCTAGCTTTTCGACTCTGTTCTCGGGGGGATTGCCGCAGATGATCGCAGCGTTGATTGAGCCGATCGATATGCCCGCGACCCATTGCGGATTGAACCCATGCTCAAAGAGCGTCTGGAATGCGCCAGCCTGATATGCGCCCAGTGCACCGCCACCTTGCAGCACCAGCACGTTCTGTTCAGATTTTGGCATCATCCGTTTCCTTCATGCAACAGGGATAAATTGCGAGGAAGATAGGGAGAGGGGTGCACGCGCCCTTTGCCCTGAGTTTACAAGCATGACAGATCTGGCTGTTCAGTCCACTCTCAATGTGGGCTCATCATCGCCGCGCAGTGCCAAGTTGCGCGTCAAAGTCGACTCTGGTTGTCTCGCTTTTCACATATTGCATTCCGCGGTGTCTTTTGGCCAGTTTTACGGTCTTGGGCCGACATGCCCCGGTGACGTGACTTATCTTTCACGCACATCGTTGTTTTCACGGCTCGCGTTGACCCTTGCTCGTGAACATCACCTTCTGTTCAAATCCTGACTGCTGTAGAAATGCCCCGCGAGCAACGGGATATCTACGCGCGTAATGCGATTGGTATCGTGCCTATAATGTGAACCGGTATCGAGAAGAGCGTGAAAACAAGAAGATAACTCCGTGCAGCCCCGCGCGGAAGCGCCGCAAAAGCCCGGTCTCGCCCGCTATCGCCAACGCAATAAGATCGAAAACACTTTCGCCTGCCTGAAAGGCCGACGTCGGATCGCAACCCGCTACGGACCGCTGCGCGAAAGTGTTCCTCGCAGCCTGTGCGCTCGTCGCTGACGTCATGATCTGGCCATGAGCCTTGACCCTGGTCACGCAATTGGAACTTTACTTGATGATGTATGGTTTGGTAACCGATGAACAGTCGAGCCGCCCAAACGAGGATCATGACCCAATGTTGACCAGACGCCACTTCGTAATTTCCGCTGCGGCCTTGTTTTCGGCCCCGATTTCTGGCGCGGCATGGGCCGGTCCAACATCGGACAGAACGAAATGGTCGAAATGGGATGCTCAGGTAACACCTGCGAATTATAATCCTGCGACGTCGAACCCCTGGGGTTTCGCCCCACGTTTCCTGCCGCAACGTGTCGAGGCGAATGACGGGCTGAGACCTGGCGATATTCATGTCGATGCTGTAGCGAGATACCTTTATCACATTCGCGGCGACGGCACCGCGATGCGGTATGGCGTCGCCATCGCGCGCGGAGACCTTTACGAGCCGGGAAACTACACGATCCGCCGGAAGGCCAAATGGCCGACATGGACGCCGACCCCGGCCATGATCAAGCGTGATCCCGGTATTTATGCCCAGCACGCCGATGGCATGAATGCCGGCCCCAACAACCCGCTGGGATCGCGCGCATTTTACCTTTATGTCGGCAACAGGGACACTTATCTGCGTATTCACGGTTCGCCACAGCCGCGCTCGATCGGGGGGCGGGCCAGTTCGGGATGTGTGCGCATGGTCATGGCGCATATCAACGACCTATACGGACAGGTCGCGACCGGGTCGACGGCCCACCTGTATCCTCCCGAGGATCGGCTTGCGGCGCGAAGCTGAGATTAGCCCTGACTGGCGCGCGCCCGGCAAATGCCGGGCGCTGGTTTTCTGGTGCGGTCAGCTTGCCGCGGAGGCGTCCGCAGGTTGCAAGCAGATGGGCCGCCCTTCGACGGACCTAAGCGGCAGGAATGTCGTCTCGACAGGTCCGGCGTAGCGATAGATGTAGCACTTGGTCGTGGGATCAATTCGCACAGCCGTCAGATCCTGATACGGCGCGGCAAGCGCTAGCACGCCCTCGGGTAGATCCTTGATGAATTGACCGGACGGAGCATTGCTCCCCCCCTCAAAATCCTCACAAGCCGCGAGAAGCAACGGCGTGCACGCCAACAACCATGCAAATTTTTTCATAAACGGTATCCCTTCAAGTTGATGCAGAATGGTCGATTCTGCCCCGGAGAACCAGCGCTTACTGCGATTTAAGTGCGCGCCTGTGCCTGCTTTCTCTTTCAGCCACGGCCCGCGCGTCACGTGGTTCGGGCGGGTATTGTGCCGGTGTGAAAATCAGCGCTCCTGAAAACGGACGGTCCATCGCCTTTCCCTGATTGGGGATCGCGGGCTATCGCAACGACGTCGGGGCAACCGCGCCCTGATGGTGTCAGATCTGGCCGATCTTCAGCCGTGTGATACGGTTATCCTTGCGCGCCACGACCTCGAACCTGAAGCCGTGGAAATTGAACACCTGATTGACCTTGGGAATCATCTGGGCCTCGTGAATGACCAGCCCGGCGATGGTGTTGGCGGCATCGTCGGGCAGGGACCAGTCGGTGGCACGGTTCAGATCGCGGATCGTCATTGCGCCATCAACAAGGTACTGATTGTCTTCGCTGCGGCGGATGGGGTGTTCGGCGTCGGTGTCGAACTCGTCCGTGATCTCGCCCACGATCTCCTCCAGGATATCCTCCAGCGTGATCAGACCCTGAAGCGAGCCGTATTCGTCCACGACCAGCGCAAAATGCGTGCGCATACGCAGAAACTGGCGCATCTGGTCGTCCAGCGTTGTGGTTTCGGGAACAAAGTAAGGCTTCATAACCACTGTCGTGATATCGAAATTGCGCCACGCGCTGGCGCTGCCGCCCTCGCCGAGGGCCAGTTTGTGCATGGCGCGCAGCAGATCCTTGGAATGGACGACGCCGATGATATTGTCGGGATCGCCGACGTAGACGGGCAGTCGGGTGTGGGGTGATTTCAGGCACTGATCCAGGATCGCCCCCGGTTCGAGCCCGGCGTCGATCATCTCGATCTGGCTGCGGTGGCGCATGATTTCCTCGACGGCGCGTTCGCCCAGATCCAGCGCGCCCAGGATCCGGTCGCGGTCTTCCTTTTCGACGACGCCCTCGGAATGGCCCAGGTACAGCGCGCCGGCGATTTCCTCGCGCACGGCCAGAACATTGCTGTCGGGGTCGGTGCGTACGCCGAACAGGCGCAGGATCAGCCGAACAAAGATGCGCACCGCCGACACAACCGGCGAGAACAGGCGAATGACAACGGTGATGGCCGGGGCCACGCGGCTGGCGGCGACCTCGGCATTGGTGATGGCGTAGGTTTTGGGCAGCACCTCGGCAAATATGAGGACCAGCAGCGTCATCACCAGCGTGGCCAGTGCCACGCCCGAATCTCCCATGAGCCGGGTGAAAAGCGCCGTGGCCAGCGACGTCGCCAGAATGTTGACCAGATTGTTGCCCAGCAGGACCGACCCGATCAGCGTCTCGTTGTCCTCGGTGATGGCCAGCGCCCGCTCGGCGCCCTTGTCGCCCTTGTCGGCACGCGCACGCAGCTTGCCGCGCGAGGCGGCGGTCAGGGCTGTCTCGCTTCCCGAGAAAAGACCGGACAGGACAAGCAGCGTCAGGATGGCACCCCCGGTCAACCAGAATGCCATGTCGAAAATCGGGGCTGTCGCGTCCATCGGGTCCTGTGTCCTTTTATACCAACGGAGTTATGGGGTGCGCGGCGCGGGCGATCAAGGGATGATGACCGGTGCGGCGGTGTGGCGTGGTCCATGGTCGCGACGCGGAGCGGGTTATTCGCCCTCGTCGGGTGCGGGCGTGTCGGGCCCAGGTTTGCGAGGCGCCGCCTGAGACAGGGGGTGATGCTCCAGCACCAACGCCGACAGGCGCGCGTCCAGAACATGGGTGTAAATCTCGGTCGTGGCGACGTCGGCATGGCCCAGCAGGGCCTGAATCGCGATCAGATCGGCGCCATGGGCCAGCAGATGGGTGGCAAAGGCGTGGCGTAATGTGTGGGGTGTGACCTTGGCCGGGCTGACGCCGCCGGTGACGGCCATTTCCTTGATCATCGCGTAAAAACGGTGGCGCGTCAGGTGCCCCAGCTTGCCCGAGGAGGCAAACAGATAGGGCGATGGCACCGCGCCGCGCGCGCGCTCGGCGCTGGCCGCGGCATCCAGCATGGCCAGCCAATCCTGTAGCGCGCTGCGGGCGGGTGGGGACAATGGCACCATCCGCTCCTTGCCGCCCTTGCCGCGGATCAGCAGCATCTGCGGATCGCCGCGCGCCGCGGCCACAGGCAGCGATACCAGCTCGCTGACCCGCATGCCGGTGGCATAGAGCAGCTCCAACAGGCAGGTGTTGCGGCAGCGATCGCGCGCGTTGCGTCCGGTGCAGCGCGCGGCCTCCAGCAGGCGGTCGACCTCGTCCTCGCTGACGGTCTTGGGCAGGCGCGCATCGCGGCCCGGCCCCTTGATCTGAACCGCCGGGTTGTCGGCGCGCAGCCGGTCCTCGAACGCAAAGCGATAGAGCTGCTTGATCGCCGACAGGCGGCGCGCACGGGTGGATTTGGCCAGTCCCTGCGCCTCCAGATCGATCAGGTAGCGTTCGATATCGCCGCGCTGCGCCGTGGCCGGGCCAAGATTCGCGCGCGTCAGCCAGCCGGTGAAATCGCTCAGATCGCGTGCGTAGGCGTCCAGCGTGTTGCGCGCCGCGCCCTGTTCCGCCGCCTGCGCCTCAAGAAACGCATCGGTCCAATGGGCGTCTGAACTCATTCGCCGGGCCGCAGAATCAGCGCCTGCAAGGCGGCGCGGCGGGCGGTATCCTCCAGCCCGACGGTGCGCAAAGTGCCCAGCGCGGCGGCCATTTCGCCCGGATCGCCGCTGGCGCGGTCAAATTGCAGCGCCGCAGACAGCACGGCCTCGCCCAGTTTGCCCTGACGGATCAGCAGGGCATGATCCGGCGCGGCCTGTGGCGGCTGGGTAAAGGCGCCGGCGAGTATTTGCCCGGCGCTGTCCCCGGCCAGCGCGGCATTGGGGCGGCCCTGCGCCAGTCCGGCCAGAAACTGCGCCTCATCGCCAGGCGGCGGGCTGGCGGCGGCAGCTTCGTAATCGGCGGTCAGCAGGGCAATGCGATAGGCCAGCGCACCTGCCTCGCCCGTTAGGTCAGCCGCAGCAAGCCGCGCGCCGAAGATCTGCGCAAACGGGATTTCCAGCCCCTCGTCGCCCATCCGAAGCCATGCGGCATTCAGCGCGGTGTCGATCCGTCCCGGTGTGCCGCTGTTCAGCGCCGCCTCCAGCTTCTGGATCGCGGCGACCCTGTCCCAGACCCCGCCCGAGGCGGCAGGCCGCTGGCGTGTGTAAAGCCCCATCAGGCGGCCCGCCGCCAATGCGCCCGAGCGGGTCAGCCGCTCGGCTGCCTCGATCTCGGCCTTCCAGCCGACGGTGCCGCGCAGATCGGCCATGGCGTAGGCCGCGGGCAGGCCTCGTGTGGGCAGAGGGCTGCCGATCGCCTCGAACAGGCGAAAATCCAGCGGCGTCGGTTGATCCATCGGGGGCGGCGGTGCGGCGGTTTCGGACATTTCAGGATCCAGAAACTGCTCCAGCAGTGCCGCGCGCGGCCCCTCCCATGTGCCCAGCGCGCGGCCGGTGTCGAACAGCAGCACCGCGGTAGGCCAGTCGCCTGTTAATGCGGTGCAATAGATCTGCGCGGCGTCATCGTTCAGCAGGCCCGGCGCCGCGCGAAGATCGGTGCATGCCTCGGTCTCGGCGCCGTGCAGCAATGACAGATCGAACCAAGCGGCAAAAAGGGCAGGGCGCAGCGGCCCGGCCCGCGCCAGCAGTTCATACGCAGGCTCGACTGCACCGAACCGCCGCAGAACGGCGATCCGCGTGCGCAGATAGGCGTCCGCATCGCCGCGCGGCGGTTCGGCCTCGGCCAGCAGAAGGGTGTGATAGAGCGCCTGGATCGCCGCAGCCGGTTGCGTGCCGGCACTGTCCCAGAGCGCGGTCAGATCGGCGGCGTTGCTGGCGGCCCACATATCGGCAGGCAGCCCCGTAACCGATGGCGGCAGCAGCCCCACCGCGCCGGTCGTCGCATCGCCCAACGGCGTCATTTCAATGTGGGGTATCCTTGCGTGCCCCGCAACGGGCGGCTCGGCCGGGTGGGGCGCCAGAGTGGTCGGCACCTGATCCAGCCAGTCAATCGCTGAAAGAGGCCTCTGGCCGATCTGCTGCGCCTGCGCAGGCAAGCACGGCGCCAGCAACAGTCCGGCAACCAAAAGTAGCTTAATTCGCGTCAAGAATGATTTCCTTGCGAATCTCATTGGAGGGTGGATTGAAATCTGCGCCAAAAAACGGCCCCAGATAGGCGTAACCGACCAGCGCGATAAACGCGAGGATGGTGAGATAAAACAACCATTTGATAAGTTTGAACACGATGCGCCTGCCTGCCTTGCCGTTTGTTTTGCCAACTTATAACTGGCCTTTTGCGCAAGATCACGCCATTCAATCTCTAAATACGAAATTTGGGCGGGGGAGTGCCGAGATTGGCCATGGCAAGGGCGGGAAAACTGAAGAAAACCGTAGTGATGGTCGGCATGATGGGCGCAGGCAAGACCGCCGTGGGTCGCGCGCTGGCCTTGCAACTGGGGGTGCCGTTTCTGGATTCCGACGCCGAACTCGAAACCGCCGCCGCCATGACCATCGCCGAGATTTTCGCCCGCGACGGCGAGGCGTTCTTTCGCAGCCGCGAGACCGAAGTGATCGACCGGCTGCTGTGCGGTGAGGCCTGCATCCTGTCGACCGGGGGCGGCGCGTTTCTGGCGCCGCGCAATCGCGCGCTGATCTCGGCCAAGGCGGTCTCGGTTTGGCTCAACGCCGATCTGAAGCTTCTATGGAACCGGGTAAAGCACAAGGATTCCCGGCCGTTGCTGCGTACTTCTGATCCTTTTCAAACCCTGCAGGACATCTATGAGGCACGCGTGCCGATCTATGCCGAGGCCGATCTGGAGGTCGTCTCGCGCGCCAGTTACACGATAGACAAGATGACAACCCAAGTGATCGCGGCGCTGGCCACGCGTCCTGACGTTATGGAGGTGCTATGACCGAAATGCTCACGAAAGCTGTTCATGTTCCGCTGGAAGGGCGCGCCTATGACGTGCTTGTCGGTCCCGGCCTGCTGGCCCGGTCCGGCGCGCTGATTGCGCCCTTGCTGCGCCGCCCGCGCGTGGCGGTCGTCACTGACGAAACCGTCGGCGGACTGCACCTGGAGCCCCTGCGCAAGGCATTGGAGACACAAGGAATTTCCATGACGGCGCTTGCCCTGCCACCGGGCGAGGCGACGAAATGCTGGGCGCAGCTGGAGCGCACAACCGAATGGCTGCTGGAGGCTCAGGTCGAGCGCGACGATATCGTGATCGCCTTGGGTGGCGGCGTGATCGGTGATCTGGTCGGCTTTGCGGCGGCCATTCTGCGGCGCGGCGTGCGCTTTGTGCAGATTCCAACCAGCCTGCTCGCGCAGGTTGACAGTTCGGTCGGGGGCAAGACGGGCATCAATTCGCCGCGCGGCAAGAACCTGATCGGCGCCTTTCATCAGCCCAGCCTCGTTTTGGCCGATATCGAAATGCTCCAAACCATGAAAAACCGCGATTTCCTCGCTGGTTACGGTGAGGTCGTAAAGTACGGCCTGCTGGGGGATGCCGCCTTTTTCGACTGGCTGGAGGCGCACGCGCCCGGCATGGCCGCTGGTGACGAGGCGGCGCGCATCCATGCGGTCGCGCACTCGGTCGCCATGAAGGCGGCTATCGTCGCGCGTGACGAGACCGAACAGGGTGACCGCGCGCTTTTGAACCTTGGCCACACCTTCTGTCACGCGCTCGAGGCGGCGACGGGCTATTCTGATCGTCTGCTGCATGGCGAGGGTGTCGCCATCGGCTGCGCTCTGGCGTTCGAGTTGTCAGCGCGGATCGGCCTGTGCGCGCAAGAGACCCCCAGCCGCGTGCGGGCACATCTGAGTAACATGAATATGAAGGTGGATCTATCTGATATAAAAGGAGACCTCCCCGATGCAGAAGGTCTTCTTGCGCTCATGGGGCAGGACAAAAAGGTACAGGACGGTCATCTGCGCTTTATTCTTGCGCGCGGCATCGGCAAGGCCTTCATCACGTCTGATGTTCCACGCGCCGCCGTCCTGTCGGTTCTGGAGGACGCGTTGGCACAGCGCTGACCCTCTGCCTTTCAATGTTCTGTAAATACTCAAATTCCGCCACGCGCCACAGGCCGCAGTGGCGGTATTGGCCCCTTGCGCCCGCGCCGCGCGCATCTTAACACGTCGACCATGAAACTCCTTTTTCTCGGCGATGTCATGGGGCGCGGTGGGCGCCGCGCGGTTGCGGAACGGCTGCCTCGGCTGCGGGCCGACTGGGGGCTCGATTTTGTCGTGGTCAACGGCGAAAACGCAACCGGCGGTATGGGTCTGAGCGGCGAACATGCCAAGGGCCTGCTCGAGGCGGGCGCCGATTGCGTTACGCTGGGTGATCACGCGTTCGATCAAAAGGACATGCTGCGCGCCATCGAAAGCGAACCGCGGATTATCCGCCCGCTTAACTTCGCCAAGGGCGCGCCGGGCCGCGGCGCGCGGGTGTTTTCGGACGCGCGCGGGCGCAAGGTTCTGGTGACGCAAGTGCTGGGGCAGGTGTTCATGAAACGCGCCTTTGACGATCCGTTCTCGGCGCTGGACGCGACATTGCGCGCCAACGTGCTGGGCGGTGCGGTTCAGGCGGCCATCGTGGATATCCATTGCGAGGCCACGAGCGAGAAGATGGGCGTTGGCCATTTCTGCGATGGTCGTGCCAGTCTGGTTGTCGGCACGCATACCCATATTCCAACCGCCGATGCGCAGATCCTGCCGGTCGGCACCGCCTATCTGTCGGATGCGGGCATGTGCGGTGACTACAACAGCGTCATCGGCATGGAAAAGGACGAGCCGCTGCGCCGCTTTGTCACCGGCATGGCCAAGGGCCGGTTTGCGCCGGCCATGGGCGAGGCCACGCTATCGGGTGTCTATATCGAAACCGACGATCGCACCGGCCGCGCGACGCGAATCGAAATGGTGCGCCAGGGTGGCAGTCTGACTCCGGCGGGTCCGTGACACCCCGCGACCTTGGCCCGTACGGCATCCTACTGGCGATGGGCGCGGGCTGGGGGCTGAGCGTGCCGCTGGCCAAGCTGGCGGTCAGCACCGGACATCAACCGCTGGGCCTGATCTTTTGGCAAGAAGTGGTCGTTGTTGCGTTGCTGGGCACGATCTGCGCCCTGCGCGGCAAGCCGCTGCGGTTGGAGCGGCGGTTTTGGCGGCTATACATCGTGATCGCGCTCTGCGGTGCGGTGCTGCCGGATATCTTTTTCTACTTTGCCTCGGCGCGCCTGCCGGCAGGGATCATGGCGATCGTGATCGCCAGTGTGCCGATGTTTTCGCTGCCCATTGCGCTGGCGCTGGGAAACGAGCAGTTTGCTTGGCAGCGCCTCGCGGGTCTCGGCTTTGGCTTGGTGGGCATCCTCTTGCTGATCGGCCCCGAGGCCAGCCTGCCCGAGCGTGCGATGGCCATCTTCATCCCCGTCGCCCTGATCGCGCCGCTGCTCTACGCGACTGAGGGTAATCTGGTGGCAAAATGGGGCACCGATGGGCTGGATTCGATGCAGACGATCCTTGGTGCGTCGATTTTGGGGCTGATCATCACGTTTCCGCTGTCGCTGGTCACCGGCCAGTGGATCAATCCGCTGGACAGTTTCGGCGTGCCTGAACTGGCGCTGGCCGCTTCGGCGGCGCTGCACGGAATCGTCTACGCCGTCTATGTGTGGTTGGTGGGGCGGGCAGGATCGGTCTTTGCCGCACAGGCCAGCTATCTGGTGACGGGGTGTGGAGTGCTGTGGTCGATGCTGCTGCTGGGCGAGCGGTATTCGCTTTGGGTCTGGCTGGCATTGAGCATTATGATGGTGGGCATTGCCATGGTGCAGCCGCGGGCGCGCACGCATCCGCTTGCGCGACAGTCGACCATCGGCGATCATGGCGTGCACACACAGGGGCAGGACCGAATTTGATCGCATACTTCGATTTGTCACAGACCACTCAGGCGCTGATGACGCTGGCCGTGGTGGCAGTCATGTTCGTGTTCTTCGTGCGTGAAACCCACCCGACCGAGGTGGTCGCACTGGCCGGGGCAGGGACCATGTTGGCGCTGGGGCTGCTGCCCTACGAGTCTGCGCTGGAGGTTCTGTCGAATCCGGCGCCCTGGACCATCGCGGTCATGTTCATCATCATGGGGGCGCTGGTGCGCACCGGTGCGCTGGCGGCGTTCACATCGCTGGCGGACCGGCAGGCGCGCAGCAACCCCAAGCTGGCCGTTGCGATGCTGATGGTGATGGTGATCATCGGCTCGGCTGTGATGAACAACACACCCGTCGTCGTGGTGATGATCCCGGTTTTTGTGCAGCTCGCCCGCACGATGAAAACCCCGGTCTCTCGCCTGCTGATACCGCTCAGCTATGCCGCGATCCTTGGCGGTACGATGACATTGATCGGCACATCGACGAATCTGCTGGTTGACGGCGTTGCCCGCGCCCGCGGGTTGGAGCCGTTCGGGATTTTCGAGATCACGCCGCTTGCCATCGTTCTGGTCACCTGGGGCATGCTCTATCTGCGGTTTCTCGGGCCGATACTGCTGCCGCACCGTGACAGCATGGCCGACATGCTATCGGACCGCAGCCGGATGAAATTTTTTACCGAGGCCGTGATTCCCCCTGACAGCAACCTGATCGGGCGCGAGGTCACCGGCGTGCAACTGTTCAAGCGCGAGGGCGTGCGCCTGATCGACGTGGTGCGCGGCGACCGGTCCTTGCGCAACGATCTGACCGGCGTCACGCTGGAGCTGGGCGACCGCGTGGTGCTGCGCACCCAGATGACCGAGCTTCTGAGCCTGCAAGCCGACAAAAGCCTGAAGCGTGTTGATCAGGTGTCGGCGGTCGAAACGTCGACTGTCGAGGTGCTGATCACGCCCGGTTGCAAGATGGTTGGCCGCTCGCTCGGGTCGCTGCGGCTACGGCGGCGCTATGGGGTTTATCCGCTGGCGGTGCACCGGCGGAACCAGAATATCGGCCGGCAACTGGATACCCTGATCGTCAAGATCGGGGATACGCTGCTGCTGGAAGGCGCGCCCGAGGATATCAGGCGACTGTCGTCCGAGATGGACATGGTTGACGTGTCCGAACCGTCTGCACGCGCCTTTCGGCGCGGCCATGCGCCCATCGCGCTGGGGGCGCTGGTCGGGATCGTGGTGCTGGCGGGGCTGGGTGTGGCGCCCATCCTGTTCCTGTCGATCCTGGCCGTGGTGATTGTGCTGGTGACGCGCTGCATCGATGCCGACGAGGCGTTCAGTTTCATCGACGGTCGGCTTCTGGCGCTGATCTTTGCGATGCTGGCGATCGGGGCAGCGCTGGATCATTCCGGCGCGGTGCAACTGATCGCCAACACCTTGGCGCCCTACATGATGGCATTGCCGCCCTTTGCCATCGTGCTGGCGGTCTATCTGCTGGCGACCACCCTGACCGAAATCGTGTCAAACAACGCCGTTGCAGTGGTGATGAGCCCCATCGCCATCGGTCTGGCCGATGTGATGGGGGTCGACGCGCGCCCGCTGGTGGTGGCGGTGATGTTCGCGGCGTCGGCCAGTTTCGCCACACCCATCGGTTATCAGACCAACACGCTGGTTTACGGGCCGGGGGGGTACCGTTTCACCGATTTCTTGCGCATCGGCGTGCCGCTGAACCTGAGCCTTGCGCTGATAGCGTCGGCGCTGATCCCGCTGATCTGGCCGCTCTGACGGGTGCGCATCGCGGACGTGCCCCCCTTGCACCGCAGCGGGCCCCTGCCATATAGAAGCGCAAACCTCCACCCTCGATGACATAAGGAACGTTCATGGCCGGCCACTCGAAATGGGCAAATATCCAGCACCGCAAGGGGCGTCAGGACGCAGTCCGCTCCAAGCTGTTTTCCAAGCTGAGCAAGGAAATCACCGTCGCCGCCAAGATGGGCGACCCGGACCCGGATAAAAACCCGCGCCTGCGCATGGCCGTCAAGGAGGCCAAGACGCAGTCAGTGCCCAAGGACGTGATCGACCGCGCGATCAAGAAATCTCAGGCAGGCGACGGCGACGATTACGAGGAAATCCGCTATGAGGGCTATGGCCCCAACGGCGTGGCCGTCATCGTCGAGGCGATGACCGACAACCGCAATCGCACTGCCAGCACGGTGCGTAGCACGTTCACCAAGAATGGTGGTAATCTGGGCGAGACCGGCAGTGTCGGCTTCATGTTCGAGCGAAAGGGCGAGATCGAGTATGGCGCTGATGTGGGTGACGGCGACACCGTGATGATGGCCGCGATCGAGGCCGGCGCCGAAGACGTGCAGAGCGGCGAGGACGGGCACACGATCTGGTGCGCCGATACCGATCTGAACGACGTCTCCTCCGCGCTCGAGACGGCCTTGGGTGAAAGCGAAGCGACGCGCCTGACATGGCGGCCTACGACCACCACTGAAATGGATCTGGACGCCATGCAAAAGCTGATGAAGCTGATAGACGCGCTGGAGGATGACGACGATGTGCAGCGCGTCACCACCAATTTCGAGGCCTCCGACGACGTAATGGCGCAGCTTTGATCTGCGCCCGGCCATGGGTGGCGGTGCAATAGGGCACAGCCCGCGCCGTTTCCTGCCAATAAGCTGCCAAAAGGGCGCGGGACAAATGCCCGCCTGCGCCCTTCAATCCAGTTCTTGCCAGACGGCGAGCGCGGTATATATTCCAAACTGAGACTGGTCGGCACAGACAGGAGTCACAGGGTAGGATGGACGCGGATTTCAGGACTGAATTCGTGCGCACGCCGGGCAGCCTGAAGCAGTATCCCGCGCTGGTCCTGAATGCAGACTACCGCCCGCTTAGCTATTATCCGTTATCGCTGTGGTCGTGGCAGGACGCGGTCAAGGCGGCCTGGCTGCACCGTGTAGATATCGTTGCCGAGTATGATCATGTCGTTCACTCGCCCAGCACGCAGATCCGGGTGCCATCGGTCATCGTGCTCAAGGATTTTGTCCACCCGCGCAAGCGCATCGCCTTTACGCGATTCAACCTGTTCCTGAGGGATGAATTTCGCTGTCAGTATTGCGGCGCACACGGCGATCTGACGTTCGACCACGTCGTGCCGCGCGCGTCGGGGGGGAAAACCAGCTGGGAAAATGTGGTGGCCGCATGTGGCCGCTGCAATCTGCACAAGGGCGCCCGAAGCCTGACCCGCTCAGGGCTGAGCCTGCGCCGCCCGCCTCGCGCGCCGGAGCCCGAGGAGGTGCGCAACCTCGGACGCAAATTCCCGCCGGGCCACCTGCATTCCAGTTGGCTGGACTTTCTATACTGGGACGCCGAACTGGAGGCTTGAAGGAGCGCGCTTGGGGGCTTGTGACCCGAGCTACAACTTCTCACCGGGCAGTTTGCTTGCCTGCCTGACCCACTCCATGAACTGGTCTTCATCAAATTCGTCGCCCTCGCGGATATTGAGGTAACGGATCTTGTCCTGCTTTGAGCTTTCCGGCGGAACAGGATCAAGCGAAGTGCCGTCAAAGAACGTGACCTTCACGTATTTCGTGAAGCAGTGGTAACTTAGAAACCAAACGTCCTTTTTCATCCCATAGAAAGGCGAATTCCATTTGACGGCCTTGGTTGCGTCGGGAACAGCTTGGCCGATCAAATCATCGAGGCGTCGGCCGATATCTTTTTTCCAGTCAGGCATGGCATTGATATAATCCTGTACCGGCCCGTTTCCGTAGCCCTTTGGGATCTGTGGATTGCCTCCGGAGAGTAATTTGGGATTGCCGCCTGCGCTCATGTGTTTTGCCCTTAAATCCTTACAGAGGCGAAATCACCCACCGCCCCACTGCAATAATCACGCAAACTGCCGCGACAGCCAGCCAGTAGACCATTGGGCCATTCTGCGCGGCACCAGCCTGAAGATGAACGCCCGAAAATACCAGCATTTCGGCTGCAATCCCGATTGCCGCAAGGGGCACCGGCCAGCCGAGAGAGGGCGCAAGCGCGGACACAACCATGCCAACCGCGTCTGAAGGACCCAGAGGATAATATTCATGAGCTAACGCCCTTCGATTTCATATCAGTCGAGATTGGACACCACCTGTTCCAGCTTGTCGAGAAACCGAGTCCAGCCGGAGATTGCGCCACGATAGGTCTGTCCCTGATCGGTGCCAAACCCGGTCTCGATCGGCGTCTATGCATAATTCAAAGCTATAGGGCTATGAGTTTGCACGTCTTGTAGAAGCAGGGCGACATTTTTGGGTAGATCGGTAGCTTCCCGGGACTGTCTTGACGCTTATCGCCGCTCTTCAGATTCAACGCCCGCGACATCTTTTAGCGTGTTCAATTCGGCGCGAAGGGTATCGACATCGCCGTCCAGCGCGCGCTCGATCTCTTCGTGTGTGGCGATCCAGATCGGGATCGCCCGTTCCAACAATGACAGTCCGTCGTCGGTCAAGGTCAGCCGCCGGGCGCGGCGATCCCGAGCGTCGGGGGTGACGTTCAACAGCCCGCGTCGCTCTAGTGGTTTAAGATTGGCTGTCAGCGTCGTGCGGTCCATCGCGAGAAGGGTGGCGACCGATCCGACAGTGGGCGGCTCGGGCCGGTTCAGCGATATCAACAGCGAGAATTGCCCGCTTCTGAGCGCGACGGGGCGTAGCGCCTCGTCGAACCGGCGGGCAACGGCACGGGCCGCGCGCTGCGTGTGCAAACACAGACAGCTGTCCCGGACGCGCAGAGTCATGCCGAAAGTGGCGTGCGTGGGAACTATCCTAGACATGACAGAGTTTAAGTTGATATCAAAGTAACTGTCAATCGAATCGCAGAAGAGTGACGACCAACAATCCGCCCCCGGCGGCGGATCTAGCTGAGGAGTCGGAGGTGCGTTGCTGCCTGACCCATGCCCGAAGGGTGCGGGGCCGACTGGTACCGGATTTTGAACGACTTACGCCTCGTGCCTACCACAGGAAAGGAACACCCGTGACCCAGATGATCTTCGTCAACCTCCCGGTTGCAAATCTTCAGACCTCCACAACCTTCTATGAGATGTTGGGCGCAACAAAGAACGAAACCTTCTCGAACGAGACGTCCTCGTCCATGGTGATCAGCGACACCATCACTGTCATGCTGCTATCGCACGAGCGCTGGCGCGATTTTACGTCCAAGCAGATTCCCGATGCCAAACAGTCGGCGCAGGTTCTGCTCTGCCTCTCCGTAGAAAGCCCGGAAGCCTGTGATGCAGCGGTGGACGCAGCCGTGAAAGCTGGCGGCGCTGCTGACCCGACACCGAAACAGGACCATGGCTTTATGTATGGCCGCTCCTACGAGGATCCGGACGGCCATATCTGGGAAGTCATGTGGATGGATATGCATGCGATGCAAAAGGCAATGGCCGCGCAAAATTGATCAAACAGGAAAGGAAATGACCCATGAGCTATATCAGTGGATTTGTGATCCCGGTGCCGACAGACCGCAAGGAAGATTACCGGAAAATGGCGGCCGACGCGGCCGAGATGTTCCGGGCCTACGGTGCAACCGAAATCATGGAGGCCTGGGGCGAGGACGTGCGTGACGGCAAGGTGACCGATTTCAAACGCGCGGTGCAGGCAAAGGATGACGAAACAGTCGTGTTTTCGTGGATTGTCTGGCCCGACAGGGCGACGGCCGACGCCGCCGAGAAAAAGATGGAGGCTGACGAGAGCATGAAACCGCCCGCCGATGCGCCGTTCGACATGAAACGGATGATCTGGGGCGGGTTTGCTCCGATCTTCGAGATGGGGCGGCAGGAATAATAGGAATGACCGCCCGGCCCAGACACGAGATGCCGGACGACGTGCGCGCGGCCCTTGAAAACTCCGGGATGCGCAAGGCCTATGACGCCCGGCCGCCCTATCAGCGCAATGACTACATCGGGTGGATCACCAAGGTGAAGGCGCCCGAAACGCGGGCTGCGCACATCCAACAGATGCTCGACGAGTTAAAGCACGGCGACGTCTACATGAAGATGGATTGGAACGGAAAGCAGGAGGAATGACGATGGCCAACCGCGACGGAACCCCGATCTGGTATGAGCTGATGACCGATGCGCCCGATGCGGCGCAGGATTTCTATGGCAAAGTGATGGGCTGGAGCTTTCAGAAGCCGCCGGGTGGACTGGAGCGCGACTATCGCATCTTTGCCGCCAGTGACGGCCAAGACGTGGGCGGCATGATGCGCACACCAGAGCATGCAGAGGGAAGACCTGCGACCTGGGATGCCTATTTCGGCGTGGCGGACGTGGATACCATGGCCGCGAAGGTGGAGAAACTTGGCGGACGCATTCACATGGAACCGCAGGATATCCCCGGCGTCGGTCGCTTTGCCTTCGTCGCTGACCCGCAGGGCGCAACGTTCTACCTGATGCGCGGCGACAGCGATGGTCAAAGTACCGCATTCGATCAGATGAAGGCAGGACATTGCAGCTGGAATGAGCTGGTCACGTCCGACCAGACGGCGGCGCTGGGCTTCTACGGCAAACTTTTTGGCTGGAAGAAGACAGGGGCAATGCCGATGGGGCCGAACGGCGACTACACCTTTTTCGGCCAGAGCGACACCGACATGATCGGCGCGATGATGAACGCGCAGGAGGCGGGGAGGGACCCGTTCTGGAACTTTGCGTTCACCGTGACCGACATCGATGTCGCCAAGGCCGCGGTCGAGGATGGCGGCGGCACCGTCACCCACGGGCCGATCGACCTGCCAGGCGATGAGGGCGATTGGCTGATTCAGGCCGATGACCCGCAGGGCGCAAAGGTGATGTTCACCGGCAAGCGCAAGCAGGGGGCAGTATGATGGACAAGATCAGCACATTTCTCTGGTTCGACGGTAACGCCGAAGAAGCGGCAGAGTTCTACACCGGCCTGTTTCCAGATAGCAGTATTGAAGAGGCGACCCGCACCACGATGGATTATCCCGGTGGCAAGGTAGGTGACGTGATCACCGTCAGCTTCACGCTGTCGGGTCGCAGCTTTGTCGCCATGAATGGCGGCCCGGACCATCCGTTCACCGATGCGATCTCGCTTTCCATCGACTGCGCCGATCAGGCCGAGGTGGACCGCTATTGGGATGCGCTGTCAGACGGCGGCGAACCTATCATATGCGGCTGGATCAAAGACCGCTTTGGCCTGCACTGGCAGGTCACCCCGCGCATTCTGCCGCAGCTGTTGGCTGATCCGGATCGTGCCAAGGCGAAACGCGTCATGAACGCGATGACGCAAATGGTGAAGATAGACGTGGCCGAAATTAAGGCGGCGGCGGACGGAAAAGCGTGAAGATTCAACCGAGTTGGCAAAGGACTGCCTTGGGTGAAAACCGGGGAATAGACGCGTAAACAAGGAGGCATCGCAATGAAAGACAGCCAGCTTACCGTCACCGCCTACGACTGGGTGCCCGGCTTTGCTCAGGGCCACGTCCGCGATCTGCGGGTTCGATGGGCGCTGGAGGAGGCGGGATTTCCTTACGACGTCGAGGTTATGGCGCAAGGCACGCAGAAGAAGCCCGCACATCTGAAGCGGCAGCCCTTCGGACAAATCCCCACGCTCGAGATTGACGGCCAAACCATGTTTGAAAGCGGTGCGATTCTCTGGCGTATCGCCGAGGCAAGTGCCGCCCTGTTGCCCGACGATGCCGCCGCGCGTGACCGCGTGCTATCGTGGGTATTCTGCGCACTCAATACGCTGGAGCCACCCGTCGGTATGCTCGCGACGCTGGAGCTGTTTGTCAGTGACAAGGACGCCGCCGCGCGCCTGCGCCCGGAAATCGCGGCTGCCGTGACCGGCGTGCTCGAACGCCTCGTCGTGGCATTGGGGGATAAGCCGCATATTGTTGGCCATTTCACGGTCGCCGATATCGTGCTGACGACGGTGCTTCGTGACGTGCCGGACGACCTGTTGGCCGACCTTCCGTCACTCCGCGCTTATGTTGATCGGCACACGGCACGGCCGGCGTTTCAGACAGCCCTTGCCGGGCAGATGACACTCTTCGCGGAGAATGCCGCGAAATATGAAAGGGCAGGCTGACAACGATGAGGAACACGCGCAAACAAGGAGATCGAGTATGAACGTCAGAGATATCTTCCTCAGTATCAACGCCCGCGACTTTGACTCCCAAACAGCATGGTGGACGACCTTCATTGGGCGGGAACCGGACAGAAGACCAATGCCAAGCTGCCAGGAATGGGATCTGGCACCGTCTGTCCTGTTTCAGGTGCTGGAGTCGCCGGACAACGGTCCCACGGACGTGTCCCTGCGCATCGACAACTTGAACGCTGAGATCGCGCGGTTGCGCAAAACCGGCGTCGACGTGCCGGACCCGGAGAAGGTCGACGGCTTCGACACTCTACGCTGGTCCGCTTTCACCGACCCTGAGGGAAACAAGGTGAACCTGCTGGAAGGTACATGAGGGCGTTTGCCGAAGAAGTCTCACGTTCCTTATATGCAACATCACAGTAGTACGGCTGATCATGGCGCGCCTTGCTCAGCCGTATCGGCGGCAGCGGGCGACGGTCAGATTTGGTCACACTGCCGCTGACCGAAAAAACTGTCGCGAGCCAGCCTCCGCAACTAAGGTTACAAACCACTACTTACAGCGGTAAATCAATCATGATACCCCTGCGCGACAATCCGGGAATGGGGGTGTAGATCATGTCGGACGATCACGAAATTGACGGTCGGCTCTCGGACGGTGGCGTGGTTGATGTCGGTCGGGTCATCGGCAGTTTGCTGGCGGGCTGGGTCACCATTGTCTGTGCAGCGCTTCTTGTCAGCGGGATCGCCGTGCTTACAACTCTCACGCTTCCTGATCAATTCAGTGCGGTGGCGCGGATCATCATTGAGCCCGAGCAGAGAAAGCTAACTGGTTTCTCAGCGTCCGAAGCCATCAAGCCAGTTAGCGAGGCGATGATCGAAAGCAACGCGGAGATCATCAAATCAAACCGCGTCTTGGAGCAGGTCGTTACCGAACTTTCGCTGCAGGAGAACGATCTTTTTCTTGGCACGTCGGGCGCCCCTTCGGATGGTGCCGATGTGAGCGGGATTGATGACATGCCCAGCAGGTTAGCGCTCAAGAAACTGAGCGAGGTCCTGCTGATCAGGCCTGTGGGCAATTCCATGATATTGTCCATCCGGGCGACCACAGAAGAGCCGGTGTTGTCCGCTGAAATCGCAAATACAGTTGCCGAGAAATTCATTCTCGCCGAGCAGAAAATCAAAGTGGACCAAGCCCAAGCAGCCAACTTGTGGCTGATGGAGCGACTTACCGATCTTCAGTTGCGTGTCAGTGAGTCGTCTAGAAAGCTGGAGACATTCCGCACCCAAACTGGCGATATGACCGAACGCCAGGTAACGGAAACAGCAAGGCTTCTTTTCTCACTCGAGCGCGAACTGGAACTTAGGCAGGCACAGGCAGATCGTTCGACCCGTGAGAGCCTGGAGACACGTATTAAGAACACTAAGGCGGAACTTATTGATCTAACATCAAGAATCGTGACCTTGAATGAGTTGGAACGTCAGGCAAAGGCCGACAGTGTGCTTTATGAAAGGCTTCTGGAGCGCGCCAGAGAGATGCAGGAATTGGAAACCTTTCAATTGTCTAGCGTTCGCATCGTAGCGGATGCTCTGCCCCCGCTTGAAAAGAGTGCGCCCGCAAGAAAGCTGATTGTCGTGCTTTGCTTTGTGTTGGGAGGCGCGATTGGTGCCGGGATCGTAATCCTACGTGACCCAAAATAGATCGAAAGCGATGCAGATCCGTAATGGCCAGTAATTCAGCGCAAAACATCCGTCGTATCAGGACCTACAGCCGTAGGTTTCTGGCGATGACCGGCGGACCGCTGGCGCATCGCTGCTTTTTTATGCACGTTCCAAAATGTGGCGGCACCAGTGTTGCAGAAGCGCTATACGCGACTGTCCCCATGAGCGAACGCATCGGCGTAATCGATGCCAATGCAACACGTCGCGCAACGGCAATAATAGAGGCGGGCAAAAACGAAAAGCTGCTCTACCACGATGATCTGGCCACCGGAGCGTCGGTGTTCGAGCTTCGCGAGAAACAGCTTCTTATGCACATGGCCTGGGACACGCAGTTGATCCACGGTCATGTCTTGTTCAGCGACATTGCCGATCATCATTTCGGTTCGACCTACAAATACGTCACCCTCCTCCGTGATCCGGTGTCGAGGCTTGTGTCAAACTACAATGGTTCCGTGGCGCATGGTCTGACGACTGTTCCGTTCAAGGAATATCTGGAAAGCGACATCGCGCGATACCATGCGCTGACAGTGCTGAGATATTTTTCCGGGCAACACCTCATCCTACCGGGATCCGAGGGCGAGGCTGTCGAAGTTGCGCTTGAAGTAGCCAAAAAGTTCGCTGTGATCGGGTATTTGGATGATCTGGGCAAGTTCTGCGACGATTTTGGAGCCGTTTTCGGGCGAAAACCGCGGATCTTTCACTACAACAAGCGCAGCAAGGGCGCTTATCGCCCTGATGAGGCAGAACTGGCACGCTGCCGCCGGCTTTTGGAGCCTGAAATTCGTTTCTGGGATACGCTCAGATCGCGCGACTGACAGGCCCTCGGTCACGTCGCCCAAGCGCTTCCCGGATGAACCCGGCGGCCCAGCCGAGATGGATGATCGCCAACGCAGGGCCGGACCACAAACCGCAAACCTCTTTGTGTTTCGCCCCCATCCAGATGCTGGCGAAAACAAGAAGCGAACCATAGGCGACCGGCCAAACCAAAAAGACCGGGTTCAACAGGCCAAGCGGGATCGTCAGGCAGAGCAGGATCAGGTTGATAACCGGAAGCATTTGTCGCGGTCGCGGCAGAATCCGGTGCTTGAGTACCGTCCGTGCGCGTCCACGTCCATAACGAAAATATTGCCGCAATAGCGCCGTGGGAGAGGAGCGCATGAAATATTTCATGCGAATATCGGCGGCCAGCCAAATCTTTCCGCCGGTTTGCACCAGCCGATGATCGTACTCAGCGTCCTCGTTGACGGCGAAGGTGGGATCGTAGCCGCCAACCTTGCGAAACCAGTCTATTCGCATGCCCGCATGGTGACCGTGATCGACATATCGCGACGTGATGCCCCCCCGATGCGCCGAGCCGCCAGACCCCAATTTTGTGTCCACGATCCAGGCGGCGCCTTTAGCAAAGCAGGTGTCGAACACCGCATCCATGACAGTTGTGACTGACGCCACGTCTTTGGCACGAAGCGCCTCGACCACTTTGGCGACATAGTTGGCGGGGTAAACCGAATGTGCATCGCACCTCACAAGATATTTGTGGTGTTGCAAGGCGTGCTTTTCGATCGCCAGATTGACCGCCGCTGACTGCAACCTGTCTGGATTGTGTAGAAGGGTCACGTTGTCAAAATCCCGTGCGACCCCTTGGACGATGGCGCAGGTCCGGTCCGTGCTGCCGCCGTCCGCGACGATCAGCATGGCATGGCGCATGGTCGGATCATTGCCCAGTAATGACCGAATACAGCGCTCAATATGCCGCTCTTCGTTCAGAGTGGGGACAACGATTAACACATCGCTGTTTTCATGCCCCATCAAAAGCACCTTCGGTAGTGCCAACCGCCAAAAACATTCATCCCGATCGCCTTACCCATAGCTTTCCCGCTCGGCGATGTTGAGACATCCGGCGACGACGCCCGAATGGAACACCCCCCGAAGATACCAGTATCGCCATTTTGTGGGATTCCAAAAAAACAGGACCGTCGCAAGAAAGGAAAATGCGGCCTTCAACAGGGCCCGTAATGCCAGCCCAAGGCGTTCTCCCGACCCGTCAACCGAGACAACATAGGTCTGCCCGACACGAAAACGACGGCGCGCCAGCCAGCGAAAGCTTTGGCGTTCTGGTGTGACTGGTTCGCGAACGATGGCGTCCGGTGCAATCTCGAACCGCGCGCCGAGCCGTCCAAGCCGATAGAAGAACTCGGTATCCTCGCCGCCCGTTTTACCACGCGCGACGTCAAATCGTTCGCCCTGCCATGGCGCACCCTGCCAGCGCAACAGCACATTCCCTGCGCCCCCTGTCTTTACAGTGTCTTTGTTGCGTTGCGGTCCGGGGGCGTGCAACTGCAACTCGCGCATCCATTGAGGCGCATCGGGCGCGAAGATTGATTTGGTGACGCCGAATATCCCGTCTACCCCGGTGTCCCTTTGGCGATTGACGAGTTCGTTCAGCCAATCATTATCGGCAATTTCGTCGTCGTCGATAAACGCGATCCAAGGGCTGTCGGCCGCATCCAGACATGCATTTCGCGCGATAGAGATATTGCTGCCGGGGGCATGGATGAATCGTATCGGGCGCCGCAAATGATCCGGCAGATCCTGTATGTGGGGCGCCGCCGTCGGCTCGTCATCGTTGTCGACGACTGTAATCCGCACCTCAAAGCCGTCTGGCACGTCTGCGTCAAGGACGCTTTGGATCGTGGCGCGTAACTGGCGTCTGCGAAATGTGCAAATCAGGACATCGATACGTTCCATGCGGCTTAGCGTCCTTCTTACCTTGCACTCAGCTGACTCTGAAGGTCCATTGATATTTCTCTCGTTCGACGGTTGCAAACACGAAGGCGAGCGTTGCGGCGATGTGAAAGAACTCGTGTTCGGCAAACAGAACGTTGTCGACAAAGCTCAGCAACAATGCCGAAACGATGATTGCCAACCAAAACGCTGACTGGACGCTGCAACTTTCTATGAACCAACGCCCGGCCTTCAGCATGGTCCAGTAATAGACAAACACCAGCAGGATGACGCTGATCAGCCCCGTTGTCGCGAATGCCTCGATATAGGCGTTGTGAAATCCTTTCAGCCGCGGGTCCACAGTCGCATGAAGAAAGCCCCATTCCACTGCAAAGGCGGGATTTTCCCAGAAGGCGGCATAGCCGACGCCCAGCACCGGGTGATCTTTTGCAACCTGAATCCCCAGATCCCAGATATCCGTTCTGCCGGTCAAGGTTGTGCTCTTGCCGACCAGATCAAGACCGAAGGCAACAATGTCGAATTCGCCAACCCACAAGATGAGCAACCAAGTGCCGCAAAGAGCAACCAAAAGTAACAACAAGGACAGCCGGGCCCCCGCCGTCCATCGGGCAAACACACCCTGAAAGATGATCAAGGAAGAACACGACAAAAGCACCATCGCCGAAATTGAATGCGTCATGGCCAAAAGCGGCATCACCGTCAACGCCAACAGAACCGCCAAAATCCTGTGCCCCCAGAGGGCGCCCTGCGCGCAGAGCGACAGAACGAACAGCGTCAGTGCGACGCCTGCGACAGTTTTTTGAACGAAAATACCGACAAATGCGCCGTTGCTTTCGAACGCTGGTTGCAACGGTGGCAAAACGAATGCCGCGACGGACAACGCGCATCCTAGCGTCGTGCCGAGGAAAAGGCACCAGATTGCCTGACGGGCGGTAATTGCCGTCGCGATCCGAATGGCCAGCAATGTGCTGAACGCGAATTGGAAGCCAGTTCGAAAAGTCGCCGCAGGGTTTGCCGACCATGCCATTGATATCAACGCGATCGCAGGCAGCAGCAGCAAAGGCCAGAACTTGAACCACAACGAGGCTGTTCTAAGGGGGGTAAATACGAACCATGAGAACCCAACCAGATATACCAGCGCCCAGGACGCGGGCATTGCCGGTCCAAATTTCACCATGCCACCCAGCGACAGAAAAACGACCAAAAACAACAACGGCGCTGCGATATAGGATTCCCGGACCAGCATCTTTCCCAGGGCCGGTCGGCGGGCTGTGCGCAGGGCTACCATACGGCCGGTCCAATACCCGTGAAACGTTTCATCGTTTCATGCGCGCGGCGCATAGGGTAGGGGCTCTTCATCTCCGCCGGGAAGCTCCCACTGGAACGGACCATCAAGTCAAGCCTGAGCGCGCGCATATTCGTCTGCTCTGAAGCCGAAATAACCCATCGCGACACCCGAACCACGGGCCATCAACGC
Organism: Roseovarius sp. M141; assembly: GCF_024355225.1. Classification (NCBI taxonomy): domain Bacteria; kingdom Pseudomonadati; phylum Pseudomonadota; class Alphaproteobacteria; order Rhodobacterales; family Roseobacteraceae; genus Roseovarius; species Roseovarius sp. M141. The sequence continues at coordinate 1,968,100 of NZ_VCNH01000008.1, forward strand.
CAAGCCGTCGGCCAATCCGCGCTTTCCCCGATAGAGCGCCGTAAACATCACCCCGACGCCGAGCAGTTCCATCGCAATGGCGCGCAGCATGCATTTGCCAAAGGCAACATACCGTGGTTCGCGCAGGATAAATGTGTTGGCCCGCGTCACCCCATAACGAAACTGCCGACGCAGCACCCAACGCCAGGTCAGTCGGCTGCCGGGTTGCCTCTCATAGACAACCGCCTGCGCGGCAAACGCCCCGCGCCCGCCTGCACGGACAAGGTCCTGGAAAAACACCGTGTCCGAACCACCTGCATACCGCAGCCGCGCATCAAAGCGAACGCCTGACGCGCGTCGAAACGCCAGATCAATGAGAACATTGTTTGTCCAGCTTTCGTGACGGGCAGCACCATCGGGAAATTTTTCCTGCCGAAAGAACGTCGTGTCGAGCCACCAGCGATTTTTGTCATCTGATACCGTCATGACGCACGGACCTTGAACGAAATGCGCGCCTGTCGTTTTTTGAATGCGAAGATGTTCATCCAGGATATTCGGGTCGACTGTTTCATCGTCGTCGACGAATAGCAGGAAATCCGAGTCGCCGCATTCGTCAAGCATACGATTGCGGGCCTGCGGTATCCCCGGGTTGGGTTCATGAACATATCTGCAGGGCCATGGCAGCGATGAGGATATCGCTTCGACGGTGCTCTGCGCGCTTGGCGTGACATCATTGTCAACGACGAGAATTTCTATCACCGACTGTGATGCATTCTTTAAATCCGCGAAGGACAAGAGCAGTTTACGCAGATCATCCTGTCTGCGAAAGGTGCAGGCGCCGATCGTGACACGAGTACCGGTTCCTGATTCTGGTGTGGTCACTTTGGTACCCCTCTCACAAGGTCGATCATTGTATCCGCAAAGGTGATGCCAAGACCACCACCCCTGCGGGCCAGATAGGCCAGCCCGGCTGACCAAAAGATCCAGCACATCGCGACAGCCCAAGCGGCCCCGCGCAATCCGAACGCGGCGCCAGAACTGCTGACCGCGATCATCATCACAAACAGCGCGGCAATCGCCGCATACATCAGTGCCCGCTGCTGCCCCGCCAGCGCAAGGTATTGCCCGGACGGGCCAAAAAATGCCAACGCCAGAGGTTCCAGCATAAGGATCATCAATATGTCGGCATACTCCCGGAACTGGTCGCCGAAGATACCCAGCAGGTCACTACCAAAAATGGCGAGCAGGCAAAAGCAACCAAGGCTTGGCCACATTTTCATGTGATTGGAGACATCGATCAGGCGCCGCAGGGCACTGCTATCATCGCGCACGATCAGGTCAGCCATTGTCGGCGCCACGCTCATGTTGATCGAAGCCACGCCAAATTTCGCGAAGTTGACCAATGCTGTTGCGATGCCCAGCACCGCAATATCTTCGGCGGACACTGTCCACGAGGAAAATATGAGCGTCAGATCGCGGGAGTATTGGACGAACAGCAGCGTCGGGGCCAGTGCCAGACCGTACCGGACCCACTTGGGCCATTCCGATACATCGCGGCCCTCGCCGACTAGCCCTTCCGCGATGCGACGGTTCCAAAGATACTGGATGCCGGCAGCCAGAACATTGCCAAACAGAAATACGAAGATGACCGTCAAGGCGGTCGGTTGGCCAACACCCCAAATATAAAACATCAGCGCCATCAGCAAGAACATCTGCCGAATAAAAGTGGCGGGCGCCAACGAGTGGATCACCTTGCCAAACGCCATTGCCTTTGCCGCGCCGACGCGCAATACGCCGGTTACGCACGCCGTGGCCAGCGCGATAAAGAGGGCGATATCAAATGGGCGTTCCAGGATTTCCGCCCTGAGCCATAGGAATATGGTAGCACAAATGCATATCGAGAGGCCGACGATGCCGACAAGCTGCCAACTGAATCGGAAAAAACCACGGGCGAAATCTGGCCGGTCGTCTTTGCGGTAGGTCGCGACAAATCTCACCGCCCCGGCTTCGATCCCCAACGACACAAAAATACCCGACAGGACAGCCGTCGACATCAGGACCATTCCGCGGCCCATCTCGGCGGTCTCCATATAGCGCGCCATCAACAGGCTGACCAGAAAGGCAGACAAGGCACCGCTGATGCGCAGACCAATCAAAGTCACTGGTGTCGCATATAGGCGAAGTAATTTTATCGTCTTTCCTCCGGGACGGGATGCGCGACCGAGCGGTAGCCTGCGACAGGCGTCTTATCTTGCGATCGATATGATGTCACCGGGCGCAACAAACGAATCCAGGTTGATGTCGGTGCCGACAACGAGCGTGTCGCCGTCGCGAAAAACCGAAATGTTCATCTGTAGGGCCCCTGGTTGCGTCGTCAGGCCAGACGCTGCCCCGGAAAGCAACAGGCTCGTTTGCAGGCCGGTCCGGGCAAGCAGAAGATCAGCGGCCGCAGTCGCAAGCTCTACCGCAATGTCGCGATCGAAATCATTCTCGATCTCCTTGATTTCCCGACGCAGGTTTTGCACGGCCTGTTCGACAGTCAATTTGTCGATGCGATTTTCAAGATTGTCAGCTCTGGAAATCTCAAGCAAACGCATCGCGTTTTCGAGGTCATTCCGCCGCACCATTCCTCGTTCTTCGAGGGTCGTCATACGTTCCACGGTCGCAGAATTCTCTTTCTGGACCTTCTCGCCCGCGGTGACCAGATCTGCATAAAGATCAAGCAGCACGTCCTTGTCCGCAATCTCATGAAGCATGGTCAGACGGCGCAATTCATACTTTTCCAACTCCGAGCGGGCGTAGCTTTTTTCCGCCGTCAGAAGTTCCTGAAACGCGTCTGGCGCGGTTATGCCTTGTTCAAGGCGGGGAAATGGCAGATCAGCATCTCGCATGGCGAGTGCTTCCAGACGCCACCGCTTTGCCTGCAGCACTGCAACATTAATCGCCCGGATCTGCGTTTCGCCATAATTCTGCGCGATCACCGCGCCACTTGCGTCAATTGTTCCTGCAATTCGAACCCCGCCAGAGCGGACAATCGCAGCGCGTACCGATAAGCCGTGCTGAAAATCGACCTGCCCGGGATTGCCGATCAACCCATCCAGGAAAATCGGACGAAACCGAGCAACTTCAACAAATGGCCGAAACCCGGCGAGATCCACTTGGCGGGTGATCTCATTACTACCGATAGTCGTATAGCTTACCGAGAGTAACCTGCGTGCAAGTTCGGTCTCGATCTGATCAGTCGTCAGCCCCTTTGATTGAACCGATCCGACAAGAGGGAGATCCACCGACCCGTCGCGCGTTACGACGGCTTCTGACTGCAATTCAGGAAGGCCGATAATCCGCATGCGCAGAGTGTCACCGGGCATGACGCGGTAATCGTTGGCATTTACTGATTCCGATACGCAAACCAGCATAGCCGCCAGCACAAGACGGCGCGCTGCAAGTGAACAGCCTTGCGATGCAAGAAAACTCCAAAAGCGACCAATTTTTTGGACGACCCTCAACATTGATACCCGCATTCACCCGGAAACCCATGCAAGACAGATTTTCCCAGACCGGATCCGACCGCAGCGTACTTTATTGTAAAAAATTGAACCACCGAAGATAGCATCCTCTATTCCATCGTTAAATAACTGATCGCTTCCGATACCGTTTTAATCGGGATCTCAAGGTCCGCAGTCATCTTGAGCAATTCCTCCATCATCTTCGGAGTTGCATCATACGGCCCCGGATCATCTGTTACCTTGTGGGTATAGAACAACAACCAGCCGCCATTTTTACGCACGTCCTCTATCCGGGCCTTGTACGTCGCATGGTTCCAATGCTTGGCGTATAAAGGGATAGAGCACAAAAGCGCCCGATCCAGCCTTTTCCGCATAATACATGGTTGAATGCCGCGACAGGTGTCAAATTGTTCCGAACAGAACGCCTTGATCCTCGGATTTACTGCGCCAAAGGGAAATGCGAAGTGTCGCGGTTGAGGCAGGCCGTTATCTCGAAAAAAATCAGCGTTTTTTTCAAGGTCCTTTTTTAAAACGTCAAGTGAGTGTTTTCGGTAATCCAAGTGGGAATACCCGTGACAACAGATTTCGTGGCCTGCCTCGTTTAATTGGTGAAGATCAGTCAACGAGTAGTCATCGAGAGGGTCCGAATTCGCGAATTTGCCTGAAATATAATAGGTTGAGCGGCCTCCGAAATCCTCTGTAAGTGAAGCGCCCAGCTGGCAAGCGGATCTAGGTGCGTCGTCAAAGCTGATTGAGACGGTGGGTCTGTCATGCGCAATTATTAGCGGCTTGGTCGCGACCAGGGTCGTGGCAAGACGATTTATTTGCTCCCGCATACAGTTTGCTCCCCTCATTCAATGAATGCTGTAGCCGATCATCCAGCAATGTGGAAGGAGAGAGCGTGATGATGTCACGACCTCAAAGGCAGTCTGGCCAAGCGCATCGACCGTCAGGCCAATGCTGGTGCAATCATTAGTTTCTAATTCCATGTGTGAACGGCTATTGTTCAGCGGGTAGGATCCGGCGTTTGCACGCTTGGGATGGATTTGTGGATGTGAGCGACGGAGGATTGCCGGTTCATCTGTCTGGTTTGCCTGTGCGGCGCGTCGTCTGCGATGCAGGCGTCGCGCTGCGCGTGTCTTTCGTTAATGGGCCACGACTAGCCGTCGATTCGGGCGGCCATGATGGCAATGGCCTTTTGATAGACGCCAGCGGCATTCCACTGCCTGATCACGCCAAAGTTGGTCTGACCTTCGCCGTATCCGGCACCCGGTTTCCAGCCTTTTTGACGCAGGAAATTCGCGGTGGAGGCCAGCGCGTCGGCCTGATTATAGAGATCAATCCGCCCATCGCCATTGGCGTCGACGCCGTAGCGTAGCGCATTGCCGGGCAGGAACTGGGTATGGCCAAGCTCGCCGTGTTTTGCCCCTTTGGTGGATCCGGTAATGGAGCCGATATCGACCAGCTTCAGCGCGCCAATGGCATGCGGCTTGAAGAAATCTGACCGGCGGCAATCATAGGCGAGGGTCGTGATGGCCGATACGACCGCACTGTCGCCCATGAACCCGCCAAACCCCGTTTCCATCCCATGGATCGCAATCAGGATACCTGCGGGCACACCGTAGCGGGCTTCAAGTGATTGGTAAAAGGCCGCATCGCGGGCCTTGCGCTTGCGGCCTTGGGCCACGATCGTGTCTGCCCCTCGGATTTTCATGAACTTGTTCAGCGTGTATTTGAACGACTTTTGATTGCGGTCTGCAGCGATGGTGCTGGAGGCATATTGCGCTTGCGCAAGGGCGTTCAATCCGCGCTGCCCGACACCGGCATTCGCAGCCTGTTGTGCGAAGGCTGCCTTCCACGCGTTGAAGCCACCGGAATTGTTGCCGCATGCAGCTGCCGACGCCGGGCCGACAAAACCGGCCACCAAAAGAAATGCTGTGGAAAGAACTGTTATGGAACGCATGAGATACTCCAACTTGTAACCGGCATTCCCTAGGTAAAATGCCTCGTCCTGCATGCTGTCGCTGTTTTGCGCCTCAATCAAGCTCTTTGACAGGCTGTGGCGTGATGTGGCGTCTAGCCCATGAACAGATACGGAGGCGAACTCACGGTGTCGGACAAACCGAAGGTGCACGGTGGGATAAGCGCGTCACGGGCAAGAAGAGCCCGGCCTCGGGCCAATTGCTACAACAACGTCGTACAGTCGGGAATGTTACAATATATCGAGAGAAACCTTGACCCGGTCCATGACAACAGAAGACGTGAACCTGGTGACGTTGGATTCATCGAAGAAAAACTCCTGAGTAAACTGTTCATATTCCTTGATGTTTTCCACAACGACGATCAGGACAAGATCAGCCTCCCCGGTGGTGTAATAGCATTGCTGGACCGCTGCGGCATTTCGCATCTTGCGTTTGAAGTTCTCGAGGTGAACGCGATTTTCGCGTTCAAGAACGACCTGCACGATCACCGTCATCTCGCGCCCGAGTTTGGACGGGGATAGTAGCGCGATCTCCTTTTCGATCGCGCCGTTACTACGCAGCCTCTTCAGACGCTTCTGGACCGCCGGCGGCGACAACCCGATCTCATGCCCCAGTGCGTCAGCGGTGAGGCGGGAGTTGGACTGTACGAGCTTGAGAATTTCGAGGTCTTTTTCATCCATGGCGGTTTCTGATCAGATTTTACGCTTTTTGCAACATATTTAGTCGCCCTTAGCGCAAAATTGACGTCAAGAGGTGTTGAGGCTCAGTATATTGGAGCACGTAGAAGGCACGCTATCAAAGTCAAGGCTTGGGTGATCCGCGGCGTCCACGGTCGATTCTCATGTGGGGTTGGACGATGCTGAAGGGCGCGCAGGACATTCAATATCGTCGATGCATGAAAAACAGGCCGTGAACTTCAACACACCTTAGCGTTCATAAAATAATCTACAGGGAGAACAAAATGAACTTCAAACTTACCAAGACCTGCATTACCGCCGGTCTGTTGCTGGCGACATCGACACTATCGGCTTTGGCTGGTCCGCTGATGGATCGGATCGAAGCGGGAGAGCCGATCCGCATTGGCTTTTCCAACATTCCGGTGTTCGGCTTTCCGGATGAAAATGGCACCCCCAAGGGGTTCGTAAATGAGATCACCTTGGGTATTCTGAATGAAATGGGATACACCGATGTCGAGGCGACAGTCACCGAATGGGGTGGGTTGATCCCGGGTCTCAAGGCCAATCGCTATGACATCATCACCGGCGGCATGTATATCCTTGGAGCGCGCTGTGAGAACATCGCCTTCTCCGAGCCGATCGCCAAAACCGGTGATTCCTTCCTTGTGCCTGCGGGCAACCCGAAAGGGCTGAACAACTACAAGGATATCCTGGCCGCCGAAGGCTCTATATTGGCGATGTATTCCGGCGCAAATACGGTCGAAGCCTCCCGCAACGAAGGTCTGAGCGACGCGCAGATGATGCAATTGCCCGGACCTACCGAGACGCTGGCCGCGATGCAGGGCGGGCGCGCGGATGCGGCTGCGCTGACGTCCTTCGAGGCGGTCTATCTGGCCGAGCAATCAGACGGCAAGTTCGAAGCAACCGATCCGAACGCGCTTCCGGAGTGGACCCAAAACTGGGTCGGAATCGGCTTTCGCGACGCAGACGCAGATTTCATCGAAAAATTCAACGCTGCCAGAACCGCCTACCTCGGCTCGGATGCGATGATGGAAGCGATGAAGCAATACGGCTACGTGGAAGCCAACCTGCCGGTTGATACGACCACCGAATGGGCCTGTGCAAATCGCTGAACCGACATACGCGGCGGCCCGATATCGGGCCGCTGCACCGACCCGCCCAATTGACAGGCTAGGTAAATGACCTTCGTAGAATTTCTCAGTGTTTACTGGCCAAGGCTGCTGTCGGGGACCGGGATCACCATCGCTCAGTTCCTGATTGCGGCCGCGCTGGGCATCGCAATTTCGCTGATCATGGCGCTGCTCAAGCTCTCGGGAAACCGGTTGCTGCGCAGTGCGGCGATTACCTATATCGAAATTTTTCGCGGGACCTCGCTTCTGGTACAGCTCTACTGGATCTTTTTCGTGCTGCCGCTTTTCGGTTTGAGCATCGAAAAGTTCACGGCTGGATATATTGCTGTCGGGATGAACATCGGTGCCTACGGCGCAGAGCTGGTGCGCGGCGGGATCCTGTCGGTCCGCAAGGGCCAGTGGGAAGCGGCGCTGGCAATCAACATGAGTCCGGCCAAACGGATGTGGCGCATCATTTTGCCGCAGGCGCTGGTCAACATGTTGCCGTCCTGGGGGAACCTGATGATCGAGCTGTTGAAAGCGACGGCGCTGGTGTCGCTGATTTCCGTGGCCGATTTGATGTACGAAGCCAAGCAGATCAACGGGTCGACCTTCCTGTCGGCGCAGGTCTTTGGCGTGGCACTGATCATCTATTACGTACTGGCCCGTTTCTTTGTGACGCCCTTCATGCGTTGGCTGGAACGTTTCATGGCCCGAAAAATGGGGGCAATGTGATCCATGTTTGACTGGAATTGGGAATTTGCCTGGGAAATTCTGCCGCGTTTGCTGGTGGCTACCGGCAACACGTTGATGGCAGCGGGCGCAGGTTATGGCATCGCCCTCGTGCTGGGTCTGGTTCTGGCTCTGGGTCAGCGGACACCTTCGCGCACGCTGACCTTCGTGGTGCGGGAACTGGTCGAGTTCATTCGTTCGACGCCGCTTCTGCTGCAAATCTTCTTCGTCTTCTTTGTGGGGCCGCAATTTGGTCTGAGGCTCAGCCCGTGGACGTCGGGGATGATCGCGATCGGGCTGCATTACGCCTGCTACCTGTCCGAGGTCTATCGCGGCGGTATCGAAAGCGTGCAGCGCGGCCAGTGGGAGGCGGCGACCGCCCTCAACCTGACGACGATGCAAACCTATCGGCGGGTCGTGATCCCGCAGGCGATCCCACCGGCCCTGGCCGGGATGGGGAACTATCTGGTCGGCATTTTCAAGGACACGCCGATGTTGTCCGTGATTGGCGTCGCAGAACTGGTTCATACGGCAAATGCCATCGGGTCCGAGCATTACCGTTTTCTCGAGCCGCTGACCTTGGTCGGGCTGATCTTCTTGGCGATATCGCTTCCGGCGGCCGGACTCATCCGGTTGTTCGAGGGCTATGTGCGCCGCAAATTGGGAATGTGACGATGCAAGATATGTCCGGCTATCCGTTGGAAATTACAGGTAATCCGCCGCCGATGGTCAGCTTTCGCAATGTGCGCAAGGCTTATGGCGCGCTGGTCGTTCTGGATGATCTCGATCTTGACGTGGCAGCGGGCGAAATGGTTTCGATCATTGGCCCGTCAGGCTCGGGCAAGACGACTGTCCTGCGCATGCTGATGACTCTTGAGCAGATCAACAGCGGGTGTATCTATGTCGATGGAAAGCCGCTGACCCACATGCCCCGCAAAGGTCAGTTGGTGCCGGCCAACCAGCGCCATCTGCGCGATCGGCGTGCCGATATCGGCATGTGTTTTCAGCACTTCAATCTGTTCCCCCACATGACCGCGTTGGAAAACTGCATGGAAGGTCCGGTGCAGGTGCTGGGCATGCCAAAGGCCGAGGCGCGTGATCGCTCCGAGGAATTGCTGGAAATGGTCGGCATGATCCACAAAAAGGATCAGCACCCTGCGCGCCTGTCCGGCGGACAACAGCAACGTGTGGCAATCGCTCGCGCGCTGGCGATGCGACCCAAGGTGATGTTGTTCGACGAGGTGACATCGGCGCTCGATCCCGAAGTGATCGGAGAGGTGACGGAGGTCATTCGCAAGCTGGTGTCCGAGCATAACCTGACCATGTTGATGGTCACGCACCAGATGGGGTTCGCGCGCGATATCTCGGACCGGGTCTGCTTTTTCTATGGCGGCAAAATTGAAGAGCAAGGCCCGCCATCGCAGATTTTCGGCAGCCCGCAACGGGAACGCACACAGCAATTTCTGAGCGCGGTCAAGGAAGCGATCTGAGGCAGTCGCCTCAGATCGGAAAGCCGACGATCTGACATAACAGGTCGCGGACACGCGGGGTCATGGTGCCTGCGCGCCAGATCAGAAAATAGGATCGCCCGGTGCGCAGCCCATAGCCCTCCAGAGGGTGCAGCCGACCTGCCTCGATTTCGTATTGCAGAACGTCCGGACACCCGAGGGCGATTCCCTTGCCGCGAATTGCCGCATCCAGCGTGCTGCCGTAAGAGCCCAGATTTACCCGCCCGGCACCGTTCAAGGTGTCATGCCCGGTGATCGCGGCAAAGTTGGACCAGTTGATCCACTTCAGTGTCAGTTTGTCAAAATCGAGCAGCGTTGCGTCGGCCGGGACGACATGTTGCAGCGCGGGTGCAACCAAAGGCATCCATATTTCTTCGAACAGACGTGTTCCTTCCCAACCTGAAGGAATGTCAGAGCCGTAGAATATAAGTCCGTTATTGTCGGCGCCAAACAGGTCGGAGTCCTTGTCCGACGCCGTCAGGGTGATCGGAACCGCATCGCGGCCCAAGAGATATTCGTTGATTCTAGGGGTCAACCAGAACTGGCTGACCGCGACGTTCGCGGCCAGTGACAGTTTCTCGTCGGCGGCGGTGCTGCGAATCTGCGTCAGGCCCACATTCAGGAACTCGAGGGATTCTGACGCTACAGTCGCCAGTTTTCTGCCATTGGCCGTCAGCGAAATGCGCCTGCCGCTGCGCAGCACAAGGGCGAAACCCAGCAGGTCTTCGAGTTGTTTCAACCGTTTACTGACCGCGGCCTGGCTTACGCTCAGTTCCTCTGCGGCGCGGGTAAAGCTTCCGGTGCGGGCAACCGCCTCGAAGAACAGGAAGTAGTCGAGCGGGGGAAGAGAGCGGCGATAGTTTTTCATAACCGGTGGTTATCACAACTCTGGATCAAATGTTGTTTTGTATGCGCGCGGATCGCTGATAATTCTGGTCTTGGGGTGGCGCGGCTTTGCGCTTCGGCCCAATCGTACGCGCCTGCAACAGGATCTGTGATGTTCACTCAAAGACTGTCCGATTTTCAAGCCAAGTTGGCCGCGGCCAATATCGATGTCGCGTTGATCACCGATGATGACAACGTTTATTATCTGACCGGGTATTACGACTATCTTCATATGGAGTTCGGGCGCCCAACCATTCTGGTGGTGTCCAGCGATGGCGGGAGCCTGCTGATCACCCCGACGATCGATCTGAATTCTGCCCAATCCGCAGCCCATGTGGGCCGGATCGCGCCGTGGAATGACGGGATGTGCAGTGAATGGCGCGAGGAACTGCCAGCCGCGCTGTCGGGCAGGGGTCGCGTCGCGATCGAGCCGGACCACATGCCGCCGCTGGTGCGCGCCTATGTGAACGAGCTTGTGCATCAGGGTAGAATTTCCAGCGCCACGCCGCTGCTTGCCGAAATGCGGATGATCAAATCGCCCGAGGAACTGCAGATGGCGCGCCATGCGGGGCAGGTCGCAAATGCAATGATGGCGGCGGGTCGCGCCGCGATAGGGGATGGCGTGCCGGAGTTCGAGGTTGCCATCGCCACGTCGCAGGCCGGCACCCGCAAGGCGGCTGAGCTGTTGTCGGCGCATTACGACGATGCCGACATGTCGCCCAACACGCATTTCCTGCAAATCATGGCGTCGGGCGGGGATATCACCAAGACCCATCACCGCGCGTCGACCCGCGTGATGCGCCATGGCGAGCCGGTATTCCTGTGCTTTTGCGGGATGACGAATTTTCACCGGTTCAAGCTGGGCTTTGACCGGACCTTCTGGATTGGTGAAATCGCGGACAAGGATCAGGCCGCCGTCTACGAGGTGGCCGTGGCCAGCCAGAAGGCCGCGTTGGCCGCGATGCGTCCGGGTGTCAGCGCCGAAAGCGTGCACGTCGCCTATGCCAAGGTCATTCAGGAGGCCGGGTTCGAGTATCCGTTCCGCTGCGGTCGCGCGACCGGTTTCAGCTTTCTGGAAAAGCCACAGCTGGTCACTGGCGACACCACGATCCTACAGCCGGGCATGGTGCTGGCGGTCGATGGGTCGGTCTCGGTCGACACGTTCCGCGCGCAGGTCGGAGACAGCTTTATCATTACCGAAACCGGATACGAGCGGATAACGGATCACCCCAAGGCATTGGACGAGGTGATCATCTGATGGATCACGTGGAGCAAAGAGCCTGTAGCGACTTTGTCGCGCCGGGCTGCGCAGTCAGATACGGAGCGCCCCTCTCTCTGGCCAAGTGGACCGGTCGATGACGCGGTTTTCTGCATGGAACGTGTTCTGGAACGGGATGACCGGTCAGAAAGGGTGGGATCGCCAGTGGCGCGACGCCACCCCAAAGGCGCATTACGACGTGGTGGTTATCGGCGGCGGGCTGCACGGGCTGGCGACGGCGTATTATCTGGCCAAAAACCATGGCATCCATAACGTTGCGGTTCTCGAAAAGGGCTGGATTGGCGGCGGTAACGCCGGGCGTAACACCACCATCGTGCGGTCCAACTACGCCCAGCCCGGAAACCGAGAATTCTACGAACATTCTCTGAAGCTATGGGAAAACCTCAGCCATGAGTTGAACTACAACGTCATGTTCAGCCAACGCTCGCATATCGCGTTGCTGCACAGCCCGGGCGCCGTGGACGGGGCCGCCCGAAACTATAACACAATGCGCCGGACTGGTGCGCCGGATGCCGAGATATGGGGTCTGCCGCAGTTGAAGGCGACCGTGCCGCATCTGAATTACAGCGCCGATGCGCGTTTTCCAATCATGGGCGCCGCAGTCCAGAAACGCGCCGGAACCGCCCGCCACGATGCGGTGGTCTGGGGCTATGCCCGCGCGGCGGATCAGCGCGGCGTCGATGTCATCCAGAATTGCGAGGTGACAGGTATCACCCGCGAGGCAGGCCGGATCACGACGATTCAGACGTCGCGCGGGCCGATCATGGCGGGCAAGGTTGCGCTGTCGGTGGCGGGCAACACGTCGCGCCTGTGGGGCATGGCGGGGCTGGGTCGGCTGCCGATCGAATCCCACAAGTTGCAGGCGTTCGTGTCCGAGCCTCTTAAACCGCTGCTCGATCAGGTTGTGGTCTTTGGCATGGGCGGCGCGCATTTCTACATCTCCCAGTCCGACAAGGGCGGGATGGTTTTCGGGGGCGATCTGGACTGGTATAAATCCTACGCCCAAAGGGGCAATCTGCCCATCGTGCAGGATGTCGCCGAAGCTGCAATGTCGGTTCTGCCGTGTCTTGGACGGGTCAAGCTGCTGCGGCACTGGGCCGGGGTCGTCGACATGTCGATGGATGGCTCGCATTTCCTGTGCAAGACGCCGCTGGACAATCTCTATCTCAATGCCGGCTGGAACTATGGCGGGTTCAAGGCCAGCCCCGCGGCGGGGTGGTATCTGGCGGATCTGGTCGCCAATGACCGGCCAGATGAAAAGATCAGGAATTTCGACCTGAAACGTTTTGAGCGCGGTCTTCAGATCGACGAGCGCGGCGCCGGGCCAGACCCGAAATTGCACGGATAAAGAGGCCAGACATGATCAGAATACACTGTCCTTTCTGCGGCCCGCGCGACCATAGCGAATTCAGCTATGGCGGCGATGGATCGATCACCTATCCGGCGCTGGATGCACCTATGGAGGACTGGCACGATGCTGTTTTTCTGCGCGAAAACATCTGCGGTGTGCAGACCGAAACCTGGCAGCACACCCAAGGCTGCCGCATGTGGCTGTCGATTGATCGTGACACCATGACACACGAGATTCACAAGGTGCGCCCGTGCCACCCCGGCGTCAAGACATTGCTGAGGACAGAACAATGAGCGCCCGCCGTCTGGAATCCGGGGGACGGATAGATCGCAGCCGTCCGGTGAACTTCACTTGGGAGGGCAGGCCGCTACAAGGCTATGCCGGGGACACGCTGGCCTCGGCGTTGATGGCCAACGATCAAAAGATACTGGGACGCAGTTTCAAATACCACCGCCCGCGCGGCATCATGTCGGCGGGGGTCGAGGAATCCGGCGCCATTCTCAGCGTTGGCGCCGGTCCCCGGATCGAGCCGAACGTCAAGGCCACGCTGCAAGAGTTGCACGGCGGGATCATCGCGCAGGGGCAGAACGCCTGGCCGTCCGTGCGGCGCGATGTCGGCGCGGTCTCCGGCCTCTTCTCGCGGTTCTTTTCCGCTGGTTTCTACTACAAGACATTCATGGGCCTGCCACCTTTCGAGACGGGGCGCGGCACCGGAATATGGATGCAGTACGAAAAGCTGATCCGCAAGGCCGCCGGAATGGGCCGTGCCTCTCGCGAGGCTGATCCCGACCCTTACGACCATGCACATGGTTTCTGTGATGTGCTGGTCGTCGGTTCGGGGCCTGCCGGACTGAGCGCCGCATTGGAACTGGCGCAAAAGGGGCGCGATGTGCTGCTGGTCGAGCAGGATTTCGAGTTGGGCGGCGATTTTCTGAATCAGCGCGATCCGGCGGCGCAGGCGCAACGGGATGCGCAGATTGCCGCGTTGATCGACGCGGGCGCGCGGATCATGACCCGCACAACGGCCTTTGGCCTTTATGACAACGGCGTCGCCGGCCTGATCGAACGGGTGACGGACCACCTTGCCGATCCGGACCCCAGCTTGCCCCGGCAACGGTTCTGGACAGTGCGCGCGGCGCAGACCGTGCTGGCAAGCGGGGCGATGGAACGGCTTGTGGCCTTCGGTAACAACGACCTGCCCGGCGTGATGAGCGCCGCATCCGCGCGCAGCTATCTGAACCGATTTGGGGTATTGCCCGGCCAGAGGATCGTGGTCGCGACCAACAACGACAGTGCCTATGACGTCGCCGCAGACCTCGCGGCAGCGGGGGCCAACGTCGTGCTGGCTGACGCGCGCAGCGCGGCCCCGCAATCGGCGCCTTCGGGGGTCGATCTGCGGCTTGGGCTGGCGCCACTTGCCGCGCGCGGACGGCGCGCTGTCGAGGGGGTGGCCCTTGCGCGTCGCGTTGATGGTGTGTGGGTCGATGCCGGGGTGGAGGTGTGCGATCTGCTGCTGGTCTCGGGCGGCTGGTCGCCGATGATCAACCTTGCCTCGCATCTGGGCGCGCGGCCTGTCTGGGACGCGGGGCTTGCCTGTTTCCTGCCCGGCGAGACGCGCGGCGATATCTTCATGGCTGGATCGGCGGCAGGTGTCTGGACCTTGCCCGAATGCGAGGCCTCGGGCATCGCCGCCGCGCGCCGCGCCATGGGAGAGGTCGCGACGCCGCCCGCGCCGGGTGGCTGGCAGACCCCGATCGAGCCGCTCTACGAGGTTCGCATTCCCGGCCAAAAGGCCAAGGCTTTTGTCGATCCGCAGCATGACGTCACCGGCGATGACGTCCGGCTGGCCCATCAGGAAGGGTTCGTTTCGGTCGAGCATCTCAAGCGCTACACGACCCTGGGCATGGCGACCGATCAGGGCAAGATGGGCAACATCGTCGGTCTGGCGCTGATGGCCGACGCGTTGGGCCGCGACATCCCCGAAGTCGGCACAACGCGTTTCCGCCCGCCTTATACGCCGGTTTCTATCGGCGCGCTTGCCGGGCGGCATACGGGGCCGCATTTCAAGCCGCTGCGCCGCACGCCGCTGCATGACTGGAACTTGCGGCAGGGCGCCGAAATGATCGACGCCGGTCTTTGGCATCGTCCATGGTATTTCGCCCAAGCAGGCGAGGGCCTGAACGAGGCCTATATCCGCGAGGCGACCGCCGTGCGCGCCAGCGTCGGCATCTGCGACGTCAGCTCGCTGGGCAAGATCGCCATACAGGGGCCGGATGCGGCCGAACTCCTGAACCGGATCTACACCAATCCCTTCGCGAAACTGCCGGTTGGCAAGGCGCGCTATGGGATCATGCTGCGCGACGACGGCATCGTCATGGATGACGGCACCACATGGCGGTTGGGCGAAACCGACTATCTGATGACCACCACCACCACCAACGCTGCCCGCGTAATGGTCTGGCTGGAAGAGCTGCTGCAAACGCGCTGGCAGGATCTGCGTGTGCATGTGACGTCCGTGTCCGATCAATGGGCCGGGGTCTCGGTCGCAGGTCCGCAGGCGCGTGATGTGATCGCGGTCTGCCTGGAAGAAAAGGACGCCATTTCCAACGACAACCTGCCGTTTCTGGCCGTGCGCCCGCTGCGCCTGAAAGGCGGGATTGATGCCCTGATCGCGCGGATCAGCTTTTCAGGGGAACTAGCCTATGAGGTCTATGTGCCCGCAGGCCATGGCGAGGCGATGATGGATCTTCTCTGGCAGGCGGCGGAGCCGCGCGCAGGGGTGCTTTACGGGCTGGAGGCGCTTGGCACGCTGCGCATCGAGAAGGGCCACGTGACCGGCGCCGAACTGGATGGCCGCGTGACAATTGACGATGCTGGTCTGGGCAAGATGGCGTCGCCGAACAAGCCGTTCATCGGCAGTGCGCTGCGCCAGCGACCGGATCTGACCCGCGCCGATCGGCCCCAACTGGTCGGTATCTTTCCGAAGGATCGCGGCGAGACGTTCAACGGCGGCGCGCTGCTATGCGCGCCCGGCGAAGACACGGGGTTTGGCGAAGGCTGGATCACGGCTGTCACCCAGTCACCCGCGCTGGGGCATTGGATCGGGCTTGGCTATATCGCAGGCGGGGCGGTGGCGTGGGAGGGCAAGACCGTAACTGCCACTGACCCGGTGCGCCGCGATACCGTCGAGGTCGAGATCGTATCGCCACATATGTTTGACCCCGAAGGAGGACGGATGCATGGCTGAACCGGTTTCTGCACTGCGCGAAACGCTAAGCCCGGGCACGTACGGGCAGGGGGCGGCGGGCGTCTCGATGCGGGAAATCCCGCGATTTTCATTGATCCAGATCGCTGCCTGGCCGGGCACGCTGGAAACAGTGGGCCGGACGGTTGCACAGCATTTGCAGGCTGCTGGGGCTCCGGCGCCGGGGCGCAGCACTTTGGCCGGCTCGACCCTGATGATGCGGATCGAGCCGCTGAAATACTGGCTTCTGTCGCAAGGCGCGGCGCCGGACCTGCCGCATATCGACGCGGATCAGGGCGCCGTTCTGGACCTGTCACATGCACGATGCTGGTTGCGGTTGGGCGGCCCAAAGGCCGAAACCCTGCTGAACCACTATCTGCCGCTCGACCTGAGGGATGCCGCCTTTGCCGAGGCCGTGGTTGCCGCCAGTGCCATGCACCATGTCAGCGTCACGCTGTGGCGCAGCGGCGCGGATTTCAACCTGCTGCTGCCGCGCAGCTTTGCCGCCACGCTGGGCGAACTGCTGTCCGAGAGCGCGCAGCAATACGGGTTGAGCGTCGATTGAAGTTTGAAGGATAATGCCGGAGATGACACCCAACATGCCTCTGGACGATCTGCTGGCTGCGATTGCCCGCAATGCCGCCCTGCCGGACGAACTGGCCGAGGCGACGCCGCCGCAGGTCTATACCTCGCCCGAGTTTTATGAACTTGAGCTTGATAATATCTTCAACCACGAATGGTTTTGTGTCGGGCGGGAGGATGAGTTTGCCAACCCCGGCGACTACCGAACGACGACCATAGGCCGTGATCCAGTGATCGTCCTGCGCGGCAGGGACGGGCAACTGCGCGCGATGTCCAATATCTGCCGTCACCGCATGACAACGCTGCTGACCGGATCAGGCAACCTGAAGGGGCGGATTACGTGCCCTTACCACGCCTGGACGTATAATCTTGACGGGCAGCTGATCGGCGCGGCGCATATGCGTGACAACTTCGACAAGAAGGACGTCTGCCTGCCGCAGTTTCAGGTCGAGATATGGGAGGGCTGGGTCTATGTGTCGCTTGATCCCGAGGCGCCGCCGCTCGCTCCGCGGCTGAAAACGCTGAGCGAGCGCTATGCAAATTACCGTATGAAGGAATTTGTCACGTTATTCCGGGCCGAGGAAATCTGGGACACCAACTGGAAAATTCTGGTTCAAAATTTCATGGAGGGCTATCACCTGTTCGTGGCCCACGCCAAGACGATCGAACCGGCGATGCCCACCAGACTGGCCAATGCCATGCACGGAGGAGAGGCGTACAGCCTGTATGAACAGGGGCGTATTGCGGGACAGAATTACGAGCGTAAATCGAACATGGCACTCGTCAACGATGGACTCACCGAAGAGGAAAAGAACACGGCGGTGCTGTTTTCCGTGTTCCCCTGTCATGTCCTTTCGGTCACGGCCGAGCGGACGTTCTGGCTGTCGCTGCAACCCTATGGAACCGACAAGGTCAAGGTATTCTGGGGGGCTGATGTTTTCCCCGGCTCCGTGCCCGAAGACCCAGAGGCGCGCGCCGCATACGCCGCTGAGTTGAAAGCGGGTTTCGATGTGATCAACGATGAGGACAAGCCGATCATCGGGACGATCGTAAAGAATGCCAAGGCACTGGCGGCAGAGCCCGGACGGCTATCGCCAAAAGAGCGGACGATCTGGTATTTCCAGCAATACCTGGCGCGGCAGGTCGCCAAGGGGCGCTGAGAGTGTTCAGGTCGGGTCGGCCCGTTTTCGGGCCAACCCGGTCCTGTCAGATCACCGGCAGCTCGGGCGCCGCGCGGGTAGACAGCAGAACGCCGCCCTTCGGCCCGACGACGATGTTCTCTTCATGGACCATCATCAGCCCGTCGCCATAGTTCAGGCAAGGCTCCAGCGTCAGCACCATGTTCTCGCTGAGAACGGTGGTATCGCCAAACATATGCGAGGGTTGTTCGGTCAGCTGCATTCCCAGCCCATGACCCATCCGGCCGATATCGCCGCCACTGGTGTCGATCTCGGATATGACCTTGGACATCGCCTGAAACAGATCGCGGCAGGTATTGCCGGGGCGCGCGGCGGCAAGCCCGGCCTCAGTGGCGCGCCACAGCACGTCATAGGCGCGCCGCGCTGCGTCGCTGGCCGTACCGATGGCCCAATTGCGGTCGAAATCGCAGAAATACCCATCCCAAGTGCAGCCGGTGTCGATCATCAGCACGTCACCACGCGTAATCGGGCGGCGGTCCGGCGGCGAGATGCAGTCGGCATAGCCGCCCTGATCGGCCGCGCCGACCACATAGGGAGCGTCGTCCGCGCCCTGCGTCAGCGCCTCGCGGCGAAAGGTGCGGAACACGTCCTCCAGCGGCATGCCTTCGGAAACCAGATCCGGCACCCGGTTGAAGGTGGCGGACCCGATGGCGCAGATATGCGCCAGCTTTTCGATCTCGGCGGGGGATTTGACCATCCGCAGCGACCGGACGAGATCGGTCGCATCCGCGATCTCAAGCCCCGGCAGGGCCGCGATCAGCCGCTCCCAATCGCCCAGCGGCATGCGCAGCGTCGTTTCATGCCCCTTCTGCACCCCGATCCGGGCCTTGCCAGCTGCCAAGGGCGCCAGCAAATCGGTTAAAAGGCTGATCCCGTCATCCTCTGGAATCGGCGCCGCCCAGGTGCGGATATCGTCCAGCCAGGATCGCCGCATGAGCGCGGCGCCGATCTCGGGGATCACCGCGACAGGCTTGCCCGTTGCCGGGACAAAGACGAACCATGGCCGCGTCGGGCTTTGCCAGAACAAGGTGCGGAACCCGGTGAAATAGCGCACTTCGGGTTCTGACATAAGCAACAGACCGGCAAGGCCCTGCTGGGCCATGAGCGTCTGTGCCCGTGCGGTGCGGGCCTCGAATTCGGCGGTCGCAAAACCGCGCTCGGGTGCGTCAGGCAGCATCACGTCCCTCCATGATCGTCTTGAAGATGGCGGGGTCGGTCACGCCTTCGGATCCGATCAACAGCACACGCGATGTACTGTCCAGCCCCAGCTTGGCCGACAGGTCTGCATCCAGGCGTGCCCCGATCAGTGCGGACAGCCCCGCAATAGCGCTTTCGCCGGCCTCGATGGCGGTGTCGGTTCCAACGGGGCGGGCCAGCAGCCGCACGCCCGGTGCCACCAGCGCTTCGGGGATGGTCAGGAAGTCGCTGGTCTCTTCGACCAGAATTTCCCACGCCAGTTCCGACGGCTCGCCACAGGACAGCCCGGCCATCAGCGACTCATGCTCGATGGCAAAGCTGGTGGCGATGCCGGTCTTGCCGCTTTCGAACAGGCAGGCAGCCCATTCAGGTTCGACGATGATAACGCGCGGCGCGGCGTCGCCCCAGTACTGGCGCAGACCCGCGACGACACCGGCAGCCAGACCGCCGACGCCGCCTTGCAAGAAGACGTGGCTGGGTGCCGTGTCCAGCGCTTCGCAGATCTCTTGGGTCATGACGCCATAGCCCGACATCACATCGCGCGGAGGCAGGGAATAGCCCGGCCAGGAGGTGTCGGACACGACGAACCAGCCGTTCGCCTCGGCCTCGGATTTGGCGAGGTCGACGGAATCGTCATAATCACCCTTGATCCGGATCACCTCGGCGCCCAGATCGCGCATCGCTTCGGCGCGCCCTTCACTGACTTCGGCATGGATGTAGATGCGGCAGGGCGCGCCGAAACGCTGGCAGCCCCACGCCAGCGAACGGCCATGATTGCCGTCTGTGGCAGAAACCAGCGTAATCTCTGCGCAGTCCTGCTTGTGCTGGCCATTGCGAATGTCGGCCAGCGGCACGTCGCGGTCCAGCTTGCGCGAAATCTCGCGCTGTAGGACCCGCAGACCGGCATAGGAGCCGCCGAGCGCCTTGAAGCTGCCAAGGCCGAAGCGCGGGCCTTCATCCTTGTAGAGAATATCGCCGACGCCGATCTGCGCAGCCAGCGCCGACAAATGCACCAGCGGGGTAGGGGCGTAGCCCTCCCACTGAGTGATTTCAGCGCGGGCGGTCGCGAACTCCTCGGCAGGCAGAACGCGCAGGGCCGCATCGCCATCGCGGCGTTTGGCGGCAACATGGCCGATGCCAGAGGCGGGAAAGAGATCGATCATTTCGTGTCCTTTCGGGGCGGAAGGCGGTCCCGCACCAGATCGGCCCAGAAATTGGCACCGATTGGCAGGATCGCGTCGTTGAAATCATAATCCGCTGCGTGCAGCGGCTGTCCGTTTGCGCCGGTCTGGCCATTCCCCAGCAGGATAAAGCAGCCGGGAACGGCGGCGCAGAAATGTGCGAAATCCTCGGAGAAGCTCATCGCCGGTCGATCAGGGATCGTGTCCAGACCGGCGGCGCGCGCCACGTTTGCGACCGCCTCCGTCGGGCCGGGGGCATTGATGGTCTCGATGAATTCCGTTCTGAAATTCATCCGGGCGGTCACATTATGGGTCGCCGCAACGCCATCGACGATCTGGCGCATGAATCGCTCCACCGCCTGCCTGTCCTCAGGAATACGCGCGCGCACGTCGCCCTTGAGCGTCGCATGACCCGGCAGGACATTGCGCTGCCCGTCTGTCAGAAACTCGGTGACCGACACGACCGCACCGCTGCCGGGGGCCAGTTTGCGCGATACGATGGTTTGCAAGGCCATGACCATTTCGGCGCCGACGGTGATCGCATCCACGCCGACATGGGGCATCGACGCGTGGCCGCCCTGACCTGAAATCTCGATCTCGAACAGGCTTTCGCTGGTGCAAATCTGCCCTGTGCGGGTCGAAAGCTGCCCGGCCGGCGCGCCCGGCAGGTTGTGGATGGCATAGACCTCTTCGATCGGAAAACGCTCCAGCAAGCCCTCGTCGATCATGGCGAGCGCGCCCAGACCATGTTCTTCGTTGGGTTGGAAAATGAACACCACCGTGCCGTCGAAATCCGGGGATTTCGCCAGTATCTCGGCGGCGCCCAGCAGCATGGTCATATGGCCGTCATGGCCGCAGGCATGCATTTTTCCGGGGTCTTGCGAGACGTAATCGTGCTGGCTGGCTTCGTTGATCGGCAGGGCGTCCATGTCGGCCCGCAGGCCGATGGCCCGGTTGCCGTCGCCGACCTTGAGGATGCCGACCACTCCGGCGCCCTCATGCACCTCGATTCCAAGATCGCGCAGGATCGTCGCCACCTTGGCCTTGGTCGCGACTTCCTCGAAACCAAGTTCCGGGTTGCGGTGGAACTCGTGGCGCAGTTTGGTCAGCTTGTCGTGAAAATCTTTCATAGCGTTTCCCCGGCTATCAAAGGGCACTCTAGTCAACCGGCAGAGCGGGCAGACGTCAAAGAGCGCCCCGGTGGCGATCATTTCCCATCGTGCTTTTTCCGTTCCGGGACTGTTTTCAGAAATGCAGGCTCCTTCAAGGCCCGATCCCGCCCCCGATCATCCCTTCCGCCCGACAACCGCCCGCGCCGAAAATTCTGCCAATTCGCCGCGCCAGATCTGGCGGCCAAAACAAAACGCCGCCCCCGAAGCGTCGCGGATCACCTGCTCCAGCTCGATCCCGGCATGATAGGGCTCAAGCCCCAGCAGATCGGCCTCATCTGGCAGCATGGCGCGCATCCGGATGACGATATCGCCGGTCTGCGCCCCTGTCGCGTAGTGCTGCTCCAGCAGGTGGGTGGTTGATTGGCACAGATCGCGATCCAGCAGGCCGGGGAAATTGCGCGCGACCAGATACTCGGTTTCCAGAAATACCGTATGCCCTCCGATCCGAAAGAGACGGGTATAGCAATGCAGCGGCTCACCCGACGTCACCGAAAGGGCGCGCGCCTGCTGTTCGTTGGCGGGAGCGGTGCATTTCGATACCAGTTCGATCTCCAGTCGCGCGCCGCTGGTCTGCGCATCGGCGGTAAAGCTGATCTTGTTGGTGATGTCATAGGTCAGTCGCTTGGGCGACACAAAACGGCCTTTGCGTCCCGCGCCATAGCACAGCCCTTCGGCGTCCAGCGCCTCGAGCGCCCGGCGTGCGGTCATCCGGCTGACGCCATGTTCCTCTGCGAGGCTGCGTTCGGACGGGAGCGCCTGATGCGTTTCGGTGGCGCCGGTCAGGATCGATTGACGCAAAGCGTCAGCGATCTGGCGAAACCGCGGTGTGTCCGGGGTGGGGCCTGTGACGGATGGGGTGGGGGTCTTTGACATTTGCGGCCTCTCGCAGAATTCCTTTGACGGATGTGTTGTTGGTATATACCAGTGACGCTTATGGTATATACCAACCTTCACCATAGGCCGGATGTGCGCCATGCGCGATAGACAACATATTGAAACTCTGCCGTTCCATACCGATTCAGGCCTTGGCGGCACCGCGCGAATCGGCCTGATCGTCTTGCAGACCGATCAGACCCTCGAGTACGAGACGGGCGCGCTGATGCGGGGTGACGGCACCGCCGTTTATCACGCGCGCATCCCGAACGAGACAGAGGTGACGCCCGAAACCCTGCGCCAGATGGAGCTGGACCTGCCCGCTGCCGCATCGCTGCTGCCCGGTAGTTTTGGCTTTGATGCGATCGGCTATGGCTGCACGTCCGGCGCGACGATGATCGGCGAAGACCGCGTGGCGGCGATCATCCGACAGGTCCACCCCAACGCGAAGGTCAGCAATCCAATCACCGCCTGCAAGGCGGCGCTGACGGCGCTGGGGCTGAAGCGGGTCGCACTGGTGACGCCCTATGCCCCGTCGGTGACGATCGAAATGCAAAAGAACCTGCAAGCGGCGGGGTTTGAGATCAACGCCGTCGCATCGTTCGACCAGAGTGACGATTTCACCGTCGCCCGCATTTCTTCGGACAGTATTCTCGATGCGGTCCGCACAATCGGCGCTCGGGCGGATTGCGACGGGGTTTTCGTGTCCTGCACCAGTCTGAGGGCCTTGCCCATAATCGCGACCGCCGAGGCAGAACTGGGCAAGCCGGTTCTGTCCAGCAATCAGGCGCTGGGCTGGCACCTGATGCGGTTGGCCGGTCTGGACGGCGACCGCGCAAATGCCGGACGTCTTTTCAAGACGCAACTGACACAGAACCGCTGACACAACTTTTACAAAGGTTTGATATTCATGGCAAAACAGCTTCCTTCCCACGCGCAGGTCGTGATCATCGGCGGCGGTATTCACGGCTGTTCGGTCGCCTATCATCTGGCCAAGGAAGGCTGGAATGACGTTGTTCTGCTGGAGCGCAAACAACTGACCAGCGGCACCACCTGGCACGCCGCCGGTCTGGTCGGGCAATTGCAGGGCAGTCACAGCACAACCGCCTTTGCCAAATACGGTATCGAACTTCTGGAGGAAATCGAGGCCGAGACCGGCCAGAATCCGGGCTATCGCCGCAGCGGCTCGATCTCGATTGCGGTCAATGACGAGCGCTACGCAGAACTGAAGCGCAAGGCGGATTTCGCCCGCCTGTTCGGCATCGAGGCGCATGCGATGTCCACAGCAGAGATCAGCGAACGCTGGCCCCTGATGAACCCCGAAGGCGTGCTGGGCGGGATCTACATGCCCAGCGACGGATCGGCCAACCCCATCGACCTGACCACGGCGCTGGCCAAGGGCGCGCGCAAATACGGCGCCTCGATCTTTGAGCATGTCAAGGTCGATGAGGTGCTGGTCGAGGGCGGCAAGGTGCGCGGCGTACGCACCGATCAGGGGACGATCACCGCCGATTTTGTCGTCAACTGCGGCGGCATGTGGGCACGCGATCTGGGCCGTCAGAACGATGTCGGTGTGCCGATTCACGCGTGCGAACATTACTATCTGGTGACTGAATCCATCCCCGACCTGCCCAGCGACCTGCCGGTCCTGCGGTCATATTGCGATGGCACCTATTGGAAGGAAGACGCGGGCAAGCTGCTGTTCGGCTTTGCGCATTTTCAGGCCAAGCCTTGGGCGACCAAGGGCATATCCGAGGATTTCTGCTTCGACAGTCTGCCGTTCGTCGAGGATGACGTGATGGAAGTGCTGGAACTGGCGATGAACCGCGTGCCGCTATTGCAGGAAACGGGGATCCGGACGTTCTTTAACGGGCCGGAAAGCTATTCCTACGATGGGCGCTTCACGCTTGGCCCGGCGCCGGATATCGATGGGTATTTCGTGCTGGCAGGGGTGAACTCTACCGGCATTCAATCCGGTCCCGGCGCAGGCAAGGCGCTGGCGGACTGGATCATGAAAGGCCATGCGCCAATGGACCTGTCCGAAATGGACCCGGCGCGCTGCGAGGAATTCCAGGCCCGCGATCCCTATTTGCAGGAACGTTGCCCCGAAACGCTGGTGCTGACCTATGCCATGCATTGGCCGAACCGGCAGCGCGAAACCCTGCGCAATCTGCGCCGCACGCCCTTCCATCACGCGCTGAAAGCGCGCGGCGCCTGCTTTGCCGAATTGCAGGGCTGGGAGCGGCCGGGCTGGTTCGCGACCGAAGGCATGACACCGGAATACGAATACAGCTTCGGGCGGCAGAACTGGTTCGACTGCGCCATGGCCGAACAGAAGGCGGCCCGCGAGGCGGTCGCGATGATCGACTATTCGATGCTGGGCAAGCTGATGGTCGAAGGCGCGGATGCCGAGGCGTTTCTGCAACGGGTTTGCACCAACGACATGGCGATGCCAGTGGGCCGCGTTGCCTACACCCTGATGCTGAACGAGCGCGGCGGAATCGAAAGCGACGTGACCGTCGCCCGCCACGGTGATAATTCCTACATGGTCATGAGTTCGATCTCGCACACCCGGCGCGACTACCTGCACCTGCGCCGCAATATCGCCGCGGGCGAAGATGTGCGGCTGCGTGACACCACGTCCGCCTTCGGTGTGCTGGGCCTGATGGGACCAAAGAGCCGCGACGTGCTGGCCGAAGTCTCCGGTATCGACCTGTCGAACGCTGCGTTCCCGTTCAACAGCTTGCAGAGTTTCCACATCGGCCACGCAAAAGTGACCGCGCAGCGCCTGTCCTATTCGGGCGAGTTGGGCTGGGAAATCTTCGTGACCCCGGATTTTGCCGAACACGTATTCGAGGTGCTCGAGGCGGCGGGTCAAAAACATGGTCTGCGGCTGATCGGCGGCGAGGCGCTGAATGCGCTGCGCCTCGAAAAGGGCTTCCTGCATTGGGGTCATGATATGGCCTATACCGAAGCGCCGCACCAGATCGGCCTGGGGTTCGTCTGCAAGCCAAACAAGGCAATCCCCTTCATCGGGCGCGACGCGTACCTGGCCCGGAAGGCGGAAAACAAGGGGCCATTCCTGTGCTTCGTCAAGCTCGATGACCCTGCGCCGCTTCTGCATCACAACGAACCGCTGCTGCGGGATGGCAACGTGGCGGGCTATGTGACGGCCGGGGCCTATGGCAACACCGTCGGCTCTGCGGTCGGCCTGTGCTTTCTGTCTTTGCCGGACGGCGCAACATCCAAACAGGATCTGGCGAATGGAACCTACACGGTCCTTGTCGAGGGGCAAGAGAGTCCCGCGACGGTCAGCCTCGCCCCGTTCTACGATCCCAAGAGCCAGCGCATGCTTGCGTGACAGAGTTTCAGATGTTCACAGCGCGCGGATTATGCGTGCGCTGTGAACATGAAGGCCCACGTTCAATCCCCAGCACGCCTGAAATGCATGTCTTTGCGCAAACCGCCGTCAATCGTGTTTGACCCGGGGCCCCAACTCTTACACAGCTTATCGCTACGACCGAGATCACGGTTATAATCGACACGCTCTCCGAACGCCCTTGTGTTGGGGGCGATTGAAGCAAGGGGATGGCTGGGGAGACAAGAGAGCCTCCCCGGCTTTTTCCTGGTTCAAATACCCAATTGCGACGTCAGAGATCAATTGCCTCCAGAACCTGTGGTTCGATCACGTTTACGCCGGGCAGGGCAGCCACCAGCGTATCCGCGGTTTGTTCTAGTACGTCGAAGGTGCGGTAATGGCAGGGAATGACGGTCTTGAAATCAAAGAACGTCTTGGCGGCATAGGCCGCGCGGCGCATGTCCATCGTGAAATGACCGCCTGCGCAGAGGATGCCGACCTCGGGCGCGTGCAGTGCCTGAAAGACACCCATGTCGGCCATGACGTCCGTATCGCCGCTGACATAGATCTTGCGACCGCCGTGCTCGATCATGTAGCCACATTCGCTGCCGACTGCGACGGGGCCATCCTTGCCCGCAACGCTGCTGGAATGGGTGGCGTGGACCATCGTCACGCGCACGCCGCCCAGATCAACGGTGCCGCCCTTGTTGAAGCCAACCGTCTTGATGCCTTCATTCTCAGCCCAATGGTTCATCAGGTCGAACTGGCCGACAACCGGAATTTTCAGCTTGCGCGACAGATCCAGCGTATCGCTGGCATGATCGAAATGTGCGTGGGTCAGCAGGATATGCGTGGCGCCCGTGGTCGCCTCGTCGCGGCGCGCCTCGGGCAGCATCGGGTTGCCGCTCAGCCATGGGTCAATAAGTAGCGTTTGCCCGCCCCATTCGATTCGAAACGAACTGTGTCCAAGCCAGATGATCTTCATGTGTTTTGCCTCCAAGGTGTTCGACCGACGCTATCACAGCGCGCGGCGCGCGCCACCGGTTCCCGCCGCGATACTTGCACCCGAACCGGGGCGGCGCTAAACGCTGACTTGACGCTCACATCCAGAGGACCGCCCCCATGTCCATCGACACAAGCACCGCCGCGCGCGTGGCCAAACTGGCCCGCATCCGCGTCGAAGCTGACGCGCTGCCGGCACTGGCCGCCGAATTCAACACCATTCTCGGCTTTATCGAACAACTGGGCGAGGTGGATGTAGACGGGGTCGCGCCGATGACGTCGGTTACGCCCATGCGCCTGCCGCGCCGCGCCGATGAGGTGACGGATGGCGGCCAGCAGGCCAAGGTATTGTCGAACGCGCCCGACGCGCGCGAGGGGTTTTTTGCCGTGCCGAAGGTGGTGGAATGATGTCCGATCTTAATACGCTTACAATCGCCGAGGCCCGCGATCAGCTGCGGAAGGGCGATATCACCAGCGCCGAGCTGACGGATGCCTGCCTGACAGCCATCAGTGGTGCAGGCGCGCTGAACGCCTTCGTGCACGACACGCCCCAGATGGCGCGCGACATGGCCGCCGCTGCGGATGTTCGA
Source organism: Roseovarius sp. M141 (assembly GCF_024355225.1). Lineage (NCBI taxonomy): Bacteria > Pseudomonadati > Pseudomonadota > Alphaproteobacteria > Rhodobacterales > Roseobacteraceae > Roseovarius > Roseovarius sp. M141. The sequence continues at coordinate 1,995,527 of NZ_VCNH01000008.1, forward strand.
CTGCGGGCGGGCGATGCGCCGGGCATGTGCGGTATTCCGCTGGGCATCAAGGATCTGTTCTGCACCAAGGGCGTGCCAAGTCAGGCCGCCAGCGGCATATTGGAAGGCTTTACCCCGGAATACGAATCGACCGTCACGTCCAAGCTGTTCGGTGCGGGCGCCGTCATGCTGGGCAAGCTGAACATGGACGAATTCGCCATGGGTTCCAGCACCGAAACCAGCGTTTACGGCAATGCTGTCAATCCGTGGCGCCGCACCGGTGACGATACCCCGCTGACGCCGGGCGGCTCGTCCGGTGGCTCGGCCGCCGCTGTGGCTGCCGATCTGTGCCTGGGCGCGACGGGGACCGATACGGGCGGGTCGATCCGCCAGCCAGCCGCCTTTAGCGGCATCACCGGGATCAAGCCGACCTATGGACGCTGTTCGCGCTGGGGGGTGGTCGCCTATGCCTCCAGCCTTGATCAGGCGGGACCGATGACCAAGACGGTGCGCGATTCCGCGATCATGCTGGGCGCGATGTGCGGCCATGATCCCAAGGACTCCACCAGCGCCGACATGGCGGTGCCGGATTTCGAGGCGGCGCTGTCCGGTGACATATCCGGCAAGGTCATCGGCATCCCCAAGGAATACCGCATGGACGGGATGAACGCCGAGATCGAAAAGCTCTGGGCAGATGGCACCGCGATGCTGAAGGATGCCGGCGCCGAGGTGCGCGACATTTCCCTGCCGCACACCAAATACGCGCTGCCTGCCTATTACGTGATCGCGCCTGCCGAGGCATCCAGCAACCTCGCGCGCTATGACGGCGTGCGCTATGGCCACCGCGCCACGCTGGCGCCGGGCGACGGCATCACCGAGATGTACGAGAAGACCCGCGCCGAGGGGTTCGGCCCCGAGGTGCAGCGCCGCGTCATGGTGGGCACTTATGTGCTGTCCGCAGGCTTCTACGACGCCTATTACAACCGCGCGCGCAAGGTGCGCACGCTGATCAAGCGCGATTTTGAACAGGTGTTCGAGGATGGCGTCGACGCCATCCTGGCGCCCGCCACCCCCAGCGCCGCCTTCGGTCTGGGCGAAATGGCCAGCACTGATCCGGTGCAGATGTATCTGAACGATGTGTTTACCGTGACGGTCAATCTGGCCGGCCTTCCGGGCATCACGGTGCCTGCCGGGCAGGACGCGCAGGGGCTGCCCTTGGGGCTGCAACTGATCGGACGGCCATGGGAAGAGGGCGATCTGCTGAATTGCGCCTACGCGCTGGAGCGGTCCGCCGGATTTGTAGCCAAGCCTGACAAATGGTGGTAATGCGCAGAACGCAGTAAGCGAGGCGAAAGTGAACAAGCGATTTCTGATGGCAAGCGCAGCCCTTTTGGCATTGGCCGCGTGCGGAACCTCCATTCCCGAAAATGCGCCCGATAGCGGCGCGGGCGTCGGTCTTGGCAGCTATAGCGACTATGAGGCGCGGCAGGCAGCGCGCGATGCGCAGTTGTCCGGCGCAGCCCTTCCCGCGCCGGACGTGGTCAGCAGCCAGCCGCTGGGCGGTAGCGATGCCGACGATATCGTCGCGCAGACACGCGCAGCACTGGGCAGCGACTCCGCAGATCTGGCCGTCAGTTCCGACACGTCCATCGCGCAGACCGACCCCGGCAACCCGGTGCCGCAGACCACCAACAGTTCCGGCATTTCGGTCGAGAACAACTTTGACGTCGTCAGTTCGCAACGCACGATCGAGGATGACGCTGCGCGCGTCGCCGCTGCGCGCCAGCAATATCAGGTTGCCTCGGTTCAGTCGCTGACCGGCCGCAGTGGCGACGAGGGCCCCAATATCGTGGCCTATGCGCTGAGCAGCAAGCATGCGCCGGGCACTCAGCTGTACAAGCGTATCGGACTGAGCAAGCAGTCCAAATCCGAGCGCAATTGCGCAGGATACTCCGGCCCGGATCTGGCGCAGATCGCGTTTCTGGAGAAGGGCGGGCCCGAGCGGGATCGTCTGGGGCTGGATCCTGACGGCGACGGGTTTGCCTGTGGCTGGGACCCGCGTCCGTTCCGCAAGGCCGCCGGCGGCTGAAACCGTGACCGCACACGAGGTTAGTACCCCCGCAGTGCCTGCGGTGCTCTGGCAACCGTCCCCGAATTACGGCGCGCGCAGAGATGGCGCGCGCCCCGACATCCTGTTGCTGCATTTTACCAACATGGCAACAGCCGAAGCCGCCGTCACGCGCCTGTGCGACCCCGGTGCTGGCGTGTCCTGCCATTACGTCATCGGCGAGAATGGCCGTCTGTGGCAGCTGGTTGGTGAAGCGCAGCGCGCATGGCATGCCGGGCAGGGCAGTTGGGGCGATGTGGCCGAGGTCAATTCCCGCTCTATCGGGATCGAACTGGCCAGTCGCGGCACTCATCCTTTTCCTCAGCCCCAGATGCGTGTATTGGAGATGCTGACGCGCGGTATCATGGCGCGCTGGCATATTCCACCCGAGCGCGTGATTGGCCACTCGGACGTGGCGCCGGATCGCAAGGATGATCCCGGCCCGCATTTCGACTGGCGGCGTCTGGCATTGCAGGGGCTGGCCGTCTGGCCAGAGGCGGGTGCATCCGCCGATGCTGCGGCGTTTCGGGAATTGGCCGGACAGGTCGGCTATGGCGCGCAGTTCAGCGACGCCGAGGTGCTGACCGCCCTGCGCCTGCGCTGGCGTCCATGGGCGTGCGGGCCGCTGGAGGTTGCGGACATGGCGGTGCTGGCCAATATCGCCGCGCGGTTTCCCGTTGACCGGAGCGGGCGGGGCGCTTAACTGGCACCTGCGCGGAGGGCCGGATGGCCGCTTTGGCAGGGGCAACCCTGCCGGGGAGGAAAGTCCGGACTCCACAAGACAACGGTGCCGGGTAACGCCCGGCCGGGGTAACCCGAGGGAAAGCGCCACAGAAAAGAAACCGCTTTCGCAGATCGCTCGCGATCAGCTTGAGTAAGGGTGAAACGGTGGGGTAAGAGCCCACCGCGGGTCTGGCAACAGCGCCGGCACGGCAAGCCCCACCGGGAGCAATGCCAAATAGGGACCGCGCGCGGGGCAGGTCGGGTACGCCCGATACCGTCCGCAGGCACGTCTTGGCCCGACGGTCCGGGTTGGCAGCCAAAGGGGCGGTGGTAACATCGTCTTTAGATGAATGGTCATCCAGGGGCAGGTTTCGGCCCGCTCTGGACAGAATCCGGCTTATAGGCCCTCCGCGCGTTTTGGCCTTTGTTGCAGATAATTCTGCGAATTTTCCGGCGCCGCCCAGCCAGAGATGGCAGCGGGGCGTAGAGATGAGCGGATTTGGGTATTTGGGCCAAGAAAAAACCGGGGCGCGGGGCTGCCTATATGGTGTAATGGCGGTTGACTCGGGGCGTAGCGGGGTTAAAAGGCAGACAAATGTATTCACCGGCAGCGCGGCTGCCCGGCGCAGGAGATGAAAAATGGCGAAGCCGACCACAATCAAGATCCGCCTGAACTCGACCGCGGGCACCGGCCACTTCTACGTGACCAAGAAAAACGCGCGCACCATGACCGAGAAGATGGCGATCAAGAAATACGACCCCGTCGTGCGCAAGCATGTCGAGTACAAGGAAGGCAAGATCAAGTAAGATCTGCTGAAGCCTTGTGAGTTTGAAAAGCCGCGCCGGTTCTGCGCGGCTTTTTTGTTTTTCAGCCGGACTCCTTGCCTGTCCGAATTTCGCTGATCCACGATGGCGCGAAAACAGTGGGAAAGGTGCCTGAAGCGAGGGTTTCTCAAGGCGCCGGGGCAAGGATAGGCCCGAAGCCGAGTGAGAGGTAAAGCGATGCCTACCGAAAAACCCCAGCCGGCCTTCGTGCTGGTGCGCCCACAGATGGGCGAGAATATCGGCGCAGCAGCGCGCGCGATGTGGAATTTCGGCCTGGACCGGATGCGCGTCGTCGCGCCGCGCGACGGCTGGCCCAATCCCAGCGCCGTGGCAATGGCCAGCGGGGCGGGCCGCCTTCTGGACGAGGCGCTGCTGCTGGACGATCTGCCCGGTGCGTTGGGCGATTGCCACTATGTCTATGCGACGACCGCGCGGGGGCGCGAACTGACCAAGCCGATCCTTAGCCCCGAAGAGGCGATGCGCGATGCCGCCCTGCGCATATCCCAAGGGCAAAAGGTCGCCGTGATGTTTGGGCCCGAGCGGGCAGGACTGGAAAATGACGATGTAGTGCGCGCCAATGCGATCATCACCGTGCCGGTCAATCCCGATTTTCCCAGCCTCAATCTGGCCCAATGCGTCCTGCTGACCGCTTATGAGTGGCGCCGTGCGGCGGGCGCGATCCCTGAGGGGCGCGTGCATATGCACAACACTCAATGGGCCGACCAGATCGAGATCGAGGCGCTGGCGACGCATTACGACGCGCGGATGGGCGAGGCCGGGTTCTTCTTCCCCGATCACAAGGCCGCCAACATGCGCCAGACCTTGCGCAACTTCTGGTCGCGCATGCCATTGACGCAGGCCGATACGCGTCTGCTGCACGGAATTCTGCGCCAGATGGTCCGCTGGAAGGATCGCGGGGACGGCGGCGCTTGAAGGGGCGGGGCGCGCGCATTAATGTTCCCCAGCGACCGATCTGAGGAGTGTCAGCAATGGCGGAAAAACGCAGCATTTTTCAGGAGGTGGACGCCCAGGGGGCGGCGCGCGTCCAGCCCAAGGGCGGCATGATCGACGAGGGGCGGCGCGGCGCGCGGCGCGGTATCCGGCTGTGGCTGATGGTGCTGTTCGCGTTGGTCGTGGTGATGATTGCCGTTGGGGGGCTGACGCGGCTGACCGATAGTGGCCTGTCGATCACTGAATGGCGCCCGCTGACAGGTGCGTTGCCGCCGCTGAATGCCGCCGATTGGCAGGCTGAATTCGAGCGCTATCAGGCGATTCCGCAATTTCAGGCACAGAACAGCTGGATGAGCCTCGAAGATTTCAAATTCATCTATTGGTGGGAATGGGGCCACCGGCAACTGGGCCGCGTGATCGGTCTGGTCTGGGCCGTTGGTTTCTTCGGTTTCCTTGCTGCGCGCCAGATCCCGGTGGGCTGGACAAGGCGGCTGCTGCTGCTGGGCGCGTTGGGCGGGCTTCAGGGCGCGGTGGGCTGGTGGATGGTCCATTCCGGGCTGGGCGGTGACAGGACAGCCGTTGCGTCCTACCGCCTTGCCGCGCATCTGGGGCTGGCCTTTGTCATTCTGGGGTTCATCGCGTGGTATATGCTACTGCTGGGTCGACCCGAGCGGGAGGTCATGCAGGCCCGGCGCGCGCGCGAGGCGCGGCTGTTCGGGCTGGGCACGGGGTGGCTGCATTTCGCCTTTCTTCAAATACTCATTGGCGCGTTGGTCGCGGGCATTGATGCTGGTCGCAGCTATGCCGAATGGCCGCTGATGGGCGGGGGGCTTTGGCCGCCACAGATGATGGCGTTCGAGCCGTGGTGGCGCAACCTTTTTGAAAATGCGGGCACGGTGCAATTCATTCACCGCATGACCGGGTATGCGCTGCTGGTGTTCTCGGTTGTGGTGCTGTTGCGTGGGCGGCGTAGCGCAAATGTGGCGACGCGGAGCGCCTTCATGCTCGCGCTCTACAGTGTCCTTGCGCAGGTCGGAGTTGGGATCGTGACGGTTGTGCTGGCCGCGCCGTGGCAGGTGGCGATTCTGCACCAGTTCCTGGCGGTGATCGTCTGGACGCTGATCCTGCGGGCGCGCTTTCATGCCGGGTATCCGCTGGCGCAATCGGTAAGGGGCAAGTGACATGAGCGCGTATGACGATCTGATGGCGCACCAGCGCCAGACCGAGGCATTGGCGCAGATCGCCGGACGGCTGTCATGGGACCGCGAGACGGTGATGCCGCGCGGGGCCGCAGCCCAGCGTTCGGAGGAGACGGGCGCGCTGCATGCGGTGCTGCATGCGCGGCGCACCGATATGCGCATCGGGGACTGGCTGGAGGCGGCAGGCGATGAGGCGCTGACGCAGGAAGGTGAAGCGCAGCTGCGCCATATCCGCCGCAGTTTCGAGCGCACGCAACGCGTTCCGGGCGATCTGGCGGCTGCACTGGCGCGCCAGACAGCTTTGAGCCAAGGCAAATGGGCCGAGGCACGCGAGGCCGACGATTTCGCCGGTTTCGCGCCCGTTCTGGACGAGATCCTCGCGCTGAAACGCGAGGAGGGCGCGGCGCTGGCCGATGGCGGTGACGTCTATGACGCGATGCTGGATGATTACGAGCCGGGCGCCAAGGCTGCCGATCTTGAGGCGATGTTCGGCGCGCTGCGCCCCGGGCTGATCATGCTGCGCGAGGCGGCGCTGAACGGCATGCCGGCGTTGCGGGTGACGGGGCAGTTCGACACGCAGGCGCAGATGCGGTTGGCGCGGCAATTGGCGCGCGTGTGCGGCTATGACATGCAGCGCGGGCGCATCGACAAGGCGGTGCATCCCTTCTCAAGCGGGTCTGGCAGCGACGTGCGCATCACCACGCGCACGGCCGAGGACGACCCATTCAACTGCCTTTATTCGACGATGCATGAGGCCGGTCACGCGGTCTACGAGCAGTCGATCGATCCAGCCTATGCGCTGACGCCTCTGGGCGCGGGCGTGTCGATGGGCGTGCATGAAAGCCAGAGCCGGATCGTCGAAAATCAGCTGGGCCGCAGCCGCGCCTTTACCGGCTGGCTATACGGCCAGATGCGCGATGCCTTCGGTGATTTCGGGATTGAGAGCGAGGACGCATTTTACGCCGCTGTCAACAGCCTGCATCGCGGTTTCATCCGCACCGAGGCGGACGAGGTGCAATATAACCTGCACATCCTGATGCGGTTCGATCTGGAACGGGCGCTGATCGCCGGAGATCTGGCGACGGGCGATCTGGAGGAGGCCTGGAACGCAAGGTTCAAGGCTGATTTTGGATACGATGTACCGCGCGCATCGCAGGGTTGTTTGCAGGATGTGCATTGGTCGGTTGGTCTTTTTGGGTATTTCCCGACCTACAGCCTTGGCAATGTCTATGCCGGCTGTCTGGCCGAGGCGCTGCGCCAAGCGGTGCCGGATCTGGATGCCGGGCTGGCGCAGGGCGACATGGGGCAGGCGATGGGCTGGCTGCGGGAGAACGTCCAGCAGCATGGCGGGCTGTACACTCCGCGCGAATTGATCACGCGCGCCTGCGGGTTCGAGCCGACAGAGGCGCCGCTGATGGCCTATCTGGAGGAGAAGTTCAGCGCGCTCTATCCGCCTGCCTGAACGGGCGCGCTACCGTCACCCGCCCGAGCGGTAGGCGGCCTGCGTACGCGCAAGCTGGCCCTCTGCGGCGGCGATGTCAGGTGCGGAATTGCCCAGCGTGTAGTTGATATCGCTGGCAAGTGACGCCACCGGCGTATCGTCGGCGCGGGCGTTTTGCAGCAGGTCCTGAATCAGATCGAAATCGTCGCCCTGCATCTCATAGATGCTTAGCAGCGATCCAGCAGAGTCGAGGAATTCCGCCCGCAGGGGTGAATCGTCCGGGCCGGTAGCGATGTCGAGCGCACTGTAGCCTGCGACGGCCAGACGTCTGGCGATGGCGCCGCAATCCTTGGTTTCAGCCAGGCGTGCATCCAGATCCCCGCCCTGCGCAGTATTCACGCGCGCAATACTTGAAAGACGGTGACCGCAGGTTTCGGAATGGGCTGCGGCCGCCCTCACGGCATCCTGCACCGGGCTGATGACGCTGGTACGCGTGGCCGGGTCGTCGCCGCCGCTGCCGCCCAGATAGTTCCACAGGGCAACGACCGCGATCCCCGCCACGACAAGGCTAGACGCCAGCGCAACAAGTTTGGTCAGGGGGCGCGGGGACGCGTCGCTCATGCGTCCTCCGCTGGTGTCCCGCCAGATGCTTCGATGGGTGTCTCGCCTTCGATCACATCGTCATCGGTCTGCTCGGCGATCCATGCGACGCTGACGACGGTCTCGTTCTTGCCGGTATTGAACACCTTGACCCCGCCTGCACTGCGCGAGCGGAAGGAAATGCCCTGCACCGGTACGCGGATCGACTGCCCCTTGGAGGTCGCCAGCATGATCTGATCTTCCTGCGTCACCGGGAAGGACGCGACCAGCGCACCGCCGCGCATCGCCCTGTCCATGGCTGCCACGCCCATGCCGCCGCGCCCGCGAATGGGATAGTCGTGAGACGAGCTGAGCTTGCCGTTGCCCTGCGCCGTGATCGTAAGGATCAACGTCTCGGCATCCTTCATGGCGGCAAACTGCTCCTGGCTCAGCTGAGCGTTGGCGTCGCCATCCTCGTCCGCCGCGTCCACCTCTTCTTCGGTGAGGCCGGCCTGCGCGCGGCGCATTTTCAGATATGCCGCGCGGTCGTCCGATGTGGCTTCGAAATGCGGGATGATCGACATCGATACGACCGCATCTTCGCCGGTCAGGCGGATGCCCCGCACGCCCAGCGACGCGCGGCTGTTGAACACGCGCACGTCCGTCGCACGAAAGCGTATGGCCCGGCCCGAGGACGTGACCAGCATGATATCGTCATCGTTCGAAGCAATCCGCGCATTGATCAGCGTGATGCCGGCGTTCTCTTCCTCGAACCGCATGGCGATCTTGCCGTTGCTGCGCACGTTGGTGAAATCCGACAGCTTGTTGCGGCGCACGGTGCCTGCCGAGGTGGCAAAGACCACTTGCAGATCGTCCCATTCGGCCTCGTCCCGGTCGACCGGCATGATGGCGGCGATGGACACGCCGGTGGGGATCGGCAGGATGTTGACGATTGCCTTGCCCTTGGAAGTGCGGCCCCCCTGGGGCAGGCGCCATGTCTTTAGTTTGTAGACCATGCCGTCGGTGGTGAAGAACAATAGCTGCGTATGGGTGTTGGCGACAAAGAGGGTGGTGACGACATCCTCATCCTTGGTTGCCATGCCGCTCAGCCCCTTGCCGCCGCGTTTCTGGCTGCGGAAATCGGCCAGAGCGGTGCGCTTGATATAGCCGCCGGACGTGACTGTCACGACCATGTCCTCGCGCTCGATCAGATCCTCGTCGTCCATGTCGCCGGACCAGTCGACGATCTGGGTGCGGCGCGGTACGGCAAAGAGTTCGCGCACCTCGGCCAGCTCGTTCGCGATGATCTCCATGATCCGCTCGCGTGATGCCAGAATGGCGAGGTATTCCTTGATCTTGCCGGCCAGTTCGCGCAGCTCGTCCGTGACTTCCTTGACGCCCAGTTGGGTCAGGCGTTGCAGGCGCAGCTCCAGAATGGCGCGCGCCTGAATTTCGGACAGGTTATAGGTGCCATCCTCATTGGCGGTATGGGTCGGATCGTCGATCAGCGCGATGTATTCAAGGATCTCACCGGCAGGCCAGCGGCGTTCCATCAGTCTTCGCCGGGCGTCCGCCGCGTCCATCGACGCGCGGATCGTTGCGACGACCTCGTCCACATTGCTGACCGCGACGGCCAGACCGCACAGGATATGGCTGCGCTCGCGCGCCTTGCGCAATTCATACGCGGTGCGGCGGGCGACGACATCCTCGCGAAAATCGATGAAGCAGGTCAGGAACCGGCGCAGCGTCAGCTGCTCGGGGCGGCCACCGTTGAGGGCCAGCATGTTGCAGCCGAAATACGTCTGCATCGGGGTAAAGCGGAACAGCTGGTTCAGCACGACCTCGGCGGTGGCGTCGCGTTTCAGTTCGACCACCACGCGCACGCCGTCGCGGTCGGATTCGTCCTGCACATGCGCGATACCGTCGATCCGCTTGTCGCGGGCGGCCTCGGCGATGCGCTCGATCATGGTGGATTTATTCACCTGATACGGGATCTGGTCGATGATGATCGCCCAGCGATCCTTGCGGATTTCCTCGATCCGGGTCTTGGCGCGCACGATGACGCTGCCGCGGCCCTCAAGGTACGCTTTGCGCGCGCCGGACCGGCCCAGCATCATGCCGCCCGTAGGGAAATCGGGGCCGGGAATATACTCGATCAGGTCTTCGCTGGTCAGGTCCGGGTTTTCGATCAGCGCCAGCGTGGCGGTGATCACTTCGCCCAGGTTGTGGGGCGGGATGTTGGTGGCCATGCCGACGGCGATGCCGCCCGCGCCATTGACCAGCATGTTGGGGAACCGGGCGGGCAGGACCGTCGGCTCGCGGTCCTTGCCGTCGTAATTATCCTGAAAATCGACGGTTTCCTTGTCGATATCGGCGAGAAGGTAGGCGGCCGGTTTGTCCATGCGGACCTCGGTATAGCGCATGGCGGCGGGGTTATCGCCGTCCATCGAGCCGAAGTTGCCCTGACCGTCCAGCAGCGGCAGCGACATCGAGAAATCCTGCGCCATGCGCACCAGCGCGTCATAGATCGCGCTATCGCCGTGCGGGTGGTATTTACCCATGACGTCACCGACGGCACGGGCGGATTTGCGGTAGGGCTTGTCGTGGGTATTGCCCCCCTCGAACATCGCATAGAGGATGCGGCGATGCACCGGCTTCAACCCGTCACGCAGATCGGGGATCGCGCGGCTGACGATGACCGACATCGCGTAATCCAGATAGGACGTCTTCATCTCTTCTTCGATGGACACGGTCGGGCCGTCATAGACCGGCCGCTCGGGTGTCATTTCATCCATGTCTTCGGGGGGTTGCGGCGTATCGGTCAAAACGGGGCCTACCTTGTCGCTCGTTCCACATCTGGTGCGACAAAGCTATATCACCGCCATGATATGGGGTGCAATGGTGCATGCGGGCGGGTTTTGGCAGCCACCAGAGGAGTCTGCTAACAGACTGTTTTTATTGAAAAGTAATTTCTTTCTGGCATCATGATTATATCGAGCAAGTAAGGAGCATGACAGATGCCGATGAGCGAGACGGAAATGATGCTGAAAGGGTACGGTCTGACCACCGCCGAATTCTTCTATGGCATGCCCGATTATGTCCATGTGCTGAACAGTTACGTCTGGCAAGATTACGACATCGCGCCGGATCATCCCAACCTGTTCAAATTCGTCGAATTCTGGCAGCGGGAACTGGATGGCCCGCTGCATTCCGTGCGGTTCAGCCATCGCAAGCTGATTTCGCCGGGCGAATGGCAAAACGTGACGGGGGAATTCACCCTGCACTGACAGGTCATGCGTCGGCGCCCAGGGATTACCCCCGGCGCTGGCTGCACGTCAGGGAATGATGCGGCTGTACTTCATGCCTTCCAGCGAGGCGCCCGCCATCAGACCGGCCTGGCCAAACACCACAGCGATCACTGGCGACGACGATGTCGTCGTATCGGCACGCAGGTTTTCGGCGGTATCCTTGAACACATAGCCGATATCGGCGCCAGCAGCCCACCCCGAGGATCGGCGGAAGCCAGCCAGCGCGCTTTCGGTCATGAAGAACAGCACATGCGCAAATTGTTGCGCGCCGATTTGCAGGCCCACGGTGCCCTTGGCGGCCGAGTAGTAATCGACTGTCTGGTTGTTGATCCGCAGCGCGCCGCGCCCGTAGCCGCCGCCCAGACCCAGCCCGGCCTCGGTCATCAGGGGCATGATCAGCATGCCTGCCGATTTCTCGTACAGGCTGCGCGTGCCGGGGTAGGTTTCGTAGAGATAGCGCAGCGTCGTGTCGACGCGCGCGTCGATCTGCTGAGGCGCAACGCTGCCGATGCCATTGCTGCAACCAGCCAGTGCCGTACCGCCCAAACCAAGGGCGCCCAGCGTGAATCCGCGTCTGGAAATAATGCTCATGTCAATATATGCCTGTTCGTTGCCTGAAGCCCCGCCGACCGTTTCACCGGTCGATCTGTGCGCGACTATAGGCAAGCATTTGCCCATTGTCACGCAAAGGGCACATATATGCGCAAAATATCGCCCGCGGCAGGTGTTGCCGGGCGCCGGTGTCAGGTCAGAAGGCGGGCCATGGCAGGAGCGAAATAAGTCAGAATTCCGTCACAACCGGCCCGCTTGAACGCCAAAAGGCTTTCGGTCATCGCTTTTTCGCCGTCGATCCAGCCATTCTGTGCGGCGGCTGCGATCATCGCATATTCGCCGCTGACCTGATAGGCATAGGTCGGCGCGCCAAAGGTGTCCTTGGCGCGGCGGCAGATGTCCAGATAGGGCAGGCCGGGCTTGACCATGATCGCATCGGCGCCCTCGGCCAGATCGCGCGCGATCATGCGCATCGCCTCGTCCGAATTGGTCGGGTCCATCTGGTAGGTCCGCTTGTCCCCCTTCAGCGCGCCGGACGCGCCCACCGCATCGCGGAACGGGCCGTAAAACGCACTGGCGTATTTTGCGGCATAGCTCAGCAGTACGATGTCCTGATGTCCCGCCGCCTCCAGCGCCGTGCGGATTGCGCCGATGCGTCCGTCCATCATGTCCGACGGGCCGATGATGTCCACGCCCGCCTCGGCCTGCGCGAGGGCCTGTTTGACCAACGCCTCGACCGTTTCATCATTGACGATGACGCCATCTCGCACGAACCCGTCATGGCCGGTATCGGAATAGGGATCCAGCGCGACATCGGCCATCACCAACATGTCCGGCACGGCGGCCTTGATGGCGCGTGTCGCACGGTTGCTGAGGTTGTCGGGATTCCACGCCTCGGCGCAGTCAGCCGTGCGCTTGTCCGCGCCAGTGTAAGGGAAAAGGCAGATTGCGGGGAGACCCAGATCCGCCGCCTCGCGCGCGGCGTGCGCGGCGCGGTCGACGCTCAGCCGATTGACACCGGGCATCGAGGCAACGGGTTCCTCGACGTTCTCGCCGTCGCGCACGAAGACGGGCCAGATCAGATCGCCCGCGCTCAGGGTGTTCTCGGCGGCCAGCGCGCGCAGGCCGGGCGTGCGGCGCAGGCGGCGCGGACGGCTGGCGGGAAAGGGGGACAGGACAGGGTGCATGAGGCGTCTTTCATGTGCGGCAATGCGCCTTAGGTGCCACGGAAATTCCCCCATCTCAAGGGTGGGAATTGTCGCGGCGCGGCGCTAAGAGAGGCGCAGCCATGCGCATGGCGCCCCATCCGAGGTCGGACAGGGCACTATGTGCGGGGCAACCGAACGGCACAAGACGCGTTCCCGGACCTGCCTGACTCGCAGGCCCCGCAAGACGCATTAGGCAGGCTGGAGCCATCGTGGACTGGTACGCAACCGTATTCGAGATGATCGACATGCGCAGTTTCAGTAACCTGTGGTTCTGGATTGCGCTGGCGGTAATGTGGTCCTCGACCAGTCACTATATTCTGGGCGTGCCGTGGGACATGGTGTTGCGCGCCCACAAGGAAACGCAAAACGATGGCGCCATGCAGGATATGAATGTTTTGGTGCGCATCAATATCCGGCGTATCCTCTATATCGTGCAGGAGAGCGGGCTGGTGCTGACGGGTATCGTGTGCTTTGCGCTGACCACCGCCGCTCTGCTGGGCTGGGTCTACGGTCGCGAATTTGCGCAGGCGATATTCCTTCTGGCGATGCCCATGTCGGTGGTCTGGCTGCTGTCCCTGCGCACCGCCCGACATATCGATGCCGCCGGGCTGACCGGCGCGCCGCTGATCAAGCGGCTCTTTCGTCACCGCCTTCATGTGCAGATTATCGGCATGCTGTCGATCTTTGTCACTGCCATGTGGGGCATGTATCAAAACATGAGCTTCTCAGCCTTGGGCGGATGACGCCCCCGCGAAAGTACATTACATGACCCAGCGATCCCCCAAAATCACCGTTTCAGGCGCGCCCGAAGGGTTCGACGCGCGCCTCGTGCTGGACGAGGTGGCGCGCGCCGCCGGCCCGGCCCTGCATATCGCCCGCGACGATAAACGCATGGCAGCGATGGCTGCCGCGCTGCGTTTCTTTGCGCCCGAAATGCCGGTGGTGCAGTTTCCGGCGTGGGATTGTCTGCCCTATGATCGTGTATCGCCCAATGCCGATATCTCTGCGGCGCGCATGGCCACGTTGGCCGGGTTGGTGCATGGCATGCCGGGGCAATATGTTCTGCTGACCACGCTTGGCGCTGCGATGCAGCGCATCCCGGCGCGCAGTATCCTGCGCGGTGCAGCCTTCACCGCCCATGTCGGCCAGCGCATCGACGAGGCGGCGCTGCGTGCGTTCCTCGTGCGGATGGGGTTCGTCAACAGCCCCACCGTGACCGAGCCGGGCGATTATGCGATCCGCGGCGGTATCATCGACATCTTCCCGCCGGGTGATGCGGATGGCGGTGGTCCTGTGCGGCTGGACCTGTTCGGCGACGTTCTGGACGGGGCGCGCCGCTTTGATCCCGTCACCCAGCGCACCACCCGCAAGCTGGACATGATCGAACTGGCGCCGGTGTCCGAAGTCATCCTGGACGATGCCGCGATCACCCGATTCAGGCAGAACTATCGCATCGAGTTCGGCTCTGCCGGGTCCGACGACCCGCTGTACGAAGCGGTCAGCGCAGGCCGCAAGGCGCAGGGCGCCGAACATTGGCTACCCTTCTTTCACGATAAACTGGAAACGCTGTTCGATTACATCCCGGGCGCGCCCGTACTGCTGGATGACGCCGTCACACCCGCCCGCGTTGCGCGGTGGGACAGTATCGAAGATCAGTACGGCGCGCGCCAGCACGCCATGACCGCCAAAGGGCGCAGCGATAGTGTTTATAAACCCGTGCCGCCCAGCCTGCTCTATCTGGACGATGCCGCGTGGGAGGCCGCCCTGGCGCCGCACCGCGCGCTGCAACTGTCGGCGTTGCCACAGGCGACCGGCCCCGGCGTGACCGATGCAGGCGGGCGCATCGGGCGCAGTTTCGCGCCAGAACGCCAACAGGAAAATATCAGCCTTTTCGGTGCCTTGAAGGATCATATTCAGACGAAAATGGCCCAAGGTCCCGTTCTGCTGGCCAGCTATTCCGAGGGCGCCCGCGAGCGGATGGATGGCCTGCTGGAGGATGAGGGTCTGATCGGCCCCGTTACCGTCACCTCGGCCCAGCGGCTGGGCAAAACGGGCCTGCATCTGGCGGTCTGGGGGCTTGAAACGGGCTTTGAGGGGTCGCATCAGGGCGCCCACCTGACCGTCGTTGCCGAGCAGGACATTCTGGGCGACCGCCTGATCCGCGCGCCCAAACGCCGCCGCCGCGCCCAGAATTTCCTGAGCGAGGCGAGCAGCATCAGCCCCGGCGATCTGGTGGTGCATGTCGATCACGGCATCGGCCGCTATCTGGGGCTGGAGGTGGTCACGGCGTTGGGCGCCGCGCATGAGTGCCTTGTGCTGGAATATGCCGAAGCGTCCCGGCTGTATCTGCCGGTCGAGAATATCGAACTGCTCAGCCGCTATGGCCACGAAGAGGGGTTGCTGGACCGGCTCGGCGGCGGCGCATGGCAGGCGAAAAAGGCCAAGCTGAAGGAACGCATCCGCGAGATGGCCGACCGCCTGATCCGCATCGCCGCCGAGCGCGCCCTGCGCAGCGCCCCCGTTCTGGAACCCGAGCATCACGCGTGGGAGGAATTCTCGGCCCGCTTCCCCTATGAGGAAACCGAGGACCAGCTGCGCGCGATCGAGGACGTGATGGCCGACCTTCAGGCCGGCACGCCGATGGACCGGCTGATCTGCGGCGATGTCGGCTTTGGCAAGACCGAGGTGGCGATGCGCGCCGCCTTTGCCGCCGCCATGTCGGGCATGCAGGTCGCCGTCATCGCCCCGACCACGCTGCTCGCACGTCAACACTACAAGAGCTTTGCCGAGCGGTTTCGCGGCTTTCCCATCAATGTGCGCCCCCTGTCGCGTTTCGTCAGCGCCAGGGACGCGGCCCTGACGCGCGACGGGCTGGCCAAGGGCCAGGTCGATATTGTCGTCGGCACTCATGCGCTGCTGGCAAAATCCGTGCGTTTCCAGAATCTTGGCCTGCTCATCATCGACGAAGAACAGCGCTTTGGCGTAGGGCACAAGGAACGGCTCAAGGCGCTGCGCAGCGACGTCCACGTCCTGACCCTGACCGCCACGCCGATCCCGCGCACGCTGCAACTCAGCCTGTCGGGCGTTCGGGATCTGTCGATCATCGGAACGCCCCCGGTCGACCGTCTGTCGATCCGCACCTATGTCAGCGAATTCGACACCGTCACGCTGCGCGAGGCGCTGCTGCGCGAACATTATCGTGGCGGCCAAAGCTTCTTCGTGGTCCCGCGCATTTCCGACCTGCCAGAGGTCGAGGCGTTTCTGGACAATGAGGTGCCCGAAGTCAGTTACATGATCGCCCATGGCCAGATGGCGGCGGGCGAGTTGGACAGTCGCATGAACGCCTTCTACGACGGCAAATACGATGTGCTGCTGGCGACGACCATCGTCGAATCGGGGCTGGATATCCCGACAGCCAACACCATGATCATCCACCGCGCCGATATGTTCGGCCTCAGCCAGCTCTATCAGATCCGGGGACGCGTGGGTCGCTCCAAAACACGCGCCTACGCATATCTGACCACCAAACCACGTCTGAAGCTCACGCCCGCCGCCGAGAAACGCCTGCGGGTCCTCGGCAGCCTCGACACGCTTGGCGCCGGTTTCACGCTGGCCAGCCAGGATCTCGACATTCGCGGCGCCGGCAACCTGTTGGGCGAGGAACAGTCCGGCCAGATGCGCGATGTCGGCTATGAGCTGTATCAATCCATGCTGGAAGAGGCGGTCGCCAAGATCAAATCCGGCGAAACCGAGGGCATCGCCGACGATGGCGGCCAATGGGCGCCGCAGATCAACCTTGGCGTGCCGGTCCTGATCCCCGAGGATTACGTGCCCGATCTTGACGTGCGCCTCGGCCTCTACCGGCGCCTCAGCAGTCTGGATACCAAGGTCGAATTGGAAGGCTTCGCAGCCGAACTGATCGACCGCTTCGGCCCGCTGCCCAAGGAGGTGAACACCCTCCTGCTGGTCGTGCGGATCAAGGGCATGTGCCGCAAAGCCGGCATCGCCAAGCTGGACGCCGGCCCCAAGGGCGCGACCATCCAGTTCCACAATGATAAATTCGCGTCCCCGGAAGGTCTCGTCGGGTTCATCAAGGATCAGCGCGGCCTCGCCAAGATCAAGGACAACAAGATCATCGTGCGCCGCGACTGGAAAAAAGACAGCGACAAGATCAAAGGCGCTTTCTCCATCGCGCGGGATCTGGCGGAAAAGGTCGTGGCAAAAACCAAGGCAATCAACGCCGCCAAAAAGAAAAAGGCCGGATCATCCTGACCCGGCCCCGGCTTTCTTCTTGCCTATAAATATCCCCGCGCGGCGCGCTCCCGAACCATCCACCGGTGCGGCGCTGGTCAGCAGCGATATGCGGGTGGCAGTCAGAGGCCGCTTTAGTGGTTTTCGATGTCAGGCCATTGGCTTAGCGGGTGCCTTCGGTCAGGCGGCGCTTGACGTAGCCGGTGACGGTATCGATCATCGTGTCCATATGTGGTTCTTCAAAGAAGTGTCCCGCGCCTTCGACTTCGTCATGCTGGATGGTAATTCCTTGCTGATCGTGCAGCTTGTTGACCAGCGCAGTCGTGTCCGCAGGCGGCGCGACGCGGTCGGACAGACCGTTGATGATCAGGCCGGATGCGGGGCAGGGTGCGAGGAACGAAAAATCATACATGTTCGCCGGGGGCGAGACACTGATGAACCCGGTGATCTCGGGGCGCCGCATCAGCAGTTGCATACCGATCCACGCCCCGAACGAGAAGCCCGCGACCCAGCAATGCTTGGAATTGGCATTCATCGACTGCAGGTAGTCCAGCGCCGATGCCGCGTCGGACAATTCGCCCACGCCCTGATCGTATTCGCCCTGTGATCGGCCCACGCCGCGGAAGTTGAAGCGCAGCACGGTAAAGCCCATTTTGTAAAAAGCGTAATGCAGGTTGTAGACGACCTTGTTGTTCATTGTACCGCCGAACTGCGGATGCGGGTGCAGCACGATGGCGATGGGCGCGTCTTTTTCTTTCTGGGGGTGATAGCGGCCTTCAATTCGGCCCTCGGGGCCGGGAAAGATTACCTCAGGCATTCGGCGTTCCTTGCTGTCGGATCTGGGCTGCGGCAAAGTCCATTTACGGGAATCTCCGTTGACTGGGGTGCCGGTGCGCCTTAGAACAATTCTAAAATTTGGGCTACTCCTGCGGATGCAGGTGGCTGGTTCGGGTGAGCTTGGGCTGAGATAAGCGTCCGGGCGCGCAAGGTCAATCTATTCACAGGCAGCAGGGGGCAGATCGCCATGAAACTCAGCACCAAGGGGCGTTATGCAATGGTTGCGCTGTCAGATATCGCGCTTCAGCCCGAAGGCGGACTTGTCACGCTAGGCGAGGTATCGCGGCGTCAGAGCATATCTTTGCCCTATCTCGAACAGCTCTTTGTCAAACTGCGGCGCGCCGATCTGGTGATGTCGGTGCGCGGCCCAGGTGGTGGATATCGTCTGGCGCGGCCCACGTCCGAGATTCGGGTGTCGGAAATCCTGGCCGCCGTCGACGAGACGCTGGATGCCTTGCACAAGGGCGCAGGCGCGTCCGGCGGCGCGTCGGGCACGCGCGCGCAGTCGATGACGAACCGTCTGTGGGAGGGGCTGAGCGCGCAGGTTTATGTCTACCTGCACCAGACGCGGTTGAGCGATGTCGTGGGCAACACGCTGGCACCATGTCCGGCTGTTCCGTCGCTTTTTGCGGTGGTGGATGACGAATGATGTGGCCTTGTGTAGGAATTGCACTGCTTGGCGCAGCGCGATTTGAGTATTTTTGGAACATTGAAAGCGGGGCGACATGAAGCCGCGCGTCTATTTGGATTATAATGCGACGGCACCTTTGCGAGGCGAGGCGCGCACGGCGATGATTGCGGCGATGGATATCGTTGGCAATCCGTCAAGCGTTCATGCCGAGGGTCGCACGGCCAAGGCGATGGTCGAGCGCGCGCGCGCTCAGGTGGCGGCGGCGCTGGGCGCGGATGGGGCGGATGTGATCTTTACCTCCGGTGCGACCGAGGCGGCGGCGCTGGCGTGCGCCGGGCGCGGCTTGGCCTCGGCGCCGGTTGAGCATGAGGCCGTGGCGGCCTGGGCTGATGGGGGGCTGGGCGTGTCGCCGGATGGGGCAGTCAACGTGGTCGATGCCGGGCGGACGGCGCTGCAACTGGCCAATTCGGAGACGGGAATTGTTCAGGACCTGCCAGAGGGCGTCGCCGTTTGTGACATGACGCAGGGCTTTGGCAAACTGCCGGTCGCCTTTAACTGGAGCGGGGCGCAGATGGCGCTGATTTCGGCGCATAAGCTGGGCGGACCCAAGGGCATCGGCGCGCTAGTGGTGCGGCGCGGTACCGACGTGGCTGCACAAATCAAGGGCGGCGGGCAGGAAATGGGCCGTCGGTCGGGCACCGAGAACATTATTGGGATCGCCGGATTCGGGGCCGCGGCAGAGGCGGCGGCGCGCGATTTAGGCGCTGGCGTATGGGGTCGGATCGAGAAACTTAGAAACATTCTAGAAAAGACCATTGCAGCCGCCGAAAATAAGACTATTTTTGTCGGGAAAGGTGCGGCGCGGCTGCCGAACACCTGTTGCTTGCTCACGCCGGGTTGGAAAGGCGAGACGCAGGTGATGGCCATGGACCTTGCTGGCTTTGCCGTATCGGCCGGGTCGGCCTGTTCCAGCGGCAAGGTGCGCGCCAGCGCCGTGTTGCGGGCGATGGGGTACGGCGAGGCGGATTCGGCATCGGCCATTCGGGTATCGTTGGGCCCGCAGACGACGGAAGACGAGATCATGCGCTTTGCCGAGACGTGGCTGAAGCATCTGGACAGACATCGCGCGCGAAGCGGCGCAGCTTGATACGGGAGACTTGGACATGACGGTATTGGATGAGGCACGGACCCACGAGGATGTGGTCAAGGAGGGCGTTGACCAAGACACGGTCGACCGCGTTCGCGAGGTGGGCGGTGCCTACAAACATGGCTGGTCCACCGACGTCGAGATGGAATATGCGCCGAAAGGCCTTACGCCCGATATCGTGCGCCTGATCTCGGAAAACAACGAAGAGCCAGCGTGGATGACCGAATGGCGCCTTGCCGCCTATGAGACATGGCTGACCAAGACCGAGCCTGACTGGGCGATGGTCGACTATCCCGAAATCGACTTTCAGGATCAGTATTACTACGCGCGGCCCAAGTCGATGATGGTCAAGCCGAAATCGCTGGACGAGGTCGATCCCAAGCTGCTGGCGACCTATAGCAAGCTGGGCATTCCCTTGCAGGAGCAGGCCATTCTGGCCGGCGTCGAAGGCGCGGGCGAGATGCCTGCCGAGGCGCGGAAGGTCGCCGTCGATGCGGTGTTCGACTCGGTTTCCGTCGGGACGACATTCCAGAAAGAGCTGCTTGAGGCGGGGGTGATTTTCTGCTCGATCTCCGAGGCGATCCGCGAGCATCCCGAACTGGTCAGAAAGTATCTGGGCAGCGTCGTGCCGGTGAATGACAACTTCTACGCAACGCTGAATTCGGCTGTGTTCTCGGACGGCTCATTCGTCTATGTGCCGCCCGGCGTGCGCTGCCCCATGGAACTGTCGACGTATTTCCGCATCAATGCGGAAAATACCGGCCAGTTCGAGCGTACCCTGATCATCGCCGACAAGGGCAGCTATGTCAGCTATTTGGAGGGCTGCACGGCGCCCCAGCGGGACGAGGCGCAGCTGCACGCCGCGGTCGTCGAGATCATCATCGAGGAAGACGCCGAGGTGAAGTACTCCACCGTTCAGAACTGGTATCCCGGTGATGAGAACGGCAAGGGCGGCATCTACAACTTTGTCACCAAGCGGGCCGATTGCCGCGGCGACCGGGCCAAGGTGATGTGGACGCAGGTCGAAACCGGGTCCGCGGTGACGTGGAAATACCCCAGCTGTATCCTGCGCGGCGATGACAGTCAGGGCGAATTCTATTCCATCGCCATCGCCAACAACATGCAGCAGGCCGATACCGGCACCAAGATGATCCATCTGGGCAAGCGCACGAAATCGCGCATCGTCAGCAAGGGGATCAGCGCCGGGAAGGCGCAGAATACCTATCGCGGTTTGGTAAGCATGCACCCCAAGGCCAAGGAATCGCGCAACTATACGCAGTGCGACAGCCTGCTGATCGGTGATAAGTGCGGGGCGCACACGGTGCCTTATATCGAGGTCAAGAATAACTCGTCCCGCGTGGAGCATGAGGCGACGACGTCGAAAGTGGACGATGACCAGATGTTCTACTGCCGCCAGCGCGGCATGGACGAGGAAGAGGCGGTGGCGCTGGTCGTCAACGGGTTCTGCCGCGACGTTCTGCAAGCCTTGCCGATGGAATTCGCCATGGAAGCGCAGCAACTGGTCGCGATCTCGCTGGAAGGCTCTGTCGGGTAAATCAGGTGCCGCTGCGGGGGGATCATATTATGCCGGGGAAGGCAGGGATGGGTGATGTCGTTCTGCCTCTTCCGGAGCTGACGGATGAGACGTATTTCAACATCGCGTCCGCGCGCGCGGCGTTGGCCGCTGGTTTGCCGGTGGCGTTCCCTCCGTTCGAAGTGCTGCATGTGCCGCAGATGGAGCTGAGCCTGTGCCTGAACATGGCGCGCGATCCGATCCAGAACGCTTGGCGCAATGGTGTGTTCTTTGAGGCGGATGAGTTGGATCTGTTAGAGGATCAAATTAAGTGTGGATCGCATATTATTGATATCGGGGCAAATGTTGGTAATCACGCGCTCTACTTTGCTACGCGAATGGCGGCGCGGCGCGTGATCGTGGTGGAGCCTAATCCGCTTGCCGTGGCGCCGCTGATGGCGAACGTGCTGCTGAACCGCTTGGACAGTGTCATTGATTTAAGTTTGCTTGGCGTTGGTCTGTCGGATGCCTCGCGGGGTGGGTTCGGTATGAAGCGCCACGACCGCAACCTTGGCGCGACCAAGATGTTTGAGGGCAAGGGCGATTTGCAGGTGCATGCGGGCGATGATCTGCTGGAGGGCGAAGCGCCGGATCTGATCAAGATCGACGTGGAGGGAATGGAGATAGAAGTTCTTTCCGGGCTGGAACGTATCATCTTGACGCACCGTCCAGTGATCCTGATCGAAGTCGATGACCAAAATGCGCAAGCGTTTGAAGAATGGCGGATCGCGCATCGCTACGATGTCGCACACACTGTTCGGCATAGCCGCAAGAACTGCAATTACCTGCTGACCGCAGGAGGCGCTGCATGACCGTGTCCCAAATCGACCGCCCCGAACTGACCATGCCCGAGGCCGAAGCCGCGCGTGTGGCCCGCGCCTATTCCGAGGCGGAAGTGATCTTGGAATACGGCTCGGGCGGCTCGACCGTTATGGCGTCAGAGATGGCTGGAAAGACGGTCTTCTCCGTAGAAAGCGATCAGGCTTGGGCCGAGATGATGCGCAGCTGGTTTGTGCAGAACCCACCTGCGATAGGCGCCCGGGTTGACGTGATTTGGGTTGATATCGGCGAGACGGGCGAGTGGGGCAAACCGGTGAACACTAGCGGCTGGCGCCGCTATGCCGAGTATCCGCTGTCAGTCTGGCAGCGCGAGGAGTTCCGCCAGCCCGATGTCGTGCTGGTCGATGGCCGGTTTCGCCCCGGCTGCGCCATGGCGACGGCGTTCTGCACCCGCAAGCCCGTCACGCTGCTGGTCGATGACTACAGGCGGCGCAAGGGCTACCACGCGATCCAAGAGTTTCTCGGCGCCCCCCGTCTGATTGGCCGTATGGCCGAATTTGATGTGGCGCCGATGGCCGTTCCACCCGATCGGTTGTTGCCGATCATAAAGATGATGATGCGGCCCTGAGTGGCCTTGAGAGTTTAGTTGAGAGGAAAAAAGATGCTTGAGATCAAGAACCTGCATGTCGACCTTGAAGATGAGGACAAGTCGATCCTCAAAGGTGTGGATCTGACCGTCGAAGCGGGCAAGGTGCATGCGATCATGGGGCCGAACGGGTCTGGAAAATCGACGCTCAGCTACGTTCTGTCGGGGCGTGACGGCTATAAGGTGACAGACGGGACCGCGACGCTGGAAGGTGTCGACATCCTGGAGATGGAGCCAGAAGAGCGCGCGGCGGCAGGCCTGTTTCTGGCGTTCCAATACCCGGTTGAGATCCCCGGCGTGGGAAACATGACCTTCATGCGCACGGCGCTGAATTCGCAGCGCAAGGCGCGCGGCGAGGACGAGATGAGTGCTGCCGATTTCCTCAGGCTGATCCGCGCCAAGGCGAAGGATCTGAAAATCGACGCTGACATGCTGAAGCGCCCGGTCAACGTCGGCTTTTCGGGCGGTGAGAAGAAGCGCAACGAGATCCTGCAAATGGCGCTTCTAGAGCCGAAGATGTGCATTCTGGACGAGACGGATTCCGGGCTTGACGTCGACGCGATGAGGCTGGTCAGCGACGGCGTCAACGCGCTGCGCGATGCGGGGCGCGGTTTTCTGGTTATCACGCATTACCAACGGCTTCTGGATCATATCAAACCTGATTTCGTACATATCATGTCGGATGGGCGCATCATCAAGACGGGCGGTCCCGAACTGGCCGTCGAGGTCGAGAAGAACGGATATGCCGACATTCTGGCGGAGGTGGCATAATGGCTATGGCAAATCTCAGACAGTCCCAGACGGAGGCACGGCTGGATGCCGTGACGTTGCCGGATGGCGCGGGCTGGTCGCAGGCCGCGCGCAAGGACGCGTTGGCGCGGGTGCGGGCCATGGGCCTGCCGCAGCGGCGAGATGAATATTGGAAATTCACCCGCCCCGATACGCTGACCCAGGCGGACGCGCCTGAGGCGGCGCTGTTCACCGGGGATGATCGGCCCGTTTTTGACGAAGTGGATCGCCTTAAAATCGTTTTTGTCGACGGTGTCTTTGACGCTGGCGCCAGCGATGATCTGACCGCCGACGGCGTGACGATCGAACGGCTGGCAGATGCGGTGCAGACTGATATCCACTGGGCCAAGGATCTGTACGGCGCCCTAGAACAGCGCGGGCAGGACCCGGTCCATCGCCCCTTGGCAACGCTGAATACGGCGGCTGCGACCGACGGGGTGCTTATTCACGTCACTGGCCACGCAACGCGCCCGGTGAGCCTGATTTATCGCCATGAATCAACGACATCTGACGCGATCCTGCATCATGTGATCAAGTTGGATCCGGGCTCGGAAATGACCCTGTTGGAAAATGGTCCGGCGGCGGCCCGACTGAACAACGTGCTGGAGGTCGATATCGGCGATCGCGCGTCGTTCCATCATGTGCGCACGCAAGGCCGCGATTATCAGCGGCGCGAGGCGACGCATGTCTTTGCCCGGTTGGGGACTGAAAGCCGGTTCAAATCCTTCACGATGACCGCCAACGGCGCAATGACGCGCAACGAATGTGTGATCGAACTGACCGGTGACGACGCTATGGCACATGTCGCGGGCACGTCGATGGGCGATGGGGATTTTCATGACGACGACACCGTCTTTGTGACCCACGACGCCCAGCGTTGCGAGAGCCGCCAAGTGTACAAAAAGGTGCTGCGCAACGGTGCGACGGGCGTTTTCCAAGGCAAGATCCTGGTCAAGGCCGGTGCGCAAAAAACCGACGGCTATCAGATCAGCCAGTCACTGCTGCTGGACGGTGACAGCCAGTTTCTGGCCAAGCCGGAGCTTGAGATTTACGCCGATGACGTCATCTGCTCGCACGGATCCACATCGGGCGCGATTGACGAGGATGCGCTGTACTATCTGCGCGCCCGCGGCGTGCCCAAGGGGATTGCGACGGACCTTTTGACACTGGCGTTTCTGGCCGAGGCAGTGGACGAGATTGAGGATTTCGCCTTGCAGGACGAGATCAAGCTGCTTCTGGAAGGCTGGCTGGAGCGGCGGCGCGCCTGATGCCCGCTGCGCGCGACATCGTGGCGACGTATCGTGGCCCCGGCGCCGTGATGCGCCGCCTGTTGGCCATGGGCCAGCGCGAGGATCGCGCGCTGGTGATCCTGATGGCGGGCTGCGTGGTGATGTACATCGCGCAGTGGCCTCGTCTGGCACGGCAGGCGTACATGACGGGCGAGGAGCTTAATCCGTTGCTGGGCGGTGCACTGCTGGCATGGGCGTTTATCGCGCCGTTGATCTTCTATGGTATCGCTCTGATCAGCCACTGGATTGCGCGGCTGGCGGGCGGAAAGGGCACGAGCTTTGGCGCGCGCATGGCATTGTTCTGGGCGCTGCTTGCAGCCAGTCCTCTGGTGCTGTTACACGGTCTTGTCGCCGGATTTATCGGGCCGGGACCGGGGCTGACCGTGGTTGGCGCCGCGTGGCTGGTGGCCTTCGCCCTCTTCTGGGCGCTTGGCCTGCGCGAGGCGGAATGGGGCCGTATATGAACACCAAGCTGGTTTCGGACCTGTTCGTGCAGACGCTGTTTTCCCCGCGCGCTGCGGCGGACCGGATCATGGCGCTGTCGCTGCCGCGCGAATGGCTGTGGATGGCGTTGGCGTTGATGAGCGTGTTGAACGGCATCGTTTATTCGGTGTCGCTGTCTATGGGTCCACAGAGTGATCCGCAGACGGTGCAGATGATCCCGCCTGCGTTTCAATCGCCCGCCTTGTTTACCATGTTCCTCTTTGGCGCTTTGATCGTCACGGTGATGGCGCTGACTTGGGTCGGGCGTAGTTTGGGTGGCGCGGCGCAGATTCCGCAGGTTCTGGCGTTGATCGTTTGGATGCAGGTGCTGCGCCTGGGCGTGCAACTGGCGCTGTTGGTCCTGATGCTGGCGTTACCGCTGGGCGGGCTGGCGCTGGTGATGATCGCATCGGTCTGGGGGCTGATCATTTTGGTCGCCTTCATTGATCGCGCCCATGGATTCGATAATATTTTCAAATCGATAGTCGTTTTGGTTTTGGCCGTTCTGGCCATGGTCGTCGGCCTGTCGGTAATCCTCAGCGTCCTTGCGGCGGCTGTGATGGGAGGGGCGTGATGCTGGATATTCAAAAGGTGCGCGGCGATTTTCCGATCCTCACGCGCGAGGTGAACGGCAGGCCGCTGGTTTATCTGGACAATGGCGCCTCGGCGCAGAAACCACAGGTGGTGATCGATGCGATCACCAATGCCTATAGTCAGGAATATGCCAATGTTCACCGGGGCTTGCACTATCTCAGCAACCTTGCGACCGAGAAATACGAAGGCGTGCGCGCCATCATCGCGCGGTTTCTGGGCGTGCGGAACGAGGCACAGATCGTGCTGAATTCGGGCACGACCGAGGGGATCAACATGGTCGCCTATAGTTGGGCCATGCCCCGGTTTCAGCCCGGCGACGAGGTGGTACTGAGCGTGATGGAGCATCACGCGAATATCGTGCCATGGCATTTCCTGCGCGAACGGCAGGGGGCGGTCCTGAAATGGGTCGATACCGACATGAATGGCGCACTGGACACGCAAAAGGTGATCGACGCCATCGGGCCGCGTACCAAGCTGGTGGCAATTACACATGCCTCCAACGTCTTGGGGACAAAAGTTGATGTAAAGGCGATCTGCACCGCCGCGCGTGCCAAGGGCGTGGCCGTACTGGTGGATGGCAGTCAGGCGGCGGTCCATATGCCGGTCGATGTCGAGGATATCGGCTGCGATTTCTATGCCATCACGGGGCACAAGCTGTACGGCCCTACCGGCTCGGGCGCGATTTATGTGCGCCACGAACGGATGGCCGAGATGCGCCCATTCCTGGGCGGCGGCGACATGATCCGCGAAGTGACAAAGGAAAATGTGACATATAACGATCCGCCGATGAAGTTCGAGGCCGGCACGCCCGGCATCGTGCAGACCATCGGGCTGGGCGTTGCGCTGGAATACATGATGGGGCTGGGGATGCAGAATATCGCCGCCTACGAGAACAGCCTGCGCGACTATGCGGCGACGCGGCTGGGCGGATTGAACTGGCTTCAGGTGCAGGGGCAGGCGCCCGACAAGGCGGCGATCTTCAGCTTTACCATGGACGGGGCGGGCCATGCGCATGACATTTCGACCATACTCGACAAGAAAGGCGTCGCCGTGCGCGCAGGCCATCACTGCGCCGGGCCGCTGATGGACCATCTGGGCGTTACCGCCACATGCCGCGCGTCGTTTGGCCTCTACAACACCGAGGCCGAGGTCGACGCGCTGATCGACGCGCTGGAGCTGTGTCACGATCTCTTCGCGTAAGGGCTGGATTTATACGTTGCGGGCCGGGCGGCGCGCAGGTATATCGCGCCGCAGGCACCCATAGCTCAGCTGGATAGAGCGCTGCCCTCCGAAGGCAGAGGCCATAGGTTCGAATCCTATTGGGTGCACCACATCTTTTTTGAACCTATGGCCGCCGCACCGCCGATGGGCGCGCGGTTTCTCAGGCGCCCTTGGTGGATGTCAGCGCATCCAGGATGCGCGCCCAGCTGCGCGTGCCTTTGTGAAAGCTTTCCATGTCGTATTTCTCGTTCGGAGAGTGGATGGCGTCGTCGTCCTTGCCAAAACCGATCAGCATCGCGGTCATGTCCAGAATTTCGCCAAAATGTCCGGCGATGGGGATCGATCCGCCGCAGCCGACATAGGCGGCCTCTTCGGGCCATTCCTGGGAAAGGGCAGTGCGCGCGGCCTCGAACGCGGGATCGGAGATTTCCATCACGCTCGCGCCGCTGTTGCCGTGGCCGACAAATTGCGCGGTGCAATCCACCGGCAGCGCGGCCTTGACGTAGGCGCGGAACGCGTCGCGGATGGCATCCGGATCCTGCCCCGCAACCAGGCGAAAGCTGATCTTGGCGCTGGCCTGGCTGGGCAGCACGGTCTTGAACCCGTCGCCGGTGTAGCCACCCCAGATCCCGTTGACCTCGGCTGTGGGTCGCGACCAGATCATCTCGAGCGGCAGGCGCCCATCCTCGCCCGCAGGCTGGCTGAGGCCGACATCGCCGAGGAACCGCGCGTGATCGAATCCCAGCCCCTCCCATTGTGCGCGCACATCGGGCGTGAGGTCCGGGATGCCATCGTAAAAGCCGGGCAGGGTCACGCGTCCGGTGTCGTCATGCAGCCCGGCCAGAACCTTGCTCAGCACACGGATCGGATTGGCGGCGATACCGCCGAAAAAACCCGAGTGCAGATCCTTGTCGGGGCCGGTGATGGTGACCTCGTCGCTGACCATTCCGCGCAGCATGGTGACGATGGCGGGGGTTTTCGACTGGAAAAGCCCGGTGTCGCAGATCAGCGCGATATCGGCGCGCAGTTCCTCGGCGTTCTCTTGCATGAACGGGATGAGGGACGGCGAGCCTGATTCCTCTTCGCCCTCAAAGAAAAACGTTATGCGGCAGGGCAGGGTGCCGTGGACCTCGCGCCACGCGCGGCAGGCTTCGACGAAGGTCATCAGCTGGCCCTTGTCGTCGCTGGTGCCGCGCCCGCGAATAACCTCGCCGTTGGGTGTCTGCTCGACCGCGGGATCGAACGGATCGCGCGTCCAGAGCGGCAGCGGATCGACCGGTTGCACGTCGTAATGGCCGTAAAACAGAAGGTGTGGCGCCCCCTCGGGCGCATCCTGCCCGGCGTGGGCGACAACCATGGGGTGCTTGGGCGTCTTGCGCTTTTGGGCAGCAATGCCAATACTTTGCAGATCGGCTACCAGCCAGTCGGCGGCGTCCTGACAGGCCTGTGCATAGGCGGGGTCGGTCGAAATCGAAGGGATGCGCAGGAAGTCCAGCAGGCGCGCGGTGGCGTCCGGCATTTGCGCGTCGATACGGGCCAGAACATCGGTCAGGGACATGGTGCACCTCAATGTGGAATTTGGCGGCAAACCTATCAGCCCCCGCCGCGCTGTCCAGACGCAGGCTCTTTGCCATGCGGAAAATCATCACCTCCCTTGATGCAGGTCAATGCGCGGCGCGGCAATTTGTACCCTGTTGCAAGGAAAAGCTGCTGGCTATATCAAATGATATGAACCAAGGAGCGGCGCAACGATGCCGCCCGGCCCGCGTTTCCTGCCGGCCGCGACCAAGGAAAGGAAGCCCGTTGAATCAGCCCATTGATTACACGGCAAAGTTGGACGAGGCGTTGGATCGCCTGCACGGCGAAGGCCGCTATCGCACCTTCATTGACATCGAACGGCGCCGCGGCCATTTCCCCCACGCAATCTGGAAGCGCCCCGACGGGACCGATAAACCCATCACCGTGTGGTGTGGCAACGACTATCTGGGCATGGGTCAGAACGCCGAAGTGCTGGCCGCAATGCACGAGGCGATCGACGCCACCGGCGCGGGATCGGGCGGCACCCGCAATATTTCAGGCACCACCGTCTATCACAAGCGGCTGGAGGCCGAGCTGGCCGATCTGCATGGCAAGGAGGCGGCGCTGCTGTTCACCAGCGCCTACATCGCCAATGATGCCACGCTGTCGACCCTGCCAAAGCTGTTTCCGGGCCTGATCATCTATTCTGACGCGTTGAACCACGCCAGCATGATCGAGGGCGTGCGCCGCAATGGCGGGTCCAAGCGTATTTTCCGCCACAATGACGTGGCGCATCTGCGTGAACTGATGGCCGCCGACGACCCTGACGCGCCCAAGCTGGTGGCCTTCGAATCGGTCTATTCCATGGACGGCGATTTCGGCCCGATCGAGGCGCTGTGCGACGCCGCCGACGAATTCGGCGCATTGACCTATATCGACGAGGTCCACGCCGTCGGTATCTACGGCCCGCGCGGCGGTGGCGTGACCGAAAGGGACCGCCTTGCGCATCGGATTGACATTATCAACGGCACATTGGCCAAGGCTTACGGCGTCATGGGCGGTTATATCGCGGCCTCCGCACGCATGTGCGACGCGGTGCGCAGCTATGCGCCGGGGTTTATCTTTACCACGTCGCTGGCGCCTACCATCGCGGCAGGAGCGGCCGCAAGCGTGGCATTTTTGAAACGCGACCAGTCTCTGCGCGCTCAGCATCAAACGCAGGCGAAGATCCTGAAGCTCAGACTGAAAGGGCTTGGATTGCCGCTGATCGACCATGGCAGCCACATCGTGCCCGTTATGGTTGGTGACCCCAAACATACCAAGAAACTCAGTGACATGCTGTTGGAACGCCATGGAATCTATGTGCAGCCGATCAACTTCCCCACGGTGCCCCGCGGGACAGAGCGGCTGCGCTTTACACCGTCGCCGGTGCATGGCCCGGGCGAGATAGATCACCTGGTAAATGCCATGGATGAGCTATGGAGCCATTGTGCGCTGAATCGTGCCGAGATGAGTGCCTAGATCCGCAAAAGGTGCAAATCGGCTTGCGATATGCTAGTATGCCTGAAAACAAAGGGCACGGTCGAATCGAAGGTTTGGCCTAGGCTTATCGACATTGAGGGGCAGCTTGCATGATATTGCGTCGGTTTTCGCGAGGCACATCAACCACGGAGGCAGAATCACGCGGTTTTGACTCGTTTGATCTGCGCCTCGGTGATCTGATGCGCGGCGAGCGGGCGACGATGGGCAAATCACTGCTGGATGTTGAACGCGAGCTGCGAATCAAGGCCAGCTATGTCGCCGCCATCGAGAATGCCAATCCCGACGCTTTTGATACCCCCGGTTTTATCCCTGGCTACGTGCGGTCCTATGCCCGTTATCTGGGTATGGACCCCGACCGCGCCTTTGTCGCCTTCTGCAAGGAAAGCGGGTTTTACACCGCGCATGGCATGTCGGCTGCCGCATCGTCGGTGCGCCGCAGCGATGCGTCTGCGCCGCGTGCAGCAGGGCGCGGCGATGCCCGCCTGACAGCGCCCGGTACGCCGTTCATTCCCGCCAGCGAAAGCATCCTGTCCCGGATCGAGCCGGGGGCAATCGGTTCCGTTGCCGTGCTGATCGCGCTTATTACGGCCATCGGTTATGGTGGCTGGAGCGTCCTGAACGAGGTGCAGCGCGTGCAGGTGTCGCCGGTGGAAAACACGCCCGACGTGCTGGCGGATCTTGATCCTCTGGCCGATGCGCGCGGCAGCAACCGGACGGCCACCAGCGATGGCACAGGCGATGATGTGATCGCCGCCGGGGCCGGGTTCGGCTCGCCCGAGGGGGACACGCTGGACCGGCTCTACCGACCCGAGGCGCTGGACGTGCCGGTTCTGGTCGCGCGCGACGGCCCGATTTCCACGCTGGATCCGATGCAAGGCGGCACGCTGCCCGGCGCCACCCAGCCAACTGCCCCTCGCGCCATCGCCGAGGCGCCCAATCCTCAGCCGAATGCGATCGATGCCGTCATCGCTTCGGTCGTCAGCCCGCAGGTCGTGGCCGATCCGATGGCCGGCGTGCAGATGGTCGCTGTGCGCCCGGCATGGGTGCGTGTGCGCTCTGCCGATGGCAGCGTCATTTACGAGGGCATCATGAACGCCGGCGACACCTATGATGTGCCGCTGACCGAAGTGCCGCCGACGCTGCGCGTGGGCGAATCTGGTGCGATCTATTTCAAGGTGGCCGGTCAGCATTACGGCCCGGCGGGCCCGAAGGGTGCCATCACTGCCAATCTCGCGCTGGCGCCCGAGGGGCTGACAGGTCTGCTGACAGTGGCCGATCTGACGCAGGATTCCGATCTGGAGCGCTATGTTGCCCAGCTGGACACCGCGGCCGAACGCCTTCCCGGCACGCAGCAGACTCTCAGCGATTGAAGCGGGCGCCGGATCGTCCTATCTGACATGTGACAATGAAACCGGCAGGCCACACCCGCCGGAGGAAGGACCGCCGCAATGTCGCTGAACCCCATTCGCCCTTGGCGCAACATCGAACGTCGGCAAAGCCGCCAGATCCATGTCGGCAACGTGCCGGTTGGTGGTGGTGCGCCGATTTCAGTGCAGACGATGACGAATACCCCCACGACGGATGTCGCCGCGACGGTTGCCCAGATTCAGGCGGCGGCGGATGTCGGCGTCGACATCGTGCGCGTCTCTGTCCCGGACGAGGCGTCAGCCAGGGCGCTGAAGGATATCGTGCGCGAAAGCCCGGTGCCGATCGTCGCCGACATCCATTTCCACTACAAACGCGGCATCGAGGCCGCCGAGGCGGGTGCCGCCTGTCTGCGGATCAATCCGGGCAATATCGGCAGCCCCGAGCGCGTGCGCGACGTGATCGCCGCCGCGCGTGACCATGGTTGTTCGATCCGCATCGGCGTCAATGCCGGCAGTCTCGAACGTCACCTGCTGGAAAAATACGGCGAGCCGTGCCCCGACGCGATGGTCGAGTCCGGGCTGGAGCATATCCGCATTCTGCAAGACAACGATTTTCACGAATTCAAGATCAGCGTTAAGGCGTCCGACGTTTTTATGGCCGCTGCTGCCTATCATCAGTTGGCCGAGGCGACGGACGCACCGATCCATCTGGGCATCACCGAGGCCGGCGGGCTGATCAGCGGCACGGTCAAATCGGCCATCGGAATGGGCAATCTGCTGTGGGCGGGAATCGGCGATACGATCCGCGTCAGCCTGTCCGCCGACCCGGTCGAAGAGGTCAAGATGGGGTTCGAGATCCTGAAATCTCTCGGCTTGCGGCACCGCGGCGTCAACATCATCAGCTGCCCCAGTTGCGCGCGTCAGGGCTTTGACGTGATCAAGACGGTCGAGGCGCTGGAGCAGCGGCTGGAACATATCAAGACGCCGATGAGCTTGAGCATCATCGGCTGCGTCGTGAACGGGCCGGGCGAGGCGCTGATGACCGATGTCGGGTTTACCGGCGGCGGGGCAGGGTCTGGCATGGTCTATCTGGCGGGCAAGCAGAGCCACAAGCTGAGCAACGATCAGATGATTGACCACATCGTTGAGCAGGTTGAAAAGCGTGCTGCCCAGATCGATGCGGAAACCGCGCAGGAAGCGGCTGAATAGCGCCGCCACAAATCAGCGCCGACCCTGTACGGGACGGCGCCAAAGCGTTTTAGCCGCGCAAATCTGCGACAATCTCGCGCATGCCGTCCAGCGGGACGTATCCACGCAGCAGCTGGTCCTGCATGACAAAGGACGGCGTGCCGGAAATCTGCAGCTGCTCGCCCAGTGCGCGGTTTGCCGCGATCACGGCGCTGACGTCATCGCTGTCCATATGTCCGGTGATCTTTTCGGCGTCCAGTTCCAGCGTTTCGGCCAGACTTGTCAGGCCGTCGACCGACAAATCCCCCTTGTAGGACATCATCGCGTCATGCAGCGATTTGTAGGCGTCCGCACCCAGCACCTGCTGCGCCGCGATGGCAAAGCGCGAAGCCACGACTGACTCGGGACCCAGAATCGGGAATTCCTTGATGATGACGCGGATATTTCCGTCGCTCGCGATCAGTTCTTCGACCTCGGGAAAGGCACGGCGGCAGTAGCCGCAACGGTAATCCATAAACTCGACAATGGTGATGTCGCCGTCCGGATTGCCGCCGACCCAAGAATGCCCGTCATCAAAGATTGCATCGAAATTGGCTGAAATCAGATCTCCGTCATTGGCGCTTTGCAGGTCCTGTTGACGCTGCTCCATGACGGCGGCGGCCTCAAAGATGACCTCGGGATTCTCCAGCAGATAGCTGCGCACCCGCGCGCCGAATTCCTCGTCGCTCATCTGGGCGATCTCGGTGGTGTCGGCCTGGGCTGTCTGGGCGGTGGCCGAGTATGCGGGCGGGGCGCTTGGGGTGACCAGCGCGGTCAGTGCGGCGCCGGCGACGATTATGCCGACCCCGGTCAGAATGGCGGTGCGGTTCATTTCGATAACTCCGTTATGTCATGGCCGGTCTATTTCCGGGCGGCTTTGACGGCAGAAAGCATATCCTGCGACGGTTGCCAACCACCCGGCCCGCCGAGCAACCAGCCCAAGGCGCGGCGTGCGTGGGTTTTGGCATCCTCCTGACGATCAACTACCGTATGTGGCGGCGGCAGGCCTCCCGGCAAAGTGTGGGGCCTCGCGCGGGGCAATTCAACCCGGCGGGCTGCCGCCCCGCGCTATTGTGATCGCCGCGCCGTCGTTGTGATGAAAATTGGCGCCGATGGGGGCGGGACAGTCGCAATGCTGCCTGATAGGGTGCGCCGCAAAACCGCGGGCACATCGCCCGGCACAGCCTCTTGGACACTACACCACATGATCAGATTTTGCATTGCTCTTGCTGCCCTTTTTATCGGCGGCGCGGCCCCGGTTATCGCGCAGCAGGGCTTTGGCGGGCTGGCGCGGCTGAACGCCGAGGCCAGCGCCATCACTGCTGCGCGCGGTGAATTGCGGATCAAGCTGGCGCTCAGCCAGGGGGTGCCGTTCCGCATCTTCACCCTTGACGCGCCCGAGCGGCTGGTGGTCGACTTTCGCGAGGTGGACTGGGCCGGGACGTTGGGCCCAGAACTGGTGCAGACCGATCTGGTGCGTGCTGCGCGTGTTGGCGGATTTCGGCCCGGCTGGTCGCGTATGGCGCTGGAACTGGCCGGCCCCTTTGCGTTGGTCCATGCGGTGTTGAACACCGGCGCCGATGATGGCAGCGCCGATCTGGTGCTGACGCTGGTGCACACCTCGCCCGAGGCGTTCGCGGACGGCGCCGGCGTGCCGCAGCCGCAGCCCGGCTGGGACCTCCCACCGCCCGCCGATATGGGCGCCGCCCAGCCGCGCGCGCCGGGCGCGGCGATGGTCGTGGTGCTGGACCCGGGCCATGGCGGTATCGATCCGGGCGCCGACTCGGGCAGTATGTTGGAGAAGGATCTTATGCTGGGCTTTGCGCGGCAGTTAAAAGAGACGCTGCTGCGCGCGGGCGATATCGAGGTGGTACTGACGCGCGAGGATGACAGCTTTGTCTCGCTGGAGCGGCGGGTCAGTATCGCCCACGCGGCGCGCGCTGATCTGTTCCTGTCGCTGCACGCGGATTCGCTGGGCGAGGGGACGGCGCGCGGCGCCACCATCTATAAGCTGGGCGCCGATGCCTCCGACGCCGCCAGCGCCGCGCTGGCCGAGCGCCACAACCGCGCCGATTTGCTGGCGGGGCTGGATCTGTCCGGCACCGATGACGTGGTCGCGGACGTTCTGATGGATCTGGCCCGGATGGAGACGCAGCCGCGCGCCGATCTGATGGCGCGCGCGCTGGTTGTTGCGCTGAAGGAGGCGGATCTGCCGCTCAATTCGCGCCCTATGCGTAGCGCCAGCTTTTCGGTGCTGAAATCGCCCGCTATTCCGTCCGTCCTGCTGGAACTGGGTTTTTTGTCCAACGGGCGGGACATGGACAACCTGAACGATCCAGAATGGCGTGCGGACATGGCGCAGGCCATTGCCGATGCGATCGGCGCCTGGACCATCGCGGATGCCGCAAATTCCCGCTTGATGCGTCAGTGATCTGCAAGCTGCGTGGGCGGATACCGGCGCAGTCCTGTCGCGCTTGTGTTTTGACGGCGGCGGCGCGGGTGCATATATGATCGACGGGACCAATAAGGTGGGTGTGCGTGCTTAGATTTATATTGACGTTTTTCGGGTCTATTTTCAGTGTGATCACCATGGGGGTCATGGTGATCGCGATCACCATAGGCGCGATTTTCTACATCTACGGACGCGACCTGCCCAGTCACCAGAGCCTTGCCAACTACACGCCGCCCACGATCAGCCGCATTTTTTCCGGCGAGGGGCGCATCATCGATGAATTCAGCCGCGAGCGGCGTCTTTATACCCCGGCCGAGGATATTCCCCAGCTGGTGAAGGAGGCGTTCATTTCCGCCGAGGACAAGAATTTCTACTCCCACGGTGGGTATGATGCGCGCGGTATCGCCGCCGCTGCCATCGAAGCGGTCCAGACGCGCGGGCGCACCGTGCGCGGCGCCTCGACCATTCCGCAACAGGTGGTCAAGAACTTCCTGCTCTCGGGCGACCGCAAGATCGAACGCAAGATCAAGGAAATCATCCTGGCCACCCGCATCGAAGAGGCGCTGACCAAGGAAAAGATCCTGGAACTTTACCTGAACGAAATCTTTCTGGGGCAGAACAGCTATGGCGTGGCCGCCGCCGCGCAGACCTATTTCAACAAGTCGTTGCGCGAACTGGCCCCGCACGAGGCCGCGTTCCTGGCGTCAATGCCCAAGGCGCCCAGCAGTTTCCACCCTGTGCGCGCCAGCGACAAGCTGCGCACGCGGCGCGACTTCGTGCTGCGCGAAATGCAGCAGAACGGCTACATCACCAAGGCCGTCTATGAGGAGGAGGTCGCACAGCCCCTGCGCAGCGTGCAAAATGGCGATTTCGAGCCGTTCTCCGCCTCGCTGCCTCCGCGCGACTATTTCACGGATGAGATCCGCCGCCAGCTGAGCCGGGATTTTGGCGAGGGCGAGTTTTTCTCGGGCGGCTTTACCGTGCGCGCCACCATCGACCCCGAAATGCAGGTCGAGGCGGCAGTGGCGCTGCAGGGCAAGCTGGAGCAGTACGACCGCAATCTGGGCCGCTGGCGCGGCACGGGCAAATCGCTGCCCCCCGAGGCGCTGGAAAGCGAAGAGGCATGGCGCGCCGCGCTGGCCGAGATCAGCGTTGCGCGCGATATCGATCTGGAAAGCCATTGGTATCCGGCGGTCATCCTTGAGGTCGCCGATCAGAAGATGCGCATCGGCATCGAGGATGTGCCGCAATCCGAAACCGAACCGCAGGTGATTCCGCGCGACGATATCGGATGGCTGCGCGGGAATTTTCAGGACACTTTCAAGGTCGGACAGGTGGTGCATGTGCGCCGCATGACCAAGGATGGCGCATTCATCCGCTGGACGCTGCGGCAGGTGCCGCAGGTGCAGGGCGGTTTCATGGCGATGGACGTGAATACCGGCCGCGTGCTGGCGATGCAGGGCGGATTTTCCTATCAGAATTCGGTGTTTAACCGCGCCACGCAAGCCAAGCGCCAGCCCGGCTCCAGCTTTAAGCCGTTCGTTTATGCAGCGGCGCTCGACAGCGGCTATAGCCCTGCGACCATCGTGGTCGACGCCCCGATCGAGGTGAACACCCCGCAGGGCCTGTGGCGGCCGCGCAACTCGTCGAACCGCTATTATGGTCCAACGCCCCTGCGCACCGGGATCGAGCAGTCGCGCAACCTGATGACCATCCGCCTGGCGCAGGAGGTGGGCATGGA
The DNA here is from genome assembly GCF_024355225.1 of Roseovarius sp. M141. NCBI lineage: Bacteria > Pseudomonadati > Pseudomonadota > Alphaproteobacteria > Rhodobacterales > Roseobacteraceae > Roseovarius > Roseovarius sp. M141. The sequence continues at coordinate 2,032,487 of NZ_VCNH01000008.1, forward strand.
GACCGTCGCCTCCTATGCCGAACGCTTTGGCGTCTATGAAAATATGGGGCCGTATCTGGCCAACGCATTGGGATCAGAGGAATCGACCGTCTACAAGATGGTTGCGGCCTACGCCATGTTCGCCAATGGCGGCGAACGGGTGGAGCCGACGCTGGTCGACCGCGTGCAGGACCGCTATGGGCGCACCGTGTACCGCCATGACGAGCGGACCTGCACCGATTGCAACGATCCTTCCATCGCACCCGGCCGCGCGCCGCGCATCGTGTCCAACCGCGAGCGGGTGATCGACGCGATCACCGCCTATCAGCTGACGTCGATGCTGCAAGGTGTCGTGCAGCGCGGCACGGCGGCGGGCAACGTCAAGCTGTCGGTGCCCGTCGCGGGCAAGACCGGCACCACGAACGATGCGCGCGATGTGTGGTTCATCGGGTTTACCAGCAATATCGTTGCGGGCTGCTATATCGGCTATGACCAGCCGCGCAGCCTGGGTCGCAGCGCCTATGGCGCGGGCATGTGCGGGCCGGTCTTTACCCAGTTCATGCGCAAGGCGACGGCCAAATATGGCGGCGGCGAATTCACCATCCCACCGGGTGGCCACTTCATCAAGATCGACCGCCGCACCGGCGCGCGTCTGTCCGACGACGCTTCGGGCCCCACTGTCGTGGCGGAGTATTTCCGCGATGGCCAGGATCCGATGTTCGGCCTGATGTTCGATGGCGGCTTTGCCATGGGCAACGATCTGGAGCTGTTCCGCGAGGGTGAGGGCGAGCAGGTGCGCGACGTAACCACCTCCAGCGGTCGGACCGGGCGGGTCGGTAAAAAGGCGACGTTCGGCTCGATGAGTTCGGGCGGGCTGTATTGACGGGGAACGCGGCGGGCAGGGCGCGCTTGCCCGCCGCCGCGTGCTGCGGTATCAGGCGCACAACCCACCAGGAAAGCATATATGCGCGCTGAAATTCAGACCATCACCACCGAAATCCAGACATCGCTGGAACTGCTGCGCCAGCGCCTGGGATGGGAGACGGCCCAGCACCGGCTGGAGGAGATTAACGCGCGCGTCGAGGATCCGAAGCTATGGGATGATCCGGCCACGGCGCAGAAACTGATGCAGGATCGTCAGGCGCTGGTCGACGCGTTGGAAACGCATGACGCGATCCAGGCCGAGCTGTCGGACAACGTCGAGCTGATCGAAATGGGCGAGGCCGAAGGCGACGAAGATGTCGTCACCGAGGCCGAAGCCGCCCTGAAGGTGCTGAAACGACGCGCCGCCAAGAAGGAACTGGAAGCGCTCCTGAACGGTGAGGCGGACGCCAACGACACGTTTTTGGAAATCAACGCCGGCGCTGGCGGCACTGAATCCTGCGATTGGGCCAACATGCTGGCGCGGATGTATGTCCGCTGGGCTGAAAAGCGCGGCTATACGGTCGAGCTGCAGTCGGAGCAATCGGGTGATGAGGCTGGTATCAAATCGGCCGCCTACAAGATCAGTGGGCGCAACGCTTATGGCTGGCTGAAATCCGAGAGCGGCGTGCATCGCTTGGTGCGCATCAGCCCTTTCGATTCAGCGGCCAAGCGGCACACCTCGTTCAGCTCGGTCTGGGTCTATCCGGTGGTCGACGACGATATTGATATCGAGGTGAACCCGTCCGATATCCGCATTGATACCTATCGCAGCTCGGGCGCCGGTGGACAGCACGTTAACACCACCGATTCCGCTGTTCGTATCACGCACCATCCTACCGGGATTGTTGTAACCTCGTCTGAGAAGTCGCAGCACCAAAACCGTGACATCGCCATGAAGGCGCTGAAATCGCGGCTGTATCAGCAGGAACTGGACCGCCGCAACGCCGCCATCAACGAGGCACATGATGCCAAGGGTGATGCAGGTTGGGGCAACCAGATCCGTAGCTATGTTTTGCAACCCTACCAGATGGTCAAGGACTTGCGCACGCTGGTCGAGACGTCCGACACCAAGGGCGTGCTGGATGGTGATCTGGATCAGTTCATGGCGGCTACGCTGGCGATGAATGTCAGCGGCAAGAGCCGGGCAGAGGCGCAGGGCGAGTGATATTTGCCGCTGGCGCCTGTGGCGGAGTGCGGGATTCGAGTATTTTGGGAACATTGAAAGACGGCGTCGCGCGTTGTTCACGCGGGTCGAGGTCCCGGTTCATTAGGGAGTAGCGCCAGTCGGCGCGCTACTGATCTTGGGCGGTCGCCTTCGTCACCCACGCACCGGGATACGTCCGTATCCAGCCAGTCCTATGGTGCTTGCGGCGCCGGTTCGATCAATTTGCGTTATTCGCGCCAGAAGTCGTCACGGGATTTCGGCGATGACATGGCCGGGATCCTTTCGCTATGCTTCATGTCTGAGGATAATTGCGCAAGGTGGCACAAGTATTGCCACAGGTGCATGGCAGGAGGGCAAAGATGCAGAAAACAAGATCGGACGAACCCAGGACGAGCGCGCCGATGATGGCCGAGTTGGGAGTGCCGGATCTGGGCGCGCCGACGTTACCCATGCTGGGCGAGGCGCTGCGCCGGGGCTGGCGCGACATGCAGCGCGCGCCGGGATATGCGGTGGTCTTTGCCGGGGTCTATGTGGCGATCGGGTGGCTCATGGTCTGGGTGACCGTGGCGACGGGCCACACGTATTGGCTGACGTTCGCGGCTGTCAGTTTTCCGCTTATCGGGCCCTTCGCGGCGGTCGGCCTTTATGAGGTGAGCCACCGGCTGGAACGCGGGCTGCCGTTGAACCCGGGGGCCGTGTTCGGTGTCATCCGTCGTCAGGGCCAGCGGCAATTGCCGTCGATCTGCGTTATTATCGTGATGATATTCCTGTTCTGGTTTTTCCTCGCGCACATGATCTTTGCGCTGTTTCTGGGATTCTCGACGATGACGAATGTATCGACCTCCTTCGCCATTTACCTCACGCCCGAGGGAATGGGGATGCTGATTGTCGGCAGCATCATCGGCGGGCTGTTTGCGCTGCTGATCTACATGATCACCGTCATCGCGCTGCCTTTGCTGCTGGATCGGGAGATCGACTTCGTCACGGCGATGATCACCAGCTTCGGCGTGGTCGCGGCCCATCCGGTGCCGATGCTGGGCTGGGCGCTGTTCATCGCGGTGGCAACTTTCGTCGCGTTGCTGCCGGGTTTTCTGGGGCTGTTCATCGTGCTGCCACTGTTGGGCCACGCGACATGGCATCTTTACCGTCTGCTGTACGAGGCTGGCTGAGGCGTCATTCCTCGCGCCCGTGGCGCAGGAGGCGGCGGCGCAGCTGGCCGGCTTGGGGGGCGCCGGCCTCAAGCGCGAAGACATAAGCATGGGTCAGGAAAAAGCAGGACGCGTCCAGATCATTGGCGCAGTCCGCCGCTTCGGTGTAGAGTTCAACCAGCGCCGCGGGGTCTGGCCGCGCATGGGCGGCCAGCATGCGGGAATGCAGATCGCCGCTCATTCGGCGGCGCTTTGCAGGGCGCGATATGCCTCGACCTTGCCTGCGACCCAAGAGTGAAAGCAGTGGGTCGGGCTGTCCATCACGGGTGAGAAACGGCCGCCGTCGAACTGGGTCACATGACGGCCCTTCTGCATGCCTTCGACGACGAAGATGTCCTCTTCGAACACGGTTTTCCACAGCTGGGTGTTGCGCGCCTTCAGCCCCTCGTCGGTGGCGGGACCGGAGTAATAGAGGTGAATATGCTCCACCGTGCGTTCGCAGCCCTTGGGCTCAAGGATGATGGCAAAGGCATGATCGCGGTGAACGCCCAGCAGGACGTTGGGATAGACGGCGATGTATTCGGCCTGTTCGTTCCACTTGGCGCCGACCCCCTCGAAATCGGGGAATTTGTCGCCGTTTTCGTTGGTTAGCTGGCGATAGACCATTGTGCCCTGGCCGGAATAGTCACCCGGCGCTTCGATATGATAATGGTCCTCCAGCCGCGAATAGCTGTTGAGGCCGGGATGCACCCACGGCAAATGATAGCTTTCGCAATAATTCTCGACCGCGAGTTTCCAGTTGGTTTGAATTTCAAGAGTGAATCGGCTGTCATGGCCGCCGTGATAAAGCGGCAGATCGAATTCGCGCCAGCGGTTGATGATATGCGCCATCGCATCCTCGAACGCGGGCGCATCGCCGGACAGGTTGATCCAGACGACGTCGCGCCAGATATGGCTGCGCACTTCGTTCAGGCCCAGTTCGCTGCGCTGGATCGCGGGGTGGGTGTTTTGGCCGGGACCACCCACATGGGGTGTGCTGACCAGCGCGCCCTTGGTGGAATAGCACCAGGAGTGATAGGGGCAGCGGATCGCGCCCTCGATCTTGCGCGGGGTGTCGACCAGGATCATGCCGCGATGGCGGCAGATGTTCTGAAACACGCGCACGCTGCCCTCCTTGTCGCGGATCAGCAGTAAGGGCATGCCGAGGAACGTCATCGGCACTGCATCGCCCGGCTCTGGTACGTCGGCGGCAACGGCAAGGCCGGCCCATTGCGAAAACAGAAGGGCGTTTTTTTCCTCATCGAACACGGCCGGATCGATGTAGTGGGCGTTTGGCAGGCCGTTGGCGTTCTCTACCGTGTTGCGAACGCGCGATAGGTCGGTGAGGCTCATGGCTGGCTCCCTTGGCATGTGGCTATGAGGGCAGGATGCCATGATTGCAGTGCGGAAAACCGAACGGACGCGACGTGACTTTGCTCACCGCGACATCGCAAGGCGTCAGCGGAACGGCTGATCCAATCGCAAGAGGCGCGTGTGAAAGGGGGGGACGTCCTGGATTCCGATCAATCCCGCCGTGCGCGCCGCTGACAGGATGGCGCCGGTATTCCTGCCCAGATGTTCGTACACCATGCGGGCGGCGCGGATGCCGCTGATCTTTTCGCGCACGGTCCGGGTGACGTAGCCTTCCCAGAGGTTGCGCTGAAACGAGGTTTCGGGCGTGAGGAAGTTGAACGAGCAGGCCATTGAATTACGATGGGTGACGATGATCATGATCCCCTCTTCCTGGCGCATGACGATGCCGCGAAATTCGCGGTCGCGCGGGGCGGTGGACAGGCCTTGGCTGCGCATCGCCTCGCGCGGTTCGTATCCGCGCAGGAAAGTATAGCCGTCTTCGCGGTGGATCAGCACCAGCCCCATGACGAATTGCGCCTCGTCGATGAAACTGCGCCGCACAAAGCGATAGATACCGTTTGGAAACAAATCCGTCGGCACGGCAATCGGCGCGGCCCCAAAGAATCCGGCGACGGCGGGATGGCTGAGTAGATCGAACGATGCGTTGCCCATTAGTTCGACCCGTTCCAGCAGGATTCGGGCGTCTGTGTCGAAGAATTGGCAGATTCGGTGCAGGACGTCGGGCCGCGGAAAGCTATCGCCGCTAAGATAGCGATTAAACTGGGTGCGGTTGATCCCCAAATCGCGGCAAAGCCCTGCAATCGATGGGTAATCGGCGCTGAGCGAGCGCAGGTTTTCGCCGAAAATTGCACGCAGTTGCGCGGGGTCTTTGGCGCGCTCGGCAGGGTGGGTGACTGTCGCAGTCATGGACACATTCCGTCATTCAGCGTGGCGAGGGGCGCCCGGGTGGGCAGCGGGGTGTGAAGGCTATGCTATGTGTTGAACCATCGCATGACGGTCTCTCACTAACCGGTTGCTTTCAACGTGTTGAAGAACATTTGAACATGTCTATGGCAGCTTGTCACGGCATCTGACGCTAACTAGCGTCAGTAATTGCGCATTATGACACAAATACCCCATATCAAATGCGCATTCAGACATGGCCGACCGCACGGGAACACGACATTTTGAATACACGGAAGGGCCCTGTTCAAGATGGCGATAACGCGCTGCGAACTTCAGGGCAAGCAATCAGTCGGCAAGAATGATGAATGCCGCAAGACTTGAGTTTTTGGGGGGAATATACATGTACGGAGTAGTTCTTTGGACAGATCAACGCGAAAATCGGGCCGTTATCTGGTGTGAGGATCATGGCGATCTGGCGTTCTATAGGGGCGCTGATGGCGGTGATGCGGCTATGACGGCCGGCGATCTGGTAGAGTTTAATTTGCGCGACACCGGCGACGTGCGCCTTGCGGATATGCCGCGTCTGGTCACCCGCCGGAGCCATCCCGCCCTGACCGCCGAACTGAAAAAGGCCGGTACGCGCATGGGTGTGATCCGGGGCGACTCGCCGATTCCGGCCAATAGCGGCAGGCCGGCGGCTCAGATCCTCCCGTTCAATCAGATCAAGCGGGTGGCCTACGCCTGAGCCAGATCAAGCAGCAAGGTTGACATCCAGAAACAGTGGCGGACCCGGGCGGGTCCGCTTTTTCGTATCCAGAAATTGCTTTGCCGCAGCAATTTCTGCCAACGTCCCGGTTAGACGCCGCGCGGCAATGCGGCGATGCCGGTGCGGGCCAGAGCCGCCAGGCCGAGCGGGCGCATCAGGTCAGCGAAAGCGCCGATTTTTTCCGATGTGCCGGTAATCTCGAACGTGAAGCTGTCAAGCGTGCTGTCCACAACATTGGCGCGGAAAATGTCCGCAAGGCGCAGCGCCTCAACCCGTTTGTCGCCGTCGCCAACCACCTTCAGCAGGGCCAGCTCGCGTTCGACCGCTGGGCCCTCGACGGTGAGGTCGTGAACCTCGTGGACCGGCACGATGCGGCCCAGCTGCGCCTTGATCTGCTCGATCACCTGCGGCGTGCCGGTGGTGACGATGGTGATGCGGCTGGTATGCCCCTCGGCGTCGATTTCGGCCACGGTCAGGCTGTCGATGTTGTAGCCCCGGCCCGAAAACAGACCGATGACGCGGGCCAGAACGCCCGCCTCGTTGTCGACAAGAACGGCGAGAGTGTGGCGCTCTTCCACATCCGAAAATGTGGGGCGCAGGTTATAGGCCGAATGCTTGTTCGAGCCTTTCTTGATATTCAGTGCGGACATGTCAGCTCCTTTGCAGCAGCACCACGGGGGCGCGATTTTTCTGCGAAAAATCAATTGGATGGCGAATGTTGCGCGCCACTCTTAAACCATCACCGCACCTTTGGAGCCGATGGCATCCTTGGTTGATGCCTCGCCCAGCAGCATCTTGTTATGTGGCTCGCCCGAAGGGATCATGGGGAAGCAGTTTTCGTGCTTCTCCACGAGGCAATCAAAGATCACCGGGCCGTCGTATTTGATCATTTCCATGATCGCGTCGTCCAGATCGGCGGGGTCCGAGCAGCGGATGCCCTTGGCGCCGAAGGCTTCGGCCAATTTGACGAAATCGGGCAGCGCCTCGGACCAGCTATGCGAATAGCGCTGGCCATGCAGCAATTCCTGCCACTGGCGCACCATGCCGAGGCGTTCGTTGTTGAGGATGAACTGCTTGACCGGCAGGCGGAACTGGATCGCGGTGCCCATTTCTTGCATGTTCATCAGCCAGCTTGCCTCGCCCGCGACGTTGATGACCAGCGCGTCGCGATGCGCCATCTGCACGCCGATGGAGGCCGGGAACCCATAGCCCATCGTGCCCAGTCCACCGGAGGTCATCCAGCGGTTCGGATCCTCGAAGCCCAGATATTGCGCGGCCCACATCTGATGCTGGCCGACTTCGGTGGTGATGTAGCGGTCGTGATCCTTGGTCAGTGCCTCCAGCCGCGCCAGCGCGTATTGCGGCTTGATCGTGGGGCCGTCCTGCTTGAAGCTGAGGCAATCGACCTTGCGCCATTCGTCAATGCGGGCGTTCCATTTGGCGATGCTTTCCTTGTTCACCTTGCGGCCGCGCGATTTCCAGACCTTCAGCAGGTCCTCCAGCACATGGGCGATGTCGCCCACGATGGGAATATCGGCCTTGATCACCTTGTTGATCGAACTGGGGTCGATATCGATATGCGCCTTTTTCGAGGCGGGGCTGAAGGCGTCCAGCCGCCCGGTGATGCGGTCGTCAAACCGCGCGCCGATGTTGATCATCAGATCGCAATCATGCATCGCCATGTTCGCCTCATAAAGGCCGTGCATGCCCAGCATCCCCAGCCACGCCTTGCCGCTGGCGGGGTAGGCGCCGAGGCCCATGAGCGTCGAAGTGATCGGAATGCCCGTCGCCTCGACCAACTCGCGCAGCAGCTGGCTGGCGGCGGGGCCGGAATTGATGACGCCGCCGCCGGTATAGAACAGGGGCCTTTTGGCGGTTTCCATAGCCGCGACAAGTTCGGTGATCGCGTCCAAGTCGCCCTTGACCTGCGGCTGATAGTGGCCGGTGCGCACCTTTTGCGGCGGCGTGTAGGTGGAACTGGCGAATTGCACATCCTTGGGGATGTCGATCAACACCGGGCCGGGGCGGCCTGCGGTGGCGACATGGAATGCCTCGTGGATGACCGCCGAGAGGTTGGCCGTATCCTTGACCAGCCAGTTGTGTTTCGTGCAGGGTCGGGTGATGCCGATCGTATCGGCCTCCTGAAAGGCGTCGGACCCGATCATGAAAGTCGGCACCTGGCCGGTCAGTACAACGATCGGGATACTGTCGAGCAGCGCATCGGTCAGGCCCGTCACCGCGTTTGTCGCACCCGGACCGGATGTCACCAGAACAACGCCCGGCTTGCCGGTCGAGCGGGCGTAACCTTCGGCGGCGTGGACCGCGCCCTGTTCATGGCGCACCAGGATGTGCTGGATATCGTTTTGCTGGAACACTTCGTCATAGATCGGCAGGACCGCGCCGCCGGGATAGCCAAAGACGACGTCCACGCCCTGATCCTTGAGGGCCTGAACCACCATTTTCGCTCCGGTCATCTGACGTGTCATTGTTTTGCTCCGTTCATGACATCATTCCGCTTGCGCGCATAAAAAAACCCCCGGTTTGGCGGGGGCGCATGGGGTACCTTCTGGGTGTCCGGTTACCGGCCCATGCGCTTTTTCGGGGTTACTACAACTAGCAGCTCCATGGGACCACTCCTTTGTACGTGCGAGGCGCACATTATGACCGGGCGGCGGGGGCGTCAAGCAGGCGAGGCGAAAAAAGTGTCTCTGGGGCACGTATTTCTTTGCACTTGTTGCGCTATAGGTCGAGGTTTCGACGATTTGACCCGCCGGACGCCTCCGGCGGGAGTATTTTGGGAACGATGAAAGGTGCGGCTCACCCCTTGCGCGCGTGCATGATGAAGCCGAGCAGGTTCAGCAGCACCTGTGCGGCCAGGATGGACGTGCCGTCAGTGGGGTCATAGGCCGGGGCCACCTCGACCAGATCTATGCCGACGATCTCGTGCGCTTGCGCGACATTTTGCAGCAACTCCAGCATTTCGTAATAGAGAAAGCCGCCATGGCTGGGCGTGCCGGTGCCGGGCGCGATGGAGGGGCAGAAGCCGTCGATATCGATCGTGACATAGACGCGCGCGCCCTTGGGAATACGCTTGGCCAGCGCTTCGGCGCCCAGATCGCGGGCTTGGCGGACTGACAGGATGTCCGAGCCCATGGCGCGGGCGGCGTCATAGCCGTCCTTGGCGGTGGAGCTGACATTACGGATGCCGACCTGCGTCAGGCCGGTGACATATGACTTCTCCGCGGCGCGGCGCATCGGGTTGCCATGGCCGTTGCGCACACCGTGGCGCACGTCGACGAAATCCAGATGGGCGTCGATCTGCAGGATATGGATGTCGCCATGTCCCTCGAACGCGTCGATGCAGGGAATGTTGATCGAGTGATCGCCGCCGATGATGACGGGCAGGGCGCCGGCATCCAAAATGGCGCGCACACCGGTCGCGATGTTTGCGTGGCTCTGCACTGTGTTGGTGTGGACGATGTCGGCGTCACCGATATCGACGATGCGCACGTCTTCGCCCAGATAAGTGACGTCGTCCTCGTGATCATACGCGCCGCCAAGGCCAAAGCTGAACAGCGTCGATGCCTCGCGCACCGACCGCGGGCCAAACCGCGCGCCGGGCCGGAACTGCGTGCCGCCATCGAAGGGCGCGCCGAGGATGGCGATATCGGCGTCGATCGCGGCCCAGTCCGCTACATAGGGCCGTTTGCCGAAGGTCGAGATGCCGACGAAGGGCAGATCCAGCCGCCCGGTGCCTTGTGCGCTCATGATGAAATGCTCCGATTTGAAATAGACCGGTTCAGTTAGCCCGCGCTGTCACCCTGCGGCAAGCCACGTTTTGCCGTTCGGTCGGGTTTGGCCTTTCGCACCGGTGATATCCGTGAAATAGGGAGTTGCCAAACGATCTGTTCATGGAGAAACGTGATGAAGATTCGTGAGGCTTTGACCTTCGATGATGTCCTATTGGTTCCTGCCGCGTCGACCGTGCTGCCCAGCACAGCCGACGTACGCACGCGGGTCACGAAATCTATTGCGCTGACCATCCCATTGCTCAGCTCGGCCATGGATACGGTGACCGAAGCGCGCATGGCAATTTGCATGGCGCAATCGGGCGGGATGGGTGTGATACACCGCAATTTCGACGTCGCCCGGCAGGCGGCAGAGGTGCGTCAGGTCAAACGGTTTGTGTCCGGCATCGTCTACAACCCCATCACCCTGACCCCCGATCAGACGCTCGCAGACGCCAAGGCGCTGCAGGAGCAGTATAACGTCACCGGGTTTCCGGTGGTCGACGCATCGGGCCGGGTCGTGGGGATCGTAACCAATCGCGACATGCGCTTTGCGCAGGATGCCAAAACGCCGGTCAGCGTGATGATGACCTCGGACGATCTGGCGATCCTGCACGAGCCTGCGGATCTGGAAGAGGCCAAATCCCTGATGAAGGCGCGCCGCCTCGAAAAGCTGCTGGTGACCGACGGCAAGGGCAAGCTGACCGGACTGCTGACGCTAAAGGATACCGAGCAGGCCGTCCTGAATCCGTCGGCCTGCAAGGACCGTCTGGGTCGCTTGCGCGTTGCTGCCGCCACCACCGTTGGCGATGCGGGTTTCGAGCGTACCGAGGCCCTGATCGACGCGGGCTGCGACATGGTCGTGATCGACACCGCGCATGGACATTCGGCCGGCGTTGCCGAGGCTGTGAAGCGCGCGCGGACGATAGCGGGGGACGCGCAGATCGTGGCGGGCAATGTCGCCACAGGCGACGCGGTGCGTGCCCTGATCGACGCGGGCGCTGACGGGGTCAAGGTCGGCATCGGGCCGGGCAGCATCTGCACCACGCGCATGGTGGCGGGCGTCGGCGTGCCGCAATTGACCGCGATCATGGATTGCGTCGCGGCGGCGGGCGATATTCCGATCATCGCCGATGGCGGCATCAAATTCTCCGGCGATTTCGCCAAGGCGATTGCCGCCGGCGCGTCCTGCGCCATGGTCGGCAGCATGATCGCCGGCACCGACGAGGCGCCCGGCGAGATGATCCTGTTCCAAGGCCGCTCGTACAAGGCTTATCGCGGTATGGGGAGCTTGGGCGCAATGGCGCGCGGCTCGGCCGACCGGTATTTCCAAAAGGACGCGGCCAGCGACAAGCTGGTACCCGAGGGGATCGAAGGGCAGGTGCCCTACAAGGGTGCGGCCGGCACGGTTATTCACCAGTTGGTTGGCGGGTTGCGCGCCGCCATGGGCTATACCGGCTGCGCCACGGTCGATGAAATGCGCCGCAACTGCGAGTTCGTCCGTATCACCGGCGCGGGTCTGAGCGAAAGCCATGTCCATGATGTCCAGATTACGCGGGAATCGCCGAATTATCGTATTGGTTCGTAATATTAGTATGTTGTTCTCCGCGCCTCATCTAACCGTTGAAGTAACTCCCGCGTGACCCCTGGCGCGCGCATTCAGGCTGCGATCGAAATACTCGATCACATCGCGGGCGGCGTGCCCGCTGAGAAGGCACTGATCGGATGGGCGCGGCAGTCCCGCTTTGCCGGATCGGGTGATCGGGCGGCGGTGCGCGACCATGTGTTTCAGGCACTGCGTTGCTGGCGATCCTATGCTTGCCTTGGGGGCGGCGAAACGGGGCGCGCGCGCATGTTGGGCGCGTTACGTGCGGGTGAGATTGATCCCGATACGCTGTTCACCGGGGTGGGTCATGCCCCGGAGCCCCTAAGCGCAGCCGAGCGAGAGGCGGGGGGTGTCCCGACAGGGGCTGATGCCTGCGACATGCCGGAATGGCTATTGCAGAAGTTTCGCGCCTCGTTAGGCGACAAGGCCGAAGCGACAGCGCAGGCCTTGCGCCAGCGCGCGCCTGTCATGCTGCGCGTCAACCGGCGCAAGGGGGATCGCGACACCGCAATAGCGGCCTTGGCCGGTGAGGATATTATCTGCGGCGCGCATCCCATTGCAGACATGGCATTGATCGTGACGCATGGCGCCCGCCGATTGGCGCGCAGTCGCGCCTATCTGGACGGGCTGGTCGAGCTTCAGGACGGCTCCAGCCAGGCGGTAATGGATGACATAGACCTGCCCCCGGCGCCCCGCATTCTGGACTATTGTGCCGGTGGCGGAGGTAAATCACTGGCCCTTGCCGCGCGGAGCGACGCGCAGATTTCTGCGCATGACGTGGACCCCGCGCGCATGCAGGATTTGCCAAATCGCGCGGCGCGCGCAGGCGTGGATATCACGGTGCTGGACAAGCTGCCTGCACCGGGCAAGGCATTGTTCGATATGGTTTTATGCGACGTGCCCTGTTCCGGTTCGGGGTCTTGGCGTCGCGCGCCAGAGGCCAAGTGGCGGCTGACGCCCGAGCGGCTGACCGATCTGACGCGCCTTCAGTCACAGATCATGGCTGCGGCTGCGGAGTATGTCGCCCCCGGTGGGCAGTTGATATACGCAACCTGTTCTGTCCTCAGTGCCGAAAACGAGGACCAGATCGACGCCTTTCTTGCCGCGTCGCCCGGCTGGGTGCGGCGCGAAACCCACAGGTTTGATGTAACGGACGGTGGTGACGGTTTCTTCGTGGCGCACCTTTGCCGCGATGGATAGCCTGACCAACAACCCTGACATGTAAATCTGGCCGACGTTAAGCTGGACTTAAATGGTTTAGCCAAAGGTCGGGGCAGCGAGTCGCAATGCAGGGCCTTCAAGTTTGACCATATCCTCACTCTCTCTCAACCCGATCAAGCGGGCGGCGACGCAGTTGCGTCCGCATGCAGCCTTGGTATTGTTCTTTGCGGTGCTGTTTGCGGTGACCGCATTCTTGATACCTCCGGGACTGGAACAACAGGCCATGATCCTGGTGGCGCTGGTGCTGGGGGGGTGTGCAGGATGGATCCTGCGTATGTCGTGGCGCGACACTGTATCGGAAACCCGCGCGGCTGATTCCTTGCGTATCTTGATCGAACATGACGCAGCGGCCAGCGTGGTGACCGGGCCTGACGGCGCGATCATTTGCTGCAACAACGCGGCACAGCGCGCCTACGAGGCCCAGCGATTCGATGCTTTGTCCGAGGTGCTGCAGCCGTTGATCGCGAACCCGGGTGCGATCCTGTATCGTCTTCAGACGCGCGCAGGTGTGCGCGGCGCGGCGCACGAGGATGTTGTAACGGGCGAGGGGCACGTGCGTCTGTCGGTCCACAGGGCCGGGGCGGACACGCTGCTGTGGAGGATTGAGAAATCCGCAGACCTGGTGGCCCGGCGCAGTGATACGCTGCCACTGCCGATGCTGACGATCGGACGCAACAATGCGGTTCTTTACATGAATGACGCAGCGCGTCTGCTGTTTGGCGAGCGGGTTCGCACGCTTGATCTTATCTGTCCCGCGCTGCCGCTTCGTTCGGGGCAAATGAACGACGTCAGTACGCAGTCCGGCGTAGAATCGTGCCTCGTCGTCGAGTTGGAGGGTATCGCCGGGCGGCGCGAGGTCTTCCTGATGCCGGGCGTCACCGTAAATGCGACCGAAGGCCCGGCGGTGGAGTGGACCTTTTTCGATGAGTTGCCGGTGCCTTTACTAAAACTGGCGCGCGGCGGTACGATCGAACTGTGCAACCGCCCGGCAGCTGATCTTTTGGGGGCCGATGTGGCGAAAGGGCGGCAAATCACTGACCTGCTCGAAGGTTTGGGCCGCTCCATTCCTGATTGGCTGGAGGATTCCGCGCTTGCGCGGGGCGCGCTGCATTCGGAATTTCTGCGCGTGCGCCGGTCGGATCGCGAAGTGTTTGTACAGGTCACGCTGAACCGTACGATGGAAAACGGCGAGGTGATCCTGATCGCGGTTTTGAACGACGCGACCGAGCTGAAATCGCTTGAAGCTCAGTTCGTCCAATCGCAAAAGATGCAGGCCATCGGCCAGTTGGCCGGGGGCGTCGCGCATGATTTCAATAACCTTCTTACCGCGATTTCAGGACATTGCGACCTTTTGCTACTCCGCCATGATCAGGGCGATTCGGACTATGGAGATTTGCTACAGATCAATCAGAACGCCAATCGCGCTGCGTCGCTGGTGAACCAGCTTCTGGCGTATTCGCGCAAGCAGACCTTGCGCCCCGAAATCATGGACCTGCGCGACGCGATGTCGGACCTGACGCATCTGCTGAACAGGCTGGTCGGGGAAAAGGTGGTCTTGTCACTGAATCACGATCCGGCCCTATGGTCTATCCGCGCCGATAAACGCCAGTTCGAGCAGGTTGTGATGAACCTGGTCGTGAATGCGCGCGATGCCATGCCCGAGGGGGGCGAGATCCGGGTCGAGACGCAGAACGTCACACTGGACGCGCCCCTGCACCGTGACAGGGCAGTGGTGGCGCCGGGTGATTGGGTCCGGATCAGCGTCAGGGATGAGGGGATCGGCATTCCGCAGGATCGCTTGTCAAAGGTGTTTGAGCCGTTCTTTACGACCAAGCGCACTGGCGAGGGAACGGGATTGGGCCTTTCGACGGCCTACGGCATTGTCAAACAGACTGGCGGCTTTATCTTTGTCGACAGCGAGGAGGGGGGGGCACTACGTTTTTCCTGATGTTCCCCGCACACGAAGCGGTGACGCTGCGCCCCACCCCAATCCAGAAGCCACAGATCGAGGTAACGCCGACAGAGGGGCTTGTCCTGCTGGTCGAAGATGAGGCGCCGGTGCGCGCTTTTGCATCGCGCGCCCTCCAGATGCGTGGTTTTACCGTGCTAGAGGCAGAATCAGCAGAAGAGGCGCTGAAAATCGTTGAGGATCCGACGATCACGATAGACGTCTTTGTCACGGATGTGGTGATGCCGGGCATGGATGGACCCAGCTGGGTGCAAAAGGCACTAAAGGTACGGCCCGACGTGCGTGTCGTCTTTGTGTCCGGCTACGCAGAAGAGGATTTTGGTGACACACAGGCGCGTATTCCCAACTCGGTCTTTTTGCCAAAACCGTTTTCCTTGACCGAACTGACAGAAGTCGTGCAGCAGCAAATGAGTGGCACATGACAGGGGTGCCCCGTGGCGGGAGACTCAAGCACGGTGTGCGAGCAAACTTGACCTGGATGATGGCGCAGTGCACAGCGCGCAAATTCATGAACTGACAGTCAGGCGGGCATGCGTTATTCCAGTTCGGGGGCCATCAGGCCGGTCTCAATCGGCAGGTCGCGCATGTGTGGTGTGCCAGTGCTGACGTTGGATTGCTTGGCGGTCGCTGTGCGTGGCGGATCTGAAATGTACGCGTCGGTACAAACTTTCTCAGCCTTGGCGCGGCTTGCGGTGCATCGGCCAGGCGCGGAATTCGAATGGTACACGTCCCTCTATTCGGTCGCGGCTGGGCGGCAGGCCAAACCGGATGCGATAGGCGCGTGAGAAATGGACTTGACTGGCAAACCCTGATGCGACTGCGATCTCGGACATGGCGAGGTCCGTTTGCGTGACAAGGCCGCGGGCACGATCCAGCCTGATATCACGATAGTAAAGCGCTGGCGTCTTGCGAACGAACCCGGCGAAAAGGCGATTTAGCTGGCGGTGCGAAATCCCAAGCCGTTCGCAAATGAGCGCGATCGGCAGGGGCGTTTCGAGGTTGCGCTCCATAAGGGCAATGGCTCGTTTGACCGCGGTTGGTGCGGTGCTGCCCAGTGGTTCTTGGACTGCGGCATTTTGCAGGGCTCCGGGCGGGCGAACCACGGGATGAAAAAGATAGCGCGCCGCAGCATTGGCCAGCGCGTCACCTTTTGCGCCACGAATGATCTGTAGCGCAAAATCCACCGATGCACCGCCGCCGGCGCAGCTGATCCTGTTGCCGTCGAAGACGTATAGCTCTTCGCTCAGATCACAGCCGGGGAAGCGCTCGCCGAAGGCGTCCATATGCTCGTAATGCACGGTTGCACGGCGCCCCTGTAGCAGCCCGGCCTGCGCCAGGACGAAAGCGCCGGTGTCGATTGCACCCAATGTCACCCCGGACTGCGCCCAGTGCCAGAGCGCGCTGCGCAGCGGCGCGCCGCAATGCGCCTCGGGCGTCCAGCTGGAGGACAGGATGACCATGTCGCGGAGTGCGCCCTGAACCTGTGCCAGCGGTAACGTCTGAATCGACATGCCATTGCTGGCCAGACATGCACCACCAATCACTGAGGCAAATTCCCAGGCGAAATGCGCCGTCCCGTCCAGATAGTTGGCGGCGCGAAATGGATCGACCAACCCGGCTGTCGCGGCCATGTTGAAATGCGGCGTGACAAGAATGAGGATTCTCATCTTCTGGTCCGTGCGCTGGTTCATCTGTCCATCCAAGCATAAACCACGTCTAAAACAAGCAGATTAGGCAGTGACACCATGCCCTACTCGGTCAATACTGGCGCAAAAAAGGGAGATGAGAATGAAAAGCGTGCCGAAAACCTATCTGGGCGCGGCGGCCATCATGGCAGCCGCCGCAGGCGCAGGCCACGGCGCCGAACTGGGCGCCGTTGACACACCGATCAAGCTGGCGGTGAATGAATGGACCGGGCAGCATGTCACCACCCGCATCGCGGGCGAGATGCTCAAGGCGGCCGGTTACAAGGTTGAATATGTCACGGCTGGCTACATGAACATGTATCAGGCCCTTGCCGACGGCGAAATTGACGCAGCGATGGAAATCTGGTCGTCCAACGTGTCAGACGAATATGCCAAGCAGATCGAGGCAGGCGGCGTGACCGAACTCGGCGATCTGGGTTTGGAAGCGAAAGAGGGCATCGCCTATCCCGCGCATGTGGCCGATATCTGTCCCGGCCTGCCGGCCTGGGAAGCGCTGAAGGATTGTGCCGCCCAGTTCGCCACAGCCGAGACATTGCCAGCGGGCCGTCTGGTCGACTACCCCGCCGATTGGGGAACGCCGGGCGCCGACCGCGTCACGGGTTTTGCGTTGCCATTCAAGGCCGTGCCGGCCGGATCCGAAGGGGCGCTGATCACCGAATTGCGCGCCGCGACCGAAAAAGAATCTCCGCTGTTGATCACCTTCTGGCAGCCGCATTGGGCAATGTCGGCCTATGACGTCAAATTTGTCGATCTGCCGGTGGGCGAGCAGGCCTGCTTTGACGATCCGGCCTGGGGCCCGAACCCGGATGCCACATATGACTGCGATTTCACGCCCACCCGCGTGTTCAAAGCCTCGTGGTCGGGACTGCCCGACAAATGGCCTGCGGCGGGCGAGATTCTTGCCAACATGAAGCTGAGCGTCGAGGATCAACAGCCGATGATGGGCGAGGTCGATGTTGACGGCCAGTCGGTCGAGGAAACGGTCGCTGCGTGGATGCAGGCGAACCCGGACAAGTGGAAACCTGTCGTCGTCGCCGCGACCGAGTGATTACAGCTTTGCCTCCGGTATGTCTGATGGCATCTCGGGGGCTGTCCTGTGAAACCGGGCGGCATGTATGGGGTGCGTTGGCAATACCTTGCGCGGCCTTGGACCCTTGCCTGCTGTGGTTAGGAAATCGGACCGCGCTGGGCCGCAGCTTGCCGTTCGGGCGCGTGCCACTTCAAATCGACCAGATCCAGACCTTCGGGAGAGATAGATGACCGACCCGACCCCCTCGGATCAGCCCGCGATCCGCTGTCGCGATGTTTGGCAGGTATTTGGCACCGGCGCAGGGGCGCGTCTGCCCGATGCGCTGGAGCGGTCAGGGGGCAATGTGGACGCAGCGGCGCAGATCCTGCGCGATCAGGGGCTGGTGCCCGCAGTCCAAAACGTCAGCTTTGATGTCAAGCGCGGCGAGCTTTTCGTCATTATGGGCCTGTCGGGGTCCGGTAAATCGACCATCGTACGCTGCATCTCGCGGCTGATCGAGGTGACGGCGGGCCAGATCGAGATTGACGGCGAGGATATCCTGAACGCGTCAAAATCACGCATGACTCAGTTGCGTCGTCGCAAACTGGGAATGGTGTTTCAGCATTTTGGCCTGTTCCCGCATATGAGCGTTCTCCAGAACGTTGCCTTTCCGCTTAAGATGCAAGGGCAGGGTCGAACCGAGCGGCTGAAGCGCGCGCAGGAGGTGATCGATCTGGTCGGCCTCAAGGGGCGCGAGGGCGCTTATCCGCGCGAATTGTCCGGCGGCCAGCGCCAGCGCGTCGGTATCGCGCGTAGCCTGGCAGTGAATCCCGACGTGTGGTTCCTGGACGAGCCGTTCAGCGCGCTGGACCCGCTGATCCGGCGCCAGTTGCAGGATGAATTCGTCGACATCCAGGCGCGTTTGCGCAAATCCATCGTTTTTATCACCCATGACATCGCCGAGGCGCTGAAGATCGCCGATCGCATCGCCATCATGCGCGATGGCCAGATCGTGCAGATCGGCACGCCCAGCCAGATCGTGCTGGAACCTGCCGACGATTATGTGCGCGATTTCACGCGGGATGTGGCCAAGGGACGCCATGCGTGCCTGTTCTCGGTCCTGCATCCGGTTGATCCGGATGCGCCGCCACCTGCCGATAATCCGGGCCTGCGCGTCGATATGACGCTGGACGAGGCGTTGACCGCGTGCATGTCATTGTATGAGCCGGTGCCGGTCCGGGGGCGAGATGGGCAGATCGCCGGGATGATCGACCCGGCCGATCTGGCCAAGGCGTTGCAGGTCGACCCGTCATGAGTGGCGCCAAGGGGTCAGGGAGCCAGCTGAGCCCTGGCACCATTGCGGCGCTGGTGGTGCTGGCCACGGGCGCGCTGTGCATGGTGCTGGTGCCGCATCTGCCATGGTTGGACCGGTTTCCGGGTGACTGGGCGCTGCCCATGGCGCGCTGGGTCGACACCGGGCTGACGTGGTTCCTGAACCTGATCAAACCGGGCGCACGGATGTTTTCGGCCGGGCTGGCCTATCCCATGGGCTGGGCTCAGGCGCTGCTGCTGCACACGCCCTGGCCGCTTCTGGTGGCGCTGGTGACGGCGCTTGGCTGGGTTGTGGGGGGGTGCGTCTGGCGCTGCTCGGCTTTGCCGGGCTTAGCTTTGTCGTTGCGTCCGGCTACTGGGTGGAGAGCATGAACACCCTGTCGCTGGTCGCCGTATCGGTGCCGCTGGCATTGATATTGGGCGGTGCCACGGGCATCCTGGCCAATGAGATGCCGCGCGTGAAATCCGCCGTGCAGACGGTGATGGACGTGATGCAGACCGTGCCGACCTTTGCCTATCTCACGCCGCTTTTGCTGCTGTTCGGGTTCGGCCCGGTGGTGGGCCTGATCGCGTCGGCGATCTATGCCGCGCCGCCCATGGCGCGCAATGTGATCCTGGGGCTGGAGCGCATCGATACCGACATCAAGGAGGCGGCGATCATGTCGGGCGGCAACCGCCTGCAACAACTGTTCCTGATCGAGATCCCGTCGGCCACGACGCAGATCATGGTGGGCGTCAATCAGTCGCTCATGGCGGCGCTGTCTATGGTGATCATCGCGGCCGTGATCGGTGGCTTCAACGATATCGGTTGGGAGGTGCTTCTGACCATGCGCAAGGCGCAGTTCGGCGATGCGCTATTGGCGGGGTTGGTGATCGTGGCGTTCGCCATCGTTATTGACCGGATCAGCGCCGGTATGGCGCGCCAGCAGCAGCGCCATTCGCGCCGCGTCGCACTGGCAATCGTCGCGGTTGGTGCATTTGTCGCCGTTCTGGCGTGGCTCTATCTGCCTGCTGCCAGCCAGCTAAAGCTGCTGGTGCCGGCCGCTGATTGGGTCGATGGCCGACTGACGGTGTTCGTGCGCGCCAATGGCGCCGCGCTGGACGCGATCAAGAACGCCGCGATGTTCTATGGGTTGCTTCCGCTGCGGATCGGCCTTGACGGGGCGGTGCTGCCGTTCACCTGGGGCTTCCAATGGACCGGCTGGATGAGCGCTGTGCTGTTCGCCGTCTCCGCCGGGATCGGCGGTGTGATTGCGCTGCGGGGCCGCGTGGCGGCGGGACTGATGCTGCCCATTCTGGCGGGTATCGTCGAGACGGGCATCGCCGAGCTGCCTTGGCCCTTCGTCCTGATCGGCGCGGGTGCCATCGGCTGGGTTGCGGGCGGGCGGCGTCTGGCGCTGTTTGCGGTGCTGATGCTGGCGGCGGTCCTGTTTTCGGGGTTGTGGGCCAAGGCGCTGTGGTCGCTGTACCTGTCGGGTGCCGCTGTGCTGACCTGCGCCGTTCTGGGCGGGGGCATCGGCCTGATCTGCGCGCTCAGCCCGCTGGCGTGGCGGGTAGTACAGCCGATCTGCGACATGCTGCAAACGATACCGCTGTTCGTATTCCTGATTCCGGTGTTGATGTTCTTTCAGATCGGGGAATTCTCGGCGTTTCTGGCCATCATCTTTTACGCCATCGTGCCGATGATCCGCTACACGCGCCACGGCCTTGTCACCACGCCGCCCGACCTGATCGAAGCGGCGACGTCATCGGGCGCGACGACGTGGCAGACGATGCGCGAGGTGCGCGCGCCCTATGCCGCGCCGACGATCCTGCTGGGGCTGAACCAGACGATCCTTTATGCGTTCGCAATGCTGGTGATCGCGGCACTGATCGGCACGACGGGGCTGGGGCAGTCGATCTTCCTTGCGCTGGGGCAGGCCGATATCGGGCTGGGCATTACGTCGGGCGCGGCAATGGCGATACTGGCGCTGGTGGCTGACCGGTTGGTGCAGGGCTTCGCGGCCGAGCGGCGGCGCGCGCTGGGGCTATAGCAGGCTGGCCACCGGCGCGCCCGGAGCCATATCCATGTCGCGGCGCAGTTGTGCACGCGCGCGGGCAAGGCGCGACATCACCGTGTTCACCCCGCAGCCCGTGCGCCCGGCCAAGGCGGCCGGGCTGGTTTCGCCCGACATCACCAGCGCGATCAGCGTGGCCTGATCTGTTGGCAGGCGGCGGATGGCGCCTTGCAGATCGGCCAGCGCCAGCGCGCCGAATACTTCGGGGGCGACGCTGGGGTCTTCGGCCTCTTCCAGCGGCAGGTGCGGCGCGCGGCGCAGGCCCTGACGGTAAAGGTTGCGCAGCGCAGCGCGCGCATAGGCGCGCAGATCGTCGACCTGTCCGATCTCGGCCCGGCGCAGCCAGAGCCGCAGCAGCGTCTCCTGTGCCAGATCCTGTGCTTCGGATTCGCTGGCCGCGAGCCGCCGGGCGAGGCGCATGAGATCCGGCTGAAGCCCGGCCAGGATTTGGGAAACGGATCGGGGGGGCGCCACAGTGCAGGGCAGGAGCATGGGTTCGGCCTTTCAGAGCGTCATTGGTCCATGCGAATGTTGGGTGTCTTTGGCCCCCCTGCAATCAGAGCCTTTCCGCCGACGTTCAGATGCCTGCCTTTTTGCGCGAACAGGCGCCGCCGCGCACCACTCGGGTAGGCGATCTGCCGCCTGAAATCCGGACAAGGCACTGATCCGGGACGCAAATCGCTGCCAGCGCGTCCTGTGATGTGAAGCGGGCAATACAGCCCCTTCCTAAAGTAAAAGACGATAGGAGAGACACCATGACCAAGTTTATCGCATCCATGCTGGCCGCTGGCGCATTGGCAACGACGGCCTTCGCCGCGGGCGGTCTGGCCGATATGGACACCAACGGCGACGGTCTGCTGACCGTGGAAGAGGTGCAGGCCGTGTACCCTGAAATGACCGCAGAACAGTTCAGCGCAATCGACGTCAACGGTGACGGCGTTGTCGACGATGCCGAAATGAGCGCGGCACAAGAGATGGGCCTGATCCCCGCCAGCGACAGCTGAACCGGTACAGTCCGGCGGCACGTCCCCCGTGCCGCCGGGCGTCATGATCTTGCTGCGCCTTAAGTTCTTCGCTAACAGAGGAACTGCGCGCGGGACGTGATCTGTCCCGCGCGGGTGCGTGCTATTTGGGCGCGGCGCGGCGCAGCATGCCGAACAGGTCGCGCGGATCGTCGGGATCGGCCAGCATGTCCAGATCCAGAAAGTAATCCGTGCCTTCGATTTTCTTGCGAACATAGCGCAGCGCGCTGAAATCTTCTGTCGCGAAGCCTACGGAATCAAATAGCGTGATCTGCGTGTCACTGGTGCGGCCCTTGGCGGCGCCCGTCATGACCTGCCACAGCTCGGTTACGGGGTAATCCTCGGCCATCTGCTGAATTTCGCCCTCGATCCGGGTCTGGGGCGGGAATTCGACGAAGATGTCGGACCGCTCCAGAATGGCGGGGGCCAGCTCGGTCTTGCCGGGGCAGTCGCCGCCGATGGCGTTGATATGCACGCCCGCGCCAACCATGTTGTCTGTCAGGATGGTGGCATATTGCTTGTCCGCAGTGCAGGTCGTGATGATCTGCGCGCCTTCCATGCTGGCCTCGGCGGTGTCGCACTCGACCACGTTCAGGCCCAGACCGGCGAGGTTTTTCGCCGCCTTTTTGGTCGCTTCCTTGTCGATGTCGAACAGGCGCACCGTCTTGATGCCAACGATGGCCTTCATCGCGAGGCTCTGGAATTCGGACTGCGCGCCGTTGCCGATCATCGCCATCGTATCCGCGCCCTTGGGGGCGAGGTATTTCGCCACCAGCGCCGAAGTGGCCGCAGTGCGCAGCGCCGTCAGGAGGGTCATTTCGCTCAGCAGCACGGGATAGCCATTGCCGACATTCGCCAACAGGCCAAAGGCGGTGACGGTTTGCAGGCCCTGCTTGGTGTTGCTGGGGTGTCCGTTGACGTATTTGAAACCGTAAACCTCCCCATCGGAGGTCGGCATCAGTTCGATCACGCCCTCTTCGGAGTGGCTGGCAACGCGGGGTGTCTTGTCGAACAGCTCCCAACGTTTGAAATCCTCTTCGATGTAATCGGCAAGGCCGATCAGCATGTCCTCGATCCCGATATGGTGGATCAGCTTCATCATGTTGTCGACGCTGACGAAGGGCACATAGGCCTTGTCGGAGGGGGAAAGCTTGCTCATTTTGCGGCCTTTTCTATGGTGAAATTACGTTTTGCCAGGTGCAGCCCGGCGATCATGCACCGGACAGATCCGCCGGCGGCCTCGATGGTGGGGATGTCCAGCGGCACGATGCGGGTGGACCGTTCAATCATTGCGATCTGGCCTTTGTCGAGGGCCGCCAGCGCGCGCGAGGATATCGCCGTCATCAGTCCGGTTGGTGTGCTCAGCTCGATCGCGTTGCCTGCGAACTGGGCGATCTGCGCGTGCGTCAGGTCGATCACGTCGCGGCCCGGCTCGGCCAGACGCGCGGCGATATCGGCGCGGCGGTCGTTATTCTCAATCATGTCGAGGCTGACCATCGCGAAATGCGTGCCGATCGCCATGATGACATTGGTATGATAGACGGGCGCGCCGCCCTCGTCGATGGCATCGAACACCATCGGCTCGTAGCCGAAATTGGTGCAGAACCGCTCGAGTAAAATCGGATCGGCGCGGTGCGAGCGCGCGACATAGGCGATGCGCCCGATATGGTCGATCACCATCGCGCCGGTGCCTTCCAGCGCCAGTCCGTCCTGTTCCAGCCCCGAATAATCGGTGACGACCTGCACGCGATACTCGCGTTTCAGCATCTCGATCACGTCCTCGCGCCGCTCGCGGCGACGCGACGGCACGAACATCGGATAAATGGCAACATGGCCGCCCGGATGGGTGGAAAACCAGTTGTTCGGGAACACCGCGTCGGGGGTGTCGTCGCGTTCGTCCTGAAACACATGCACGCCGACCCCCTCATCGCGCAGGCGCTGCACGGCCGTGTCGAATTCGCTCCAGGCATTTGCGGCGACCTCGTCCGCGCCGAGCGTCGGCAGAGACTGAAACCGATTGTCCGCTGCCGTCTCGGGGTTTGGATGAAACCTGTTGGGGCGGATCATCACCACGTTGGAGGGCGCCTGAACGGTCATGAATATGCCCTCGTTGGGCGGTCGAACACGCGGCGGCCAAGGGCGGAGGCGGCCAGATCCACCATCACCTGTGCGGTGCGGCCCCGGTCATCCAGGAAGGGGTTCAGTTCGACCAGATCGAGCGACGTCATCAGGCCGCTGTCGCAGATCATCTCCATCGCCAGATGCGCCTCGCGCATGGTGGCGCCGCCGGGGACAGTGGTGCCGACGGCAGGGGCAAAGCTCGGGTCGAGGAAATCGACATCCAGCGAGACATGCAGCATCCCGTTCGCCTTTTCCACATCTCCAAGGAACGCGGCGAGGGGGCGGGCGATCCCGGCCTCGTCGATGCTGCGCATATCGTGATAGCGCACATCGGTTGTCTGCATCGCCTCACGCTCGTCCGGATCGACCGAGCGCAGGCCCAGAAGGCAGATGTTTTCATGCGGGACCGGGTTCGCGACCTCGGGGAAGCCGTGAAATCCGTCGCGCCCGGTGACATAGCCCAGCGGCGCGCCGTGCAGGTTGCCCGATGCCGTGCTTTGCGGCGTGTGGAAATCGGTATGCGCATCCAGCCACAGCACGAATAACGGGCGATCCTGCGCCGCGGCATGATTTGCCGCCCCCAGTACCGATCCCAAGGCAAGGCCATGATCGCCGCCAAGGAAGATTGGCAAGCCACGTGGCAGTGCCTCGGTCGCGGCGCGGGCAAGCGC
The DNA here is from genome assembly GCF_024355225.1 of Roseovarius sp. M141. Lineage (NCBI taxonomy): Bacteria > Pseudomonadati > Pseudomonadota > Alphaproteobacteria > Rhodobacterales > Roseobacteraceae > Roseovarius > Roseovarius sp. M141. The sequence continues at coordinate 2,057,269 of NZ_VCNH01000008.1, forward strand.
CGACGTCCAGCCGATCATCTCGGCCGGGGCAAATAGGTGACCGGGCAGATCGGGGTGTGCCTCGGCCGGATCGGGGGCGACATTGCCGATATCGACCACGTCATGGCCCAGATCCGCCAGCGCCGGGCCGATGCCCGCCACGCGGTAGGCGTCGGGGCCCATGAGGCAGCCTTGGCGCCGTTTGCCGCTGTCCATGGGCGCGCCGATCAGAATGCAGGTTTTGCCGGTCATGTCGCTCTCCTAGTTAGGTATGGCGACAGTGTGTTGTGCAAACGGGGCGGATGGAAGTAGACAATTTGCACAGATGGGAACAAGATTGATCATAATGAAAGGATAAACTGACATAATGGACGAAACTGATCAGGCTCTCATCTCGGCATTGCGACATGATGCGCGCGCGTCGTTGTCGGATCTGGCCGCGACCCTTGGCGTGTCGCGCACGACTGTGCGTTCGCGTATCGAGCGGCTGGGGCGCAGCGGCGAGATCGTCGGGTTCACGGTGGTGCTGAAGGGCGATGCAGCGCGCGATCCGGTGCGTGGGCTGATGATGCTGGGAATCGAGGGGCGCGGCACCGACCGCATCCTGCGCCAGTTGAACGGCCTCAGCGCCGTGCGTGCCAGCCACACCACCAACGGGCGCTGGGATATCATCGTCGAGATTGGCGCACCAACGCTGGAAGAACTGGACCGTGTTCTTGGTCAGGTCCGACGGATAGACGGCATTGTCAGCAGCGAAACCAGCCTGCTGCTGAGCACACGCAAATCGGCAGGGTAGGGCATTAACGCCGCGCGGCCATGACCCACATGGTGGCCAGCATCAGCGAGGCCAGCATGTTCCAACTGGCCATCGACAGGCCCAGCATCTGCCATGCGACCGCGTCGCACATCACCATGTCCAGCGGCCCGTCGATGCGCAGCAGATCACCGCCCCCGCCGCCTGTGCAGGAGGACGGGCCCTGCCACCAGCCACGCTCGACCCCGGTGTGATAGGCAGCGATCGCCGCTGACGTCAGCACCGCCAGCATCCCCAGCCATGGCAGGATGCGGCCATGCGACCAGCGCCCCAGCGCCAGCGCGCCCAGTCCGATCAGCGCGGCGGCAACATGCGGCCAGCGTTGCCACAGGCACATCTTGCAGGGCGCAAGGCCGCCCAGATGCTGAAACGCCAGCGCACCCAGCAGAAGGCCCAGCGATCCGAGGGCGGCCAGGGCGATCCATGCGTTACGAGACATCTTCAAAACACCTTTATCAGCAGGAACCCCCCGACGAGGCAGGCAAAGAATGCCACGAACATCAGGCCCAGTCGCCGCTCGACGAATTCGCGGATCGGCGCGCCGAATTTCCACAGCAGTGCCGCCACGATGAAAAAGCGCAGACCGCGTGCCAGGATCGAGGTCAGGACGAAGGTGCCGAGCGCCATACCGGTCCAGCCCGACATGATCGTGATCACCTTGTAGGGAAAGGGCGTGACGCCTGCCGCCAGCACAGCCCAGAACCCGAGATCGTTGAACCGGGTGCTGAATTCGGCCATCGCACCGGCCTTGCCCAGCGATTCCAGGATCGGGCGGCCCAACTGCTCGAACGCCAGCGCACCGATTGCATACCCCGCCAGCCCGCCCAGCACGGAGGCCAGCATTGCCAGCCCGGCAATCGCCCAGGCACGATGCGGCCGCGCCAGAATCATCGGGATCATCAGCACGTCAGGCGGAATCGGAAAAATCGAGCTTTCGACAAAGGCGACAACGGCCAGCACCCACATCGCGCGCGGGTGTTCGGCCATGGCGATGGTGCTTTGATAGAGGCGTCGTATCATCGGCGTCGCGCGCTCCGTAGATTACAGTGAGATTGCAATGGCTCAGAGCATGCACGGTGGGGTCGGTCAAGCCCCGGCATATGCGCATCACACAAAAGTTTGGGCTAAAAAACCCGTGTCACACCGCGCGGCAGGGCTGGACGGGGGGCGGGCCATTCGCTAAATATCCGCGCAGTGCGCCCAAGTGGCGGAATGGTAGACGCAGGGGATTCAAAATCCCCCGCCGCGAGGCGTGCCGGTTCGAGTCCGGCCTTGGGTACCACCTTGTTTATGCAGGGTTTTCCGCAATCCGAAATTAGCTGAAGCGGATTGCGATTGTGCGTACTCACATAGGCTACTGACAATTTCCTGTTTCGTATTCGTTCTGTTCTGGCCTATTCGCACTGTTTTCGCGCTGTGCGACTCAGTGCGCGGCGGCTGGATTTTGATCGATACTAGGCCACCATGGTCTGACTCTGGCCGGTGACAGCCTGAATTTCAGCATCCGTGCAGCCCGCAACGGGCGAACCGATTTCTCGACGGCGTCATATCCCAGAGGCGCACGCAGGGTCTTGGCCAGTAGGTGCGCGCCGCGTTTTGGGGCGTTGATGACGAACGATCGCAGGCGGGGTGGGCAGTCACCCTTGCTGCGCGCGCCACCGGGCCCAATCCTCGCGCGTGTCGAGATCGGTAATTGCGCGTCTGCCGGGCAGGGTGAAGGGGGCGAATCCTTCCTGCCGCAGCAGGGCTTGTGCGCCTGTATCGCCTGTCAAATCAGCCAGTGCACTAAAAAGCTTACGCGGAAAAACAGCCGGGTGACCCGGTGTGCCATCCTCTGCCACGGCCCGGAGGATGCAGTCTGGCTGTGCGGCATGGGCCGCAATCATGGCGCGCATATCGGCTGTCTCGATCTCCGGCAGATCAGGGAGCAGCACCATCAGCGCGGTGACATCCTCAGGCAGCGCGGCCACCCCGGCGCGGATCGAGGCCGACAGCCCTTGGCTGGGGTCAGCGATCATGACCTGCGTGACATTCAACCCGGCCAGCGCCGCGATGCGCGCGGGCCGGTCAGCGCGCGTCGTGACATAGACCGGCGTGCCGGTGGCAAGCGCCCGCGCGACCTGTCGCGCCAGCAGGGGCACGCCGTCGATCTGTTCCATCAGCTTGTCGCGCCCGGCCATGCGGGCCGAGGCGCCCGCCGCCGGCAACAAGATGGCGAGGGTCACTTACCCTTCCAGCGTGCGTGCCAGAGCGCAGAATTGCTCTAACGCCACGGTTTCGGCCCGGTCGGTGGGCTTGATGCCGGACGCGATCAGTCGATCCTCGATATCGGGGGCAAGGCCCTTGAGGGCGGCGCGCAGCATTTTGCGCCGTTGGTTAAAGGCCATGGCGACCGTTCGTTCCAGCAGCTTTGGCTGCGCGGGAAAGCGGGGCTGCGCCAAGGCGGTCAGATGCACCACCGCGCTGGAGACTTTGGGGGGCGGTGAAAACGCCTCGGGCGGCAGGTTCATCACGATGCGGGCATCGGTGCGCCACTGGGCGAGCAGGGCAAGGCGCCCATAAGCCTTGGACCCCGGTGCGGCCACGATCCGCTCGGCCACCTCGCGCTGGAACATCAGCGTCAGTGATTGCCAGAAGGGGGGCCAAGTGTCCGGCGTCAGCCAGCGCACCAGCAATTCGGTCCCGACATTATAGGGCAAGTTCGCGGCAACGCGGATCGGCGGCGTCAGGTGCTGGAGCGCGTCGATTTTCAGCGCATCACCCTCGATGAGCTTTAGCCGTCCGGGATAGGCGTCTGCGATTTCGGCCAGCGCCGCCATGCAGCGGGGGTCCTTTTCGATGGCCAGCACGCGGCGCGCGCCCTCGGCCAGCAGACCGCGTGTCAGGCCGCCGGGGCCGGGGCCGATTTCCAGCACGTCGCATTCTGTCAGATCGCCGGCCTGCCGCGCGATCTTGGCCGTAAGGTTAAGGTCCAGAAGGAAGTTTTGCCCCAGAGATTTGCGTGCGCTCAGGTCGTGACTGGCGATGACCGCGCGTAGGGGGGGAAGCGTGTCGATGCTCATGCGCGCCGCGCCGCGCCCAAGCGCGCCGCCATTTTCAGCGCCTCGATCAGCGATGTGGGGTTTGCCGTGCCGCGCCCGGCGATGTCCAGCGCAGTGCCATGATCGGGCGATGTGCGCACGATGGGCAGGCCCAGCGTGACGTTGACGCCCCGGTCGAAATCCAGCGTCTTGATCGGGATCAGCGCCTGATCGTGGTACATACAGATGGCGGCGTCATAACCTGCGCGCGCGGCGGCGTGAAACATCGTGTCCGCCGAGAGCGGCCCGATCAGATTCAGCCCGTCGGCGCGCAGGGTGTCCAGAACGGGGGCGATCAGGTCCAGTTCTTCGCGCCCCATCTTGCCGCCCTCGCCGGCATGGGGGTTGAGGCCGGCAATGGCGATGCGGGGCGCGGCGACGCCGAAATCGCGGATCAGGCCGGTATGGGTGATGCGGATGGTATCGGTGAGCAGGTCCGCCGTCAGGGCGATAGGGACATCGCGCATGGGCAGATGGATCGTGGTCGGGACCACGCGCAACTGATCGCTGGCCAGCATCATCACCACGCGCGTTGTACCGGTGAGTGCCGCCAGATATTCGGTATGGCCGGGATGGGCAAAGCCTGCGCCGTCCTGCAACGCCTTCTTGTGAATGGGTGCGGTGCACAGCGCGCCCGCGGCGCCGGTCATCGCCAGATCCACACCGCGCGCTATGGCGTCGATGACGCCTTGGGCATGAGCGGGGTTGGGGGTGCCGGGCGTCAATGCGCCGGGCATGGGATGCGGCAGAACGGGCAGGCCGACGGCCCCGATGGCCTGATCGGGGCGCTCGATCACCGTCACCGGGCAGCCCACAGGCAGATGCGCCGGATCACCGATCCAGAAGAAGGGCAGCGATGGCCCCAGCACCTCCCACGCCTTTTGCGCCAGTTCCGGGCCGACGCCCGCAGGCTCCCCGCAGCTGAGCGCGATGGGGGGCATGGGGGCGGGCATCAGTATTCGATGATCCGCGCCTCGGACCTCAGCTGTTCAAGATAGCCATTGGCGAAGGATTCCAGCCGACGGGTGGCGATCTGAGCCGACAGTTGCGCCGTTTCGTCCGGGGCCGCGGTCTCGCCCTCGGCGGCGGGACTGGGCGCGCCAGCGGTCTGCGTTTGACTGCGGCTGCACATCATCAGCAGGACCAGCGTTTGGCCGTCCGCGCGGGTCACGTCATAGGAGACCTCACCGGGATCAAGGCGCGACAGCGAAATGGCGATATCGTTCGGGATCTCGCCGGGGGCTTTTGTGCCCCGTTCCAGCACGGTGGCGGGCTGGCCCTTGGCAATGGCGTAAAGGTCATCGCACCTGTCGGTCTGCGCATCGATCTGCGCGGCGCGGCTCAGCGCGTCCGCACTCCGCCCGCCGGGGATGTAGTAGGCGGCGTATTCGATTGCGGTATAGACGGGATCAGGGGCGTCGGTTTCCTGAATGTCGCGCATCTGGAACAATGCGACAGCGCCGTTCAGCGGCAGGGGCGCAGTCACCTCGCCGGGCGCAAGGTCCAGAACGAGGGGGCGCAGGATGGGCGGCAGTTGCGTGACAGGCTGCCAAGGCAGGTGTCCGCCAGAATCGCGCGTCTGTGTCGCGGAAAACTGCTTGGCCTGCGCCGAAAAGGACGCGGTCGAGGTCAGCTCGGAAAGCTGGCGAGCCTTCTCCATGACCTGCGCCTGATTTTCAGGGGTGTAGGGAATGATGATTTCGGACAGCAACACGCGCACGCCAGAACCATCTGAAACGGTCGTGCGGGCAAATTCCAGATCCTCTTTGCTGACCGATACGCGCTGGCCGAAACGGGCCTGCGTCACCTCGCGCCAGAGCAGTCCGGCGCGCACGAATTCGCGAAATGTTTGCTCGGCCACGCCGCCGCGCGCCAGCAGGGTGATCATCTGGTCGACGTTCAGGCTGCCTTGGCTGGCAAACTGTTCCATCCCCGCCCGCACCTGCGCATCATCAACGGTGATGCCGTTAGCTGCCGCAGCCTGGGCCTTGAGCCGGTCGTCGATCAACTGTTCGCGCGCCAGTTTGGCGGGGTCCGCAGGAGCGCGCAACAGTTTCAGCAGCTTGGTGCGCTGGTCCAGCTCGTAGCGGGTGACGGCGGCGCCGTCGATCTTGACCACCGGATCGAACATGCCCTGCGCCGTGGCGATCTGCGGCACGACAACCGACGCGCCCGCCAAGGGCAGCATCAGGGCCAGGGCGATGCCCCGAAAGGTGATTTTGGAATTGGTTTGTGAGGTCATTTTTTGCATTCCCGAACGTAACTTTTGTCCTCGGCGCGCGCGCTGAAGCCACGCAGACCGACGGTGAGCGAAATATCGGTCGACGGCTCGAGGATAGTGGAAGAGGTGAAGCGGCGCGAGGCCGAAAGCGAGACCTCGACACATTCGTTTGTATAGGTCACGCCCACGCCGGCCCGGACGCTGTTATTGCTGGCGGCATTATACCGCCATGCGGCGTCGCCTGTCCAATGCCTGGACAGCCGGTAAGACCCGTCGATAGCCCATTCCGAGGTCGTGTTGGGCCTGTTTTCCTGCAGGTCGGGCGGTAGCCAGATATAGGTGGCGCCCAGATCGACGGCGGCGTTGCGCCAACTGGCGCGGGCTTCGGCCTTGGTTGTGTCGAACGCACCGTCGAAAAGGCCGCGCGCCGTGATGGACAGCCCGTTTTGCGTGGCAATCTGCGCCGCAACCAGCACGTCGGACGTGGTCCCGCGCAGCCCTGACGAGCGCGAAAACGTCAGCCCGCCCGTCGCTTCGCGCTGGGCGCGGTCACGGGCAATCTGCCCTACGGTCAATGTGCTGCGCAGCCCGCTGGGTGTAAAACGTGACCAGCTGACGCCGTAGGCCGCGCTGGCGCCGCGTTCGCGCCGGTCAGCGGCGGCAAAGCGGGACAGGGACAAAAGGTTGCCCTCGTCGAATTCGGTGCGCGTGCTTTCGTCATTGGCGATGTTCGGGGTGTCGCCGCCGATCCACGCCAACTGCACCATCGGTTCAATCACATGGGTGGTGCCGGTTCCGGTGATCTTGGACAGCGGATAGCGCAGGGTAAGCGCCGCGTTCGGCGTGGCCTGGGTTATGCTGCTGCGCGACGTGGTGCCCGCCTCGTTCACGTGGATGAGATCGACCGCCAGTCCGGTCTGGGCCGTGGCCCGCAGCCCGCCAAACATCGTCCAGGTGCGTAGCCATTCGGCGGTGGTGGTGAGGCGCTTCACGTCCCGCCCGTCGGCGAAAAGATCGTAATCCGGCCCGTCGGTGTCCAGTGTAGACCAGCGATAATGGCCGTGCGCCTCGGCGGCGATACGTAGTTCGCCGCCGATTCGGGTGGGGAAGTACCGCTTTTCATAGTCGAAATTGGCGACGCTTGTTGGCAGTGTCGCGCTGTTCTCGCCCATGCGCAGGGTGTGGAAATAGGTCAGCGCGGCGCGGCGCCATTCATCCCGGCGGATCCTCTCGACCGAGATCTCGCTATCCAGCCGATCCTCGTCGGAATAGTTGTAATCGACGAGGTAGGTGTCATCCGTGACCGCCTCGATGTTGAAGCGCAGCACATACTCCTGCGGCAGGGCAAAGACGCCGCGCCCAAACAGGTAGGCACGGTCGTCGGATACCAGGTCGTCGTTGCTGAATGCGCCCTCGAACTCGATCCCGCCATCGGCAAATGCCTGACGATAGCGGAATTCCAGCGTGCGCGTCTGGGTGGAGTAATAAGGGGTCAGCGTCAGATCCTTGTCGTCGCCGATGGTGATGAAGTAGGGCACCTTCGCGCCAAACCCCAGCAGCGAGGAATTATAGAGCGACGGGGTCAGGAACCCGGTCGTGCGCGTCACGGTGGGGTCGGGCAGGCGCAGGCGCGGAAAATAGGCGATGGGCAGGGTGCCTATACGAAACTGCGCGCCGTCCAGATACAGCTGCCGTGTTTCGGCGTCGTGGATCACGCGGCGCGCACGGATCTGCCACAGCGGTGTGCCGCCCTCGGCGCAGATCTGGCACGAGGTGACGGCGGCCTTGTAGAGCTGCGAATATCGCCCGTCCTTGCGGTTGATCTGCGTCGCGGCCAGTTGCAGCTGATCGTCCATTACAATGCGTGCGCCGGTCAGGATGCCGTTTTTCAGATCGCGGTCCAGCTGTCCCGCGTCGGCCAGAACGGTCGTATAATTCCCATCGAACAGCGTGATCGGCCCATCAATCGTCAGCTTGCCTGCGGATTTGTCATAAGTGATGCGCCGCGCCTTCAGCCGCTGGCCGTCATAGACCGCCTCGACATTGCCGGTGGCGACCAACGTGTCGCTGCCTTCCAGCAGAACCTCATCGGCAATAAGCAGCGCCGCGCGGGTCGGCGCAGCGCCGCCCTGCGCCTGCGCCAGGCCGGGCAGGATCGCAAGCAGGAGGGTGAGAGTGCGCAACAGGCGGATCATCCGTCCTCCATATGCAGCAAGATGCCAAAAGCAAGCATCAATGACGCAGCCGGCGGCGCCCAAGCGGCCAGAATGACGGGAATTTGCCCGTTTTCGCCCAATACCTGCGCGAAATTACGGATATAATGCAGCGAAAACCCCAACATGATCGCGATAAGGACCGAAACGCCCGTATTGGTCGTGCGGGTGTGGCGCATGGTAAAGGCACCGGCCACCAACACCAGCGCCATCAGGAAGATCGGACGCGCCAGTTCCATCTGGAACCACACCGCATAGCGGCGGGCCGAGAATCCGGCCTGCTCCAATTGGGCGATAAACGCGGGCAGATCCCATATGGCAATATATTCCGGCTTGCCAAAGCTGTCGACGATGCCTTCGCGGGTCAGGGCCGAGGGCACCGTCATCCGGTCCATGCGCTGGGCGCTCGCCTCGGGGTTGGTGCCGTCGGACAGATCCCACAGCTTGACGTCCTCCAGCACCCATTCTCCGATGCCAAGCGTTGCGCGCCGCGCCGCGATGCGGCGCAGCGGATCGCCCTCGGGGGAAAAGGCGATGAAGGTGGTGCCTTGCAGCGTGCTGACGTCCGCGCTGGCCGATGTGGCATGGATCACCGTCTGGCCCAGCGCGCTGCCCTGACGCAGCCAAAGCCCCTCGGATGACAGTGCCATGATGCTGGTGTCGCCGTTTCGGTAGTTGGCGATCAGGTTATGATATTGCTTGGAGGATGCGGCGACCACCGGATTGATGACGGTGATCGACACCAGTCCGATCAGCGTCGCCATGGTCAGCGGCGCCAACATTCCGCGAAACCCCGACAGGCCGGAGGCGCGCACCACCACCATTTCGGACGACCGCGCCAGACGCATGAACAGCGCGACCGACGCGAGGATCATCACCAGCGGCAGGATCTCGTAATTGGCATGAGGCAGGTTGAGCAGCACGATTTCGGCCACCTCCCACAATTGCAGCTCGGGAAAGTCCTGCAATTCATCGACCATGTCGATGAGGCCGAGGATGACCATGAAAATGCCGGTGATGCCCAGATAGGTCCACAGGAATTTGCGCGCGAAATAGTAGTGTAGCGTCACGATGCCACCCCCGCCCTGTCACGTCTGCGCAGCCGCCGCAAAAGGCCGGGATTGGCCGCCGAATGAAGCAACAAACCCGACAGGATCAACCCGACCGCGCTGGGCAAGTACAAAAGCGGCCACATTGTCGGCGTGGCCAGAACCGGTCCCGCAACGGCGCCCTCGATCAGCTTGACCCCGATCAGCAGCAGGAACGCGGTAACGATCTGCCGCCAGACGCCAAAGCGGCTAAAACCGCCCTGTAGCAATGTGGCAAACCCGACCAGTGCCGCAACGACACACAGGATCGGCTGTGCGAACCGGCTGTGCAGTGCGGTGATGGCCACGCCCAGCGTGACATTCGTGCGCTCGGCGACGGCCGCCGGATCGCGGATCAGATCCAGCGTCGAGGCAAAGGCGATCCGGTCGAGGTTCAGCGCATTCTGCGCCACAAGCCGACTGATATCATAGGAAAAATCGTCAAAATGGGTGGTGAATAGGCGCTGCCCGTCCGGCGCCACATTTTGGGCCAGCCCGTTGACCATAACCAGTTTGGTGCCACCGCCTTCTTGCACCAAATAGGCGCGCGACGATGTATAGGTCGTCGGCGCGCCTGCGCGGCGCCGATCCGACAGGAACACGTTGCGCAGCTCGCCCTCGGGTGTGATTTCGCGGATGTAGAAGGTAACGCCGGAGGCCGGGTGCAGGAATTCGCCCTCGGTCAGCAGCTTGGCCGTGATATTGCCCGTTACCTCGGCGCGGCGCTGCTCCAGCTGTTTCAGGCTAAGCGGGATCAGCAGGTGGAACAGCAGCATCATCATCATCGCCACGATCAGCCCGTAATACAGCACAGGCCTTGCCAGTCGCCAAGGCGAAAACCCGGTGGCCTGCATCACCGTCAGTTCGCTTTCGGTGCTGAGGCGATTGGTGACATAGACCGACCCCGCGAATGCCGCGATCGGCAGCACCACGCCGATGACACCCGGCAGGGTAAGGGCGGTGAATTCGATGAAAACCCAGGCCGATTGGCCGTCGCTGATCAGGCGGTCGAACATGCGCACCGCCTTGTTGATCCAGAAGATCGACACCAGCACCAGCGCGAAAAATCCGAACAGAACCATGAATTGCGACAGCATATATCTGTCGAATCTGGCCACTCTATTCCCCCTGACACGCAATATCTGGTGGCAAACTAAACCAAATGCGCGACCAGTAAAACTGCTAATCGGGGCGGCCGGCGCCAAGGCGCCATTGCGCTCGGGGCCAAAATGCGCAGAGTCCGGGCAGAATATGACAAGCCATTGCAGGACCGCACAGGAGCCGCCCCATGACCACGCCCGCCAAAACCACCATCATCGATACAGATCTGGACCGTATCGCCGAGGCCCCGGGCCGCATCGTCGTGCTGATCGCCAAGGACGGCAAGCTGAACGCAGGCGCGAAGCGCGTGAACAAGCTGACCCGCGGCGCGCTGGCGCGCATGGTTGACGGCGGCGCGCTGGACGAAATGAAATCAGGCGACGTGAAATCGCTGGCTTGGCCTGCCGGGCTGAAGGCTGAGGCGGTCGATGTGCTGTGCATCGCGTCGCGCGCCAGCGCCATTGAGGCGCGCAAGGCCGGCGCGGCGCTGGGCAAGCTGCTGGGAAAAAAGGGCATGATTGTTCTGGCCGCGTCGCAGGCCAGCCCTGTCGAGCTGATGCAGGGCATCGCGCTGCGCGCCTACGAGTTCACTGCCCGCAAGACCGGCGATCAGAAAACGCTGGGCGACGTGACGATGATGGTGAAGGACGCGAGTGACGTCGAGCCGCTGGCAGATGCCGCGCGCGCCATTGTTGAGGGGACTTTTTTCACCCGCGATCTGGTCAACGAACCCGCCAACCACCTGACCACCACTGAGTTTGCCAACCGGATCAAGGATATGGAAGGCCTCGGTCTAAAAGTCACAATTCTGGAAGAGGACAAGTTGGAAGCGTTGGGCATGGGCTGCCTGCTCAGCGTGGGGCAGGGCAGCGCCAGCCCCACGAAGGTGGCTGTGATGGAATGGATGGGCGGCAAGGACGGCGATGCGCCGCTGGCGCTGGTCGGTAAGGGGGTCGTGTTCGACACCGGTGGGATCAGCTTGAAGCCTGCTTCCGGGATGGAAGATATGACCATGGACATGGGCGGCGCCGGTGTTGTCGCCGGTGTCATGCGCACGCTGGCGCTGCGCCGGGCCAAGGCGAATGTCGTCGGCCTTGTCGGCCTGGTCGAGAACATGCCGTCGGACCGCGCGACGCGCCCCGGCGACGTGGTCACGTCGATGAAGGGCGACACAGTCGAGGTGATCAACACCGACGCCGAAGGGCGGCTCGTTCTGGCGGATGTGATGTGGTACGCGCAGGAGACGTATAAACCGTGCGCGATGATCGATCTGGCGACGCTGACCGGCGCCATCATCGTGGGGCTGGGCCATGAGAATGCCGGCGTTTTCTCCAACGATGACGACCTCTGCGGTGCATTCCTGAAAGCCGCCGAGGCCGAGGGCGAAGGCGCATGGCGCATGCCGATGGGACAGGCCTATGACGACGAGCTGAAAAGCCAGATCGCGGACATGAAGAATGTCGGCGGCCGTCCTGCGGGCAGCATCACGGCGGCGCAGTTCCTCAAGCGGTTCGTGCAGGAGGGCATACCGTGGATACATCTGGATATCGCCGGGGTCGCCTCGGTCAAATCTGACACGGCCTATGCTCCCAAGGGCGCGACGGGCTGGGGTGTCATGGCGCTGAACCGGCTGGTCGCGGACATGGCCGAGGGGGACTGATGGGCGTTGCCTATTTCTATCACCTGACCCGCGCGCCGCTGGAGGCGACCTTGCCCATGTTGCTGGAAAAGGCGCGCGGCGCGGGCTGGCGCGTCGCCGTCCGGGGCCGCGAGGCCGCGCATCTGGACACGCTGGACGAGGCGCTGTGGCTGGCAGGAGGCGATGACGGATTTCTGCCACATGGCCGCGCGGGGCAGCCGCATGAGGCCGACCAGCCGATTCTGCTAACCACGCTTGCAGACATGCCCAACGGCGCGACCTGCCTGATGGCAGTGGATGGCGCGGACGTCGCGCCGGATGAGGTGACGCGCCTTGACCGGGTATGCGTGCTGTTTGACGGTAACAACGACGCCGCCGTCGCCCATGCGCGCGTCCAGTGGGAGGCGCTGACCGATGCGGGCTGCGCCGCGCAATACTGGTCCGAGGCGTCGGGCAGATGGGAGAAGAAGGCCGAGAAACAGCCTGCTTCCCCCTGATGGGCCCATGGGCGGCCGCGAATTAGGGGGCATCCTTCGGCGCCAGATTACCGCCGGGATCGCAAAACGCAGACGCGCCCTACCGCTCCAGCACCAGCGTGCCATTGGATATCTGCATGTTTGAGAAGCGTTGCAGATAGCGCATGCCCAGCAGAGATTCCTCCAGATCGCCATCGTTCACCACGGCGCGCAGGTCTTGGTCGGTGACGCCGCCGACAACGAAACTGTCCAGCCTCACTGGCGCCGTGCGCACCATACCGTTTGCAGTGTTGGCCTGCCCGGTAAAGGCCAGCCCGTCCGGATGCAGCCCCACGCGGATTGCGTCGGCGCGGCTGAGAACGATGTCGCTGGCGCCGGTGTCCACGACAAAGCGCACTGGCGCGCCGTTCACCTGTGCATCAAGGTAGTAGTGACTGTCGGGCGCGCGGGGTAATTCGATCCGTGTGCCATCCCGGCTGACCGATTGCGTGGGCGCAACGGTGTTGCGGATATCATCCCAAAGGCCGATCGCGGCGATGACCCCGATGAAAATCAGGCCCCAGACCGCCGCTTGCTGCAGGTTCTTGCCCATCGAGTGGCGGTTGGCGGCAAAGAACCACATCATCACCGCGCAGCCCAGCACGATAAGGTAGACAAGGTTTGCTGAATCGAAATCGGTCACGTGGTCTCCCTTTGCCCGACCTAGATAGGGGCGCGCGCCGCGCAGTGCCAGATCATGCCGTGCGGGAATATGCAGCCCGGATCAGCCCGCCAGACCAAAGCCGCGCAGACCGTCCAGCACGAACTGCACCGCCAAGGCCGCCAGCAGCATGCCCAGAACGCGGGTGACGACGCTGATGCCGGTCTTGCCCAAAGCGCGCTCCAATAGACCGGCGCTGAGGAATGACACGAAGACAAGGCACATCACGAACAGCATCGTGCCCAGCACCCATGCAAGGCCGGTCAGCCCTTCGTTTTCGCCGGTCAGCAGAATCACCGTGGCGATGGCGCCCGGTCCGGCAATCAGCGGAATGCCCAAGGGAAAGATCGAGGGATCCTCGTGATCGTCGTGTTCTACCTGATCCTCGCGGCGCTTGGTGCGCCGCTCGAACAGCATGTCCAGCGCGGTCAGGAATAAAAGGATGCCGCCGGCGATACGGAAGGCAGGCATCGAGATGCCGATAAAGCCCAGCACCGCCTCGCCGAAGGCACCGAACACGACCAGAAGCGCCGTACCCATCAGGCAGGACCGAATGGCAACCGAGCGGCGCATTGCCGCGCTCATCCCACGCGTCAGCGCCAGAAACAGCGGCGCCAATGCAAACGGGTCAAGCACGATCAAAAGCGTGACGAACGTGGTGATGAGGGCGCTGCTGTCCATGTCTATCCTTGGCGCGCCGGGGCGTGCTGTGTCAATCGTTGCGGGCCTAGGCCTCGGCGCGCTCCAGCTTTTCCAAGGCGCGCATCCACAGCGTTTCGGCGCGGGCCTGCGCGTCCATCACTTCGGAATACTTCTTTTGCCAGACGGTCGCCTCGTCCTTGTTGTCGTCGTCATACATGGCGGGGTCGGCTAGTTTCTTGGCCAGCTTGTCCGCCATTGTATTCAGCTTTTCAACGCGTTCTTCGCATTTCCTCACGTCCTGCTTGATGGCCGTGATCGCATCGCGCGACGGGCGTTTCGGCTTTTGCTCCTTGGCCTTGGGTGCGGGCTTGTCGCCCGTCAGAAGCATGGTGCGGTAGCTTTCCAGATCGCCCTCATAGGTCGCGACACGACCGTCTTTGACCAGCCAAAGACGATCCGCCACGAGGCTGAGCAGGTGCATATCGTGGCTGACGAGGATCACGGCGCCGGTATAAGCAGTCAGCGCCTCGACCAGCGCCTCGCGCGATTCGATGTCGAGATGGTTGGTCGGCTCGTCCAGGATCAGCATATGGGGCGCGTCGATGGTAGCCAGCATCAGCGACAGTCGCGCCTTTTGCCCGCCCGACAGCTTGCCCACCAGCGTTTCGGCCTGCTCGGACCCGATGCCAAAACCGCCAAGGCGCGCGCGCAGGCGCGAGGGCGTCTCGCCGGGACGCAGACGGCGGATGTGGTCGATGGGCGTTTCGTCGACATGAAGCTCTTCGACCTGATGCTGGGCGAAGAAGCCGACGCGTAGCTTGGACGAGGTGGTCAACTTGCCGCCCATCGGATCAAGTTTGCCTGCCAACAGCTTGGAAAGGGTCGATTTACCTTCGCCGTTCTTGCCCAGAAGCGCGATCCGATCATCCTGATCGATGCGCAGGTCCAGACGTTGCAGGATCGCCTTGCCGTCATAGCCGACCGACCCGCCCTCCATATGGATAATCGGCGGCGACAGTTCCTCGGGCGAGGGGAAGGTAAAGCGTTTCAGCGCGGCCTCTTGCGGGGTCGTGATCGGCTTCATCTTGGCAATCATTTTCAGCCGCGATTGCGCCTGAACGGCCTTTGATGCCTTGGCGCGGAAGCGGTCGACAAAGCTTTGCAGGTGGGCGCGGCGGGCGTCCTGCTTCTTGGCCTCGGATTCGAGCGCTGCCAGACGCGCAGCGCGCGTTTCGGCGAAGGTATCGTAGGCGCCATTATACAGTGTCAGTTTCTTGTCTTCGAGGTGCAGGATCGACGTGACGGCGCGGTTCAGCAACCCACGATCATGGCTGACGATCAGCACGGTATGCGGGTAGCGGGCCAGATATGTCTCCAGCCACAGCGCGCCTTCGAGGTCCAGATAGTTTGTCGGCTCGTCCAGCAGCAGCAGATCGGGCTGCGCGAACAGCACGGCGGCCAGCGCCACACGCATCCGCCAGCCGCCCGAGAAGGCCGAGCATGGCTGCCGCTGCGCGTCATCGTCAAAGCCAAGGCCCTTGAGGATCGAGGCGGCGCGCGCCTCGGCGCCCCAGGCGTCGATGTCCGACAGGCGCGTCTGCACCTCGGCGATGCGGGTTGGGTCGGTCGCCGTCTCGGCCTCGGCCAGCAGATCGGCGCGCTCGGTGTCTGCGGCCAGCACCGTGTCGATCAGCGACACCTCGTTGCCGGGCACCTCTTGGGACACGCCGCCGATGCGGGCGCGCTGAGGCAGGGTAATGGCGCCACCCTCCAGCGCCAGTTCGCCCCGGATCAGGCGGAACAGCGTGGTCTTGCCCGTGCCATTGCGGCCCACGATGCCCACCTTGTGGCCATCCGGAATACTTGCCGAAGCGTTTTCGATCAGCGGGCGACCCGCGACGGAATAGGATATGTCATCAATGCGTAGCATGGGCGGAGCGATGCCCCGGCGCTCCGCCCTTGTCAACTGCCGGTCTTATTGAAGCAGGGCCGCCAATCCGTCCGCCGTGTAGGATTTGAACCCGACAAACAGGTTTTCGCCGTCATTACTGAAGGCAAAGACGTGGATGTCGTCATGCCGCAGGGTTGCCCGGCAGAACACATTTTTCTGCGCCAGGGCGTCAGGGCAACTGTCCAGATCCAGATGCGGCACGGCCGCTTCGAACTGCTCGTAGGTCAGCGGGGCTGCCGTACCGGCCCAGGAGGGGGATACGGCAAGGATCAGCGCGCCAATGGCACAGATGGTTTTCAGAAACATCGCGATAGCGTCCTTGATTAAGTTGAGTCGTTTCGTCAGGTTAATCTGACGAAATAACTCAGAATAAAAAGCCCGCATGACATGCCATGGTGTCGCACCCCGAATAGGTCTTTATCCCTTCGGGCGGCCATGATACCGCAGCCGCCATATCAACATTCACTTAATCAGAGGCTGACATGGCAACCGAACGCACGCTGAGCATCATCAAACCCGACGCAACCAAGCGCAACCTGACCGGCAAGATCAACGCCAAGTTCGAGGATGCGGGCCTGCGCATCGTCGCGCAAAAGCGCATCCACCTGACCCCGGCGCAGGCCGGCAAGTTCTACGAAGTCCACGCCGAGCGTCCGTTCTACGGCGAGCTGTGCGAGTTCATGGCCTCCGGCCCGGTTGTCGTGCAGGTGCTGGAAGGTGAGGGCGCCATCGCCAAGAACCGCGAAGTGATGGGCGCGACCAACCCCAAGGATGCGGCCCCCGGCACAGTGCGCGCCGATTTTGCCGAAAGCGTCGGCGAAAACTCGGTCCACGGCTCGGACGCGCCCGAAACGGCCAAAGAAGAGATCGCGTATTTCTTCGCAGGTCTTGAACTGGTTGGTTAATTCCCGTCTGGCGGCCCGCCGGGCCGCTTGATCACACCGATTTCGGCAAGGGCCGCATCCAGAGGGGTGCGGCCCTTTGGCGTGTTCGCAGCCTTGATCGCGTCGAATCGCGCGCGTAGGGCTGTTTTTTCGGCGCCGCGGCAATCGTTCCAGGGCCGCCCCTGAAGGGCCATGACCAGCACATAATATCCGATGAAATGGGGTGCAGTGCCGCTGGCGATCATGCGCGCATAGGCGACATCCGCGCCCAGATCGCGCAGCGCGTCCGCCGAATGAATGCCGGCCCGCGTGCAGGATGCCTCGACGGCGGGGCCGAGATTGCGGATGGATGAGACGGGATCGGGAGGGGACTTTGTCATTAAAGCGTTTCGCCTTGAACTTGAGGCACTCACCGGAGGCGAAACGCGCGCAACGCCAACATGTTGCACTGCGTTTCGCGAAAAGCTGTGAGTCAGGTTTTTCGCGAAACGCTTTAGTTCAGCACTGGCGGCGCTGTCTGGCGACCAGTGCTGTGCGTTCAAGCGTGATTAAATGCTGGCGAAATCGTTGAAGATCTGGCGCGGGTTGGTTTGCGGTTTGGCTTTTGCCTTGCGCGGCGCACTGGGTTTGGTCTGCTGAGTCGCAGAGAGGGTCGCTTTGGTCGATTGCGCCTTCTTGGGCGTGGGTGTTGAGGTGGGCATCGGTGTGCTCCTTCAAAAGGGGTCACGCGCCGGGTATCGGTCCAGCTGGCAGCCGGTGATCCATTACATGGTGACGGCAAACCGGGGCGTGAATGAGGAGCAATTGGGACAAAATTAAGGCAAAGGCAATATGTCTTGGAATTTCGGGCGGAACCCGGCACAGGTTCCGCCCAAGATGTTGTCAGGAAAGCATTTTTTCGACGGTTTCGCCAAAGGTTGACGGGGTGGGAACGATGGTGACGCCTGCGCCTGACAGGATCTCGACCTTTTCCTGCGCCGACTCGCCGAAGGCTGACACGATTGCGCCCGCATGCCCCATGCGTCGACCCTTGGGGGCCGAGAGGCCCGCGATATAGGCCGCGACAGGCTTTTTCATGTGATCGCGGATGTATTCCGCGGCCTCGGCCTCTTGCGGGCCGCCGATTTCACCGACCATGACGACTGCATCAGTTTCGGGATCATTCTCGAACAGCTCCAGAATATCACGGAAGGACGAGCCGTTGATCGGATCGCCGCCGATGCCGATAGAGCTGGACACACCGATCCCGCGCGACTTCATCTGGCTGGCAGCCTCATAGCCCAGCGTGCCCGACCGGCCCACGATGCCGACACGGCCCGGCAGGTAGATCGCGGGCGGCATCAGACCGGCAAAGGCCTGACCCGGCGTGATGATCCCGGCGCAGTTCGGCCCGATCAGACGCATGCGCTTTTCTTCCTTGTAGCGGCGCATGTAGCGTTTGACGCGGATCATGTCCTGCGTGGGGATGCCATCGGCGATGCAAACGCAGGTGCTGATGCCCGCATCGGCCGCTTCCATGATGCTATCCGCCGCAAAGGGGGGCGGCACGAAGGCGATGACCAAATCGGCGCCGGTTTCGGCGACCGCGCCCTTGACGGTGTTGAATACTGGCAGACCGTTATGCGTGGTCCCGCCTTTGCCGGGGGTCACGCCGCCGACGACATTGGTGCCGTAATCACGCATTTCCTGCGCATGAAAGCTGCCGATACGGCCCGTCAGGCCGGTGACCAGCACCTTGGAGTTCTTGTCGATCAGGATGGCCATCAGATTGCCTCCGCATTCTTGGTTGATGCCTTTTTCCAGGCCGCGACGACCTTTTCCGCCGCCTCTGCCAGCGTTTCGGCGGTGGTGATGTTCAGCCCGCTTTCGTTCAGCAGCTTGCGGCCCTCTTCCACGTTGGTGCCCGACAGGCGGACGACCAGAGGCATGGTCAGCTTCAGCTCCTGCACCGCGCGCACGACGCCCTCGGCGATCCAGTCGCAGCGGTTGATGCCGGCAAAGATGTTGACCAGGATCGCCTCGACATTGGGATCGTTCAGAACCGCCTTGAACGACATCAGCACGCGCTCGGGACTGGCCCCGCCGCCGACGTCGAGGAAGTTGGCAGGCTCGCCGCCCGACATCTTGATCATGTCCAGCGTCGCCATCGCCAGACCCGCACCGTTGACGATGCAGCCGATTTCGCCCTCAAGGCCGATATAGCTGAGGCCGCGATCCTCGGCATAGGTTTCGCGCGAATCCTCTTGGCTTTTGTCGCGCAGCTCGGAAATGTCCGGGTGGCGGAACAGCGCGTTGTCGTCAAAGCTGAGCTTGGCATCGAGCGCCACGATCTCGCCCGATCCGGTGACGACCAGCGGGTTGATTTCCAGCATGGAGGCGTCCAGTTCGTCCATCGCCTTGTAGCAGCCGGTGATCTGCTTGACCGCCTGCGGGATCAGCGCGGCATCAAGGCCCAGCTGAAATGCGATTTCGCGCGCCTGGAAGGCCTGCATACCCACAGCCGGATCGACGACCGAGCGGATGATGCTGTCCGGCTCGTCCTCGGAGATGTCTTCGATCTCCATCCCGCCCTGGGCGGAGGCGACGACGACGACGCGCTCCTCGGTGCGGTCCATGACAAAGCCCAGGTAGATTTCCTGCGCGATGTCGGTGGCTTCCTCGATATAGAGGCGGCCGACCAGCTTGCCCTGCGGACCGGTCTGGTGCGTGACCAGCTTGCGGCCCAGCATCCAGGCGGCGGCATCGGCGATTTCGTCATCCGTGCTGCAAATCCGCACGCCGCCGGCCTTGCCGCGGGCGCCGGAATGGATCTGGGCCTTGACGACGCATTTTTCGCCGGACAGTTCCTGCGCGCGGTAAACCGCCTGTTCGGGGCTGTAGGCGATGCCGCCGCGCGGCACGTTGACGCCGAATTTCTTCAGCAGCTCCTTGGCCTGATATTCGTGAATATCCATTTTGTTTCCCTCAGCCCTTGGCTGCGATGGCATCGGCCACCGCCAGCACGTTCTGCGCCATACGCTCGGAGGCGGCATCGATCAGCCGACCGTCGAGGTTTGCAGCGCCCTTACCTTGCTTTTCCGCCTCGCGAAGCGCTTCGATGATGCGGCGCGCGCGGGTCACTTCCTCCTCGGGGGGCGAGAACATTTCGTTTGCCAGTTTGATCTGGCTGGGGTGGATGGCCCATTTGCCTTCGATACCCAGAGCAGCGGCACGTTTTGCCGATGCGACATAGGCGTCGGGATCACTGAAATCACCGAACGGTCCGTCGATGGCGCGCAGGCCGTAGGCCCGGCAGGCGCCGTTCATGCGGGAGATGGCGTAATGCCACTGATCGCCCGGATAATCGGGGTTCAGGCCACCGATGACCACGGTGCGGGCGCGGGTGAAGGCCGCGTAGTCGCCAACGCCAAAATGCATCGCCTCAAGACGGCCGGGCGCAGCGGCAATCGCCTCGACGTTGGCCATGCCAAGGGCGGTTTCGATCAGTGCTTCAAGGCCGATCTGGTGCTTGAAGCCCTTGGCCACTTCGATCTGGCTGAGCATCGTCTCGACGCAGTAGAGATCGCCGGGAACGCCGACCTTGGGCACCAGAATCGTGTGGATATGCTGGCCGGCTTGCTCGACGATATCGACGACGTCGCGGTACATGTAATGCGTGTCGAGTCCGTTGATACGGATCGACATGGTCTTGCCTTTCCAGTCGATGTCGTTCAGCGCCTGGATGATGTTCTTGCGCGCCTGCTCTTTGTCGGAGGGCGAGACGGCGTCCTCAAGATCGAGGAAGATGTAATCGACATCGCTGTTGGCGGCCTTTTCGAACATCTCGGTGTTCGAACCTGGCACAGCCAGTTCGGACCGCTGTAGACGCTGTTTTTTCAGCGGGTGCAAAGTATAGCTCATGGTGTTTCCTCCCTTGGAATACGTCGTCCCTTGAAAGGTGCCGGATTGCGTCCACGCCAGACACTTTCGCATGGGTAGCAATGCAGGGCCGGGGTTGGGAAAGGGCCGCGAACGGGTAGGGCGCACTACCCGGTGTCCGCGCGTTCGTATGCGGTGGAGTGCGGAATGCGCGGGAGTTGAAGCGCCCCACGTGGCGGTCGGTCATCTTCCAGATGCGGGGGAGGTGAAACGCAACATGCCCCGGCTGGTGCCGGGGCATGTTGAAGTCGTGGTTAAACGGGTGTCAGACGATTTTATCGGGCGGCGTATCGCCTTTCAGGAAGGCCTCCAGATTGTCGATGGCGCGGTGCCCCATCGCTGCGCGTGTACCGCCTGTCGCGCTGCCCAAGTGAGGGGCCAGCACGAGATTCTCATGCTTCAGAAAGCGCGGATCGAGCTTTGGCTCACCCTGATAGACATCAAGGCCGGCACCGCCCAGATGCCCGGTGTTCAGCGCCGCAAATAGCGCGTCCTCATCGACCACGTCACCGCGGGCAGTATTGATCAGGATCGCGCCGGGCTTCATCGCGGCAAAGATATCCGTACTGATCAGATGCCGCGTATCGGCGCCGCCGGGGCAATGCAGCGACAGGAAATCGCTGACCTCGGCGACCTCGGCGACGCTGGCCAGCTGCGTGGCGCCGTATTGCGCGGCAAGCTCGGGTGCGACGCGGCTGCGGTTCTGGAACACCACCTTCATGCCGAAACCATGATGCGCCCGCTGCGCCATCGCCTGTCCGATTCGGCCAAAGCCAATGATGCCCAGCGTGGCGCCCGCCACCTTGTGCCCGATCAGATGCGTGGGGCGCCAGCCGTCCCAGCGGCCTGCGCGCAGCTCGCGCTCGCCCTCGCCCAGACGGCGGGCCGCGGCCAGAAGCAAGCCCATCGCCAGATCAGCGGTGCAATCGGTCAGCACGCCGGGGGTGTTGGTCACGGTGATGCCCGCCGCCTCGGCGGCGGCGACGTCGATATGGTTGTAGCCGACACCGTAGTTGGCCAGCAGGCGGACCTTGCCCTTGGCCGCGTCGTAGAATCCGGCCGGGATACTGTCAGACACCGTCGGAAGGATGACGTCATAGCGGGTCGCGGCCTCCATCCATTCGGTTTCGGTCATCGCCGTGTCGGGATCGCGGAACGTCGCCTCGCACACTTGTGCGAGGCGGTCCTGCGTTCCCTTGGGCCAGGCGCGGGTGACTAGGGCGCGCACCGGCTCAGCCCCCGACGCTGCGGTAATGTGCTTGCGCAGCAGCCACGCCCGAGCCCAGCTCGATCTTGGCACCCGAATCGACCAGCGCCATTTCAGCGGCTGAAATCGCGCCCAGCAGCATGACCGGGTTGAGCGATCCCAGATGACCGATGCGGAACGCCTTGCCTGCCAGCTTGTTCAGGCCGGTGCCCAGCGACGTCTGGTATTTGGAATAGGCATGCGCGATGACATCGCGCGCATCCACGCCCTCGGGGGTGTAGATGGCCGACACCGTGTCCGAGGCCCATTCGGGGCCGCGCGCCACCAATTCGCAACCATCCCAAGCGGCGACAGCGCGGCGCACGCCCTCGGCGTGGAATGTGTGACGCGTCCAGATCGCTTCCAGCCCCGCGTCCAGCATCATGTCCAGCGATGTGCGCAGACCGCGCAGCAGCTGCGTGGCGGGCGTATAGGGGAAGTAGCCGGTGTCGTTCAGCTTGATCATGTCTTCCCAGCTGAAATAGCAGCGGTTCATTTTGTTCGTGTTCGACGCGTTAGCGGCCAGCGCCTTGTCGCTTGCGGCCAGAAAGCCAAGGCCGGCGGGCAGCATGAAGCCCTTTTGCGAGCCGGACACAGCCAGATCGACGCCCCATTTTTCCATCTCGAATTCGATCGATCCGATCGAGCTGACACCGTCGACGAACAACAGGGCAGGATGCCCGGCATCGTCCAGCGCCTTGCGCACGCCGGCGACATCCGATGACACGCCCGTCGCCGTTTCGTTCTGAGTGGCAAAGACGGCCTTGATCTTGTGATCCGTGTCCGCCTTGAGCCGCTTGGCGTATTCTTCGACGGGCACGCCCTTGCCCCATTCGACATCACACAGGTCGACCTTCAGGCCCAGCCGCTCGGCCATGTCGACCCAAAGCAGCGAGAACTGGCCAAAGCGCGACATCAGGACGGTGTCGCCCTCGCTCAGCGTGTTGGTGATGGCCGATTCCCACGCTCCGGTGCCCGAGGATGGAAAGATGAAGACGCGGCCTTTTTCCAGCCGGTACACTTTTTTCAGATCGGTCAGCAGGCCGGTCACAAAATCAGCGAAATCGGGCGCGCGCATATCCTCCATTGGGATATTCATGGCGCGGCGCACCTCTTCGGGGACGTTTGTGGGGCCGGGGATGAATAGATGGGAATTGCCGCGCATGATATCTCTCCTGTTGGTTGCCCCTATTTATGAGAGCTGAGTACCGGGCGCGAAATCCCCGAGAGTATGGGCTTGGCCGCCAGCTGTCGCCGAGGGGCACCGAACGGGTAGTGCGGCGCTACCCGGTGGGGTAAGCGTGGCAGTTGCATACCGATGCACACCGGAAAACCCTGCTAATTCAGCAGGTTCTGCGCATGATCTCATTATTATTCGTGACAAGCGTGCCAGTATGTGCAGCTATCGGCGTATGAGCAAACCTGACCTACACATATCCCGTATCATCGTTGCGGACCGCCAGTTGATCGTTTGCCAAGGCATCGGATCGCTTGTTGGTCAGATACCGGGCACCGAACTGGGCGAGTTTGCCACCGATCTGGAAGGGCTCCGGCGCCTGCTGGCCGCCGAGACGGGGCGCGTGATCGTAATTTTGGGCGTGCGGTTGGCCGATTGCGATGTGGCGAGCGCGTTGGATATGCTGCGGCGCGATTTCCCTGCGGCGCTGGTCGTTGTGGTGGCTGACGATACTGAATTCGCGTTCATTCGTGCAGCGATCAAATCGGGTGCCAATTCGGTTTGCATGATGGGTCAGATCCTGATCAGCCTGCCCAAGATCCTGGGCAAGTTGGTCGAGGGACATTCCATTGTACCGACAGATATCCTGCGGCGCCTGACATCGGAGACGACACACGCGCTGTCGCGGCGCGAGCATGAGATACTGGGCCTGCTGGTAAACGGGCTGACGAATTTTCAGATCTCGGCCCGGCTGGGCCTGTCGGAGAACACCGTCAAATATTATCTCAAGGCGATCTATCAAAAGCTCGACGTGAATTCGCGTGGCGGCGCCATCGCCAAATACGTCGCCGGGAATTACTGAGGTCGCCGCAGGGCGAGGCTATTGGTGAATACCCTCGCCCATGATCTGGCGGCGCGTCTCAGTTGGCGGGATCTTTGCCTGCCAGGGGCTTTTGTTCGGCGCGCTTGGCCTCAGCTGCGGCCTTGGCTGGCTCATAGGCCTGGATCGCGATGGCCGGGCGGCAGCCGCGGGCGTTATAGCGACTTACAAGGCCTTGATTTCGGCGCTGATAGGCACGCGCCTCTTCGGCGGAGGCACCTTTCAGATCCATAAAGAAGAGCGCGGGAAAGAATAGAATCGCGCCTGCTGCGCCCGCGACGACATTTTGCGTCTGCTTGTCACGCTTTTCGTCGATCAGGCCGCGCACGGCTTGCGAATTGACGTCAATCTCGCGCCGCAGTTCCGTGCACGAAAGGCGCGCATCGCCATCCTGAATTTCGGTGACCGGATTGGGATCACGGCCAGCGCAGGCGGTAAGGGTCATCACGGCAAGCAGGGTGAGGGGGAGGCAGCGTTTCATATAATATTATCCATAGGTTATTCGTTACACAGTATATGCGACCAGACGTTGCCAATTCGCTAAAGCACGCACGCAAGTTGCAACGCAAACTGGGGAAAAGCCGCAGGGCATTCAAAGGCTCCACGGCGTTTACCGGGGCCGGGGCCGTGCGTCCATGCACAGTGGCCAGAAAAATGCGCTGTTTTACCCGCGCCGTCTGCGCCGCCGACCCCCATCGCTGTCACCGCCCGAGCCTGCGTTGAAGTTGGGGTTGGGCAGGGTGGTGATCTTGGCCAGTTCCGGGAACGGCTCGGTCTTGTGTGGGATCGCGTTGGCGGCGACAAAATGCTCTTGGAACTTCGGCTCGATTGCCGTTTCGACCTTGTGGATTTCGCCCACCATGCGCTCGATTTCGGCGCGGGCGCCGATGTTGCACAGCGCGATGCGCGCGCCGGTGCCGGCCGCGTTTCCGGCTGACGTCACCTTGCTCAGATGCGCATCCGGGATCATGCCCAGTACCATCGCGTGCAGGTTCGAGATATGGGCGCCAAACGCGCCGGCCAGCACAATGCGGTCCACCTTGTCGACGCCGCGCGCGTCCATCAGTAGCCGCGCGCCGGCATAGAGCGCGGATTTAGCCAGCTGAATCGCGCGAATGTCGCCTTGGGTCACGGTGATGCGCGGGCCGCCCACCGCGGTGGAATCGTGTACCAGATAGCTGTGCGTGCGCCCCTCTGGCACCATGCGCGCGGTGCCTGTCGCCTCGGCCGAGCCCATCAGACCGTTTTCATCCAGCAGCCCTGCCATGCGCAGTTCGGCCACCGCCTCGATGATGCCCGACCCGCAGATGCCGGTGATGCCCGAGGCACCGACGGCCGTCTCAAAGCCGGGATCGTCCGACCAGAGATCGCTGCCGATAACGCGAAAGCGCGGCTCTTTGGTCACCGGATCGATGCGGATGGCATCAATGGCGCCGGGCGCGGCGCGCTGACCGGATGAGATTTGCGCCCCCTCGAACGCTGGCCCGGTGGGGGACGAGCAGGCCAGAACGCCCTGTTTGTCACCGAGGAGGATTTCGGCGTTGGTGCCCACATCGATGATCAGCACCAGATCATCCGATTTGCCCGGCTGTTCGGACAGTGCCACAGCTGCGGCGTCGGC
This sequence comes from Roseovarius sp. M141, assembly GCF_024355225.1. Classification (NCBI taxonomy): domain Bacteria; kingdom Pseudomonadati; phylum Pseudomonadota; class Alphaproteobacteria; order Rhodobacterales; family Roseobacteraceae; genus Roseovarius; species Roseovarius sp. M141. The sequence continues at coordinate 2,082,899 of NZ_VCNH01000008.1, forward strand.
GCCGACATGGCCTGCGATACAGGGCAGGATATAGATGCGGGCGCGGTCGTTGATTGCGGTGATGTCCATCTCGCGCGCGTCGATGGAAATGCTCTTCGAGGTGGCCAGCGCAAAAGGCGCCTGACCCAGCTCGACCGGGTCGATGCCCAGCAGCAGGTGGTGCATGACCGGGTTGCAGACGATCACCGTCTCGACGATCAGGTTTGGTGCAATCTCGGCCTCCTTGGCGATTTCCTCGGCCAGGGTATTGATCGCCTCGCGCACGGCGCGGGTCATTTCGACGTCGCCGCCGGGGTTCATCATGGAATAGCTGACGCGGCTCATCAGATCCTCGCCAAAGCGGATCTGCGGATTCATGATGCCCGAGGATGCGATGACGGCGCCGGTGTGCAGATCGGTCAGGTGCGCCGCGACGGTGGTCGAGCCGAGGTCGATGGCCAGCCCGTAAAGGCCGCTTTCATGCAGACCCGGCCATATTTCCAGCACGCGGGCGACGTCGTCGTCATGCGCCTTGTTCATTGCGACAGTCACCTGCCATTTGCCCTTGCGCAGCACCGGTTGCAGCTTGGACAGCAGTGACAGATCGGCGCGAATGGCGGGGACGTCCCATTGCTGTTTCAGCGCGCGGGCCAGACGTTCCAGATCGCCGGTGGGCTCGTGCATGTCAGGTTCGTCGACCTGCACCATGTAAAGGCGCGTGGCCGGGTCCATTTCGATGGCGCGGGTGGACGCGGCCTTGCGCACGATCTGACGGTGAAGCTGGGATTCGGGCGGCACGTCGATCACGACGTCGCCCTGCACGGTGGCCTGACAGCCAAGGCGGCGACCGGCCTTCAGTCCGCGCTTGTCCTCATAGCGCTGCTCGACCGAGTTCCATTCAGACAGCGCATCTGCGGCGACGGTCACGCCATGCTTGGAGAATTCGCCATAACTGGGCGTGATCTGGCATTTCGAGCAGATGCCCCGCCCGCCGCACACGGAATCCAGATCGACCCCCAATTGCCGCGCGGCTGTCAGAACCGGCGTGCCAACGGGAAAGCGGCCACGTTTGCCGGACGGGGTAAAGACGACGAGGGGATCGGTGCTCATGAGACGTGTCCAACTGTTTTGCAGGGCGTTGGCTGGAACATTAGGGATTTAATCGCAAAGGGAAAGGCCAGCAGCGTCGCAAACTTGCCCACGGGCGGCATGAGGGGTGGGCGAAAACCCTGCCTAGCCCTGATTGGCGCGCAGGGGCGTGCCGTCTGGCAGGGTGATGTCGGCCACCTGCTCCGAGATGGAATCGTTGGACAGCGGATGCACGTGTACCTCGTAGGCCTTGGGGTCGCGCATCGGCTCCCACTGGCTACCGACATATAGCTCGATACCGGAAAACGCGGCCTTATACCCCATTTTTTCGCTGCCGGGCACCCAGTAGCCCAGATAGACGTGGGGCAGTTCGGCCTCGCGGGCGATCTCGATGTGATCGAGGATGATGTAGGTGCCCAGGGAATTGCGGTCGTGGTCTGGATCGAAGAAGGAGTAGACCATGCTGACCCCGTCATCGAGAATGTCGGTCAGGCAGACTGCCACCAGCGTGCCGGTGTCTTCGTCGATATATTCGACGACGCGCGTGCGGATCGGCGTTTCTTCGACCATCGAGGCGAACTCGAACGCGTCCATGTCCGCCATCCCGCCCGAGGCGTGGCGGCTTTCCAGATAACGGCGAAAGAGGGCATATTGATCCTCGGTCGCCCAAGGCGAAGTTGCCCGCCGGGTCAGCCCCGCATTGCGTCGAATCACGCGCCGCTGGCTTTTTGACGGGGAAAACTCCGCCACGTTGATGCGCGCCGACAGGCAGGCGGCGCAATCGGCGCAGGAGGGGCGGTACAGCACGTTTTGCGAGCGGCGAAAGCCCTGCTTGGACAGCCCGTCATTCAGCCGCTGCGCGCCATCGCCCTGAAGCGCGGTGAACAGCTTGCGTTCCATCCGACCGTCCAGATAGGGGCAGGGCTGGGGGGCGGTCACATAGAACTGCGGGGCTATGGTGGTGGTATGTCGCATCAAGGGCCATTTTTAACTGTGCTGTCTTAAACCTAAATCGTTTCGAGATTGAGTTGCAACATGCCTTGGCGCGCAAATGCATCCGGGCGGCGGGTTAGACGCGCCGGTTGATCGCGACCGTGCCCAGAACGTGATCGGTCAGTCCCTGCGCCCGCGCGCCGATCAGCATCATCAGCACCGACAGGACCTGCGGTAGGACAAAAGCCATCGATACCGAATAGCCCAGCGTGTGCAGAAAGGCCGTCAGCCAGTCGAAACGCGCGCCATCATGTCTGCGCATGTCCATCGCCATGAAGGCCATGCCCCACGTCGCCGAGCCGCGCGCCAATGTCGCCGTGCGGTAGACAAAGCCGATCATTAGGAACAGCGCCGGGAAGAAGAAAAACCCGATGCCCACCGTCAGGATGGATATGAGGACGCACAAGACCATGATCAGGATCGAATCGATGACCCACGCCACCAGCCGCTTGGACGGGATGGACGCGTAGAATTCCGGATGGGTGTCCGGATCGGGCAGGGGGATTGCTTGGGAATAATAGGACATGGCTGGCTTTCGGTATGTGGCAGGGTCGGGGCTGCTCTTTATCACGGATACTGCCCGCAGGCAGTATCAAGTGGTCCCGCGCGGCATCCGGCGACCTGCGCCCCATGAGGGACGGGCCGCCGGAAAGGCTGCTGTCAGACTGCGGTCTATGCGCGATCGTCCTGTGTGCGCTCGTCCTTCGCGGCCTTGGCGCGGTCATCCATGAACTGGTCGAACTCGGCCTTGTCCTTGGCCTGGCGCAACCGGTCGAGGAAACTCTCGAAGTTGGCTTGCTCATCCTGAAGGCGTCGCAGCGTTTCATCCCGGTAGGCATCAAAGGCGCTGTTGCCGCTGCTGCGGGTCATTGACGGGGCGCTCGTGCGGCGCTTGGTGCAGGTTCCGAACATACGTTTGCTCCATATGATATAGGCAAGAATAGCGAGGCCGACGGGCCAGAAGAAGATGAAACCGATCACCGTGACGGCAATCCATGCGGGCTTGCCGCGCTCGTCCAGCCAGTGCGCGGCGCGCTCCAGCCAGCGTAGCGGGCCGCCAGCAGCGATGGGAGTATGTGCATAGGTGCTCATGTATAATCCTTTGCGGGTTTTGGCAGGGGTCGTTATGTAAATCGTCTTCACATTAAGATAGATTGGTATGCGCCGCGCCGAATGCAAGGGTCATGTAAAAGAAATTAACATGGCGCCGCCGGAATGCTTGTCCATCGCTCAGGCGCGCCCTCGGGCCCTGGCATCATCGCGAATGTGCAACGCGCGCCATTGACCCGGCTACCTCCCTCGGTATCACTGGGAATATGGATTTTGTCAGCCGCATCACCCGCCTGCCGCGCCCCTATCAGGCGGATCACGCCGAGGAGGCGCAGGCGCGCTTCCCGGGATTCGCCGGCGATCTGCGTGATCTGATCGGCAACGCGGCGGGGTGCAGCCCCTATTTGCGCCATCTTATGCAATCGGAGGCCGAATGGCTGCCCGGCGCGCTGGACATGCCAGAGGACGCGCTGGCGGCGTTGATGACCGATCTGGGCTGTATCGAGGGCGATCCTTCGGGGGCACTGCGGCAGGGCAAACGGCGCATCGCCCTGTTGGCGGGGTTGGCCGATCTGGCAGGCGTCTGGCCGCTGGAGGTGGTGACGCAAACCCTGACCGATCTCGCAGATCTGGCCTGTGCCGTCACGCTGCGCCACTGCGTCGCACACGAGATACGGCGTGGCAAGCTGCCGGGCATGACTGAGGACAATCTGGAGGATGCCGCCGGAATGGTCGTGCTGGCCATGGGCAAGATGGGCGCGGGAGAGCTGAATTACAGCTCGGATATCGACCTGATCTGCGTCTATGACGAAACGCGCTTTGAACCGGATGCCAACCACGAAGCGCGCGCTGCCTTTGTGCGGGCCACCCGCCGCATGGCCGCGATTCTCAGCGAAAATACCGCCGAAGGCTATGTATTCCGTACCGACCTGCGCCTGCGCCCCGATCCCGGTGTGACGCCGGTCTGCATGTCGATGGCCGCCGCCGAACGTTACTATGAGAGCCTAGGGCGCACATGGGAGCGCGCGGCCTATATCAAGGCGCGCCCCTGCGCCGGGGATCTTGTGGCGGGCGACAAATTCCTCGACACGCTTGCGCCTTTTGTCTGGCGCCGCCATCTGGATTTCGCCGCGATCGAGGATGCGCACAACATGCGGCTGCGCATCCGCGCGCACAAGGGGCTGGGCGCCGATCTGGGCGGCCCGCTGGACCTGATGGGCCACAACATGAAGCTGGGGCGCGGGGGCATCCGCGAAATCGAGTTCTTTACCCAGACCCGGCAGCTTATCGTCGGGGGGCGCGACCCCAGTCTGCGCATGCGCGGCACCATCGAGGGGCTGGAAGGGCTGGCCGACAAGGAGTGGATCCCAAGCGATGTCGCTAGCGATCTGGCCGGGCATTACAAGTTTCATCGCGAGGTCGAGCATCGGCTGCAAATGCTGCGCGATCAGCAGACCCACGACCTGCCGGAAACCGATGAGGGGATGGACCGGCTGGCTGCCTTCATGGGACGCAAAACGGCGGATCTGAAAGACGAGCTGCTGTCGCGCCTCACAGCCGTCGACGCGGTGATCGAGCGGTTTTTCAAGCCCGAAGAGGCGCCCGGAAGCGGTGATGAGGTCGAGCAGGGCACGTGGCTGGACGCCAAGGTGATTGCGCGCTGGCCCACCTATCCGGCGCTGCGCTCGGATCGCGCGGGGCAGATATTCCGCCGGTTGCGGCCCGATATTCTGGCGCGCCTGTCGCGCACGTCTCACCCCGAAGAGGCGCTGCTGGCCTTTGATGGCTTCCTTGCCGGGCTGCCTGCGGGCGTACAGGTCTTTTCGCTGTTCGAGGCCAATCCGCATCTGTTGGATCTGCTGGTCGATATTGCCGGCACTGCGCCCGCGCTGGCGCGCTACCTGTCGCGCAACGCCGCCGTGCTGGATGCGGTCATCGCCGGCGATTTCTTTGCCAAATGGCCGGGGCTGGCGGCCCTGCGCGCCGATCTTGCCGCGCGTCTGACGCGCGAGGACGACTATGAGGCGCGCCTGATCGCCGCCCGCCACTGGCGCCGTGAATGGCATTTCCGCATCGGGGTGCATCATCTGCGCGGACTGGTGGATGCCGCCACCTCGGCGCGCCATTACGCCGATCTGGCCGAGGCGGTGCTGTCGGCCCTGTGGCCCGAGGTCGTGCGCGAATTCTCGGCCAAGCACGGCCCGCCGCCCGGGCGGGGCGCCTGCCTGCTGGGAATGGGATCGCTGGGCGTGCGCGCGCTGAATGCGGCGTCGGATCTGGACCTGATCGTGATCTATGACGCGGATGGCGCCGAGGCGTCCGAGGGCCGTCGTTCGCTGGCCTCCGGCGCCTATTACGCGCGGCTGACGCAGGCGATGATTTCGGCGTTGACGGTGCAGATGGCGGGCGGGCGGCTATACGAGGTGGACATGCGCTTGCGGCCCTCGGGCAATCAGGGGCCGGTGGCGACGTCACTGGCCGCCTTCCGCGACTATCAGCAGACCCGCGCCTGGGGGTGGGAGCATCTGGCGCTGACCCGCGCGCGCAGCGTCGCAGGCGAGGCGGACCTGGGCGCAGATATCGAAGCGTTCCGTGTGGCGCTGATCGTCGGCATCGCAGAGCGCGAGAATGCGCCCGCACAGCTGGCCGCTACGGTGGCAGAGATGCGGGCACGCATCGCCGCCGCCAAGGCGCCCGACGGCCCACTGGACGCCAAGCTGGGGCCGGGGCGGCTTCAGGATGTGCAGCTGATCGCGCAGGCCGCAACGCTGGTCGCAGGCTGCGGCCGACAGGGCACGCAGGCGGGGCTGCGCGCGGGTACATCGCTGGGCTGGTGGAGCGCGGATGAGGCTCGCGCGCTGTCGCAGGCCGCAGCGCTGTGCCGCGAAGTGCAGATGGCGGCGCGGCTTTTGGGCGACGGGGCACTGGACGCGGATAACCTGGGCGCCGGTGCGCGCGCCTTCGTCTTGCGCGAGACGGGTTGGCCGGATATTCTTTCACTTGTTTCGGCGCTGGCTAAGGCATCGCAGGCCGCAGCGGCAATTATCGATAGTGCGCTGGCCAGTGCATTGGCCGATACCCACGCAAATTTAGGTACAAGGCAGGAAAACGCGCCATGAAATCACGCGATGACCCACTGGACCGCAAGGCTTTGATTTACGAGGCTTTCCGCATTGAGGGCATCACTGCCGATGAATGTCGGTCGATTTTTCTGGACTGGGCGCTGTCGCTGCCCGACGGGCAGGACACTCAGGACGCGATCGTGCATTACCTCGGACGGTATCAGGCCGATCACCCCGATCACCCCATGACCGAGGTGCTGCAACAAGGCCTGCAGTCAGCCGAATTGCCGCGCCGCCGGGGCGGCTGGAAATCGCGCCCAAGGGACTGACGCAGGGATCGCGGCCCCCATCAGGCTCGGTGATCCGCCGATCTGTGCAGCGTTCCCGCCGAAAGCCGGGGCATCATGGGCGTGCCGAACACGCTTTGCGCTTTTCGCACCGCTGAAAACCTTCTAAGGGGACGGCATGACGCACTCCCCCATACCCGTGATCCGCCTGAAACCGAAAACCTCGCCCACGGGGGTGCGCCGCGGCGTGCCTTGGGTCTATGACAATGAATTGGTCACCGACCGGCGCAGCAAGGCCATCGCGCCCGGCAGCATTGCCCTGCTCGAGGATTCCGAGCGCGCGCCGCTGGCGCTGGTTGCGGTGAACCCGGCCTCGCGCATCATGGCGCGGGTACTGGACCTTGATACCTCCCAGACCATCGATCGCGCCTGGCTGGTCGCGCGCCTGCGCCGTGCGCTGGCCCTGCGCGAGCGGCTGTTCGATGCGCCCTATTACCGACTGGTCCATGCCGAGGCGGACGGGCTGCCCGGTGTGGTCATCGACCGGTTTGGCGATACCTGCGTGATCCAGCCGAATGCGGCCTGGGCCGATGTGATGCTGGACGATCTGGCCGCCGCTCTGGTCGAGGTGACGGGCGCCACCAACGTGCTGAAAAACGCCGCCGGCCGCGCCCGCGCGCTTGAGGGGCTGGACGACGTCGCCGGGGTGCTGATCGGCGCGGCGCCGGATGCGGCTGTGCCGGTGTCGATGAACGGTGCCATCTACATGGCCGATCTGACCCATGGGCAAAAGACCGGTCTTTTCTTTGACCAGCGCCCGAACCACGCGTTTGCGGCGCGGCTGAGCCAAGGCGCGCGCGTGCTGGATGTGTTCAGCCATGTCGGGGGTTTTTCACTGGCCGCGCTGGCGCATGGCGCCACCTCGGCGCTGGCGGTTGACGGCTCTGACCCGGCGCTGGATCTGGCGCGCGGCGGGGCCGAGGCGATGGGCATGGCGCAGCGGTTCGAGACCCGCAAGGGCGACGCGTTCGACGTTCTGACGGCGCTGGGCGAGGAAGGCGCGCGCTTTGACGTGGTCATTTGCGACCCGCCCGCCTTTGCACCATCGAAAAAATCGCTGGAAGCCGGCCTGCGTGCCTACGAGCGCACCGCGCGCCTTGCCGCGCCGCTGGTGGCCGAGGGCGGGTTTCTGGGCCTCTGTTCGTGCAGCCATGCGGCCGATCTGGAGGCCTTTCGCCGCGCCAGCATGCGCGGCATCGGACGTGGCCTGCACGGTGTCGGGCGCGGCACGGGGCCCGCGCCGCAACTGATCCATACCGGCGGGGCCGGGCCGGACCACCCGATGCACACGCATCTGGCGGAATCGGGATACCTCAAGGCGCTGTTTTTCCGGCTGTGAAGGCGCTGCTGGATACCTGCGTGATTTACCCGACGGTGATGCGCCAGATGCTGCTGGGCGCGGCGCGCGCGGGTGCCTTTGCCCCTATGTGGTCGGCGCGCATCATCGAGGAATGGCAGCGCGCGGCGATCAAGCTGGGCGCCGATGGCATCGCGCAAGCGGGCGCCGAGGCGGCGCTGATGGACGCCGGGTGGCCGAGCGCAAGAGTGACATGGCCTGCCTCGCTGGAGGCGCGGCTGTGGCTGCCCGATCCCGCGGACGTCCATGTGCTGACCGCGGCTATCGCCGGGTCGGCTGATATCATCATCACACTGAATGCCAAGGATTTCCCGCGCCAGATATTGGCCGAAGAAGGCCTGTCGCGCACCGATCCCGATGCGCTGCTGCACGGCATCTGGCAGGCGCAGCCCGAAATGATGGCGCAGGTCGGCGCCGAGGTTCTGGCCGAGGCGCGCCGCCTGAGCGGTGACGACTGGACGATGCGCGCCTTGTTGAAAAAGGCGCGCCTGCCACGTCTGGCAAAGGCGCTGGGATAGGGGCGTCAGGCGCCCCAGCGCGACTCGTTTTTTTCAATCGCGGCGATCCGCTCGGCCGTCTTGGGATGGCTCATCAGCCAAGCAGGCGCGGCGCCGGAATTGGACTGCGTCAACGCCTCCAGCTTTTGAAACAGTGATTTTTGCGGCCCGGTACCGATCCCGGCCTTGACCAGCAGGGCCGAAGCATATTCGTCCGCCTCGTATTCATCGCCCCGCGACAGGCGCGCAGACAGAAGCGATGTCAGTGCGCCCGCGATCATCACGCCGATCCCCGGCAGAAACCGTGACAACACCATAGCCAGCGCAGTGCGCAGCGCGTTCTGGCCGGAAAAGTCGATCATCCGGCGCCGCGAATGCCCCAGCGCCACATGGCCCAGCTCATGCGCGATAACCGACGCCATCTCTTCGCCCGTCACCTCGCCCGACTGAAACTTGGCGTAGAAGCCGCGCGTGATGAAAATACGCCCGTCCGGCGCGGCCAGTCCGTTCACCGGATCGATTTCGTAGATATCGACGCGGATGCGCGCAACGTCCAGCGCCTGCGCCAGTTGGTCGGTCAGTTTTTTCAGTCGCGGGTCTGCCAGCTCGGTTGAGCGCGCGGTCAGATCGCGCGCCGTGCGCCAGGCCGAAAACCGGTACATGACAAAGGCGTAGATGATCGCCAGTAGGATCGGAGTGAATTTCAACATGACTTGAATATGGTGCTGCCGCGCCCTGACGGCAAGCCGCGCGACTTTGGCAAGCCTGCCTCCGGCGGGGATATTTTTCAGCAATAAGAAGGGTAGGGTGCTTCAATTCTTCTTGCTTCAAATATCCCAAGGTGCGGTGGGCGCCGGTGATTGTAGCAGACGATCCACATCGGGTCTGTCCTCGTGGCAGGCAGGTGATGCTCCGCTCCGGTTGCTGACTCGTCATGGACAAAGCAGCGATAGTGATAGGGGGCCAAGCTGGATTGCAAAATAAGGGGGCGAGCGATGATGTCGCCCCGGAGTTCGACGGGCCGTCAAGGAGGGCGGCGCAAACAGGCCGTTGAGGGCGGGATTTATGCCTGACAATCACTGTTGTTGAGATCAAAGATCGGCTAATTAGCTGTCAAGTCACCAAGTCAGAGAAAAACCAATGACCAGCCAAGCGTCGGCCAAACTCCCGACGGTCCATGATCTGATTGCTGCAATTCCCTCGCCGACGCTTGTCATTGATCGCGCCGAAAAGGTTGTGACCTTGAATGATGCCGCCGAGGTGTTTCTGGGCAAAAGCGTTGCGGGACGGCATTTCACCACTGCCTTTCGTCACCCCAAGCTGGTGGAGGCGGTCGAACTTGGGCTGCTGGATCGCACGCCCCGAAAGGTATCATATCAGATTGTCGAAAACGGCAGTGACGCCTTCTATGATGTGCATTTGCGGGCGATTGGGGACAGCGGGCTGTTGCTTCTCAGCTTTCAGAACGCGACGGGCCTGGCCCAGGCCGAGCAGATGCGCCGCGATTTTGTTGCCAATGTCAGTCATGAATTGCGCACGCCCCTGACTGCCGTCACGGGTTTTATCGAAACCTTGCGAAATTCTGCCCGGAACGATGCTGAGGCGCGAAGCCGTTTTCTGAGCATCATGGCGGGCGAGGCTGACCGCATGAACCGCCTTGTGGGTGAATTGCTGACGCTTAGCCGGGTCGAAGCGGATGAGCGGGTGCGCCCGACCGTGCAGTTGGACCTGCGGGATGTGTTACAGGCCACGCTGCGCAACCTCGGCACGTTGGCGCAGGAGCGCGCTGTATCGTTGCGTTACGATCCGGGGCAGGGTCCATTGCCCGTCATTGGCGATTCAGATCAATTGTTGCAGGTCTTTACTAATCTTGTCGAGAACGCGATCAAATATGGCGGGGCCGATCAATCGGTCGAGGCGACCGCCCGCAAGATTGCACATGATCCGGTTCTTCGTGGCCCCGCGATAGAGGTCACGATTGCCGACCATGGGCCCGGCATTGATCCCATTCACCTGCCGCGCCTGACCGAGCGGTTTTATCGCGCTGACAGCCATCGCAGCCGTGAGTTGGGCGGCACCGGGCTGGGCCTTGCGATTGTGAAACATATTCTGAACCGGCACCGGGGACGGTTGAGGATTACCAGCCAGCCGGGGCAGGGATCTCAGTTCACCGTTATTCTGCCGCCCGATTCGGGCGACATCTGATACCCGGTGCAGAAATGCGCCCCAGCCTGCATCTGTCATGAAACTGTAACGAACCTGTCGCAAAACCGAAGCGTTGCGCGCGGATAAGCGCGCCAGGATCACCGTGGGGGTGATCTTTGATCCGGAACTGACAGGAGCCTTCATGTCATTCGCAAAACTTACTCTTTCCACGCTGGCCGGTGTTGCCGTCACGGCCACTGCCGCCTATGCCCGCGACAATGTACAGGTGGCAGGATCGTCCACTGTCCTGCCCTATGCGGCGATCGTCGCCGAGGCATTCGGGGAAAATTTCGACTTTCCGACGCCGGTGGTTGAATCGGGCGGATCCTCTGCCGGGCTCAAGCGGTTCTGTGCGGGCGTCGGCGAGAACACGGTGGATATTGCCAATTCCAGCCGTCCGATAAAATCGTCCGAGGTCGAAGCCTGCGTTGAAAACGGTGTGACCGATATCATCGAGGTGCGCATCGGTTATGACGGGATCGTCTTTGCCAGCGATATCAACGGCAACAGTTTCGCCTTTACGCCTGCCGACTGGTATATGGCCCTGGCCGCCGAGCTGCCAACGAGCGAGGGCATGGCCGCCAATTCCAGCACCAACTGGAACGTGCTGAATAGTGATCTGCCCGATCAGCCGATCAGGGCCTTCATTCCGGGGACCAAGCATGGCACCCGCGAAGTGTTTGAGGAAAAGGTGCTGCTGCAAGGCTGCCGCGACAGCGGCGCGCTGGATGCGATCATGACGATCAACGGCGGTGACGAAGACGCGGCCGAGACCGCCTGCATGACGGTCCGCACCGATGGTCTGTCGGTTGATATCGACGGCGACTATACCGAAACGCTGGCCCGGATCGAGGCGGATGCAAACGGGATCGGTGTGTTCGGGCTGTCGTTCTATGAGAACAACACCGACAAGTTGCAGGTGGCCACCATGTCCGGCGTCGTGCCGAACACCGAAAGCATCGCCGCCGGTGAATACCCTGTGTCGCGCCCGCTGTATTTTTACGTCAAAGCCGCCCATCTGGGTGTGATCCCGGGCTTGCAGGACTTCGCAGAATTCTTCGTGAGCGATGAAATCGCGGGCCCGGACGGACCGCTGGCCGAATACGGTCTGGTGTCCGACCCCGAGCTGACGGCCACTCAGGATGCCGTGGTTAATCACACGCTGCTTGGCGGTATGTAAGGTTGAATGCGGGGCCGACCGTTGGGTTGGCCCCGCGACCATCCATGGGAAAGCTGCCTTGATGTGGGTTTTTGATATCGTCTTTTCATTGCCGGTTCTGGTGGCCGGTCTGGCCCTTGCGGGGCTGATCGGCGCAAGGGCACGGGCACGTATCGCAGCGGGCGGTGACATTCGCACGTTGGCGGCGCTGCCCAAGGCGCACGCAGCGAACGCGGTTCTCAGCGTATTGGTGCCGACGATTGCCAGCTATGCGGCGCTGTCCGTTGTCCGGTTGATCGGGCATCAGCAGGGTGTTGAAACCCTGTCCGCAGGGGCCGTTTTCTGGGCGGTGCTGGCGGTTGGCGCTATCGGGTGTTTCGGCGCAATCGTGCGATCCTCAGCCGGGTTTCGCGCCCGCGTCGCATCCGAGGCCTGGATAAAATCGCTGTTGATCGCCGCATCGACCGTCGCGATCCTGACCACCCTTGGCATCGTGTTGTCGATGGTGTCCGAAACGCTCCAGTTTTTTCACCAATACGACTGGCGCGATTTTTTCTTTTCCGCTGACTGGGCTCCCAATTTTCGCGGCAACAGCGCGCTCGGCATTCTGCCGCTGCTTTGGGGTACTCTTTATGTCAGCTTTATCGCGTTGATGGTGGCGGTGCCGGTGGGCCTGTTTGCGGCGATTTACCTGTCTGAATATGCCGGGCCGCGGATGCGTGGCGTCGCCAAGCCGCTGATCGAGGTTCTTGCCGGGATTCCGACGATTGTTTACGGGCTTTTTGCCCTGATCACCGTCGGCCCGTTGCTGCGGGACTATTTCGCACAGCCCCTTGGGCTGGGGGACAGCGCGTCGTCGGTCATGACGGCGGGGCTGGTCATGGGAATCATGCTGATCCCTTTCGTGTCGTCGCTATCGGACGATACCATCAACTCCGTGCCGCAGACGATGCGTGACGGTTCTTATGCAATTGGCGCCACCCGGTCCGAGACAATCCGCCAAGTGGTCATCCCCGCCGCCTTGCCCGGCATTGTCGGGGCCGTGCTGCTGGCGGCCAGCCGCGCCATCGGAGAAACGATGATTGTGGTGCTGGGGGCCGGGGCCGCCGCCCGCCTGTCGCTGAATCCGTTCGAGGCGATGACGACCATCACCGTCAAGATCGTCAGCCAGCTGACCGGCGATACCGACTTTGCCAGCCCGGAAACGCTGGTGGCCTTCGCCCTCGGGCTGACGCTGTTCACCTTTACGCTGGGGCTGAACGTGCTGGCCCTGATGATTGTGCGCAAATATCGGGAACAATACGAATGATAAAAGTGGCAAATTCCCTGTTGGTCAGTGATCAGCGCACCCGGCGGCGCAACGCGGCAGAAGCGCGGTTTCGCACCTATGGGCTGGGTGCGATTGGCATCGCGGCAGTGGCGCTGATCCTGTTGCTGACGTCAGTCGTCTCCAACGGTGTCGGCGCGTTTCGCCAGACCTATATCACGCTGGAAATCCCCTTGCCCGAGGCGAAGCTGGACAAATCTGGGCAGCGCGATCCGTCCGTCATGGCGAAGGTCACGACATTTGGCTACGCGCCCCTGCTGCGGGACGCGCTGTTGCAGCAACTGAAGGCGTCCGGTATCACCACCGCCCTTCCGGGCAAAGACGTCGGCGCGATGATCAGCAAGGAGGCGGCGGCGAGTGTGCGCGATCATGTGCTGGCAAACCCCGATCTGGTCGGCGGTACGGTGGTGATGGATGTTCTGGCCGAAGGGCGGATTGACGGATATTTCAAGGGCCGGGTCACGGTGGAAAGCGCCGCACTGGACGCCAACACCTCGCCCGAGGCGCTGCAAATCGCCCAAAGCCTTGCCGATGCCGGTGTGATCAAGACGCGGTTCAACTGGCAGTTCCTGACCGCCCCCGACGCCAGCGATCAGCGGCCCGAGGCGGCGGGTCTGGGGGTCGCCCTGCTGGGATCGCTGTACATGATGCTGGTCGTGCTGGTGCTGGCGCTGCCCATCGGGGTCGCCGCGTCGATCTATCTGGAGGAGTTTGCGCCGAAAAACAGGTTCTCCGACCTGATCGAGGTGAATATCAGCAATCTGGCCGCCGTGCCGTCGATTGTCTTCGGCATCCTTGGGCTTGCGATCTTTATCAATTTCGCGGGCTTGCGACAATCCTCGCCGCTGGTCGGGGGGCTGGTGCTGACGCTGATGACGCTGCCGACGATCATCATCACGACCCGCGCCGCGCTGAAAGCGGTGCCGCCGTCGATCCGCGATGCCGCCCTGGGCGTGGGGGCCAGCAAGATGCAATCGGTGTTCCACCATGTCCTGCCGCTGGCCGCGCCGGGTATCCTGACCGGCACCATCATCGGGCTGGCTCAGGCCTTGGGTGAAACCGCACCGTTGCTGTTGATCGGCATGGTCGCCTTTGTGCGCGAATATCCGGCGCCCTACAGCGAGAGCGCCGGGTTGTTCGGAGAGGCGGCGACAGCGCTGCCAGTGCAGGTCTTTAACTGGACGCAACGGGCTGATCCCGGTTTTGCCGAACGCGCCTCGGGGGCGATCATCACGTTGCTGGTGTTCCTCGCGGTGATGAACACGGTGGCCGTATTGCTGCGCCGCCGATTTGAACGCCGCTGGTAGGGTAGAGAATGACATGAAAGACACTAATATGACCGAAACTGTCGGCGCCATGGCCGGGCAGAAGATATCAGCAACCAACGTGCAGGTGCGCTATGGAGATACCATCGCCATCAAGGACGTCTCGGTGGACATCGCTCCCAACACGGTAACCGCCTTTATCGGGCCATCCGGGTGCGGCAAATCCACCTTCTTGCGCTGTCTGAACCGGATGAACGACACGATTGAAATCTGCCGGGTGACGGGGGATATCCGCATCGATGACGAGGATATCTATGATCGCCGCGTTGACCCTGTGCAACTGCGCGCCAAGGTCGGGATGGTGTTTCAGAAACCCAACCCGTTTCCGAAATCCATCTTTGACAACGTCGCGTATGGCCCGAAAATTCACGGGCTGGCCCGCAACAAATCCGACCTGAGTGATATCGTCGAGAACGCCCTGAGAAAGGCGGCGCTGTGGAACGAGGTCAAGGACCGGCTGGACAGTCCGGGCACAGGGCTGTCGGGGGGACAGCAGCAGCGCCTTTGCATCGCGCGCGCCATCGCCACGGCCCCTGAAGTGCTGCTGATGGACGAGCCTTGCTCGGCGCTGGACCCGATCGCAACCGCGCAGATCGAAGAGCTGATCGACGATCTGCGGCAGAATTATTGCGTGGTGATCGTCACCCACTCCATGCAGCAGGCCGCGCGGATCAGCCAGAAGACGGCGTTTTTCCACCTTGGCACTTTGGTGGAATATGGCGATACCGACCAGATATTCACCGCCCCCCACGACCCAAGGACCGAAAGCTACATCACCGGCAGGATTGGATGAGCCATGAAGAATGAACATATATCGTCGGCTTTCGACACCGATCTGGAGGTAGTTCAGGCGCAGATCATGAAAATGGGCGGGCTGGTCGAAGACGCCATCCGCCTTGGCATGAAGTCTTTGGAAACCCGCGATGCGGAGCTTGCCCAGCAGGTGCGCGCCGCAGACGCTGGCATCGACGCCCTCGAAGAGACAATCAACGAAGGCGCCGCCCGCATCATCGCCTTGCGCGCCCCGACCGCGATTGACCTGCGCCTGATTCTGAGCGTGATCAAGATCAGCGGCAATCTGGAGCGGATCGGCGACTACGCCAAGAACATGGCCAAACGATGCCAGGTTCTGTCCGGCGCCGAGCCGATCAGTGACAGCATAGGCACCCTTCGCCGCATGACACGCGCCGTCGAGATGATGCTGAAGGATGCGCTGGATGCCTATATCCATCACGATGCGGCACTGGCCGCGGATGTGATTGCGCGCGATGTGGATGTGGATCAGATGTATAATGCGCTGTTTCGCGAATTGCTTACCTTCATGATGGAGGATCCGCGCAATATCACTGCCTGCCTGCATCTGCATTTCATCTCCAAGAACACCGAACGCATGGGGGATCACGTGACATCGATTGCTGAGCAGGTCATCTATCTGGCGACCGGCAAGCAACCGGACGAGGCGCGGCCAAAGGCAGATACGACATCGTCAGAATCAGGGGTTTAGGCATGTCAATTATGCAGGCGCAGGTGCTGCTGGTCGAGGATGAGCCGGCCCAGCGCGAGGTGTTGATCTACAATCTGGAAGCCGAAGGGTTTGCCGTGCGCTGCGCCGAAAACGGCGAAGACGCCATGCTGATGGTTTCCGAGGCTTTGCCCGATCTGGTGATCCTCGACTGGATGATGCCGAAGGTCAGCGGTATCGAAGTCTGTCGCCAGCTCAAGACCCGCGACGACACAAGGCACATTCCCGTTATCATGCTGTCCGCGCGATCCGAAGAGGTCGATACGGTGCGCGGTTTGGAAACCGGCGCGGATGACTATGTGACAAAGCCGTATTCGGTGAATGAACTTATGGCGCGGGCACGCACGCAGCTACGGCGCACGCGTTCGGGGTCGGTCGTGGCGCTGTCCTTTCAGGATATCACCCTCGATCCCGAAAGCCATCGGGTCATTCGCGACGACCAAGACCTGAAGCTGGGGCCGGTCGAGTTTCGCCTTTTGACGCGGCTGATGGAAAGGCCCGGCCGCGTTTTCAGCCGCGAGCAGTTGCTGGACCTTGTTTGGGGGCGCGATATATTTCTGGACACGCGCACGGTCGATGTTCACGTCGCGCGCCTGCGCAAGACGTTGACGCAACAGGGTGGCAGCGATCCCATCCGTACTGTACGTGGCGCGGGCTACGCGCTGGGGTGAATTTGAAAATTGTGCCGACGGCGCGTTGATTTTTTCGGCAACCGGCGTCGAACACCCTGCGACATTCTCTGGACTTCCGCTCTTTTCCCTCGTGGCGCCCAACAAGGCTTGGCGGCCCCCGATTGCCCGGCTATTACGATCATCCGACTAGCGCAGGGAGCCGACCATGACCGCCGCCTCAGACAGTATCGCCCGCAAGATTGCCACCGATATCGGGGCACGCGCCGAACAGGTCACCGCGACCATCGCGCTGCTGGATGGCGGGGACACTGTCCCCTTTGTCGCACGCTACCGAAAAGAGGCGACAGGCGGTCTGGACGATACGCAATTGCGGCGATTGGCCGAGCGGCTGGACTACCTGCGTGATCTGGAAAAGCGGCGCGCCAGCATCCTTGGTGAAATCACCGGGCAGGGCAAGCTGACCGACGCGCTCGCCCGCGCCATCGCAGGCGCCGATACCAAGGCGGTGCTGGAGGACCTGTATCTGCCGTTCAAACCCAAGCGGCGGACCAAGGCCATGATCGCCCGCGAGAACGGGCTGGAACCGCTGTTGCGCGCAATCCTCGCTGATCGCGCCGCCGACCCGGCCACGCTGGCGCAGGGCTATCTGTCCGAGGCCGTGGTGACACAGAAGGACGCGCTGACCGGCGCACGGGACATTCTGACCGAGGAGCTTGGCGAAAATGCCGCCCTCATAGGCCGCCTGCGTCAGGTCTTGCAAACAGACGCGGTGATCACGGCGCGCGTGACCCCCGGCAAAGAAGAGGTCGGCGCCAAATTCTCGGATTATTTCAACCATAGCGAAAAATGGGCAACGATCCCGCCGCATCGTGCGCTGGCCATTCTACGCGCCGCAAAAGAAGAGGTCGTGACCATCGACATCGGCCCAGAACCGGACACGGGACTACCGCGTGTCATCGGCATCATCGCTGCCGAAATCGGGATACCCGGTCGGGCACCGGGGGATCTGTGGCTGCAAGAGGCGGCGAACTGGACATGGAAGGTCAAGCTGAGCCTGTCGATGTTTGTCGATCTGATGACCGATCTGCGCCGCCGCGCCCATGAGGCCGCGATAGATGTTTTTTCCCGCAACATGCGCGATTTGCTGCTGGCGGCCCCTGCGGGCGCGCGCGCGACGCTGGGGCTTGATCCGGGTATTCGGACCGGTTGCAAGATCGCGATTGTCGATGAGACGGGCAAACTGATTGAAACCGCTACGATCTATCCGTTCCAGCCGCGTAACGACCTGCGCGGCGCCGAAGAGACGCTGCTACAGATGATTCGTCGGCACGATATCGCCCTGATTGCCATCGGCAACGGCACGGCCAGCCGCGAATCCGAGCGGCTGGTCGCGGACGTGCTCAAGCGCCTGCCGGCCGGGGCGCCGCGCCCCACACCCGTCATCGTGTCAGAGGCCGGAGCGTCGGTGTATTCCGCCTCCGAACTAGCCTCGAAAGAGTTCCCGGATATCGATGTGTCGCTGCGCGGGGCCGTGTCCATCGCCCGCCGCTTGCAAGACCCCCTGGCCGAGCTGGTCAAGATCGAGCCGCAGGCGATTGGTGTCGGCCAATACCAGCACGACGTCGATCAACGCCGTCTGACGCAATCTCTGGCTGCGGTGGTCGAGGATGCGGTGAATGCGGTGGGGGTCGATTTGAACATGGCCTCGGCGCCGCTGTTGTCCCATATCGCGGGTTTGGGGCCATCCTTGGCCCAGTCCATCGTCGCGCATCGCGATGCCAACGGCGCCTTTGTCACGCGCAAGGCCCTGCTCAAGGTGCCCGGTCTGGGGCCAAAGGCATACCAGCAAAGCGCGGGATTTTTGCGTATCTCGGGCGGCACCGAACCGCTCGATGCGTCCTCCGTTCACCCCGAGGCCTACGGCGTTGCGCGCAAGATCGTGCAGGCGTGTGGCCGCGACATCCGCGCGATCATGGGCGATAGCAGCGCGCTGGCAGGTCTGCGGGCCGAGCAGTTTGTCGACGATAAATTCGGCCTGCCAACCGTGCGCGATATCCTGACGGAACTGGAAAAGCCGGGCCGCGATCCACGCCCCAGCTTCAAGACCGCTACTTTTGCCGATGGCATTGACGCCATCACCGATCTCAAACCCGGCATGTCGCTGGAAGGGACGGTAACCAATGTCGCGGCCTTCGGCGCGTTCGTCGATATCGGCGTGCATCAGGATGGTTTGGTGCATGTCAGCCAACTGGCTGATCGCTTTGTCAAAGACCCGCATGAGGTGGTCAAAGCCGGCGATGTGGTCCGCGTCCGAGTGACCGAAGTCGATGTGGCGCGCAAGCGCATTGGCCTGACCATGCGCAAAGATGGCGGCGACGCGTCATCGCCGCGCGCAACCAAGACTGAAAAACCAAAGCCGGGCCGCGGGGTTCGATCCTCGGCTGCACCGCAGTCCACGGGCAGCCCTCAGGGCGCGCTGGGATCGGCCCTGTCAGACGCTTTGAAACGCTCAACCGCCCCAGCCGGGCGCACGCCCAAAGCTCCGCGTCGATGATCGAGAAATCTCCATAACTCAGCCCGATCAGATGGGGGAAGGATCGCCCAAACTACGCCAGACCCCTTCGGGACGCTGTGAAAATGCATCGACACAGAGCGGCCAACCGTCAGCCCGTATTAAATAGCCGATTTAGGGGGCAGGATGAAGCCATTGACCGGATACACCCCGCCAAAGGCATTTGGGTTTGACTCCAATCGAACAGCAGACCAGTCGCCGGCATTCGACACGTCAATCACGGTCATGCCCTGGCTGATCTGGTTGCGATGCCAGTTGGCATGATCGACCAGAACGCGGTTGGGGGCCAGGACTTCGGAGACGACAGCGACATGACCCATCGGCATCGATGACGTTGCGCGGAAAGACATGACCGCGCCGACAACAGGGCTTTTGGACTGATCAAAGGTGCCCGCCGCCTTGTTCCACCATGTGTTGGCGTTGCCGCGAATGTTTATACCGCTGACGTTGCGGGCGAAGGGCACGCACCAGACGCGCTTGCCCTTGGCGCGCAGGCTTGCTGCCTCGCGAAGGGCCATCGCCTCGCGCGCGGGGTCGATTTTGAATTGGTTGGTGGCATCTGACTGCTGGGACGCGCAGGCGCCGAGACTGATGGCGGCGACACAAAAAAGTGGCGCTATACGCCAAAAGCGGTTGGATCGGACGGTCATCGTTCCCTCGAGTTCGTTTCTGCCTGCGACGCTCTTCCGGCGCGCGCGTGTCTGTTTCCTACAAATTCCCGCCAGATCGAAGGCCTTAGATTCTGCGTGGCGAAAAACCGCCGAATTTTGGACGGATCGACGGTTAATCGCGCATGTGAAATATTAGGGGCTGTTGACGTTCACCGTATCTGAATGATTGTTGCCGCAATCGAGATGAAGGCCTTGAAGCTCTGATCTGCCTTGCAGGAGCGCATGGCCATCCCTCTGTTTTCCTTCAGCTTGCCGAAGTAGTTTTCGATCAGATGCCGCCATTTGTAGGTTTCCTTGTCGAAGGTTGCGGGAAATTTCCGATTGGATTTCGACGGTATGACCGGGATGATGTCGCGTTCCAGCAGGTCATTGCGCAACCAATCTGCATCGAAAGCCTTATCCGCCAGCAAGTGCCCGGCAGACAGATCACGGATCAACATACCAGTCTCGCGCAGATCGTGGGCCTGTCCCGCTGCCTGGCAGGCGATTGCCTTCAATCGCCGAGAAGGGGGAAATCGACGAGATTGCCGAGTGCGTCTGTCAGAGCCAGTATCTTCGTCGTCATGCCGCCGCGAGAACGGCCGATGGCCTGGCAAAGAGTCCCCCTTTTGCGCCCTGACCCGAGCGATGGACCTTCACGATCGTTCCGTCAATCATTGCGTATTCCAGGTCGGCGTCTGAAGCTATAGCTTTGAAAACATGTAGTGGAAAGCGTCCGCTTTGACCCACCTGCGGAACCGCTTGAACACGCTGTTCCATTTGCCAAATTCGACCGGGAGCTCACGCCACTGCGCCCCGGTGCGCACGATCCACAGGACCGCTTCCACGAACAAGCGGGGATCACGCCCGGTTCGTCCCGGATCGGATAGCTTCCCAAGGCAATACGGTTCGATGATGGCCCATTGCGCATCGGTCAAAACTCTTCGGGTCAAGGCTGCTCTCCTCTGTTTGCAACCTTGAATCAGAAGTTAGGTGAATTGGGAATCCGGAACGTCAACAGCCTCTAGGGTCAGGGCTCGTTCTTGGTTCATAGCCAGAACATCACAGTGGCGGCGAGTGCTACGGCTGAGAGGAAGGCCTTTGGGCATCTGTCATAGCGTGTAGCGACCCTGCGCCAGTCCTTCAGCCGTCCGAACATGATCTCGATCCTGTAGCGGCGTTTGTCGTATGTGACGGGCTTGCCTCTGGACTTCCGGCCAGGGATGCAAGGCTTTATTCCCTTTTCTATCAGGGCCTCGCGGAACCAGTTCGCGTCGTATCCCCGATCTCCCGGCAGCCAGTCGGCCGCGGGCAGGCCGTTCACCAAAGCCTTGGCCCCGGCGTAGATGGAGTGGTTGCCGCCCTCCCCGACGGCATCGCAATGTGCCAAGGTTGTGGTGTTCAAGGCCACACAACAGAGAGGACGGCGAGATGAACGATATGATGATCGGAGTCGATCTGGCAAAAAATGTTTTTCAGGTCCACGCAGCCCTGCGTTCGGGGGAGGTGCAGTTTCGCAAGAAACTTACGCGACAGCAGTTCCCCGCGTTCATGGCCCAGCAGGCCCCCTGCCTGATCATCTTCGAAGCCTGTGGTGGCGCGCACTATTGGGCGCGCGAAATGGAAGCGCTTGGGCACGAGGTGAAGCTGATCGCGCCGCAATACGTGCGCCCGTTCGTGAAGCGCCAGAAGAATGACGCCGCCGATGCTGAGGCGATCGTCATCGCGGCCCGCCAGGCCGAGATGCGCTTCGTGGAGCCCAAGACAGTTGAGCAGCAGTCCCGCGCGGCGGTTTTCCGTGGCCGGGAGCGGCTAGTTCATCAGCGCACCGCGGATGTGAACGCCTTGCGGGCTCTGCTGTATGAGCATGGCGACGTCTTTCCCGTAGGAATACGCTACCTTGATCGCATGACAGCGCTTGTGGACGATGATACTTCAGATTTGCCCGCGCTGATCCGGGAGGAGTGCCAGGACCTGCTGGCGCCGACTGCAGACCATGCCAGGCGTCGGCCCGCTGACGGCCATCGCGGTGGAAGCTTTCGGGCCCGACATGGCGCATTTTAAAACCGGGCGCAACTTTGCGGCTTGGTTGGGCCTTGTACCCAGGCAGCATTCCTCGGGCGGCAAGGAGCGCTTGGGGCGGATGACCAAAGCCGGTCAGGCCGACATCCGACGCCTTCTGGTCATGGGCGCAATGTCGCGACTGGGCTGGCTTGGGCGGCGCACTCTTGCGCAGGGCAACTGGCTGTCACGCATGTTAGCGCGCAAACCCACCATGCTGGTCGCAATCGCGCTGGCCAACAAGATGGCGCGGCAGATCTGGGCGATGTTAACAAAAAACGAGGATTACAAGGATCCGGCGCTGGCAGTCGCGGCATGATGCGCATGTCGAACCGCTAGCGACGGTGCCAAGGGGGTGTGAGAAGACGACGACCTGAATGGGCAAAATGATCGAACAGATCCGGATTGAGAAAACCAGTTCAGCGATACGAGCTGAAAGCTCGAGGTGTAGATTTGGACCCAATCCGCTGATCACCATCCCGGCCCGCGGCTAATGGAAGTGCCGCATCACGAGGCCTGACAGAAGTTCGCACTCGATCACGCGCAAGTAGGGTCAAAAAATTCTTGCATCACGGGCGGCAACCACAGAAGTCGCTGACCTGGCCTGCGGTCATGAAGAACTTGAGCGGCCGTCCAATCGTGTCGGTGACAGCATGCAGCTTCGTCCCTCTCGTCGATTGTTCCAATTGCCTGCCGGGCAACGGGTCACGCCGCCCTTCGTTCGCCCTATCAGACGTCCATGCCCCCTTTTTTTACCCGCAGGCTCGAGGCCGTGCGGTGTGCTTTGACCCTCTCGTGGTTTGTAGGCAAACCCCTGCCGGGCAGCGGATAGGTTGCATCAATCGAGATTGTCTTGTGGTCGGGTGCCTCGGCGGCCAGGCCCGTCATGATTCGCGCGAACACCCCATGTCGCTCCACCGTTTCCAGCGGTTGTAGAGGGTCTTGTGCGGACCATACTCCCGGGGAGCATCGCGCCAGAGCAACCCATTGCGATTCATGAAGATAATGCCACTCAGAACGCGCTGGTCACCGACACGCGGTACCCCATGGCCCTTCGGAAAATATGGCCGAAACCGCGCTATCTGATCTTCGCTCAGCCCGTAAAAATTGCTCATCAGCACCCCCCATCACTCCGGGAGCTTGAATCCTCAAGGCCCCGTAGCTTCAAGCCAATCAATGGGTCCAGAGCCTAGCATTAAATGCAAAAAGGCCCCGCCGAAGCGGGGCCTTGCGCGTTAGCTCATCGGGTTCAGCGGCGCTTGCGACCGCCGACACGGCCCGCGCGACCACGGCCTTCTTCGCCCGCCTTGGGCGCTGCCTTGTTGAACTTGATCCACTCGCTGCCATGCGCGTCATTGTTGGTCAGGAAGTTGGCGGCGCGAATCGCCTCCATTTCGCTGCCCGATTTCGGCAGGGTGCTGCCGAGGCCGAAAAGCTGGCAGAACGTCTCGTCGTCCATGTCTTCTGGGATTTGCAGGCCAGTCGCGGCCACTTCGGCGCGTTTTTCCGCAATCTTGGCGGACGGGACGGGCAGGCCGACCGGGTTCATGATGGCAGACGTCATGCCGGCGCCCATCGCCATGGGCAAAAACGCGTTGTTGATGCCGTGCCGGTTCGGCAGGCCAAAGCTGATGTTGGACGCGCCGCAGGTGGTGTTCACGCCCAGCTCGTCGCGTAGACGGCGCACGAGAGCAAAGACCTGTAAACCGGCCGTGCCCATCGCGCCGATCGGCATGACCAGCGGATCGACCACGATGTCATGTGCAGGGATGCCGAAATCGGCGGCGCGCTGGACGATCTTCTTTGCCACCTCGAAGCGCACGTCCGGATCCTCGGAAATCCCGGTATCGTCGTTGGAAATTGCGACGACCGGCACATTGTATTTCTTGACCAGCGGCAGCACGAATTCCAGTCGCTCTTCTTCGCCCGTGACCGAATTCAGCAGGGGGCGCCCTTCGCAGGCTTTCAATCCGGCCTCAAGCGCGGCCGGGACCGAGCTGTCGATGCACAGCGGCAGATCGACAAGACCCTGAACCATCTCGATGATCTTGGTCATCAGGGGCGGCTCTGTCTCATTCGGGTTGGGGTTCGAATTGTAAACGACGCCGGCGTTGATATCCAGCACGGTGGCACCCGCATTGGCCTGCGCGATGGCATCCTTCTGGACAGTCGAAAAATCGCCCGCCTCCAGCTCGGCCGCCAGTTTCTTGCGGCCGGTTGGGTTGATGCGCTCGCCGATGACGCAAAAGGGCTCGTCAAAGCCGATGACGGCGGTTCTTGTTTTGCTCTCGACGATGGTGCGGGTCATGTTTGTTCCTTGGTTCTATATTTACTGGGCCGAGGCAGGGACGCCGGAGGCGCCTGCATTCTCGATTGCCCATGTCGTATTGGCCTTGATACCTCCGAGCGGAAAGAAATGCACGTTGGTGATATTAAAGTCCGGGTTTGCTGCCTTGTGCGCGGCCAGATCTGCAATCACGTCGGTCGGCTCGTAGGGCAGCAGCAGCTTGGTCACGTCCATCGCGCGTTTTTGCAGGACTTTCAGCGACGGGCCGACACCGCAGGCGATAGCGAACCTGATGAGGGTTTGCAATTTCGCCGGGCCGGCGACGCCGATATGGATGGGCAGGTCGATGCCGGCTGCCTTGAGGCTATCTGCCCACTCGATGATCGGCTTGGCCTCGAACGCGAATTGCGTGGCCAGCGCCATTTCAGCGTCGGACGTCTCGGAAAAGGCTTGCTTCCACTTCAGCGCGGCAGTCACATTTTCCATGCCGCCAGAGGGGTCGATGTCGCGGTTGCCTTCGGGATGGCCTGCGACATGCAGGCGTTTGAAGCCAGCCTTGCCGAATTCGCCCGATTCAAGCAGCTGCATGGAGCTGTGAAAATCGCCATAGGGCTGCGCAACGCCACCCGCCAGCAACAGCGCCTGGTCGACGCCGGCCTCGCCGTGATAGCGTGCGATCCAATCGGCCAGCACGCTGCGGTCCTTGATGATGCGCGCCGGAAAATGCGGCATGATGTTGTAGCCCTGATCGGCCAGACGGCGCGCGGTGGCAACCATATCCTCGATGGGTGTACCTTCGATATGGGCGATGTAAACGCGTGTGCCTGCGGGTAGCAGGTCGCGGAAATCATCGATCTTTTCGGCGGTGCGTGGCATCACCTCGATCGAGTAATCCTTGAGGAGAGCCTCGACGGCGGCGGGCGATGCCGCGGGCGTGGTCTGCCGACGTTTCTTAAAGTTCAACAGGGCCATCAGAGCCTCCTTTATCCCGGTTGGGGTCATGCGTCGGCGGTCTTTTCGCCAGCGTCCATGCGATCAGAATTCCAGCCATCATTGGCGATCAGCGCCTTCAGGCGGTCGCGGTCGTATTCGCCGTCAAGGCGGGCAGCCTCGGCGGCGACCACGTCTTCGGCCTCGCCGTCCAGAGGGTAGGGCGCCGCCTTGCGCCATTCGGACAGATAGGCGTCGGTTCCAGCGGCGCCGGTCTTCATCGCGGCGCGGTCAATGGCCTGCTCGAATTTCTCGGGCAGCTGTTTCTTTACGCCGCGCCGCCCTTTGCCCACGATGACCTGAGCCGGAATGTCGCGCCAGTAAACGATTGTTACGTCGACCATGATGATTCCCCCTGATTTCGCCCTGTCTAAAGTACACGCCACCACGCGCAGCGCCCGTTTTCGACCCAACGCGCGTGCAGAGCGACGCAGGTTTGTCTAACGCAGCAGGGCAAGCCCGGCCAGCGTACGCATACCCCATAATTCTCATCATAGCTATGAGGCACAGGCGTCCCTGTGCAGCCTTGCGCGAACTCTGCGAAACCCATACGTTGGGGACAACTCGAAATGGAGGGCGTTCCAATGACGCCCAAGCGTCCCGAAGGTGCGGGCGCAATCTCGAAACCGGTTGAGAGCCCCGCGCCGAAACCGCCCCGTCGCCCGCCGCTTTATGCGGCGCTCGATCTGGGTACGAACAGTTGCCGGATGCTGATTGCCGAACCGCGTGGCAGTCAGTTTCGGGTCATAGACAGCTTCAGTAAATCGGTGCAGCTTGGCGCCGGTTTAGAAAAGAGCGGCCTGTTGTCACGCGCCTCAATCGGGCGCACGATTCAGGCGTTGCGCGTATGCCAGCAGAAGCTGAGCCGCCATCAGGTCGCCGGTATGCGCCTTGTTGCGACCGAGGCGTGCCGGCGCGCGACCAACGGCGCCGCCTTCATGGCGCGGGTCCGCAACGAGACGGGCCTGACGCTGGATGTGATCACACCGCTGGAAGAGGCGCAGCTGGCCGTGGTTAGCTGTGCGCCGTTGGTCAGCCCTGAAACGGATCAGTTGCTGGTGGTCGATATCGGTGGCGGGTCGACCGAACTGGTGTGGATCGACCTCACCGATGTCGAACGATCCCAGCGCCGCCGCGCCATCATGCGGCTGCATGGTGGCTTCAATCAGGGTGATGGCGGCACGGGACCCTGCGCGCGCGTCGTCGACTGGATCAGCGTGCCCTTGGGCGTGGCCACCTTGCGCGACCAGTTTCGTGACGTCGAGGATGACGCGGCCCGGTTTGCGCTGATGAGCTGGTTTTTTGAGGAAAACCTGATGGAATTCGCCCCTTACAAGCGCGAACAGTCGCGCAAGGGGTTCCAGATCGTAGGCACCAGCGGCACCGTCACGACCGTCGCGGCCAGCCATCTGGGGCTTAAACGCTATGACCGCAACCGCGTCGACGGGCTGCGCATGACCTCGGACCAGATCGACACGGTGATCCGCAGCTATCTGGCGCTGGGGCCGGACGGGCGGCGGCTGGATCCGCGGATCGGGCTGGACCGGCATGCGCTGATCATGTCGGGGGTGGCGATCCTTCAGGCGCTTTTGCGCTGCTGGCCGACCGACCGATTGTCGGTTGCGGATCGCGGTCTTCGCGAGGGCATGCTATACGCCCAAATGGCCGCCGACGGCGTGCTGGCGAGCGAGGAGAGCGCATGAACAAGGGACCGGACGGCAAGAATACATCGGGGCGCGGCCAACGCGACCTGACGGTCAAGGTGAAATCGGCCCGCGGGCGGACGGCGTCCTCGACGCGCTGGCTGCAACGGCAGCTGAATGACCCCTATGTCAAGCGCGCCCAGAACGAGGGATATCGTGGCCGTGCGGCATTCAAGATCATGGAAGTGGACGATAAATTCCGCTTTCTGGTGCCGGGTGCGCGCGTTCTGGATTTGGGTTGCGCCCCCGGCGGCTGGATCCAGGTGGCGGTGCCGCGCATCAACGCGCTGGGGGAAAAGAGCGGCAAGGCTGTGGGCACTATTCTGGGCGTCGACCTGCAGGAGGTGGAGCCGATTGCAGGCGCCACCATCCATCAGCTCGATTTCATGGACGAGGGTGCGGACGAACAGGTCAAGCAATGGCTGGGCGGACCCGCCGATGTGGTGATGTCCGACATGGCTGCGTCCAGTTCGGGGCACAAGCAGACCGACCACCTGCGCATCATCTCGCTCTGCGAGGCGGCGGCCTATCTGGCGTTTGACGTGCTCGAAGAGGGTGGAACGTTCGTGTCCAAGGTATTGGCCGGCGGCGCCGAGGGCGAGCTGCAAAAGCTGTTGAAACAGCGTTTTGCCAAGGTCGCCAACGTCAAGCCGCCCAGCAGCCGTGCAGACAGTTCCGAGAAGTTCGTGGTGGCGACGGGGTTCCGCGGCTAGGCGTCATTGCGACCTATGCCAATACGCGGCAGCGCGCCGGTTAGCTGAACCGCCAGATGACGCATGTGCAGCGCCAGACTGATTTTGATCGGCCTACATGCGGTCTTCACGGTTATGTGAGTGATCCTTTTGCGGCTAGTCCGCGTATCCCCTCTATCGCCGATGATGGCGACCACCCGAGAGGAGTTTTTTCATGATCCGCAGAACTTTCCTGGCCCTTGCCGCATCGACGGCGCTCGCGTTTCCCGCCATGGCGGCAGACAAGGACATCGTGGATACCGCGGTCGATGCCGGCTCGTTCGGCACGCTGGTTGCCGCGGTGCAGGCCGCCGACCTGGTTGATACGCTGAAAGGCGAAGGCCCGTTCACCGTATTTGCGCCGACTGACGAAGCATTTGCCGCACTGCCCGAAGGCACTGTCGAAGACCTGCTGAAGCCTGAAAACAAGGACAAGCTGACGGCAATCCTGACCTATCACGTTGTGTCCGGCAAGGTCATGTCGACTGACCTGAGCGATGGCATGACAGCCGCGACAGTGCAGGGCGACGATGTCACTATCAAGATCGATGGCGGCGTCATGGTCAATGATGCCAACGTAACATCGGCCGACATCGAAGCATCGAACGGCGTGATCCACGTCATTGATAGCGTGCTGATGCCTGCGATGTAAAACACGGGACTGCGGGCGTGCCCCAACGGCGCGCCCCATCCGATATGCTGATATGAAAACGCTGCCGAATATCCCTTGGGCAGCGTTTTGCGTGACAGATTGCGGCAGCTTCAGGCCGATTGGCGGAAATCGGTCACATCTGTCACCGCAAAGCGTCCGCCGCTGAGCTTTTTCAATTTGCCCTGCCGCAGAAGGTGTCCGAAGGCGCGCAGACCCTCTTCGCGAGAAAACCCTTCCTGATGAGCCTCGCGCAATTTTTGCACCAGCATCGGGCGCGAGAACTGCGGTGTACCCTCGATATCGGCCATGTAGGCGGCGGCAGCCTCCAGCAGGTCGGTCAGGTTGTGTGCACCCATCCGTTTGGCATAGCTGACAAAGCCGAAAGCATGGTCTGTATGGTCGGTTGCGTGGGGCGTTGCAGGGCTGGGGCGCGCGGGGGTATCAATGCGCTGCTCGTCGACCAGTCTCAGAGGGGCCGACTGGCCGGATGGAACGGCGCCGGTGCGGGGCGTGGTCGGGGTGACAGGCTGCGGACGGCGCGGGCGTACCGCGCTTTGCAGATCCTTGCGGTAAGGCTGATCGTCAACGCCGGGCGACATGGCGCCGCCTGCGCGGTGCTCGGCGTTGGTGGCGGCGACGGCGGCGCGCAGATGCTGGATATCGCTGCGGCGCTTGTCCATTTCAGGCCCGTCCAGTTGGGTGTTGGCCTCGTCAAAGATCCGGCTGGCCTGAGCGTCGGGCGCGGGCTGTTCACGGTGCCGCCCGCGCCGTGCATCCTCACCGAGGAATATCCCCGCGTCGGTGGCAATTGTGTCCTTGGCCAGCATTTTTTCGATTGCGCAGGCTTCTTCTGTCTCTGGGGGCGGGGTTTGCGCCATGGACGCGCGGAAATCGTCCAACTCGGCCTCGACCTCGGCCAGCTCGCGCTGAAGATCGGCTTCGGCCTCGGGGCTGAGCGCGCCATTGCTTTTGTCCACGGAAACAACTTCTTCAAGGTCCAAGCTGGCGAACGCGGCCTCCAGATAGGTGCGCTTCATCTTGATGACACGCGCAGCTAGGGGGCGCGGCTCTGTCGCGCCGGGGCCGTCCTTGGTCAGTTGAGTCTGCGACTCATCCGCCTGATCGGCGTTCTTGGTATTTGTTTCTGTCTTTTCCGGCATCATCAGGGGGCTTTGCGGCGTATCAACCAGAAGATCCTGCACCAGTTCATCCTCGTCATAATTGCTGCCGGGGAAATCGGATCCGGCAGGGTCGAACACGGCGTGGATGCGGCGCAACTTATCCGCGATGCTATCGCTGCCGGTCCCAGTCGCGGGCGCGGTGCCCAAGGTTGGCGCAGGCTGGTCGCTGGACGTTTGGCATCGGGTATCCTGGCCTCGCGGCGCCATGGCCGGTAGGGCGGCAAGACTGGTACGCAGGTGGATCTTGCCATCGGTCTCCTGGCCCTCGACGTGGCGGGAAATCTCACGCTCGGCTATGCGGGCCAGCTTTTTGGCATCGGGGTTTGCAGGTTCGACGTCAATGCCGCGCTCACTGGCCGAAAGATCGCGGAAATACTCGGCAATCGCCTTCAGCACGTTGAGCGAGTCGTCAAAACCTTCCAGTGTGCACGAGAATTTACCGTAGGAAACTGTCAGGAACTTGCTTGTGCCAGCCATGGTGAGTGCGCCTTTTCCTTGCCTGCGAAGCCAATCTTTACCATGTCAGTCACGACGAAAGGCGTCCGATTCTGCGGTAATCATCGTATCATTTCGTGGCGAGATTGTGATTTGTTTTATTTTTCAGGGCAAATTCAGGGGATTTTAGATTGATTGTTCAAAGTTCTGCACCAGTTGCCCTGATTGGCGGCGCCCCGACGAATGAGGCGGCGTTGAAGTTTGTGCTGTCGCTTGCGGACAGGGTGGTTGCCGCCGATGGCGGGGCGGGCACCGCACTGGCGCAGGGGCTGGCGCTGGATTCGGTGATCGGGGATTTTGATTCGATCCCGCCGCTGGTCCGCGCGGCATATCCGGCCGATATTTTGCACCATATCGCCGAGCAGGACAGCACCGATTTTGAAAAATGCCTGATGCGGATTGACGCGCCCCTGATCCTGGGGGTGGGGTTCAGCGGCGCGCGGCTGGATCATCAGTTGGCGGTGTGCAACACGCTGGTGCGCTGGCCGACGCGGCGCTGCATGCTGATCGGGGAGGAGGATGTCGTGTTCCTTGCACCACCCACACTGGCGCTGGACCTGGCGAAAGGCACGCGCGTGTCGCTGTTTCCTATGGGCGCGGTCGAGGGGCGCTCGGACGGGCTGAACTGGCCCATCGATGGGCTGACGCTGACGCCGGATGGTCAGATCGGCACGTCGAATTTCGCCACCGGGCCCATCGGGCTGAGCGTGACAGCGCCCAAGCTGCTGGTAATCCTGCCAGCGGAATATACGGGTGCGGTTGCGCAGATGCTGTTGAAAAACGGCGCGCGCTGGGAGTAATGCCAGCTACGGTTGTGGCAGGGGGCGGCGCTCCAGATGGCGCTCGCGCAGGAAGACAAACAGGCCCGAGGCGACGATCAGCGCGATCCCGGCAAAACTGACGGCGTCGGGCAGATCGCCAAAGATGTAATACCCCAGCGCCGTAGCGGTGACGATTTCAAGGTACTGCACCGGCGCCAGCACCGAGGTGGGCGCGAATTTCAGCGCAAAGCTGATACAGATGTGGCTGGCCGTCGCGCAAAGCCCCATTACCATCAGCAGCCAGAAAATACGTGTGTCGGGCCATGACGGATCCAGCGGCCCGATGCCCGAGCCATCAAAGGCCCACAGGATTGGCAGCGCGATGGGGAGTGCGGCAAGGCCGGTATAGGCCTGCAATGTGATGGGATGCATCCGCGTGGCCATGCGCCGCGTCAGGATCATATAGAACGCAAAAAGAAATGCTGTCACCAGCGGCAAAACGGCGACAAGGCCGAAATCCTGAAATGAGGGCCGTATGATCAGCAGTGCGCCGCAAAACCCGACGGTGCACGCGATATAGCGGCGCGCGCCGATCGGCTCGCCCAGCAGAAGGCCGCCCAGAAGCGTCAGGATGAACGGTTCGACAAAGAATATGGCGATGGCGTCGGCGACCGGCATGAATTGCAGCGAATAAAAGAAACAGCCCGTCGCCACCAGCAGCAGCGCGGCGCGCACAAGGTGCAGCGCCAATTCGCGGCGCCGTGGCCGGTGCAGCCAGCCCATTGCGGCGGCCAGCGGCATGAGCATTGCCGCCTGCGTAAAGAACCGCACAGTGGCAACCTGCGCCACTGCCATGCCGTCACCGATCAGCTTGGCAAAGCTGTCCATGACCGGCGCTATCAACGCAAAGCCGACCATGAACAAGATGCCGAGCGACACGCGCGCGGTGGGTTCCATCAGGCGGGAGTCATCAGCAATTGGGCACGTTGACGGCCAGCCCGCCCAGCGACGTCTCTTTGTACTTGTCCATCATGTCGGCGCCGGTCTGGCGCATCGTTTCGATGCAGGCGTCCAGCGGTACAAGATGCGTGCCATCGCCGCGCATCGCCAGCGACGCCGCCGATATGGCCTTGATCGCGCCCAAGCCGTTGCGCTCGATGCACGGCACCTGCACGAGGCCCTTGACAGGATCGCAGGTCATGCCGAGGTGATGCTCCAGCGCGATTTCGGCGGCGTTCTCGATCTGCATGGGGGTTCCGCCCATGACGGCGCACAGGCCCGCCGCGCCCATCGCAGCGGCGCTGCCGACCTCGGCTTGGCACCCGGCCTCGGCGCCCGAAATCGAGGCGTTGAACTTGACCAGCCCGCCGATGGCGGCGGCGGTCAGCAGGAAATCCTCGACCTTGTCTTCGGACGCGCCGGGATAATGATCGAGGTAGTAGCGGATCACCGCCGGGACGACACCGGCCGCGCCGTTGGTGGGCGCGGTGACGACCTGCCCGCCGGCGGCGTTTTCTTCGTTCACCGCCATGGCGTAGACGCTCATCCAGTCGTTGATCTTGTGCGGGGCGTTCTGGTTCGTGCCGCGCTCGGCTATCAGCGCATCGCGGATGCCCTTGGCGCGGCGTTTGACATTCAGCCCGCCCGGCAGGATGCCGTCGGTATTCATGCCGCGCTCGATGCAATCGTTCATCACCTGCCAGATGCGTTGGACGCCGGCGCTCATGTCTGTCTCGCCCTTGCGGGAAATCTCGTTGGCCTTTTTCATCTGGGCGATGGATTTGCCCGATGTCTCGCACATCGCAAGCATCTCGGTGGCGGATTTGAACGGGTAGGGCACAGGCTCGCCCTCGTCAGTGTTGCGGCCTGCGGCAAGCTCGGCTTCGGTCATCACGAAACCGCCGCCGATGGAAAAATAGGTTTCTTGCAGGATGGTATCGCCCTGTTTATCGGTGGCCATAAGCACCATGCCGTTGGCGTGGCCGGGCAGGTTGGGGCCAAAATCGAACAGCAGATCCTCCTTGGGGTTGAAGCGCAGCGTGCCCAGCCCCTCGGGGGTTATCGTGTGCGTCTCGCGGATCTGCTCCATCACTGCCTCGGCGCGGTCGTGATCGTAGGTTTCGGGCAGAAACCCGGCGAGGCCGAGGATCGTGGCGCGGTCGGTCGCGTGGCCGATCCCGGTGAAGGCGAGGCTGCCATGCAGCACGCCCTTGACGCCGACACATTCGAAAGGCGCGGCGCGCATCTTGTCAAGAAACCGCGCGGCGGCGACCATCGGCCCCATCGTGTGCGAAGAGGACGGGCCGATACCGACCTTGAACATATCGAAAACGGACAGGAACATGGATGGGCCTCCTCGGGGCTGGCGTGGTTCGACTGTTGTGGCATGAAGCGCGCACGGGGCCTATACCGAATGCGACATACGGAGGCGAACTTGTGCCGCAGGTGTTCCGGTGGGGGGCTTTGCCCCTCTTTGCCTGCGGCAAATTCACCCCAGGATATTTAAGGCAAAAAGAAAAGGTGGGCGGGGCGATCTATGGGGTCGGGTGGCGGCGGCGGGCTGTTTTTGGGCGGCCCGGCAGCGTGAGCGCGGCATCCATGCGCGGCGTGTGCGATATGATGCGGCCCTTGGAGATGACGCACAGGCGCGCGGGGCGCAGGCGCAACGCCTCGATCGGGGTTGCGGCATCGAGGATGACGAGCGAGCCCTGAGCGCCGACATGCAGGCCGTAATCCTCAAGCCCCATGATCGCGGCGTTTTGCTGCGTGACCATGTCAAAGCAGCGCGCCATTTCATCGGGCGCGGACATTTGCGCGACGTGCATTCCCATGAACGCCACGTCCAGCATGTCGGCGGTGCCCAAGCTGTACCAAGGGTCGAGCACGCAATCCTGCCCCCAGCCGACGGTGATGCCGTGGGCCTGCATTTCCTTGACCCGTGTCATGCCGCGGCGTTTGGGGAAGGTATCCTGCCGCCCCTGGATCATGATGTTGATGAGCGGGTTCGCCACGGCGGAGACTCCGGCCTCGGCGATGAGAGGCAGGAGTTTCGAGACGTAGTAATTGTCCATCGAATGCATTGACGTCAGGTGGCTGGCATTGACCCGACCCTGAAGGCCGAGGCGCTGTGCCTCATAGGCCAGCGTTTCGATATGGCGGCTCATCGGGTCGTCCGATTCGTCGCAATGCATGTCGACTTGCAGGCCGCGCGTGGCCGCCATCTCGCACAGATCGCGCACCGAAGCGGCGCCGTCCGCCATCGTGCGTTCGAAATGCGGGATGCCGCCGACCACGTCGAGGCCCATGTCCAGTGCGCGGATCGTGTTTTCGCGCGCGGTCGGGTCGCGGTAGAGTCCGTCCTGCGGGAAGGCGACCAGTTGCAGGTCGATGTAATCCTTGACTTCGTCGCGTACCTGCAACATCGCCTCCACGCCCTTGAGCGTATCATCGCAGGTGTCCACGTGGCTGCGGATCGCCAGCAAGCCCATGGACGCGGCCCAGTCGCAATAGGTAAGGGCGCGCGCGATCATGTCATCGATGCTCATCACCTGTTTCAACTCGCCCCAGAGGCCGATTCCCTCAAGTAGCGTGCCGGATTCATTGATGCGCGGGGTGCCATAGGATTGGGTCGCGTCCAAATGGAAATGCGGATCGACAAAGGGCGGCGAGACCAGATCGCCGGTAGCCTCGATCACGTCGCGGGCTTCTGTGCCCAGCGGCTCCATCGCCGTGATGCGGCCATTTGTGATGCCGATGTCGGAGATGCGGCCATCGGGCAGCGTGCCACCTTTGACGATGATATCGAACATTAGCGCTCTCCCTTGTTGAACGGCACCATGAGGGCGGCGGGCACTTCGGCGCGGCGCGACATGACGACCAGCGCGAGGATGGACAGGAAATAGGGTAGCATCAGGAAGATCTGATAGGGGATGCCTGCGCCCAGAGAAGTCTGTTGGATGCGGATTTGCAGCGCGTCGAACGCGGCAAAGAGGATCGCGCCGAGCAGCGCCTTGCCCGGCTTCCACGCGCCAAAGACGACCAGCGCGATGCAGATCCAACCGCGCCCGTTGACCATCTCGAAGAAGAAACTGTTGAAGGCGGACATGGTCAGGAACGCGCCGCCCACGGCCATCAACCCGCTGCCGACCATGACCGCACCCATGCGGATTGCCGCGACCGACAGGCCTTGGGCCGCCACCGCGTGGGGGTTTTCGCCCGCTGCGCGCACGGCGAGGCCCAGAGGTGTACGGTAGAGGACGATCGCCACGATCGCGACCATCGCGAAGGCAAGATAGGTCAGCGGCGTTTGCGCGAACAGCGCCGGGCCGATCAGCGGGATATCCGACAGGATCGGGATTTCAAACGGCTGAAAGGGCGTGATGCTGGGCGGGCTGGTGACCGCGGGCAGGGCAAGGCGGTAGGCGTAGTAGGTGCTGGACGTCGCCAGCAGGGTCACGCCAAGCCCGACGACATGCTGCGACAGGCCGAAGGGCACCGTCAGGATCGAATGGATCAGGCCGAACCCCATGCCGACGGCAAACGCCACCGCGACGCCAGGCCAGAGGCCAAGGCCGGAGTAAACAGCCATCCAGCCCGCAAAGGCGCCGGCGACCATGATTCCCTCGATCCCGAGGTTCAGGATGCCGGCACGCTCGCAAATCAGCTCGCCCAGCGTGGCAAAGATCAGCGGCGATGCGATCCGGATTGCGGCGGTCCAGAAGCTGGCGGTCATGAGGATTTCGAGGATATCCATGCTATTTCCTCACCACGCGAAACCGGGTCAACAGGATCGCCACCACCATGAGCAAAAGGGCTGTCGCCAGCATGATGTCCGCCAGATAGGTTGGCACGCCGACGGCGCGGCTCATGCTGTCGGCGCCCACGAAAATGCCGGCGACGAACAGTGCGGCGGCGATGACGCCGAGCGGGTTGAGCAGCGCCAGCATCGCCACGATAATGCCCGTGTAGCCAAAGCCGGGGCTTAGATCGAGCGTCAGGTTGCCCTTGAGACCGGCCACTTCGGAGAAGCCCGCCAGCGCGGCCAGCCCGCCCGACAGCAGCGCCGTCTTGATCAGTACGCGGCCCACGGGGATGCCGGCGAATTCAGCGGCGTTGCGGTTCAGACCGACGGCGCGCATTTCATATCCCAGCGTCGTGCGCGCGCTGATAACCCAGACAATGACCGCCGAGATAAGCGCGAGACCAAAGCCCCAGTGCAGACGCAGCCCCTCGACGATGCGCGGCAGCCGTGCCTCGGGGATCAGGCGCGCGGATTTGGGCCAGCCCATGCCCATTGGATCCTTCAGCGGACCCTCCAGCAGCATCGACACGAAGAGCAGGAAGATGAAGTTGATCAGCAGCGTCGTGACCACCTCGTCGACGCCCAGACGCACCTTCAGCAGTGCGGGGATCAGCAGCAGAATGGCCCCCGCGATCATGGCGAAGATCGCCATTGTCGGCAAAAGCAGGATCGCGGGCCAGTCCAGCAGCCCCGTGCCAAGGATCGCAACCACCAGCGCCCCGGCGTATAGCTGCGCCTCGGCGCCGATGTTCCACAGCCGCGCGCGGAACGCGACGGCCACGGCGAGGCCGGTAAAGATCAGCGGCGTGGCGCGGTTCAGTGTCTCCAGGAGGGCAAATTTGCTGCCGAACGCACCCTTGAGGATGAGGCCCAGCACCGAAAATGGGTTCGCCCCGGCCAGCATCGCCAGCAGGGACGCGATGATGACTGTCGCGACGATTGCCAGCGCAGGCGGCGCAAGTGTGCGCGGCAGCGACGGGTTGGCGATGGGTTCAAGACGCATGAGCCGTCTCCTCGCCGTAGCCGTGGCCGGCCATCCAAACGCCCAGCTCGGCGGGGCTCATGGTGCCGCGCGCGAAGGGCGGCGACAGGCGACCTTCAGAGATGACATGAATAAGGTCCGACAAGGCCATGATTTCATCCAGATCTTCGGATATTAACAGAACTGCTGCGCCGCGATCCCGCGCCGCCAGTAGCTGGGAGTGAACGTAGTTGACAGCCCCGATATCAAGGCCGCGCACCGGCTGATTGGCCAAAATGATCTGCGGCGCGCCTTCCATCACGCGCCCCAGGATCAGCTTTTGCATGTTACCGCCTGACAGCAGGCGGATGCGGGTGCCGGGGCCGGGGCAGCGCACGTCATAGCTGGCGATGATGCGGCTGGCAAAATCACGCGCCGCGCGCCAGTTCATCCAGCCGCGGCGGCTGAAGGGCGCGTCCTTGTATGTCTCAAGGATGGCGTTCTCGGACAGGTCGAAATCGGCGATCGTGCCCGTCTTGTGCCGATCCTCGGGGATGCGGGCGATACCGGCGCGCACGGCGGCGCGGGGCGACCATTGCACCACATTGGCGTTGTTGAGCATGAGGGCGCCCTTAGAGGGCCGGATCATCCCGCCGACAAGCTCTGCCAGCGCGGCCTGACCGTTGCCTGACACACCGGCAAGTCCGGTGATCTGCCCGGCATGAAGGCTGAAATCCAGCGATTTCAGCCCCGGCGCGCTGCCGCGATCCGGGGTGGTGACGCCGCGCAGCGACAGCAGCGGCGCGCCGGGTTTGCCCGGTGCGGCCTTGGGCGCCGTCACCTCGCCGCCGACCATGCGCGCGGCCAGATCGTGACGGTCGGTGCCGGACGTGGCGCCCTCATGCACTACCTTGCCATGGCGCAGGATCACGACACGGTCGGATATCGCCATGACCTCGTGCAATTTGTGCGAGATGAAGATGATCGACAGCCCCAGCACCACCGCCTTGCGCAGCGTTTCGAACAGATCGTTCGTTTCCTGCGGGGTCAGCACCGCCGTCGGCTCGTCCAGGATCAGGATGCGCGCGTCGCGGTAAAGTGCCTTGAGGATTTCGACCCGCTGCCGTTCGCCCACCG
This sequence comes from Roseovarius sp. M141, assembly GCF_024355225.1. Classification (NCBI taxonomy): domain Bacteria; kingdom Pseudomonadati; phylum Pseudomonadota; class Alphaproteobacteria; order Rhodobacterales; family Roseobacteraceae; genus Roseovarius; species Roseovarius sp. M141. The sequence continues at coordinate 2,120,425 of NZ_VCNH01000008.1, forward strand.
TCAGGGCGCCAACGCGGGCATCCGGATCGACGCTGAGCCGGAAATCCTGCGCCAGCCCGGTGATACGCGCGCGCGCCGCAGCGCGGCCCAGCCCCGGCGCCCACAGGGACCGCGTGCCCAGCGTCACATTCTCCAGCACGGTCATGTTTTCGGCCAGCGTGAAGTGCTGATGCACCATGCCGACACCGGCATCCAGCGCCGCGCGCGGGTTGCCGGGGGGCAGGGGCTGGCCCATGACTTCGACGGAACCGGAATCGGCAGTGTACTGGCCGAAAAGGATGTTCATCAGTGTCGTCTTACCAGCGCCGTTCTCGCCCAGAAGGGCGATCACCTCGCCCTCATGGAGGGTCAGGTCGACCGCGTCATTTGCCGTCAGCGCGCCGAATGTCTTGGTAATATTGTCGAGGCGCAGGACGACCTGCGCCTCTGTCTGATCAAGCATTTATTGGGACTTCGGCTCTTCGTCGTTGATCTCGACGATGAAGGTGCCGGCCATGATCGCGGCCTGGCGTGTGTCCACCAGTTTCAGCGCGGTCTGCGGAACTTTGCCGTCGAACGTGCCAAGGGGCGCCAGTTCGGCTCCGCCCTCCTTCATATAGGAATAGATGCCGTAGTCGGCCGCTGAAAACGTGCCGTTGCGGACCTCCTCGATGGCCTTGTCCAGCGTCGGCTCGAAATTCCAGATCGCCGAGGCGACGACGGTTTCGGGATACTGCGCCTGCGTGTCTATCACGTTGCCGATGGCCAGAACGCCCTTTTCCTTGGCCGCGTCCGAGACGCCGAACCGCTCGGCATAGAGCATGTCGGCGCCGTTTTCGATCATCGCAAAGGCGGTTTCCTTGGCGGCGGGCGGATCGAACCACGAGCCGATGAAGCTGACCTGGAATTTAGCATCCGGGCGCGTTTCGCGCACGCCTGCCATGAAGGCGTGCATCAGGCGGTTCACCTCGGGGATGGGAAAGCCGCCGATCAGGCCGACATTGCCTGTCTTGGTCATAGAACCGGCAATGATTCCACTAAGATACGAGGCGTCCTGAATGTAATTATCAAACACTGAAAAGTTCGGCAGTGACCGCTCTTCCTTGAAGCTGGAGCCGAGAAGGAACGCGATTTCAGGATACTCGGCCGCGACTTCACGCGCCTCCTGCTCGACTGCGAACGCCTCGCCGACGATCAGTTGATAGCCGCTTTCGGCATATTCGCGCATGACGCGGGCATAGTCGGTATTGCTGACATTTTCGGAATAGGTGTAGTCCAGATCGCCGCGCTCGGCGGCGGCGGTCGCAGCCTTGTGCAGGCGGCTGACCCATTGCTGTTCGACCGGGACGGTGTAAATGCCGGCGCATTTGATCGGTTCTGCCGCCATTGCCCGGGGCGCCCCCAGAAACAGCCCTGCAGTCAGTGCTGCAGCGGCGGCTGTCGCCATGAACCGGCGGCGTGTCAGGCCATGCTGTGATGTCGATGCCTTGGTCATAATTTTGATCCCCCAATGGATACAACGGCAGAGTATTGTCCAAATGGTAAAATCAAACGCTGTCGAAGGCCAGCGATTTGACGGGGGCAGCGACGGCGTTTTCGCATTTGCTTTGTGCGCTCGGCCATGAGGCCCGCAGTGCACTGGCGCGCTGCGGCAGATCGGTGCCGTCTGGGGGGTCGGCAATCTTGGTGGTTCTCGTGGCTATTTTATCACCCGCGAACAGCGGAACAGATTTGAGATGTTGGCCAAGGCCGCAAATCTGGCCGCAGCATGCAAAATTTTCGGCATGCTTACCGCCGCGCGTTCAGCGGCCAGTTAAGTATGTGGGCCTCTGAATTTGTGCTATCAGCAATTTCTTGACAGGAGCTTTGAGACCGAAAAATCAGCGTCGGATCGGCTTGGCCCGGCTGTCGTTTGGGCGTATCGTGGGACAGGGCGAGGGGCGCGATGACACAATCGAATTACATCCCCAAAGGGGCGGAAAGCTTCAAGATCGGGCAAGTCACGGCGCCTTGCGTCTTTGACTTTGTCTTGCTGCCCAAGCTGACGATGCTGGCCTTGTCGGCGGCCATCGAACCGCTGCGCGTGGCCAACCAGATATCGCAGCAGGAGCTGTATCGCTGGCGCACCATGACGCCGGGCGGCGCGCCGGTGCGCTGCTCGAACAACCTGTCGCTTGAGGCGGACGCGCCCTTGGGTCCGCCGGCGCGCGGCGCGCGGGCATTCATCTGCTCGGGGGTGGAGCCGGGCGAGACGGTCGATCCTGTCGTCACCCAATGGGCGGCGCGCCAAGCGGCGCATGGCACGCCGGTGGGCGCGATTTGTACCGGGGCCTTTACGCTGGCGCGCGCGGGGCTGCTGCGTGGCCGCACCTTTACGTTGCACTGGGAAAATCAGCCTTCCTTTGTCGAGGCCTTTCCCGATCTGGTGCCGACGCCGAACCTCTATGAGGTTGACGGTGATCTGATGACGGCGGCCGGCGGGTCGGCGTCGACTGACCTGATGCTAAGCGTGATCGAGGATGATTATGGGCCCGATTTCGCGCTGGTCGTGTCGGACATGTGCCTGCACGGGCGCAGCCATTCCACCCACATGCCGCAAAAAACCGCGCGCTCGGCCGTGATCGGCAGCCGCAATCGCCACCTGATCGCCGCGATGCGCCTGATGCAGACCAATCTGGAAGAACCGTTGAGCGTCGAGGAGATCGCCACCGAGGTTGGCATTTCCAAGCGCCAACTGGAGCGTAGCTTTGCCCAGCACACCGGGCTAAGCCCGCGGCGCTACTATACTGACATGCGTCTGGCGCGGGCTTATTCGCTGTTGTCGGAGACGGACCTGCCCATCGTCGAGATCGCAGCCGCTACCGGCTTTGGCGGAACATCGGCCTTCGCGCGGGCGTTCCGGGCCAAGTTCGATACGGCGCCGGGGAAATTTCGCAAGAGATGGTAGTGAGTTAGGTTCAGATCTTAAACCTGTAAGCGAACGGAGCGTTTTCGCTCACTCTGTCGCTGCATCCCCCTCCGGCGTGTAGATCACGCGCGTGTCCTCGCGGAAATCGTGCAGATCCAGCGGCCAGCTGGCATGCGGCCAGCGCAGCTCCATCTGGCGCTGGCGCGGTCGCAGCACCGCCGTGTAAATCGTGCCGAACCCCTGATCGAAGCGCGACGAATAGAGCGGCGGGCGCAGGAACGCCTTGATGAATTTCTCCTTGGACTCCACATGCAGGGTCAACCGTTGCAGCAGATAGCGCTCGCGCTCGACCGTGGCGGTAAAACGCGCGTGGCTGGCCCACTCGACCCGCTCCTGATGGTTTGTCGCGACCGCCTGATGGGTGATGATCGTCTTGCGGTCGGGGGCCATGAGCGCGGTCAGGAACTTGCGCTGCGCGTCGATGACGGTGACGTTATAGCTCATGTGCGTCGGCACGCGGGCCAGCACGCGGCCCGCCTCGGCGGTGGTTTCGCAGGTTTGCAGCACATAGCGCAGGATCAGCGGCACGCCGAACCCGTCCCCGACCACCCGGCGCCCGCCGAAGGTCAGCGACAGCGCCAGCCCCGCATCGTTGATCCCGTCAACCAGCCCCCACAACCCGTCGGACGTGCCCATCACTGCGCGCCCCTGCCAGTTCGTGCGCAAGGTCAGGCTATCGAACGCCTTGGGCGAATAGTCGTAATTGCGCACCAATACCGGCTCCTTGCCCGGCCAGATCGCCTGAGAGCAGGCCGAAAGATATGGCGGTGGGCAATAAAAGCTGAGGAACCGCGCCGCATGGTCCGTGCCCCCGGCCAGTTCAACCAGCTGATCATACAGCGGGACCATCTCGGGCATATGGGCGCGCAGGGCCTTGCGACTGTCCAGATAGCCGGGGCGCGCCTCTGCGCCCTCGCGCGCCCACCAGCGATGGTAGTCAGGCCAGTAATGACGGAAAAGCCCGGCCCATTTGGGGCCGGGGTGATCCTCGGAGATGGCGCGCCAGTTCAACTGCATGAAGGCTACATGATCTTGAAGGCAGGATCCGCCAGCGCAGGCCCCGCCTCGGCGGTTGGCATGGGTCGGCCATGGACACCCGCCTTGATACCGTGAATCCAGCGCTTGCCCCGCTCGGTCAGTTTGAAGCCGTTGGTCATGGAGCGTCCGCGCGTTACCAGAATACCGATATCGGCGCCCTCATAGCGATAGTCGCCGGGCTGTAGAATGCGCAGGAAAAACGCCTCATTCTCGGACTCGACCGCGCGACGGTGATAGTCAAAGCGATTGAAGTCAACGTTGCCATCCTCGTCCATGCGATAAATGCCGGTTTCCGGCACGTCGCTGGCGATGTCGACGGTGTCGTCGGTATGCTTGATCACCATCTGGGACCAGCTGTCGATCATCTTGGGGTCTGCCCAGCGGTCATTCAGCTCCTTGATATCCAGCTTGAATTTCTTCTTGGAGAATTCCAGCAGGTGAAACAGGAACAGTGGCGCGTCGGCATGGGCAAAAGCGGCGTGGTTCGTCATCGAACTGGCGCCGGTGATGCGTGGGTTCAGCTCGCCCAGCCAGATATCGCCGGTTTTCTTGTCGATCAGGAAATCCAGCTCGAAATAGCCGCGATAGCCCTCCTTGCGCAGCTGCTCGCCAAATTTGAAGGTCAGCTCGCGCGCTTTCTGGCGCACCTTGGGCGGGAACGCTGTCGAGAAAATCTCATTGCCGCACCAGCCACCGCGATAGGGGGTCAGTTCCTTGAAGCCGACAAGTTCCGTCATCAGCGGGCCTACGATAGTGCCTTCCTTGGTGGCGCAGGCCTCGATGGCCGAGCCACGGCAGTCGATCCGCTTCATGATCTTGATCTCGCCCTCGCCGATGATCTCGTGCTCGTGGCGGCGGAAATCGGCCTCGGACTTGATGAAGAACGTCGTGTGCCCGCTGTCGCCATAGGCAGATTGCAGCACCAGATCGTGGCCCAGCCCGGCCTTGTCGCAGATCTCGTTCAGATGTTTATAGCTTTCCACAACGCTCAGCGTATTGGGCACCGAAGGCACGCCGGCCTTGTTGCCGATGCGGACGGTTTCGATCTTGTTGTCCATTTTCTGGCGCAGCTTGGCCTTGGGGAACCAGACATCTGCGCCCAGTTCCTTGGACAGACGTTCGGTTTCTTCGTCGAACATCAGGAACACGAACTTCGGCTTGCCACCGCGCCGTTTGATCAGGTCGATCACCTCCTTGTGCTGAAGAAGATAGTTGTTGATGTCCTCGATCGACTGGAATTCGGCATGGGGCTGCTCGGACGGTACGAAGGTGTTGGGGTGTTTGCCGCCATAGCAGTCGATGTAGCTGATATATTTGAAGTTCTTGCACCACTCATCAAGGCCCAGAAGGTTGAAGTTGGTGGCCGAGATGAAATAGATCGGATCCTCGTTACGGTGAAAATGTCGGCGGATCTCCGAGATGTTCTTGAGCTCTGCTGCCATGGTTTCATATCTCCCATTACTATTTTTTATAGTTTTGCGCGCGCGTCGTTCAGTTTCAGCCGCGCCTGATTGGCCTTGCCCGCCCGTTTCAGCGCGTCCTGGGTGAACACCCGCAGGCCCAGATCGCCGCGGTAGCCGTGGATTTCGCTGACATCCAGCGCGCGCATGAAGGACAGGATTTCTGCGCTGACCACCTGGCCCGGTACGAGGATCGGAAAGCCGGGCGGGTAGGGGATGATGAACTGCGACGATACGACGGGCTCGCCGCTGGCCATCGCGTCGTGGATGGACCCGTCCAGCTCTAGATAGTCGCAGTTCTTTTCGTCATAGCTGAGGAAAAACGCCGAGCGGATATCGCCCTCGGGCGTTTCCGGACCGGACCGAAACGCATCGTGAAAGCGGCTGAAATCGGGCAGGGGGGGCAGGTCGTCCATCAGGTTGGACACGCGTTTCTCGAAACCGCGCCGCTCCATCATCGACGCGTCATCTTGCAATTCGTCCAGCTCGCGTGCAATTTCCACCAGCACTTCGATCAGATAGGCGACCGAGGACCGCGTGGTGCCGATGTTCGTCATGAACAGAACCGTATTGCGCGACGTCTTGTTGATCTGGATGCCGTATTTATCCATCAGGATATCGGTTTTGAACGTGTCGCCGTCCCAACCGGTTCCGCCAACGGATAGCGTGACGCGGGTGGCGTCCAGCACAAATTCGTCGGTCTCCCAGCAGTCCCAGATATCGGTCCAGCCCTGCTCGGGATCGTAATAGCTGCTGACGCCGCTTTCGCGGTGCACTTCGGGGATCATGTCGCCGGCCGTCAGCACCTTGAAGTACTTCTGGAGCAGCGGATGGGTTGAGATCGCGCGCCGCATCGACATGGCCGCCTCGACCTGCCTCTGGACGAATTCGTACCCTTCCAATTCGACTTGGCGGCGCCCCACATCGAGGGATGCAATGATCTGGTAATTGGGGGATGTGGAGGTATGCGTCATGTACGCCTCGCGAAAAGACGCCTCGACCTCGCCCTTGAAGTCCTGGTCGTTGACATGGATCATCGAGCCTTGGCGCAGTGATGTCAGCGTCTTGTGCGTCGATTGCGTGGCATAGACACGCACGCGCGACGTGGGCGGCGGGATCAGCCGGGTTTTCAGCAGGGTTTCGGTATCGGCATCCTTCAGCTCTTCTTGCTGGGCGGCGTAGGCGGCGGCATGCTCGGTCGTGCGCAGCCGCTCGCGCAGCACGTTGGCCGCGTTCATCGCCGTGCGCTGTTTGTAGGTGGGGCCGAACCGGGCAAAGGCGAACCACGCCTCGTCCCACAGGAACACCAGATCGGGCTTGATGGCGAGGCATTCCTCCATCACCCGCTCGACATTATAGACGATGCCGTCAAACGTGCAGTTGGTCAGCAACAGCATACGCACGCGGTCCAGCTTGCCCGCAGCCTTCAGTTCCAGCAATTGGTGCTTCATTTCGCGCAGGGGGACGGCGCCGTACATCGAGTATTCGTTCAACGGATAGCTATCCAGATAGCACACCTGCGCGCCGGACAGCACCATGCCGTAGTGGTGCGACTTGTGGCAGTCGCGGTCGATCAGCACGATATCGCCGGGCCGAATAAGGCCCTGCACGACGATCTTGTTGCAGGTCGACGTGCCGTTGGTGGCAAAATACGTCTGTTTTGATCCGAACGCCCGACTGGCAAGCTGCTGCGCCTCCTTGATCGGGCCGATCGGCTCCAGCAGGCTGTCGAGGCCGCCTGAGGTGGCTGACGTTTCGGCAAGGAAGATGTTGGAGCCGTAAAAGGCGCCCATATCCTGAATCCAGTGCGATCGGCTGATGGATTTTCCGCGGCTGATCGGCATGGCATGGAAAACGCCGGTAGGCTGTTTGGAATATTCCACCAATGCCGTGAAAAACGGCGTCTTATAACGGGATTGCACGCCGCGGATCAGGTTCAGGTGCAGCTCCAGAAAATCCTCTTGGTTGTAGAACACGCGGCGGCAGATGCCGAGGTCGAGCCCGGCAATATCTTCGACCGAGCGATCGGTGATCAGATAGGCGTCCAGTTCGGGGCGTACGCGGGCGATCATGCGGCACAGTTCGGGGCCGTAATTGGTGGGGTCCAGTTCCTGCAGCGCTTCGATGCCTCCGGCCCGGTTCAGATAGCGGGAGAGGATCGGCAAATCCAGCTGGGATTCCAGAATCAGGCCGGGGCGCACCACGATGGCCTGAATGTTGTGATTGAACAGCACCCCCATCAGCGCGTCCTGGAGGCTGGGCACGATGACCGTTTCGTAATGAAAGGGGTCTTCGGGGCGGCGCATCCGGCTGAAATTGGACTTCAGCCAGCGTTCCTGATGCTCGTTCAGGTTGTCGACAATCATCACTTCGAAATAGGGCTTGGTATGCGCGCGCGCCTCAAGCGATTGCATCGCTTCGTCTTCGTGATCGTCGGTTTCGGCGCCGTCGCGGTCCAGTGGAATGTGGCGGCGACGATACGCGCCGCTGGTCAACGCGCGGCTGATGCGCTGTATGGTAAAGGACAGATCGTCGTAATGTCCCGCGTCAAAGGTGCGGCGCAGCGCATCAAAGGCAGCGGTGCCGGGAAACGCCCAGTAGGTTTCAATCGGGGCGAGCGATGTGAGCAGTTCGTCGGTCTTTTCCCTCAGGGATTTGGACATGCGCCCCCCCTGCGATCGGACCAAGGCCCCTGTGGTTTCGCGCAGCGCGCTCCACCTGTCGGCGCGCAATTGCACGGCCGAGTAATAGTCTGTCATGGACTGCATTCAACTTCCCCGTTTTTGGCGGCTGATCAGGACAGGGCGGGGGAAAAGTGATCGTCCGGATCGTCCGCATTTATTCAAGCGTTCCGGCACCTTGCCATGAGGTGTCAAAATACCGAAACTCTTTGTCAGTTCGTTATCGGCGGCGTCCCCTCGTTTGTGCCCGACGTCGTTCCGCCCGAAATGTCTGTTATTTGCTCCACAAGGCCACGTGAGGCCAGTTGTACATCCGGCGCCGTCAGGTCAGAGCGCAGCATGCCACCTGCGTCCTGACGCGGTATGGCGAGCGGGCCCAGCCGGTGCAGATAGGCATCCGTGCCGCTGCTGCGATCGTAGACCGAAAAATCGACCTCGCGGTCACGGAAGCTCTTGAGAACCTGGCCCAGCCCCTTCATCCCGCGCTCGCGCTGGCGGCGCACGGTGTCCAGGTCTACCTCGATCGGGAACATGTCCTCCTGACCGGCGGATTGATGCAGGACGGTCGATGTGGGATCGACTACGCAGGATTTACCCACGCCCCCCGCGCCCAACCCATTGACGTCAAAGACATAGCACTGGAATTGCGCGGCGGTGGCGCGCGCGATCGACAGTTCGGCCTCGCGGTCTGTGGTGCCGGTCAGTACCGGATGCAGCAGCACCTCGACGCCCTGCGATGTCAACTGGCGGGTGGTTTCAGGAAACCACATGTCATAGCAGATCGACAGGCCGAAACGGCCAACCTCGGGCACGTCGAAGACGCAGAATCCCGTGCCCGCGGCAATGCCTTCCTCGTAGGGGCGGAACGGAAACATCTTGCGGTAGGTGCAGACGATGTCGCCATCGGGATTGATCACGGTCGAAGTATTGTAGATGCGCCCGTCCTCGGCCGTCTCGAACATCGATCCGGGGATCAACCAGACATGATGGCGGCGCGCCGCCTCGCAAAACCGGTCCACTGTGTCATTGCGCAAAGGCAGCGAGAATTTCGGCAGCGGACCGAACGGCGCCAGTTCGGAAAACAGCACCATCTGCGTCCAGGGAAACCGCGCCATGAGCAGATCGAGCCTGTGGATCATCCCGTCGACATTGGGTTGCAGGGCATTGACGTACATCTGCACGCCCGCGATGGCGAATGGCGTCATTTAGGCCGTTTCCTTTGCGATTTATCCAGCAGTTCGATCACCCTACGACAGGTGTAATTGAAAAAACAACAGTGGAAAGGGCTAATCGTGCCCCGGATCGGCGCGGGCGGGTTGCGTCGTGGCACTGGGCTTTCGGCTCCGGGTCACGGAACGGAGTCTGAGAACAGCCGCCCCCAGCTGCATGACACCCCCCCCCGAATCTACGGCCAAACCCGCACGGTTTTGTTGGCTAACACAGGGGAATACTCTGAGCTTGTTTACTGGATGCATGACGCCGCATCGCGTGACCGCGTCGGTCCTTGACCGCTTGGGCGCAATCATCGATCAGAACAGGTGTCGGCCCTCGCGTTGGTCTACAAGTGCCGGGTGGGCGGAGCACTTGACACAGCGACCCAAACCCGCACACGATATGCCATGATTGATGCGCTTTCGAGCGGCTGAAGCATCAATATAATGAATAATAACTGGGAGATATGGACATGAAAAAACTGTGTTACGCGCTGACGGCGGTGGTGGCCTTCACAGGCGCGGCATCGGCGCAAAACCTGTCGATTGCCACCGGTGGCACTGGCGGCACCTATTATCCCTATGGCGGCGGTCTGGCCGAACTGATCGGAAAATACATCGACGGGGCGCAGGCCACGGCTGAAGTGACCGGCGCATCTGTGGAAAACATGGCGCTGATCGCGCAACAACAAAGCGATCTGGCCATCGCGTTGGCCGACACCGTCTATGACGGCTATAACGGCTCAGGCGCGTTTGACGGACGCGCCGTGGCTGACGCACGCGCGCTGGCGTCGATCTATCCCAATGCGGTGCAGATCGTGACGCTGGCCGATAGCGGCATAGCGGGCCTGAGCGACCTCAAGGGCAAGCGCGTGTCGGTCGGTGCGCCCGGTTCGGGCACCGAGGTCAATGCGCAAGCCATCCTGACGGCCAACGGCGTCAGCTATGACGATTTCGAACCCCAGCGGCTGAACTTCAACGAAACCGCAGATGCGCTGCGCGACGGTGACATCGACGCCGGTTTCTGGAGCGTCGGTCCGCCGACATCGTCGATCCTGAACCTTGCCGCGACCCGTGATATCAAATTGATGTCGCTGACACCGGAGCAGATCGAAGCAGCAAGCGCCGAGGAGCCGGTGTTCGCGCCCTACACGCTGCGCGCGGGGCTTTATGACGGTATGGAGGTCGACGTCCCCACAATCTCGATCCCGAACGTGCTGGTTGTAAATGCCGCCATGGACGAGGAAATGGCCTACCAGATCACCAAGGCGATGTTTGAGCATGTGGACGAATTGATCGCCGTGCATCCGGCGGCCAACGACACCACGCCCGAGTTCGCACTGTCCTCCACGCCGATCCCGCTGCACCCCGGCGCCATCCGTTGGTACGAAGAAGCAGGCCATACCGTCCCGGACAAGCTGCGCCCGTGAGGCATCCTGCAATGGGGCGGCTCTTTTGGGCCGCCCTGTTACTCTGTTTGAACGTTCATCCGGTGACTGCGGGCACGCTTCGCGTCGTTGGGCAGGGTGGTGCAATACTGGTTGAGGAAACAGTGGCAGAAGGCGGCGAGTGGTGTCTCAGCTGGAACCATTCCGTGACTGGCGGGGCAGTCCGTGATTGCTTTGCGGATCGGGTTGGCCGCATGATACTGGACCGATCCTATCTGCACGATTTTGCCGCCGGTCTGGGCGAAGTTGCCGGACGGGGGCGTATTGAGGCGGCAGACGGTGGCGGGTACTGGATACGCGACATGGACGATCCGATTGCCGACAATACACTTGCCTTGCGGGTGGGCCAACACGACGTCGACCACCGATTGCACGTCGGCGGCCATGTTTATGTCCTGTCCGATCTGGCGGCAGGCCAGCGCGTCGTGCTGCAACTGATTGAAAAACCCTGACCTGAAAAGGCGTATCCCGATGGGCGAAACCAACCCGACCGAGCAGTTCGATCCATCCGGCGCACCGCAGCAGCGGCGCACCACGATGATGGTCATTGCCGCTGTGGGCATCGCCCTGTCCCTGTTTCAGCTATACGCTGCGGGGATTCAGCCGTTGGGTCTGTTTTACCAACGCTCGATCCATCTGTCGTTCATCATGGTGCTTGCCTTTCTGATGTTTCCCGTCACCGGCAAGCGCCAAAGAGGCGCCATTGCATGGGGCATCGACGTTGTTTTCCTGACCGCCGCCATCGCCAGTGGCGCCTATATCGTGATCAACCTCAACGAAATTTTTGCCCGCGCCGGGTTCTGGAGCCAGACGGACATCTGGATGGGCATCGTCACAACCCTTGTGGTGCTGGAGGCCGCGCGCCGGTCCATCGGGCTTGGCATGACGTTGATCGGTGTCGTGGCCATCGTCTATGGGCTGGCCGGGCCGCGCGGGGCGCTGCCGGCCGTGGGCGAATGGCTGCCGGGGATACTTGAGCATCGGGGCAACAGTTTCGACCGTCTGGTCGGGCAGCTTTATCTGGGGCAGGAGGGAATCTATGGTCTGCCTCTGGGTGTTGCCGCGACCTATATCTTTGTCTTCGTGCTGTTCGGCGCGTTTCTAGAGGTCACCGGCGCGGGCAAGTTTTTCATCGATCTCGCCTATGCCGCTACGGGGCGCAAGGCCGGGGGACCGGCCAAGGCGGCGGTGCTGGCCAGTGCCGGGATGGGCTCGATTTCCGGCTCGGCCATCGCCAATGTGGTGACGACGGGGGCCTTTACCATCCCGCTGATGAAGAAGCTCGGGTATCGCCCCGCGCAGGCAGGCGGGATCGAGGCCGCGGCCTCGACCGGGGGGCAGATTACGCCGCCGCTGATGGGGGCGGGGGCCTTTCTGATTTCTGAATACACGCGCGTTCCCTATATCGACATTGTCATGGTCTCGATCTTTCCGGCGATCCTCTACCTCGGCACGGTCTATCTGTTCGTGCATCTGGTGGCGATGAAAGCGGGGATGAAAGGAATGCCGCGCGCCGATCTTCCCGTTGTGCGTGATGTGCTGAAGGCGGGCTGGCAGTTCATCGTGCCGCTGGGCGTGCTGATATGGCTGCTGGTGAACAATCTGTCTCCGATGCGGGTGGGCTTTTGGGCGATCGTCTCGGTCGTCGCGGTGGCGTTGATCCGCGCCATGATTGAACTGGTCTGGCTGGAACCGCAGCGAGGCACGTCGCTCACGCGGGCGCGTGCCACTGCTGCCGCGCGGCGCGGTATCGAGATTCTGGGGCAGGCGCTGGCGCTGGGCGCGCGCAACGCGGTTGCCGTGACCATGGCCTGCGCGGTGGCCGGCATTATCGTGGGCGTTGTCGGGTTGACCGGGCTGGGGCTGAAATTTTCGTCGATGATGGTGGCCTTTTCGGGCGGCAATCTAGTGCTGGCGCTGATCCTCGTCCTGCTGGCCAGTCTGGTGCTGGGCATGGGCCTGCCGGTGACGGCAGCCTATATCGTGCTGATCGTGCTGGTCGGCCCTGCGCTCAGCAGTGAATTCGGAATGCCGCTGCTGATCGCGCATCTGGTGGTGTTCTGGTACAGTCAGGACAGCAACGTCACGCCGCCAATCGCGCTGGCAGGGTTTGCCGGCGCCGCGATCGCCGGATCCAAACCGCTTGAGACATCGCTACAGGCGTGGAAATTTGCCAAGGGCCTGTATCTGATCCCGCTTTTCATGGTCTACAACCCCGAGATCATCATGGGCGGCCCGGTCCCCTATGTGATCTATTCTGGCGCCATCGCCGTGATCGCCCTGGTAGGCTTTGCCGCAGCGCTTGAGGGGTGGCTGTTTACCCGGATGGGCTGGATTTCGCGCGCCCTGATCGTGCCTGCGACAATCGCGGTCTTTCATCCCGATTTTTTCATCGAAACCGGTGGCGCGCTCGCTATGCTGGTGATCATGGCGCTGAACTGGCTCCAGTCACGCCGGGGCGGGACGGTGGTGGGCGTTGCCGCTGGTAAGGGCTGTTGATTGGGGGCGTCATGACAGGTGTTTTTACCGTCGATGAAACCCCCGGCGCCGGGTAATCTGACCTGAGCAAACTGGAAAACCCAACAGACGGCGCGCAAGGCTGGAAGGCCCTGGTTCGGGCCAACAGCAATTCCGCCGCAGGACGAAGTGTGCAGCGAAACGCGTGGATTTCGGGGTGCGCAGGCCCTGCCGCTTGCGATATGCTGCGTATGCGCGGTGCGTGGGCGCCAGGAGGGCCGTGATGAGTAGATACAATCACCGAAATGAGGCGCCGGGGTCCATGCTCGCTTGGTGCAGGATGGCCGCGTGTTGCGCGCTGGTGCTGCTGGCCGGTGGGGCACAGGTCGCCGCCGCGCAGGACCGCGCTGCGGACTTCGAGGCGCTGGCTGACGCGCTGGACATTACAGAGACGGTCGCCATCATGCGTGAGGAAGGGCTGGTCTATGGCGATCAGATCGCGGGCGCGATGCTGCCGGACGTGGATACCGCCGGGTGGCAACGGCAGATCACGCAGCTCTATGATGTGGAGCGTATGGAGCAACTGGTCCTGCAGGGGCTGGAGCGCGCGCTGGAGGGCGCCGATCTGGCGCCGATGCTGGCCTTCTACCGCAGCGAGACCGGCCAGCGCGCCGTTACGCTGGAACTGGCGGCGCGGCGGGCGTTTCTGGACCCCGAGGCCGAGGATGCGGCGCGCGCAGCGGCGGTTGAGGCCGCAGCGCAGAAGGACGGGCCACAGGCCGACCTGCTGCGCCTGATCCGGCGTCTGATCGAAGGCGGCGATCTGATCGAGCGGAACGTGACCGCATCGCTCAACGCCGACATGATGTTCTGGCGCGGGGTCATGGATGCGGGCGGCCCCGGTCCGGCGGGTGATCAGTCCGATGAAAACGAACTGGCCGATGCCGTCATCGCCGGTCTGGCCGAAACGCGCCGCGAGACCGAGGCGTGGATGACCGCGTTTTTACTGGTCGCATGCGGTCCACTGACGCCTGAGCAGATGGACGAGTACGCCGCCTTTTTCGAAACCCGCGATGGCCGCATTCTGAATGCCGCGCTGTTTGACGGCTTCAACGGCATGTATGATCAGCTGGCCTATATTCTGGGCCACGCGGCAGGCACATGGATGAACAGCGCGCCGCTGTGAGCGGCATGGTCCGTGGGCGCCTGTGCCCCGAAGGCGTTGGGCCAAAACGGGGTTGACTCGGGACGGCGATCGCCTGATAAGCCCGCATCCCGGCAAGGGTGAGCCTTGCACCGGGTTATCTTATATATCGTCGTGATCGGCGCGCTGTCCAAGGTGGCCAAAATGGCCGCGAACACCCAAAGACCGGGGACCGGCGGACGCGGAAATTTGAGGGAAAGACAGATGTTTGCGGTTCTGAAAACCGGGGGCAAGCAGTATCGGGTTAAATCCGGCGATATGCTGCGTGTCGAAAAACTGGCCGCCGAGGCGGGCGAAACAGTTCAATTCAACGATATCCTGATGCTGGGCGGCGACAGCCCGGTCGTCGGTGCGCCCATGATCGACGGGGCCTGCGTGCAGGCCGAGGTCATCGACCAGATCAAGGGCGAAAAGGTCATCCACTTCGTCAAGCGCCGCCGCAAGCACGGCTCGCAGCGCACCAAGGGCCACCGCCAGCAGCTGACGCTGCTGCGCGTGACGGACATTCTGGGCGAGGGCGCAGACAAGTCGGGCGTCAAATCTGCCATTGGCGCAGGCTCGGTTTCGGGCGCGGCGATCACGTCGGGCGACAAACCCGCCGCCAAGAAAGCCCCCGCCAAGAAAGCCGCAGCTTCCAAGGCGGCGAAAGCTGCCGGTGGCGACGATCTGAAGCGTCTGTCGGGCGTTGGCCCTGCACTGGAAAAGAAGCTGCATGCTGCGAACGTGACCAGCTTTGCCCAGATCGCGGCATGGACCGAAGCCGACGTTGCTGATATGGACGAGAAACTGTCGTTCAAGGGCCGGATCGAGCGTGAAGGCTGGATTGACCAGGCCAAAGAACTGACCAAAGGTTAAGGAGAGACCAAATGGCACATAAAAAAGCAGGCGGCTCATCCCGTAACGGCCGCGATAGCGCGGGTCGTCGCCTTGGCGTCAAGAAATACGGTGGCGAATCCGTCATTCCGGGCAACATCATCATGCGTCAGCGCGGCACCAAGATGTGGCCGGGCGAGGGCGTCGGTCTGGGAAAGGATCACACCATCTTTGCGGTGATCGAAGGTCATGTGAAATTCCACACCGGGCTGAAGGGGCGCAAGTTCATTTCCGTCCTGCCCGTGGCCGAAGCCGCCGAGTAAGCCGCGCCTCATACTGGCCTAAGATTTTGGGGATCGGCGGGCAACCGCCGGTCCCCGTTTCTTATGCTACGGCCCGCTTGCCGTCGCCGCAGGGCTTCTCAAGTGAATCAACCTTATGCCATCTAACCTAAACGATTTTTCAACTTTTAGTTGTTATGGCGTGCGGGTATGAATTGTTTTGTTGACCATCGCTAAGGCCTGCGGGGAAACATCGCTGTTCGTGACCGGGTGGTTTTGCAGCGGCCACCGTTCTGCCATCGCTTCTGGAAAGGAGGCTAGACATGGGTCTTGCCTATACCGAACGCCAACCTGTGATTACGGCGGGCCTTTATGATCTGCGGCCGATGTGCCCGTCGGATGCAGGGTTGATGACGCTCTACACAAGTGATTTGCGCGTTGCGCAGACAACCTCGTCCATCCCCCATCCGCTGCCCCCCGGCACGACCGAGGCGTTTATCGACCGTAGCATGGCCGAGGACCGGATTGAGGATGCCTGGGCGATCGACGGCACCCGTGCCGAAAGTGGCGCACTTGTGGGGGTGATCAGCCTGACCCGGCTGGACGTGGACCAATCCGAGATCGGCTATTGGGTCGCGCCGCTGTTCTGGAATTCCGGCGTTGCATCGGCGGCGGTGAGCGCGCTGATCGCGGCGAACCCGCAGAAATGCCGCACGATCTTTGCCACCGTGCAGCAAGGAAACCCGGCGTCGGCGCGGGTTTTGACGAATTGCGGCTTTACCTACCTGGGCGATGCGGAAACTTACTGCCTTGCACGGGGCTTTGCGGTTCCAACATGGACATATTGCCGAAAACTGGATTGAGCCGCGCGCGCGCATTGCGTAAGGAGGGCACGACAGGGCGCAGGGCGTTGCCGCCCGCGCATGCAGGGAACCGGCCATGAAATTTCTCGATCTCGCCAAGGTCTACATCCGCTCGGGCGGCGGTGGTGGTGGCTGTGTCAGCTTTCGCCGTGAGAAATACATCGAATTCGGCGGCCCCGACGGTGGCGACGGCGGCGATGGCGGCTCGGTCTGGGCCGAAGCGGTCGATGGGCTGAACACGCTGATCGACTTTCGCTATCAGCAGCATTTCTTTGCCCGTAGCGGTCAGCCCGGTATGGGCAAGCAGCGCACCGGCAAGACTGGCGACAATATCGTGCTGCGCGTGCCCGTCGGCACCGAAATCCTCGATGAGGATCAGGAGACGGTGATCGCGGACATGACCGAGCTGGGCCAGCGCGTGCAGTTGGCGCGTGGCGGTAATGGCGGTTTTGGCAACCTGCATTTCAAATCCTCGACCAATCAGGCCCCGCGCCGGGCCAATCCGGGGCAGGAGGGGGTCGAGCGGACGATATGGCTGCGGTTGAAACTGATTGCCGATGTGGGTCTGCTGGGGATGCCGAACGCGGGCAAGTCGACATTCCTCGCGGCCACATCGAATGCACGGCCCAAGATCGCCGATTATCCGTTTACCACGCTGCACCCCAATCTGGGTGTCGTCGGCGTCGACAATGTCGAATTCGTGGTTGCAGATATTCCCGGTTTGATCGATGGCGCCAGCGAGGGCAGGGGGCTGGGTGATCTGTTCCTCGGCCATGTGGAGCGCTGCGCGATCCTGCTGCATCTGGTCGATGGCACGTCTCAGACCATCGCCGACGATTATCAGACGATAATAACCGAGATCGAGGCCTATGACGGCCCGCTGGCCTCCAAACCGCGCCTGACCGTGCTGAACAAGATCGACGCGCTGGATGAGGACGCGCTGGCCGAGGCGAAAGCGGCGCTGGAAGAAGCATCCGGCGGCCCGGTGATGACGATGTCCGGCGTCGCGGGTGACGGCGTAACCGATGTCCTGCGGGCCCTGCGCACCGAAATCGACGATGATCGCCTGCGCCACCGCACAGAGGTCGAAGAAGAGCCGGCGCCGTGGCGGCCCTGACAGACGCCAAACGGTTGGTCATCAAGGTCGGCTCGGCCCTACTGGTCGACCGGACCACTGGCGCGTTGCGTGCCGACTGGCTGGAGGGGCTGGCCGATGACGTCGCGCGTCTGCGCGCGCGCGGCACGGACGTGGTGTTGGTGTCGTCCGGGTCCATCGCGCTGGGGCGCGGCACGCTGGGCCTTCCTGCCGGAACGCTGACGCTGGAGCAAAGCCAGGCCGCCGCCGCCGTGGGCCAGATCCGGCTGGCGGGTGCCTATGATGCCGCGTTGGCCGCGCGCGGGCTGATCGCCGCTCAGGTGCTGGTGACGCTGGAGGACAGCACCGACCGGCGCCGCTATCTGAACACCCGTGCGACGCTGGAGCAGCTGATCCGCCTTGGTGCGGTGCCCATCGTGAATGAAAACGATACCGTGGCAACGGACGAAATCCGCTATGGCGACAACGACCGGCTGGCTGCGCAGGTGGCGGTAACGGCAGGCGCCGACCAGTTGATCCTGCTCAGCGATATCGACGGGTTTTATTCTGGCAACCCGTCGCAGGACAGCGCGGCGCAGCGCTTTGATATCATAGACGCGATCACGCCCGAGATCGAGGCGATGGCCGGTGATGCCGGCTCCGGTCTCAGCAAGGGAGGCATGAAAACCAAGCTGATGGCGGCGAAGACGGCGATGGCGGCCGGCTGCGACATGGCCATCACCAATGGATTCGTGCTGCATCCACTGGCCGCGATCGAGGCCGGCGCAGCCGCGACATGGTTCACCGCGCAGGGCACGCCGCAGCAGCGGCGCAAGGCGTGGATTGGCGGCATGAAGGCGCGGGGGCGGCTGCATGTCGATGCTGGCGCGGCGCAGGCGATGACGCGCGGCAGCAGCTTGCTGCCGGCCGGGCTGACGGGGGTCGATGGCGATTTCGGACGCGGCGACGCGGTCGAGATCGCAGGCCCGGACGGCGCGCGGCTGGGGCTGGGCCTGACCCGCTATGACGCGCAGGAGGCGGCGCTGGTGCAGGGATTGCGCTCGGATGCGATCGCCGCCGTTTTGGGTTATCCTGCGCGCGCGGCGCTGATTCACCGCGACGATATGGCGTTCTGACGCGTCGATACATTTTCTCCGGCACAAATCACCGGCATAGTTTCCCGCAAGGAGCCGACGTCATGACTGAACAGCAAGACATCCCCGCCCTCATGGCACGCATGGGTGCCTGCGCCCGCGCCGCCGCGACCGAACTGGCCGTAACCGAATCGGGCCGCAAGGACAGCGCCCTGCGCGGCGCCTCCGATGCCGTTTGGGCCCGCCGCGCGGCGATCATCGAATCGAACGCCAAGGATGTGGCCGCCGCCCGCGACAAGGGGCTGAGCGATGCGATGATCGACCGCCTTCTGCTGGATGAGGCGCGCATTCGCGCCATCGCGGACGGGCTGCGCGCCGTTGCCGATCAGCCAGACCCGGTGGGCGAGGTGCTGGCGGATTGGAGCCAGCCCAGCGGCATCCATATCCAGCGCGTGCGCACGCCGCTGGGTGTGATCGGCGTGATCTATGAAAGCCGCCCGAATGTGACGGCGGATGCCGGGGCACTGTGCCTGAAGGCCGGCAATGCGGTCATCCTGCGCGGCGGATCGGAAAGCTATCACAGTTCCCGCGCGATCCATGCCTGCCTGAAACAGGGCCTGCGCGAGGCCGGTCTGCCCGAAGAGGCGATCCAGCTGGTCCAGACGCGCGACCGCGCCGCCGTTCACGAGATGCTGAAAATGACCGGCACCATCGACGTGGTCGTCCCGCGTGGTGGCAAGGAACTGGTTGCCCTCGTCCAGCGCGAGGCGCGCGTGCCGGTCTTTGCCCATCTGGAGGGGATCGTGCATATCTATGTCGACGCCGCTGCTGACGCGGAAAAGGCCATGCGCGTGGTGCTGAACGCCAAGACGCGCCGCACCGGCATCTGCGGCGCGGCCGAATGCCTGCTGATCCACCGCGATCTGGTGGGCGGTCTGGCCAGCGATCTGATCCGCGCACTGATCGCCGCGGGCGTCGAGGTGCGCGCCGATGAGACCCTGTCGGCCATCGACGGCACCGTCCCTGCGCGGCAGGAGGATTGGGGCCACGAATATCTGGACAGCATCATCGCCGCGCGCGTCGTGGGTGATCTGGGCCTCGCCATCGGGCATATTTCGGAATATGGCTCGCATCATACCGATTGCATCATTTCCGAAGATCCGGCGGCGGTGCATGCATTCTTTGCGCAGGTCGACAGCGCAATCCTGATGCACAACGCGTCGACCCAGTTTGCGGATGGCGGTGAATTCGGCATGGGTGCCGAGATCGGCATCGCCACAGGCAAGCTGCATGCGCGCGGGCCGGTGGGCGCAGCACAGCTGACCAGCTTCAAGTATCTGGTGACGGGCGACGGCGCGGTGCGCGGCTGATTGTCTGCGGGGCAGGCGGGCCCGGGGTGGGCGCTAGAATTCCAGCGTGACAGGGTCGGCCAGGGACACGCGCGCCGGACGCCCCAGATCGGCCAGCAGATCAGGCAGCAGCGCGAACTGCACGTGCGTGGCCGACAGGTCATCCAGATTGCCCGGCTGCGCGTCGGTCAGCCGTGCCCAGTCGTCTGTCTGCGGCGTCAGCCTGTCGCCGGTGACGGTCAGGATCAGGGTGCCATCGCCCTCGGCAATGGTCAGGACGCCGCCGAAGGGTACGGCCTGTTCACCGCAGAGCAGGGCCAGAAACGCTGCCTGCACTACGCTTCGTGGCAACGGCGCATCGATTTGCCAGTCGCAACTGACCTTGGCGGTATAGATGTCGCCTAAAATACTGCGAATCTCGCGTGCGCCTATATTTTGCGCATCGCTGGACAGGCCGAACGCGACGCGAAAAAACCGCAGCCGCGCATTGGCATGTGCCGCGCTATCCGCGACCAACGCCATTTCCGGCCCGTCCGGAACCCCGGCAAGGCCGAGCAGCTCCAACCCGTTGGAAATGGCGCCGACGGGGCTGATCAGATCATGGCAAATACGCGAGCCTATCAGGGCGCCGAAATTGCGGTTAGGCTGGGTCATCTGAATCCTTTCGACACAGGCATATTGATGAGCGACTTCGCGGCATTTCTGGAACCCGGCATGCGGGTCGAGGCACCGAGCCATCCCGATTGGGGGGTGGGCCAAGTGCAATCGAATGTGGCGGGCAGGGTCACGGTTAATTTCCCTGATATGGGCAAGATGGTGATAGAGACCAGCCGCGTCATGCTGCTGCCTGTCTTTGATCGCTGATGTTTGTTACAAAACAATTAACGTCGGCCGGTTCAACCCAGACGGTAGCACAGGCGCAGCCGCGCATCACGCGTCAATCGGGGGCGATGTTGCCATTGGTCGCCCCGACCCATAGAAAGCGGTCGAGTTCACGTTCCCCGAGGACAGAATGCATACACGCGCGATCCGCCGCCGCCTTCCTGATTTTGAGGTCACGTTAGCCAGCAGCGCGGCTGATATTCGCGCGGCGCAGCGCCTGCGATACCGCGTCTTTGTTCAGGAACTGGGCGGCGGCGGCGCGATGGTCGACCATGAGGCCGGCATTGAGGCCGACCGTTTTGACGGCTGGTTCGACCACCTGCTGTTGCGCGACCGCGCATTGCCGGGCAATCCTCAGGATCAGGTGGTCGGTGCCTACCGCCTGCTGCGCGCTGATCAGGCCGCGCGTGCGGGGCAGTTCTACTCCGAGGACGAATACGACCTGAGCGCGCTGCGTACCTCCGGGCGCAATCTGCTGGAACTGGGCCGGTCCTGCGTCGATGCGCGCTATCGGGGGGGGCAGGCGCTGCTGCATCTGTGGCGGGGGCTGGCGCGGTATGTGGCTGATCATGACGCCGAAGTGTTGTTTGGCGCTGCCAGCTTTCATGGCACGGATGCATCGGCGCTGGCGGCGCCGCTGTCGCTGTTGCACCACCGCCATCTGGCCCCACCCGAACTGAGAGCACGCTCACTGCGCTATCAGCCGATGGACCTGATCGCCCCCGAGATGCTGGACCGCCGCGCTGCGATGTTGCAGGTGCCACCGCTGATCAAGGCCTATCTGCGTCTCGGCGGCTATGTCGGTGACGGTGCGTTCGTCGACCACGAATTCAACACCACCGATGTCTGCCTGATCATGGATACGCCGCGCCTTGGGGCGCTGCACCGCGCGCTCTACGCTCCGGCGGGGGGCGAATGACGGCGCCTCCATGGCCGCGGCCCGACCCTGTTCTGACCCGGCCTGCGGCGGCGGGGCGTGTGCGGATCGCTGTACGGGCGGCGCTGCTGCTGAGCGTGCTGGCGGTCCTGTTGCCCCTGTTGCTGCTGGTCCGTGCGGTCGAGCGTCCGCTGGCGGGCCTGCGCAGGCCGGTGTCAGGGTACATCGTGCAGGGTTTTTGCCGTGCCGGCACGGCCATCGCGGGGCTGCACCTGACGGTGCGCGGCGCCCCCATGGCGCAGCCGGGCGCGGTGGTGGCAAACCACGCGTCCTGGCTGGATATCTTTGTGCTGAACGCGCGGCACCGCATCGTTTTTGTCTCCAAATCCGAGGTTTCGGGCTGGCCTGTGATCGGGTTTCTGGCGCGCTTGGTCGGGACGCTGTTCATCCGCCGGGATGCACGCGAGGCGCAGGTGCAGGCAATTGCGCTGGAGGCGCGTCTGCTGGCCGGTCAGCAGCTGGTTTTCTTTCCCGAAGGCACGTCGACGGACGGGCTGCGCGTGCTGCCGTTCAAGTCGACGCTGTTTCAGGCCTTCTTTGCACCCACTCTGGCGCCGATGCTGCATGTTCAGCCGGTCACGGTGATCTATCACGCGCCCGGCGGCGCGGATGCGGCCTTCTATGGATGGTATGGGGAAATGGATTTTGCCCCCCATGCCGCGCAGGTTTTTGCGGCGCGGCGCGGGGGGCGGGTTGAGCTGATCTATCACACGCCGCTGCGAGTGGCCGATTTCAACAACCGCAAGGCACTGGCCACCGAGGCGGAGCGCACCGTGCGCGCCGCCATGCCGCCGGACCGGCAAAGCCTGCCGGACTAAAGAGTTTCACCTTAAACCTGAGGCACTCAGCTAAGGTGAAACGCTGTGATTCAGGTTTTTCGCGACACGCTTGAGGCTACCCTATTGCGCGGATCAACTGCCCGAGGGCGGCGGCGGGGTCATCCTGGCCCCAGATCTCATCGCCGATGCCGAAGAAATCCGTGACCGGCGCCAGCGCGGTGATCAGCCCGGCATCCAGCGCCCCCTCGGCCACGACGGGCAGTTCGATCATCTCGCTCCACCAACCGAACAGCTCGGGCTCGGCCTGCTCGCCATCCCCGAGGCCTGAGGCGCCGACCGGGCCAAAGGCGATATAATCGGCACCGGCCTCGCCTGCGTTCATACCCTCGTGGCGCGATTGCGCACAGAAGGCGCCGATGATGGCATCAGGTCCCAGCGCCTTGCGGGCCTTGCGTACGGATCGCGCGCCGTCCGGAAGGTGCACGCCGTCCAGACCCAGCCGCTCGGCCAGGGTGATGTGGTTGGCCATCACGATCGCGACGTCGCGCGCATGGCACACCTCGCGGCAGGCATCGGCGGCGCGCGCGATGCGGTCCTCGTCATGGGTGGCCATGGCCACGCGCAGGCAGGCAACGGGCTGTGCATCCAGCACGGCGGCCAATCGGTCCTGAAACTGGCTGAGATCAAACTCGGCCGGGGTGATCAGATAGATCTGTGGCTGCTCCTGGTCGCTCATGTCCGGCGCTCCCTAACTTGGTGTTGCGCCGCTATAGCCCAGCTTGTCGGCGGGCGCCACTGGTGGCAATGCGGGTCATCCCGCCGCGCGTATGCGCTGGCGAGCGGAAGGCGCTGTCGCTTTCTGTGATCTGCTGGATCAGCTTTAGCGCCGCGTCAGACCTCATGCTATGCTTGTCTTGTAGCTGACGCTGGTGATCTTGGTGCAAACCTTCAGCCTGAATATTGTCAATCGCGTGTCAGCGACACGGTAACACCGGCGGTTCCTTTGGTCGCAGCTGCCACGGCGGTCAGGTGCAGGTACGCTCGGCCTGCTTGCTGTAATCCGAATAGGACTTCCAAAAGCTCTTGTCTTTGGGGCGGCTGGATTGGCGGATGTCCTGCGCCGATTGCGGGTCGGAGTAGAATTTGACCGCGCGTCTCTGTTCGCCGCGCGACAGGTTCCGGTCGGCCACGGCCTGAATGCAGCCGCACAGATGATTTGACCGCGCCTTGCGCCCCGAAGCAAGGCAGGCCGATTTTATCGGGCCGCTGGCCGTGGGCGTATAAAGCTGCGCTGCGCCGCGACTGGACCCGCCTTTGGACCGGTTGCCGCCGCCGCACCCGGCCAGCGCCAGGATCATGCCAAGGATCAGGATATTCTTCATTGCCACTGCCTCATGTCTGCCCCGGGGTCCATGCCCCATGTCTGCCCTGTGCCCGAGGGGGTACATCCCCCTTTGCGGTCTGTTACTTGCAGCCTTTCTGCCTGATCCGGCGGGGATTTTCAATTCACAAGATGACGACGTGCATTCGCGTCCCGGTCGTGCGATCCAGCTTGACCAAACCCTTATTACGCACCATATCGGACGCCATGACAGACCTCGCACATATCCGCAATTTCTCGATCGTGGCGCATATCGATCACGGGAAATCCACGCTTGCCGATCGCCTGATCCAGCAGACGAACACTGTCGCCGAACGCGACATGAAGGAACAGATGCTGGACAGCATGGATATCGAGCGCGAGCGCGGTATCACCATCAAGGCGCAGACCGTACGCATCAACTATACCGCGCTGAATGGCGAAGACTACGTGCTGAACCTGATCGACACGCCCGGCCATGTCGATTTCGCCTATGAGGTCAGTCGCTCCATGCGCGCGGTCGAGGGATCGCTGCTGGTCGTGGACTCGACGCAAGGGGTCGAGGCGCAGACGTTGGCCAATGTCTACACGGCCATCGACGCGGGCCACGAAATCATTCCGGTCCTGAACAAGATCGACCTACCCGCCACCGATTGCGAACGCGTGGCCGAGCAGATCGAGGATGTCATCGGTATCGATGCCAGCGGCGCGATCCGCGTCAGCGCCAAGACGGGGCAGGGCATCGTCGAGACGCTGGAGGCGATCATCACCCATCTGCCACCGCCCACAGGCGACCGCGATGCGCCGCTCAAGGCGATGCTGGTCGATAGCTGGTATGACGCCTATCTGGGGGTGATCGTCCTGGTGCGCATCATGGACGGTATCCTGAAAAAGGGCGACCGGGTGCGCATGATGCAGAACGGATCGGTGCATCAGATCGAGCGAATCGGCGTGTTCCGCCCGGCCATGACGGTCGTGAACCAGCTGGAGCCGGGGGAAATCGGATTTATCACCGCGTCGATCAAGCAGGTGCGCGATACGAAAGTCGGCGACACCATCACCCTGGACAAGGCGCCTTGCGCCACGCCGCTGCCGGGGTTCAAGCCATCGGTCCCGGTGGTGTTCTGTGGGCTTTTCCCGGTCGATTCCGCCGAGTTCGAGGATCTGCGCGACGCCATCGAAAAGCTGGCGCTGAACGACGCCAGCTTCAGCTACGAGATGGAAACATCTGCGGCGCTTGGCTTTGGCTTTCGCTGCGGGTTTCTGGGGCTGCTTCACCTCGAGGTCATCCGCGACCGGATCGAACGCGAATATGACATCGAGCTGATCACCACGGCGCCGTCGGTGATCTACAACGTCTTCATGCGCGACGGTACGCTTTTGCCGCTGCACAACCCGGCGGACATGCCGGACCTGTCGACGGTGGATCACGTGGAAGAGCCGCGGATCAAGGCGACCATTCTGGTGCCGGACGAATATCTGGGCGATGTGTTGAAGCTGTGCCAGGATCGGCGCGGTATTCAGCAGGATCTGACCTATGCGGGCAGCCGCGCGATGGTGGTCTATGATCTGCCGCTGAATGAGGTGGTGTTCGATTTCTACGATAGGCTGAAATCGGTGACCAAAGGGTATGCCAGCTTCGATTATCAGATGCTTGGTTATCGTACGGACAACCTTGTGAAAATGTCGATCCTCGTCAATGACGAGCCGGTCGATGCGCTGTCGATGATGGTTCACCGCGACCGGGCCGAGTCGCGCGGGCGCGCCATGGTAGAAAAGCTGAAGGATCTGATACCGCGTCACATGTTCAAGATCCCGATTCAGGCCGCTATCGGTGGCAAGGTGATCGCGCGCGAAACGCTGTCAGCAATGCGCAAGGACGTGACGGCGAAGTGCTATGGCGGCGATGCAACGCGCAAGAAAAAGCTGCTGGAGAAGCAGAAGGCCGGCAAGAAGAAGATGCGCCAGTTCGGCAAGGTGGAAATCCCGCAGGAGGCATTCATCTCCGCGCTCAAGATGGACGGATAAGAGGCAGGGGCGCGGGCAGGGCCAGTTGAAACCGGCCAAAGGGGAACTGCTGCCGAATTTCGATCATATTCCACGATAGTGCAGGTGGGCTATGTATCGGTTGTCGTTGTTGACACTACAGACCGTCCCAAGAGGCGATTCTTTCAAAGAACCGCCTCCGGTATGTTTTTCTTCGGCCTTAAGGCCTGTTTCGGCGCGCTTTAATCAGCCTCGTCTTCGATCGCCTGACCGGCCTTTTGAACGTCACGGCCGAATCCCTCGGTCGTCTCGCAGGCGGCGAGGCCCAGAGCGACGATGATGGCGAGTGTGGCTTTCAGCATTTTGACGTTCCTTTTATCATTGCGTCAGGAGAACGCGCCGCATACGGATAGGTTCCAACCGGACGCATCGAATTGACCGAACAGTGCAGGGCGGGCGCCATTCAGCGTCAGTCTGACATGGATCAAGGCAGGGCGCTGTGCCGCCGGTCAAAGTGGCGAAAAATGACCCCATAGACGGAGCGGGACCATGTGGCGATTGGCCGGTATTTTACATCTTTTCATCGGCTCGACCCTTGCGGGGAGTGGCGTTATCGCGGCGCTCGTCATGGGGTATGACGACATGAGCGGCATTCTGATCGCCGCTGCCCTCGGTTTTGTCGTCAGTTTCCCCGTGACCTGGCTGATTGCGCGGCAGTTGTGGCAAAACCGCTGAGTGTGCAAAGTTGCATGAAAATCGGGTCAAGCTGATATACATGCCGGTTTGTCTACCCCGTCGGGTGGTGCATCCAACGCGCTGCATATCCAGATAACGGGTGGGGTATCAACTGAAAATCGGCCGGTACGATTATCCGGACGGGGGCGGTCCGGCGAGCCCGCCCTTATTTTATACGCAAGACCCCTGGGCAGCAACGAAAACCGCCCCCGAACCGGATACGGCGGGAGCGGTTGATCTGGGAAATCCGAGTGCTGCAAAGCCGGTGTTAGCTGGGCTTGGCCTCGGGCGCCTTGCCCTTGGGGTTCAGCGGATCGTCCTGACGCTGAACCGATCCCTCGAAATGGGCGCCGGATTCGATGGCGATGGTCTTGTGAATGATATCCCCCTCGACGCGTGCGGTCGATGTCAGGCGTACCTTGAGGCCGCGAACGCGGCCCACGATGCGGCCATTGACCACGACGTCATCGGCAATCACTTCGCCCTTGATCGTCGCCGTCTCGCCGATGGTCAACAGATGGGCGCGGATGTCGCCCTCAACCGTGCCTTCAACCTGAATGTCGCCGGTCGTCTTCATGTTGCCAGTGACATGCAGATCCGAGGACAGCACCGATGCGGGCGGCTTGGCCTTGGGCGCTGCTGCCTTGTAATCGCCGCCCTGCGCGGCCGCAGGCTTGGGCGCGTCCAGAGGCTTGTCATAACCGGCCGGTTTAGGCGCGTCGCCCTTCTGCGGACCAGGATCGTTGATTTTGCTCTTAGAAAACATTTCTACCAGCCTTGATGAATGTCATTGCGTTGATGGCCTTGCCGTCCACCCTGATTTCATAGTGTAGATGGGTGCCGGTGGATCGTCCAGAGTTTCCCATATCACCGATGCGATCCCCACGCGAGACCCTTTGCCCCTTCTTTACGCGGATTTTCGATTGATGGGCATAGCGCGTCTCGATTCCGAAGGCATGCTTGATCGTGACCAGACGCCCATAGGCGGACTGCCAGCCTGCGTGCGTGACAACACCGTCGGCCGTGGCGTAGATGGGTGAGCCGTGATCGCCGGCCATATCCGTGCCGTTGTGCATGCGACCCCACCGCGGACCAAAGCCCGAAGTGTAGCGAAATGCGCCCTTGAGAGGCAGGGCAAAAGGTGCCTTTTCTCCGGCGATGCGGTACAGGTTCAGGCGGTCAAGCTGGTTGAGCAGGCGGTTGGCACGGGCGGCGTCCGGTGACGGCGCTTCGCCGCGGGTGGAAAAGCTGAGCGGCATCAGGGGACCACCCTGACCGGAATAGCCTTTGCGCACGGTGTTCAGGATCTTTTCGGTGCTCATCCCGGCAGAGCGGAACATCTTGTCCAGCGGCTCGACCGATATGGTCATCGCATCCTCGAGCTGGCGAAAGATCTGGTCGTTCTGGTCCTGCATCAGGCGAATCTGCTGCTGCATCTCGTCGGCCTGAATCAGCGCGTCCTGCGCATCGGCGGTGACCTGGTCGCGCTCGGCGGCGGTTTCGGCCAGCGCAAGGGTCAGGAAATCAACGACGTTGCCGCCTGCACCGTCGCCGGTGGACAGCGCGTCACGGTCGCCCGATGTCTCGAGTTCAACTGTGAGAGTGTCGGCCTTGCCACGGGCGGCGTCACGTTCATGCATGGTGCGGCGCAGGGTGGACTGGATCACGTCGATCCCGGTCTCCATCTCGCGACGGCGGGTCTCGGAGGCCAGCAGTTCGGACTGCATGACGGAAATCTGTTCAAGCGCCGAGTTGAAGCGCTCCTGCGCCTCGCGCGCCTCGATGGCGCGCTTGTCACGTTCGCTGCTCAGATCATTGAGGCGGTTTTCATAGGTGCGCTGATCGCGCTTGGCCTGTTCGCGAAAGTTGCCCGACCCGATGCTGTCCATCAGCAGGATGGCGGTCGCGATGATCGACCAGGCGACAATCAACGACACGCCGCTGAAGGCGATCAGCTGAGTCGCCGGTCGTAGCCGAATAAACCGCGTGTCGGTGTCAGACCGCAAAAAGACCCGACGTTCGGGAAAATGGCGTTCCAGAAAAGCATGTGCTTTTATTGCGATCAGTGTCCGCAAAATATCCCGTCCTCAGATTATCCGTGTCCATCCCGAGTGGCGCACATTCTTCAGAGCGAGGCGCCTTGCGGTTGTGCTTAGACAGAGCGTGGACCATGAGCAACAGTTTTGGCCGTCATGGCACCGCGAATCACTTGAGGCGGTGAGAAGTGGCAAATTATCGCCGATTTGCAGACGGCTGGGCGGGGATTTGCAGGTCTGGCCTGCGCCTGGATGTCGCAGGTCAGACCTGACTATGCGCAGGCCCGCCATCTTAAGGCGGCGTCAGAGGGCGCGCGCGGCCTCCAGCACCTCTTGGGCGTGGCCTGGCACTTTGACCTTGCGCCAGACGCGCGCGATTCGGCCCTCGGCGTCGATCAGGAACGTGCTGCGCTCAATCCCCATGAAGGTCTTGCCGTACATCTTCTTTTCGCACCAGACGCCGTAATCCTCGCAGGTCGCGCTATTCTCGTCCGAGGCTAAGGGTATGGTCAGGCCGTGCTTGTCGCGGAACTTGTCATGCTTGGCGATCGAATCCTTGGAAATGCCGATGAGGCGCACGCCGATCTGGTCGAATTCGCCGGTCAGGGCGGTGAAATCCAGCGCCTCGCGCGTGCAGCCGGTGGTATCGTCGCGGGGGTAAAAGAACAGAACCACCGGCGCGCCGCGCAGCGCGCTGAGCTGAATTTCGCCGCTGCCGGACGCAGGGAGGGTGAAATCGGGGGCATTGTCGGAAATATCGGGCATGAGCTGTCCTTGGTGATGGCGGTGTTCCTGATATACTAACCCGGTGCGGCCCGTATGGAAGGGACGCATTGCGACGACCCATCGCAAAGACACAAAGAGGGGCGCGCAAAAAAGCCCCCGAAGGAGCAGATGAGCGAGACAGGTTCCCAGCCGCCAAGCGCGGACTCTGAGGGGCACGATGCCCATGCGCACCGCGCGCGGCGGCGGCGCAGGCGGCGCAAGGCCGGGCTGTGGTCCCTGCTGAGCATGGCCGCGCTGGCCAGCGCGATGGCGCTGTTCGTGCTGTCCTATCTGGGTACGCCCGTTGCCGTGCCCGAGTGGCTGCGCGCGCGCATCACCGAGCGGATCAACAGCCAGGCGGGTGGTCTTCAGGTTGAGCTGGGCCAGATGGCCGTCGTCATCGAAAAGGGATGGACGCCGCGGTTGGCCCTGCGCGCGGTGACGTTGCGCGGACCGGACCGTCGCGTGATCGCAACCTTGGCCGAGCTGAGCGGCACCGCCCGGTTGCGCCCGTTATTGCGGGGGCAGGTGCAGCCGGCGGGTATTCGGCTATCGGGTCTTCAGGTGCATCTGCGCCGCGACGATTCTGGTGGGCTGGGCGTGCAGTTGGGCGCCGATATGGGGGTGGGCGGTGGTCGCGACCGGCCGCGCGACGTGCCCTCGCTGATTGCGCAGATCGACGCGGTGCTGGAGCGCCCGGCGCTGGCATCGCTCGACGACGTGCGCGCCGACAACATGACGCTGCGCTATGAGGATGCGCGTACGGGGCGCGCCTGGACGGTGGATGGCGGCAAGGTATCGGTCACGCGAGAGGGGGGCGTGCTACAGGCGCGCGGTGATTTCACCGTGCTGGGCGCGCGGTCCTATGCCAGCACGCTGGAGTTCAATTTCTCCAGCCAGATCGGCAGCACGGCGGCGCAGCTGGGGCTGAATTTTTCGGACCTGCCGGCGGGCGAGTTGGCGATGCAATCGCCGGCGTTGGCGGTTCTGGGCGCGCTTGATGCGCCGATTTCGGGCGCGCTGCGCGCCCGGCTGGATGCCAGCGGCAGGCTGGGACCGATGAATGCGACGCTGCAAATAGGGCAGGGCGTACTGCAACCCCACCCCGCGACCAAGCCGATCGCCTTTGATGCCGCCCGCGCCTATTTCACCTACGATCCCATTGCGCAGAAGATCGAGATCGGCACGTTGTCGATCGATAGCAAATGGGTGACGGCCAGCGCCGAGGGCGTGGCGCATCTGATCGGGGGCACCAATGGCTGGCCGGACGAATTGCAGGCACAGTTGCGCGTCAGCAATATCATTGCCAATCCTGCTGATCTATACGCTGCGCCCGTGCAGGTGGACAGCGCCGCGCTGGACCTGCGCCTGCGGCTGGAGCCGTTTCATCTGAGTGTTGGCCAACTGAGTCTGTCGGATCAGGGCCGCCATCTGGTGCTGGACGGCGATCTGCGCGGCAGTGATGCAGGCTGGGATCTGGCATTGGATGGACGGCTGGACGGTATTAACGGGGCTCGGCTGATGCAATTGTGGCCCGAGGCGGCCGTGCCCAAGACCCGCAAATGGGTCGATGAAAATGTGCAAACTGCTGATTTGCACAACATCGATCTGGCTTTCAGATCAAGACCCGGGCAGGCCCGATCGGTGGCTCTGGCCTTTGATTTCACGGGGCTCAGATCCCGTTTCATGAAACAGATGCCCGTGATCGAGGGGATGTCCGGCAAGGCGGTGTTGCTGGGCAACCGCTTTGCCATCGAGGCCGAGGTAGGCCACGTCGAGGCGCCGCAGGGCGGGAGCATCGATATCGCGGGCACCAGCTTTGTCGTGCCCAATACCAAAATCAAACCTGCTCCGGCGGAGGTGGCGGTGCGCGCGTCCAGTACGATCACTGCGGCGCTGGCGCTGATCGACGAAGAGCCGTTCCGCTTCCTGAGCAAGCAGGGTCGGCCGGTCACGCTGGCCGAGGGGCGGGCGCGCGTGGCGGTCGATCTCGGCTTACCGTTGATGCGCCACCTAAAGACCAAGGATGTGCGCGTCGAGGTGGCGGGCGAGTTGTCGGACCTGCGCAGCGACGTTCTGGTGCCGGGGCGCGTTCTGACGGCGCAGACGCTGGATTTGCGTCTGGCGGAGGATCGCTTGCGCATCGGCGGCGACGGGCAACTGGATGGTGTGCCATTCAACGGCCACTGGAACGCCGTGCTGGGCCCCGAGTCCAAGGGCAGCCGCATCGAGGGAACCATCATGCTGAGTCAGGGCTTTGCCGATGCGTTCGGCATCGGCCTGCCGCCGGGCAGCCTTAGCGGTAGCGCGCCCGCGCAGATAGCCGTCGATCTTGGGCCCGAGGGCGCGGCGGCGTTCACGCTTACCTCGGATCTGGTGGGGCTGGGGCTGTCGCTGCCACAGCTGAACTGGTCCCTCGGGCGCGCCACGCGCGGCGCGCTGGAGGTACGCGGCCGGTTGGGCACGCCGCCGCGGATCGACCACCTGTCGCTGGATGCGCCGGGGCTGACGGCGCTGGGCAGTGTCACGCTGAAGCCCAGCGGCCAATTGGCGCGTGCACAGTTTTCGCGCGTGCGGGTGGGCGGTTGGCTGGACGCACCGGTCGCGCTGATCGGGCGCGGTAAGGGCGCGGCGCCGCGCATCGAGGTGACGGGCGGCAGCATCGATCTGCGCCGCGCCGATTTGTCTGGCGGCGGCGGTGGCGCTGGCGGGCCGGTATCGCTGGCGCTGGATCGGTTGACGGTGTCGGATGCATTGGCGCTGACCGGGTTTCGCGCCGATCTGGATCTGGCGCGCGGCGTCGACGGGAACTTCATGGGCCGCGTTAACGGCGGCGCAGCCATTCGGGGCCGGGTCGAGCCGCAGGACAGGCGCAGCGCATTCCGCATCACCACCGCTGACGCGGGGGGCGTTCTGGGCGCCGCCGGTCTGCTGAAACAGGCGCGCGGCGGCCAGATGGAGCTGATCCTGACACCGGCAGGCGCGCCCGGCACCTATGAGGGCCGGCTGAAGGGCGGTGACATATGGCTGACGGACGCGCCGGCATTGGCGGCGCTTCTGAGCGCGCTCAGCGTTGTCGGCCTGCTGGAGCAGATGTCGGGAAGTGGCATCCATTTCAGCGATGTAGATGCGCGGTTTCGGCTGGGGCCAGAGCGGCTGACGCTGTATTCAGGCAGCGCGGTGGGGGCGTCGATGGGTATCTCGATGGATGGTTATTATAATCTGGGAAGCAAGCAGATGGATATGCAGGGCGTCGTGTCACCGCTTTATGTGGTCAACGCCATCGGCGCGATGTTTACCCGGCGCGGCGAGGGGCTGGTGGGGGTCAATTATACGCTCACGGGGCCTGCCGCGTCACCGCGCGTCGGGGTCAATCCACTGTCGCTGTTGACACCCGGCATGTTCCGCGAGATTTTCCGCCGCTCGCCGCCAGAGCCGCCGAAACGCGCCGCGCCGCCGGGCACTGCTGCGGACACGGGCGGACAGGCGGCAGGGGGGCCGGATAGTGCTGTCGGGCCGCCGCCCAAACCTGTGCGCAAGCCGGTGGATCATGGCAGGCGGAACCGCAGGTGACGGCACCGGATGAAACAGGATTGGGACGCGATGAAGCTCAGCGATTTCGACTATGACCTGCCCGAGGCGCTGATTGCCACGCGGCCCGTCCGCCCGCGCAGTGCCGCGCGACTGCTGGTGGCCCAAGGGAAGGGGATCACTGATGCGCATGTGGGCGATCTGCCCGATTGGCTGCGCCCCGGTGACCGTTTGGTGCTGAACGACACGCGCGTCATTCCCGCACGTCTGAGCGGTGTGCGCCGCCGCACCGGCGCCCAAGGGCAGACCGAGGCCCGTATCGAGGCGACACTGCTGGAGCCGCGCGCAGACGGCACGTGGAGCGCGATGATCAAGCCGCTGAAAAAGCTGGCGTTGGGCGAGGTGGTGATATTCTCCGATTCGCTATCGGCGACGCTCGAGGGCAAGCAAGACGGGCTGGCTCTGCTACGCTTCAATCTGCTGGGCGATGATTTCGACGCCGCATTGGCCGAGGCGGGCGCGATGCCCCTGCCGCCCTACATTGCCGCGCGCCGCCCCGCCGACGCCGCCGACAAGGATGATTATCAAACGGTCTGGGCCCGTCATTCCGGCGCCGTCGCGGCGCCCACGGCATCGCTGCATTTTGACGACGCACTGCTGGCGGCGCTGGCCGCGAAGGGCGTGGAATTCACCCATGTCACGTTGCATGTTGGCGCCGGCACGTTCCTGCCGGTCAAGGTGGACGACGTCACCACCCACAAGATGCACGCCGAATGGGGCGAGGTGACCCCAGAGGCCGCCGCGCAGATTGCGGCGACCCGCGCAGCGGGCGGGCGGATCATCCCCGTGGGCACCACCGCGCTGCGCCTGATCGAAAGTGCGGCGCAGGCCAGCGGCGCAATCGCGCCGTGGCGGGGCGAGACGGATATTTTCATCTATCCGGGTTTCCGGTTTCGCGTGACGGATGCGCTGATGACCAACTTCCACCTGCCGAAATCGACGCTGATGATGCTGGTCGCCGCATTGATCGGACAGGGCAGGTTGCGCCAGATATACACCCATGCCGTCGGCGCAGAATACAGGTTTTTTTCCTACGGCGACGCATCCCTGTTGATCCCGGACTGAAACACTGCCAATGGCGGCACCTACGCCCCGGCACGTGTCGCTCGTGGGCGCGACATGGGGCCTGATTCGCCGCAGATTGCCCTCAATACGACAAGGGAAGACGTCCGATGATCAAGGTTCTGTCCGGCGCGTGGGCGCTGTTGTTCGGGATGATGCTGCTTCAGGTCGGGAACGGCATGCAGGGCACGCTTTTGGGTATCCGGGGGGAGATCGAGGGGTTCTCGACCTTCGAGATGTCGCTGGTCATGTCGGGCTATTTCGTCGGCTTTCTTTTCGGGTCGCGCATGGCGCCCGAGATGATCCGCCGCGTCGGGCATGTGCGGGTCTTTGCGGCCCTGGGATCGATGATTTCATCGGCGATGCTGCTGTATCCGACTTGGACGGACCCCTGGGCCTGGGGCGCTGCGCGCATCCTGATCGGGTTTTGCTTTTCGGGCGTTTATGTCACCGCCGAAAGCTGGCTGAACAATTCGGCCAGCAATGAGAACCGCGGCAAGGCACTGTCACTGTACATGATCGTGCAGATGATCGGCATCGTATCGGCGCAGGCGCTGCTGATCGTGGCCGATCCGGGCGGGTTTGTTCTGTTCATCATCCCGTCGGTGCTGATTTCGATTTCGTTTGCGCCGATTCTGCTGTCGATTAGCCCGACGCCGGCGTTCGACAGGACCAAGCCGATGACTCTGATGCAGATATACCACACCTCGCCACTTGGCTGTGTCGGCATGTTCCTGTTGGGTGGAGTCTTCTCGGCGCAGTTCGGGATGGCTGCGGTCTACGGCGGTAAGGCGGCGCTGAGCGTTGGCGAAATTTCGGCCTTCGTGTCGTCCTTTTACATCGGGGCGTTGATCATCCAGTATCCGCTGGGCTGGCTGTCGGACAAGGTGGACCGCCGCCTGCTGATCCTGATCGCGTCGGCGGGGGTGGCGTTCGGCGCGCTTGTCGCCATGCTGTTCGGCACGTTCTTTTGGGTGCTGCTGGCGGCCGCCTTTGTGGTGGGCGGGCTATCCAACCCGCTGTATTCGCTGTTGATTGCCTATACCAACGATTATTTGGAGCATGAGGATATGGCCGCTGCCGCAGGTGGGCTGATCTTTATCAACGGGTTGGGCGCTGTCGCCGGTCCGCTGATCACCGGCTGGATGATGGGCGTGATGGGGCCGCGCGGATTTTTCCTGTATATTGCCATTCTGGGCGCGGCGATGGCCGCTTATGCGGCCTATCGTATGACGCAGCGCAAGGCGCCCACTGTCGACCCCACCGATACCTACACGACGGTCATGCCGTCGTCGTCGCCTGTCGCCGTTACCATGGCGCAGGAATACGCCATCGATATAGCCCAGGAGGAAGAAGAGGCCGATGCCCGCGCCGCAGAAGCCTGAGGACAGCTCTGCCCGGATGCGCGTGAGCGATATGTTGCGTTTGTAGGAATACTTTACTGTTCAAGCAGAGGCGCGGGGCAGTACCCTAGGATTATCGGCATTGGCCACTAAAGGAGCAGACCCGTGGTGAACCCGGACGACGTTTTGAAATTCTGGCTCGACGACGTGGGCGAGCAGGGCTGGTATGACCAATCGGAGACGCTGGATGCGGCGATCCGGGATCGGTTCGAGGGGGCTTGGGAAAAGGCCAGCTCGGGAACGTTCGGTTTGTGGCTGACCTACCCGGCGGGCACGCTGGCGTATATTATCCTGATGGACCAGTTTCCGCGCAACATGTTTCGCGGACAGGCGGGCAGCTTTGCCACTGACCGTCAGGCCGTCGCTGCCGCCAAGGCCGCGATTGATCGCAAGTGGGACATGGCGATTGACGAACCTGCGCGCCAGTTCTTCTACCTGCCGCTGATGCATTCGGAAAACCTGTGTGATCAGGAGCGTTGCATTCGCCTCATTTGCGAGCGGATGCCGCAAACCGGGGCCGGTACACTGCTGCATGCGCGCGCGCACCGCGACGTGATCCGCCAGTTCGGACGCTTTCCCTACCGCAACGCGGCGCTTGACCGTAAATCGACCCTGCCCGAGACCGCGTATCTCAAGGCTGGTGCATATGGTCATACGCTGCGCCAGTTGCAGCATAAGGACGCCGCCTGACGCATGGCCCGCGACCAGGTATAGCAGCGCCGCGCCCAGGCAACGGGCGCGGCGCACGCATGTTTGGCAGATGCGTTGTGCAACTCCGCGAAACGCATTAGCATCGGGGCGAACGCAGCATCCCGGAGACGCACATGGCCCCCAAATCCTTTGATATGATCGTGATCGGCGCCGGTCCTGGCGGATACGTCGCCGCCATTCGGGGCGCGCAGTTGGGCCTTTCCGTGGCCATAGTCGAGCGTGAGAATATGGGCGGTATCTGCCTGAACTGGGGCTGCATCCCGACCAAGGCGATGCTGCGATCCTCCGAGGTGTTCCACCTGATGCACCGCGCCAAGGAATTCGGCCTGACGGCGGACAAGATCGGCTATGATCTGGACGCGGTGATCAAGCGGTCGCGCGGCGTGGCCAAACAGCTGTCGGACGGTATCTCGCATCTGATGAAAAAGAACAAGATCAGCGTGTTCCGAGGCGATGCTAAACTGCCGTCCAAGGGCACGGTGTCCGTCAAGATGGATAAGGGCGACGACGAGGAATTGACGTCCAAGCATATCGTCATCGCCACCGGCGCGCGCGCCCGCGAATTGCCGGGCTTGGAGGCTGACGGCGATCTGGTCTGGACTTACCGGCATGCGTTGGTTCCGCCGCGCATGCCCAAGAAGCTGCTGGTGATCGGGTCGGGCGCCATCGGGATCGAATTTGCCAGCTTTTACAACACGCTGGGGGCCGAGACGACCGTGGTCGAGGTCATGGACCGTATCCTGCCGGTGGAAGACGCCGAAATCTCGAAATTCGCCAAAAAGCAGTTCGAGAAACAGGGGATGAGCATTCTGGAAAAAACCGCAGTCAAACAGCTGGATCGCGGCAAGGGCAAAGTGACGGCCCATATCGAAGCGAACGGCAAAGTCGAAAAGCACGAGTTCGACACCGTGATTTCCGCAGTCGGCATCGTTGGCAACATCGAAAACCTCGGGCTGGAAGATCTGGGCGTCAAGATCGACCGCACCCATGTGCTGACAGATGAGTATTGCCGCACCGATGTGGACGGCCTCTATGCCATCGGCGACATCGCCGGTGCGCCATGGCTGGCGCACAAGGCCAGCCATGAGGGCGTCATGATTGCCGAGCTGATCGCGGGCAAAGACCCCCATCCCGTGAAAGCCAACAGCATTGCCGGCTGCACCTATTCCAATCCGCAGATCGCATCGGTCGGCTATACCGAGGCCAAGGCCAAGGAACTGGGCTATAACATCAAGGTCGGGCGCTTCCCCTTCATCGGCAACGGCAAGGCTATCGCACTGGGCGAGGCCGAGGGCATGGTGAAAACCATCTTTGACGCCAAGACGGGCGAGCTGCTTGGCGCGCACATGATCGGGGCCGAAGTAACCGAGCTGATTCAGGGATACGTCGTCGGGCGCCAGTTGGAAACGACCGAAGAAGACCTGATGAATACCGTCTTCCCGCATCCGACCCTCAGCGAGATGATGCACGAAAGCGTTCTGGACGCTTATGGCCGCGTCATACACATGTAAGGGACAGATCTAGACGGCTTTGTCGCGCAGGTAGTCACGCAGCGCTTCGGCATTGTTGTGGGTCTCGTCCTTGGCCCCATAAATCAGGGTGACGCGCCCGTCCTTGACCCGTTTGATCAGGTCTTTGATGGGCGCGCCGCACTGGTCCAGTTCGTGCCGGTAGCGCCGCCGAAATTCGCCCCACTTCTCCGGATCATGATCGAACCATTCGCGCAGGTCGTCGCTGGGCGCGACATCCTTGCACCAATCATCAAGGTCCAGATCCTTTTTGGCCACGCCGCGCGGCCAGATCCTGTCGACCAGAACGCGGAAGCCATCATTTTCGGCCATGTCCTCGTAAGCGCGCCTTGTACGGATATCCATGATAAGCCTCCCTTCATCAGAAACGAATTGGGGGCGCAGAAAGTTTCTCACGCAGATGTTCCTCATCTGTTCGCAAATACGGGTTGGAAGGTCCGCCGCCATACACTATCTGTAAATCTTCTCTCCCCGGAGGCATCATGGCTGAGCTGAAGAACATCGAAGTGCGCGGCGCGCGCGAGCATAATCTGAAAAATATCGACGTGGATATTCCACGCGATCAGCTGGTGGTCATCACCGGCCTTTCGGGGTCGGGCAAATCCAGCCTCGCGTTCGATACGGTCTATGCCGAAGGGCAGCGCCGCTATGTCGAATCGCTGTCGGCCTATGCGCGCCAGTTCCTTGACATGATGCAAAAACCGGATGTCGACCATATCAGCGGACTGTCACCCGCCATCAGCATCGAGCAGAAGACGACCAGCAAGAACCCGCGTTCGACCGTCGGCACCGTGACCGAAATCTACGACTACCTGCGCCTGCTGTTCGCCCGCGCGGGCACACCCTATTCCCCTGCAACAGGCAAACCGATCGAGGCGCAGCAGGTGCAGGACATGGTCGACCGCATCATGGCGATGGAGGAGGGTACGCGCGCCTATCTGCTGGCCCCCATCGTGCGCGACCGCAAGGGTGAATACCGCAAGGAATTCATAGAGCTGTGCAAAAACGGCTTTCAGCGGGTCAAGGTGAATGGCGAATTCTACGAACTGGACGAGCCACCGACGCTGGACAAGAAATTCCGCCACGACATCGACGTCGTGGTCGACCGTCTGGTCGTCAAGGAAGGCTTGGAAACGCGGCTGGCCGATTCGTTGCGCACCGCGCTGGACCTTGCCGATGGCATTGCCATTCTGGAGACGGCGCCCAATGAGGGTGATCCTGAACGCCTGACATTTTCCGAAAAATTCGCCTGTCCCGTGTCGGGTTTCACCATCCCCGAAATCGAACCGCGCCTGTTTTCCTTCAACGCGCCGTTTGGGGCCTGCCCGGTCTGCGATGGTCTGGGGGTTGAGCTGTTTTTTGACGAACGGCTGGTTGTACCGGACCAGAACCTGAAAATCTACGACGGCGCGCTGGCCCCGTGGCGCAAGGGCAAGAGCCCGTATTTCCTGCAAACGATCGAGGCGATCGCCAAGCATTACGAGTTCGACCAGAAAACCAAGTGGAAGGATCTGCCAGCCCATGTGCAGCAGGTGTTCCTGCACGGCTCGGGCGACGATGAAATCGCCTTTCGCTATGACGAGGGCGGGCGCGTCTACAACGTGTCGCGCGTGTTCGAAGGGGTGATCCCCAACATGGAGCGTCGCTATCGCGAGACGGATTCGGCTTGGGTGCGCGAAGAATTCGAGCGCTATCAGAACAACCGACCCTGCGGCGCCTGCGAGGGTTATCGACTCCGCGACGAGGCGCTGGCGGTCAAGATCGCGGGGCTGCATGTGGGGCAGGTCGTGCGGATGTCGATCCGCGAGGCGCTGGAATGGGTGACGGAAGCGCCGAAAGCCCTGACCAACCAAAAGAACGAGATCGCGCGCGCCATCTTCAAGGAAATCCGCGAGCGGCTGGGGTTCCTGAATAACGTCGGGCTCGAATATCTGACGCTCAGCCGCAATGCCGGCACGCTTTCGGGTGGCGAATCGCAGAGGATCCGGCTGGCCAGTCAGATCGGCAGTGGTCTGACCGGCGTGCTGTATGTTCTGGACGAGCCGTCCATCGGGTTGCATCAGCGCGATAATGACCGCCTTCTGCTGACGCTGAAAAACCTGCGCGATCAGGGCAATACCGTGATCGTCGTCGAACACGACGAAGAGGCGATCCGCGAGGCCGACTACGTTTTCGACATTGGCCCCGGTGCGGGCGTGCATGGCGGGCAGGTGGTCAGCCACGGCATTCCCTCGGTGGTGGCGGCTGATCCCAACTCCATCACCGGGCAGTATCTGTCTGGCGTGCGCGAGATTCCGGTGCCGGCCAAGCGGCGCAAGGGCAACGGCAAGAAGTTGAAGGTGGTCAAGGCGACCGGCAATAACCTGAAAAACATCACTGCCGAATTCCCCTTGGGCAGATTTGTGTGCGTGTCTGGCGTGTCCGGCGGCGGTAAATCCACGCTGACCATCGAAACGCTGTTCAAGACAGCATCGATGCAACTGAACGGCGCGCGCCAGACGCCCGCCCCCTGCGAGACAATCAAGGGGCTGGAGCATCTGGACAAGGTCATCGACATCGATCAGCGCGCCATCGGTCGCACACCGCGGTCGAACCCGGCGACCTATACGGGCGCCTTCACACCGATCCGCGACTGGTTCGCCGGTCTGCCCGAATCCAAGGCCCGCGGCTACAAGCCCGGCCGGTTCAGTTTCAACGTCAAGGGCGGGCGCTGCGAGGCGTGTCAGGGCGATGGACTCATCAAGATCGAGATGCATTTCCTGCCGGATGTCTATGTCACCTGCGAGACGTGTCAGGGCGCGCGATACAATCGCGAAACTCTAGAAATTCGATTTAAAGGCAAGAGTATAGCGGACGTTCTTGATATGACGGTTGAGGATGCGCAGGAGTTTTTCAAGGCCGTGCCGTCGATCCGCGAAAAGATGGATGCGCTGGTGCGGGTCGGTCTTGGATATATCAAGGTCGGTCAACAGGCGACAACCCTGTCGGGCGGTGAGGCGCAGCGCGTGAAACTGTCCAAGGAACTGGCCAAGCGCAGCACCGGACGCACGCTCTATATCCTCGACGAGCCGACGACGGGCCTGCATTTCGAGGATGTGAAGAAGCTGCTGGAAGTGCTGCACGAGCTGGTCGACGGCGGCAACACTGTCGTCGTCATCGAACATAACCTGGACGTGATCAAGACCGCCGACTGGATCATCGATATCGGCCCCGAGGGCGGCGATGGCGGCGGTGAGATCGTGGCGACCGGCACGCCTGAAAAGGTGGCGGACGAGCCGCGCAGCCATACGGGCCACTATCTGAAGCCCATGCTGCAATCGCGCAGGGTGGCGGCGGAATAGTAACCTGTCAGCCTACCGCGTCATAGGCAGGCACGGGGCGCCACATCGAACCCTGCACAGGGCCGATATCCGCTGTCCCAAAAGGTCTGAATTCCGCGCGCTAAGCACCGCCAGATCGTGCAGAACGCTCACGTCGTCGATCTGGCTGGTCAGCGAGATGTCCAGTTTCATGACGTCAGGACGCAAGCGCACGGTATGGTGCAGGCCGCAATTCCCCGGTGACCCTAACCAGCATTTCCTTTCGGCGGTTCTGCCTTGGATCGCGCTCCACGGCGCGGCGTGGTCGAACTGTCACCCAGAAAATGACCGAGCGGCTTTAGTCCCTCGATTTCGTCGCAGACGATCTTTGCCACGATCAGCACGGGCACGGCAACGACCATGCCGACGACCGACCAGATATAGGCAAAGAACGCGACGATCATGAACAGGATCGGTGTGTTCAGCTGCATTCGCCGCGAAATCACCAAGGGCGTCACGATCTGCCCTTCGATGGATGTCAGCGCCATGTAGGTCATGAAGACGCCGAACGCCTCCCAAGGCTGATCGAAGGACACGAACGCCACAAGCCCCGCGACGCCAGCGCCGACGACCGCGCCCAGAAACGGGATAAAGTTCAGCACGAATGCCATGACGCCGATGGCGACGGCGTTGGGCAGACCCCACAGATACATTGCCGCCCCGATGCTGAGTCCCAGCCCCGTGTTGATCAGCGCGATACCTCCCAGATAGCGCCCCAGACGGTCCTCAATGGTTTTGATGATCTCAACCGCGCGGCGTTTGTCGCGCAGTGTCGGCAGGCTTTCGACGGTGCGCAGCGCAAAGAAATCACCCGAACCGATCAGGAAGAACGTCAGGAAGATGGCAAAGATCACTTGGCTCAGCACTTTGGGCGCCATGGTCAGGATAGTGACCGAGGTGCCGGACTCGGACACGACCTCGACCTCCATCGCGGTCTGACCGCCGGCATCGCCGACAGCGTTGTCGATGGCCTTGGCGGCTTCGTTCACTTTGGCCAGGGGGCTGTCGCTGTCGCCCAGTTTGGTCCGCATGTCCTGCACCAGGCCGGGCATGTCGTCGATCAGGTTCGCGACGGGTTCTGCGAACCATGCGACGCCAATTCCGACCATAACGAACAGGATCGATGTGAACAACGTGGCGATCAGCACATTGTGCAGGCCCATACGCTCCAGCGCGCGGCGCGGTCGGCTGAACACAAAGTAGGACAGAATGGCTGCTGTCACGGGGATCAGGAAGTTGGCGGCCGCCACCATGGCTGCGGTCAGGACCACGACAAATATCCCGACCAGCGGCACATAGATGCGTTTTTGCGCTTTCACGTTGCTTTCATTCCCCCGGATTGCACGGCGCCAATCATCCTGAACGCTCGCGCGGGCGGGACGGTTCCTGTAACAGGGCCGTTTATGTGTGCCCGCGCGCCGCAAGGCGCGGCAGCATTGCACTGAAATCGCGGCCTTTGCCGTCCTCATCCTCGACGAACTGCGCATAAAGCGCGCGCGCGGCGCTGCCCAGTGGCGTGTCGGCATCCACCGCTTCGGCGGCCTGCTGGGCCAAGGTCAGATCTTTCAGCATCAGTTCGGCGGCGAAGCCCGGTTTGTAGTCGTTGTCTGCGGGGGATTTGGGGCCGACACCCGGCGCGGGGCAATAGGCGTTCATCGACCAGCTATAGCCCGAGGACGTGCTGACCACGTCGAACATCGCCTGCCGGTCAAGGCCCAGCTTGTCGGCCAGCGCGAAGGCCTCGCAGGTGACGATCATGGTCGCGCCAAGAATCATGTTGTTGCAGATCTTGGCCGCCTGACCGTTGCCGGAGGGGCCACAATGCACGGCCTTCTGGCCCATGATGTCGAACAGTGGCTTGGCGGTGGCAAATCCGGCCTCGTCCCCGCCGACCATGAAGGTCAGCGTGCCGCCTGATGCACCCCCGATACCGCCCGAAACAGGAGCGTCCAGCGCGGATAGCCCGGCGGTTTGTGCCTGCGCCGCGACGTCGCGGGCGCTGGCGACATCGACGGTCGAGCAGTCGAGGAACACCGCGCCCTTGTCCATGACGGGAATGATCTGGTCCGCGACGCTGCGCAGGATCGTGCCATTGGGCAGCATGGTGATAACCACCCCGGCGCCCTTGGCCGCGTCTTCGGCGCTGGCGCCGGCGCGGACGCCATCTGCACTGGTGCCTGCGGGATCAAAGCCGGTGACGTCATGGCCAGCCGCCGCCAGATTGGCCGCCATCGGCCCGCCCATGTTACCAAGTCCGATGAATCCGATTTTCATGACCGTGCCTTTCCGCAAGAGGATTTGCGCCACAGTATCGCCATCGGCAGAGCAGGGGCAATGCCGGGTGCGCGCAGAATTTGGTCAAAATCCGTTTGCGAAAATTATCTGTTTTGCGCGCTAGAGGTCCTCGTGGAATTCGTCGATCAGATGCGCGACCACGGCGGCGAGGGCGGCGCTGCGATCCTTGCCCGCCTCGGTTGCGGCGTCGAACACGCGCCGTTGGCGGTCGGCGCTGGTGCCGTTTGCCGCGATAGTGCGGGCGCGCGACACCTCGTTGACCGAGCCTAAATGCACCGCATCCTCGGCGATGATTTCCAGCATTTCGCCGATCAGTGTCTCAAACGGAACAATCTCGCCCAGGCCGAAATCAATCAGACCCTCACGCACGCCGTAGCGCTGCGCGCGCCAGCGGTTTTCGGAAATCAGGAACTGGTCATAAATCCGCCAGCGCTGGTTGCGCACCGATAGTCGCCACAGCATCCGCGACAGCCCCTGCGTCAGTGCGGCAAGTGTCAGCGCATCCTCCATCCGGGGCTGCACATCGCAGATGCGTGACTCGATGGTGGGAA
The DNA here is from genome assembly GCF_024355225.1 of Roseovarius sp. M141. NCBI lineage: Bacteria > Pseudomonadati > Pseudomonadota > Alphaproteobacteria > Rhodobacterales > Roseobacteraceae > Roseovarius > Roseovarius sp. M141. The sequence goes on from NZ_VCNH01000008.1 coordinate 2,164,327, forward strand.
ATTTCGACGAGGGCCGCAGATCCCACCAGATTTTCGAGGCATCCTCGATTGCACCCAGATCGACCAGCACCTGCACCGAGCGCTCGAATTCGCCAAAGCTGCTCATGCGTGGGGGCAGGCCGGTGCGGGGCAGATTATCAAAGACCGTCAGCCGATAGCTGTCCAGACCGGTGTCCTGCCCCTGCCAGAAGGGCGACGAGCAGCTGAGTGCCAGAAGATGCGGCAGGAAATAGCTGAGTTGGTTCATCAAATCGATTCGCCGGTCGGGTGGATCGATGCCCACATGCACATGCATGCCGCAAATCAGCATACGGCGCACCACGCCCGCCAGATCGGCGGACAGGCTGTTATAGCGATCCTTGTCGGTATGTTTCTGCTCGCGCCAATCCGAGAACGGATGGCAAGAGGCGGCAATCGGCGCCAGGCCGAATTTGTCGGCCTCGCGGGCGATGCAGGCGCGCAGGCGTTTAAGGTCTTTGCGCGCCTCATCGACGGTCTGGCAGACCTTGGTGCCGACCTCGATCTGGCAGTTCAGGTATTCCGGGCTGACCTGATCCTGCAATTTGGCGCGGCAGGCATCCATCAGCGCCTCGGGCGCCTCGGCGAGGGCCATGCTGTCCTTGTCGACGAGAAGATATTCTTCTTCGATGCCGATGGTAAAGTCGGGATCAGTCAGGGCCATGGCGCGCCTTTCGCTAAGGTATGTCCAGCAAAGCGCAGGCAGGGCCGCGTGCCAAGAAAATTCTGCGAATTTTCTCTGGCGAAAAACGCCCGGCCTTCCGGGACCGGGCGTTCCGTTGCGTTTAGTCGGCCAGTTTGAAGTGGAACTCGCCGCCTTCCTTGATGCCTGATGGCCAGCGCGAGGTCACGGTCTTGGTCTTGGTGTAGAACTTGAACGCGTCGGGGCCGTACTGGTTCAGGTCACCAAAGCCGGACTTCTTCCACCCGCCGAAGGTGTAATGCGCCAGCGGCACCGGGATGGGGAAGTTGATTCCGACCATGCCGACATTCACGCGGGACGCGAAATCGCGCGCCGCATCGCCATCGCGGGTAAAGATCGCGGTGCCGTTGCCCATCTCGTGATCGGACGCCAGTTTCAGTGCTTCCTCATAGCTGCCTGCGCGCACGGTGGTCAGCACCGGGCCGAAAATCTCTTGCTGGTAGATGTCCATGTCCGGCGTCACCTTGTCAAAAAGGTGCGGTCCGACGAAAAAGCCATCCTCATAGCCTTGCAGATTGAAGTTGCGCCCGTCGACGACGAGTTCGGCGCCTTGATCGATGCCGGATTGCACGAGGCCCAGGATACGCTCCTTGGCTTGCGCAGTCACGACGGGGCCGTAATCGACGTCATTTTCCGACGTGTACGGGCCGACCTTCAGCGCCTCGACGCGGGGGATCAGCTTTTCGATCAGCTTGTCTGCGGTCTCATCGCCCACCGGAACGGCAACCGAAATCGCCATGCAGCGTTCGCCCGCCGCGCCATAGCTGGCACCGATCAGCGCGTCCGCGGCCTGATCGAGGTCGGCGTCGGGCATGATGATCATGTGGTTCTTGGCGCCGCCAAAGCACTGGGCGCGCTTGCCGTTGGAGCAGGCGCGGCCATAGATATACTGCGCGATGGGCGTCGAGCCGACGAAACCGACGGCCTGAATGGTTTCGTTGTCGAGGATCGCGTCCACCGATTCCTTGTCACCGTTGACGACCTGGCAGATGCCGTCGGGCAGGCCTGCCTCGGTCCATAGTTCGGCCAGCATGAGCGGGCAGGAGGGGTCACGCTCGGACGGTTTGATGATGACGGCGTTGCCCGCCGCAATTGCCGGGCCCATTTTCCACATCGGAATCATGGCCGGGAAGTTGAAGGGCGTGATGCCCGCAACCACACCCAAGGCCTGGCGCATCGAATAGATATCGATGCCGGTACTGGCGTTGCCGGAATATTCGCCCTTCAGGAAATGCGGCGCGCCGATGCAGAATTCGATCACTTCCATGCCGCGCTGCACATCGCCCTTGGCGTCGGGCAGGGTCTTGCCATGCTCGCGGCTGATCGCCTCGGCCAGCTTGTCCATGTCGCGGTTGATCAGGCGGACGTATTCCATGAACACACGGGCGCGTTTCTGCGGATTGACCTCAGCCCATTCCTTTTGTGCCTTGGCGGCGTCGGCAACGGCCTGGTTCAGCTCTTCAACTGAGGCAAGCGGCGTCTTTGCCTGCACGTCGCCGGTGGCGGGGTTGTAGACGTCGGCAAAGCGGCCGGACGTGCCCTTGACGTGCTTGCCGTTGATGTAATGTGTCAGTTCGGTGGTCATAGCATCCTCCATTTACATTTACGCGTAGCATAGCCTTGCAAAATTAGGGCGAACAGAGGCAATATTTCAAACGCAGTTTGCAAAAGTGCAAAGGGGCCGGGGAAGGGGCAGGGGATGCAGCCGCAATGGGATGATTTGAAAGTGTTTCTTGCCGTCGCCCGGTTCGAGAGCCTGTCGGCAGCGGGCCGCATCCTGAAGATCGACCCGGCCACCGTGGGCCGCCGCATCGCCCGGCTGGAAGAGGCGCTGTGCGCCCCGCTATTTGCCAAGTCCCCGCAAGGCTATGCGCTGACGAACGAGGGCCAGCGCCTGGTGGAGCGAGCCGCCCGCGCCGAGCAGGAAATGGCCGCCGCGTTCGAGGATCTGACCGGCCACGGCGGGCAACTGAGCGGGCAGATCAGGCTGGGGTCGCCAGATGGGTCGGCGAACTTCCTGCTGCCACAGGTCTGCGCACAGATCGTCGAGGATAACCCCGATCTGGAGGTGCAGATCGTGGCGCTGCCACGCGTGTTCAACCTGTCGCGCCGCGAGGCCGATATGGCCATCGCCGTCAGCGCGCCACTGGCCGGGCGGCTGAGCGTGCAGAAACTCACGGATTACAAGCTGAGCCTGGTTGCGTCCAAATCCTATCTGCAAACGGCCCCGCCGATACATACGCCCGAGGATCTGCGAGATCACCGCATCGTCGGCTATATTCAGGATATGATTTTCGACAAGGAACTTGACTATATGGCCGAGGCCGGGCTGTCCCGTGTCGATCTGGCCAGCAATTCGGTATCGGTGCAATTCAGTTGGATCCGGCAGGGGGCGGGCATCGGCATCGTGCATGATTTCTCGATCCCGTTCGGGCAGGATATTGTCCGGGTGCTGCCGGATCACATCAACCTCACCCGCAGTTTTTACCTGATCCGCCATGTCGACGACCGGCGGCTGGATCGGCTGAACCGCTTCGCCGAAGCGCTGGCCAGCGGTATGCGCCGCGAGGTTGCCCGGCTGGAAGCGCTGACGTGATGGCGCGCGCCGCTTGACAGTTGGCGTTCAACCATTACGCTAGTTTTCAACGATAGCGATAACGGGGTCAAAAATGCTGGTTCAACAAATCCTCAAGGCCAAGGGCGACGATGCCGTTTTCACCATCGCGCCGGGTACATCGGTGTCGGATGCTGCAGTGACGCTGTCGGACAACCGCATCGGCGCGCTGATCGTGTCCGATGCGGGGGGCGCAGTCGTCGGGGTCCTGTCGGAGCGTGATATCGTGCGCAATCTGGGCCAGCGCGGGCCGGATTGCCTGCAAGACAAGGTTGACGACATGATGACGCGCGATCCTGTTTGCGCAACCCGGCAGGATACCGGCGAAAGCGTGGTGCAGCGCATGACCAACGGGCGTTTTCGCCATATGCCCGTGATTGACGATGGCAAGCTGATCGGCGTTGTCACAATGGGCGATGTGGTCAAGGCCCGGCTGGCAGAGCTGGCGATGGAAAACGAATCCATGCAGGGGATGATCATGGGCCGCTAAGGCATCCTTACAGCCCAAAGCGCGCGGGCGGAAATCCGGCCGCGCCGAAGATTTTCCAAATCCGGTCCGTCAGGTCCGCGCTGTGCAGCGGCAGGCAGTTTCGCCGGAAATACCACGTCAGATATTGTGCATATCCGCCGCGCCGCTCCAGTTCCTGCGTCAGCGTTTGCGCGAACTGCGCGGGCTGCGTCACTGTTCCGGCGATGTGATGAAAATCCGATTTGCCCAGTAGCAGGGCTGGGACGCGGTGCAGAAACCCCTCAAGCGCGACGGTGGAGTTGATCGAAACGGTCGCGGCGCTGGTCGCCAGAATATCGTGGACATTAGCACAGCTGACGATCAGGCGGCTATCCGTCTGCGCCAGCGCCTTCGCTGCGGCGACATCTTCGGGCGTGCTGGCCAAAGGATGGGGTTTGACGATAACGGGGCGGTCCCCGGCATGATCCAGTACGCAGCGCAGCATATCGAGATCGCTGATGTCTGTCGCGCCGGATTGGAGCGGGTAGGTGCCTTGAAGAAATACCGCCAGCGCGCCGGGCGGAAATGTCTCGGGCGCTTCGGGCTGCGCATATTTCGAGCGGCGGTGGGCGACGTGCCGATCACGCAGCATGTCGAAGAATGGTTTTGCCTTGCGAAACGGGACATCGCCGGGCGCATAGGGGTGGTTGCCGATGCTGCTGAACGCCTTTACCCCCGACGGGTCCAGATGCCAGAATTCCCAAAAATAGGCGACGCCGGCATTCAGGACATTCGCCGCCACGACCGAACGGTCGTCGATGATGTGCAGATTGCCATCGTCAAACCGGCCGTCCGTTACACTGCGGGTTCCGACTTTGATATCGCTATCGCGCGCGCGGATGTCAAAGCCGATCCCGGCGCCCTGCGCCATGCTGCGCAGGATAGGGTAAAGCCGCAGATGCCAGCCCGTCAGATCGCGGGCCAGATCGTTCTTTTTCAGATGCAGCACGATCCGGGGCATCGATCACCTTTCACCGGTTTCGCGGGCCATGCTATGAGGCGCGTCGGTCCTTGGCCAGATGCGGGCTTGCAATTCACGGCCTGCTCGTGCTGATTACCTGCAACCCACAACGGAGTGATGCGATGCGCATTGGCCTATACCCCGGCACTTTCGATCCCATCACGCTGGGCCACATCGACATCATCCGCCGCGCCGCCACACTGGTCGACAGGCTGGTCGTGGGCGTTGCGATCAACCGCGACAAGGGCCCGCTTTTCTCGCTGGAAGAGCGCGTGGCGATGATCGAAGCCGAGGCGGCGCGTCTGAAAACGGCGGGGGTGGGCGAGATCACGGTGCATCCCTTCGAGAACTTGCTGATCGATTGCGCCCGCGATGTGGGTGCGCAGGTCATCATTCGCGGTCTACGCGCGGTGGCGGATTTCGAGTATGAATTTCAGATGGTCGGCATGAACCGCGCGCTGGACAGCAGTATCGAGACGGTGTTTCTGATGGCCGACACCGGGCATCAGGCCATCGCGTCCAAGCTGGTCAAGGAGATCGCCCGCCTTGGTGGCGACGTGTCCACCTTCGTGACGCCCGACGTCAACGCGGCCCTGCGGGCCAGATTCGACTGAACCGATCCCGCCCCGGCCTCAGCGCCAGAAGGCCATCCAGTCGATCAAGTCGCCCAGTTTTCCGGCCAGAAAAATCAGCCCGGCCTGACCTTGAAACCAGTAATCCAGAAACAGCGCCAGCACGATCAGGGCAAATAGCCAGAACGCGATCGGGTTGGTCATGTGCTGCGCCTTTCTGAATGACACGGGGCCAAATGACATGCGGCCCCGCGTCTTATGACAGACGGGGGCCGCACTGCGCAATATGTGGCGCGATCAGTGTAAATGGCCGATTAATCCAAGCGACCCATCACAGCCGCGACATCGGCCATGCGGCAGGAAAAGCCCCATTCGTTGTCGTACCACGCCAGAACGCGCACCAGAGTGCCGCCGACAACCTTGGTCTGTTCGGGGGCGAAGATGCTGCTTTCTTCGGTGTGGTTGAAATCGATGCTGACCTTGGGCGCGGGATCATAGGCCAGGATGCCTTTCATCGCACCGGCTGCGGCCTCGGCGACGACGGCATTCACGTCCGCCTCGGTCACGGATTTGCTGGCGACGAATGTCAGGTCCACTGCCGAAACGTTCGGCGTCGGCACGCGGATGGCCGAACCGTCCAGCTTGCCCTCGAGGGCCGGCAGAACCTCGGCCAGCGCCTTGGCCGCGCCGGTGGAGGTTGGGATCATCGACATCGCAGCGGCGCGTGCGCGGTAGAGATCCTTGTGACGGCGGTCCAGCGTGGGCTGATCGCCGGTATAGGCATGAATCGTGGTCATGATGCCCGACTCAATCCCGATGCCCTCGTGCAGGACTTTGGCCAGCGGGGCAAGGCAGTTGGTTGTGCAGGACCCGTTCGAGATCATCCGCTCACTGGCCAGCAATTCGCCGTCGTTGACGCCCATAACCACGGTGCGGTCGACATTTTTGCCGGGGGCGGACAGCAGCACCTTGCCGGCGCCGCGCTCCAAGTGCTTTTTCGCCTTTTCGCCGTCGTTGAAATTGCCGGTGCATTCCAGCACGACATCGACGCCATCCCAGTCCAGTTCGTCCATGTCGTAGGTCGAAAACATCTGGATCGGGCCTCGGCCCAGATCCAGGGTGCCATCGCCGGTGGTGACGGTGCCGGGGAACCGGCCATGCACGCTGTCATAGCGGATCAGGTGGGCGGCTGTTTCCAGCGGGCCGGTCGCGTTCAGTTTGACGACCTTCACATCTTCGCGGCCCGTCTCGGAAATATGGGCGAGGGTGGCGCGGCCGATGCGGCCAAATCCGTTGATGCCGACTGTGATGGTCATGGGAAGGCTCCTGGCGGTTGGTGGACGTTACCCGCGCTATACGGCGACAGACGGCGTGCTGAAAGGTGAAAAATGCCGCTTTTGCGGTGTTATCGCTATCTGGCGCAGACCCCTTGCGCGTCGACCGTGCGTCGCTACCTTTGCAGAACCTCAAAGGCGGAGCAATGACATGAGCGGACTTCTGGCCCTACTCGACGATGTGGCGGCGATTGCCAAGGTGGCGGCGGCGTCGATCGATGACGTGGCAGCGCAGGCGGCCAAAGCGGGCGCCAAGGCGGCCGGGGCCGCCATTGATGATGCCGCCGTGACGCCGAAATATATGCAGGGCTTCGACGCGAAGCGCGAATTGCCGATCATCTGGCGCATCGCGCGGGGCTCGCTGTTCAACAAGCTGGTGTTCCTGCTGCCTGCGGGCCTCGTGCTGCGCGAATTCGCGCCGGGGGCCGTGACGCCGCTGCTTATGCTGGGTGGGTGCTATTTGTGTTTTGAAGGGGCGGAAAAGGTGGCCCATGCGCTGGCAGGCGGGCATCATGAGAAAAAAGAGGCGATAGCCGAGGGCAGCCCCGCCCATCTGGAAGAGGAAAAGATCGCCGGCGCCATCAAGACCGATTTTATCCTGTCCGCCGAGATCATGACCATCGCGCTGGCAGCGATTCCCGATGGGTCAATCTGGATGGAGGGGGCAACGCTGGCGACCGTTGCCCTGATGATCACGGTTGCGGTTTACGGCGTCGTTGCGCTGATCGTAAAGGCCGACGATCTGGGTCTGCTCATGGCCGCCAAGGGGCGTTTTGCGGCGACACGGGGGGCGGGCCGGGGGCTGGTAAATGCGATGCCCAAGGTGCTGGCCGCACTGATGATCATCGGCACCGCCGCGATGCTGTGGGTCGGCGGCAACATCATTCTGCACGGGCTGAAAGATCTGGGATTTGGGTGGCCTTACAACCAGATACACCACGTTTCTCATGTAGCGACGCAGGCGCTTGACACGGGCCGCGCGGCAGCGGAATGGGCGCTGGTCGCGGCGATGGACGGTGTGTTCGGCTTGGCGCTGGGGCTGGTGCTGATTCCGATCGGAACCAAGATCATCACGCCGATCTGGCAACGTGTGAAGCGGCTTAACCCGGTTGTATGACTCGACGATTTTTCGCAATCGGTAAAGGGATGGGAAGGCTGTATTTTACAGCCTTCCCAATGTTTTACAGCAGGGACTTCACCTTGACGGCAACCGCCTCGGCGGTGATGGCGAACTTCTCGTAAAGCTCCTCGGCGGGGGCCGACGCGCCGAAACCTTCCATGCCGACAAAGCCCGATTTCGCCTCGCGCCCACGCTCGCCGCACAGCCAGCGGTCCCAGCCTTGGCGCGCGGCGGCCTCGACCGCGACGCGCACGGGACCGGCGGGCAGAACCTTGCGGCGGGTTGCCTCGTCCTGCGCCTCGAACAGCTCCCAGCAGGGCATGGAAACGACGCGCGTGCCGATGCCTTCGGCCTGTAGCAGATCGCGCGCTTTCATCGCGATCTCGACCTCGGAGCCGGTCGCCATGAGGATCGCCTGACGTTTCCCTTCGGAGTCGGCCAGCACATAGGCGCCCTCGGCGGTCAGGTTCTTGTTGCGGTGCTGGGTCCGAAGGGTCGGCAGGTTCTGGCGGGTCAGTGACAGGACCGACGGCGTTTCCTTGGACGTCAGGGCCAGTTCCCACGCCTCAGCTGTTTCCACCGTGTCGCAGGGGCGGAACACCCAAGTGTTGGGCGTTGCGCGGCTGATTGCCAAATGCTCGATGGGCTGGTGGGTGGGGCCGTCTTCGCCCAGGCCGATGCTGTCATGTGTCATCACGAACACGGTCGGGATACGCATCAACGCGGCCAGGCGCATGGCGGGGCGGGCGTAGTCGGTAAAGCACATGAACGTGCCGCCATAGGGGCGGATGCCGCCATGCAGCACCATGCCGTTCATCGCCGCCGACATACCATGTTCGCGGATGCCCCAATACACATAGCGGCCCTTGCGGTTGTCGGTGTCGAACACGCCCAGATCGCCCGTCTTGGTGTTGTTCGATCCGGTCAGGTCGGCCGAGCCGCCGACCGTCTCGGACATGATCGGGTTCACGATCTCCAGCACCATTTCGCTGGATTTGCGGGTGGCAAGTTTGGGGGCCTCTTCGCTGATCTGTTTCTTCAGCGCTTTGATGCGGGCGCTGAGGGCCTTGGGCGCCTCGCGCTCAAAAATACGGGTGAATTCCTTCTGGCGGCGTTCGGACACCTCGGCAAAGCGGCCCTCCCACGCCTCGCGCTCGGATTTGCCCCGCGCGCCGATGGCTTCCCATGCGGATTTGATGTCGCCGGGCACCTCAAAAGGTCCGGTTGTCCAGCCATAGGCGGCCTTGGCATCGGCCATCTGGTCGGCATCGGTCAGCGCGCCGTGCCCCTTGGAGGTGTCCTGCGCGGCATGGCCAAGCGCGATATGCGTTTTGCAGGCGATCATCGACGGCTTCTTCGAGGTCTTCGCCTTGGTGATCGCGTCGTCAATCTCGGACGGGTTATGGCCGTCGATCTCGATCACCTGCCAGTTTGCCGCGCGGAAGCGTTTCACCTGATCGGTGCGGTCCGACAGCGACACCTTGCCATCGATGGTGATGTCGTTGTTGTCCCAGAACACGATCAGCTTGCCCAGCGAATGACGCCCTGCCAGCGTGATCGCCTCCTGGCTGATTCCCTCCATCAGGCAGCCGTCGCCAGCGATGACGTAGGTGTGGTGATCGACCAGCTTGCGGCCATAGCGCGCGCGCAGCATTTCTTCGGCCATGGCGAAGCCGACGGAATTGGCGATGCCCTGACCCAGCGGGCCGGTGGTGGTCTCGATCCCCTTGGCGTGGCCATATTCGGGATGGCCTGCCGTTATCGCGCCCCATTGGCGGAAATTCTTGACCTGCTCCAGTGTCATGTCGCCGTAGCCGGTCAGGTGCAGCAGGGAATACAGCAGCATCGAGCCGTGCCCGGCGCTGAGGATGAAACGGTCGCGGTCTGGCCAATCGGGCGCAGATGCATCGAATTTCAGGTGCTTTTCGTACAGGACGGTGGCAACATCGGCCATGCCCATCGGCATCCCCGAATGGCCCGAATTGGCCGCGTGAACCGCGTCCAGTGTCAGCGCGCGTATGGCGGTCGCTTTGGACCAGTGATCGGGGTTGGCTTGGGCCAGGGCTTTGATGTCCACGGGCTGTGGTATCCTTATGGCAGGGATGAATTGCACAGGCTGAATACCAGCCCGCGCCCAAAGATCAAGCGCCGCCATGGTCGCGGTGTGCAGGGGCGTCGGCGCAGGTGCGCTGCGGGCCGCAAGGGGGGAAGCCTTTTTGCCAGCCATTCGTTACACTTGGGCCGACAGACGGGCGGTGGCGATTCGGCCGGCGCTCCGGCACCACAGATGAGGACATGCAAGGGATGAGCGATATCGACGCGATGCAGGGCCGGATCATGGCCGCGCTGGACCGGATCGGGCAGGGGCTCGATGGGTTGTCGCAGGACACCGGCGATACCGAACTGGAGGGCCTGCGCCAGCAGTTGAAGGACGAAACGCTGGCCAATGCCCATCTGGAGGAGCACGTCAAGAAGCTGACTGCGCGCACCTGCGAGGCAGAGGAGGCAGCGCGTCGCGGCGCCGACGCGCACGCCATGGAAACAGCAGACCGCGAGGCCGCGCAGAAAGAGCGCGGTCAGGTCCTGCAGCAACTGGATGACGCGCTTCAGTCTCTGCGCAAGGCCAATCAGCAGCTGCGCGACAATAACGCGGCGCTGCGGGCGGCCAATGCCGAAGGCGTGGCCGATCCGCACCTGATCAATCAGTCGATGATGGCCGAACTGGACGGGCTGCGCGCCGCGTGCGCCGCCGACCGGGCCGAAATGGACGTTCTGCTGACCGAGCTGGCCCAAATTACGGCCGCTTCGGACGGTGCAGATACAGAAAGCCCAAATACCGGCAGCGAAAGCGCCGCACGGATGGAGGACGTATGATGCCAGAGGTGGATATCCAAATCGGCGGACGCACCTTTCAGGTGTCCTGCCAGGAGGGCGAAGAGCATTACCTGCATTCTGCCGCCAAGATGCTGGACGACGAGGCCATCGTCGTGGCCGCCCAGATCGGCCGCGTCCCCGAGCCGCGCATGCTGCTGATGGCGGGTCTTATGCTGGCCGATAAGACCGCCGGTCTTCAGGACAAGCTGCGCGAGATCGAGGACCGGATGGCCGAAAAAGAGGCCGAGCTGGACCATCTGCGCAATACCCCGGCCCCCGCGCCTGAACGGGTCGAGGTGCCGGTCGTGCCCGCCTCTGTCACCGATACATTGGCCGAGATCGCGGCGCGTGCCGAGGCGCTGGCCGAGACGATCGACGGCAAAAGGGCAGGCTAGGCGGCGCGCTACGCCCTGCCATGCACCCGCATCGCCAAATGGCCGGACATCGTCCGGCCATTTTTATCCAAGGCAGGCCGCCGTCGCCTTTTTCTGCGCAGGGCGCATGGAACATAGGCTGAACATCCCTTTAACTTCGACCTCGGTAAGGTTAGTATCGCGCGCATGAACAGCTTTGACGAATCCGACGCCTTTGAGGGCGCCTCGCTGTCCGCGCGTGCGATGGCCGCGCGCCCGGCGCCTTATCTGGATGGGCTTAATCCCGAACAACGCCTTGCGGTTGAGACGATGGATGGCCCGGTGCTGATGTTGGCCGGGGCAGGGACAGGCAAGACCAAGGCGCTGACGACGCGCATCGTGCATTTGTTGAACACCGGTCGCGCCCAGCCGAACGAGGTGCTGGCCGTAACATTTACCAACAAGGCCGCGCGCGAGATGAAAAACCGCGTTGGCGCGCTGTTGGGCCAGTCGATCGAGGGGATGCCGTGGCTCGGCACGTTCCATTCGATCTGCGTCAAGCTGCTGCGCCGCCATGCCGAGTTGATTGGGGTGCAGGGCGGCGAGGGCGCGCGCGAAGTCACGCTGAAATCGAACTTTACCATTCTGGACACCGACGATCAGCTGCGCCTGCTGAAACAGCTGGTTCGGGCTGTCGGCATCGATGACAAGCGTTGGCCCGCCCGTCAATTGGCCGGTGTCATCGACCACTGGAAAAACCGCGCCTGGACGCCGGACAAAGTGCCCGCAGCCGAGGCCGGAGCCTATAACGGCAAGGCGGTTCAGCTTTATGCGCAGTATCAGCGCCGCCTGATCGAACTGAATGCCGTGGATTTCGGCGATCTGCTGCTGCATGTGGTCAGCATTTTTCAGACCCACGACGACATCCTGCAAAAATACCAGCGCTGGTTCAGCTATATCTTGGTAGATGAATACCAGGATACCAACGTCGCCCAATACCTGTGGCTACGCCTGCTGGCCGCCGGTCACAAGAATATCTGCTGCGTCGGCGATGACGACCAATCCATCTATGGCTGGCGCGGCGCCGAGGTGGGCAATATCCTGCGGTTCGAAAAGGATTTTCCCGGTGCGCATGTTGTCCGGCTGGAGCAGAATTACCGCTCGACCCCGCATATTCTGGCGGCTGCCTCGGGCGTCATCGCGGGCAATCAGGGCCGTCTGGGCAAGGAGCTGTGGACCGACGTGCAAGACGGCGAAAAGGTCCGCCTGATCGGCCACTGGGACGGCGAGGAAGAGGCGCGCTGGATCGGCGAAGAGATCGAGTCGATGCAGCGCGGCACGCGTGGCCTGCGCCAGTTCAGCCTCGACGAGATGGCGATCCTCGTGCGCGCGTCGCATCAGATGCGCGCGTTCGAGGACCGGTTCCTGACCATCGGCCTGCCATATCGCGTCATCGGCGGCCCGCGTTTCTACGAACGGCTCGAAATTCGCGACGCAATGGCCTATTTCCGCTGCGTCACCAGCCCCAGCGACGATCTGGCGTTCGAGCGGATCGTGAACACCCCCAAACGCGGCCTTGGCGACAAGGCGCAGCAGAAAATCCAGATGACGGCCCGCCAGAACGGCGTGCCGCTGATCGAGGGCGCGCGCATCCTGCTGGAGGAAAAAGGCCTCGGCGGCAAGGGCGCCAAGGAGTTGGCGACGTTGCTGGACGGGCTAGCGCGCTGGGGCCGCATGTCCGGGGATTCGGCGATCAACCATATCGAACTGGCCGGGATCATCCTGGACGAATCCGGCTATACCGAGATGTGGCAAAACGACAAGACGCCCGAGGCGCCGGGGCGGCTGGAAAACCTCAAGGAACTGGTCAAGGCACTGGAAAATTTCGAGAACTTCACGGGTTTTCTTGAACATATCAGCCTGATTATGGACAACGAGAGCGAGAATGAGGGCGCCAAGGTGTCCATCATGACGCTTCACGCGGCCAAGGGCCTCGAATTTCCGGCCGTATTCCTGCCGGGCTGGGAGGACGGGCTGTTTCCGTCGCAACGCTCGATGGACGAGTCGGGCCTCAAAGGTGTCGAAGAGGAGCGCCGCCTTGCCTATGTCGGGATCACCCGCGCTGAAGAGATCTGCACGATCTCCTATGCTGGTAATCGCCGGGTGTTTGGCCGGTGGCAAACGTCCCCGAAATCCCGTTTCATTGATGAGTTGCCCGAGAAGCATGTCGAGGTGCTGACGCCGCCGGGCCTCTATGGCGGCGGCTATGGTGCTGCTGCGGGCGTCCAAAACAGCATCGACGCCAAGGTTGCGGACGCGAATGTCTATAATTCCCCCGGCTGGAAACGCATGCAGGCCCGCGCCGGCCAGCGGCCCACGGCGCAGCCGCGCGACTCCGTTTCGCCGGTGATCGATATGGCTGCCACATCCTCCCACACGGTGGGCGAACGGGTATTCCATCAGAAATTCGGCTATGGCGAGATTATGGGCATCGAAGGCGACAAGCTGGAAGTTGCCTTCGACAAGGCCGGCGCAAAAAAGGTCATCGCCCGCTTTGTCACCAGCCCGGACGACGTGCCCTTCTAGGCGCGGGCCGTGGAGTTCTCTGGGTCCGAATATTCCCACCGGCGGTGGGTTTTGACACCGCGCGATATCGAAGGAATTATCCTATGAGTGGTCAATTCGTTGTTGCAGCATTCGTATCCCTTGCCGCCTGCGCCGCGCCCGAGCCGCACAGCACCGTCGGGCGCGCAAATCCGGCGTCGGAATATTGTGCCCAGATCGGCGGCAGGGTCGAAATTCGCAAGGAAACGGATGGAGAGGTCGGATATTGTCATCTGCCGGATGGGCGCGTGATCGAGGAGTGGACGTTATTCCACGACAGCCAAGAGGATGCCCAAGTGCCCATCGGCATGTTTTTCCAGAGCTTGAAAGTTAATGTAATGAAGCTTGGGTCACACCTTTGATCGCGTGGTGGTAACGATGCTAGACGCGCAGAACATTAGCGCCAAACCGCACACGATGGTTGGCCCCGTCGGCGTGTCGAGCGCGTATGAGATGCGCAGCCCGCCCCACGCCGCGGCCATGGCGAGGATGGCGGCGATTGCTGCCATCGCCTCGGGGGTGCGGGCAAAGGGGCGGGCGGTCGCGGCGGGGATGATCAGCAGTGCGGTGATCAGCAGGACACCCACCACCTTGATCGCGACGGCCACGACAATCGCCAGCGCCAGCGTCAGGATCAGCTCTTCGCGGCGCGGGTCGATCCCGGCGGCGCGCGCCAGATCGGGGCTCAGTGTCGCCGTCAGCAGTGCCGACCAGCGCCACAGCGTCAGCGCCAGCACCAGCGCCGCACCGCCCCAGATGATGCCCAGATCGCCGCGCGATACCGACAGGATGTCGCCAAAAAGATAGGCCATCACATCGATGCGTACCCCGCCCAGGAACGACACCGCCACCAGTCCGAACGCCAGCGCGGAATGGGCCATGACCCCCAGTAGCGTGTCCATCGCATAGCCGCGCCCGGCCAGCAGTGTCACCAGCGTGGCCATGACCAGCGCCACGACCAGCGCCCCGGCAAAGACCGGCAGCGACAGCGCCAGTGACAATGCCACGCCCAAAATCGCCGCATGCGCCGTCGCGTCGCCAAAATAGGCCATGCGGCGCCAGACCACAAAGCAGCCCAGCGGCGCGGCTGCCAGTGCCGTGCCGATACCGGCCAGCGCTGCACGTGCCATGAAATCGTCGAGGATCATTCCTGCGTCTCCGCTTTGGCCTGCATGGGTTTGGCCGGCTCTGCCTTGGCCAGTGTTCCGTGGTCGTGGCCGCAACCATCATGTGCATCCTGCCCGGCCTGCGGACCGTGCGTGTGGTCGTGGTGATGGCGATAAAGCGCCAGCGCCCCTTGCGTGCCCTCGCCAAAGAGGGCGCGGTAGACCGGCGCCTCGGCGACCACCTCGGGCGTGCCTTCGCAGCAGATATGACCGTTGACACAGATGACGCGGTCCGACGCGCTCATCACGACGTGCAGGTCGTGGCTGACCATCAGTATTGCGCAGCCGGTATCGCTGCGGACCTGTTCGATTTGACGGTAAAAGGCGGCGGCGCCGGGCTGATCCAGACCGGCCGTCGCCTCGTCCAGAATCAACAGTTCGGGCTGGGCGATCAGGGCGCGGGCCAATAGGACGCGCTGGAACTGACCGCCAGACAGGGCCGCCATCTGACGGGTTTCGATACCGGGGACACCTGCGCGCGCCAGCGCAGCCGTGGTGGCGTCATGCGACACCCGGCGCGGGAGCCCCAGAAACCGCAGAACAGTCATTGGCAGGGTCGCGTCCAACACCAGCCGCTGGGGCACATAGCCCAGCCGCAGGCCTGCGCGCCGTGTCACTTGTCCCGATGCCGCCCGCACGCCACCCAGAATCGCCCGCAGCAGGGTAGATTTGCCCGATCCGTTCGGACCGACAATCGTCACGATTTCGCCCGGTGCGATGCTGAAATCGACATTCTCCAGAACAGGGGTGACGCCATGGCGTACGGTCAGGCCTGCCGTTGTGACCAGTGGAAGGCTCATGCGTCGCCGCCCGCGCATCCGGGGCACAGCCCCTCGGCCTCGCGCACCGTGCGCTCGATCATGAATCCGGCCTGCTTTGCCGCGCGGCCCAATTCACCTGCGCTGGGGTCGGTTTCGGTCTCGACCACGCGCTGACAGGTGCGGCAGATCAGGAAGGCGGGGGTATGCTGCCCTTTGCCATGCGCGCCAGGCGTATGCGAGCAGGCGATGAAGGCGTTCAGCTGCTCAATCCGGTGGGCAAAGCCATGGGTGACCAGAAAATCCAGCGCCCGATACGCCATGGGCGGCTGCGCATTCAGCCCGTCACCGCGCAGCCGGTCCAGAATCTCGTAGGCGCCCAGCGATGTGTGGTCGCCCAAAAGGATTTCCAGCACGCGGCGGCGGATTGGAGTGAATTGCAGCCCCGCCTTGGCGCAGTGACGCTCGGCGGCCTTTAGCCCGTCGTCGATGCAGCCCTGATGGTCATGTGGGTCGAAGGCGTCGGTCGGCATGGTAAATCCTTGGCAGAGATTAACTTGCAGTGTTATAGTATATCGCTTACTGCTGGTGGTGGAATGTTATAATGTCACACATCATATGTCACAAGGGGCACGCATGTTCAACCGGATGAAACAGGCCATTCTGGTCACCACTTTGATAACCCCAGCCTTGGGCGTTGCTGCCTACGCCGAGGTACCCAAGGTTGCGACCGACATCGCGCCCGTGCAGGCGCTGGTCGCACAGGTGATGGGCGGGCTGGGCGCGCCGGCGGTGGTCGTGCGGCCCGGCGCGTCGCCCCACGGCTATGCAATGCGCCCGTCCGAGGCAGGCGCATTGCAAGAGGCGGACGCCGTGTTCTGGATCGGACCGGCGCTGACGCCGTGGCTGGAGGGTGCGATCGACACTTTGGCGGGGGGCGCGTCGGTGACGCCCTTGCTGAAGGCGCCGGGAACCACTGTGCTTGCGTTCCGCACCGGCAACCGGTTCGAACCGCACGAGCACGAGCACGAGCATGAGGGCCAGGCACACGAGGACGAGGATCACGACCATGACGCCCACGCCCACGAAGGGCAGGATCCGCATGCCTGGCTGGATCCGCGCAATGCCCAAGTCTGGCTGGACGTGATCGCGCAAAGGCTGGGCGACATTGACCCTGAAAATGCGCAGACCTACCTTGCCAACGCCGGGGTCGGCCGGGCCGAGATCGCCGCGCTTGAGGCTGAGCTGCAACAGGCGTTGGGGCCGGTTCGGGAGGTGCCGTTCGTCGTCTTTCACGATGCGCTCCACTATTTTGAAGACCGCTTCGGTCTGGCCGCTGTCGGGGCCATCGCGCTGGGTGATGCCTCCGATCCCGGCCCCGCGCGGATCCAGGCGGTGCGCCAGACAGTGCAGGAGATGGGCGTGACCTGCGTGCTGTCCGAACCGGCCTTTAATCCGTCGCTGGTGCAAACCGTGATCGAGGGTAGCGGCGCACGCACGGGTCTGGTCGACCCTATGGGGGGGGGTATTGCGCCGGGCGCGGCGTTCTATCCCGCATTGCTGCGCAGCGTCGCCGCCGAGCTGGTCCAGTGTTTGGAATAATGCAGGTACGCGTCACTGCTGCCCTGCACGACGGCTGATGCTATGATGCGTATTATGATCTGGTGGTGAGGGGCATTGTGGACTGGACGCCGCGGCAACCCGAAACGATTGCCCTCTAACCTCAACGCAAAAGGACTAACGCGATGGCAACTTGGCACGCAAAGCGCACCAACCAAAAGCGATGTGTACCGCATCGAACGTGCGTATGGCCCGACGGTGCAGGTCATCGCCACGGGCACTGCCGAATGCGCTGCGAGGGGGCTTTGATATGATGTCGCGGCGCAGTGTAACCTGTGGCCTGCTTTCATCGGCTGCCATGATCGGCGGTGGGGTGATAGTCCGTGCGGGCGATGTCCCTGCGTCAGCCACCAAAATCCCGCAACGTGCATTCCCCGCCACCTACAAGCGGATGATCAATAGCGGCCACAGCCTGACGGATGCCTACGTCAATTGGGGGGCTTTCCCCAGCACATTCCGCTCCATGTGGAACGAATTCTATGCGGGTAATCCGGCGTGGGACAATGTCGAGGAATCTACTGTTCCCGGCTCGGATACCAAACACCGCTGGGATAAGGCGGATTGGCCCGCCGGTGCCGACGCGCGTCGGGACATTGCCGATTACGGCCAGCTGGTTCTCGCGGAGGGTGGGCCGATAGCGCGCCCCGGCAGCATCGATGAAATTTACGAGTACGCCAAATATCTGCAGGATCTCAGATACGAGAGTCTGTTCTATGAAAACACTATCACGCTGGGCGATGGCGGCGCGGGCGCGGAAATGCTGCTCTGGACGATCTGGCCTGAAATTTCCGGCGACAACGGCGGCCGCGGCAGTTTTCGCGACATGCTGGACGAATACGAATACTCCTTCCATGACCGGCAGGAAAAGATCATGGCGGCGCATCCCGGCGGGCCGTACCTGCATATTATTCCCGGCCATCGCCTGATGATGAGGATCTGGGATGATATGCAATCAGGCGTCTTTCCTGATGGGATCACGGATATTCAGGTGCTGTTCGATGACCTGATCCACCCCAACGCCATCGGCAACTATGCCTGCTCGCTGATGGTTCTGTCCGTCACGCTGGCGATTGATCCGCGCGACGTGGTGCATGTGCCGGATATGACAATCGGAGGAACCAATTACGCCACGCCTGCGATGGTCGCCTACATGAAGCAGATCGTCTGGGAGATTGTGACGACCTACGCCCGCGCAGGCATGGGTGGCACGGATCTGGGGGCGATTGTTGATTATTCCGAAACCCTGATCGAGACGCCGCGCGAAACGCTGGGTGACGCTGTGTTTCATCAAGCACAAAGGTCGGACATGGCAGGGCTGACCGGGCCCATCACATCGGCCGTGCTGGACGGGCAGACGTTCAACGTGTCCAATCCCGGCGAGGGATCTGTCGTCGCTGAAAACGGTGGCATCACATTCACCGACAACGGCCTGTATCTGGCGATCCCCGGTGCCACACCGACAAGCATGGTCTATGGTATCGTTGCCCTCAACGCAGCGTGGAATCCCGCAGGGGAGCGCGGGACAAAGCTGCTGGAGTTGACTGATGGGGTTAGTGGCGACGGCGTGGGCATCGACAACTGGAATGAAACAGGTAGCCCGCCGATGTACCGCACGTTTTCAAGCAACGCCAGCGGCAACGAAATCATGGTGGCGCGCGCTGAAAACATCATTCTCGAATTTTATTATGGCGCTGGCAAGACTTGGATATTCGGGCAAAGTCTGTCTGATCCAACCGTGATCGGATACCAAACATCGACAATCACCCACACACCCAAAACCATCAACTACATCAGTTACGGTGTGCCACAGAAAGCGCAGCCTTGGTTTTCGGGCAGGTCCAACTGGACGCTTTACGGGGCTGCGTTCTCGCGCGGCACAGAACCGACATGGATCGAGCGCAAAGTGATGCGCGCGTGGGCCAAACGTCAGTTCCCGGCGGTATGATGGTGATCCCAGTCAATAAGGGTCTGGGTCGGCGATCACGAAAGCGTCGTTGCGGCGCTTGGATGCCGCATTCGGCGCGAAGCATCGGACAAAGGCTCTGCATCCAAAGCCCATGCAGGGCACTTTCCTTAAAATCCCTGCAATATCAAGGGTCTCTTGTGGCGATGGTAGGCCCGGCAGGACTTGAACCCGCAACCAAAGCGTTATGAGCGCTCTGCTCTAACCAGTTGAGCTACAGGCCCGCCATGACCCGCGTCCTAATCAGCAGGCGCGCCCGCGTCAAGGCTTTGAGATTGCGATTGCCGTGATGATGGGCTACCCCGCGCGTGATCCGCCCGCCATGGACCAAGGAGTGCCAGGATGACAAACCCGAAAAATGGTATCAGCTATGCCGATGCAGGCGTCGATATCGACGCAGGCAACGCGCTGGTCGAGCGGATCAAACCCGCAGCAAAGCGCACTGCGCGCCCCGGCGTGATGTCTGGCCTTGGGGGGTTTGGCGCGCTGTTCGATCTGAAGGCGGCAGGCTATAGCGATCCGGTTCTGGTCGCGGCCACCGACGGCGTCGGCACCAAACTGCGCATCGCCATTGATACCGGCAATGTCGACGGCGTGGGCATAGATCTGGTCGCCATGTGCGTCAACGACTTGGTCTGCCAAGGCGCCGAGCCGCTGTTTTTCCTGGATTATTTCGCCACAGGCAAGCTGGAGACCGAGCAGGCCGCGCGCATCATCGAAGGCATAGCAGAAGGTTGCGCGCGTTCGGGTGCAGCGCTTATCGGCGGTGAGACGGCGGAAATGCCGGGCATGTATCCGGCGGGTGATTTCGATCTGGCGGGCTTTGCCGTCGGCGCGATGGAGCGGGGCAGTGCTCTGCCGGACGGCGTGGCCGAGGGCGACGTTCTGCTGGGCCTCGCCAGCGATGGCGTGCATTCCAACGGCTATAGCCTTGTGCGCAAGCTGGTCGAGCTTTCGGAGCTGGGCTGGGACGAAGATTGCCCTTGGGCGGATGGAACTCTGGGCAGGGCGCTGCTGACGCCCACGCGGCTATATGTCAAATCGGCGCTGTCTGCGATCCGCACAGGCGGCGTGCATGCGCTGGCTCATATCACCGGCGGCGGGCTGACCGAAAATCTGCCACGCGTCCTGCCCGAGGGGCTGGGCGCCGATATCGATCTGGGAGCTTGGCCGCTGCCCGGCGTCTTTGGCTGGTTGAAACAGACCGGCAACATGGAAGAGGCCGAACTGCTGAAGACATTCAACTGCGGCATCGGCATGATCGTCAGCGTGGATGCGGACCGCGCTGATGCGCTGGTCGAATTGTTCGCTGAGCAGGGCGAGACGGTGTACCGCCTTGGCCATGTCACCAAGGGTGCCGGCATCCGCTACAGCGGCACGCTGGCGTGAGCAAACGGGTCGCCATCCTGCTGTCTGGCGGCGGCTCGAACATGGTGGCGCTGCTGGACAGCATGACCGGTGATCACGCAGGTCGCCCGGCGCTGGTGCTGTCGAATCGCGCGGACGCGGGCGGGCTGGACAAGGCTGCAGCCCGCGGTGTGCCGACCGAGGTGGTCGATCATCGGCCCTATGGGGCCGATCGCGCCGCGTTCGAGGATGCGCTGCACGCACGCATCATGGATTATCGCCCTGATATCATCTGCCTTGCCGGGTTCATGCGGGTGCTGACCGAAGGGTTCGTGTCCCGCTGGCAGGGGCGGATGATCAACATTCACCCCTCGCTTTTGCCCAAATATCGCGGCCTGCATACCCACGCGCGCGCCCTTGCCGCGGGCGAGGCCGAGGCGGGCTGTACCGTTCACGAGGTGACGGCGGCGCTGGATGACGGCCCGATCCTCGGGCAGGCACGCGTGCCTGTCGATCCGGCCGACACGCCCGACACACTGGCCGCGCGCGTGTTGACGATGGAGCATCGCCTCTATCCCGCCGTCCTGCGCCGTTTCGCCGCCGGGGACCGCGCGCCGGTGTGGCTGCCTTAGGTGATCGGGCGTCGGCAATATCGTTTTAATTCCCGCCGCTTTGCAGTATAGCAGCGCAGCCGCCATCAGCGAAAGAAGCCGTTCCCTTGATCCAGACCATCACCACGACCGACGCCCTGGCCGAATTTTGCACCCGCGCCGCCGGGCACCCCTACGTCACCGTCGACACCGAATTCCTGCGCGAACGGACGTATTATTCCAATCTGTGCCTCGTGCAGCTGGCCTATCCCGGCGACGGAGACGAGGCGGCAGTGCTGGTTGATCCGCTGGCAGAAGGGCTGTCGCTGGAGCCGCTTTATACGCTGTTTCGCGACGAATCTGTGGTCAAAGTGTTCCACGCCGCCCGACAGGATCTGGAAATTTTCTATGTTGATGCCGGGCTGATTCCGACGCCGTTGTTCGACACGCAGGTCGCGGCGATGGTCTGCGGTTTTGGCGAGCAGGCAGGATACGAGACACTGGTCAAACGCATTGCCAAGGCACAGGTCGACAAATCTTCGCGCTTTACCGACTGGTCGCGCCGCCCGCTGAGCGATGCGCAAAAGACTTACGCGCTGGCGGATGTGACGCATCTGCGCAAGGTGTACGAATATCTGGCCAAAGAGCTGAAGAAAAGCGGACGTGACAAATGGGTGGCCGAGGAAATGGCCGTTCTGACCAATCCCGAAACCTACGTCACCCACCCGCAGGATGCCTGGAAGCGCATTAAGACTCGGAACAATTCAGGCCGATACCTGTCGATCCTGCGTGCCCTGGCCGAGTTCCGCGAGGCGTATGCCCAGTCGCGCAACGTGCCGCGCAACCGCGTCTACAAGGATGATGCACTGGTCGAACTGGCCGCGACCAAACCCACCAGCGTTCAGGATCTTGGCCGGTCCCGCCTGCTGCTGCGCGAGGCGCGAAAGGGCGAGATCGCGGACGGTATCCTAAAGGCCGTGGCCGATGGGCAGGCCGTGCCGACAGGCGAGCAGCCGGAGCCTGATCTCAGCCGCGAAAAGCTACAAGTGAACCCGGCGATTGCGGACCTTCTGCGCGTCTTGCTCAAAGGGGTGGCAGACCGCGAGGGGGTGGCGTCAAAACTGATCGCGACCGCATCGGACCTTGATGCCATCGCGGCGGGACAGCGCGACGTGCCCGCGCTCAGCGGTTGGCGCCGCGACGTCTTTGGCGAAGAGGCGCTACGGCTGTGCAAGGGTGAGATCGCCCTGCGCGTGAAGGGCAGCATGATCGAGACTGTCGCACTGTAACTGTGGCACTGCAACCGGGGGCGTCCTTTCGGATGTCCGCTTTCGAACGCTCAAACGTATTGCTTAGCGGTTGCTGGTGGCCGTCGTTGTCTGGCTGAGCACACGCACGCCGCGCACCCTGTCCAGGGTCTGGCTTGATACGAACTGCCCGGCGCTGACGCGGCGGGTCTGCTCGGGGCCTTGCGGGGTATTTACCAACTGTATCGCGCGCATGGTATAGGTCAGCATCCCATCGACGGGCGCGCCACCGTTTTCTGGCCACAGGCGCACATCGAACGCGCCTTGGCGCAGTGAAACGCCCGTCGCCTTGACGATCGCGCCGCCGGCCGATGGCGCGACCACGACATTCTGGACGGCATAGATTGGCGTACCGGCATAGGTTTCGGCGTCGGACTTGCGGCGAAAGATGCTGTTGCTTTGCTCCGGGATCAAAGGGTTGGCCGCCGGATCCTGCACGGGCGCACTCTGCTCGGCGGTGCGGCCCGGGCCAAACCAGTTGGCTGGATTGGCCCGCGAATCGCCAAAGCCAGAACAGCCCGCCAGCGACAGGCTGGAAATCGTCAGAAGTGTCACCAGACCGCGCATCGCAAAATGCCCCTTTAACCTCGTATCATTGGCGCGGACCCTAGCAGGCCACACCGCCCAAGCGCAAGCCAGCGCGGCGCTGTGGGCTGGACGTTTGTGGGTGCCGGGGCTACCTCCGGGGTAGAGTAAGTCAAAGGATGGATCATGGCCCAAGCCCGCTTCGAAGAGATCGTCGAGGATTTCGAGTTTCTGGACGATTGGGAAGACCGATATCGCCACGTCATTGAACAGGGCAAGGCGATGAAGCCGCTTGATAATGCGCTCAAGGTGCCCGCAACCCGCGTCGAGGGTTGCGCCAGTCAAGTCTGGCTGCACCCGCAAATCGAGGCAGGCAAGTTTCGCTTTGACGGGGATAGTGACGCGCTGATCGTGCGCGGCCTGATCGCGGTCTTGCGCGCGCTGTATAACGACCTGCCAGTTGCAGAGGTGCCTGCCGTCGATGCGGGGGGCGAATTGGCCCGACTGGGCCTAACCGATCATTTGTCAGCGCAGCGCTCGAACGGGCTGCGCGCGATGATCGAGCGGATAAGGCTGGTCGCAGCTCAGACCTCCTGAGCGCGGCTGGCGGCGGGATCTGGGTATTTTCACCAAGAAAAAGCCCGGGCGGGCCCAACCCGCTACATTAAATGATGCAAAGATCTTTTAGGCCGACCAGATTTTGGCCAGCCTTTTCCATGCTCACACATAATTTATGCCGTTTCAGCCACAACTGGATGGGACGCCATCCAACCAAGAAAACGGCGAAGGTGAAACTGGCGCTGGCGAAGGGCGCGATCTAGGCAAAAGAGCCGTTCGCCTGGCCTTAAAAAACAACCGCCAATGTAACTCATCCGTGGTTGCATCATGCACTGCAAAGCAATGGGAGCGCGCGCCCGGCTTTCAATGTTCTGAAAATACTCAAATCCGCAGCCGTATCACGCGAACCGGTCCACAAAACTGGTGCGGAACATCCGGCTCAGGCCGTCGAGTGGCGCCTCCGCGCCGCCCATGCGGACTTGATCGCCGGTGAATTTGCCCACGCTGGAAATCGCCACGCCCGCCTTGTCGGCCTCGGTCATCAGCGCCTCGGCCTGATCAAAGTTGCAGGCTACCAGATAGCGCGCCTGATCTTCGCCAAAAAGCGTCGCGGTGTCGGCGCTGTCCAGATGCACGCCGACACCGGCCGCTTCAGCCATTTCGAACGCAGCGAGGGCTAGGCCGCCATCGCTGAGGTCGGTGCAGGCCCGGATCAGCGTGTGGTTGGCGCGGATGAAATCGCCATTGCGTTTCTCCGCCGCCAGATCGACATCGGGCGCGTCGCCCTCGTTGCGGCCGAACACTTCGGCCAGCAGCGCGGATTGGCCCAGATGACCGTGTGTTTCGCCTATCAGCAGTGCCACATGACCCTCGCGCGCCTGGCCGATGATCGCCTCGTCCTCGTGGGCGATCAGGCCCACGGCGCCGATGGTCGGTGTGGGCAGGATCGCGGCGCCGTCGGTTTCGTTGTAGAGTGATACGTTGCCCGACACGATCGGCATGTCGAGGGCGGCCACGGCCTCCCCGATGCCCTTGATCGCGCTGACAAGCTGGCCCATGATTTGCGGCTTTTCGGGATTTCCGAAGTTCAGGTTGTCCGTGCTGGCCAAGGGTTTGGCGCCAAGGGCGGACAGGTTACGATAGGCCTCTGCCACCGCTTGCTTGCCGCCCATTTCGGGGTTGGCCTGCACGTAGCGGGGCGTCACGTCGGACGTGAAGGCCAGCAGTTTATCGGTGCCATGCACCCGGATCAGCCCACCGCCGAGGCCGGGGCCGCGCACGGTGTCTGCCATGACCATCGTGTCATATTGTTCATACACCCATTCGCGACTGCAATAGTTGGGCGACGAGATCAACGCGCGCAACGCGTCGATGGGGTCGACCTGCGGCACGGTTGCGCCGTCCAGCGGCTGGGCCGTCGGCGTTTCCACCCATGGGCGGTCGTATTCGGGGGCGGTGCCCGAAAGGGCAGCCAGTGGCAGGTCGGCCTTGACCACGTTGTTATGCATGATCAGGAACCGGTCCTCGGCAATGGTTTCGCCGACGATGGCGAAATCGAGGTCCCATTTCTCGAACACAGCGCGCGCCTCGGCCTCAAGCGACGGTTCCAGCACCATCAACATCCGCTCTTGGGACTCCGACAGCATCATCTCGTAGGCGGTCATGTTCTCTTCGCGTTGCGGAACGGTCTCCAGGTTCAGGCGCACGCCCAGCCCGCCCTTGTCGCCCATTTCCACGGCCGAGCAGGTCAGGCCCGCCGCGCCCATATCCTGAATTGAGATGACAGCGCCCGTCGCCATCAGTTCCAGCGTGGCTTCCATCAGGCGCTTTTCGGTGAAGGGGTCACCGACCTGCACGGTGGGGCGCTTGTCCTCGATCGTGTCGTCGAATTCCGCCGATGCCATGGTGGCGCCGCCGACACCGTCGCGGCCCGTTTTGGCGCCTAGATAGACCACCGGGCGCCCCACGCCCGAGGCGGCGGAGTAGAAAATCTTGTCGGTGTCGGCGAGGCCTGCGGCGAAGGCGTTGACCAGGCAGTTGCCGTTGTAGGCGGGATCAAAGCGTAGCTCGCCGCCGACGGTCGGCACGCCGAAGGCATTGCCATAGCCGCCGATACCCTCAACGACGCCATGCACCAACTGCCGCGTCTTGTGGTGGTCCGGCTCACCGAAGCTGAGCGAATTCATCGCGGCGATGGGGCGTGCGCCCATGGTGAAGACGTCGCGCAGAATGCCGCCGACGCCGGTCGCGGCGCCCTGGTACGGTTCGATATAGGAGGGGTGGTTGTGCGACTCCATTTTGAAAACAACGCATTGGCCGTCGCCGATATCGACGATGCCGGCATTTTCGCCGGGACCGCAGATGACCTGAGGGCCGGTCGTGGGCAGGGTGCGCAGCCATTTCTTGGAGGATTTATAGCTGCAATGCTCGTTCCACATGGCAGAGAAGATACCCAGCTCGGTAAAGGTCGGCTCGCGTCCGATGATTTCGAGGATGCGGTCATACTCGTCCGGCTTCAGCCCGTGGCTGGCGATCAGGTCGGGTGTGATGTCCGGCTCGTTCATGGTGCAATATCCCTCAGGCTGCTGGCTTGGCGCCTCTTTAAGCGATTGCGGGCGAGGGGGGAAGGGGGGCCGCATGACCGGGCCTTGACGCGAAGGGGCGCGGCGCGTCCAATGAGTGCTGATGAGGGAGGCACATCATGCAGATCGACGACAACCCATGGCGGGGCAAGGGCCTGCCGGACGAGGCGCTGGCCGATATTCCATCGCCCAGCACCGACGCGGACGCGCCGCGCGCGCTGTTGGAGCAGTGCCCGGCGGCGGCGGTGACTCCGCTGGTGGTGGCCGAAGGGTACGGTCCGACCGTCTGGGTCAAGGACGAGCGAGCGCGCATGAACCTGGGCAGTTTCAAGGCATTGGGCGCGGCTTATGTCATCGCACACGAGGCCGTGCAGGCGGGCGGCGATGATCTGAGGCGCGCGCTTGAGGGGCGCACCTATGTGACCGCCAGCGCCGGCAATCACGGTCTGTCGGTGGCGGCGGGCGCTGCGCTGTTCGGGGCGCGGGCGGTGATTTATCTGGCGGCGCCGGTGCCCGAGAGCTTTGCGGATCGCTTGCGCGCCCGCGGCGCCGAGGTCGTGCGTGCGGGTGCGCATTACGAGGCCAGCATGGAGGCGGCGCAGAAGGCGGCGAAGGATAACGGCTGGACGCTGCTATCGGACAGTTCGTGGCCGGGCTATACCGAGTTGCCGCACCGCCTGATGGAGGGGTATCTGGCCATGGCTGCCGAGGCGGCCGAGCAGGTGCCGGACGTGCCGACGCATATCCTGCTTCAGGCCGGGGTTGGAGGACTCGCCGGTGCCTGCGCTGCGCATTTTCGCGCCGTTTGGGGCGATGCGCCCCGGATCATCGTCGTCGAGCCAGAGGCCGCGCCGGCGCTGCATGCCTGCATTCAGGCGGGCAAATTCGTCAGCACCGCCGGGCCGGTGTCGAATATGGGCCGCCTCGATTGCAAGGAGGCGTCGCTGATTGCGCTGAAGGGGCTCGCGCGTGATGCCGATGCCTTTGCGTTGATTTCGGATGATCAGGCGTCGGCGGCGCTACCGGAACTGGCTGCGATCGGGTTGGAGACCTCCGAATCGGGTGGCGCGGGATTGGCGGCGCTCAGCCATATGAGCCTATCCAAGGAGGCGCGCGTATTGTGCATCCTCAGCGAAGGGCCGGCCGAGTGATACGGGGCTTTGCGTTTGCTGAATTCCACGCATGGCTGGCGGCTTTGACCGCAACTTTGCCGTCAAGGCTGTTTACGGGGCGGGCGTTTCGCCTTTTTCCTCGGCCTTGGCTTGGTCCCAAAGGGCGTCCATTTCGGACAGGTGGCTGTCTGTCGGCGTCTTGCCTGCTTCGGCCAGCAGCGATTCGATCCGCTCGAACCGGCGGGTGAATTTGGCGTTGGCACGGCGCAGGGCCGCTTCGGGGTCGATCTTCATATGGCGCGCGAGGTTGGCCATGACGAACAGCAGGTCGCCGAATTCTTCTTCGGTATGATCCTCGTCGCCGCTGGTCTCGGCCTCGACCAGTTCGGTCATTTCCTCAGCGATCTTGTCGAGCACCTGCGCGGTTTCAGGCCAGTCAAAACCAACGCGCGCGGCGCGCTTTTGCAGTTTGACCGCGCGCAAAAGGGCCGGCAGGCCGAGCGCAACACCATCAAGCGCGCCGGCCTCGGCGCGGGTGGCGCGCTCGGCGGCCTTGACCGTCTCCCAGTCGCGGGTCTGCTGGGCTGACGTCTTGTCGCGGCTTTCATTGCCGAAGACATGGGGGTGGCGGGCGACCATTTTGTTGGCGATGCTGTTCGCCACATCGTCAAAATCGAACAGGTCGCGATCCTGCGCGATCTGCGCGTGAAAAACGACCTGTAGCAGCAGATCGCCCAATTCCCCGGTCAGATCGGACCAGTCGGCGCGCTGGATGGCGTCGGCAACTTCGTATGCCTCCTCAATCGTGTAGGGGGCGATGGAAGCAAAATCCTGCTCGATATCCCAGGGGCAGCCGGTGGCCGGATCGCGCAGGGCGCGCATGATGGCCCGAAGGCGTGGAAGCCCGCCCTTGGGGTCGTGGATCAGATCTTGGGTCATTGGTTCCTCTTTTGTCGCGCGCTGCGTGGCCTTGCATCCGGGCCGGTTTGTCATACACGATATGGCAAGCACACAAGCGCAAAAGGGATTGCACGATGGGATTGGAAGACGCAAGCAGCACGGTCGACGAGGCTTTTACCCGCAAGGACAATCGTGGTCTGAGCTTTGAGAATACCTTTGGCGGGGCGACCTCATTCCTGCGGCGGCGTTATACCAAGGATCTGGCGGGCGTGGATATTGCTGTCACGGGCGTGCCCTTCGATCAGGCTGTGACCAATCGCACCGGCACGCGGCTGGGCCCGCGCGCGATCCGCGAGGCAAGTGCGCTTCAGACCGCCGATGCGCCTTATGGCTGGGGGTATGATCCGATGGAGGCGATGAATATCGTCGATTACGGCGATCTGGCGTTCGATTATGCGATGGTGCCGGAGTTTCCGGGCCTTTTGACGCAGCATATCAAGGGGATCTTGGATGCCGGTGCGGCCAGTGTCGTGCTGGGCGGCGATCACTATATCAGCTTTCCCATTCTCAAGGCCTATGCCGAGAAATACGGGCCCATGGCCTTGCTGCATTTCGATGCGCATACCGACACGTGGCAGGACGACAATTTCGACAGGATCGACCATGGCACGATGTTCTACAAGGCAATCAAGCTGGGGTTGATCGATCCGGCGCGCTCGGTTCAGGTGGGGATTCGAACGACGGTACCCGATACGATGGGCATGAATATTATTGACGCGCGCGAGGTGCACGAAGGCGGCACTGTGGCGGCGGTGAAGAAGATCAAGGGCATTCTGGGCGACGCCCCGGTTTACCTGAGTTTCGATATCGATGCGCTGGACCCGGCCTTTGCGCCGGGCACGGGCACGCCGGTCTGGGGAGGGCTGACATCAGCGCAGGCGTCGATCGTGCTGCGCGATCTGGCCGGCATCGATCTGAAGGGCGGGGATATCGTGGAGGTATCACCGCCGTTTGACACGAGCGGCGCGACGGCCATCGCCGGGGCGCATGTGGCGACGGCGATCATTTGCCTGCTGGGGTGGAACGCCCATGGCGGGGGCGCCTGAGGCGATGTCTGAACTTGAGTATTTATTGGAACATTGAAAGGGGTGGGACGTGAATTGGGTCTGGTTGGGTTTGGCGCTGCTGTTGCTGTTTGCGGTCTGCGGGTTGGCGTGGATCAGGCTGGCACGCGATGACGTGGCGCGCTGGCACCGTCTGCCTGAGGGGGTATCTGATCGCGATATGGAAGGCGGCGTGATGCGCGTGGCGTCGGGGGATCTGGCGGATCTGGACGGTATCATCCGCGCAGAGCCACGCACGCATGTCCTGGCCGGGTCGGTGGAGTGTGGGATGGTGACCTATGTCACGCGCTCAAAGGTCTTTGGTTTTCCCGACTATACTACGGTGGCACAGAGGGGAGCGGACTTGGCGCTTTATGCGCGGCTGCGATATGGCAAGTCCGACATGGGCGTCAACAAGGCGCGCGTAGAGCGTTGGCTGGTGGCGCTGCGATAGCGATGAGCTAACGCATTCGTCCGAAATCTTGCGCCAGATCGGCACATTCAGAGCCATCTGGCACTGGGCGGTGAAGGTTTTGCAGCCCATGTTGCCGTTCGCGACCGCAGGCACGGCGGTAGTAGGCAAGGCCAGGATGAGGGGGATGGAGCGCATGGCGCTCTTGACCAAACGCTATGGATGAAGGACACGGACCCTCATGGTGCCATTGGACAGATTAGAGCAGATCGCGCAGCGCTTCGAGTTTATCGAGGCCAAGATGTCGACGGGCGGCGGCGATATTGCCGCGCTGGGCCGCGAATATGCTGAACTGCGCCCGGTTGTTGACGAAATCCGCCTGTACAAGGCGCTGCTGGCGGACGTGGACGGCGCGCGCGCCATGCTGGGCGATCCGGAAATGCGCGGACTGGCCCAGGACGAACTGCAAGAGCTGGAGGCGCAATTGCCAAGGGTCGAGGCGGCGCTGCAACTTAGCCTTTTGCCCAAGGACGCGGCCGATTCGCGCCCCGCGATGATCGAAATCCGGCCCGGGACTGGTGGCGAAGAGGCGGCGCTGTTCGCCGGGGACCTGCTGCGCATGTATCAGCGCTATGCGGAGGCGCGTGGCTGGTCGCTGGACATCATCGAGATGAATCAGACCGAGCTGGGCGGGATCAAGGAGGTGGTCGCGCATGTGAAGGGGGGCCACGTCTTTGCCCGGCTGAAATTTGAAAGCGGCGTTCATCGCGTGCAGCGCGTGCCCGAAACCGAGAGCGGCGGGCGTATCCATACCAGCGCGGCGACGGTGGCGGTGCTGCCCGAGGCCGAAGATGTGGACATCAAGATCGACGCGAACGATCTGCGGATCGACACGATGCGCAGCTCGGGCGCAGGCGGGCAGCATGTGAACACGACCGATTCGGCGGTTCGGATCACGCATATTCCCAGCGGCATCGTTGTGACCAGTTCGGAAAAATCGCAGCACCGCAACCGCGATATCGCGATGCAGGTGCTGAAGGCGCGGCTTTATGATGCAGAGCGGCAGCGCGTCGACAGCGCGCGCAGTGCAGATCGCGCGGCGCAGGTAGGCACAGGCGACCGGAGCGAGCGGATACGCACCTATAATTTCCCGCAGGGGCGGATGACGGACCACCGGATCAACCTGACCCTTTACAAGCTGGATCAGGTGATGGCGGGCGATCTGGACGAGGTGATCGACGCGCTGACCGCCGATTCGCAGGCGCAGATGCTGGCTGAGATGGGCGCGTGAGTCGGACGCTGGGTGACCTGGCGCGCGCGGCCACGGCGCGGCTGGAGAGCGCCGGAATAGCGGGCGGTGCGCGGGATGCCCGGCTGCTGCTGGCCCATGCCGCCGGTCTGAGCGGCGCGCGGCTGGGCACTGAGTTGGGCGAGATCGCAGCGCCGGACGTCATCGTGCGTTATAAGGCGATGATCGCGCGGCGCAGCGCCCGCGAGCCAGTGTCGTATATCACGGGCAAGAGACTGTTTTTCAATCATGAATTTCAGGTTTCTCCAGCCGTTCTGGACCCGCGACCCGAGACGGAGGCGCTGGTTCTGGCCGCGCTGGGCGCGCCGTTCGGGCGGGTTCTGGATCTTGGGACCGGATCGGGGGCGATTTTGCTGTCGCTGCTGGCCGAGCGAGCCGAGGCGACTGGGCTGGGCACTGATCTGTCCGAGGCCGCCTTGGATATGGCGCGCGCGAATGCCAGCCGTCTGGGACTGGCCGGGCGCAGCGAACTGCGAGCGTCTAATTGGTTTGCGGATGTGACGGGGCGCTTTGATCTGATTGTATCGAATCCGCCCTACATTGCGCGCGGCGAGATGGTAGACCTTGCGCCTGAGCTGTCGCACGAGCCGATGATGGCGCTGACCGACGATGCCGACGGGCTGAGCGCGTATCGAGCCATTTGCGAGGATGCGCGCACCCATCTGGCCTCTGGCGGGCGTCTGATGGTCGAAATCGGCTGGACGCAAGGGGCCGATGTGGCTGCGCTTATGACGGGGGCAGGGCTGCATGACGTCAGTATTCTGCCGGATCTGGATGGGCGGGACCGGGTAGTGCTGGGGTACGCAGATCGGTGATTTCGGGTTCGAAAACAGGCGAAAAACGGCTCTTGGGGCGAATATTGCCGAAAAATACAAGCTTTGCCCTTGTGCGGACGCGCCCGGCGTGATTACTGGATTTTGTCAACGCGGTGGATACCCGGCCTGAGGGTGGTCCCGCTTGACGCCAAGCCAACATAACCGACACCCGGTTCCATTTTATCGGCGCATCGGGCGCCCCTCGGGTTCACCACGGTTCTCAAAACAAGGCTGGACAGCAGACATATGAGATCTTCGAAGACACGTTCGCGTAACAAGTCGAACAGAAATCGCCCAAACTCGGTTGGCAATGTTGTCAATCGCGTGTTCGACAGCTCTGGCCCAGAGGGCAAGGTGCGCGGAACGCCGCAGCAGATTATCGAGAAGTACAATCAGCTGGCCCGCGACGCGCAGCTGTCCAATGACCGTGTTGCGACCGAGAATTTCCAGCAACACGCCGAGCATTATCTGCGGCTGCTGAGCGAGGCGCAAAAGGAAATGGACGCCAAGCGAGAGCAGCAGGAGCGCGAGAACCGCGACCGGCAGGCCGAGCGCGATCGTGACCGCCCGCAAAGCGAGGGCGATCCCGCCAATGCCCCTCAGCCGGGCACCGAAAACGTTCGGGACAAGGGCGGTGAGCGGTCCAATGACAAGGGACGCGATGGCGGTCCCGACCGGGCGGCTGATGCTGGTCGTGAGGTGTCCCGCGACGGCCGCGATGACGACAATGAAAAAAGTACTCTGGTCGAGACCCCGGAAAGCAAGCCCAAGCGCGCCCCGCGCAAGCCGCGTCGCGCCCCGCCGCAGGAAAACGCACCGGGAAACGTGCAGGGAGAGGCTCAGGAGGGTGGCCGGGAAAGCGGTCAGGATTCAGCAACTGAGACGCCGCCAGCCCCCAAGGCGCGTGCACCTCGCACCCCGCGCAAACCCAAGGGCGATGCACCGAAGCCTGAGTCTTCGGATGACACACCGTCCGATACAGCGGCTGAGTGACGCCGCGCGCAATTTTCCAAGTTTAAAGCATCACCCGGGCGGACGCATGTCTCGCCCGGTTTTTTACGTGCGATGATCGGTGGACGGACAAACAGGTCGGCGGGTGGAACGGCCAGATCAATCGCTCTGGCGTGCGGTCACTCCACATGTGCGGGCAAAAAAAAGGCCGAGCACTAAGCTCGGCCATAGTCCAACAGGGAGGTATGAAGAAAACGCCGTAACGGCGTTCCCGTCAAAGCAGCAAATAGACCCTGTTCCCGGGCCAATCAAGAAAAATACAAAAAAATAGCGACATGGCGGCTATGCGATGAATGCATAGCAGGCAAAAAAATCATCTAATCTTATGTTCTTTAACATTTTTTCGGTACGCGATGATTTCTTCCTGAACAAAGTCCCTAAATGCGGCAATGCGCTGGGAATGGCGCAACTCTTCAGGGTAGGCCAGATACACTGGTACTTCGACCGACTCAACTTCGGGTAGCACGCGTACGAGATTCGGAAAATCGAAAGTCAGGTAATCCGGCAGAATGCCGATTCCCAGATTGTGGATCACGCCCTGAAGGACGCCAAAGTAGTTGTTGACATGCAACATTGACGAAATATCGTTCGTAATCAATTCCTTGACGAGATAGGTGGCGGCGCTGACCTGCGCGGAATTGGTATTTTGGCAGATCAGGCGGTGCTCGGACAGATCCTCGACCACCTCGGGGGTACCGCGCTGCTCCAAATACTCGGGTGAGGCGAAAAGGCCTATATGTACACCCATCAGGCGCTTGCGAATCAGATCGGCCTGGCTGGGTTCCTTCATGCGAATTGCGATGTCGGCCTCGCGCATGGGCAGGTCCAGCACGCGTTCTTCCAGCATCAGGTCGATCTTGAGATCGGGGTATTTTTCATAGAGCTTGGCCAGACGTGGTGCCAGCCAGAGCGTGCCGAATCCGATCGTAGTGGTTACGCGCAATTCACCGAAAACCTCATCCTCGCTGTCGCGGATGCGGGCGGTGGCGGTCTCTAGCCGTTTCATCATGGAACGCGTGGCTTCGAACAGCAGTTCGCCCTGCTCGGTCAGGATAAGGCCGCGCGCATGGCGGTGGAACAGGGTGGAGTCCAGCGTTTCCTCTAGCGAGCGCACCTGGCGGGACACGGCCGATTGCGACAGGTGAAGCTGATCGCCCGCATGCGTCAGGCTACCGGCATCGGCGACGGCGTGGAAAATTCTAAGTTTGTCCCAGTCCATGCGTGCACGTGCCCATCTGCTGTCAATGAAAACCAGCCTTATCAAATAAATGGCTTGGGTGCACTGAATGTTCGTGCGGCGCGGGAAATATCTGGCTGCGCGA
Source organism: Roseovarius sp. M141 (assembly GCF_024355225.1). Classification (NCBI taxonomy): domain Bacteria; kingdom Pseudomonadati; phylum Pseudomonadota; class Alphaproteobacteria; order Rhodobacterales; family Roseobacteraceae; genus Roseovarius; species Roseovarius sp. M141. Next base: position 2,198,388 of record NZ_VCNH01000008.1, read on the forward strand.
ACCCCACACCGCTGGGGCTGGCGCTTCGCGCGCCAGCGTTTTAAAATCGGGCAGCGCATAGCGCAGAGGAGAGCATCACGATGGCGGTAGGGATTTTCGACAGCGGTCTGGGCGGGCTTACCGTGCTTCAGGCGATCGCGGCGCGGCTGCCGGATCAGCCGCTCGTCTATCTGGGCGACAACGCGCATGCGCCCTATGGTGTGCGTACCCAAGACGACATTTTCGACCTGACCCGCGCGGGCGTGCAGCGCCTGTGGGATTGCGGCTGCGATCTGGTCGTGCTGGCCTGCAACACCGCCTCGGCTGCCGCGCTGCGCCGCATGCAGGAGGCGGGCGTGCCGCAGGGCAAGCGGGTGCTGGGCGTTTTCGTGCCGCTGATCGAGGCGCTGACCGAACGTGAATGGGGCGATAATTCCCCCCCGCGCGAGGTGGCGGTGCGTCACGTGGCACTGTTCGCAACACCTGCGACCGTTGCATCACGCGCGTTCCAGCGCGAGCTGGCCTTTCGCGCCATCGGCGTCGACGTCGAAGCGCAGGCCTGTGGCGGTGTCGTCGACGCCATCGAAGACGGCGACATGATTTTGGCAGGCGCGCTGGTGCGCGGTCATGTGGATGCCTTGCGTCGCAAGCTGCCGAATCCGCAGGCGGCGGTGCTGGGCTGCACGCATTACCCGCTGCTTCAGGACGTATTTGCGCAGGCATTGGGGCCGGACGTGACGGTCTATTCGCAGCCTGCACTGGTGGCTGAAAGTCTGGCGTATTATCTGGCTCGCCATCCCGAAATGGCAGGGACGGGCGGCGGGATCACCTATCTGACGACGGGTGATGCGGGCCGCGTGTCGGACCGCGCGACACAGTTTCTGCGCCATCCGGTGGAGTTTATTGCCGCATGAGGCTTGCGCGCCTTTGCCGCATGGCGTGGGCCATCGAACCGGCCTAAACGGCCAGAGACATAAGGTATGACATGACGTACAACATCGCCATTCTGGGCGCTTCGGGCTACACCGGGGCCGAGTTGGTCCGCCTGATCGCCACGCATTCCAGCATGCGGATCGCCGCGCTTGCCGCGAACTCCAAGGCGGGGCAGCCCATGGCAGAGGTGTTTCCGCATCTGCGCCATCTGGATTTACCAGACCTGGTGACCATCGATCAGATTGATTTTTCTGGCATCGACCTGTGCTTTTGCGCGCTGCCGCACGCGACGAGCCAGGAAGTGATTGCCAAACTGCCGAAGGATCTGAAGATCGTCGATCTCAGCGCTGATTTTCGCCTGCGTGACCCGGCAGTATATAAAAAATGGTATGGCAGCGCGCATGCCGCGCTAGAGTGTCAGGCCGAGGCTGTCTATGGCCTAACCGAATTTTATCGCGAGGAAATCCGCGCCGCTCGGCTGGTCGCCGGGACCGGATGCAACGCGGCGACGGGGCAATATGCGCTGCGACCATTGATCGCGGGCGGCCTGATAGACCTCGACGACATTATCATCGACCTCAAGACCGGGGTGAGCGGCGCGGGCCGCAGTCTCAAGGAAAACCTGCTCCATGCCGAGCTGAGCGAGGGCGCACATGCATATGGCGTCGGTGGGACCCACCGCCATTTGGCGGAGTTCGATCAGGAGTTTAGCGCCATCGCAGGGCGACGGGTTCAAGTTCAGTTTACACCGCACTTGTTGCCTGCAAACAGGGGGATACTGGCCACTGTTTATGTGAAAGGTGAGGCGGAGGCCATTCATGCCGCGCTGTCGGATGCCTACGCAGCTGAGCCGTTTTTGCAGGTGCTTCCGTTTGGGCAGGTCCCCAGCACACGGCACATTCGCGGTAGCAACTTTTGCCACATAGGTGTGTCCGGCGACCGGATACCGGGCCGCACAATCGTGATCGCGGCGCTTGACAACCTGACCAAGGGGTCCAGCGGTCAGGCCTTGCAGAACGCCAACCTGATGTTAGGTGAGGATGAGACGGCCGGGCTGATGCTGGCCCCTGTTTTCCCGTAACGAAAACTATAAAGAACGCGAGGCAATGCGATGAAGTCGCTCAAGAAAAAGCGCAGGGTTCAGGTCATTGTCGTGGCAGCGGTTGCGCTGGTTTTGTCGACCGCGCTGATTGGGTACGCAATGCGCGATGGCATCAATTTCTTTCGCTCACCAAGCGAGATCGTGGCTGATCCGCCCGGTCCGGGCGAGGTGTTCCGCATCGGCGGCTTGGTCGAGGCCGGTACACTGGTGCGAGGGAGTGGCGCCGAGGTGCGCTTTGCCGTGACGGATGGTGGTGCCAGCGTTCCGGTCAGTTATGTGGGCGTCCTGCCGGATTTGTTTGGCGAGGATCAGGGCATGGTCGGCCTTGGCAGTTATGACGGTGCGACCTTCCGGGCGACTGAAATTCTGGCCAAGCATGACGAATCCTACATGCCCAAAGAGGTCGTCGATGCGCTGAAGGAACAGGGCGTCTATCAGGCACCGGACGCCGACTAAGCATCGCATTAACCAATTCCAGTCCATTTTTTTGCCCATGGCGGGGGATGGTCCCCGGCCCATGGATGCAAAGGCTGTGGCATGGATCAAGTATACGAAATCGCTCGTGAAATTGTCGCCCGGGAGGGTGGGTTTGTAGACGATCCGGACGATCCCGGCGGGGCGACGAAACATGGTGTGACCGTGCATACGATGCGCCGTCTGGGGCTGGACCTCAACGATGACGGGCGCATCGATACGCAGGATGTACGCCGCCTGACCAGCGCGGACGCCGAAAGGATATTTGTCCAGCATTACTATGCCCGCCCCGGCATCGACCGTTTGCCGGACGTGCTGCGCGCTGTTGTGTTCGATATGTATGTGAATGCGGGCGCCAATGCAGTGAAAATTCTTCAGCGGCTTTTGCGTCAGATGGGGCAGGACGTGGTCGTCGACGGTGTGATTGGCCCACAGACGGCAGATGCCGCCGATGCAGCGGCCCGTGCGGCGCCGGGACATCTGGCCGACGCCTATGCCATCGCACGGCGCAATTATTATCTGCGACTTGCTGATCGCCGCCCGGCCAGCCGCAAATTTGCCCGAACGCGGGCAGGCGGCAAAGGTGGCTGGATTCTGCGCGCCGAATACTTCATGTCGCAGCGCTATCGCATGACGGACGCGGAATTTGCTGAACGGGTGGAGCTATGGGATTGATCGGCAAGATCCTGACGACGCTGTTTGGCGACAATCGCAACGTGGTTGCGCGCACGGCTGAGGTCTTTCGCGAAAACGCCGAGGCCGGTGCGGCCCGGCAAACAGCCGAGAGGGGCGCAGCCCTGTCCCAGTTCGAGGGTGAATTTGCCGCTGCGCGGGCTGGCTGGTTTGACCGGTTCATGGACGGGGTCAACCGTCTGCCGCGCCCGGCGATGGCGCTGGGGACGATGGGCCTTTTTGTTGCGGCGATGGTCGATCCGGTTTGGTTTGCGGCGCGCATGCAGGGTATCGCGCTGGTGCCTGAGCCGCTGTGGTGGCTGCTGGGGGTGATCGTATCGTTCTATTTCGGTGCGCGTCATCAGTTCAAAGGCCAAAACTTCCAGCGTTCCATCGTGCAGAGCGCCGCGCGCGCCCCTCAGATCGCGGCCAGCATAGAGGCGCTGGAGCGCGCGCATCCCACGCGCCCGCACGTTGCCGATACCGGTAGCGATGCGGATGCCGCCCTGACCGTGACCCGGCCCGAGGCAAATCCGGCCCTGCAAGCGTGGCGCGGGCGCGAGCGCTGACAGTGCCCGCGACAATCTGAACCGCCCCGCGCGCGCGAATCCCTTGGTCGCGGGGCGGCGCGCGGGTTATACAGCGGGCATGATTACAGAACTCGGCCATTTCGCCCTTATTCTAGCCTTCGCCATTGCATGCGTTCAGGCCACAGTCCCACTGATCGGCGCGCAAAAGCGCTGGAGCGGGTGGATGGCCGTGGGCGACACTGCGGCGGGCCTGCAATTTTTGATGATTGCGGTCTCCTTTGCGGCGCTGACGCATGCCTTTGTCACCTCGGATTTCTCGCTGCGGTTGGTCACGCTGAACAGCCACTCGGCAAAGCCGATGCTGTACAAGATCACCGGCGTTTGGGGCAATCATGAGGGGTCCATGCTGCTATGGGTGCTGATCGTAGCACTTTTTGGGGCCTGCGCTGCGTGGTTCGGGGGCAATTTGCCGCCCAGCTTGCGGGCGCGGGTTCTGGCGGTGCAGGGGATGATAGGCGTGGCATTTCTTGCCTTTATCATCTTTACCTCGAATCCGTTTTTGCGCCTGGCAATGCCGCCGCTGGACGGGCAGGATCTGAACCCGCTGCTGCAGGATCCCGGCCTCGCGTTTCATCCGCCGTTTTTGTACGGGGGCTATGTCGGTCTATCGATGACGTTCAGCTTTGCCATTGCTGCCCTGATCGAGGGGCGCGTTGATGCGGCTTGGGGCCGCTGGGTGCGGCCCTATACGCTGGCCGCATGGATTTTTCTAACCATCGGGATCGCCTTGGGTAGTTGGTGGGCTTATTACGAGCTGGGCTGGGGCGGTTTCTGGTTCTGGGATCCGGTGGAAAACGCCAGCTTCATGCCTTGGCTGATCGCTGCGGCCCTGTTGCACTCGGCCATCGTTGTGGAAAAGCGGGAAAGCCTGAAAAGCTGGACAATCCTGCTGGCCATCATTGCCTTCGGTTTTTCCATGATCGGCGCGTTCATTACGCGCTCGGGCGTCCTGACCTCGGTTCATGCCTTTGCGAACGACCCGGAGCGGGGGATGTTCCTGCTGGGCATTACCGCGATCTTCATGATGGGCGGACTGACGATGTTCGCCGCACGCGCCAACGTGATGCAGGCGCGCGGGGTCTTTTCGCTCAGCAGTCGCGAATCGATGCTGCTGGTGAACAACGTTCTGCTGGGCGTCGCGGCCTTTGTCGTATTTGTCGGAACGATCTGGCCGCTGGTGTCAGAGCTGTTCTTTGACCGCAAACTATCGGTTGGCGCGCCGTTTTTTGACAAGGCGTTCACACCCTTCATGATCCTTTTGGGTCTGGCGCTGCCGATTGGCGCGATGATGCCGTGGAAGCGCGGCCAGATGCGGCGCGCCTTGCGCCAACTGGCCCCGGCGGCGACGCTGGCAATTGCGGTGCTGGGCCTTGCATGGACCATGCAGGGCGGGCGCAGCCTGCTGGGCCCCTTTGGGTTGATGCTGGGCACCTGGCTGGTGGCCGGGGCGGCGACGGATCTATGGTCGCGCACTGGCACAGGCGGGATTTCAGGGCGATTTGGCCGTCTGCGGCGGTTGCCGCGCGCCGATTGGGGCAAGGCAGTGGCGCATGCAGGCCTGGGTGTCACGATGGCGGGCGTTGCAGGCGTACTGGCCTGGCAGACCGAAGATATCCGCGTGGTCGAAACCGGCGACAGCTTCGATCTGTCGGGCTATACGCTGACGCTGACGGATGTGCGGCAGGAAAACGGGCCCAACTACGGCGCGACCATCGCCGACGTCACCCTCGTGCGGGGTGACCGGATAATTTCAACCCTGCATCCTGAAAAGCGATACTATCCCGTCGCGGACATGCCGACGACCGAGGCGGCGATCGACATCGGGTTTTTCCGCGACGTTTACGTCGTGATCGGCGATCCGCAGGACGGGGGCGGCTGGGCGATGCGCAGCTACTACAAACCGCTGGCAAACTGGATCTGGGGCGGTGCATTGCTGATGGCCCTCGGCGGCGGGCTGTCGCTCAGCGACCGGCGCTATCGCGTGGCTGCCGGCGCGCGCAAGGCCGCACCCGCAGCAAAGGTGCCAGCGGAATGAGGCGGCTGGTGCTGATCCTGTGCTTGCTGGCCGGCCCGCTTGCCGCCGTGCAGCCCAACGAAATGCTGGACGATCCAGCGCTCGAGGCACGGGCGCGCGATATCTCAAAGGGGCTGCGTTGCCTGGTCTGCCAGAACGAGAATATCGATGATTCGAACGCCTCGCTTGCGCATGACCTGCGCGTTCTGGTGCGCGACCGGCTGACCGCCGGAGATAGCGACGCCGAAACTGTCGATTTCATCGTGGATCGGTACGGCGAATATGTGCTGCTAGAGCCACGCGCGACCGGTAGCACGCTGGCATTGTGGCTGGCAGGACCTGCAATGCTGCTGCTGGGCGCGGGCGTTGCATTGGCTTATGTCCGAAGGCGCGGTCGCGCTGCGCCGGAAGATGCCCGTTTGAGCGAAGACGAGACCGCCCGGCTGCGTGATATCCTGAAAGAATGAGGCCCCCATGAAGGACTACGCGACCATAACGCTGGATATTGCAGATGATATCGCAGTGCTGCGGCTGAACCGCCCGGACAAGATGAACGCGTTGAACACGGTCATGCGTGCCGAAATCACTGATGCCACAGCTTTTGCCAGCCGCAGTGCGCGTGCTCTGGTGCTGACCGGCAACGGCAGGGCATTTTGCGCGGGTCAGGATCTGAGCGATGCAGGAACCGCCGCCGCGCTGGATCTGGAGCGCGTGCTGCGCGACGAATATGTGCCCATGCTGCGCGCCATCGGGGATTGTCCGATCCCCACTATTGCCGCCGTCAATGGCCCCGCAGCCGGGGCCGGCGCCAACCTTGCCCTGTCTGCCGATGTGGTGATCGCGGCGCACAGTGCGTATTTCATGCAGGCCTTCACGCGTATCGGCTTGATGCCGGATGCGGGCGGAACTTACTGGCTGCCTCGCCAGATCGGCGCGGCCAAGGCGATGGGCGCAGCCCTCTTTGCCGAGCCGATCAGCGCTGTCGATGCTGCCAGGTGGGGTATGATCTGGGAGGCCGTGCCTGATATGGATTTCGACGCCCACTGGCGCGCCCGCGCCGCGCATCTGGCAGCCGGCCCGACCGAAAGCTACCGCCACCTGAAGACCGCGATCCGCGGCAGTTGGGACAACAGCCATGACACACAGCTCGATCTGGAAGCACGGTTGCAGGGCGCCTGCGGTCAAACGCGCGACTTCAAAGAGGGGATCGTTGCTTTTCTGGACAAGCGCGCCGCCCAATTCGAGGGACGCTGACCCCGACACCGCGAGGGTCTCTTGCTTCTGGGCGAGGAGACACTGATCGCAAAAAATGTAGAAATCAGCCCTTTCTTCTTGCTAAAAATATCCCCGCCGGAGGCATAATTGTTCTGACTTATACATATGCAAAAGGCGCACCCGATACGGATGCGCCTTTGTCGTTTCAAAGGGCCGCTTTAGCGGTTTTCAATATCGACGTAGTCGCGAAGAGTCGCGCCGACATATAGCTGGCGGGGGCGTCCGATTTTCAGTTGCGGATCGGCAATCATTTCCTTCCACTGCGAAATCCAGCCCACCGTGCGCGACACGGCAAAGATCGCCGTGAACATCGAGGTCGGGAACCCCATCGCCTCGAGAATGATGCCCGAATAGAAATCGACGTTCGGGAACAGCTTCTTCTCGGCAAAGTATGGATCGTCGAGCGCCTGTCTTTCCAGCTCTTTGGCCACTTGGAGCGTCGGGTTGTCCTCAATCCCCATCAGCTCCAGAACCTCGTCGGCTGATTGCTTCATCACCGTCGCGCGGGGATCGAAATTCTTGTAGACGCGGTGGCCAAAGCCCATCAGGCGGAAGGGATCGTTCTTGTCCTTGGCACGTGCGATGAATTCCGGGATGCGGTCGACAGTCCCGATTTCGCGCAGCATCTCCAGGCAGGCCTGATTGGCGCCGCCATGGGCCGGACCCCAAAGGCAGGCGATGCCGGCCGCGATACAGGCAAACGGATTCGCGCCCGAGGACGACGCCAAACGCACTGTCGACGTCGAGGCGTTTTGTTCGTGATCCGCGTGCAGGGTAAAGATACGGTCCATGGCACGGCTCAGGATCGGGTTTACCTCGTAATCCTCGGACGGAACGGCAAAGCACATGCGCAGGAAGTTCGACGCATAGTCAAGCTCGTTGCGTGGGTAGATGAATGGCTGACCGATGGTGTATTTATAGGCCATCGCCGCGATTGTCGGCATCTTGGCGATCATGCGCACCGAAGCCACCTCGCGCTGCCACGGATCGTTCACATCGGTGCTGTCATGATAGAATGCGCTGAGCGCGCCGACGACGCCAACCATGATGGCCATCGGGGGCGCGTCACGGCGAAAACCGCGGAAAAGAAAATGCAGCTGCTCGTGCAGCATCGTGTGTTTCGTCACGCGGCTCTCGAAATCCTCCAGCTGCGCGGCCGAGGGCAATTCGCCGTAAAGCAGCAGGTAGCAAACTTCGAGATAATGGGAATTTCCGGCCAGCTGTTCGATCGGATAGCCACGATGCAGCAATTCGCCCTTTTCGCCGTCAATAAAGGTGATGGTGCTGTCGCAGCTGGCGGTCGATGTGAAACCCGGATCGTAGGTAAAGACGCCTGCCTGACCGTACAGCTTGCGAATGTCGATCACGTCCGGCCCCAATGTGGGCGAATGAACCGGCAGCTCGTATTCTTTGCCGTTAAGATTTAGCGTTGCGGATTTCTGGTCATCGGCCATTCAGCGCTCTCCTTGTTGCAGCCCGCGTGCCACCGAGGCAGCACGGGCTGGATAAATCCAATGGCCTTCAAGAGTGGTTAACCGCTCTGTTGGCCTGCATCAGTCAGACGGCCCAGCGTCTCGGCCTGTCCAAGCACCAGCATCATGTCAAATACACTAGGCGTTGCACTACGTCCTGCCAATGCAGCTCTTAGGGGTCCGGCCATCTTGCCGAACTTGGTGCCACGATCCTCGGCGAATTGGGTCGTCAACTCTTCTAGGCTGTCACGATTCCAAGTAGCATTTTGCAGGTGCGGCGTCAATTCTTTGAGCATACCGCGGGATACCGAGTCGAGTTGCGCGGCCGCTTTATCATCGGGTTCAATGGGGCGGGAGGCAAGGATAAATTGCGCTTTATCAATTAGTTCGGGGAAAGTGCGCGCGCGTTCCTTCAGGCAGTACATGCCGTCCAGAAACAACGCTGATTGCGGCGCGGTCAGGGGGGGCTGATCGGTGATGTCGAGGAAGCTCTGCAATTCATGCAGCAGCGCAGCATCCGGCATCGCCGCCATATGTTGCCCGCAGATATTTTCAAGTTTCTTGAAGTCAAACCGCGCTGCGGCCTTGCCGATACCGCTCAGATCGAACCATGCCTGCGCCTGCGCGTCGGTGAAGAACTCGTCATCCCCATGGCTCCAGCCGAGGCGCGCAAGGTAGTTGCGCATGCCGGCAGCAGGATAGCCCATCTGGCGATATTCCTGCGTTCCCAGCGCGCCGTGACGCTTGCTCAGTTTCTTGCCATCAGGGCCGTGGATCAGCGGGATATGGGCGTAGACGGGCAGGGGCCAGCCCATCGCGTGATAGATCATCATTTGCCGCGCGGCGTTGTTCAGATGGTCGTCGCCGCGGATGACATGAGTGACACCCATGTCATGATCGTCGACCGCAACCGCCAGCATGTAGACCGGCGTACCGTCCGAGCGCAGCAAGACCATGTCGTCCAGCTGCTCGTTGCGAATGGTGACATCACCTTGCACGGCATCGTTTATGATCGTGGCGCCGTCGCGCGGGGCCTTGATGCGGATGACATGGGGCAGGTCGGGATGTGTTTCAGGTGCCGCGTCGCGCCACGGGCTGCGGTAAATCGTCGAGCGGCCCTCGGCCTTGGCCGCGTCGCGGAAGGTCTGGATCTCGTCCTGCGTGGCGAAACATTTATAGGCGGCGCCCGCCTTTAACATCTGCTGTGCGACTTCGGCATGGCGCCCGGCGCGACCGAACTGGCTGACAACCTCGCCGTCGTGGTCCAGACCCATCCACGCCATGCCGTCCAGAATGGCCTGGGTCGCCTCGGGGGTCGAACGGGCGCGGTCCGTATCCTCGATCCGCAGCAGGAATTTACCCCCGCGCGCCCGCGCGAACAGCCAGTTGAACAGCGCCGTGCGCGCCCCGCCGATATGCAGATAGCCGGTGGGCGAGGGGGCGAAACGGGTCACGACCTGTTGGGACATGGGGGCTATTAACCTTTCGGTAACGATGTGGGGGCTAGGATGGCGTCTGTCTAGCGGCCCACCGAAGGGGAAACAAGTGGCGGCGGTCTGGGGCCATCTTACGCACGCGCTGCTTTTGCAACGGGGTCATTTTTTTGGCTGGGCGCCGGTGTGCCTTGGCACGGGGATCGCGATCTATTTCGCCTTGCGGATTGAACCCTCGCTTTGGGTCTATGCCGGGCTCGGTGCGCTGATCATCGCATGCCTTGGCTTTGCGCGCGTGCTTGGCCATGCAGCGGGACCATTGGCAATCGGCGCGGCGCTGATCTTGACCGGGGTCATTCTGGCGGGCGCGCGGGCGCATGTCGTTGGCGGGCCGGTGTTGGGCTGGCGGTATTACGGCCCGGTCGAAGGGCGCGTGGTCGGCATCGATCGGTCGGCGTCGGACGCGGTGCGCGTCACCCTGGACCGCGTAAGCCTGCGCGACGTCGCACCGATGCGCACGCCCAAACGCGTGCGCGTGTCGCTTCATTCCGGCATCACTGGTGCCGTTCCGGTTCCTGGACTCAACTTGGGGGCGACCGCCCATTTGTCGCCGCCCTCCGGCCCGGTCGAACCGGGCGGATTTGATTTCCAGCGTCACGCCTGGTTTCAGGGTCTCGGCGCGGTCGGATATACGCGCGTTCCGCTGGTTGCGCTGGCGCCTCCGGACAATGTCCAGCCGATGTTTGCAATCCGCATGGCGCTGTCGACCCATGTGCAGGCTGTATTGCCGGGCGAGGCCGGGGCATTTGCCGCCGCCATCATGACCGGCGACCGCTCTGGTATGGGGCAGGAGACGTTGACGGCGCTGCGCGTATCAAATCTGGCGCATCTGCTGGCCATTTCCGGCCTGCACATGGGCCTTTTGACAGCGTTTGTCTTTGCCGCTTTCCGGTATGGGCTGGCCCTGGTACCGTGGCTGGCACTGCGCGCCCCGGTCAAGCCGTTGGCGGCGGCGCTGGCGCTGGTCGTCGCGGCCTTTTACCTGGGCCTGTCGGGGGGCAGCATCGCAACCGAGCGGGCTTTTATCATGGTGGCGGTCATGCTGGTGGCGGTCATGCTCGGCCGCCGCGCGCTCAGCCTGCGGGCGGTGGCGCTGGCGGCATTGGTCGTGCTCTGCCTGCGCCCCGAGGCGGTGCTGGGACCGGGGTTTCAGATGTCCTTTGCCGCGACGACCGCACTGATTGCGGTCTTTGGCTGGATCCAGAAGGTGCGACTGCCGCTTGGTCCCCGGTGGCTGCGGCCCGTTTCGGCGGTGGTCATTTCCTCGCTGGTGGCGGGGCTGGCAACGGCGCCTTTCGCGGCGGCGCATTTTAATCAGATCGCCCATTACGGTCTGATCGCCAACCTGCTCAGCGTGCCATTGATGGGGGCGTTGGTCATGCCTGCCGCCGTTTTTGCCGTGTGTCTGTTGCCCTTCGGGTTGGAGGGGATCGGCCTTTGGATCATGGGGCTGGGTTTGGATTGGATTCTTGGTGTCGCTCGCTGGACCGCCGCGCTGGACGGCGCACGCGGCACGGTTGTCAGTCCGGGTATCTGGGTGGTGCCGCTGCTCAGCCTCGGCGCGTTGACGGTAATCCTGTGGCAAGGCCGGGCGCGATTATTGGGAGTGGTGCCAATGATTGCTGCCCTTTTCCTCTGGATGCAGGCCGAGCGGCCAATTGTTCTGATCGCCGATACGGGCGGCCTTGTCGGCGTCATGACAGAGCAGGGGCGCGCCCTGAGTGCCCGGCGCGGTTCGGGATTCATTGCGCTCAATTGGTTGGAAAACGACGGGGACGCTGCCGAACAGGAGGCAGCCGCGGATCGCTGGGTGCCCAAGCTGGCCGGACCCGGTGGCATCAACATCACTGCCGTGCGCGGTAAACGCGCCGCCGCCGCCTTGACCGGTTGCGCTGCTGGCGAATGGGTCGTGCTGAATACTGCGCCGCCCGAAGAATGGGCGAGGGCTTCGGGCTGCACGCTGTTGACGCCGACAACCTTGCGCAAAACTGGTGCCATTGCGCTTTACGAGCGGCGCGGTGAAGGCCACTCCTTAGGTCCTCGCATCGTCACCGCGCGCGAGGTCAGCGGCGCGCGGCTGTGGAGCACCCGCTGAACATGGTCGCCTAGTACGTGCGGATCAGACCCACCAACCGGCCCTGCACCTTGACTTTGTCGTCAGGCAGGATGCGGGTTTCATAAGCGGGGTTCGCCGCCTCCAGCGCGATTGCGCCGCCACGCCGGAAAAAGCGTTTCAGCGTCGCTTCCTGATCTTCGACCAGTGCCACGACGATGTCACCATTATCTGCTGTCGACGTCTCGCGGATGACCACGATATCGCCGTCGTTGATACCCGCATCAATCATCGAATCGCCTTTGACCTCCAGCGCGTAATGCTCCCCCGGGCCGCTGACCATGCCGCCCGGCACTGCAACGTTATGTGACGCGTGCTGGATTGCCTCGATCGGGACACCGGCCGCGATACGGCCCATGAGCGGTAGTTCCATGGCATCGACGGTCGAAACAGGCTGCGCGTTCGCGGGCGTTGCTGCGTCGGGTCGATCACCATCGATAACACGTGCGGCAAATCCATGCGACGCGCCGCCGCCAAGCGATTCGGGCAGCTTGATGATCTCAAGCGCGCGCGCGCGGTGGGCTAGGCGGCGGATGAACCCACGCTCCTCAAGCGCAGTGATCAGGCGGTGAATGCCGGATTTCGACCGCAGGTCCAGCGCATCCTTCATCTCATCGAAACTGGGCGGGACACCATCGCGCTGTACGCGCTTGTTGATATAGTCGAGCAAATCGAGTTGCTTCTTGGTGAGCATGCCGTCCGTCCCTCAAGCTTGTAACTGTTCTATTTTGTTCTACGCATGTTCTTGTTTTGTGTCAACAGGCGCGGCGCGCAGTGTCAGATGCGCATGCAGGTCACGTCGTCACCAGCCTGTTTGGGGCTGTCATGCGAGGGGCGGATCAGCAATACGTTGGCGCGCGCCAGAACACCCAGCAGCGCGCTGTCTTGCGATGTCGCGGGAGTGGCGATCCCATCGGTAAATGTGGCGCGCATATAGTGTGTGCGCGGGCCATTGCCGGGCAGCTCCTCCCCCAGACGCGCGGTGAAAATCGGTGCTGGTGCGGCGCCCAGTCCAAGCATCGCGCGCACCATTGGAAGAATGAAGACATGCCCACAAACCATTGCCGAAACGGGATTTCCTGGAAGACCAACCATTACTGCATTTCCCATCTGGCCTGCCATCAATGGCTTGCCCGGGCGCATCGCGATCTTGTAGAAGGCACGCTTCATCCCCATGCTTTCGGCGACCTGACCGACAATGTCGTGGTCGCCCACCGACGCGCCCCCGATCGTGATGATCAGGTCTGACCCAACGGCCAGGTCGAACGCCATTTCAAGCGATGCAGCGCTATCGCGCGCAATCGGCAGAAGGCGGGCATGCGCGCCGTGCGCCTCGACCAACGCGGCAAGGCCGAAACTGTTAGAGGCAATGATCTGATCGGGGCCGGGTATTTCGCCGGGCATCACCAGCTCGTCCCCGGTCGCGATGATAGCGATCTCAGGGCGGCGGGTGACAGGTAGTTCTGCAACGTTCATCGCCGCGAGCAAAGCAATGTCATGCGGGCCCAAAAGGCGCGGCGCCTCCATCCTTGTGCCAGCAGTGAAATCCGCAGCGGCGGGCCTCACATGCGGCCCGGTGTCCACGGAACCCCCAAGTGTGATCACAGATCCGGAAACGGTTACATCCTCTTGAATGATAGCGCGATCTGCGCCCTCTGGGATAGGGGCGCCGGTGAAAATGCGCACAGCCTGACCCGGTCCGGCGCTGCCGTCAAAACGGTGTCCGGCTGCGGCCTCTCCAATAACGGTGAAACTGGCGTTGGGGGCAACGTCGGCGCTGCGCACAGCGTAGCCGTCCATGGCAGAGGCTGCAAAAGGCGGCTGATCGCGCGTCGCGGCGACGGGTTGCGCCAGAACACGGCCCGAGCCGACGCGTAGCGGGACTATCTCAGGCGCGAGCGGTGTGATCAGATCAAATAGATGGGCCAGAGCCTCGTCGACAGAGATCATATATGATTTGCCCTATGAAAAAATTTGATATCCACTGCGTAGAGTGCATGAATATACATTCATTCCGACGCGTAACGACCTGACTTTCCCCCATCTTTCAAAACCACGCGGAGCCCGCCGATTTGCATCGCGCGGTCCACGGCCTTGGCCATGTCATAGACGGTCAAGGCGGCTACGCTCGCTGCTGTCAGCGCTTCCATCTCGACGCCGGTCTGGCCAGTCGTCTTGACGGTCGCCTCAATCTGGATGCCGGGCAGGTCGGGGTCCAGGGTCAGGTCGACCGATGCCTTAGTGATGGGCAGAGGATGGCATAGCGGTATAAGGTCTGAGGTGCGTTTGGCCCCCATGATACCGGCAAGCCGCGCTACCGACAGAACATCACCCTTCTTGGCGCGGCCTTGCGCAATGATATCAAAGGTTTCCGATGCCATCTTGATGTAGCATGCGGCCGTTGCGATCCGCGCAGTCACATCCTTGGCGGAGACGTCGACCATATGGGCCTCGCCATTGCTGTCAAAATGAGTCAGGCCGGGCATTTCAGCGGCCCCTCGCTATCAGCGGGCTGCTGAGGATTGTGCGCGTCGCGCTGGCCACGTCATCGGCGCGCATCAACGTCTCGCCAATCAGGAAGCAGCGCGCACCATAACGGGCGATATCAGCCAGATCTTCGCGTGTCTCCAGTCCGCTTTCGCAGATGATGATGCGATCCTCGGGTACGTAGCGGGCAAGGGTGCGCGACGTGTCCAAAGTCGTCTCGAACGTGTTGAGATCACGGTTGTTTATACCGATCAGGGGCGATTTCAGCGCCTCGGCGCGGCGCAGTTCATCCTCGTTGTGGATCTCGATGATCGCATCCATACCCCAATGCGCAGCGGCATTTTCCAGCGCGGCAGCCTCGCCATCGGTGAGGCATGCCATGATGATCAGGATGCAATCGGCGCCAAGGGCGCGGGCCTCGGACACCTGATAGGTGTCGAACATGAAATCCTTGCGCAGCACCGGCAGATCGCAGGCGGCGCGGGCCTGAGTCAGATATTCATTCGCCCCTTGAAAGCTGGGTGTGTCGGTCAGGACGGACAGGCATGTTGCGCCGCCTTCGGCATAGGCGGCGGCCAGTGCGGCGGGATCGAAATCGGCGCGAATGAGGCCCTTGGACGGGCTGGCCTTCTTGATTTCAGCGATCAGGCCGTAACCACTGATCGATGCCTGCAGAAGCGCGTCCTTGAATTTGCGTACCGGCGGCGCGGCGCGGGCCTTGTCATTCATCGCGTCTGGCGAGGTTTCGTCCTTGGCGGCGGCGACCTCTTGCAGTTTGTAAGCTTTGATCTTGTCGAGAATCGTGGGGGTGCTCATGATGCCTCCGATGTAATTTTTGCCAGCAGATCCAGCCGCTTGCGCGCGGCGCCGCTATCGATACTTTCAGTGGCCAGCCCTGCGCCCTCGCGCAGGTCCGCCGCCCGGCCGGCTACAACCAGCGCGGCGGCCGAATTCAGCAACACTGCGTCGCGATAGGCGCCGTGTGCACCGTCTAAAAGGGCACGAAACGCGGCGCCGTTTTCCTGCGGAGTGCCGCCCAGAATATCCTCGAACGGATGCAAGGGCAGGCCGGCATCCTCGGGGTTGATTTCAAATTCGACGATGCTGCCATCTTCCTCTAGCGCAGCGACCCAGGAATGACCGGAGATTGCCAGTTCATCTGTGCCGTCGCTGCCGTGGACCAACCACGCGCGCGTCGATCCCAGGCGCAGCAGCGTCTCGGCCATGGGGCGAATCAGATCGCGGCGATAGGCGCCGGTCAGCTGCCTCTTGACGCCTGCGGGGTTGGTCAGCGGCCCCAGAATGTTGAAGATCGTGCGCGTGCCCAGCTCGGCCCGCGTTGGGCCGACATGGGCCATGGCCGGGTGGTGCATTGGCGCCATCATGAAGGCGATACCGGCACCTTCCAAAGCCTTTTCAACGACTTCCGGTCCGACCATCACCTTGACGCCCGACTGCGTCAGGGCATCCGCCGCGCCCGATTTCGAGCTGAGGTTGCGATTGCCATGCTTGGCGACGCAGACGCCGGTGCCCGCTACGACAAAGGCCGTCGCAGTTGAAATGTTCAGCGTGCCCTTGCCGTCGCCGCCGGTGCCGACGATGTCGATCGCCCCTTCGGGTGCGCGTACCTTGTGGCATTTGGCGCGCATCACTGCGGCGGCGGCGGCGTATTCATCCACCGTCTCGCCACGGGTGCGCAGCGCCATCAGGAATCCGCCCATCTGGCTGGGCGTTGCCTTGCCCTCGAACAGGATCGCAAACGCGGCCTCGGCCTCGGTTCGGGTCAGGGGGCGGTCTGCGGCGGTGTCGATCAGGGGCTTTAGCGCGTCGCTCATGCGGGGATCTTCATCATATCAAGGAAATTTTCCAACAGCGCATGGCCATGCTGCGAGGCGATGGATTCGGGGTGAAACTGCACGCCCTCGATGGGCAATTCGCGGTGGCGCAGGCCCATGATCGTGCCGTCTGCCAGATGCGCCGTCACCTCCAGGCAGTCCGGCAGGCTGTCACGCTCGACCACCAGCGAATGGTAGCGCGTCGCCTCGAACGGTGAGGGCAGTCCGGCAAAGACGCCCTTACCTTCGTGATGCATCCGGCCCATCTTGCCATGCACGATTTCACTGTGGCGTATGACGCGTCCGCCAAAGGCCTGCCCGATGGCCTGATGGCCCAGGCAAACGCCCAGCAGGGGGATGCCCGCATCCGCCGCCGCCAATATCAGATCTAAACATATACCGGCCTGATCAGGGTCGCACGGACCGGGGGACAGCAAGATGCCCGCCGGTTTCAGTGCCAGTGCGGCGGCGACATCCAGCGCGTCGTTGCGGTGCACCACCACATTGGCGCCTAATTCGCCAACATAGTGCACCAGATTATAGGTGAAACTGTCATAATTATCGATAAGCAACAGCATCTTGGCCTGTCCGTGTTGGTAAGAGCCCATGATCGTACCCCATCCCGTGATTGGGGGTGGAGGCCGGGGGGCCGGTCACGATATACTTGTTCAGGCTTGGCCCCGAGGGTCAAGGGGCCGAAGGCGGGAAACGCCGCGCGCGAGGGACATGCAAGGGGGAATCGGGCGACATGGCAGGTGGATTTTTGTCGGGATTGGTGGCTGGAACGGTTGTGTCCGGGCTGGCGCTGGGGGCGATGTCGGTCGCGATCGGCCCGGAGGTCTCCGGGCGCGGCCCGGATGCGGGCGCGCTGGATGTGCCGGCAGGCTCGGGCTTTAACCAAGCGCGCGACGATACGGCCGCGCGCTTGCCACGGACCGATGGTGCGCCAGCATTGACGGGCGGCGCGCCTCAGTTTGGCGTTGCGTCGCCCGATGATCTGAGCCAGGTCGCCGCAGCAGACACGGCGCCCACCATGCGCCCGGAAATCAGCGCGCCGCAGACGGATTTGACGGCGCCGGAGGTCATGGACGAGGGCAGCGGCATGCCGATGGCGGCACAGGATGCTGCGGGGGCGGGCGGCGATGATGCATATGATGCAAGTGATGCCGCCAGTACGGCGCCTGCTGCGGGCGGTGCAGATGCTTCGATTTCTGCCGATCCCGCGCAGCCCAGCCTGCCCGAGGTGGAAGGCAGCGCGAGCTTTAACGCCGCTGTGCCCGCGCCGCAGCTGGCCCCGGTCCCACAGCAGGCAGAAACGGCGGATGACGCAGTGCCAGACATGCCGTCGGACGCTAAGATACCCGACAATAGCAATACGTCTTCGGGAACTGTCGGCGGGATCGAAACGCAGCGCCTGCCAATCCCTGGCGCGTCGCCCAAGCCCGAGCCTGCCGCCGATGATGGCGCGTCGCCGACGGATCGGCCCGCGATCAGGGCCTATGCTTCCGGCTTTGACAACCCCGAGGGCAGGCCACTGATGTCGGTTGTGCTGATCGACGACGGCACCAGCGCCATCGGTTTGGACGCGCTGGCATCGTTTCCCTATCCGCTGAGCTTTGCGGTTGATGCCGCTTGGCCGGGTGCGACGGATGCGATGCGCCGATACCGCGATGCGGGGTTCGAGGTGCTGGCGATTGCCGATCTGCCCGCCAACGCAACGGTGCGTGACACCGAAACCAATATTCAGATGGTGGAGAGCGCCGTACCCGAAGCGGTCGCGATCCTTGAGGGCACCGGCGAAGGTTTGCAAATCAGCGGGGAAGCAAGTGAGCGGTTGGCGTCGATCCTGATGGAGTCCGGGCGGGGTTTGGTCATCTATTCCAAGGGACTTGAAACCGCGCCCAAGCTGATCGCGCGCGAGGGCATGCCGGTGGCGACCGTATTTCGCGACGTCGACTCCGGTGGCCAGAGCGCGACGGTGGTCCGCCGTTTTCTGGATCAGGCGGCATCCAAGTCCCGCCGGGACGAGGGCGGTGTGATCTTGGTGGGGCGCCTGCAGGCGGACACGATCCGTGCGCTGCTGCTTTGGGGGGTGCAGGACCGCGCCAGCCTTGTGGCGCTGGCGCCGGTGTCGGCGGTGCTGACGGAGAATAACTAAGCGTCGCGCCAGCAACCCGGCGCGATTCCATCCAGCGACCGGTCGCCGATGCGCCAGCGCACCAGACGCAAGGTGGGGTGACCGACATGGGCAGTCATGCGCCGTACCTGCCGGTTGCGCCCCTCGGTAATGATCAGCTCGATCCAGGCGTCCGGCACGGATTTGCGATAGCGAATGGGCGGCACGCGCGGCCATAGGTCCGGCGGCGCGATCCGGCAGGCCTGCGCCGGAAGGGTCGGACCGTCCTTCAGCGTGATGCCGGTTCGCAACGCCGACAGGGCGGCGTCATCGGGCAGCCCCTCGACCTGTACCAGATATGTTTTGGGCTTTTTATATCTGGGGTCGGCAATGCGCGCCTGAAGTTTGCCATCATCGGTGAGCAGCAGCAGCCCCTCGCTGTCCCGATCCAGACGTCCGGCGGGATAGATTCCCGGAACGTCGATATAAGACGACAAGGTGGGCCGACCGCTGCCATCGTCGCTGAACTGGGACAGCACGCCATGCGGTTTGTTGAACAGGATCAGGCGCGCCATCTGGGGCCACGCCAAATTTTCGCGAAAATTTGCGCCACGAATTTCAGTGAAAATTCGGCGTGCATCAACTGTTGCCGTCGCCACCAAAGCGGGCAGCATCCGCTGCGGCGCGGCGGATCGCGTTGGATTTATGGACGGTTTCCATATATTCCGCCTCTGGGTCGCTATCATAAACGACACCGCCGCCTGCCTGAATGTAAAGGTTTTCATCCTTGACCACGGCGGTGCGCAGGGCGATGCAGATGTCCATATCACCGCCGGCGCTGAAATACCCGACACCACCGCCATAGACGCCGCGCTTTTCCGGCTCAAGCTCGTCGATGATTTCCATCGCGCGGACTTTTGGGGCCCCTGACACCGTGCGGCAGCCCGGCCAGAAGCGCGCTGAGCGCGTCCTGATCGTCGGACAATTCGCCCACCACGTTGCTGACGATATGCATGACGTGGCTATAGCGTTCGATGATGAATTCCTCGGTCGGGCGCACTGTGCCCACCTTGCAGACGCGGCCCGTGTCGTTGCGGCCCAGATCCAGCAGCATCAGATGCTCGGCCAGTTCCTTGGCGTCCGACATCAGATCGGCCTCGTTCGCGCGATCCTCTTCGGGCGTGGCGCCGCGAGGGCGGGTGCCGGCGATGGGGCGGATCGTCACCTCGTTGCCAAAGACGCGCACCAGAATTTCCGGGCTGGCGCCGATAACCTGAAAGCCGCCGAAATTAAAGTAGAACATGAAAGGCGACGGGTTCGTGCGCCGGAGGCTGCGATAGAGCGCAAAGGGCGGCTGGCGGAAGGGCTGCGTCCAACGCTGGCTGGGCACCACCTGAAATATGTCGCCGGCGCGGATATACTCCTTGGCCTGATCGACGGCGGCCTTGTAGCCATCACGCGTGAAATTAGACGTGACGTCACCCTCATCGGCCGCCGCGCCCAGACCACGGCTGGCTTGGGGCAGGGCGCGTTCCAGATCGCGGACCGCATCCATCACGCGCTCGGCGGCCTGCGCATAGGCTGCGCGCGCGGACTGTCCTGACCCGGCCCATGCCGGGGCGACGACGATCACCTCGCCCTTGACCCCGTCCAGAACGGCTATCACCGAAGGACGCAGCATCAGCGCATCCGGCAGGCCCAGCGGGTCGGGGTTCACGTTCGGCAGATGCTCGACCAGCCGGATCATGTCATAACCGAGATAGCCGAAAAGGCCCGCGCTCGCGGCGGGCAGATCCTCCGGCAGATCAATCCGGCTTTCTGCGATGAGCTGGCGCAGGTTGTCCAGCGGGTTGCCGTCCTGGGCCTCCCACGCGTCGGAATCAAAGCGCGCCTGCCGGTTGATGCGGCTGGTCTTGCCGTGGCACTGCCAGATCAGATCGGGTTTCATCCCGATGATCGAATAGCGTCCGCGCACTTCGCCGCCGGTCACCGATTCCAGCATGAAGGCGTCGGTGGCCGCACCCGTCAGTTTCAGCATCAAGGACACGGGTGTGTCCAGATCGGCAGCAAGGCGGGTATAGACGATCTGGCTGGCTCCGGCCTCGTGGCCGGGAGCGAAATCATCGAAGGTCGGTGTCAGATCCACGGTGCGCGTCCCCTATTGGAAGTTGGCATGCACGGCGTTGATTGCCTGCTGATCCAGCGTAATGCCGGCGCGGCTGCGAATGTCGCCCGCCAGCGCCTGATAGAGATCCTGCGCGATGTCGTTCGCCGCCGAATCGCGCAGGGTCTGGCGCATCTGAACCAGATCGCCATCCGTCGCGTCGGGCGTCGCATCCGGCGATTCGATGGCGTCAAGGCGCACGATGAACAGGTCCGTTGTGCCCGGGATCGTCATGACGTCACCCTCTTGCATATCGAATAGGGCGGGGATGAAGCCGGGCGGCGTGCCCTGCTGAAAGCCTTGGCGGGTCAGGCCCGCTGCGGTCTGCGGCGTCAGGCCCTGATCTTCAAAACTGGCGCCGTTCTCGATTGCCTCGACCATAGGGGCGGCCTGTTCGCTCAGCGCGTCCAGCAGGGCATCGCGCGCCCATGCGGCGGCGACCTGATCCTGCACTTCGGATATCGGCTGCACCGTCGGATCGATCACCTCGTCAAGGCGCAGCGCAAAGATGCCACCGTCGCCAAGGGCGGCGACCGCCGGGAAATCGCCATCCGCCACCGCCTCGGCGGCACTGCGGAATTCAGTGTAACCGGCGATGCCCTCGCCTAGGCCCGGATGCCAGTCGATCACGCCGACCTGCATGTTGGTTTCGTCCTTGAGGTTTTCCAGCGTAGCGCCGCCAGCCAGAAGGTCGTCGATGGTATCGGTGGCCGCATCGACCACGCGGGCGGCGCGGTCGCCTGCCAGTTCGTCCCTCAGCTGTGGTTCGGCCTCTTCAAAGCTGGTGCTTTGCGCCTGTAGCACGGCGTTGACGCGAAACAACGCGGGGCCCAGATTGCTGTCCAACGGGCCAACCACGTCGCCCGCACCGGCGTCAAACACGGCCTCGCCCGCGCCGTTCAGATCGTCGCGTTCCACATCGCCCAGATCCACATCCTGAAGGCTGAGACCGCGCGCCGCGACCAGATCATCAAAGCTGGCCTCGCCGCTGTCGATCTGCGCCATGGCGGTGGCGGCGGCGTCTGCATCGGGGAAGACCAGACGCTCGACCAGACGGCGTTCGGGCTGTTCAAACTCCGCGATGCGGCTGTCATAGGCCTCGCGCAGGGCGTCCTGGGGCACCTCGACATCGTCGATGATCATCTCGGGCGTCATCCACGCATAAGTGATCCGCTTGATCTGCGGCGTGGTGAAGGCGGGCAGGTTCGACTGGTAATAGGCCTCAAGGTCGGCATCGCTGGGCACCGGCATGCCGGTGGTCAGATCGGCGCGGGCGAGGGGGGCGTAGGTCACGCTGCGCTCTTCTGCGATGTAGTTCAGCAGGGTGTCGATGTAGGCGTCGGGCGTGCTGACGCCCGAGATTATGGCGCCCTGGACCAGCGTGCTGGCCGTCTCGGTACGTATGTCCTCTTCGAATTCCGCCTCGCTAAAGCCGGCACGGTCTAGTGCGTAGCGATATCCGTCGCGGTCGAAATTTCCGTCAAGGCCCTGAAAACCTGGGATTTCCGTGATCTGTTGCAGGAGCGTGGCGTCGCCCACGGAAATGCCCAGACGTGCAGTTTCATCCTCCAGCGCGGCCTGCGCTATGAGGCGCGACAGCACGTTCTGCGGCAGGCCCTCTGCCTCGGCCTGGGCAAAGCTGACCGGTGCGCCGGTTTCGGCGGTGGCGGCATTGACCTCGGCGCGCAGGGCGCGGGCGTATTCATTGACGTCGATTGCCGTCTCGCCGACACTGCCGACCTGGGTGATGCCGCCGCTGAAATTAGTGACGCTGAACCCGGCGAGCCCGAGGACCAGAAGGCCCATCAGGATCCACATTGCGGATTTGGAAATACGGCTAGATCGCATGGTCGGGGCGCCCTCGGATTGGGGAAAATGGCTTTGGCGACTGTCTATGCGCTCGCCGCTTTGGGGGCAAGGGGCCAGCCCGGCCCGCCCAGTGCTGCAAGTCTATCAAACAGCGTTCCGATTCCGGCGCGATCGACATTGGCAAACGCGACGCGGAAGTGGCGCGCGCCAGAGGTATCCCCCTTGGGCGTGAACATCGTGCCGGGCAGCAGTAAAACGCCCGCATCCTGCACCAGTTTGGGCGCCAGAACGTCCGAGCCGGGCGCGAAGGGATGCGCGATATATGCAAAATAGGCACCGACGCCTTTTAAGTCCCAGCCCCGATCGGCAAGGCGGGGCATACCCTGTTGGATCGCGGCGCGGCGGTCCAGAATTTCGGCCCGCTCGCCCGCCAGCCACTGACCGAGGTTCCGCATCCCCCAAAGTGCGCCGATCTGGCCCAGCTGGTTCGGGCAGATCGCCACGCAATCGAGGAACTTTTCGGCCGCTTCCAGCCGTGCGGGGGATGTCACAATCGCGCCAACACGGTGGCCGGTCAGGCGGTATGCCTTGGAAAAGGAATAGAGCTGGATCAGCGTATCGTCCCAGTCCGGGTCGGTGAACAGATCATGCGGCGCGCCCGTGCGCGCGTCGAAATCGCGGTAGGTTTCATCGATGATCAGGGCGATGCCATGTTTGCGGGCCAGATCAAAGAAGGCGCGCACCAGATTGCTGGGGTATTCGACACCGCCCGGGTTGTTCGGGGTGACCAGCACGATGGCGCGGGTGCGGGGCGTGATCAGCGTCGCGGCGCGCTCGGGGTCGGGCAGCAGGCCTGCTTCGGCGGGCAGGGGGACGCTGCGCACCCCGGTCATGTCCAGCCACATCTTGTGGTTGAAATACCACGGGGTCGGCAGGATCACCTCGTCGCCCTCATCGCACAGCGTAGCCAGCGCCGCACAGAACGCCTGATTGCAGCCCGAGGTTATGGCGACGTTCTGCGCGCCGATCTGGCCGCCATAGGCCGCGCTCCACTGCGCCGCGACTTCGGCGCGCAGATCGTCGCGGCCAAGGACGGCGCCATAAAGATGCGCGTCCGTCTGGTGCATCGCGGCCTCGGCAATGGCGGCGCGCAGCCCTTCAGGGGGCGCGTCGACGGGGGCGGCCTGGCTGAGGTTCAGCAAAGGGCGATCCGCGGTGAACTGGACGCCGTCCAGCCAGCGGCGGGCCTCCATCACGGGCGGGGCAAAGCTGTGGGATGTGCGGCTCATATTATATGTCTCCGGGCGGTCTATTTGCCGCGATAGGGCTGAACGTATTGCAGTGCCAGATCCCAGGGGAAGAAGATCCAGGTATCCTGACTGACCTCGGTGACGAAGCTTTGCACGCGGTCGCGGCCCATCGGCTTGGCATAGACTGTGGCGATATGCGCCTTTGGCATATGGGCGCGCACGACGTCCAGGGTGCGCCCCGTGTCCACCAGATCGTCAATCACCAGCACGCCGGTGCCGTCACCGATCACATTCATGTCGGGCGATTTCAGGATGCGTGCGTCGCCCTGGGATTGGTGGTCGTAGCTTTTGACGCTGATCGTATCGACTGTGCGAATGTCCAGCTCGCGCGCGACGATCATCGCGGGGGCCATGCCGCCGCGGGTTATGGCGACGACCGCACGCCATGCGCCGTCATCGGGGCCGTGCCCGTCCAGCCGCCACGCCAGCGCGCGCGCGTCGCGGTGCAGCTGGTCCCAGCTGACGTGAAAGCCCTTTTCGTGCGGCAGTGGCTCTTGCATGGGGGGTCCTTCAGGTCAAATGGCGATACGGGCGGCCATCGCGCCCAAGGGCAGGGCGGCGCCCCGGTCGAATTTAGATTCGAGGCGAACATAGCCCCTGCGCATCGGCGTGGTGGTCAGGGTCATCGCAATGAACGCAGGTCCGGGGCTGGTGAGTGCGCTAAGGATTGCAGCGCTGAACAACAGGAGCGTCGCGGTATCCATCGCCTAGGTGGCGTCGATATCGGGCGCGTCGACCGCCTTCATCCCGACGACGTGATAGCCCGCGTCGACATGCAGGTTCTCGCCCGTGGTGCCGCTGCCCAGATCGCTGAGCAGGAACAGCGCGGCCTTGCCGACATCGTCGATGGTCACATTGCGCCGCAGGGGCGAATTCAGTTCGTTCCACTTCAGGATATAGCGGAAATCGCCGATGCCGCTGGCGGCCAGCGTCTTGATCGGGCCGGCGGAAATGGCATTGACGCGGATGCCGTCCTTGCCCAGATCCTCGGCGAGGTATTTGACAGACGCCTCAAGCGCAGCCTTGGCGATGCCCATCACGTTGTAGTGCGGCATCACCTGTTCGGCCCCGTAATAGGTGAGCGTCAGCATCGAGCCACCGTCCCGCATGAGCTTCTCGGCCCGCTTGGCCACGGCGGTGAAGCTGTAGCAGCTGACATCCAGCGTATTCAGGAAGTTCTCGCGGCTGGTATCGATATAGCGGCCGCGCAGTTCGTTCTTGTCTGAAAAGCCGATGGCGTGAACCAGAAAGTCGATCTTGCCCCAGACCTTTTCGATCTCGGCAAAGGCGGCGTCGATCGAGGCGGGATCGGACACGTTGCAATCTATCATGACGTCCGAGCCAAGCGATCTGGCCAGCGGCTCGACCCGTTTTTTGAACGCATCGCCCATATAGGTGAATGCCAGTTCGGCGCCCGCATCGGCGCAGGCCTGCGCGATGCCCCATGCGATGGATTTGTCATTGGCGAGGCCCATGATCAGCCCGCGCTTGCCCGCCATTAAAGTGTTAGACATGTCCATTTCCCAACGCAATTCTGATGTATCAACGATCTTTTATGCGATTGACTTGGGTGCATCAAGGGTTGGCTTCAGCGGCGCGATGGGACGTTGCACATGGGCGCGTGTCGGGCCACATTGCCCGTAATGGGGCAGTGCAGCAAAGATAGGTAGGACGACATGATCGACAGGACCGGAATATTCGCCGGGGACGACCCGTTCACCATCGCGCGCGACTGGCTGGCCGAGGCTGAAATCAGCGAGCCGAACGATCCCAATGCCATCGCGCTGGCAACGGTCGATGCGGATGGCCTGCCGAACATGCGCATGGTCCTGCTGAAGGAAATCGCGGACGATGGTTTTGTGTTTTACACTAATTATGACAGCGCCAAAGGCCAGGAACTGGCCGCGACCGGCAAGGCCGGGTTCGTCATGCATTGGAAAAGCCTGCGCCGCCAGATCCGTGTGCGCGGCACAATCACACGCCAGGAGGGGCCGGAAGCGGACGCATACTACGCGTCCCGCTCGCTCAAAAGCAGGTTGGGCGCCTGGGCGTCGAAACAATCGCGGCCATTGTCCAGCCGCGGCGCGCTGATGGCCGAGGTGGCCAAGGTATCGGCCCGCCATGGGCTGAACCCGTCGCGCCCGCCATTCTGGGGTGGCTTCAAGATCACCCCGGTCGAGATCGAATTTTGGGCCGATGGGGATTTTCGCCTGCATGACCGCTTTGTCTGGCGGCGCGGAGAGGCGACAGCACCGTGGGAGATTACACGTCTCAACCCCTAAAAAATGGTTTAATTTTTGTTCTGGTCAAGTTAACTCAGGTTGATCCGTGAAAAAATGTCGCATCGGCGGGCGGCGAAGCGCTTTTGCCGCGTCTTACCGATAGACGGGGCGGGATAGAGTACTATATGTATACTAAGGTTAGTTTTTACCGAGTTTCTGATGCAGGTGGGTCATGACCGACAGGGTGCGAGGGCGCGTCAAATGGTTCGACCCCGGCAAGGGGTTCGGATTCGTTGTGTCCGATGCTGGCGGCGTTGATATATTGCTGCATGCCAATGTTCTGCGCAACTTTGGCCAGAGTTCTGTCGTGGATGACGCTATAATCGAACTGGACGTGCAGAAAACAGGCCGCGGCGTTCAGGCGGTTCTGGTCCATGAAATCAGCCCTCCCGAAGGGGTCGAGATGCCCGGGCTGGCGGATTTCGACGATATAGACCCCGAAGTGCTGCTTGCCGCGCCCCTGATGCCGGCCCGCATCAAGTGGTTCGACAAGGTCAAGGGATTCGGATTTGCCAACACTTTCGGCGACGAAGGTGACGTGTTCGTCCACATCGAAGTGCTGCGCCGTTCTGGCTTGGCCGATCTGCAACCCGGCGAGGCGCTGGCGATCCGTGTGATCGACGGCAAACGGGGGCGGATGGCGACCGAAGTGAACGGATGGGAGACGGCGATAAAATGCGACAGCTGATAGCGACCATTGCCGTCGTGGCCTGGGCGTCCGGCTGGGCTGTGGCCGCTGCATCTGCGGAACCGGCCTGCCGGGACGATCAGGTACAACTGCGGGGCGACTGGGGGCAGGCGCGGTTCACCATTGAGCTGGCTGATGACGAGGCCGAGCGCGCTCAGGGCCTGATGCACCGGGAAAGCATGCCGCAGGGCGCAGGTATGCTGTTCGTCTATCCCGAGGCACGGACCGTGGGATTCTGGATGAAAAACACACTCATTCCGCTGGACATGATTTTTCTTGACGCGACCGGTACGGTCGCGCGGGTTCATTCGAATGCAATGCCGGGTGACCTGACCCCGATTATGGGCGGCGCTGATATCAAGGCCGTGCTGGAGATCAACGGCGGTCTGGCCCAACGTATGGGAATCGTTCCCGGTACGCAGCTGCGCCATCCTTCCTTTGCCGCAGGCCGGGCTGCTTGGGGCTGCTGAACGGGGCGGCGCCGGATTCGGGGAAACTTGCGGGCCGCGGAGCTGCATTTGGGCTTTTCTTCGTCGGCGAACATGCGTATTGGGATCGCCATGGTTCGGGGCGTGGCGCAGTCTGGTAGCGCACCTGTTTTGGGTACAGGGGGTCGTGAGTTCGAATCTCGCCGCCCCGACCATTCTTTCCCATTGATGATTTTTCGGCAGTCACAGCGCTGATGACGCAGCTGCGACGGTTGTGGATGGCGAGAAATCGCTTGCATGTGACGCGAGTGCATCTGCGTCGTTTCTTCCTAAAGTTTATTTTTCCGCGCCTGACATAAATATGTCACCGGAAGGTGTCGGTGGATAACCCGGCGCCACCGACTGGAAGGGGCCGTCTAAACCCGCCGAAAATCAGCGGAATCGAAATCATGCGCCCGACACTGCCGCGCGCGGCCGCCCTGTGGATATGCTGTGGGTGAATCGGCTGGGGCCGGGCGCGCCGGAGTATCCCGAAAACGTCAACTCAAAACAGCCCGATATTGCCCTAAATTTTCGTTGACGTACTATGATGAAATGCGTCAGGTTGTGCAGACCGGTAATGTGGCCACAAGATATAGTGGGTGTACGCCGGGGAAACTAATCTCAGTCAGCACCGGGTATCCGGCGTTTAATGGCGCGCATCGCGTAGGGTGCAGGGCGTCCGGCCGGGACAAGTTCGTTTGAGTGATGAGTTGTCTGGCGCGGAACGGCGCGCCCGGCAGATATGCAGACAACAGCGACACCCGTCAGACGGGGCGAGAGGGCAGTGACATGAAAATCGAGAGAAAATTCACCAAGGCAGGCCAGGATGCGTATGCAGAGCTGGAATTCGTGACGACCGCGTCCGAGATCCGCAACCCTGACGGCACGACTGTTTTCAAACTCGACAATGTCGAAGTGCCCGCTGGCTGGAGCCAGGTCGCCAGCGACGTCATCGCGCAGAAGTATTTCCGCAAGGCCGGCGTTCCCGCGCGTCTGAAGAAGGTCAAGGAAAAGGGCGTCCCCGAATTCCTGTGGCGCTCGGTCGCCGACGGCAAGGATGTCGAAACGGGCGGGGAAACGTCCGCGCGGCAGGTCTTTGACCGGCTTGCCGGCGCCTGGGCCTACTGGGGCTGGAAGGGCGGCTATTTCACCGATGAGGCCGACGCACAGGCCTATTTCGACGAGATGCGCGTGATGCTGGCCCGCCAGATGGGCGCGCCCAACAGCCCGCAATGGTTCAACACCGGCCTGCACTGGGCCTATGGCATCGACGGTCCGGGGCAGGGGCACTATTACGTCGACTACAAGTCCGGCAAGCTGACGAAATCGACGTCAGCTTACGAGCATCCGCAGCCGCATGCCTGCTTCATCCAATCCGTCGCCGATGATCTGGTCGGCGATGGCGGCATCATGGATCTGTGGGTGCGCGAGGCGCGCCTGTTCAAGTACGGCTCGGGCACCGGCACGAACTTCTCCAGCCTGCGCGCGGCGAATGAGCCGCTGTCAGGCGGTGGTAAATCGTCGGGCCTGATGGGCTTTCTGAAAATCGGTGACCGTGCGGCCGGCGCGATCAAGTCGGGCGGCACGACGCGCCGCGCGGCGAAAATGGTGATCTGCGACGCCGACCACCCCGACGTTCAGGAATTCATCAACTGGAAAGTGAAGGAAGAGCAGAAGGTCGCCAGCATCGTCGCCGGATCAAAGATGCACGAGCAGAAGCTGAACGAGATCTTTGCCGCGATCCGCGCATGGGATGGCAGCAGTGACGATTCGGTCGACCCCAGGAAAAACGCGCAGTTGAAGGACGCCATCCGCAGCGCCAAGAAATGCTCGATCCCCGAAACCTACGTCAAGCGCGTGCTGGATTATGCCAAGCAGGGCTACGAGAGCATTGAATTCCCGACCTACGACACCGATTGGGATAGCGAGGCATATGCCTCCGTTTCGGGCCAGAACTCCAACAACTCGATCCGCGTGACCGATGCCTTCCTCAAGGCGGTCAAGGACGATGCCAATTGGGCGCTGCTGAACCGCACAGACGGCTCGGTTGCCAAGACGATCAAGGCGCGTGATCTGTGGGAAGATGTCGGCCATGCCGCATGGGCCTGCGCCGATCCGGGCATCCAGTATCACGACACGGTCAACGCGTGGCACACCTGCCCCGAAGATGGCGAGATCCGCGGGTCCAACCCTTGCTCGGAGTACATGTTTCTCGACGACACGGCCTGCAACCTCGCCTCGATGAACCTGCTGAAATTCTACGACAATGGCCGCTTCGATTCTGAGGGCTACATGCACGCTTCGCGCCTGTGGACTGTGACGCTGGAAATCAGCGTGATGATGGCACAGTTCCCGTCCAAGGAAATCGCGCAGCGCAGCTACGATTTCCGTACATTGGGTCTGGGATATGCCAATATCGGCGGTCTGCTGATGAACATGGGCCACGGCTATGACAGCGATGAAGGCCGCGCCTTGTGCGGTGCGCTGAGTGCGATCATGACCGGCGTGGCCTATGCTACCTCTGCCGAAATGGCGGGCGAGCTGGGCCCGTTTGCCGGCTACGAGCGCAATGCCGAGCATATGCTGCGTGTCATCCGCAACCACCGCAACGCAGCCTATGGCGCCTCGGGCGGCTATGAAAATCTGGCGGTGAAACCTGTCCCGCTGGACGTTGCGAACTGCCCTGACAGCCGTCTGGTCGAATTGGCCATGTCCAGCTGGGACGAGGCGCTGGCCTTGGGCGAAAAGCACGGTTATCGCAACGCGCAATCCACCGTCATCGCGCCCACCGGTACGATCGGTCTGGTCATGGATTGCGACACCACGGGGATCGAGCCCGACTTTGCGCTGGTCAAGTTCAAGAAACTCGCCGGTGGCGGCTATTTCAAGATCATCAACCAATCGGTTCCTGCCGCGCTAGAAATGCTGGGCTATGGCAGCGCGCATATTGAGGAAATCATCGGCTACGCCGTGGGCCACGGCACCATCGGCAACGCACCGGGGATCAACCACACCTCGCTGATCGGCCACGGTTTCGGCCCCAATGAGCTGGCCAAGGTGGATGCGGCGCTGGGGTCGGCCTTCGACATCCGGTTCGTGTTCAACCAGTGGACGCTGGGCGCCGAATTTTGCACCAATGTTCTGGGCATCCCGGCGGCCAAGCTGAACGATGCGGCCTTCGATCTGCTGGCGCATCTGGGGTATTCCCGCGCCGATATCGAGGCGGCGAACGACCATGTCTGTGGCACCATGACACTGGAAGGCGCGCCGCATCTGAAGGTCGAGCATTACCACATCTTCGACTGCGCCAACCCCTGCGGCAAGAAGGGCAAACGTTATCTCAGCGTCAACAGCCACATTACCATGATGGCTGCCGCGCAATCCTTCATCTCGGGCGCGATCTCCAAGACGATCAACATGGCCAACGACGCCACGATCGAGGATTGCCAGAAGGCGTACGAGCTGTCCTGGTCCCTCGGGGTCAAGGCCAACGCGCTCTACCGCGACGGCTCCAAGCTCAGCCAGCCGCTGGCATCCGCGCTGGTCGAGGATGACGATGACGCGGCAGACGTGCTGGAATCGGGCAGCAACCACGATAAGGCGGTCGTTCTGGCCGAAAAGATCGTCGAAAAGATCGTCATCAAAGAGGTCAACAAGTTCCAGCGCGACAAGATGCCGGAGCGGCGCAAGGGCTATACCCAGAAGGCGATCATCGGCGGTCACAAGGTGTATTTGCGCACGGGCGAATATGAAGACGGCCAACTGGGCGAGATTTTCATCGACATGCACAAGGAAGGCGCCGGTTTCCGTGCGATGATGAACAACTTTGCCATCGCTGTGTCGGTGGGCCTGCAATACGGCGTGCCGCTGGAGGAGTTTGTCGACGCCTTCACCTTCACCAAGTTCGAGCCGTCGGGCATGGTGCAGGGCAATGACAGCATCAAGAACGCGACCTCGATCCTGGATTACATCTTCCGTGAACTGGCGGTGTCCTATCTGGATCGCACCGATCTGGCGCATGTGAAACCCGAGGGCCACAGCTTTGATGATCTGGGTCGCGGCGAAGAGGAAGGCGTGCGCAACATCAGTGAGATGAGCGAGGCCGCTGCCACCAGATCGCTCGCGGTGCTCAAACAGATCAGCTCGACCGGGTATCTGCGCAAGCGTCTGCCGCAGGAGCTGTACGTGCTCAACGGAGGCCAGATGCCCAGCCAAATGACAGCCCAAGGCGGCGGCGATCCGGTCGCGAGCCTCCAGACTCTGGTGCCCGAGACGACAAGCACAGCAACGCTGGTGGCGTCTCAGACCACGGTTACGTCATCGGGCGCAGTGTCCATGGACGCCCGCACCAAGGCCCGCATGCAGGGCTACGAGGGCGAAGCCTGCAGCGACTGCGGCAACTACACGCTGGTGCGCAACGGCACCTGCATGAAATGCAACACCTGTGGCGCGACGAGTGGGTGTAGCTGAGGGAGTGAGGGTTTTTGTCGGTAGGGGCAAGGTAGCTCCCAAATCGGGCAAAGATCGTCCCGACTGTGAGAAATCGTAATTGTGAGAAGCCGTAATTTCGTTCGAATTTCAAAATTCGGTTGATACAATCTCCATGAAATAGGGGGTTCGCGCGCTAGGCGCGCGAACCATACCAAATTTACCACAAGCTGCAGATCTTGCATTCAGTGGTGACTTCAAAGGGTACCGAGACTTCATTCAAGAGCTCTACAAATTCGCGATCTCTGGAGGAGGAGAGGATAAGGTTGCCAGCCTCGCTCATAAGTTCACTGACGTCTCGGACGCAACCTTCGACCGCATAACTCAAGAAGATATGTTGAACTTCGTTGGAAGAATTAGTTGTTTACTCCCCCATGGAGGTATCTCGCACAAAAATACCCATCGAATGCTTCTTACTGCCGGGCACGACCTGTAGCCGAATTTGTATGCCATGGCATTCTATATGGCACGTCAGGACATCGAAGTTTACAAATTTCAGGATTGAAAACGGTTGGATGTTTTAGGGCTGCCGTCTGCCCACCAAGGAGGCCAGCGTTCGATTGCCACGGAATCAGCTCTGGTTGTCATTTGCTGAGATCACAGTGACTATTGGGTATTTTCGGGGCATTTATCAGAAACTCGCAAACAGGTATCCTAGACAACTCAAAAGGGCACCAAATTGAAGTAAATGCGCGAAGTTGCGTTCTTACCCGACAAAAGTTGCGTTTCTCGCCGGACAAGTTGCGAGTCATGCCGGACGGCACATCAAAAGAAAAGTGGCTGGGGTGGTAGGATTCGAACCTACGATACACGGTACCAAAAACCGATGCCTTACCGCTTGGCTACACCCCAACGTGGCGTGGTGATTACTCTGGCCCGGCATGGGGTGCAAGACCGAATGGCAAAATATTCTGGCCTTTTCGCGGGTTTCTTTGCGGGCGTCGTGACTTGCGTGATGAATAGGCGTGAAGGGGGCTGTCAAAGGGGCCGGATCAGTCCAGTGTTTCTTCGGGGCCGACGCCCCAGAGGGCAGATTTCGCCACCCAGCCGCCATAGCCGCCAACCGACAGATCGCACCAGTCGCGCCTGCATTCATCAATGCGAGCGATGACACCCAGCTCCATCTGGGCCACGACCAGAGATTTTGGGTCAGGATTCGTGTGCAATTGCAGCATGTCCTGCTCGACCAGCACGGTGCGTACGCCAGACAGCAGCGAATAATGCATCCAGCCGCCCGCGCCGTCGCGGTCACGCACGCGGCGCCAATGTCCATGCTCGGCGGTGATTTCCAAAGGCGTGTCGCGCTTGCGAAAAATCCAGTCGATGCGGTGTGTCCGGCTGGGGCCACGCCGCGCGTATCCTTCGGCTGCCTTCATCGACACAAAACGCGGTAGCGGCAGGTTGGTAACCGGACCGCGATCCTGCGCTGCGAGTGAAATAGGAAACGTGGCGGCAAGCGCCAACACCCAAAGCGTTCGGAATGGCCTGACCATATTCAGATTTCTGCCCGTTCTGACCTGCGGGGTTCTTGTGCCCCGCCCGTTACTGCGCCACCATGTCACGAAGAATGTGAACATGGAAGATCAAGGAGACGCTTCATGCCATCTCACCGTCTGAGTGTTGCCCTGACGCGGCGCTTGCCCGAACCGGTCGAGGCCCGCCTGTGCGAGTTGTTCGACACCACGCTGCGCGAGGACGACACCCCGATGACCCGCGAGGAGCTGGTGGCGGCTGCACGTGGTTCCGATGTTCTGGTGCCGACGCTCACGGACCGGATCGACGCGGGGCTGATCGGGCAGGCCGGCGACCGGCTCAAGCTGATTGCGAATTACGGCGCGGGGGTTGATCATATCGACGTGGCGACCGCGCGCCAGCGGGGCATTCTAGTGTCGAACACGCCGGGCGTGTCCGCAGATGACACCGCCGACATGACCATGGCGCTGATCCTGAGCGTCACGCGCCGCATCCCCGAGGGGCTTGCGTTGATGCAATCGGGCGAATGGCGGGGATGGTCGCCGACCGCGCTGCTGGGCGGGCGCGTGTCGGGGCGGCGGTTGGGGGTTCTCGGCCTTGGCCGGATCGGGCAGGCGGTGGCGCGGCGCGCGGCGGCCTTTGGCATGGAGGTGCATTACCACAACCGCAAGCGCCTGCGCCCCGAGATCGAAGAGGAACTGGGCGCGCGCTATTGGGAGAGCCTGGATCAGATGGTCGCGCGAATGGATGTGATTTCGGTCAACTGCCCGCATACCCCTTCGACCTTTCATCTGATGAACGCCCGTCGACTGGCGCTGATGAAGGAGGGCGCGGTGATTGTGAATACGTCGCGCGGCGAAGTGATCGACCAGAACGCCCTGACGCGGATGCTGCGCGCGGGCGAAATCGGGGGCGCGGGGCTGGATGTCTACGAGGACGCGTCCAATCCACGCCTGCGCGCGATGAAGAATGTCGTACTGCTGCCTCACATGGGCTC
Source organism: Roseovarius sp. M141 (assembly GCF_024355225.1). NCBI lineage: Bacteria > Pseudomonadati > Pseudomonadota > Alphaproteobacteria > Rhodobacterales > Roseobacteraceae > Roseovarius > Roseovarius sp. M141. Next base: position 2,232,624 of record NZ_VCNH01000008.1, read on the forward strand.
GGCCACTATCGAGGGGCGGATGGAAATGGGAGAGAAGGTTCTGGTGAATATCAAGACCTTTCAGGACGGCCACCGCCCGCCCGATCAGGTCGTTCCGGCGATGCTGTAACATACGCGCGCTGCTTCTGGCGCGATTGCTGTTGGCGGGCGGCGGCGCAGCAGGCCGCCGATGCCACCGCGCCCGAGATTGGCGCGGCGGCCGCCTCGCCCAAACGGCTACCATTCTCCGGCGGGGCTGGGCGTCCCCCCTTGGCCTTTGCGCCCTAACGCGCAAGGATGCGGGCAAACAAAGCAATGGCAGGGGCACATGGGCGGGATGGGGCAGACAGGGCGCGGCACATTCGCGCGCTTGACCGTGCTGGCGGTGACATGCGCGCTGGCGCTGGCGGGCTGTGCGCGGCCCCTCACGCAGAATGAACGCCGCTTTGCCGCTGATATCCTCGGGCCATCGCTGGATCTGGATGCCGTGCGCATCGCACGGGGGTTCACGCCTTTGCCGCCACCGCCCGAGACGCCCGACACCTCCGATCTCTACCCGATCATCGTGGAGAATCAGGTGAGTGGCCTGTGCGATCGCACGGCGCCCGAGCCGCGCAGTGGACCGCCCCCCGGCTGGGCGCTGTGGAGCAGGGTCCACATGAGCCGCGAATTCTACCGCGCTGATCTGGCGCCGGATTGGCCGCGCTCTGCGCGGTTCCCTCAGGCCCTGGTGCTGGCGCATGAACTGGTCCATGTCTGGCAGTGGCAGAACCGGCGCATCACCGGCTACCGTCCCGCGCGGGCGGCGTTGGAAAGCTTCGTCAACATGGACCCCTATTTCTATGTACCGGGGCCAGACGCCACCTTCCTGAAATTCGGGTTTGAACAGCAGGCGGCGCTGCTGGAGGATTACGTCTGCTACACGCTCTACGATCCGGCTACGCCCCGTCGGGCCGAGTTGCGACCGCTGCTTGCGCCCCATTTTCCCGTTGGCAGGCTGGATGCGGCGCTGGCAAACTAGCGCCGCAGCGACCGCGCGTCGGTTTTGCCATCCGTTATGTCGGATGGGCCGCGCGCCACGCGCTGGACATGATAGAAGCGTGGCAACAAATGCCCATCGGAGTCCCAGCGCATGAAAACCAATGTCAAAGCCCTAGTCGTCGGCGGCGGTGCCGTCGGCACCTCGATAGCCTATCATCTGGCACGCGCCGGCTGGGATGACGTCATGCTTCTGGAGCGGGACGAACTGACATCCGGCTCAACGTGGCATGCCGCTGGCCTTCTGCCCTATTTTAACATGAGCTACGCAACGACCCACATCCACGACTATTCGATCAAGTTCTACAAGACGCTGGAGGAGGAGACCGGCCTCAATGCGGGTTTTGCCGTCGTCGGCAACCTGCGCATGGCCCAGACGGACGCGCGGATGGACGAATACCGCCTCTACGCCTCGACCGCCGAAACCTGCGGCGTCCCTTACGAATGGATGACTCCTGACGAAATCAAGGCGAAATGGCCGCTGATCCGCACCGATGATCTGAAGGGCGCGATCTATCATCAGACCGATGGCTATATTAACCCTGCCGACGTCACCATGGCGATGGCCAAAGGTGCCCGCCAGCGCGGCGTGATGATCGAGCGTAAATGGCAGGCCGATTCGTTTCATTGGAACGGCGAAGCGTGGGAAGTCACCGCGACCAAGATGGTCGAGAAGGGCGGCAATCTGGTGCCTTCCGACGAGCAGGTGGTAATCACCGCCGAGCATGTCGTGACCGCCAGCGGCAACCATGCGCAGCGCACCGCCAAGATGCTGGGCATCAAGATGCCCGCGATCCCTGTTGAACATCAGTTCATCGTGATGGACCAGGACCCGGAGCTGGTGAAATTCCGTGCCGAAGGTAATGTTGAACACCCCGTCATCCGCGACGCCGACGCGCAGTCCTATGTGCGCGAAGAGCGCGGCGGCTGGATCCTCGGCGTTTACGAGCCGAACGCGCCCGCGCGGTTCGAGCATGGCGTGCCGGACAGTTTCCGCGCGGATCTGTTCCAGCTGGATCTGGAGCGGATCGAAGATCAGTACATGGCGATGAACCACCGTATCCCGTCCTGCGAGGAATGCGGGCTGAAGGATGATTTCAACGGCCCGATCTGCTACACCCCTGACGGCAACCCGCTGGTCGGCCCGGCGCCGGGTCTGCGCAACATGTGGCTGGCCGAAGGCTTCAGCTTTGGCATCACGGCGGCGGGTGGCACCGGCTATTACCTTGCCCAGATGATGGTGGATGGCGAGGCCGAGATCGACATGGCCAGCCTCGACCCCAAGCGGTATTCGTCGAACTGGATGACGACCGATTTTGCCGCGCGCAAGAACGAGGAGTGCTACGAACACGTCTATATCCTGCATTACCCGGACGAAGAGCGGCCCGCCTGCCGCCCCCTGCGCACGGCCCCCGCCTATGACCGGCAGAAAGCGCGCGGCGCGCAGTTCGGTTTCGTCAACGGATGGGAGCGGCCCAACTATTTCGGCCCTCTCGATGCGCCCGACAATTTCGACGACGAGGCGCGCAGCTTCCGCCGTGGTGGCTGGTGGCAGCACGCGGTGGACGAGGCCAAGGCGATCCGCGAGGGCGTCGGCCTGATCGACGCCACCGCGTTCTCCAAGCACATCGTCAAGGGACCGGGCGCGACCGCCTTCCTCGACTGGTTCACCTGCAACAAGCTGCCCAAAGTGGGCCGTATCAACCTGACCTATGCCCTGACCGTGAATGGCACGACGCGCACGGAATACACCATCGTGCGCAACGGCGAGAACAATTACTACCTCGTCTCCGCCGGCGCCTGGACCGAATACGATGCCGATTTCCTGCGCAAGGCCGCCGAGGACAAGACAGAGGAGTTCGGCTATATCGAGATCCAGGACGTCACAACCCAATGGGGCGTCTTTGCCATCGCCGGACCGAAATCGCGCGACGTTCTGAAGGATGTCATCGTCGACGCCGATCCTGAAACGGCCTTGTCGAACAAGCGCTTCCCTTGGCTGACGGCGCGCCAGATTGAACTGGGCATGTGTCCGGTCAACGCAATCCGCGTCGCCTATACCGGCGAGCTGGGCTGGGAGTTGCATCACCCGATGGAGATGCAGAACTACCTGTTCGACCTGCTGGAAAAGGCAGGCGAGAAGTACGGCATGAAGCTGGTCGGCGCCCGTGCGCAGAACTGGCTGCGGCAGGAGAAGTCGTATCGCGCTTTCGGCAACGAACTGGGCCGTGACGCAACACCGCTGGAGGCCGATCTGCCGCGCTTTGTCGACTTGGAGAAAGATTTCCACGGCAAGGACAAGCTGGTCGAGATGGGCATGCGTGCCAAATGCTGCACGCTGCTGATTGACGGGCCGGACGACGCCGACCCGTGGGGCCGTGAAGTGCTATACACCGAGGACGGTGAGCGCGTCGGTCGCCTGACCTCGGGCGGCTATTCGGTGGCCTTCGGCAAAAGCATCGGCATGGGCTATATCCGTCCTGAACTGGTGGTGCCGGGGACGGTGCTGAAGGTCAAGATCATGGACAAGCTCTGGGACGCGACCGTGACCGAGGATAGCCCGTATGATCCGAAGAACGTGGTTATTCGTCAGGACGGTTGAGAAAAGGACCGCCGCGCCCTGAAAGGGGCGCGGCGGTTTTACTGACCCGCTGGCCTAGCTTGGGCTTTGCCGGGGAATGCGCTTTAGCGGGGCAGGGCGGTCTTCTGGCCTCGTTGGGTGGCAAGACCCAGTCCATTTCGATATTTGCGCGCCAACCCGGTGGTCATCAGTCTGGCGGCAACGCTGTAACGCGGTTGTCGCTATGGGGCCATTCAGGCTTGTCAGCTTGCCTTCGCCGCTCCACCCTCGCGCATCCGACGCTTTGACCATTTTTCGTTTACCCCTGCCAGCGTGTCCGAAAATTCCGCAAAGACCGCGTCCAGATCTTCTTGGGTCACTTCGCCTGCCGCACGCTTGTATTGCAGATTATCCTCAAGCCCGTAGAGCCTTGTCATCGTCAGGGTGTAGTTGATCCACGTCCAGCGGAAATCATAGGCCGCCTCGGCGGCGGCAAGAAATGCTGCGAAAGCGCTGAGAACAAGCGCGATGTTTGCCGTCAGATCAGTGTTGATCGCGACCCATGGCGAAGCCTTCAGCCCCAGAATGACTGTCACCGCACCGCTGAGCAGGATCGTCGCCGTCCGGATTAAAACCCAGGCGCGCTTGCTTTTGATGCTTTGGCGGGAGAAAAACACTTTGTTCTGCTGCAACTTGTCCAACACGAACTGGATCTGCGCATCTTCTGGCGTGGCTATGGTCTCATTCATTTGTTCAAAGCTCCTCTTTGATATCCGCCCGGAATCCCTTGATCGAGACGTCCCCGTCGGTCCCCGCCCAGTAACGCAAGAGCCGCAGCGCGAGCTGTTGCGAGAACGCGAGCAGTTGGTTCAGTTCTGCCTTTGGAACGTCGTGGGCGCTGGTATGGGCGAGTCTGTTGCGCAACCCGCGCGCCTCTTCGGCGAACCACGTCCCAGTTATGCCCGGGGCGATTTTCTGCGACAGGTGTGCGACCTGTGCACCGATATCAGGACCGGAGAAACGCCCTATCACAGCGTCGCAAAACGCAAAACACAGTCTGGCGCGCACCGGATTGCTGATGATGGGATGAAAGAAGGCCTCGCGCAGCAGGGTGAACTGCCGGTCGATACCGGGATGGTCCCGCGCGATCCTCAGGACGGTATCGGCGAGGGAGCTGGCCTTTGAAAGTGCTGCGGCGTCGGGACGGTCCGCCTCATCGATCCAGTGCGTGAGCAGAGTCTGACGAAACACGCTGGGCAAGCGCAGGCGGATGTTGCCCTCGAAATAGTATTCCCCGAGCAGGACCGGGTCGAGGAAGGTGCCAAAGCCCAAAGTCCGAAGCGCGATGACGGCCGCCCGAACGCCCGGATAGTCGCACGGCGCGCGCAACCGCATCCCCGTGGCATCGTTGCTGGCGTCGGGTACCAGCAGCAAGGCGCGACCCGTATCGGGCATCTGGCCCAACTGTATGGCAGCGCTGGTGCGGCGCAAGAAATCCTCGCGAATTTCGCGGTCCTCCAACTCCTCCAATTTGAAATAGGACAGCGGGCCGAGCACCACAGGCACAGTTTCACCAATCCGAAAAGTGCCGGTGGGGCAATCAAGGCCGATCAGGGGCGACCATGCAATCGCTTGCCCCTCGGGCCCGCCCATTGTAGCGCCCATCTGTGAAACGGTGGAGCTGCGGTGGCCGGACATACGGTTATCGCGGCGGAACTGATCCGGCGGTTGCCAGGGGTCTTGCTGCGCAATGCGTGACAACGCCATCGGGCCTTCGTCAAGAAGGGTATCAAGGTCTGCGCCCTCGGACACGGCCCCCGCGAGCGAGAGGATCGCGTTGGCCAGCAGCTGAGGCGCGAGCGCCAGCGTGTGCGGTGAAACAGCTGCCACGTCGCCGGTGCGCCCATGAAGCATGCCGCTGCGCAGGTCGTAGAGATCACGTAGCGCGCGTTTGCTCACCGCTGCGCCTTGGGGAGCAAGCGCGGAACTGGTCGCGACGAAGGCCTTTTGCAGGCCGCTGGTCTGGCCGCGCAGAAAAAGCTCCTCCAGCGCGATTATGCAGAGCGTCGCCTGTTCCACCCGGCCCAGTGCGGCGTCCTGAGCGGCAAGGAAAGTTTCCAGCGCACCCGCCAGCGCCGGGGACTCTTGGATCAAGCGGATCAGATCAGCGCTACGGTTGGCATGTTGAATATCCGCCCGCGACAGGGGTGCCTCGGTCAGTCTGGAGGCAAGGAAATATTCGTGATCGGCGTCGCCCTGCACCTGAATGCCGTCACAGACGCCATCGCGAAAAGAAAATTGAGTGTTGCCATCGGGAACGAGGAAGAAGGACGACACACGCGGCTGGATGAACCCCGACAGCGGACGCGCAAGCGAAAGCGACGCCCAGGCTGCATAAATCATGTCTAGCGCCCAGGCGACCGCATCGCCATTGGGCAGAGTTGCCAGAAGGTCGAGATTGTGTGCCGGGCATTTCAGCTCCAGAAAGCCGGTTCCGCCCTGGGATTTCCCTGGAACAAGGGTCGTTTGCGTTGCCGAAACCAGCACGACGGGCGCACCCTGTTCATACTCGCTCTTGCGGTCGTGAGCGCCCCCCGTCAGAGCCTGATATTGATCGTAGGGCAATTGCTGAAGTTCGGTTCGCGCAGTCAAAAAGGGAATACTCGGCTCGTGAATTACCACGCCGGGTAGATGAGCGATCAGGATGACTTCGCCTTTGATGTGCGACATGGCTTCCCGCCAATGGCAATATTGGACATTAAAACGTGCGAAAATAAATGCAAACTCATCATAGCTTTAAAGGGCATGCAAATCCAGTGAAGCGTCGGGCCGTCCCCGCCGACGGGCAGACTGGTGGGGCAACTGTCGGCTGCGGGATCCTGTTGGAAACTTCCCGCCATCGAGTGCGAAACCAAGTATCATGCGCAGCGTACGGCGCTTGAAATGGTCACGAAACGTGACGCAATTGGCCTCGGGCAAACCCTGCGCGGTTCACATTTCAGGTGCAGCCGACTTCCCGAGGCTGGCCTGTTCATTGTGCGGTGTGCCGGGCCAGATGCGCGCTGCAGTGATGACATTACTCGCGATTTCCTGCATAGTTCTCCTACAGCTATATGTGCTCGCCGATGAATTGACAGCTGAGATGTGTCAGGAAAGGGAGGGAATTTATGGAAGGTCAACTTCCCACCGCGCTGGGTAAGCTGCATGCCCAACTGAAGAGGACACTTGAGGAGAAGCAAGCTGGCGAGGTCGATCATGCGCAGGTGGCGCGCCTGGCCAAGGAAATCGAGGATGTCGCCGTGATGCTTGGAGCAGCGAGGGATTTGGATATCGGACCAACCGACGGTATTTCGACCTACTGGCTCGGGCCGGCGCCGACACACTGCGAAGCCTGCGGTCAGCGGATCAGAAAACGATAATGAAGCCTGCGGATATCATCGATAGGAGTGGCGAGACCCACAGCGACATCCTGGACGGTGAGGAACCTGCGCGCGATGCTGATGCCGCTGGCAGCCAGGACCACACGCCGCAGGACGGCGGCGCTGTCGGCGCGGAGGAAGACTACACCAGCGAACTGGGCGAGGGCCCGGAGGGTCTGGAGATCGGCCCGCACCCTCCGCCCGACGGAGAGCCACCAGACACCGACGACGGAGGTCCGTTCGGCCTTATGCCGGTGACGCAGAATGATCCTTTCCACTTCGTCTACTATTTCAAGCCCGGGCGCGCGCCGACGGATAAGCAACTGGTTCTAGCACTGAAGATCGGCGGTCTGATGCAGCAACTCTCGCGGTTCAGGGAAAACCCGACCGCGACAAAACTCGCAGGCCAGCTCAGGGGCATCTTTCAGGCCGGGCTGGTGCAGGCAAGCGCTGCGGAACCCGACATCTTCGATCAGCATGTGACTGCGCTCGAGACGGACTTCCTGAACAGGGTCGTCACCCCTGCGCATCGCGCCCGGATATCCAGACCCACCTTCAACACCGTCTATGCCTTTGCCGCCTCGTCTATCCTTGGGTTTTTGCTATATTATTTCTTCACGTCAGCGGCCGCCCCCACCAACTGGTCCGGCTACGCCGCGCTCTTCAGCTCACTTCTCTTTGTAGTTTCCGGAACGCTTCTCGGACGCCTGTTTTTCATGGTTGTTACGCATCAGTCGTTGGTTACCTCGATCAATCAGTTCGACACCGACGGCGCCCGGATCGGAAGTGGCGGTTTCGTGATCTTTCTTGATGCGATCGTAGGGGTGATTGCATTTCTCGTGTTCTACACTGGCTTTCTCCAGATCGCGATCGGCGCAGACGAGGTCGGCAGCAACTCGGAACAGGTACGCAGCGCGTTGAGCACGCTCGACATCAAGTCGAAGCCGTCAGTTGCCTATCTCTTTGGGGTGATTGTCGGCATTGCGCGGACGCAGTTCATTGCGCGCGTCTCATCATTGGCGCGCGAGCGCCTCGAGTAATGGTCGGCTGGCGCGGCGAGGAGAGCATGTTAAGCTGCTGCTCAGCGCGCGGACCCTGCGGCCTTCCAGACCTCGTGGCGGATGCGGGCGGTCTTGTAGGCATCGTAAATCGCCATTGCATAGACGAAAATTCCTCCCGCCAGCTTGCCCAGGATTGACACGTCAGGCGCTGCGGTCTGGAGCGTGAAGCCCCCCAGCAGCAGGATAAAGAACGCAAAAAGCAGCCCGCGTATCGGCTGCCGGTTCAGCACTTGGCCCGAGGCCGGCAGGATAATGGCCGCGACCAGCACCAGACGAGGGTTTGGCGGGGAGCGGGAAACGATACTCATGCGCGCAACTCCTGCACCCCGGCGTTCAACACATCCGCGCGCAGGGCTATCAGCTGGTCCAGCTTGGGCTGCAACAGATCGGGTGCCAGCGGGGCGACGCCCATCTCAGCGTCGCGATAGATCAAATATCGGCTGCGCTGCGCCTCTTCTGCCAGAAACACGATGCGCACGCCCTTGGGCGAAATGACCAGTTCCTTGACCTTTGGGTCGTCGAAGATATGCAGATGCGCGCGTACCAGATCCTCGGGTGGCATATGGGCGCGGCTGTCGGTGCGAACCGCGCAATCTTCGGGGAAATCATCGGGACGATCCAACTGATGAGACAGCGTCTGAAATCGCGAGAACGGTTCAACCCCGGTCGGACGGATCATCAGGTTCATCGTGGCGCCCACGGGCAGCGGTCCCGGCAGCGTCACCAGCACCCAAAGCGCGGGCAGCTTGCGAAAGGTCAACGTGTCGGGCAGCACCTGAATATCCGCCTCGACCCCGCGATAGTGACCGCCCAACCGGGCAAACCCGCTGTCTGCGCGCCCGTTGCGGGGGGTGTCCATCAGTGCGCGGCAGGTATCGAGATATCCTGCGCGCTGCGCAATACGCTCGACCGAGGCACGGCGCAGGTGCCGGTACAGCAGCACGAGCAGGATGGCGGCCCCAATCAGCATCGCACCTGTGATAAATCGGTCCATCGTTCCTCCGGTCCAAAAGGGTCCGGCCCGCCGAATGGGCGGGCCGGTCTGTAGAGTTTATCAGAAGCCGCGCGGCCTGGGCCAGGGCATCGTGAACTGCGCTGCACGGCGCACGAAACGATAGCGCCAGAAGTGGAACCAGAGCGAAACGATGATGTAGAAACTCAGCATCGCAACCAGTTGCGATCCGTAGCCGAGGAACACGGCGAAGAACGTCACCCCGCACAGGGAAAGCAGAATGATCGCCGGAACCGGGTGGAACGGATGCTCATACCCGCGTTTGATCGAGTCCAGTGGCCATTTGCGACGGAACAGGATCACGTTCAGCGGCATAAAGGTGTATCCCAGAAGGCCCGACAGGATCGAGAAGGTGATCACCTGATCCAAAGGTGCGCCCAAGGCGAAAATCATCGCGATCGGGACAAGGAAGATGATCGACCGATAGGGTGTGCGGAATTTGGGATGCACAGCACCGAACCAGTCAGGCAGATAGTGATCACGCCCCATGGCGAACCACGCCCGGCTGGCATCGTTGATGCAACCGTTGGCCGAGGCCAGTGTGGCAAACATCGTACCGATTCCCAGAAGCACCATCAGCGTCGTCGATCCCGACAGACGCGCCGCATCGAATAGCGGAACGCCAGACTGGCCCAGATACTCCCACGGCATCAGACCTACGCAGACATACCACGTCAGTGTTGCCGCGATCAGCAGCGTCATGATGCCAGCCAGCGTGCCGAAGGGCAGCGAACGCGCGGGCGAGCGAACTTCCTCCGCCGCCTGACATGTGCCTTCGATCCCGAGGTAATACCACAGGCCGAAATGCATCGCCGCCAGAACACCCAGCCACCCATAGGGTAGATCAGTCATCAGTTCGAGATGGCGCAGCGGGCTGTCGGACATGAACACCGCTGTCGACAGAAAGAGCGCGATAATCGCGCAAAAGGCGAAAGCGGTGATGACAAGGCTGAAGGTCAGTGTCGCCAGAACGCCGCGATAGTTGAGCCAGGCCAGGAACATGATCGACAGAACGATAAAGGGCCTCTCGTCGAGACCTTCATGGCCTGTCATCCCGGCCACCGTGTCTATCAAGAAGCCGAAGGTGATCGCGTTTGCAGCCTCCAGCATCGTATAGGCAAAGACTAGGTAGAGGCCAACGTTAAAGGCCATCAGCGGGCCGACGATATGCTTGGCCTGCGTGTACTGACCACCAGCCGCGGCGACGGTCGACGTCACCTCGCTGTCGATCATGGCGACGCAGGAATAAAGTATTCCGGCGAACCAGCACGCGAGCAGCGCCGCATAGGCACCGCCCTTGCCGACAGCAAAGTTCCAGCCCATGTATTCGCCAACCAGGACGATCCCGACGCCAAGGCCCCAGATATGCGCCGGTCCCAGAACCCGGGCCAGACCGACCTTGGTCCCACCGGGGCCCATTCCGTCCATTTCTTTGGACGTGATATCCGTATCAGACATCTTTTTCTCCCCGTTCAGAGTTTATGTTCTTCGGTCATCGCCTCAAGCTCGCCCTCGCGCGAAGACATCAGTTCCTCTTCGGAGTAGCTGCTGTCGATCTTGATCCAGTCGATGACGATATAAAGCCCGAAGACGATCGAAAGCCCCCAGGCGGCGTATTCCATGATATTCCAGATATCCATGTTCAGTCCCCGTTCACTTTTCGCCAAACTTTTCGGAAATCACCTCGGCGTACTCCTTGCCGGAGAACCGCAGCACGAGGGCGTAATATCCGACGACAACGACGATCATCACCAGAAGGCTGGCGATCGAAAAGGAGTAGTCGAAACGCGCAGTGATCAGCTCGGCCGCGTCGGCGGCTGTGGCATAGCCAAGCTCGTTCCATTTCTCGACCATGGTGGGGTTCTGTGCGAGGCTCTCCCAAGTGGGGTTGTCCGGCACGTTTGATGTCTGTGCGCTGCCTGCCAGGCCCAGGAAGAGCGGCAGGTAAAGCGCGCCGACCGCCAGAACCAACAGAACGATCACGTCGATGACCTGCCCGATCTTGCTTTGGACGGGGGGGATGTAGTTTGCCATATCCGGTCCTTTCAGCGTTTTTTCTGGGCGCGGGCGAGATCAAGAAATTTGATGTCCAGCCCGTACATGAAATCGCGATCCTCGCGATAATGGCGCAACATGGCGACGATCGCGGCCGTGTTGAGAACCAGTATAGTCGCACCACCGATCAACAGAGCAATGCGCGCAGACCCACTGGGAGCGAGATTCCAGGTGGCCAAAGCGACAAAGGTGATGGCCAGCCACAGGCCGATTACAAAGGCCCACGCGACAGCAGTATCGCGGCTGTGCATCTTCTTGATGCGTTCGGGCAGGTCAGGCATTGGGAGCTCCCGTTGGTTGTGAATTGCAACGCTCATTTTGGTGGCGCTGTTTATTGACAGTGAAAACTTTGGAAGCCCAGTAATGCACAGGATGCGACTTTGTGTCAATCTTGACAATACGAATTTCCACATCGGGGAGGTTTTTCACGGCCTATCAAACGCTCTCAGGGGTATGGTCGGCAGGGGCATGTATCTGAAAGACCATGCAAAAAAGAACCCTGTACCGGCGGCTGTCGGGTCGGCCGACCGAGACCATCGTTCGGCTTTGGCAGGGGGAATCCGCTTGAGCAGGTCAGGGCGGTCTTCTAGCCTCCTTGCAGGCCAAGATGCAGTCCATTTCTGGTGGAGCCAATTTAATCCAATGTTTTCTGACGGACTCTGACGGAGACGTGTCGAGGGGATATGCCAAGGGCCGTTTCATAGACCTTCGATCCTATCCATGGCCACTCCCATCGCAGCAGCAATTGTGCGCATGTCATCGGGTGTTCGTTTCGATTTCTTCCGGCGCATGACGATCCCCCAACTCCATCCTCGGCCATTCGTCAGGTCCAGTCTTTCAAAGAGGGGGGCGATTGGCGCAGTCGTGGCGTCTTGCACATAATTGACGTCGACCCGAAACGGTTCAAACCCTGCAGATTGCGTGACCTGATAGGGTTCATCGGATGTTAGCTTTCGTCACTCATCCCCTCGTTCCCCCATCTGACGGTCTCGATGCTGCGTCTCTTCTCCTCGAACAGGTGGTTCAGGCGGGCCGCACACCGACCGGCTTCCTTGAGACAAGGGGTGCGCAGGCTGATCGAGAAATGGCCCGGCGCCCTGGACCTGCTGTCGTCGGTTTTCGCACAGGCCTTTTCAGTGTAACGGGAATGTTGCGAAAGAATGAATACGGGTTGTGGCGTCGGCGCCACCAGAACATGTTGCCGGCTTCAGGAGGTACGGGGTTTTTGGCATTTCGGTCGCCTCTGGGCGCAGGAAAGGGCGACAGCCACGGGCACAGGAGTGGGCACAGAGGACAGTTGAAGTTTTATGGGATCGTAGCTATCCCGAGCAACAATATGATATCGTTGATTTTTCTTAGTTTCTGGCTCCGGCGGTAGGTGTTTACCGTATTGTAAAGGTGATACAAATCAAATATTTACGGCATTTCATTTAGTGAAATGTTGCGGGAATCAAAGAGAGCGCAGGTCTTCCCGCATCGCGGATTTGAGTTTCTTGGTTGCTGAAATGCGTTCATCAGAACCGGGTTTTGTTTCGCCCCATTCTGACAGCATGTCATGGACCTTTGGGGAAGCCACTAGCTGTGCTCTCAATAACCAGTGCCCCGTGTCTCGTGCTGACGCATCTGTGAAGTTCGCGTCTTCCCCCCTTACCCATGATTCCAACAAACCGACATAGGCCTCTTTGCGTTCATCATACTGTCTTTGCCGCGAAAGGCTGCGAGTCTCAAGGAAACGCTGCACCAGGACCGTAAGCAGAGAGCCAATGCCGAACGCCGCTATCAGAGATGCCGGTTCCATTCTGATCAGCTACACTTTCGGACTGTTGCGGCATTCTGGTAAACATGTTGCGGGATTTTGCACTAAATTCAAAATACCAATTAAAATCAGTAAGTTAGCCTGATTTTATGGCTCCGGCGGTAGGGATCGAACCTACGACCAATTGATTAACAGTCAACTGCTCTACCGCTGAGCTACGCCGGAACACGAGGTGCCGTATAGCAACCACTCTGAGTGGCGTCCAGTGCGTTTTTCAGAAAATATTGCTTTATCCGTTTTGGCGTTGAAACACCGTTTCTGCATGCAATGTACCGCAGGGCGCGACCCGGTTTTGGCACGTAAGATCAATCAGATGGCCAAGCACATTGCGCGTCGCGGCAGGCAGGAGCGCTGCTGGTGTTTCTGTATAAAGTCCGGCTGCCAGCGTCGCCGCATCAGCCGGGCCGTGGCGGAGCGCTTCGATGATCGCGGCCTCGCGCGCGATCCGGTGGGTTAGGATCGCATCAATCCGGACTGCGGGTGAGCGGACAGGAGCACCGTGGCCGGGATACAGTATGCGGGGCCGGCGGGTGGCCAGGCGACGGCACGAGGCCATGTAGTCGGACATGTCGCCATCGGGCGGCGACACCAGCGACGTGGCCCAGCCCATCACCAGATCGCCGGTAAGGATCGTATTGCGCCACGCAAAACACATGTGGTTGCCGAAGTGGCCGGGCGTCCAGAGCGCTTCGATCCGCCAGTCATCCCCCTCCAGCACCGCGCCGTCGGCAAGGCAGATGTCGGGAGCGAACTGGAGGTCTACGCCTTCGCCCCCACCGATGGTGCTGCCTTGCGGGGCATTTGCGGCCAGTTCGCGCATGATGGCGCTGCAACCGGCGGCTGCGTCGCCATAGGCCAGAACCGGCGCACCCGTCCGCGCCGCAAGCCGACGGGCGAGAGGGGAATGATCCAGATGTGCGTGCGTGACGAGAATGTGGGAGATCCGCTGGCCGGGGCTTGTAGCGGACAGGATGGCGGCCAGATGAGCGGGGTCATCGGGGCCGGGGTCGACGACTGCCAGGCCCTTGGTGCCAATCAGATAGGTATTGGTGCCGTGCAGGGTCATCGCCGACGGGTTTGGTGCAAGGATGCGGCGCAGGCCGGGGGCCAGCGTCATCGGGACGCCCGGAGGCAGCGCGCCGCTGTTCATGTCGGCGCGGGTGCCGTGGCTATCGCTGGGCGGGGTCATTGGGGTCGGGTTCTTCCTTGGTGCGATCGGGTGACGATAGCGTTGGGCGCGGCCTGCGTCCATTGCGGAGGTGCCACATGCGCTTGCACAGGGATCGGGCGCTGGCCTAGTCTGGCGCATGATGTTTCGCTGGCTCAAACGCTATATGCCGCGCGGTCTGTATGGCCGTGCCTTTCTGATCCTGCTGCTGCCGGTGATTTCGCTGCTGGTGGTCGTGTCTGTCGTGTCGGCTCAGCGCCTTTTCGAGGGGGTGACGCGGCAGATGACCACCTCGACAGCGCGCGAAGTTCAGCTATTGCTGGATGCGCAGGACCCTGCCTCGCTGGCCGAGGCATTGTCGATCGTCATGCGTCCTGCCGAGCCGCAAGATGTGCCGCACGCCAACCTGCGCCGGTGGTATGACGTGACCGGAATCGTGCTGATTTCAGCGCTCGAAGAGCGCCTGCCGACCCTTTTGGCAATCGATCTGTCGCATCCCCAGTTCGTCAGGCTCTATCTGGAGCAAAGCAATGGCCCGGTGCGGATGACAGTGGACCGGCGGAGGTTTTCAGCGTCGAACCCGCACCAGTTGTTCGTAAACATGCTGTTTTTCGGCGTGTTGATGACGCTGATCGCCTATGTCTACCTGCGCAACCAGCTGCGTCCGATCACGCGGCTGGCCCGCGCGGCCGAGGCGTTTGGGCGGGGGCGCACGGTGCCGTATCGCGCATCGGGCGCGAACGAGGTACGCGCGGCCGGCAATGCCTTTCTGGATATGCGCGCGCGTATCGACCGCCAGATAGAGCAGCGCACGTCGATGTTGTCTGGCGTCAGTCACGACCTGCGCACGCCGCTGACCCGGCTGAAGCTGAGCCTTGCGATGCTGGACGGCGAGGAGGAGCGCGATCCGATGCTGCGCGATGTGCGCGACATGGAGCGGCTGCTGGACGCCTTCCTTGATTTCGCGCGCGGCGCCGCCGAGGGGGAGCCCGAGCCTGTCGATCCTGCCGCGCTGGTGCGCCGCATCGTTGAAGATAGTGCGCGTAGCCAGATCGCCGTGACGCTGCATGAGGTGAGTGGCACGGGCACGGTGCCGCTGCGCAAGGTGGCGATCCGGCGCGCAATCGACAACTTGATCGGCAATGCGGTGCGGTACGGCACCCGCGCCGAGCTGTCGGTCGTGCTGACAGACCGCGCCCTGCGCATCCGCGTCGAAGATGACGGGCCGGGCATCCCCGAGGGCCGGATTGAAGAGGCATTGCGCCCTTTCTCTCGGCTGGAGCCATCGCGCAATCAGGACAAGGGCCCGGGCGTCGGCCTGGGCCTGTCGATCGCGATGGATATTGCGCGCGCCCATGGTGGCAGCCTGCGGCTGAGCCCTTCGGCACGGCTGGGCGGTCTGTGCGCCGATCTGGTGATTGCGCGATGAGGCCGGTTTCCGGGCCGGGATTGATTGCAAGAGTTTCGGCTGTACCAGTGCCGTCGCGCAGTGAGTGCACCGCATATTTTCGTTGCCAATCCGCCCGCTATCCCGCTTTATGCACACGGGCTGGACTTGCCCGGACTTATGGGCACACCGCATGATACGGCCAGCATTTACAGCGCCCGATCCGTTTCAGAAGTTTTGGATGCATCACTGCGCAAGAAGCCAGATCAGCGTGTTGAAATCGGCGAGGTTCCGGGGAACGAATATCTTGATGCGTCGCATCAGAAAATGGCCGTAATATTGCGTTTGCAAACATATTTAAGAACACTGCATGAGGCGAAGATGTATTTTTTGAAAAGGCTGCATTCCGGTAGTTCCGGCGCCCGGTTGATTTATCTGAACTGGTTCGCGCCCTTCGACTTGCACGCCCGGATCGCGATTGAAAACATGACGCCCGCAATTCTGCCGGAGGCCCTATGAGCGCACCAGTTGATGCCGTCGTTATCGGTCGCAACGAGGGGGCGCGCCTGATCGCGTGTCTCGCCTCGCTTCAAGGGCAGGTGCAGCGCATCATTTATGTCGATAGCGGCAGTACCGATGGCAGCGCGGCTGCCGCGCGGCAGGCGGGCGCAGACGTGGTTGCTTTGGACATGGGCCAGCCCTTTACCGCTGCGCGTGCGCGCAATGCAGGGCTGGCACGCACGCGCGCGCCATTTGTGCAGTTCGTGGATGGCGACTGCGTTGTGCAGCCCGGTTGGATCGCCGCCGCGCAGGGCCATCTGGAGGCAGATGTAGATCTGGCAGTTGTCTGCGGCCGACGCCGCGAAACTGCGCCCGAGGCAAGCGTTTACAATCGTTTGTGCGATATTGAATGGGACACGCCTATCGGCTCGGCGCGCGCCTGCGGGGGCGATGCGATGATGCGCCGCGCCGCTATCGTGGCTGTCGGCGGCTATACCGAAGACCTCATCGCCGGGGAGGAGCCGGATCTGTGCCTGCGCCTGCGCGCTGCCGGTTGGGGCATCTGGCGGCTGGACGCCGAGATGACGCGTCACGATGCAAATATCACCCGGATTTCCGAGTGGTGGCGGCGCACGCGCCGCGCCGGATACGCCTATGCCGAAGGCGCCGCACGCCACGGCGCCCCGCCCGAGCGGCACTGGGTCGCTGAGCTGCGCCGCGCTCTGATCTGGGGGCTGGGCCTGCCTGTGCTGATCCTCCTTGCGGCGCTGATCTGGTGGCCTGCCGTTGTTCTGCTGCTGATCTATCCGGCGCAGGTGATCCGGCTGGCCCGGCGCGGCGGCGATTGGGGCTGGGCGACATTTACCGTGCTTGGCAAATTTGCCGAGGCGGGTGGCGCGTTACGCTATTACATCCGCCGGGCGCGGCGGAGCAGGGCGCAGTTGATCGAGTACAAATAAGCTCTACCGCGCCCGCCATGCGCGCCATGCCAGTCCCGGCAGGATGGCGAAACAGCGCGCATATCGCGGCACCATCCGGCGCGGCGCCTCCAGCGCGCGCCACAGCCATTCCAGCGCCAACACGCGCATCCAGCGGGGCGCGCGGCGCTGATGGCCTGCCAGAAAATCGAGGCCTGCGCCGAAGCAGGCCAGCCCGACCGAGGGCGCCAGGGCCGCCCCGCGCACGGCCATCATTTCCTGCTTGGGGGCGCCCAGCGCAAGATAGCACAGGCCAGCGCCAGACGCTTCCAAATCGCGCAGCGCGTCTTCGGCAGCCGGCCCCTCGGGGTCAAATCCCATGGGCGGCGCCAGCCGGTACGCCACCACCAAGCCCGGCACCTCGGCGCGCAAATACGCCTCGGCGCCCTGCAACGCTTCCTCGGTGCTGCCGATCATCGCGATGGGGCGTCCCTCGTCCGTGGCCAGCCGCGCCAGCGGCACGACCAGATCCGAGCCGGGCATCAGCTGAGCGGGCCTGCCAGCCAGCCGGGACAGCCAGACAATCGGCCGCCCGTCCGCGACCACGATATCCATCGCGTCATACGCGCGGGCAAACCGCGCATCGCTGCCAATCCGAGTCATATGATCAAGGTTGACCGTGGCCAGCCGAAAGCCCCGCCTGTGACGCAGGCGTTCGCGCAGCGTGGCAAACAGCGCCTCTTGGGTGTCGTGCGTAATACGGACCGTGCGGCCGTTGCGTGTAATCAGAGACATAAGAGAACCTTTGCAGCGTCGCGCCTTATAGCCCGCGCCCGGCGCCGCTGCCAAGGGCGCGCGATGCGGCGCAAAACCTATCTGTCGGATGTTCACCGCTGTCGCGTGTCTCATGCGGATGGCCTGCGCGTCGGCGCAGGGGTGAACGCCACAGCTTCTCACGGCACAGCATGCGGGCGGAGTGACTGATTCCGATTGGAAAAACGGGAATAATGTGCCATTGTTTTCGAGCGACGGCTCGTTTATTGCCTGATGGGATTTGTCGCATCTTCCAGGGTAGATATCACCAGAGAAAATGCTAAAGCCTTTATTAAAGCAATGTGTTGAATGTTATAATTAACCTAGTTCCATAAACGTTGCCTCGCGGCTAGCCCCGGTGGCGTAGATTTCAATAGCCCTGTATGATATGCGCTGGGCTGTATAGCGTGGCGAGTGAAATGAAAAAACCTGTTGAGACCCCAGACCGTGCAACTATCCGGGTCGGGCGCCCCTCTGGCGATATTGCCGTTGTAGGCATGGCCGTTGATGTCCCCGGCGCAAGCGACATTCATGCGTTCTGGCATAATCTGTCGCATGGCATCGAGAGCATTACCCGCCAAGATCGCGACGCATTGATCGCCGCTGGCGAGGATCCCGCCCGTATTGCGCAGAAAAACTACGTGCCTGCCGCCGCCCCGCTGGAGGGTTTTGCCGATTTTGACGCCGAATTCTTTGGCTTCGGCCCCAAGGAGGCGGCGATCCTCGATCCGCAGCACCGCAAATTTCTGGAGGTCACTTGGGCCGCGATGGAACAGGCGGGTCATGCGCCACGTGCGTTCCCGGGGCGGATCGGCGTCTATGCAGGCTGCGGCATGGGCAGCTATTTCTACTTCAACATCTGCTCGAACCCCGATCTTGTTGATGATGTGGGGATGTTCCTGTTGCGTCACACTGGCAACGACAAGGATTTTCTGTCCACGCGCGTCAGCCATGTCTTTGATCTCAAAGGCCCCAGCGTGAATATGCAGACGGCGTGCAGCACGTCGCTGGTCGCGGTGCATTATGCGCGTCAGGCATTGATGAATGGCGAATGTGACATGGCCCTCGCGGGCGGCGTCACGATCGAGCTGCCACATGGGCGCGGCTATCTGTTCAAGGAGAATGAAATCCTGTCGCCGGACGGGCATTGCCACGCGTTCGATCACCGCGCCGAAGGTACCGTTTTCGGCAGCGGCGCCGGTGCCGTCGCACTGCGCAGGCTGGAGGACGCGGTGGCCGACGGCGATCACATCTGGGCCGTCATCAAGGGAACTGCGATCAACAATGATGGCGCGGCCAAGGCCGGCTATCTGGCGCCCAGCGTCGAAGGGCAGGCGGCCGCTATCCGCGCCGCGCTCGACGATGCGGATGTCGCGCCCGAAAGCATCGGCTATATCGAATGCCACGGCACCGGGACATATCTGGGCGATCCCATCGAAGTCGCGGCGCTGACGCAGGCGCATGATAGCGATCAGGCAGGCTATTGCCGCATCGGCTCGGTCAAGACGAATATCGGCCATCTGGACACCGCCGCCGGCGTGGTTGGCCTGATCAAAAGCGCGCTGTCGCTGCATCACCGCCAGATCGCACCCAGCCTTGGGTATGAGGCGCCGAACCCGGCCATAGATTTTGAAAACAGCCCGTTCCGCGTGGCGGATCGTCTGACGGACTGGCCCTCGGATGGTCCGCGCCGCGCCGCCGTCAACTCGCTTGGTGTGGGCGGCACCAATGCGCATGTGATCCTTGAGGAGGCGCCCAAGCGCGCCGAGTCCGAGGAAAGCGATTTCCCCTTCCATATCCTGACCTTGTCGGCCCGCAGCAAGACGGCGCTGGATGCCAGTGCCGACGCGTTGGCCGCGCATCTGCGCGCCCATCCCGAACAGTCCCTGGCCGACATCGCGCATACGTTGAAGAACGGTCGGCATCGCTTTGATAAAAGGCGCGTTCTGGTTGCGGAGACGCATGAAGAGGCGGCGCAGTTGCTGGAGACCAATGACCCGCTGCGCGTCTATAATCACGAACCGCTGGCGGCCACACCTGAACTGGTCTTCATGTTCCCCGGAGGCGGCGCGCAATACCCGGGAATGGCCCGCGATTTGTACGAGACCGAGCCGGTCTTTGCCGAGTGGATGGACCGGGGGCTGGATCATCTTCAGCCGCAACTGGACTACGACATTCGCGCCCTCTGGCTGCCGCAACCGGGGGACGAGGCCGCCGCCGCCCAGACGCTGAAAAAACCGTCGGTGCAGTTGCCGCTGATCATGATTGTCGAATACGCGCTGGCGCAGCTTTGGCTGGACTGGGGCGTGCGGCCCGCCGCGCTGGTCGGCCACTCGATGGGCGAAAATACCGCCGCCTGCCTCGCCGGGGTCATGTCGTTCGAGGATTGCATCGATCTGATCCTGACGCGCGGGCGCCTCTTTGATACGATCCCGTCGGGCGGGATGCTGAGCATATCGCTGCCACTGTCGGAACTCACGCCGCTGATCGGTGACGATCTGGACATCGCCAGCGTCAACGCGCCGGGCCTGTGTGCCGTGTCCGGCCCGAATGCGGCCTTGGATGCGCTGGCCGAAACGCTGACCGGGAAGGGCGTTGATTTCCAGCGCGTCGCCATCGACATCGCCGCCCATTCGCGGATGCTGGACGGCATCCTGCCCGCCTTCCGCGCGCATCTGGAGGGGATGACCCTCAGCCCGCCGCAGATCCCGTTCGTGTCGAACCGCAGCGGCACCTATATTACCGATGCCGAGGCGACGGACCCGGACTACTGGGTTCAGCAATTGCGCCAGACGGTGCATTTTTCGGGCTGCATCGACACGCTGGCCGATAGCCCCCGCGTGTTCATCGAGGTGGGGCCGGGCCGGGCGCTGTCGTCGCTGGCGCAGATGGGTGCAGGTGTCAAACCGGGCCAAGTGCTAAGTACGCTGCGCCATCCCGATCACGACATGCCGGACGATGCGTATTTTCTGGGCGTCATCGGGCGTCTGTGGGCCTGCGGGATCGAGGCGGATTGGGATCAGATCTGGGGCGAGGCGCGTCGAAACCGCGTGGTGCTGCCCGGCTATCAATTCCAGCGCAGCCGCTATTTCATCGAGCCGGGGCAGGCAGCCGCATCTGCACAATCGCTGATCGCGCGCGAGGATGATATCGCGCGCTGGGGTCATGTGCCGGGCTGGAAGCCATCCTTTGCCGATTGCGATCTGGATGTGACAGAGTATTTGGGCGCGCCGCTCAACTGGCTGATCTTCCTTGACGAGCCGGGCATCGCCGCGCAGGTGGCAGGCCGACTGGACGCTGCGGGTCATACCGTGACGACCGTGCGGTCCGGCGACAGCTTTCAGCGGCGGGGCACCGGGGACTATATCCTGTCGCCCGAACAGGGCCGCGAAGGCTATGAGGCGCTGCTGACGGCGCTGGCAGGCGACGGGCGTTTGCCGCAGCGTATCGCGCATTTCTGGGGCGTGACGGGGGCCGAGATATTCCGCCCCGGCAGCAGCTTTTTCGACCGCAACATGGAGCATGGACTGCACAGTCTGATCCATCTGGCGCAGGCGATGGGCGCGGTGCAGATGCCGGAATGCCAGCTGAGCGTCATCACCACCGGCGCCACGAATGCAGGCGGCGCCGGTCTGCTGTATCCCGAAAAGGCGTGCGCGCTTGGCCCGGTTGGGGTCATCCCGCGTGAATTTCCCGGGATGACCGCGTCGCTGCTGGATATCGAATTGCCCGAACCTGCGCCGCGCCGCCTGTTGCGTCAGGCCGCCACCGCGCCAGAGGATGATCTGACGCGCCGCCTGCTGGAAGATCTGCTGGCCCAGCCCGCAAATGGCATCGCCGCCTATCGCGGTGACCGGCGGCTGATGCGGGTTCTGCGTCCTGCCGCGCTTGAGGATGCGCCGCAGGATGCGCCGATCTGGGCGCAGGGTGGTCTTTATCTGCTTACCGGCGGTTTTGGTGGCATCGGGCTCAGCGTTGCACGCGACATGGCGGCGCGCGCTGGTGCGCATGTGGTGCTGCTGTCGCGCAGCGCCCTGCCGGAGCGCGCCCTGTGGGATGCGCAGACTGGCCGCACGGCACGCCGCATCAACACCATCCGCGAGATCGAGGCGCTGGGAGGCACCGTCACCACGCTGGTCGCGGATGTCACGGATCTGGTGCAGATGCAGGGCGCGGCCGCCGCGATTGCGGACATAGGCCCGCTGTCGGGCATCATCCACGCCGCCGGTGTGATTGATGACGCACCCATTCTGGCCAAGGATGCGGGCAGTATTCAGGCCGTTCTGGCGCCCAAGATTGCCGGCCTGCGCGTGCTGGATTCAGTATTTCCCGATGGCACAGCGGATCTGCTTGTGCTTTTTTCCTCGACCAGCACGGCCACCACGCCGGCGGGGCAGGTCGATTATGTGGCGGCCAACGCCTATCTGGATGCTGTGGCGCAAGCCCGGAAGGGCGGCAAGACGCGTGTTCTGGCTGTGAATTGGGGCGTCTGGGCGGAAACCGGCATGGCAGCGGATGCCATGGCGCGCCGAACCGGCGAGGTCGAGGATCAGCCGCCGCACCCCCTGACCCAGCCGCTGCTGCGCAGCGTCACGGACGAGGAGGACGACCAGACATATCACATGGAGTTGTCGACCGAGCGGGATTGGCTGCTGTCGGGGCATCGTCTGACCTCGGGGCAGTCGCTTTTGCCGGGCACGGCGATGATCGAGCTGGCGGCCGAGGCGATGGCCTCGGGCGGTGCCTTCCGTCCGTTCGAGCTGCGCGATCTCTATTTTCTGCGCCCCTTTGACGTGGCCGATGGCGCGGCGCAGGCTGGCCAATTGCGCCTGCGCGAAGAGGGCGCAGACCGCGTCATGTCGCTGCACCGTGCTGCCGAGGCGGGTGGGCGCAGCGGCTGGATTCGCACTGCCGAGGCGCATCTGTATCCGCTGCACGCGCCCGCACCGCAGATCGACCCGGCGCAGATCGCCGCGCGGTGCAGCGTGCAGGCGCCCGTGCCGTTCGTTTCTCCGCAAGAAGCGCATCTTGCCTTTGGTCCGCGCTGGCGTGTGGTGCAAAGTGCCGCCATGGCCGAGGGCGAAGGGCTGGCCAACCTCGCACTGCCAACCGAATTCCACAGTGATATGGACGAGGGGTATCTGGCCCATCCCGCGCTGCTGGACCTTGCCACCGGCTGGGCGGTCAGCCTGCATGAGGGGTATGATCCGGCCGACCTCTGGGTGCCGGCAGAATATGCTGCGCTGCGGCTATACGGGCCACTACCGGCGAATATCATCAGTTGGGTCCGCCTGGCGGCTGGATGCGATGCGGATACTGTCGTGTTGGACGTGACGCTGGCCACGCCGGATGGCAAGGTGCTGCTCAGCGCCGATGGGTTCTACATGCGGCGCCTTGATCCATCCGTATTGGCCAGTATCGGCGCGCCACCTGCGGCGCGCGATATCGTCGTCGATACGCCGGAGGCGCCCGCGCCCTTATCCGCTGCTGAAACGCGCCTGCTGCGCCATATCGCGCAGGGCATCACCGCCGTTGAGGGCCCCGAGGCCCTGCGCCGGGCGCTGGCGCTGGGGGTACCGCAAGTCGCCATATCACCGCTCGATCTGAACGCACTGGTCGCCGAAGCCGCCGCGCCGGCGCAGACATCGCAACTGGGCCAAAGCTTTGATCGGCCCCAGCTGGACGGCGATTATGTGGCGCCCGAGGGCGCGACCGAAACCGCGCTGGCCGAGATATGGGCAAGCCTTCTGGGGATTGCCGAAATTGGCGCCGAGGACAGTTTTTTCGATCTGGGCGGTCATTCGCTGCTAGCGGTGCGCCTCTTTGCACAGGTCAAGCAGCGTTTCGGCGTGGATTTCCCGCTCTCCCTGCTGTTCGAGGCGCCCAACATCCGGGCCCTTGCCGAGCGGGTCGAGGCGCAGGCCGGACCGGAGGATCTGGCAAAGGATGGAGGGGCCGAGGCATCAGAGGCAACGGACAGTTCCGGGGCAAAACCGGCCGCGCCCCGGCATCTGGTGCAGCTGCATCCGGACATGAGCGGAGCGCGCACGCCGTTCTTCATCGTGGCAGGCATGTTCGGCAATGTGCTGAACCTGCGACAACTGGCGCTGTTGGTGGGGCAGGGTCGGCCCGTCTGGGGCCTTCAGGCGCGCGGGCTGATCGGCAATGCAGCCCCCCATACGAGCATGGAGGAGGCCGCCGCCGATTACATCGTCGAAATGCGTAGCGTTCAGTCCGAAGGGCCCTATTATCTGGGTGGTTTTTCGGGCGGCGGGTTGATCGCCTATGAGATCGCACAACAACTGCACGCGGCGGGGCAGGAAGTATCGGTGCTGGCGCTTCTGGATACGCCGCTGCCGGTGCGCCCATCGCTGACCCGCCCCGACAAGGCGCTGATAAAACTGCACGAATTGCGGCGCACAGGGCCGCGCTATCTGCTGGATTGGGCGCGCGCGCGGCTCGAGTGGGAACTGTCGAAACGGCGCGGCGATACCGGCGCGCCGCAGGATGATGCCAGCTTTAACAATGCGGCGGTCGAGGCGGCCTTTCGCCAGGCTGCCGGCGCCTATCGCCCGCAGCGATGGACAGGGCCGGTGACGCTGCTGCGCCCCAAGCTGGACCGCCACTGGAAGGTGACGGGCGGCAATTGGGTCAGTGCCGCGCGCGAATATGTCTATGCGGACAATCAATGGACGCCATACGCGCCGAATATCGAGGTGATCGAGGTGCCGGGCGATCATGACGGCATGGTTCTGGTGCCCAATGTCGGTGTGCTGGCCGGGCATCTGAATGCATTGATGACAGCGGCAGACCTGGGCATGCATGGCGGCGGTACAGGAACGACCGCCCCCGGCTGGGCCAATCGTAACGCGGCGGAGTAACGACATGACAACCCCTGCCGTTCTGGTAATCGTGCTGAACTACCGCACGCCTGATTTGACCGTTCGTGCCACGCGCGCGGCCCTTCTAGCGATGGAGGGGATCGTCGGCGCCATCACCGTCGTCGACAATGCTTCAGGCGATGACAGCTGTCAGATCATCTCACAGGCCATCGCCGATAACGGCTGGGACCGCGTGACGCTGATGCAGGCCGGGCGCAATGGCGGCTTTGGTGCGGGTAACAATCACGGCATGCTGGCGGGGCTGCCGGACGGCGCCGTGCCCGATTACATCTACATCCTCAATTCCGACGCCTGGCCGGAACCGGACGCGATCCGCCTGCTGCTGGATGTGCTTGAGGCTGATCCGCAGGTCGGCTTCGCCGGCAGTCATATCCTGGGCGAGGATGGCGTGACGCACCGGACTGCCTTTCGCTTCCCCTCCATCGCGGGCGAGTTCGAGGGCTCGGTGCGCACCGGCCTGTTTACGCGCCTTTTGCGCGACTGGGTCGTGCCGCTGCCGATCCCGCAGGAGACCGCCCGCGTTGATTGGGTGGCTGGCGCATCGATGATGATACGCCGCCGGATGCTGGACGAGATCGGCCTTTTTGACGAAACGTTTTTTCTGTATTTCGAGGAAACGGATCTGTGTCTGCGCGCGGCGCGGGCAGGGTGGATCTGCCTTTATGTACCCGCCTCACGGGCAGAGCATCTGGGATCGGTGTCGACCGGCATGCGCGATTGGTCTCGTACGCCGCAATACTGGTTCGACTCGCGCCAGCACTATTTTCACCAGAACCACGGCGCGGCCTATGCCGCCGCCGCCACGCTGTCGCGCATCGCGGGAGAGGGGCTATGGCGCCTGCGCTGTCTCTTCAGCAGCCGCGAACAGCGCGACCCGCCTTATTTCATGCGCGATCTGACCCTGCATGCGCTGCGGCGCGGATGGCCCCGCCGGACGCAGCGGGCCATCCCCATGCGCCATACCCCTGCTAAAGAAAGTGAGAACCAATGAGCCTGTTTTCCTGCATTCTCATCGGGGACGAGACCCTGACACTGGCCTGCGCCGACCTGCTGACCGAAC
The DNA here is from genome assembly GCF_024355225.1 of Roseovarius sp. M141. Lineage (NCBI taxonomy): Bacteria > Pseudomonadati > Pseudomonadota > Alphaproteobacteria > Rhodobacterales > Roseobacteraceae > Roseovarius > Roseovarius sp. M141. Next base: position 2,258,312 of record NZ_VCNH01000008.1, read on the forward strand.
GCGGCGCGGAAATCCGGGCCATTGCAACGCGCGATGCGGCCGTGCGGGACTGGGCCGAAGGGCGCGGCGTGCCCGTGGTGCGGCGCATCTCGGATCTGGCCGATCTGGTTCCGGCGGGCGGCGCCTACTGGTTGCTGAGCATCGCCAACCTGCAGATTCTGCCGCAGGCCGTGCTGGATCTGGCCGCGCGCGGTGCGATCAATTTTCACGATGGCCCGCTGCCGGAGTATGCCGGGTTGAACACGCCCGTGCATGCACTGCTGAACGGCGAGGCGCGGCACGGTATCACATGGCATCACATCGCGGGAGGTATCGACGAGGGTGATATCCTGCTCCAGCGCCGTTTCGACATCCCCCAAGGGGCTACAGCCCATGCGCTGAACGCGCGCTGCTATGCCGAAGCGATGGACAGCTTTGGCGAGGTGATGACGCAGTTGGAAACCGGCACCCCCGCGCGCCTGTCGCAGGGTGTGGGGGCGCGGCAGTATTTTGGCCGTGCGGATTTGCCCGAAGGGGCCGGATATCTCGATTTCAACGCCTCGGTGCAGTCGGTGCTGCGCCGGATTCGCGCGCTGGATTACGCAGGATACGCCAACCCGCTGACCACGGCCAAATTGGCCTTGGACGGCGTGCCGGTGGCGATTGGCGGTGCCGAACCTGCTGCGGGGCAGGGCGCGCCGGGACAGGTCGTTGAACTGGGCGAGGATTGGCTGAGTGTCATGGTCGGCGATGGCGCAGTGCGTCTGTCGGGCCTGCGCAGGCCCGATGGCGGGGCGGCGGATCTGAGCGGGGTTCATGCCGGGGACATGCTGACATCGCCCGATACCGCAGCGATCCGGGCCGAGCTGTCGGCGCTTGCCCCGCATGAGGATCACTGGCGCAGGGCGCTGGCCGATCTCGCTCCGCTCGCCGTACCGCTGGCAATGCGCAGCAGCGCCGCCCCCGACTGGCAGGCGCGCGAGCTGGCCGTGCCGGGCAGTCTGTCACGCGCCAATCTGATCGCTGGCATCGCCCGCTGGGCTGCCCTGTCGGCCGGTCCCATACCGGGCGATCTGGCCTATGCCCCTGCCGCGCTGACGGCGCGCGCCGCCCGCGCGGCGGGCGATGTGGCAAAGTGGGTGCCGCTGCGCAGCGATGATACCGGCGCAGGTGTGGCCGCTGCCGAGGCACATCACGGCTTTGCCGACGATCTGCTGCTGCGCGACCCGGCGTTGCACAGCGTGCAGATGCCGCTGGTCGGCCTGGCAGATGGGTCAGCGCCGATCCGGGGCACCGTGCTATGCGTTCTGCCCGACGACTCGCGCCTGATGTTCGACGCCTCTCGACTGGACGCCGCCGCCGCCGATCTGCTGGCGGCCCGGCTAAAGGATGTGCTGCGTAGTCCCGATGAAGCATTGCCGCAGGCGGATCGCAAATTGCTGACGGGATGGGTCGGCCCCGAGGTGGATCTGGGCGACGCCCCCACCATTGCCGCCGCGTTCGAGGCGCAGGTACGCCGGACGCCCGGCGCCGATGCGCTGGTGTTTGAGACCGAAACACTAAGCTACACTGCCCTGAATGCGCGCGCCAACGGCGTCGCTGCCGCGCTACAGGCGGCGGATGTGCGCCCCGGCGTGTCGGTCGCGCTGTGCATGACGCGCGGGCCGGGCATGATGATCGGCGCTCTGGCGATCCTCAAGGCGGGGGGCGCCTATGTGCCGCTCGACCCCGATTATCCTGCCGCGCGGCTGGCCCATGCCATCACCGACAGCGGCGCCGGCGTCCTGCTGACCGAAGCGGCGCTGGCGGATCTGGTGCCGGATACATCCGCCAAGATGCTGCTGATCGAGGATATGCCACAAAGTCAGGAGGCCGATGTCGATGGCGGCGCCGGGCCGGATGATCTGGCGTATCTGATCTATACGTCCGGTTCGACCGGGACGCCCAAGGGCGTGATGGTCACGCACCGCAATGTCGCAAATTTCAGCGCCGGAATGGACGACTATATCGACCACGAGGCGCAGGGCGTCTGGCTGGCCGTCACCAGCCTTGCCTTCGACATTTCGGTGCTGGAGCTGTTTCACACCCTGTCACGCGGGTTCAAGGTGATCCTGACGGGGGGCGAGACGCGCGCCGCCGTGTCCGGCACTTCGGCGATGCGGGGCGGGCGCGGCATGGATTTCGGTCTGTATTACTGGGGCAATGACGGCGGCGCGAGTGGCAGTAAATATCACCTGCTGCTGGAGGGCGCCAAATTTGCGGATACGCACGGGTTTACCTCGCTCTGGACGCCTGAGCGGCATTTTCACGCCTTTGGCGGTGCGTACCCCAACCCCGCCGTGACCGGCGCGGCGGTGGCGGCGGTGACGCAGAATCTGGACATCCGCGCCGGCTCTTGCGTTGCGCCGCTGCACCATCCCGCCCGCATCGCCGAGGAATGGGCGGTGATCGACAATCTCAGCGGCGGGCGCGCGGGCATCGCCTTTGCCTCGGGCTGGCAGCCGGATGATTTCGTGCTGCGCCCCGAAAACACCCCCCCCGCGAATAAGCCCGCGCTCTATGACACGCTGGAGAAGGTCCGCGCGCTCTGGCGGGGCGAAGAGGTCAGCTTTCTCCGGGCGGATGGCGCCGAGCATGCCGTTCTGACCCAGCCGCGTCCCATCAGCAGCGAACTGCCCGTATGGGTGACCACGGCGGGCAACCCCGAGACGTGGCGCGAGGCCGGCGCGCTAGGGGCCAACGTGCTGACCCATCTGCTGGGCCAGACGATAGACGAGGTCGAAGCCAAGATTGTCATCTACCACGGCGCCTTGCGCGAGGCCGGGCATGATCCGGCGGATTTCAAGGTCACGATGATGCTGCACAGCTACATCGCAAACACGCGCGAGGCCGCGCGCGAAGTGGCGCGCGAGCCGATGAAGGACTATCTGCGCAGCGCCGCCGGCCTGATCAAGCAATACGCATGGGCCTTTCCTGCGTTCAAGAAACCAACAGGTGTCGCGAACCCCGCGCAGATCGACCTTGGCGGTTTGGAAGCGGATGAGATGGAGGCGATCCTCGATTTTGCGTTTCAGCGGTATTTCGAGGATGCGGGTCTGTTCGGCACGGTCGAGGATGGCATCGCGCGCGCGCATCAATTGGCCGCGATCGGAGTCACGGAAATCGCCTGTCTCATCGATTACGGCATCGATGCCGATACCGTGCTGGAGGGGCTGCGCCCGCTGGCCGAGGTGCTGCGCCGCACCAATGCGCCCGATGTATTGGACGAGGATGATTTCTCGCTCGCCGCGCAGATCGTGCGCCACGGCGTGACGCATCTGCAATGCACGCCCAGCATGGCGCGGTTGATCGCCATGAACAGTGAGGCGCGCGGCGCGCTGGGGCATATCCGCCACCTCTATCTGGGGGGGGAGGCGCTGCCGGGGGATCTGGTACAGGATCTGCGCCGCGCGACAGGGGCGCGCATCTGCAACATGTACGGCCCGACCGAGACGACGATCTGGTCGACCGTGCAGCCCGTAGAAGGCGCCGCTGGCGCCGCTGTTCCCATCGGCGCGCCCATCGCCAACACCATCTGCCATGTGCTGGATGACGACGGCGCGCCGCTGCCTGTCGGCGTGCCCGGCACGCTTTGGATTGGCGGTGCGGGGGTCGCCAAAGGGTACTGGCAGCGCCCCGAAATGACCGCCGATCGGTTCCGCGAAATTTCGGGGCTGGCCGGTGGCACGCTATACAATACCGGGGATCTGGCGGCGTGGCGCGCGGATGGCAGCCTCGATTTCATCGGTCGCGCCGATGCGCAGGTCAAGATCCGCGGCCAGCGCATCGAACTGGGCGAGATCGAGGCCTGCATGGCCGACCATGATGGCATTAGCGGCGCGGTGGTCACCGCGCAGCCGGTTGCGGCGGGGGATGTGCGGCTGGCGGGCTACTTTACCGGGGCCGACACGGTGGATATCGCCGCGCTGCGCAGCCATTTGGCGCGCCATCTGCCCGGCGCCATGGTGCCGGCGCATCTGGTGCGGCTGGACGCCTTTCCGCTGACCCCGAACAAGAAGATCGACCGCGCCGCGCTGCCCAACCCGGTGCAGGCGGCGCGCGCCTCGCAAAGCGCGGCGGTTCCGAAAACCCCGGCGCCAAGTCCCGCCGTTGCACCGGGTACTGCCCCGTCCCAAGGCGATCTGGCGACCACGCTGGCGCAGATCTGGTCGGGTATCCTCGGGATCGACAGCGTGGGAATGCAGGATAATTTCTTTGCCCTTGGTGGTCATTCTCTGCTGGCCGTGCAGGCGCATCGCGATATCCGGGCGGCGTTGCCCGATGTGCGGCTGTCGATCACCGACATCTTCCGCTTTCCGGTGCTGGGCGATTTGGCGGCGCATCTGGGGCATACCGCGCCTCAGGCCGCACCGCCGCAGGACGAGGGCGCGGATGAGACGCGCGCCGAAACAATGTCGCGCCGCCGCGCGATGCGGGCCGGGCGAACGGAGCGGACGCAATGATCGCATCGGCGCGCTGGGGTGCAGCCCCCCTCGCGCCGCAGATGCCGCTATTGACGGCCATGCGAAGCCTGTTTCCGGCGCAGGTGGCGGTCGCGCTGACCGATCCGGGTGCACCGCATCCTGCGCCTTGGCCCGCCGAGGCATCGGCCATCCTGCGGGCGGTCCCTGCGCGCCGGGCCGAGTTTGCGGCCGGGCGCGCGGCCATCCGCACCGCCATGGCCGACCTTGGCTGGCCCGCTGCTGGCGTGCCCATGGGCGCCGACCGCGCGCCGGTCTGGCCAACCGGCCTGACGGGCAGCCTGTCACATTGCGCAACTTTGTGCGTCGCAGCACTTGCCCCGACCAGCCAGTTCCGCGCCATCGGCGTCGATCTGGAGGAAGCCACCGATTTGCCCCCCGATCTGATCCTGCAGATCTGCACCCCGCCCGAGCGTGCGTGGCTGGCCTGCCAACCTACGGCGCAGCGTGGGCGACTGGCGAAGCTGATCTTTTCCGCCAAGGAATGCGCCTACAAGTGCCAGTATCCGCTGACCGGCACATTGTTTGATTTCGACACGCTGGAGATTACCCCCGACCTGGACGCTGGCCAGTTCGAGGCGACATTCACCCGCGCAATCGGCAGATTTGATACCGGCGCTTGCCTTTCGGGCCGCTTCGTAATCGAGGCGGGGCTGATCGGTTGTGGTATGGCGCTGCCGCAGTGGGGGCAGGGCCGGGGATGACGGCGACGCAGGAGGCTTTGACATGGGACTTCAATCGAGGCGCGGGCGCATGATGATCGCTCTTGGGGCCTGCCTGCTGGTGGTCGCCGGGCTGGCGGCGTTCCTTTTGCGCCCTTCAGGCCCGTCCGCGGCCGAACTGGCCGAGATCTATGCCGCGCCGCTGCCGCCGCCCGAGGGCCCTCTGGCGGTCTACCATCTTGGTCATTCTCTGGTCGGGCGCGATATGCCTGCAATGCTGGCACAGCTGGCGCCCGACGGCCATCGCTATGACAGTCAGCTGGGCTGGGGCACCTCTCTGCGCGAGCATTGGGAGCCGGATCTGCCGATCAATGGCTTTGATGTCGAAAATGCCCATCCGCGCTATCGCGATGCACGCGAGGCGGTTGCTTCGGGTGATTACGATGCCATCGTGCTGACCGAAATGGTCGAGATCAAGGATGCGCTGCGCTACCATGACGGTGCTGCCTATCTGGGTCGCTGGGCCGATCTGGCGCGCAGCGCGGTGGCTGCGCCGCCGGTCTATCTGTATGAGACGTGGCACCCTCTGGACGATCCCGCCGGCTGGCTGGAGCGGCTGGATGCGGACCTGCGCGGCGCATGGATCGGGCAATTGATAGCGCCCAATCTGCGCGCAGAGGCCCCGATCAACCTGATCCCCGCCGGTCAGGTCATGGCCGCGCTGGTGCGCGCGGTCGAGGGCGCGGGCGGCGTTGGCCCGATGACGGACCGGACCGATTTGTTTAGTCTGAACGCGGACGGCACACAGGATCAGATCCACCCCAATGATCTGGGCAATTACCTGATCGCGCTGACGCATTACGCCGTGCTCTATCACCGCTCACCGGTCGGCCTGCCGCATGATCTGCTGCGTGCTGATGGCACCCGCGCCGACCTGCCGGGGGCCGAGCTGGCGCTGCTCATGCAGCAGACCGTCTGGCAGGTCGTGCGCGCCCTGCCTGAAACAGGGGTCGCCCCATGACGCTGACGCGCCGTACTGTTTTGGCCGGGCTGCTGGCCGCGCCTGCCGCCGGACGCATGGCGGGTGCTCAAACGGCTGTCGGCCCGCAGCCGATAGCCGTCAACCTTGCCGCAGTCACGGATTGGAGCACGCAGCAACCTTTTATCGACATGTTCAAGACCGCGCGCCGCTGGTTCGGCGATCTGCCGGGGCGCTGGGGCGGGCGCGATTTCGCGGCGATCGAGGGGGCGGGGCTACTGGACGCAGACGGTTGGCCCACGCGCGTTCCCGGCGATCTGGACGCTATCGGGACAGTGATCCTGACCGATTTGCCAGAGGACGCGCGCGCCTCTGCCGGGCGCTATCGCCTGCGTTTTGACGAGACGGGCACAATTGGGATGTCCGGGCGCGCCACCGACGTGAGTTATGGCGATGGTGAGGTGTCGTTTGATTTCACGCCGGGGCCGGGGCCTGTCGCAATCCGCATCCTGCGCAGTGATCCGGACGACACCGGTGATCATGTGCGCAACATCACCGTCGTGCGCAACGATCTGGTGCCCGAATTCGAGGGTGGAGGCATATTTCAGCCCGATTTTCTGGCCATGCTGCGCGGCTTTGATGTGCTGCGGTTCATGGATTGGATGAACACGAACGATTCGCCGGCCCAGAATTGGGATCGGCGCGCGCGACCCGACGATTTCAGCTATACTCGCCATGGCGTGCCGCTGGAGATCATGATTGCCCTGGCGCAGCAGACCGGGCCGGATGCGTGGCTGACGCTACCGCATCTGGCCGGGGACGATTATATGCGCGCGATGGCCGAGGTGGCGCTGGACCTGATACAGCCCCAAGAGCAGCTATATGTCGAGTTTTCCAACGAGGTGTGGAACATGCAATTCGCACAGGCCAAGTGGGCTGATGCGCAGGCGCGCGCGCTGTGGGGCATCAAGGACCGCGGTGCGCAATTCCACGGTCTGCGCGCCTCGCAAGTGGCGCGCATCTGGTCGGATGTCTTTGCCGCCGACGGCGCGCGCGCGCAACTGGTCAATGTGGTGGCCACCCAAACCGGCTGGCTGGGGCTGGAGGCTGATATCCTGACTGCGCCGCTGGCCGTGGCCGATGGGTTCGCCCCGCCGGCGGACGCGTTCGATGCCTATGCCATCACCGGATATTTCGGCTATGCCTTGGGCACCGATCAGCGGCGCGCGCTGATTGACGAATGGCTGTCGGACAGTTCTGCCGCCGCCCGCGTTACGGGGCTGACCGCCGGGTTGGAGCGCGCAGCGTTGGACGCGCATATCGCCGCGCACCGCTATGATCTGGCCAGCGCCCGCGCTGGCGAGGAACTGCGCAGCGGCGCGTATAGTGGTGACAATTCCGACACGCTGGCCGATTTGGCGGGCCGTATGTGGCCGTATCACGCCGAGGTCGCCGCGCGTCATGGCTTGGATCTGATTATGTACGAGGGCGGCACCCATGTTACCGGTCTGGGCGCGCAGCAGGATGATGATGCGCTGGCTGACTTCTTTATCCATTTGAATTACACGCCCCAAATGGGCGCGCTGTATACGGACCTGCTGGACAGTTGGGCAGCGCTGGAGGCAGGGCCGTTCAACATCTATTACGATGTTGGCGCCCCAAGCAAATGGGGCAGTTGGGGCACGCGCCGCTGGCCCGGGGATGACAATCCCCGCTGGCGCGCGATCGAGGCACGACTATGAGTCGCAGCGCCAGCGTAATTATTCCAGCGCATGACGAGGCGGCGTATATCGGCGCCTGCCTGGAAGCACTTTTCGCCTCGGCGTTGGAGGGCGCAACAATGCAGGTGATCGTCGTTGCCAACGGCTGCAAGGATGCAACCGCGCAGATCGCGCAGGACTATGCGCAGCAAGGCCGCAATCTGGAGGTGATTGATACGCCGCAGGGCGGCAAGCTGCATGCGCTTGACCTCGGGGATGCGGCGGCGGGGCACGGTACACGGATCTACCTTGATGCCGATGTGATCGTTTCGCCGGGCCTGATCGCGGGGCTGATCGAGGCGCTGGACGCGCCCGCGCCGCGCTATGCCAGCGGCATGCCCGTCGTGGCGTCGGCCCGCAGTGCCGTGACGCGCGCCTATGCGCGTTTTTGGCAGACGCTGCCCTTTGTCGCCAGCGGTGTGCCGGGCTTTGGCGTCTATGCAGTCAATGCTGCCGGGCGCGCGCGCTGGGAGGGGTGGCCGCAGATCATCTCGGACGACACGTTTGTGCGGCTGCAATTCATCCCGGCCGAGCGTGTTTCGGTGCCCGCGCTCTATAGCTGGCCCATGGTCGAGGGGTGGCGCAATCTGGTGCGCGTGCGTCGCAGGCAGGATCGCGGCGTGGCCGAGATCGCGGCGCGCTATCCCCAAATACTGCGCAATGAGGGCAAGGCGCCGCTGGGGCTGCGGGGCATCCTGACGCGCGCGCTGCGCGATCCGGTCGGGTTTGGCGTGTATGCCGCCGTGTCGCTGGCGGTCAGGCTGCCGGGTGCCGATGGCTGGGTGCGGGGGCGTTAGTCAGGGCCGGGCGGTCAGTACTGCACGGCGCGGATATGGTCGGCCAGCTTGGCGGCCTCGGTGTCGACATCGTGGCGCGCCAGAACGCGGGTCCGGCCTGCGTTGCCCATTTCCACCAGCCTTTCGTGGGGCGTGCTGGCCATCTGCCGGATCGTATCTGCCAGTGCCCCTGTATCCCCCGCCGGTACCAGCCAGCCGGTGACGCCGTCCTGCACCAGTTCGGGGGTGCCGGCGATATAGGTCGCGATCACCGGGCGGGCGGCGGCCATCGCCTCCATCACCACCATTGGCAGACCTTCGGCGAAACTGGGCATGATCAGACCGTGCGCGCTGGCCAGACGATCCCGCACCCCCGCTTCGTCCAGCCAGCCGGTGAGGGTTACGTGATCCTCCAGCCCTGCCGCCTTGACGCCAGCCTCAAGCGCGCCGCGCAGGGGGCCGTCGCCGATCAGTGTCAGGTGTAGGTCCGGCACCTCTGCAAGCGCCGCCTTTAACGCTGGGATCAGCACCATCTGGCCTTTTTGCTCGACAAAGCGGCCGATGGCGACCAGATGCAGCGGACCATTTGGCAGGGCAGCGGGCGCGGCAAAACGCGCCGGTTCGATCCCGCAATGCGCGATCTTTATGCGGTCCCAGATGTCATACGGCACAAGGCGGCACAGCTGCGAGCGGCCAAAGCTGGAGATCGCGACGGCAAAGGCGGAACGCTCGATCTTGGTGGACAGCGACAGGGCGCGCGGGGCATCAAACTCCTCGGGGCCGTGAACGGTAAAGCTGTAGCGAGGCCCGCCCATAGCGTGGCTGAGCATGGCGACCGTGGTGGCATTCGTGCCGAAATGCGCATGGGCATGCAGCACGCCGGTGGCGGCGCAGCGGCGCGCGACATGGGCGGCTTCGGCCAGATAAATCAGATGGCGCAGGCGCCCGGCCTCGCTGCGCGCGCCGCAGCGCCATGCCAGTTTGAGCGCGGCGAAAACGCCGGCAGGGCGGCGCAGTCCCTGAACTGCAAGATCGCCCAGCAGGGCCAGCGGGCCGGTGCGCAGTACATAATGAGTACGCGTCGCCTCGGCCTGATCGCCATCGTCGATCAGCGGCACATCGGCGGCACGCATCGCCATACGCTCGATCTGAAACCCCTGCCGCTCAAGGCTGTGCAGTTCGCGCCGGATAAAGCTGTGAGAAGGCTGCGGATAGGTGTTGAGGATATAGGCGATCTTCATGGCACGGCCCTTCGTCACTATGGCGCGCAGGGTATCGGTGCGCGCGGCGCTGGCAAGGCGTTAGCGTAGCGGCGCGTTGTTTTTCGCGCCCCCGGTGGCAATTGCGCACCGCAGGGCACGGCCAGAGATGTCTGTTACCGGCAATCGCCAGACCGCGCGCATCCTGCATAGTGCGCCCCGGGCGATGGTGGGTTATGGCAGCGGACTATTTGGAGCTGTCAGGGAGAGGCAGGCCTGAAAGCCCGCCATCGCGTTAGTACCCCGTGCGATTGACGACAGCGCCGACAGTGCGCAGCAACACTTTAATATCCTCGGCCAGCGACAGGTTGTGGTCGTAATCAGCATCCAGCGCCACGCGCGACAGGAACGTGCCCTCGTTGCGCGCGGACACCTGCCAGTAGCCGGTGATGCCCGGTCGCAACGCAAAATAATGCACCGCATCCCCATAGAGTGGCAACTGTTCGGGCAGCATCGGGCGCGGACCGACCAGGCTCATGTCGCCCGTCAGCACGTTCCAAAGCTGCGGCAACTCGTCCAGCGAGGTTTTGCGCAGCAGCGCGCCAAAGCGGGTGATGCGCGGGTCGCGCTTCAACTTCTGTGTGCGGTCCCATTCGGCGCGTAGCGCCGGGTCGGCGGCCAGATGCCGCTCCAGAAGTTGGTCGGCATCGCGAACCATCGTGCGCAGTTTGAAGATCGAAAACGTCGCGCCACCCTTGCCAAGGCGCGCCTGTCGGTAGAAGGGCGAGCCGCCCTCGCACCACAGAAGCAGCGCCGACAGCCCGATCAGCAGCAGCGCCGTCGGCGCGAACAGCACGACCAACGCAACGTCAAGGAGACGCTTGCCAAACGCGCGATAATTATCGGCATCGAACGGGACACTGACCGCGGCACTGCCGGACTGGGCCTGATTAAAGGCTGTCTGATACGCGGCCTGATAGGAGGATAGGGGAGTCATAGCTGCACTATTCACTCTGGGATGGATCGACCCACGGTAAGGGGTTTTTTTGGTTGAAGGGATCGAGGCGTGCGGCAGGCACTGCCCCTTTTGGGAGCTGGAGACACTGATACTCAGTTGCTGCATTGCAAACCTCACTCATTCACACATTTCGGTCAGACAGACCGCACACAAACAATTTACACTGCCCCCAATGGCCCTGAGCCGGGTCTTTGCCCGCGTTTCAGGATCACTTCGCGCGGACAGGATGACCTGCACCTCGCTATCAGCCCCACCCGGATTGAATCAGTTCGCCGGGGCTGGTCTGCCAGTAATTACCACCTTTGATCTACATTTTCATATAATTCTAACGAAACAAATTGTTTCCGGTTTGGTGATGCTTCAAAGCCTCAGATGAGGCGAAGAGCGCCCACCAGCGCAAGTTTTGCGGAGCAGAATTCGCAAGATATAGTCCCTGTTGGGACTAACCGAGATGCGATTGATATATTTAGGAAATCTCAAACACTGGACGCGAACCGGGCGCGATCAAACCATCATTTCCTTGGTCGCCGTCAGACGGATATCCGGGAAGTCGCGCACGATGCGGTCGATATCCCATTGCAGCCGCGTCAGATAGACGACGTCGCCATCGTTATCATGGGCGATATGGGCCTGATTTGCCTTGATGAACGCATCCAGCGCGGTGCGCTCGCCCTGTGCCCAGCGGGCCGAGGTGAATTGCGATTGCTCAAACCGGACGGGCAGGCCGTATTCCAGCTCTATCCGCGACGCGAGCACCTCGAATTGCAGGGCGCCGACGACGCCGACGATGAAGCCGGAGCCAAAAACCGGCTTGAACACCTTGGCTGCGCCTTCTTCGGCGAATTGCATCAGGGCCTTTTCCAGATGCTTGGATTTCAGCGGATCGCCCGCGCGGGCCACCTGTAGAAGTTCGGGTGCAAAGCTGGGGATGCCGGTCACGCGCAGCGCCTCGCCCTCGGTCAGGGTGTCGCCGATGCGCAACTGGCCGTGGTTGGGGATGCCGATGATGTCGCCGGCCCACGCCTCGTCTGCCAGTTCGCGGTCGGAGGCAAGGAACAGCACCGGGTTCGTTATCGTCATCGGTTTCTTGCTGCGCACATGGGTCAGTTTCATCCCGCGACGGAAATGTCCCGAAGCCATGCGCAGGAACGCCACGCGGTCGCGATGCTTGGGGTCCATGTTGGCCTGTACCTTGAAAACAAAGCCGGAAACCTTGTCCTCCTCGGGCGCGATCTGGCGCGGCTCGGCCTTTTGCGGCTGGGGCTGGGGGCCATAGGTGGCGATGCCTTCCATCAGCTCCTTGACGCCAAAGGAGTTGATCGCAGAGCCGAACCAGATCGGGCTCATATGCCCTTCCAGCACTGCCTGCGGGTCAAGCGCGGGCAACAGCTCGCGCGCCATTTCGACCTCTTCGCGCAGTTTGGCGACCAGATCGGCGGGCAGGTTCGCGTCTAGCGCGGGATCATCCAGACCGTTGATTTCGATGCTCTGCGCCACCTTGTTGCGGTCGGCGCGGTCCATCAGCTCCAGCCGGTCGTTCAGCATGTCGTAGCAGCCCGTAAAATCGCGGCCCATGCCGATGGGCCAACTGGCCGGCGTGATGTCGATGGCCAGATTTTCCTGAATCTCGTCGATGATATCAAAGGTGTCGCGGCTTTCACGGTCCATCTTGTTACAAAAGGTCAGGATCGGCAGGTCACGCAGGCGGCACACCTCGAACAGCTTTTGGGTCTGGGATTCCACCCCCTTGGCACCATCGATCACCATGACGGCCGCATCGACCGCCGTGAGCGTGCGATAGGTATCCTCGGAGAAGTCCGAGTGGCCGGGCGTATCGACCAGATTGAAGCGGTATTTCTTGAAATCGAACGACATCGCCGAGGCTGACACGGAAATGCCCCGGTCCTTTTCCATCTGCATGAAATCGGACCGCGTGCGCCGCGCCTCGCCCTTGGCGCGGACCTGGCCGGCCATCTGGATGGCACCGCCAAACAGCAGGAATTTTTCGGTCAGCGTCGTCTTGCCCGCATCGGGATGCGAGATGATTGCGAACGTGCGACGGCGCGCGATCTCGAACGGCAGGTCGGGGCGGTTTTGGGCATTGTCCAGCATGGGGCGCGTATAGTGCGGCCCGCCTGCGCGCGCAATAGATCAAGGTGCCGGATCGCGTTCGGTGAAAGGGACGCACCGAAAATGAAAAATGGCGAGTGCCCCCATGCCGCCATGAAAGCGGATCAACGTTTGGACGCATGCCGCAGGATTGCGGCGACGTCAGGCCGCGTTACCAGTCCCTGCTGCACCTCAAGATCCATATACACGCGCCGGGCGTGGTCAGGCGGGCGTTGCGATAACGCTTCGATCAGATCGGGAGGCAGGACCGTGCGCGTCCGCGGGTCGACCAGCATCGTCTCGGTTGCGATGCCTTCTGCATAGATGATCTGGTGATCGTCAAACAGCAGCTGAAAATATTCGACAAAGCCCCCATGCTGCTGCGCGATCGCATCGCCGTTGACCAGATGGCGCGCACGCACCATCACCTCGGCCCGCCCGGCCCCCAACGCGTCAGAACGTTGGTAGATGAACAGGCGGCTTTCCGGGCTGACCGTCAGATCGTTTTCGTTGTTCAGTGCGCCCGCCCGAATGCGAACGGGTGCAAAATCACCCACGGCGCGCACCGTATTGCTGCCGATCCAGCGCAGCGGGCGGGGGCCGTCATCGCGCGTCAGGACCATATCCCCGACGGTCAGATCCTCAATCATGACCTGCGCGCCAGAGGCCATGGTGACATGCGTGCCCCGTGCAAAGGACACGCAGGCAACCTCGGCAAACCGGGCGCGTGCGTTGCTGCGGTCGATGCCAACCAGTGTGTAATCGGTGCGCGGCGTCAGTTGCGACAGCGGCAGGGCATAGATCGCCTCGACATCGCTCGCGCCGTCGACCTCGACCAGTACCAGCAGTTCGGTTGTGGTGCCGGTGGCGGTCATCATGGTCAGCGTCGCGTCCAGATGCACCGCATGGCCCGCGCGCCCCAGGGTCGAGCCGGGCGCAACCACCAGCGCGCCCCCCGTTCCCGGAGCCAGTGTCAGCCGCTGCGCAGCGGCGACCGGGCGCAGTTCGTAAACATCGTCGAGGTCCAGTTCATCGGCAAAGGAAATCGCATCGCCCAGATTGGCGCCGCTGACGACGGTAATGTCGGCGGCGACGTGAACGGGCAGGGCCTGAACGAAATCCTGTGTCATCGTGTTCTTTCTGTGCAGACATGGCGGCGCGGGCCTCATGAGTATTACTTACCCCCTGACATCGGGCAAGCAACGGAAGTTTCGGCTTTTGGTCGCGGCGCCACTGACTTAACCATGAGGCTACATCGCGACTGTGGCGCTGTCGCGTCGAACGTCGGCGAAATCATCGGTAACTTCCGGCAATGTCGCCGGATCGCATCAAAAAGGAAACTGTAAATGGACATGGGTCTGACCGGCAAGCGCGCACTCGTCTGCGCATCGTCAAAGGGGTTGGGGCTGGGCTGTGCCCGCGCACTGGCGGCCGAAGGTGTGGATCTGGTGATGAATGCGCGCGGTCAGGACGCGCTGGACGCTGCGGCCGAGACAATTCGCGCTGAATTCGGCGTCGATGTCACCACAATTGTCGCCGATATCACAACCGAGGCCGGGCAGGCGGCGGTGCTGGAGGCCGCAGGCGATCTGGATATCCTCGTCACCAATGCCGGCGGCCCGCCGCCCGGCCTCTGGAGCGATTGGAGCCGCGACGATTTCATCAAGGCGCTGGATGCAAACATGCTGGCGCCGATCGCGCTGATGAAGGCCATGCTGCCCGGCATGATGGCGCGCGGCTGGGGTCGCGTGGTCAACATCACGTCGCAATCGGTCAAGGCGCCGATCCCGGCGCTGGGGCTGTCCAATGCGGCGCGCACCGGGCTGACCGGCTATGTCGCAGGCACGGCCCGGCAGGTGGCGGGCAAGGGCGTGACCATCAACAATCTGCTGCCCGGCATCCACGCCACGGATCGCGCCGTGCAACTGGATACCGGCGTCACCCAGGCGCAGGGCATCACCATGCAGGAGGCGCGCGAGAGGCGCTATGCCACGATTCCCGCCGGGCGTTATGGCACGGCCGACGAATTCGGCGCCGCATGCGCGTTTCTGTGCTCGCAACACGCGGGCTTTATCGTCGGGCAGAACCTGCTGCTGGATGGCGGATCGGTATCGGCGACACTCTGAGAGCGCGCCAGCCCCTGCCGTCGGCGCTTGCATGCGGCAGGGCGGGTTGCTATCTGCCAGCCTGACAGTTCCCGACATAATTGATCGGATAGCCAAAAAGGCCCTGCATGTCCTCAAAGGTGCCCAGATTGCAGATCGAAAACCTCAGCCGCCGCTATGATGGGCGGCTGGTCGTCGACGATATATCACTGGCGGTGATGCCGGGGCAGGTGACGTGCCTGCTGGGTCCGTCGGGCTGCGGCAAATCGACCACGCTACGCATGATCGCCGGGGTCGAGACCCAGGATTCCGGCAAAGTGCTGGTAGACGGCAAGGTGATCTGCGACGGCACCGCCCGCGTCCCGCCCGAACAACGCCATATCGGCCTTATGTTTCAGGATTTCGCGCTGTTCCCGCATCTGACCGTCTTCGGCAATGTTGCCTTCGGTCTGACCGGATCCAAGGCCGATACGGCAGCCCGCGTGGCCGAATTGCTCGACCGGGTGGGCCTCGGCCATTTCATCAACGCCTACCCGCACGAGTTGTCGGGGGGTGAACAGCAACGCGTCGCGCTGGCCCGCGCGCTGGCGCCACGCCCGCGCATCATGCTGATGGACGAACCGTTCTCGGGTCTTGACAACCGCCTGCGCGACGGCATTCGCGACGAAACCCTCGATATCCTGCGCGAAGAGGATGCGGCTGTCCTTCTGGTCACGCACGAGCCGGACGAGGCGATGCGAATGGCCGACGATATCGCGCTGATGCGTGGTGGCCGGATCGTGCAACAGGGTGCGCCCTATAACGTCTACAACGCGCCGGTGGACCGTGACGCTGTCGCATTCTTCAGCGATATCAACGTGATACATGGCATAGTTCGCGGGGCGCTGACCGAAACGCCCTTCGGCCAATTCCTCGCCCCCGGGGTGCCCGATGGCAGCGCCGTCGATATTGTCATCCGCCCCCAGCATATCAAGATCGATTTTGACCGCGCCGGGCGCGGCCCCAATCCCACGACGCAGGACGGCACGCCCGCCCGCGGCATTGTACAGCGCGCGCGTTTCATGGGGTCCGAAAGCCTGGTGGAATTTCGCATGGACCACGACGGCAGTATTCTCAAGGTAACGGTACCCAACGTGTTTTTGCCCAGTCCGGGGAATGCATTGTGGCTGATGTTGCGCCGCGATCGCTGTTTCGTGTTTCCGGCACGCACCTAGCTTTTCAACGTTCTGCAAATACTCAAGCCCCCCTATGCCACGCGTGCCCCGCCAGTTTTCGCGCAAATCCCGTCTGCATCCTCGGATTGGTCTTTTATCCAGCCGCTACAGGGTTTAGACACAGGCCTGACATTGACGGGGCAAGCGGCAACGCGCCCCGAACTTAGGGAGAACTGAAATGCTCAACAATATCGGCCTTCCCGGCCTTTTGCTGATCGCTGTCGTGGTGTTGGTGCTATTCGGGCGCGGCAAGATTTCGTCGCTTATGGGCGAGGTCGGCAAGGGGATCACGTCCTTCAAGAAGGGCATCGACGAAGGCAACAAGGAAATCGAGACCGCCGGCAAGGAGGCCGATATCGACCACGAGGCCGACACGCGCGACGTGACCCCCAAGGACGACGTGACCTCCAAGACCTCCGACAAGGTCTGAGCGCACCATGTTCGACCTCGGCTGGACGGAGCTATTGCTGATCGGCATCGTTGCGCTGATCGTGGTCGGCCCCAAGGATCTGCCCGGCATGTTTCGCACTGTCGGCCAGTTCGTGGGCAAGGCGAAGGGCATGGCGCGCGAATTTTCCAAGGCTATGAACGACGCCGCCGACGATGCCGGCGTGTCCGGGGTCAGCGACAGCCTGCGCAAGGCGACCAATCCCATCGGATCAGCCATGGATGAGGTCCGCAAAAGCACCAAGAGCTTTACCCAGGCTACGCGCGACGCAGGTAAACCCAAACCCGCCGCCGACAAGCTCAGCCCTGAGCGGCAAGAGGCCAAGGACAAGATCACCGCCCACTCCGCCAAAGCCACGCAGGAGCGACTGGACCGCGAGAAGGCCGAGGCCGAGGTCAGCACCTCAAAGGCGACGGCGCCGAGTCCCGCCGCGAGTAAGACAAAGTCAGCCGCCAAAAAGGCTCCGGCCAAGAAGGCTTCGGCCAAGAAGGCCGCAACCGGCACCGCGCCTGCGGCAAAGACCAAAACGCCCAAGGCCCCGCCAAAAACACCCGCCAAGCCCGCTTCTGCCACCAAGCCCGCAAAGCCCAAAACGCCCAAAGCTGCCGGCAAGAAACCCACTGACAAGAAACCCTCCGAGGGCACGGCATGAGCCAGAGCGACGACATCGAGGAGAGCAGCGCGCCGCTGATCGAACACCTGACCGAACTGCGCACCCGCCTGATCCACTCCGTGCTGTACTTTTTGGGCGGGATGATCATCTGCTTTACCGTGGCGCAGCCGATCTTTAACTTCCTGACAGCGCCGCTGTGCTCGGTATTGGCTGATCGCGGGCAGGATTGCGATTTGATCTTCATCTCCCCGCAGGAGGGCTTCTTTGTCGCGATCAAGGTGTCGCTGCTTGGTGGTTTCATGCTGGCGTTCCCGTTCATCGCCAACCAGATGTGGCGCTTTGTTGCGCCGGGCCTCTATCGCTCGGAGAAGGGCGCGTTCCTGCCCTTTCTGGTTGCCTCGCCCTTCATGTTCCTGCTCGGCTCCAGCTTTGCGTTCTTCATCGTCACGCCACTGGCCTATGAATTTTTCCTTGGGTTCCAGCAGTTCGGCACCGCAGGCGAGGTTGTCGACGGGGTTCAGGGCGCCGCGCCGCTGAGCGTGGTCTTTCAGGGCTCGGCGCAGGAATACCTGAACCTGACGGTTAAATTTATCGTCGCATTCGGCCTGTGTTTTCAACTGCCAGTGCTTCTGACCCTGATGGGCAAGGCCGGACTGGTCGGCGCCGTGGGCCTGCGCGCGGTGCGCAAATACGCGGTCGTCGGCATCCTTGTGCTGGCCGCGCTGGTCACGCCGCCTGACGTCATTACCCAAGGAATCCTGTTCGTCGTGGTCTATGGCCTGTACGAGATTTCGATTCAGCTGGTCGCCCGCGTCGAACGCAAGCGCGAAGCCAAGCTGCGCGCAGACGGGCTTTGGTTCGATGACGAGGACGAAATGACCGGCGAAGAGACCCACCCCGAGGACATGCCCGACGAGACAGCCGAGGAGCCGCGCCCATGACCGATCCGCTCCTGCGGATCGCCGACGCGCTGGAGCGGGTCAGCCCTCCGCCGCGCCCGGCGCCCGATCTGCAAGCCTATGACGCCTTTGTCTGGCATGTCGCGCCGGACCATCTACAACCCGTGCCGGATGTGGCACGCGTTGAAATGGGCCTGCTGATCGGTATCGACCGCGCCCGCGACACGCTGCTGGAGAATACGCGCCATTTCGCGCGGGGCCTGCCTGCCAACAATGCGCTGCTCTGGGGTGCGCGGGGTATGGGGAAATCCAGCCTCGTCAAGGCGGTACATGCCGCCGTGGTGGCCGAAGGCCTGCCGTTGAAGATCGTCGAACTACAGCGCGAGGATCTGACCAGCGTCACGCGGCTACTGTCCCTGCTGCGCGCCAGCGACGCGCGGGTTATCCTGTATTGCGACGATCTCAGCTTCAGCCATGACGACCAACATTACAAATCGCTCAAGGCGGTTCTGGATGGCGGGATCGAAGGGCGGCCTGAAAACGTCATCTTCTACGCCACGTCGAACCGCCGCCACCTGATGCCCCGCGACATGATCGAGAACGAGCGTGGATCGGCCATCAACCCCGGCGAGGCGGTCGAGGAAAAAGTGTCGCTCAGCGACCGCTTCGGGCTGTGGCTGGGTTTTCACGCCTGCGATCAGGACGGGTTCCTGTCGATGGTGCGGGGCTATTGCGACGCGTTCGGCATCGACATTTCAAGCGAGGATCTGCGCGCCGAAGCGATCGAATGGCAGGCCACACGCGGCGGCCGATCGGGGCGGGTGGCGTGGCAGTTCGTCACCGATCTGGCCGGGCGGCATGGGGTCAAGCTGCCAGGATAGCCGTAACCGCCATGAACTGGCCTCGCGCCTGCCCGCGAAGTGGCATCTTACGGACGTTTCGATCCGGATTGGAAGAACGAACACTTTGCGTATGCAAAAGGATGGCCCGATCTGCCGGGCCGCTTACCGAATGCACTGCGATCATGCCCTTCCACCCGGCATTATCGGGCTCTAAAGGCTGGCACGGACGCCAAAATCAACTATGCTGGAAAGGGTGCCTTTCGCAGCGGTAATCATGGCCCGCAGTCAAAACGCTTCACAGCCGACATTCTGCTCTGATCGACATCGACCATATGAACTACCCGTTTATGGGTTGCGCAATACTCTTTGATAATCGCCGCAGACAGTGAGGGTCGGGTTGACGTCTAGCGTCACGCTTGATCTCGATATGATCACAGACCTTTCGAACCTCGCCAGACGGATTGCGCACGAGATCCTCATAGTAACTGAGTAGTACTTTTTCTGTTTCTCTCTGCGGCAACCAAACCCGCATCATGGAATCCATTGGTTTCCGGCACATTTGCGGCGATTGATCAAACAAAGCGCGGCGGTTGCCTTACCGTTTGAAATGAACCTTTCTCGCACAGCGGATGCAAGGAATGTCTCGCTATTCGGTCCCTGCCTATTCATTTGATACTAAAATCTGCTGGAATAGCAGTTTCAGATCACTGGCCTGAACGGGCCGGAACGGCGGGTCAGGGCGGGAAAACTGTCCACCCGGCGGCACTATTGTTTGCCGCCGGCGCGCAATTATGGTCGCAGCGAGTGTCACCATCGACGATGCCTGCAAGCCCTGTCAAACCGCTAGGGGGATCTTCGCAGGCTTAGAGTTGACGCAGATAGGCCCAGGAAACATATCCTTTGAGGCCGTGCGCCTGCTTCAAAGAGGCCTTGCACCAACGGGTGCCACCGGTTCGATCGCAGCTATGGACTTGCAAGACGGTGCCGTTCGGGAGTCCGACAATGACTTGGAAGCCGACACCGGGCCCTGCGCGCATTTTCAGCATGTCGTCACCCTCGACGCCAGTAACCTCGTAATATCCAGTCGGGCCGGCGTCGGCTGGTTCAGCACCGGCAATGACTCCCAGCGCAACCGCTGCAAGTGCGGCAAAGATGGCTCTGCGCATTGTTTCCTCCTGTTTTCTGCCTCGGCCGCTTTGTAGGCCATTGCAGGCTTTGCAGGCAACCTATTGGGGGCGCAAATGCAGACCGTCGGCGGCGTGACACTCTACGCAGTAATCTGCGGCGATTTCAGCGTGACTGTTTGACAGTCCAAACGGTCAAAAAAGGGCGGACCGTTTGATCCGCCCCCGTTGTTATGGGCCAAAAGCTATCAGCCGTTCAGTGCCTTGTTCAGGTTTTCGTCGACCTTCTCAAGGAAACCCATCGTCGTCAGCCATTTCTGATCGGGGCCGACCAGCAGCGCCAGATCCTTGGTCATGTGGCCGGATTCGACCGTATCGACGACCACCTTTTCCAAGGTCTCGGCAAAGTTGGTCAGCGCCTCGTTCCCGTCCAGTTTGCCGCGATGCTTCAGCCCGCCGGTCCAGGCGTAGATCGACGCGATCGAGTTGGTCGATGTCTCCTCGCCCTTCTGGTGCTGGCGGTAGTGGCGCGTCACCGTGCCGTGGGCCGCCTCGGCCTCGACGATCTGGCCGTCGGGCGTCATCAGCTGCGAGGTCATCAGGCCCAAGCTTCCAAAGCCCTGCGCGACGGTGTCGGACTGCACGTCGCCGTCATAGTTCTTGCAGGCCCAGACATAGCCGCCCGACCATTTCATCGCCGAGGCGACCATGTCGTCGATCAGGCGGTGCTCGTAGGTGATGCCGGCAGCGTCGAATTTGTCCTTGAACTCGGCGTCAAAGATTTCCTGAAAGATGATCATGAACTGACCATCGTAGTTTTTCAAGATGGTGTTCTTGGTCGACAAATACACTGGGTAGTTGCGCTTGAGCCCATAGTTGAAGGAGGCGCGGGCGAAATCGCGGATGCTGTCGTCCAGGTTGTACATGCCCATATAGACGCCCGAGGAGGGGGCCTTGAACACTTCCTCTTCCATGACGGTGCCATCTTCGCCCACGAACTTCATCGACAGCGTGCCGGGGCCGGGGAACTTCATGTCGGTGGCGCGATACTGATCGCCGTAGGCGTGACGGCCGATGACGATGGGCTGGGTCCAGCCGGGGACAAGCCGCGGCACGTTCGAGCAGATGATCGGCTCGCGGAAGACGACGCCGCCCAGAATGTTGCGGATGGTGCCGTTGGGGCTGCGCCACATCTTTTTCAGACCGAATTCCTCGACCCGGCCCTCATCGGGCGTGATGGTGGCGCATTTGACGCCGACGCCGTATTTCTGGATCGCGTGGGCGGCATCGACGGTGATCTGGTCGTCCGTCTCGTCGCGGGCCATGATACCCAGATCGTAGTATTTCAAATCGACGTCGAGATAGGGCAGGATCAGTTTTTTCTTGATGAAATCCCAGATGATGCGGGTCATCTCGTCGCCGTCTAGTTCGACGATGGGGTTTTCTACCTTGATCTTGGACATATGGGCGCCTTTCGTGTGTCAGGGTCGGTGATTGCTGGCTCTTTAGCGCAATTCCGCAGGGATTGGAAGAAGTCTGTATGCCGAAGTATACTGGATGTCAGTCAACCTGATTTTCAACAATCTCATCCATGACGCGCAGCCACAGATCACTATCCTGCGCGCCGGGCACGGCGTGCTGGGCCGCGACGATAAAGGTCGGAACTGACGTGATGCCCATCTCGCGGAATTGTGTGTCGCGGGCACGAATGTCATCCGTGTCGGCGTCGCTGGCCAGCAGTTTGGCCACGACGGCGGCATCCATGCCAAGGCTGTCCGCGATATCAGCCAGCACTTCGGCGTCGCCAATGTCACGGCCCCCGGTGAAATACGCGGAAAACAGCGCCATCGCGGCGGCGTTCTGTTTGCCCTCGATGCCGGCCCAGTGGATCAGGCGGTGCGCGTTCAGCGTGTTAGGGGTGCGCTGCATCGCCTCGAAATTGATGCTGAGACCTGCGGCTTCGGCCTTTTGCACGACGGGCGCGTAGGCCGCGACGGCGGCCTCCTTGTCACCGAACTTGGTCTCCAGATAGGTGCGCCGGTCCATTCCCTCGCGGGGCATGTCCGGGTTCAGCTGAAAGGGGTGCCATTCGATGACAAAGGGATGATCCGGGCGCTGTTCCAGCGCGCGGTCCAGCAGTGATTTGCCAATATAGCACCACGGGCAGATCGGATCGGAGATGATGTCGAGCTTGACCATGTCGGGCCTTTCAATGGGGCGAGGTTGCCCGCGGTGGTAGGGCCTGCCCACCGCCATTGCAAGGCACATGACAGCCGCCCCGCAGCGGGGCATCATCCCGGCAGCCGGCGGCTGGATGCGACGTCAGAACAGGCTCTGAACGCCGCGCGCGGCGCCCGAGATGTCCTGACCCACGCCGTCGACCGTGGCGCAGCCTGTCAATGCGGTCAGCGCCGCGAGAATGATCAGTTTTTTCATTGCGTGGTCCTGTCAATCTTTGTCACTGCTTGGGCGCCGCGCCGGTTTCCCCGGTTCTCGGCAGGTCGTCATTGGCCATCCACCAGACTTCGGGCAGGAACCCTACGCCGTCGCCATAGAGCGGCAAGTTATCCACAGGATACGTCAGGCGGGCATCATGGGCAATACGGCCCACTGAATACTGATGAATCGGGATGACGTAGCGGCCCGATATCAGCACCCGGTCCAGCGCGCGCACGGCGGAAACAAAATCCTCATGCGTCTTGGCGGCCAGCATGGCGTGAATCATACCCTCGGCGGCGGGGCTGTTCATGCCCATCAGGTTGCGGCTGCCGGGCTGGTCGGCGCCCTTGGCGCCCCAGTAGAAATACTGCTCGTTTCCCGGCGACAGCGACAGCGAGCGGCGCATGAAGGTCAGGTCGAAATCGTAATTCGCCTCGCGCACGGTGTATTGCGCCTTGTCCACGCTTTGAACCTGTAGCGTGATACCCAGCCGCTCCAGCGCGCGGGCGTAGATATCCATCATCGCGGTTGCCTGCTGCACCAGCGCGTCCTGTTGCAGAAGGACCGTCAGCACCAGCGGCTGGCCTTCGGCGTTCTTCAGAACGCCGTCCTGCACGGTCCAGCCAGCATCGGCCAGCAGATCCGCCGCCGCGCGGATATTGGCGCGGTTGCGTTTGGAACCGTCAGAGGCGGGCAGGGTGTAGCCCTCCAGCGTGCCGGGCAGAAGGGTGTCTGCATAGGGCGCCAGCAGGGCCTGCACGGCGCCCTGCGCGGGGCCGGGGCGCATGCCCAGTTCGGAATTGGAGTAATAGGACGTGATGCGCGGCTGGCGCCCGCCGGTCAACGTGTCGTTGATGTATTCGAAATTGAACGCGGCAATCAGCGCCTCGCGCACGCGCCAGTCGTCCAAGGGGGCGTGCCGGGTGTTCATCACGAAGCCCGAGATGCCCGACGGCTGTCCATTGGGGATTTCGCTGCGGATGATATCGCCGCGTTTGACTGCGGGCAGGCTGGCAAGCTCCTCCCACCGCTCGGCGTTGAATTCACGGATATAGCTGATCTCGCCGGCCTTGAACGCCTCTTTCATCACGGCGTCATCGCCGTAGAAATCGATGCGGATCTCGTCGAAGTTATTCGTGCCGCGCCGGAAGGGCAGATCGTTGCCCCAGTAGTCCGGGTTGCGGCGCAGGGTCACGCGGCGATCAAGCTGGTAGCTGTCCACGACATAGGGCGCGGTGCCGATGGGAATGTCGTCGATCGCGCCGTCCTCAAACACACGGTTCTCCCACTGGGATTTTTTTAGGATCGGACGCAGGCCTGCCAGCAGGGCCAGATCGCGGTCAGGGGGGCCATCATCGGTCTTGAAATCCAGCCGCACCTTGCCGGGGCCGGTCTGTTCGATCCGCGCGATGCGGGTCCAGAAATCGCGGTAGCGCAGATGGCCGCGTGTGCCCAAAGCCTCGAACGACCAGATCACATCCTCGGCGGTGACCGGGCTGCCGTCCGAGAACGCGGCCTTGGGGTTCAGCGTGAATTCCACCCATGTGCGGTTCTCATCCGTCTCGACGGTTTCGGCCAGAAGACCATAGAGCGTGAAAGGCTCGTCCCAGGACCGGCCCAGAAGCGATTCGTAGGCAAAGCTACGCAGTTGCCAAGGCGGGGTGCCCTTGGGCGCGAATGGGTTGAGCGAATCATAGCCGCCGACATTGCCGGTGGTTACGCGCCCGCCCTGCGACGCCTCGGGGTTGGCATAGGGCAGGGCAGTATAGCCGGGCGGCAGGGCCGGGGCGCCGTACATCGCGATACCGTGAACAGGCTGGGCCGCAGCGGGCTGAAATACCCCAATTCCAAGCAAAACATAGGCCAAAGCGGCGATAATACGCCCATGGCGCTGGAAATTGACTGATCTCGTCATTGGGAGAATTCCTGATTGGCGTTGCGTCACTGGTCGCGAGGGTAGAGAGGGATTCATGCCTTTTCA
This sequence comes from Roseovarius sp. M141, assembly GCF_024355225.1. Classification (NCBI taxonomy): domain Bacteria; kingdom Pseudomonadati; phylum Pseudomonadota; class Alphaproteobacteria; order Rhodobacterales; family Roseobacteraceae; genus Roseovarius; species Roseovarius sp. M141. Next base: position 2,282,979 of record NZ_VCNH01000008.1, read on the forward strand.
AACTTTTAGCTTGGACGGGCGCGCGGGATTGTCTATAAGAGAGTCACTGCTCGATAGGTTTCTTGCCTGTATGAAACCTGCCTCAATAACTTAACGCCAGCTTCGCGCTGGCGTTTTTTTTTGGCCGGATGGCTTGGGGTTTAAAATGTGCCGCTCGGGCGCGGGTCGCGTGACATTTGCACATGCAGCAATATATGCTGCGATGCAATAACCGCCCGGCTGACAAATACCGGTTTCGGCTGTGGATCGCCCAAGGGTCTGGCGGAGCGTGGCCTGGGCGGTCTGAATTTGGGTATTTCTCCAAGAAAAAGCCGAAGGGGCAGGCATGGATATCAAACGAATCAATCTGGCGCTACAGGGCGGCGGCGCGCATGGCGCGTTTACTTGGGGTGTACTGGACCGCCTGCTGGAGGAGGACGCGTTGGAAGTGGCCGCGATTTCCGGCACATCCGCAGGCGCGCTGAACGGCGCGGCGCTAAAGGCGGGTTGGGTATCAGGTGGCCGGGAGGGCGCGCGCGAGAATCTGGACTGGCTCTGGGCGCAGATGGGTGCGGTGCATGATCTGCGCATGCCCGCGTGGATGGCTGCATCTGTGCCCGGCGCCGTGAGCGCGGCCATGGAGTACGCGATGCCGATGACGTTTGTCGACGCGGTGTCGCAAACCTTGTCGCCCTACGCCTACGGGCCGTTCTACAGCAATCCGCTGCGCCGCGTCGTCGAGCGGTTTGCCTATGACAAGATTTGCGCGGACAAAGCCCCGCTCCTGAGCGTGGGCGCAACGAATGTGCGCAACGGCAAGATCCGCATCTTTCAGGGGGACGAGATCGGCGCTGACGCGCTGTTGGCGTCGGCCTGCCTGCCGACGCTGTTTCAGGCGATCGAGATCGACGGTGAGGCATACTGGGACGGTGGCTATACCGGTAATCCGGCGCTGTTTCCGCTGTTCAAGGCGGATTTGCCTAGTGATATCGTAATCGTCAATATCAACCCGCTGGAGCGCCCGGATCTGCCATGCACTGCGCAGGAGATCGAGAACCGGATCAATGAGATCAGTTTTAACTCGTCTCTGCTGCGCGAACTGCGCGCGATCGGGTTCGTGCAGCGGCTTCTGGATGCCGGCACCGTGCCCGAGGGCGCTATGAAACGGCTGCATGTGCACATGATCGCAGATGACCGGCTGATGGCCGAGCTGTCGGTCATGACCAAGATGGTGCCGAACCCCTATCTGCTGAGTCGTCTGAAAGAGGCGGGGCGCATTGCGGCAGATCGTTTTCTGGCCGCACATTGGGACGATCTGGGCGTGCGCGGAAGCACCGATCTGTCCGAGATGTTCGGCTGATGCGTTTGCGTCAGACTTGCTTGGTGGGGTTTGCGAGCTTGGCCGGCATATCCTCGGGTTTGACCTGATTGGGGTAGACCAGCCCGGCCGAAATCACCAGTTTGGCGGCGTCTTCGACCGTCATGTCCAGCTCGATCACGTCTTCCTTGGGCAGGAACAACAGGAACCCCGATGTCGGGTTCGGCGTGGTGGGCAGGAACACACTGACCAGCGCGCCGCCCGTTTCGGTGCGGCTGGCGATTTCGCCCTTGGCCATGGTCGAGATAAAGCCGATGGCCCAGATCCCCTTGCGCGGGTACTGGATCAGGCAGGCAGTCTCAAAGCTGCGCTCGGTCTGGGCAAAGATCGTCTCGGCGATCTGCTTGACCCCCGAATAGATCGAGCGGACGACCGGCATCCGGTTGACCAGATTTTCACCAAAGCGGATCAGCGTGCGGCCGATCAGACCCTTGGCGATCGAGCCGATCAGAATGGTAAAGATGAGAAATACCACCACGCCGACGCCGCGCAGATTGATGCCGAGAAAATGCGCCGGAGTCAGATCATAGGGGATCAGCGGCAGCACCACCCCGTCGACCCAGCCGATCATTGTCCAGATCAGCCAGACGGTCAGCGCAACCGGCAGGATAACGACAAGTCCGGTCAGGAACCGGGCACGCAGCCGCGCGAAGATGCCGGTCCGCTGCGGCGGGGTGGGGTCTTCTTCGAAAAGTGTGCTCATGTCTGTGGTTGATCCCGGATCGTGCTGCGGCAATGTGTAGGGGCTATGCCCGTCGGCGGCAATGGTGCCTGCGCTGCATGTGGCTTTTATGTGCGGGGCCGGGGCTGCATTTGCAAGGCTTGCGCAATGGCGGCGGCCAGCCGCGCGTTCGCCCGGATCAGCGCGATGTTGGCGGTCAGTGTGCGCCCTTCGGTCGCCGCGTTCAGGTGGTTCAGCAGGTAGGGGGTGACGTTCTTGGCCGCGATGCCTGCCGCATGCGCCTTGGCTGCCGCGGCGGTGATGAGGGGCGCGAGGTCTGCGTAGGGGATTGCGTCCGCAGCGGGCACCGGGTTGCAGATCAACTGACCGCCCGGCAGGTCCAATGCGGCGCGCGCCGTGTGGGCCGCAGCGATGGCGCGCGCGTCGTCCATGCGCAGCGGCGCCGCAAAGGGCGAGGCGGGGGACCAGAAGGCCGGCAGCGCGTCCTGCCCGTAGGCGATGACCGGAACGCCCAGTGTCTCCAGCACTTCCAGTGTCTTGGGCAGGTCCAGAATGGCCTTGGGCCCGGCGCAGACCACCGTCACGCGGCTTTGTGCCAGCTGGTGCAGATCGGCGGATATGTCCCAGCTATGCTCGGCCCCCAAATGAACGCCGCCGATGCCGCCGGTCGCGAACACATCAATACCCGCGCGCGCGGCGGCGATCATGGTGGCGGCGACGGTCGTGCCGCCACTGGCGCCCGTTGCCATTGCCACGGCCAGATCCGCGCGGCTGAGCTTCATCGGGGCGGGCAGGGCGGCGAGCCGCTCCAGCTGCGCGCTCTCCAGCCCGATATGCAGCCGCCCGTCCAGAACGGCGATGGTGGCGGGAATGGCGCCGGCGCGGCGCACTTCATCCTCGACCGCGCTGGCGGTGTGCAGGTTTTCGGGGTAGGGCATGCCGTGGGTGATGATGGTGCTTTCCAGCGCGACCAGCGGCGCGCCTTCGGCCTTCGCTGTAGCGGTCTCGGCGGACCAGATCATGTCGCTCATGCGCGGCGCTCCCTTCGTTTTGCGCGATGGTGACGGGAGGCCGCGCGCGGCGCAAGGCCCCCTTGCGCACAGGGGCTGCAAGGTCTATAGGCGCAAGCACTAGAAATCCGCAGGCACGGGCGGGCCGTCCGGGGGAGACATCCCCGGCAGTCCACCGGTTGAGGCAAAACGCCTCTCATCCCGTGCCGAGGCGAAAACCGGAAAAGGAATACCAAATGGCTCTTCCCGAGTTCACTTTGCGTCAGTTGCTGGAAGCTGGCGTTCACTTTGGCCACCAGACGCAGCGCTGGAACCCCCGCATGGGCGAGTTCATCTATGGCGCGCGCAACGGCATCCACATCATGGACCTGACGCAGACCGTCCCGATGCTGGACGCCGCGCTGAACGTCGTGCGCGAAACAGTTGCCAAGAACGGTCGCGTGCTGTTCGTCGGCACCAAGCGTCAGGCCGCAGCGCCCATCGCCGAAGCCGCCGAGAAATGCGCGCAGTATTACATGAACCACCGCTGGCTGGGCGGCACGCTGACCAACTGGCAGACCGTGTCGAAATCGATCCACCGCCTGAAGGAAATCGACGAGGCGCTGGAATCGGGCGCCGAAGGCCTGACCAAGAAAGAGCGTCTGGGCATGGAGCGTGACCAGGGCAAGCTGCAGGCTTCCTTGGGCGGCATCCGCGAAATGGGCGGCGTTCCCGATCTGCTGTTCGTCATCGATGTCAAGAAAGAAGCGCTGGCGATCGCCGAGGCGAACAAGCTGGGTATCCCGGTCGTCGCCATCGTCGACACCAACTGCTCGCCCGACGGGATTGATTACATCATTCCCGGCAACGACGACGCGGCCCGCGCCATTTCGCTGTATTGCGATCTGGTCAGCCGCGCAGCGCTGGATGGCATGACAGCCCAGATGGGCGCGGCAGGCATCGATATTGGCGCGATGGAAGAGGCCCCCGTCGAGGAGGTCGCATCGACCGGCGTCGAGACCGGCAACATCTCGCACGAAGCCGTGCATGACGACAAGGCAACCAAAGATGCGCCGCTGGACATCAAGTCGAGCGAAGAAGTCTCGGACATGGCCGCCAAGGCCGGTCAGAACAGCTGATCCCAATACGGGTCGCATCTTACACACGCCCAGCGACGTGATCGCCGGGCGATACCGACAATATTAGGAGAGCCAAATGGCGATCACAGCTGCAATGGTAAAGGAACTGCGCGACACGACGGGCGCAGGCATGATGGACGCGAAAAAGGCGTTGACCGAAACGGATGGCGACATGGAAGCGGCAGTCGACTGGCTGCGCACCAAGGGGCTGGCCAAGGCGGCCAAGAAATCGGGCCGCACGGCTGCCGAGGGCCTTGTTGCCGTCAAGGTCGAGGGTGGTCGTGGCGTCGCTGTCGAGATCAACTCGGAAACAGACTTTGTTGCCAAGAATGCCGATTTTCAGGCCATGGTCGCATCTGTCGCGGACGAGGCTGTCAAGGTCGCTGACCTTGAGGCGCTGAAGTCGGCGGACATGGGCGGCAAGACCGTCGAAGAGACGATCACCGCCAAGGTCGCAACCATCGGCGAGAATATGAGCCTGCGCCGCATGGCATCGGTCGAGGGTGACACGGTCGTGTCTTATGTTCACAACGCCGCCACCGATGGCATGGGCAAGATCGGCGTGCTGGTCGCGCTGACCGGGGACGAGGCGTTCGGTCGCCAGATCGCCATGCACATCGCCGCGACGAACCCGACCGCCCTGAACGAGGCCGAACTGGACAGCGCCGTCGTCGAAAAGGAAAAGCAGGTTCAGATGGACATCGCCCGCGAAAGCGGCAAGCCCGAGCAGGTCATCGAAAAGATGATCGAGGGCCGCATGAAGAAATTCATGGCGGAAGCCACGCTGATGGGTCAGGCCTTCGTGATGAACCCGGACCTGACGGTCGAGGCCGCCGCCAAAGAGGCCGGCGCCGAGATCACCGGCTACGTGCGTCTGGAAGTGGGCGAAGGCATCGAGGTGGAGAAGGAAGACTTCGCCGCCGAGGTCGCCAAGGCCGCCAAGGGCTAATTCTGCCTTGCGAAGAATTCAAAGAGCGGGCCTTCTGGTCCGCTCTTTTTCGTTTTGGCGATGCGTTGAAATTGCCCGGTGCAGGCAGGCTTATTGCTGCGCCAGATGCGCGAGCAGCGCGTCCATCGCCAGCGGATAGCCCGCCGCGCCAAAGCCGCAGATCACCCCCAGCGCCACGCGGGCGATGTAGCTGACATGGCGAAAATCTTCGCGCGCGTGGATATTCGACAGATGCAGCTCAACCACCGGCAATTCCACCGACGAAATCGCATCCATCAGCGCGATGGATGTATGGGTGTAGGCGCCGGCGTTCAGAACAATACCATCATGCACGCCCTTTGCGTCGTGGATGGCATCAATCAGTATGCCCTCGCTGTTGCTTTGCATGAACGTGACATCGGCGCCGCGCGATGTACCATGGGCGCGGCACAGCGCCTCGATATCGGACAGGGTAACATGGCCGTAAACCTCGGGCTGGCGGGTGCCCAGCAGGTTCAGGTTCGGCCCGTTCAGGATCAGGATCGAGGTCATGGGGTGGCTCCTTTGGGATCGTTTTAGACCGGTCGCGCGCGCGCTGTCGAGGGACGGCGTTATTCGGCCGCTGGCCTGAGGCTGGACATGAGGTGGTGAAATTTCTCGCCCTGAACGGCGACATGGGCGCGCAGCAGATCTGCCGTGCCGGGCGCATCGCCGCTCTCCAATGCGGCAACGATGCCTTCATGCTCGGCCATGGACTGCGCCAACCGACCCCGCAGGCGTAGCTGCTGGCGGCGAAACGGGCGCAGGCGGCGATGTAGGCGCAGCGCCTCACCCCTTAGGAAGCTGTTACCGGATTGCGCATAGATGATTTGATGAAACCGTTCATTTTTAATATAATAGGCGTCGGTGTCTTGCGCGGTCACGGCGGCCAGGCATTCAGCATTGGCGCGGCGCAGATCGTCCAGCGCCGCATCGCTGATGCGCAGCGCGGCGAGGCGCCCGGCGGCGGCCTCGAGCTCGGCCATGACCTCGAACATCTCCATCAGCTCGACCGGGCCGGGCTGATGCACGAAGGCGCCGCGATGCGGGATCTGCGTGACCAGTCCCGACAATGTCAGCTTTTGCAGCGCCTCGCGAATGGGGGTGCGCGACACGCCGAACCGGTCGGCCAGCGCGTGTTCGTCCAGCCGGTCGCCATCGGCAAAGGTGCCGCCGAAGATCAGCTCTTCTATCTCGTCTGCGATCAGATCGGCGCGGCGCTTTTCCATGGGGCGAATATAGGCGGCAAGGGCGCGCATGCAAAGATCGAAGTTTTGTATACAAAGTGATTGACTCAAAAAAACCCTCGCGCCACGCTGCACGCCACGTTCCGGGTCAACCGGGCCATGAAACATCCTGGGAGGATATGATATGAAATCCATGCTCAAGGCCGCCGTCGCTGGCTCGGCCCTGCTCGCGATGGGCGCTGCCGCGTCCGCAACCGAACTGCGCCTGTCGCACCAATGGTCCAACAACGACGTGCGTCACAAGGTTGCCCAGATCGTCGCGGACGAGGTCGCGGCCGCCGATGTGGATCTGGAGATCAAGATCTTCGGTTCCAAATCCCTGTTCAAGCCGCGCGAACAGTACAAACCGCTCAGCCGGGGCCAGTTGGACATGACGGTTTTTCCGCTGTCCTACGCGGGCGGCCAGCAGCCAGCCTTTAACCTGACGCTGATGCCGGGGCTGGTGAAAAATCACGACCACGCCGCGCGCCTGAACGACAGCCCCTTCATGGACGCGATCGAGGCCAAGATGGCCGAGGATGACGTCATGACGCTGGTGCACGGCTATCTGGCCGGCGGATTTGCGGGCAAGGAAAAATGCATCACCAAGCCATCCGATGTCGAGGGTTTGCAGACCCGCGCCGCCGGCAAGGCGTTTGAGCAGATGCTGGCCGGCGCGGGCGCATCCATCGCGTCGATGTCCAGCGCGGATATCTACAACGCGATGCAGACCGGCGTTCTGAATGCCGCGAACACATCGTCCTCGTCCTTTGTCAGCTACCGCATTTACGAGCAGGTGGCCTGCTACACCCCCGCTGGCGAGGTCGCGCTGTGGTTCATGTATCAGCCCCTGCTGATGAACAAATCCAAGTTCGAAAGCCTGACACCCGAGCAGCAGCAGGCGCTGCTTGATGCGTCCGCCAAGGCCGAGGCGTTCTATCTGGAGGAAGCCAAGAAGGAAGACGCGGATTCGGTACAGGTGTTCCGCGATGCCGGCGTCGAGATCGCGACCATGACGCAGGAGGATTTCAACGCGTGGCGCGAGATCGCCAAGGAAACGTCCTACAAGAACTTTGTCGAGAACGTGCCGAATGGGCAGGAACTGCTGGACATGGCGTTATCGGTCGACTGATCGCCGCGGGGCAGGGGCGGTAGTTGCGCCCCTGCCACACCGAAACCCCGAGTGCGCGCTGCCCGATGGCACCGAATTACCAATTCGAACAGGAACCCGACATGGCCGGACAAGTGACCCACCGCGTCGCCAAGACAGGGGACAACCCCTTTCTGCGCGCAGTTGCCGCGATATCCACCGTTGCCGGCTGGATATCGGCGGCGATGATCGTCGTCGCGGTGGGGATCACCTGTCAGATGATCTTTGTGCGGGCAGTTCTGAACCACTCGACCATCTGGCAGACCGAAATGGTCGTCTACCTGATGATCGCCGCCACACTGATGGGGCTGCCCTATGTACAGCGCCTGCGCGGGCATGTGAATGTCGATCTGATCCCCATCGCGCTGCCGCCACGCGCGCGATTTTTCATGGCCTGTTTCACGCTCAGCGTCAGTGCAGCGATTGTCGCCGTGATGCTGTGGTACGGGTTCGATTACTGGTATTACGCGTGGGAGCGCGGCTGGCGGTCCGATACGATCTGGGGGGTGCGCCTGTGGATTCCCTACATGTCGCTGCCCATCGGCTTTGGCCTGTTGCTGCTGCAACTGATTGCGGATCTCGTCGCCCTGATCCTGCGGATCGACGCGCCTTTTGGTTTGGAGAATAGCTGATGGATCCACTGGTTCTGGGGGCGCTTGTCGCGTTTTGCACGATTGCAGTGCTGTTTTCAGGCGTGTCGGTGGCGCTGGGGCTGCTGATCGTGTCTGGCGGGTTTCTGGTGGTGTTCGACGGGATGCGAAGCCTCGAACTGATGCCCGAGATTTTCTTTGGCAAGCTGGACAGTTTTGCGCTGCTCAGCATCCCGATGTTCATCATCATGGGCGCGTCCATTGCGTCCACGCGGGCGGGTGCCGACCTTTACGAGGCGCTGGAGCGGTGGCTGACACGCATTCCCGGCGGTCTGGTGATTTCCAACCTCGGGGCCTGTGCGCTGTTTGCTGCCATGTCCGGATCCAGTCCCGCGACCTGCGCGGCAATCGGCAAGATGGGCATCCCCGAGATGCGCAAGCGGGGCTATCCCGACGGCGTCGCTGCGGGCAGCATCGCGGCGGGCGGGACGCTGGGCATCCTGATCCCGCCCTCGGTGACGATGATCGTCTATGGCATCGCGACCGAAACATCCATCGGGCGGCTTTTCCTGGCTGGTGTCATTCCTGGCCTGCTGCTGGTCGCACTGTTCATGGCATGGGCGCTTTTCTCGACATGGAAATCGGGTAACGCACAGGTGCTTACGGCCGGCAGCTATACGTGGAAGCAAAAATTGGAGATCCTGCCCCGCGTGATCCCGTTCCTGATCATCATCCTCGGTGTGCTCTATGCCATGTATGGCGGCATCGCGACCCCGTCCGAGACGGCGGCCGTCGGCGCGCTGCTTTGCGTTGTCATCGCCATGGTGATCTACAAACTCTGGAGCCCTGCGGGCCTGTGGCTGATCCTGCGCGACAGCACGAAGGAATCGGTGATGATCCTGTTCATCATCGCGGCGGCGGGCGTGTTTTCCTACATGCTCAGCAGTCTTTTCATCACGCAGAGCATTGCGGAGTGGATCGGTACGCTGGACGTCAACCGCTGGGTGCTGATGGGGGCGATCAACGTGTTCCTGCTGGTCGCCGGGTTCTTTTTGCCCCCCGTGGCGGTGATCCTGATGGCCGCGCCGATCCTGATGCCGATCATCACGATTGCGGGCTTTGACCCGATCTGGTTCGCCGTGGTGCTGACGATCAACATGGAAATCGGCCTGATCAGCCCGCCCGTTGGCCTGAATCTATACGTTATCAACGGCATCGCGCCCGACATTTCACTACGGACGATCCTGATGGGATCGCTGCCGTTTGTGGGCTGCATGGTGTTGGCGATCATCCTTCTGTGCCTGTTCCCCAGCCTCGCCACGTGGCTGCCCGATTACGTGATGGGAACAGCGGTATGACGGTCCTGTCCGATCTGCTGTCCGCCGTTTTCGAGCGGGGGCTGGGCGCCGCGCGCCTTGGCGACTGGAGCCGCCGTCCGGTCGAGGAACTGGCCGATGCGCTGATCACCACGCACGGCGAGACGTCGGGACATATGCTGGCCGAGCAGGTGCTGGCGCGATTCAAGGCGATGGATGACGCGACCAAGCTGGCGTTTTTTCAGCATCTGGCCGAGCGTATGAACGTCGACCCTGCCGCCACCCGCCGCGCGCTGAACGCCTATGAGGAGGCACCGTCGCGCGCCAGCTACCGCGCCTACCTGTCCGCCAGCGAGCCGCCCCGGCAGGAATTGATCCGCCGCCTCAACCAGATCGAGGGCGCCACCGGCGCGCTGGTGGAAATGCGCGCAGATCTGCTGCGTCTGGGGCGCGGGATGCCGGAACTGGAGGCGCTGGATCTGGATTTCGGGCATCTGTTCAGATCATGGTTCAATCGCGGGTTTCTGGTGCTGCGCCGCATCACCTGGCAAACCCCGGCGGATATCCTGGAAAAGATCATCGCCTACGAGGCCGTTCATGCCATCGACAGCTGGGACGATCTGCGCCGCCGCGTGCAGCCCGAGGACCGGCGCTGTTTTGCCTTTTTCCACCCGGCGATGCCGGACGAGCCACTGATCTTTGTCGAGGTGGCGCTGACGCGCGGCATACCGGGCGCAGTGCAGCCGCTGCTGACCGAAGGGCGCGAAGAACTGGAAGCGGGCTCTGCCGATACGGCGGTGTTTTATTCCATCTCGAACTGCCAGACCGGGCTGGCCGGCATTTCCTTTGGCAATTCTCTGATCAAGCAGGTGGCCGGCGATCTGGCCTCCGAACTGCCGGGCATCGCACGCTTTGTCACGCTGTCGCCCATTCCGGGCCTCATGGAATGGATACGGGAGGCTGATGTTAGCGCCTGGCAGGGGGATTTGTCCGCGCTTGCCGCGCATTACCTGCTGAATGCCAAGGATGGCAGAGGTGCCCCGCGCGATCCGGTGGCGCGGTTTCATCTGGGCAATGGCGCCATCGTTCATGCCTTGCACGAGGATGCCGATCTGTCGCCAAAGGGCCGCACGCAGTCTGGCGGTGTGATGGTGAATTACCTCTACGATCTGCGCCGCACGGCCGAGCAGCACGAGGCCTTTGCAACGGATGGCACCGTGGCCGCGTCGGCTGCCGTCAAAGCGCAGGCCTCCGCCGCCCAGACCATGCTGACCAGATGACGCTGAAAGGAGCCTGAGACATGGCAAACTCCCTTTATGACACGCTTTTCGGGCGCCATGCGGGCAACCCGGCACCGTTCCTGATCCTGCCGGATGGCAGCGAAGTCAGCTACGCTGCGTTTCTGGCGCAGGCCGCGCGCATTGCGGGGCATCTGGCCGCTTTGGGGCTGAAACCGGGTGACAGGCTGGCCGCGCAGGTGGCCAAATCGCCCGAGGCGCTGGCGCTTTATGCCGCCTGTGTGCAGGCTGGGGTGGTTTTCCTGCCGCTGAATACGGCTTATACGGCCAGCGAAGTCACTTATTTTGTTGAGAATTCCGGCGCCGCCTTGGTTGTGTGCGACAGCGCCGCCATTGACAGCCTGACGCCGGTCGCGGCTGGCTTGGGTGCGCAACTGGCCACGCTGGACGCCGATGGCACCGGCAGCCTGATGGCGGGCGCGGCGGGGCAGGGTGATACGTTTGCCACGGCAGATCGCAGCGGCGACGATCTGGCCGCGCTGCTCTATACATCCGGCACCACGGGCCGCTCGAAGGGCGCGATGCTGAGCCAGGAAAACCTGCTGAGCAATGCCGAGGTGCTGGTGCGCGAATGGCGCTTTACCGAATCCGACGTGCTGCTGCACGCGCTGCCGATCTTTCACACGCACGGCCTGTTCGTAGCGACCAATGTGACGTTGGCGACCGGCGGCGCGATGGTTTTCCTGCCGAAATTCGATGTTGATACGGTGCTGGCACAGCTACCACGCGCGACAACCATGATGGGGGTGCCGACTTTTTATACCCGCCTGCTGGACGATCCGCGCTTTGATGCGGCGGCGACGCGGCACATGCGGTTGTTCACGTCGGGCAGCGCGCCGCTGCTGGCGGAAACGCATGACCGGTTCAGCGCGCGCACAGGCCACGCGATTCTGGAGCGCTACGGCATGACCGAGACGAACATGAACACGTCGAACCCCTATGACGGCGCCCGCCGCGCCGGCACTGTGGGCTTTGCGCTGCCGGGGGTCGAGCTGAAGATCTGCGACCCGGCGACCGGCGCGGCGCTGCCACAGGGCGAGGTCGGCCAGATCGAAGTACGCGGCCCCAACGTGTTTCAAGGCTATTGGCAGATGCCGGAAAAGACGGCCGAAGAACTGCGCGCAGACGGGTTTTTCATCACCGGCGATCTGGGGCTGATCGACGACCAAGGTTATGTGCAGATTGTCGGGCGCGGCAAGGATCTGATCATTTCGGGCGGTTACAACATCTACCCAAAGGAGATCGAGCTGGTGCTGGACGACCAGCCCGGCGTGTTGGAAAGCGCCGTGATCGGCGTGCCGCATCCCGATTTCGGCGAAACGGTCGTGGGTGTTCTGGTGCCCGAGCCGGGCATGGCGCCCGACAAGGAAGCGATCATGACCGCCGCCGCCGCCGCGCTGGCACGGTTCAAGCATCCTCGCAAGCTGATCATCTTGGACGAATTGCCGCGCAACACTATGGGCAAGGTACAAAAGAACATCCTGCGTGATCGGTTCGGCGATCTGTTCACCACCCAATAGGTCCGCTTGCGCGCGGCGCCGCTTTGGGCAAAACTTGGGCGCAGGCGGCGCTGCTATCACCAGACGCGATAGCGGCATTCAATCTGGCTGCTTGCCCAAGTGGCACTGCCGGATGGACACTTGGCGACGCAAGCGGAGGACGCGACATGAGCAGACTGGCAGCATTCAACTTTGACAAGTGGATCGACGAGCACAAACATCTGCTGAAACCGCCCGTCGGCAACAAGAAGGTGTTCGAGGATTCCGACATGATGGTCACCGTCGTCGGCGGCCCGAACAAGCGCACCGATTACCATGATGATCCGGTCGAGGAATTCTTTTACCAGTTGAAGGGCGACATGCTGCTGAAGCTGAAAGACGGTGATGATTTCTACGATGTGGCGATCCGCGAGGGTGACGTATTCCTTCTGCCGGCGCATGTGCGCCACTCACCCCAGCGCCCACAGGAGGGCAGCATCGGTCTGGTGATCGAGCCGAAACGCCAGACAGGCGAGCTGGACGCGATCGAATGGTACTGCTTTGAGTGCAGCGCGCTGGTGCACCGCGCCGAGATGCAGCTGAAATCCATTGTGGACGATCTGCCGCCTGTCTATGAACGCTTCTATGCCTCGATCAAGGCGCGCACATGCCCGGCCTGCGCCGCCGTGCATCCGGGCAAGGAGCCGCCCGAGGGCTGGGTGAAACTCTAGCCGCGCGACGACATGATCAAGCGCCCCGCAAGATGGGCGCATGTACCAACCCGGAGGAGACCGATAACAATGACATATCTGACCAGACTGCCTGCCGCGATTACGGCTGCCACCTTGATGCTGACCGGTGTCGCGGGCGCACATGAGCTGCGCCTTGGCCTGATCACGCCGCCCTCGCATATCTGGACCAAGGCCGCCGAGGATTTCGGCGCCGATCTGGCCGCAGCGACCGATGGCGCGCATACCATTACCGTTTTTCCCGCCCAGCAACTCGGCAACGAAGCCGAGATGATGCAGCAACTGCAAACCGGCGCGCTGGACATGGCGTTTCTGACCGTCGCCGAAGTATCGAACCGGGTGCCCGATTTCGGTGCCTTCTACGCGCCGTTCCTGGCCAATGATATCGGCCATGCGGGCCGCATCCTGCAATCGGATCTGGCCGCGTCGATGCTGGAGGATCTGCCCGCCAAGGCCGGCGTCGTAGGCATCGGCTATGGCATGGCCGGCCTGCGCCAGATCGAGGCGAAGGGAAAGGTGGAAAGCGCCGCCGACCTCAAGGGCAAGAAGCTGCGGATCACGCCGTTCAAGCCGATCCTCGATTTCTACAACCTTCTGGGCGCCGCCCCTACGCCCATGCCGCTGCCTGCCGTCTATGACGCGCTGGCCAACGGACAGGTCAACGCCATCGACATGGATGCCGAAATGATCTGGAAGATGAAATATTACGAGCAGGCCGAAACGATCATCGTATCGAACCACATGATGTTCCCGATGGTTGGCCTCGTCTCGGCCAAGGTCTGGAAGGGCATGTCCGAAGACGATCGCGCGCTGATTTCCAAACTGATGAAGGCGCGGCTGGACGAGGTCGTCGCAACCTTTGTCGTCAAGGACAGCGAATGGCTGGAGCAGGTGCGCGATACCGGCGCGAACTTCATGGAGGTCGACGCCACCTTCTTTGGTGACGTCCCCGCCCAGTGGGACGAGATCTGGTCCGAGCAGTCGGCGGTTCTGGGTCAGATGCGCGAAGCGGCGGCCGCTTCGGCAGAGTAAGCCGGGACGGGCTTGATTTAACTGGCCGCCCGAATGACGGGCGGCCAGATTGCATTGCGGGGGCAGGGTGCTGCATCGGATTTCAAAGGCTTGGGCGCGCGCCGAAATGGCCGCTGCCGCCGCGCTGGCCGTGGCGATCACCGGTCTGGTGCTGCTGAACGTGGTCACGCGCGCGTTGAGCGCGTCGATCTTCTGGGTGGACGAGGCGGCGATCATGTCGATGACGTGGATGACGTTTCTGGCCGCCTCCGCCGCCGTGCATTTTGGCCATTCGGTCAGTGTAACGCTTTTTACCGACATGCTGCCGGGCAGCGCGGCGCGTGTGGCGCAGCGGGCGGTGGATGGGATCGTCCTGATCTTTGCGCTGCTGATGCTGTGGCTCTGCTGGCGTTGGTTTTTGCCGCTGGATCTGCTGCGCGCGGGGTTTGATACGGGTGCCTTTCAGGGCGAGACATTCAATTTCATCTACGCCGAGCCAACGCTGACGCTGGACATCCGCAAATTCTGGCTCTGGCTGGTCATGCCCATTTTTGCGCTTGGCATGACCTTGCACGGCGTTGCCAACCTGACGCGGCCATGGCCGCCCGAACGGATCACCCCGTGACGGCGGCGCTGTTCCTTGTGCTGCTGTTCGGCGCGGTGCCGATTTCCATCGTGCTTGCGATGACCGCGCTCAGCTATATCTGGCAGAGCGACAATTCGGTGCTGTTTGACAGTTTCGCGCAGCAGATGTTTGCCGGCACCGAAAACTACGGCCTGCTGGCAATCCCGCTGTTCATGCTGACGGGCGAGCTGATGAACGAGGGCGGCATGACCAAGCGACTGGTGAACGCCGCGCGCGTTCTGGTCGGCGGATTTCGCGGCGGGTTGGTCTGGATCAACCTGTTGGCCAATATGTTCATGGCGGCGATCATCGGCTCAGCCGTCAGCCAGATCGCGGTGATGAGCCGCGCGATGGTCCCGGCGATGGAGCAGGAGGGGTATGACCGCGGTTTTGCCGCTGCCACTACGGCGGCGGGGGGATTGCTGGCGCCGGTCATTCCGCCGTCGATGCTGTTCGTGATCTACGGCGTTCTGGCGCAGGTCCCCATAGGCGACATGTTTCTGGCCGGCATCATTCCCGGGCTGATGATGGCGGCCAGTTTCTGTGTCGTCGTCACGCTGATCGGCCTCGCGGCCCGGTTCCCCAAGGGCGAATGGATGAGCGCGGCAGACGCGATGCGCGCGGTTCTCGCTGCGCTGCCGGCAACGCTGATCCCGGTGGCAATCATCGGCGGCATCGTCCTGGGCATTGCCACCCCAACCGAAAGCGCCGCCGTTGCATCGCTGATCGCGTTTTTGCTGGGCTGGCTGGTCTATGGCGAATTGCGGCCCTTGCACCTCTATGCCCTGTTCCGGCGCACGGCGCAGAACGCGTCGATGGTGATTTTCATGGTCGCCGCCGCCAATGTCTTTGGCTGGGTCGTCATTTACGAGGCGATCCCCCAGACGCTGGCCGCGCTGATCACGTCCTTCACGTCCGATCCGTTCGTGTTCCTGCTGATCGTGATGGGCGCGCTTTTGCTGGTGGGCATGTTGATCGACGGGATCGCGGCGTTGATTTTGGTGACGCCGATCCTACTGCCTATCGCGACCGGTGATTACGGCATCAGCCCGTTCCAGTTCGGCGTCGTGATCAGCATCAACCTCGCGTTGGGGCTGTTGACGCCGCCTGTTGGCGTGGGCCTTTATATCGCTGCCTCGATGAGCGGCGTAAAGCCGGCGGCAATCTTTGCCGCGCTCTGGCCGTTCCTTCTGGCTGTGGTGCTGGTGCTGCTGGCGCTGTGCTATTTCCCGGCGTTGTCGCTGGCGTTGATCGACTGATCCGCAACGTCGCGCAGTGCCTCCAGCAGCGCGGCAGCAGCAGGCGGCAGCGACGTGCTGCTGCGAAAGGACGCGCCGACCGGTCCATCGCCAAAGGGCAGGGGCAATGGCAGTTCGACCAATGCGTCACCTTCGGCGATACCAGCGGCCTCGGCCGGCATGGCGCAGATCATGTCGCTGCTCGCAAGCAAACCCCGGTTGGTGACGAAGCTGACCGATTCAACCATTACCGGCGGCACATACTGACCCTTTGTGACGAAATACTGGTCGATCTGTCGACGCAACGTCGTGTCGGGCGGGGGCAGGACCCAGCCATACGGGCGCAGTGCGTCGAATGTCAGCGCATCCTTGCCCCGCAAGGGATGGCCTGCGCGCACCACCAGCGCAACGCGGCCTTGTCCCAGCGGCATCTGCGTCAGGTCGGCGCGGTGGCGCAGCACCGGCAGACGCCCGACGACCAGATCCAGTTCACCCGCGCGCAGACGGGGCATCAGCACCTCGTTCGTGCCCTCAATCACGCGGATTGCAAGGTGCGGGCGTTGCGCCAGAACCTGCCCTATGGCCAGCGGTAGCAACTGCGCCGAGGCAGCCAGAAGAGTGCCCACAACGATGCGCCCGGCATTGCCGCCGGCGATATCCTCCAGTTCCTGCGCGGTCGTACCGATCTGCGAGAATATCAGCTGCCCGCCCCGGATCAGCGCGTCGCCCGCCGGCGTGGGAATGACCCCGCGATTGGTGCGCTCGAACAGCAGCACGTCGAAATCGATTTCCAGATCCTTGATCACCTTGGTCGCGGAGGGCTGCGACAAGTTCAATTCGCGCGCCGCATGCAGGATGCTGCGGTGTCGCCCGACGGCGATCAGCAGGCGCAATTGCTTCAGCTTTAGCCGGTTGATGACGCGGTTGGTGATCTGCGCGTGTCCCTGCATGGCCTAGAACCGCATCCAGGCGGCGCCATTGCGCGCCGCGCGCACGGCGCTCATCGCGGCGAGGGCCGAGGATTTGGGATTGTCCGGCAGGGCATTGCCCGAAATGGTGAAATCAAAGCTGCCAAAAGCGCCGCGCGCCTCGATCCGGTGGGTGTTCTGCGTGGCGCCGGGATCCGCGATCAGCTGCACCTCGGTCGCGTCGAACCCGATGCCGGCCAGGGCCACGGCGGCGGCGACATTGGCGTTCTTGGGATAGGCCAGCGCGGCGGCGCGCGCGGTGCCGGTAAAGTGCGTGGCGGGCGCGGTCAGCGTGGCAAGGTCCAGCGCCTCTTCGGCAGGTGATCCGGCCCAGCCATGGGGCGGCTTGATCCCGATGTATCGTACGTGCTCCAGCCCGCCGACCGCCGCCGCCGACAGCGCATCCAGCGCGCCGATGGCGCCCGAGGCAAGGCGCAGCGTGCCCCCGCCGACGCGCGCGGCGTCTTTCATCTGCGCCACCAACACTGGGTCCGCCAGCGCACCCAGCGATAACGTGACCACCTCGCAGCCCGCGCCCAGCAGCGTCGCGCCATGTGCGGTCAATCCAGCATGCCCGGCGCAATCAATCACCACATCCGCGCAGGTGGCCATGACGGTGGCGTTTGCCACCACTTCGGCCCCAATGGCAATGCGCGCCACCTCCTCGCGCCCCGGCCTTGCCAGCACCGCAGTGATCGGCGTGCCATCTTCGGCCAACGCCTGCGCGATATAGCGCGCGATTGCGCCCTGTCCGATGATGCCGATTGCGCTCATGTGTGCCTCCTGCGTTGGGTGTTCCCCGGTTTTAGCAGGCTCAACCCCGTTGGCTATCAGTTTTCGTGATACCCGGCGGACAGCACGGTATTTGCAGCCCGCGCCGCGTCGGCGCATCATGGGGCATGCTCTCTGGCAAAGGCCCGCAGCCCCCATGACGACAGATTTTCGTCCCCATCACAGCCAGGCGTTGCTGCGCGGTGCCGGGCAGTATTGCGACGATATCGCACTGCCCGGTGCGCTGCGCGCGATATTTCTGCGCAGCGATGTGGCGGCGGGCAGGATCGCAGCGCTGGATGTCAGTGAGGTGCGCGCCATGCCCGGCGTGCATGCGGTGCATGTCGGCGCGGACGTGGCAGATCTGGGCGCGCTGCCGGTGAACGAGGTGCTCCCGCTGGAGCAGGCCACCCCGTTTCCCATTCTCGCGCAGGGCCGGGTGCATGCCGTGGGCCAACCCGTCGCCGCCATCCTCGCCAGCAGCCGCGCCGAAGGCCAAGACGCTGCCGAGGCGATCTGGCTGGACATCGCCGCCACCGAAATGCCCGAACCCCGGCACATCGCCGGGCGCGACTGGACTGCGGGCGATGCGCCCGCTGCTATGGCGCACGCCGCACATCGCGTCGAAGCGCAGGTGCATCATGCCCGCCTTGCACCGCTGTCACTGGAGCCGCGCTGCATCGCCGTGCGCCCGGAGCCGGACGGCACCGTCACGATCTGGCAGACCACCCAGACGCCGCATCGCACCCGCAGCCATCTGGCGGCGATCCTTGGAATCGACGCCGCGCGAATCCGCGTCATCGCGCCCGATGTGGGCGGCGCCTTTGGCATGAAAGCGTCGCTGTATCCTGAGGAAGTGTATTGCGTCTGGGCGGCGCTGACCTTGGGGGTGGCTGTGCGGTGGAGCGCATCGCGCAGCGAAGAGTTCCTGTCGGCGACACACGGCCGGGGTCTGACCACAATGGGGGTGCTTGGGGTGGATGGCACTGGTCGCTTTACCGCGTTGACCGCCGAGGTGACAGCGCCGCTGGGCCATTGGCTGCCCAACAGCGCGCTGATTCCGGCCTGGAACGCCGCGCGCGTGCTGCCGGGGCCTTATGGCATCGAGACGGTGCAGATCAAAACGGCTGCCGTCCAGGAAAACCGCGCGCCGACCGGCATCTACCGTGGGGCAGGGCGCCCCGAGGCGGCGCTGCTGCTGGAACGTCTGGTCGACAAGGCCGCACGCGGCACCGGGATCGATCCGTTCGAGATACGTCTGCGTAATCTGCCCCCCAAGGACGCACTGCCGCATATGACGGCGACCGGTCAGATGCTCGATAGCGGCGATTACGCGGGGGCGCTGCATCTGCTGCGCCGGGTATCGCGATACGACGCGCGGGCCGCCGACATGAGCCGTCGGCGTGCGGCTGGCGAGCTTGCGGGGCTGGGCGTCGCGTTGTTCTTGGAGCCGTCAGGCGAGGGTTGGGAATCGGCACGGGTCACGTGGCACGCCAATGGCCGGGTTGAGGTCGACAGCGGCTCTTCGGCGCAGGGACAGGTGCGCACGCGCAGCTATGCCGCCATTGCGGCGCGAGTGCTGGGAACCGCGCCCGAGGATGTAGCTGTGCGCTATGGCGACACGAAAACCTGTCCCGAGGGAATCGGCGCCGTTGCGTCGCGCAGCACGCCCATCGGTGGCAGCGCGGTACACGAGGCCTGCAGCGCCCTGCGCGCCGCGCGCGGTGCGGGTGAAAACCTTCCGCTGAGTGCAGAGATACGCTTTGAAACCAAAGGGCAGGCGTGGGGATATGGCGCCTATCTGGTACAGCTCGCCATTGACCGAGATACCGGAAAGGCCACCGTCGAGGCTGCGATCTGCGTTGACGACGCGGGCAATATGATAGACGCGCAGGCGGTCGCAGACCAGATTGTCGGCGGCTTTGCCCAAGGCATGGGCGAGGCGTTGATGGAGGCGCTCCACTATGACGAGGACGGCCAGTTGCTGACCGCGTCCTTGATGGATTACGCCGTGCCGCGCGCAGATGACATGCCGACGCTGCTACTTTACGAAATGCAAACGCCCTCGCCTATGAACCCGCTGGGCGCCAAGGGCGTGGGCGAGGCGGGTACGATCGGTGCACCGGCTGCGATACTGAACGCCGCGATCGACGCGCTGGCGCCGCTGGGGGTGACTGATCTGCAAATGCCGCTCAGCCCTGCTCGACTGTGGCAGGCGATAAACGAGACCGGCAAGGGAAGGGACGAGACATGAAGTACAGCAAGTTCGATGCCAAGGAACATGCGCGCGCAAATATGCGCGGCATCTGGGCTGCAGCGCTGAACCCGTTTCACGCCAGCGGCGCCTTTGACGAGGCCGGGTTAAGGCAGAATATCAGACATTGGGTGGATGATCTTGATATCAAAGGTCTTTTTATTGCCGGAAAGCAAGGAGAGTTCTTCTCCATGTCGCTGGAAGAACGTAAACGCAACTTTGAAATCGCAGTTGAGGAATGTGACGGGCGCGCGGGCACGATCATGTCCGCGTCGGATCAGAATTTCGATACCGTATTGGAACTGGCCCGCCACGCGCAGGACTGCGGCGCCGATTACATCGTCGTGCATGCACCCATGCTGCACTTCGTCAGTAACCCAGATGAGATTGTCTATCAGTATTACAAGGCGATTTGCGATGCGGTGGATATCGGCATCGCGATGTGGAGCCATCCTGACAGCGGCTATCTGATGTCACCCGAGCTATGCGCGCGCATCGCGGATCTGCCCAATATCGTGGCCATCAAATATTCCGTCCCGCGTGAGATGTATGTGCGGCTGAGCCAGATGGTCGGAGACAAAATCCATGTCTCGACCGCATCCGAGGTCGAATGGCTGGACAATATCGAGCAGTTGAACTGGAAGCTCTATCTGTGCTCGTCGCCGCCGTATCAGCTGCAGTCCAAGGTGGACCGCCGCATGAATGACTATACGCGGCTGGCCTTTGCCGGTCGGTTCGACGAGGCGCGACAGATTTCGCGCAGCCTGGACCCGGTGCGTGACGCGATCCGGCGCACCAAACCCGCGGACAAGCCGCAGGCGCATGGTAAATACTGGCAAGAACTGCTCGGTCAGGTCGGCGGCGGGGTCCGTTTTCCGATGCTGGAGCTGACAGATGTCGAAAAGGCAGCGGTCCGCGCGGAGTTCGAGGCATGTGGTCTGGAAGTTTGAATGAATGCGCAGGGATGCAGCATTTTTGTATACCTTGATATCAATAGGTTGGTGGTGAGTGTTTAGACTTAAACATTAGTCGATATTATTACATAATACTGATTATGAGCCAACCTCTCAACCTAAGAACCGGTTGTCGGAACTCGTTAATAATGAGACTGAATAAATGAGACTCAACTCATCTAAGTTTCAATAACATAGGTTTTTCGGTCTATCGCCGCGAAAATTGCATTATTGACCTCAGAGGTGGCAGCAGCGTGCCCTGCCCGAACGGCCCTGAGCTGCCGTTCACCAATAGCGCCGATGCGGCGCTGCAGCTTACGCACTGCGGCCATTCGTGCATCGTGCAGCATTGATGTTGGTCGAATGTCCCGCACGTTGGTGGTCAGGATGAGCAGGAAAAACACTATTATCAAATTTCCCTATTTGGACCCACAGGCGCTGATGTCAGGCAAAGCAAATTCACGCTTCTCCGATTGGTAAGCGAACAACGGTTTCCAGTCCCCCTTCCGGCAAGTTGCATAGAATTACCGATCCACCATGCGCCTGGATGATTGTCCGGGCAATCGCGAGGCCGAGGCCGACGCCGCCAGTGTCACGGTTGCGCGAACTTTCGAGCCGCACAAAGGGTTCGAAGACAGCCTCAAGCTGATCGTCGGGCAACCCCGGCCCCTTGTCAGCGATGGTGATGACAGCGGTCATCGGCTCTTGTGTCAAGGTTACGTTCGCAGCGCCGCCATAGCGGACTGCATTGTCGATCAGATTCCGCAACGCCCGGTTCAGGGCTTGCGGGCGGATGATGGCAAACAGCGGTTCTGAGGGCGCAAGGCTCGCCCGATCAGCGCCCACATCGCCCACCAGATCTCCCAACAGCGCTGCCAGGTCGACTTCGGTGGGCGGTTCTGCCCTGGCGACACCGCGCGCAAATTCCAGAGTTGCGTCGACCATGGCCTGCATTTCCTCGACCAGTGCCTTCAGCCTGATGCTGTCTTCGGTTTCGTCCAGCATCTCGATCCTGAGCCGCATCGCGGTCAGTGGCGAACGCAGGTCGTGGCTCAGGGCGGCAAGCATCTGGGTGCGCTCGTTCACGAAGCGGGTCAGCCGGTCCTTCATCCTGTTGAATGCCTGTGTGGTTTCGCGCACTTCGGATGGTCCCCTCATCGGCAACGGCTCGGTATCAAGGCCACGCCCCAGCCTGTCCGCTCCGATGGCAAGCGCGCGCATGGGGCCGACGACGCGCCGCGCGGTCCACCATGCGACCAGAGCGACGGCCACGGCCATCAACAGCAAGGGCAAAAGGGCTTGTGGTGTAAGCTGCAGGCCAGGACGATGAAACATCGTGCGCACATTCAGCCAATCGCCTCCCGCCAGACGGATCGACAGCGTCATCTCGATTGGATCGGTTTGTCCGGCCATCATTGCGTTGTGCATCGGGCGCATCGACTCGGGCATTCCGTCAGGCATCGGCATTGGATTTACTTTAAGGGCTCGAACATCCGCCCGAACTTCACGTTCCGGTTCACCAAGAATTCGCCGGATCTGAACCAGAACGATGTCTGCGTCAGCGCTATCTTGGGGCGCTTCCGGCTCGGATCCGACTTCAAACCTGACCAGCGGCGAGTCTGCCGCCCGCAAGATAGATGGGCGTAGGTCGGCGGGGGCGTCATCGAGCAGCAGGACCACGTTCGCCGCGCGCCCCGCCGCCTCCAGCCCCAGGGCCGCCCGCACCGCGCGGTTGCGCTCATCCGTCAGCAACAAGAGGCCAAGTCCCTGTGTGACGGCCAAGGCCAGCAACAACATCGCCAGCAGCTGCGCCCCCAAAGACTGCGGGAACAACCGGCGAAGGAAAGAAGGGTTTAATCTCACTGCATCTCCTTCACATCACAGGCAAGGCTGTAACCACCGCCCCAGACAGTGGTAATCAGCGCCGGCCTGGTCGGGTCAAGCTCGATCTTGCGGCGCAGGCGGCTGACCTGGTTGTCGATGGTGCGATCGAACACCTCTGCGGCCCGGCCCGAAGTCATGTCGAGCAATTGTTCACGGCTCAGCACGAAGCGCGGTCGTTCCAGAAACACCGTCAGCAGGCGGAATTCGGCGGTGGTCAGCGCGACCTCGACGCCATCGGAATCGGTCAGGATGCGGTGGTCGGTATCGAGCACCCAGCGGTCGAATGCCAGCCTGTGCCCGGCAAGACTGCCGCCCGTAACTTCGGTCCGATCGGACCGGCGCAGGATAGCCTTGATCCGGGCCAGCAACTCGCGCGGGTTAAACGGCTTGGGCAGATAGTCATCCGCGCCGACCTCCAGCCCGACGATCCGGTCGGTGTCATCGCCCAGGGCGGTCAACATCAGGATCGGGATGCCGCCCTGCGCGCGCAGGCGGCGACACACCGACAAGCCATCCTCGCCGGGCATCATCACATCCAGCACGACGAGATCGAACTCTGCGACCTTCATCGCCGCATCCATCGCTACGGCATCCGCGGCAGAGGTTGCGCGCATGCCGTTCTTTTCCAAATACCTCACCAGCGCATCGCGGATTTCGCGGTGATCGTCGACGATCAGAATATGGGGCGGACGGGTCACGATCTTGCCTCCTGATGCTGACCTTGGCCGAGACAGCAACCCTGCGCGCACAGAAATTATTTTGCAAATCCCTGCTTTGCCGGTCCTTGCGACAGTTTGATACAAATTACCCGTCTGCCTGACAAACCTGTGTGACACCTAACCTCCAGATAGGTGTCATCGCAATCAGATCTGGAGAGACAGAATGAAACGTTCGACAAAATTCGCCCTTGCAGCCGTCGCCGCTCTTGGCGTGGGCGCCGTGGCCATGCCGGTCATTGCCCAGCAAACCCATATGCAGCATGGCGGCAAGATGGGCGGCGATATGGGGATGATGGGAGGCCATCACGGCATGATGGGTGGCACAATGGGCATGATGATGGGCGCAGGTCAGAACCACATGATGGCCATGTTCGACACTGACAAGGACGGAACGGTCAGACCCGAAGAAATGACGGCTGGCATTCAGGGCGAACTCAAGACCTATGACGCTGACGGCGACGGAACCCTGTCGCTGGACGAATTCGCCTTGATGCACGCCGCTCATACCCGGCCGATGACAGTGCGCGCTTTCCAGATGCACGACGCGGACGGTGACGCGCAGGTGACGGAAGCTGAAATGGCCGCGGCGGCCGCGATGATGCAAGGCCGTATGGGCGGGCAACAGGACGGCATGCCGGGCAAGGGTATGATGGGCAACAACTGATCCGCTTTTTTCCGCCGATCGGACAAGGTGCCGATTGGCGGGGACAACTCCAACACAGATCAGGAGGAAGCGATGATGAATGGCCATGGTATGGGTTTGGGAATGGGCTTTGGTTGGCTCTGGATGATTATCATCCTTGTGCTGGTCGGCCTCGCGATTGCGGCGCTGATCAAATATCTGCGCAAATGAACCGAAAGGAATTATAATGGACTACACGATCAACCGCGTGATAGCGGACGCCGATTTTGACACCGTTGATGCGCGCACCCGCGCAGCATTGACCGACAAGGGCTTCGGCATCCTAACCGAAATCGACGTCAAGGCGACGATGAAGAAGAAGCTTGACGTGGATATGCCGTATTACCGCATTCTCGGCGCCTGCAACCCGAAGATGGCGCATCAGGCGATCGGCATCGAGCCTCGGGTTGGAGCAATGCTGCCCTGCAACGTCATCCTGCGCGAAATCGAGGGCGGAGTGGAGGTCAGCGCCGTCGACCCGGTGGCGTCGATGCAGGCGATTGACAACGCCGAACTGACGGCTGTCGCGAGTGATGTCCGCGACCTGCTGGCAAAGGCCGTCGCGGCGATCTGAGATGAGTCTGCGCGCTATCATTCTCCTGGCGATGGCGGTCCTCGGGATTGTCTTGCTCGGCGTGTGGCAGTTCGCGCCGTCGATATTCACAGAGGCACGCGGAGTGATGGAAGGTGAGCGTCTTGAGATGCTGGTCGCGCGCGCTGGTCTCTGGGGGCCGGTTGTCATCGTCACGCTCATGACCATCGCGGTCGTGGCCAGCCCGATCCCCAGCGCCCCGATCGCGCTGGCCGCCGGGGCGGCCTACGGGCATCTGTGGGGCACCCTGCAGGTGGTGATCGGTGCCGAACTGGGGGCGCTGATCGCTTTCGGACTGGCACGGGTTTTGGGGCACGATGTCTTGCGGCGGCTGTTCGGGGACCGGCTGGACACCGGGCTGCTCGGGTCGCAGACCGCCTTGACGACAACTGTCTTTGCAAGCCGTCTGATGCCCTTCGTGTCCTTCGACATGATCAGCTATGCAGCCGGGCTCAGTCGCCTGCATGCTTGGCGCTTCGCGCTCGCGACACTCGCCGGAATCGTTCCGGCAAGCTTCCTGCTCGCCCATTTCGGTGGTGAGGCGGTTAGCGGAGACCTTGGCCGCGCGACGTGGGCTGTGCTCGGCCTCGGGCTCGTGACGGCGTTGCCGCTGCTTTGGGTGGTGACGCGGAGAAGGCCTGAAAAGGGAAATCCATGACGGAAAGCAATTACGAGAAGAACAGCATCACCCTACCGGGTGCTGTAGCCATGGGGACCGGCGTGATGATCGGCGCGGGTATCTTCGCGCTGACCGGCCAGATCGCCGAACTCGCTGGGCCGCTTTTCCCGCTGTCTTTCGTCGTCGGTGCTATCGTGACCGCATTCAGCGCTTACACCTACATCAAGATGTCGAACGCCTATCCGTCGGCGGGCGGCATCGCGATGATCCTTGAGAAGGCCTACGGACCGACGACAGTGGCGGCAGGCGCCTCGCTCCTTATGGCGCTGTCGATGGTCATCAACGAAAGCCTCGTCGCCCGCACTTTCGGCACCTACACGCTGCGGGCGTTCGGTGGCGATGCCGACAGCATTCTTGTTCCGATTCTGGGCGTCGGGCTGATCGTCTTCGCCTATCTCGTGAATGCCTCTGGCCCCCGTTCGGTCGGGCTTTTCTCCATTGTCATGGCTGTGCTGAAGGTAGGCGGCATCGCGCTGTTCGGTGTTTCCGCGCTTTGGACCAGCGGTCTGTCGTTCGAGGCGACGGGCGGACACGCCGACGCCACCGGCTTCGTGGCATCGGTCGCGCTGTCGATCCTGGCCTTCAAGGGCTTCACGACCATAACGAACAGCGGCGCGGAGGTCACCCACCCGCACCGCAACGTCGGCCGGGCCATCATCCTGTCCATCGCGATCTGTGTCGTCGTCTATTTGCTGGTCGCCTTTGCGGTCGGGTCCAGCCTTCCGCTGGACCGCATCGTGGGGGCCAAGGACTACGCACTGGCCGAAGCAGCCCAGCCCGCGCTCGGTCAAACCGGCTTCTACCTGACAGTGGCGTTGGCGCTTGTAGCAACGACCTCCGGTCTGATTGCGAGCGTTTTCGCCGTTACGCGGATGCTGGCGATGCTGACCGACATGAAGATGATCCCGCACAGCCATTTCGGAATGCCGGGCACGATCAAGGATCACACACTGATCTACACCGTGGTCATTGCAGCCTTTCTGACGGTCTTCTTCGACCTTAGTCGGATCGCCTCTCTCGGAGCATTCTTTTACCTGGTGATGGACATTATCATCCATTTCGGCGTTTTCCGTCATCTGCGCGCCGAGATCGGCGCACGTGGCTGGGTGTTGCTGACGGCCATCGCGCTCGATGCAGTGGTGCTGGCCGCATTCGTCGCGATGAAATGGCAGTCCGACCCGCTGATCGTCGTCATCGGCATCGTCGGCATGGCGCTCGTTTTCCTGTTCGTGCGGGTTTTCCTGGCAGGTAATCCGATCAAAGCGGGAAATCACGATCCCCATTGAGAAATAGCTTGAGCTTCCAGCGACAGGACACCTGAGGCTGGAACGAATCAGATGAAAGTTGGCAAAACATGGAACACGATCATTCACACACGACGTCGAGCATTCCGGAGGGGGCCGAGACCGCGAAGGATCCGGTCTGCGGAATGACGGTCGCGATCAGGGCTGACACGCGCCATGAGGAGTTTCAGGACAAGACCTTCCATTTCTGCTCGGAGAATTGCCAGACGAAGTTCAAGGCGGATCCGTGGTTCTATGCCTCGGGTCGCGCCGCCGGGCAAACCAAAGCGGCCCCTGCGGACGCCCAATACACCTGCCCGATGCACCCCGAGATCGTCCGCGATGCACCCGGAGACTGTCCGATCTGCGGCATGGCGCTGGAGCCGATGTTGCCCTCGGACGAGCCCAGCGAGGAGCTCACCGACTTCACGCGCCGGATGTTGATCTCGTCGGTGGCGGCAGTGCCGCTGATCGTTCTGGCGATGGGTGAAATGGTCGCCCTGCCGGTGCGCGACTGGATCGGGCATCAGACGGCCAGCTATCTCGAATTCGTGCTGGCAACACCCATTGTGCTCTGGGCGGCCTTGCCGTTCTTCAAGCGCGGCTGGGACTCGGTGCTGAACCGCTCGCCCAACATGTGGACGCTGATCAGCCTCGGTGTGGCGGCGGCCTATCTCTATTCGCTGGTCGCCACATTCCTGCCCGGCGTATTTCCGGATCAGTATCGGACGGGCGAAGCGGTCGGCAATTATTTCGAGGCGGCGGTGGTGATCGTGACGCTGGTCTTTGTGGGACAGGTGCTCGAGTTGCGTGCCCGCGAGCGCACCGGCGACGCGATCCGGGCGTTGCTGGACCTCGCGCCCAAAACCGCGCGGCGCATCCTGCCCGATGGGACGGAATATGATGCGCCGCTGGAAAACATCATGGAAGGCGACCGGCTGCGGGTGCGCCCCGGCGACGCGGTGCCGGTGGACGGGACCGTGGTCGAGGGCCGCTCGTCTCTGGACGAAAGCATGCTGACCGGCGAGTCGATGCCGGTGGAAAAGGAGCCGGGCGATGCGGTGACCGGGGCCACGATCAACCACAACGGCAGCCTCGTGATCGAGGCGGGCAATGTCGGCGCCGACACCGTGCTGGCGCAGATCGTGGCGATGGTGTCGAATGCCCGCCGTTCGCGCGCGCCGATACAGGGAATGGCGGATCGGGTGTCCGCAATCTTCGTCCCGACTGTGGTCGCGGTGGCAATTGTCGCCTTCATCGTCTGGCTGATCTTCGGCCCGGAACCCGCGCTGGTCTTCGCCATCGCCTCGGCGGTGTCGGTGCTGATCATCGCCTGCCCCTGCGCGCTTGGGTTGGCGACGCCAATTTCGATCACCACGGCGGCGGGGCGCGGCGCACAGGCGGGCGTGCTGATCAAGGATGCCGAGGCGCTGGAGCGCATGGCGGCCGTTGATACGCTGATCGTCGACAAGACCGGCACGCTGACCATGGGCAAGCCAAAACTGACGGATACCGTGGTGTTGGGCGATCTGCCGGAATCCGACCTGCTGTCTCTTGCCGCCGCGCTGGAGCGCGGCTCGGAACACCCGCTCGCCGAGGCGATCGTCGAAGGCGCCGAAGCCCAGGGCGCCACGCGTCAGGAGGCGGTGGGTTTTGAGGCCATCACCGGCAAGGGCGTGCGCGGCAAGGTCGGAGGCCGCATAGTGGCGCTTGGCAACGCCGCAATGATGCAGGAGATGGGGCTGGACACGGCAAAGGCCGAGGCAGAGGCCGACACCCTGCGCGCCATGGGCAAGACGGCGATGTTCATCGCGGTCGATGGCGCACTTGCCGGCATCGTGGCCGTGGCCGATCCGATCAAGGACTCGACCGCAGAGGCGATCGACGATCTCCATGCCCAAGGGCTGCGCATCATCATGGCGACCGGCGACAATGAGCGCACGGCGCAGGCGGTGGCAGGCAAGCTGGGTATTGACGAGGTGCGCGCGGGCGTGTTGCCCGAGGCCAAGAAAGATCTGATCGACGAAATGCGCAAGGCCGGTCACAAGATCGCCATGGCGGGCGACGGGGTGAATGACGCCCCTGCCCTCGCTGCGGCCGATGTCGGCATCGCCATGGGCACCGGGGCTGATGTGGCGATGGAAAGTGCCGGCATTACCCTGCTGGGCGGCGATCTGATGGGCATCGTGCGGGCGCGCAAACTGGCGCGCGCCACGCTGCGCAACATCAAGCAGAACCTGTTTTTCGCCTTCGCCTACAACGCGCTGGGTGTGCCGATAGCTGCCGGGCTGCTCTATCCTGTCACCGGGCTGCTTCTGTCGCCGATGATCGCGGCGGCGGCGATGAGCCTGTCGTCGGTCTCGGTCATCACCAACGCGCTCCGCCTGCGGCGGGTTGATCTATAGACAATTTCGGAGATACGTATGAAGATCTTCCACATTCCCGACATGAGTTGCGGTCATTGCAAGGCAACGGTCGAAAAGGCTATCCACGCTCTCGACCCCGACGCGCGGATCGACATCCGACTTGGTGCGCCCGAGTTGAAACCGTAGCTGGTACCGGTGGGTCGGCGGGGTTTGATAAATTCGTGCTTCCCCATGACGTCGGCCTTACTCAGCACCGCCACAAACGCGCGTGGTCTTGACCGATGAAACCGGATGACATCCTCATCAAGGGAATGGAAATCTGCCGCCAAAATGCCGCTGTCGCCGAACCTATTCAGCCCTATCACGTTGTGTCCCCGGAGCAGCGTCGCCATTGGCTTCGATGTCACTGATGTAGCGCTTCATTTCGGCAATCTCGCCGCGCTGTGCCTCGATGATCGCATCGGCCAAAGCCCGCACCCGCGGATCGGGTATATCTGCCCGCTCGCTGGTCGAATGGTGCGGAATCATCGCGCGCATCCAGGCGAGGTCTTCCACGGTCTCTTGGCTTCGCACGAGCCAAAGCGAGACGCCAAAGGCGAGGATGGCCCCGACGAAAATCGCGATGTGATGTTAAGGCTACGATTGGAGTACATACCCAGCATGAAAGCGAGCATGATCACCGCCATCGCCGCACCCATGTAAAGTGCCATCCACATCCGGGTTTGCGAGAAAAAGACATGGTCCAGCGCGTAGGTATTGAGATACATCAGCCCGAACATCACCACGGTCGACGTACCAATCATCGCCGCGAAACGGCCGTATCCCATCCCTTTGCCGCCATTGTCCCGGTCTCGTTCGTGATGATCCATGATGTCTTCCTGTTGTTGCGTGCGCTCGGGCAATGACCCCTGCAAGGAATTAACGAACCAGATGGAATGCCGTTCCTTCGGTGGGTTCCTGGCAGGCGAAAAGGGAATACTGCCGCCAGGACGCGATCAGCACCGGGCATTGCACCCCGGTTATTGGCGTTCGTCCATCGCGTCATGGCGATCACGAATTTCCGGCGGCCAGGTGGATTTGATGTAACTGAGGATGGAGAGGATCTCTTTGTCCGTCAGAATTTCATCATAGATCGGCATGTTCGTCACATAGCCCGGATCGTCGATCAGTTTGACAATGCCGTATTTGGTCAGGCGAAACAGAGTGTCGCTGTCGTGGTGCCACGTATGTCCGGTTTCGTCATGAGGCGGTGCAGGCAGCCGACCGTCCGGCCCCCGAATCCGCCAATCGGGCTGACCTTCGAGATTGGCTCCGTGGCAACTCGCACAATTGACCAAATAAAGCTCCGCACCAAGCGTCACAATCTGCGGATCGCTCTCTTGCAGCATGCCGCCAACGCCCTCCGCTGAACTATTCGCGAAAAAAAGAAGAGCACCCCCTGAAAGCCCCAGTCCCAAACCGATTGTCACTATCCATCGCATGTTTCATCCCTTTGAAATGCCGCGCCGTTCGAGGGGCCGAAGCTGATCGCGTCAAGGCAGATGGTCGCATCCTTGGCCGTATCAAGCGAGCCGTCGGGCCTCCCCGGACCTGCGAAGACGGCGGTATCGTGGTACGTATCTGCATTGGTCAATTGATCCCGTTTTCGCGCTGGAGCACCCGAACATAGGCGATGATGTTCAGCACGTCGGCCTGCGTGACACCCTTCACGGGAGGCATGTTGCCGAATTTCCAATGATGCGCGCGCACACCGTTCTGTGCGGCCAAAACGAACGCCATGTCTGCGTGGTGGCTGGGTTCGTAAATCTTGTGAACCAGCGGGGGTGCCGTCCCTTCTTTGCCTTGTGCGTTCTCACCGTGGCAGGAGGCGCAAACGGCATCATAGGCCCGCTTTCCGATCTCTTCTTGTTCTGACAGTGATGCCGGCACTGTGACGGCGACCATCGCATCGCCCGGCAAGGGTGACGCGTTTCTGGCTTCAGTGCTCATGCTCATTTCATCAGGCTGCATGACATACCACGCCCCTGCAACCGCCGCGATCACAGCCAGCGATATCATTCCCCATTTCATCTCTATAATTCCTTCACCTTCAATTTACCATTGACCGGGCATCACCCGTCGGGCTGGGCCCGGAAGGGCACCGAAATTCATCGGCGCCCCTATCAGGACTTCATTTTACCTGCGTTACGGTCAGCTTGCCGTTGATGCGGTCAGCTACAAACTCGATCTCCTGACCTTCCGACATGCTTGCAATCGTCGCCTCTTCGGCGCGGAACACCATCGTCATCGCGGGCATGTCGAGGCTGACCAGCGGGCCGTGAATGATGGTCACCTTGCCCGCCTTGGCGTCGATCTTCTTAATCGTGCCGGCAGTGTATTCCACATCCGCCTGCGCCATTTGATCGCCCACGATGATCGGCCCTTGCATGCCGGATTCGTAATGGCCGGGGATCAGGCAGGCGAACTCGAATGTGCCTGCGTTGGCAAAGGTCCAGACCACTTCGCCGGACGCGCCCGCGTCCAGACGAACAGAATTGGGGTCGTCATGCTCCATGTCCATCTTGGCCATGATTTCCTTGTGCTTGGCATTGCCCTCCAGCGTATCGAGCACGAATTCATGCTCAAGCGCGCCCTTGTTCGTGATGTTGAAGCGGATCGTTTCGCCCGTCGCTATTGTCATCTCGCGGGGGGCAAACAGCATTTCGCCGTCCTCGGTCTCGCTCATCGTCACGTCGATGGTCCGGTCGACAGATGCGGCGTCGCCCGGCATGCCAATGGGCATCGCAGGCATGTCGCCCTCGTGGCCGCCATCGTGGCTGCCCGAGGCGAATGCCGGAGCGGTCAGAGTGAGGGCCAGTGCAGTTGTCAGAAGGAGATTTTTCATCAGTTTGTCCTGTGGTTTCAGATTGGAAGAGAGAGCCGAAGGGCAGATCAGCCCTTCGACGTTGGCTTGGGAGTAATCACGGTTTTCGGGCTGTCGTTGGAGGCAAATTCCGGCAACTCACCGGTCCATTCATAGGCCTGCTCGCCCGGAGGATTCTCGTACCAGCCGGGGTCGGAATAATCGTCCGCATCGATGCCGTCCCGGACCTTCACGACCGAAAACATGCCGCCCATCTCAATAGGCCCGTATGGCCCCCAGCCCGTCATCATCGGGACGGTATTGTCTGGCAGGGGCATTTCCATCTTGCCCATATCCGCCATGCCTGCGGTGCCCATCGGCATGTATTCCGGCTGGAACTGGCGGATCTTCCGGGTCAGCGGTTTTTTATCGACGCCGATGAAGGTCGGCACATCGTGGCCCATCGCATTCATCGTGTGGTGCGACTTGTGGCAATGGATCGCCCAGTCGCCGAGATGGTCGGCGGTGAACTCATAGGCGCGCATGGCGCCCACGGGGATGTCGATGCTGACCTCGGGCCATTGCGCGGATTCCGGCACCCAGCCGCCATCGGTGCAGGTCACCTTGAAGTCGTAGCCGTGCATGTGGATCGGATGGTTCGTCATCGTCAGGTTGCCGACGCGCACGCGCACGCGGTCGCCCTTGTTCACCACCAGCGGGTCGATGTCGGGAAAGATCCGGCTGTTCCACGTCCAGAGATTGAAATCCGTCATCGTCATGATGCGCGGCACATAGGTGCCGGGATCAATGTCGAAGGCGTTCAGCATGATCAGGAAATCGCGGTCCACCGGCATGAAGGCCGGATCCCTGGGATGGACCACGAACATTCCCATCATTCCCATCGCCATCTGCACCATCTCATCGGCGTGCGGGTGGTACATGAAGGTGCCGGATTTGATCAGGTCGAACTCGTAGACATAGGTCTTGCCCGGCGGGATGCCCGGATGGCTGAGCCCGCCGACACCGTCCATGCCCGAGGGCAGGATCATGCCATGCCAGTGGACGGTGGTATGTTCCGGCAGCCTGTTGGTGACATAGATGCGCACCCGGTCGCCTTCGACCGCCTCGATGGTGGGGCCGGTCGACTGGCCGTTATAGCCCCACAGATGCGCGATCATGCCATCGGCAAGCTCGCGTTCCACCGGTTCGGCAACGAGGTGGAATTCCTTGATACCGTTGTTCATCCGGTGCGGCAGGGTCCAGCCGTTCAGTGTCACGACGGGATTGTAGTCCGGGCCCGACGACGGGCGCGGCGTGATCGCCGTGGCGGCGCTGTCCATCTGGGCGGCTTCGGGCAGGCCCATATTCGTGGTCTTGCCCCATGCCTGCGAGGAAACCAGCGCAGCTCCCGCGCCGACCCCGAGTAGTTGACGTCTGTTCATCATGTCATCGTCCTTTCAGTGTCCTGCGCCGCCACCGGCGGCAAGTGCGGTGCCTTCTGACGCGGCTCCACCGCTGCCTGCACCGCCGCCATAAATGGCGGCCGTGAGATCAGCCTGAGCCATGAAGAATTCACGTTTTGCATTGGCAGATTCGAGCGATGCGCCGAGCTTCTCGCGCACGTCCGCCAGCAGCTCGAACGTGCTGGTGATCATGCCGTTGTAGGACAGCATGCCCTCTTCCTCGACGGTGTTGCGCAGCGGCACCAGAACGTCGCGGTAATGCCGCGCGATCTTGTAGGAGGCATGATAGGCAACCTCAGCGCCGCGCGCTTCGGAGCGCACATTGACGGCCTTTTCGGCGAGGACATTAGCCGCCTGCAGATAGGCCAGCTCAGCCTTGCGCATCCGGGCCTCGCCGGTGTCGTAGATCGGAATGGCGAACTCCAATTCCAGCTGCGGGGTGGTCTCGGTGCTTGTGCCGCCATTCTCCGCCTCGCGCTCGGTCTCAAAACCGGCGATAAGTTCAAGGTCCGTCACCAGCCGGGTTTGGTCGGTCAATCCGAACGCCGCCGCCTGCGCCTCGAGCCCCAGCTTTGCCACGCGCAGATCGAACCGATTCTGCAAGGCCTTGGCCTCGATATTGGCGATCCGCCCCACAGAACGCGGCAATGCGGGAAGGGCGTCGGGCACGTAGTAGTCCACGTCCGCCCCCCAAAGCCCCATCAGCCGTGTCAGGTCTTCCTTGGCGCGGATGGCAGTCAGCCGCGCCTGCGCCAGTTGCCCCGCCAGTTCGGCGCTGAAGGCCTGCTCTCGTGCCTGTCCTGCCTTGTTCAGCGCGCCGGTTTCCCCCAGCTTGCGGGCCAGTTCGGATCCGGCATCGGAGGTTGCCTTGGCCCGTTTGAGGTAGCTCACCGTTTCAAACGCTGCGACGGCATTGATCCAGGCCTGCCGGGTCTGATTGGCCAGCGTCAGCGTGTCATTAACCGCCGTCAGTTGCGCGGCGCGGAAATTTACATCCGCCAAGGCGACCCGCTGCTTGCGTGTCTTGGCATCCAGAATATTGGCTGCGATCAGGCCTTCGATTGCCCGATATGCGCCGAGTTCGACGGCCCCAATACCTAAGAAACCGATTGACACGACCGGGTTTTCAGGCGTCGCCTGCTGCCATGCCTCGGCGGCGGACAGGCCGATATTCGCATAGGACGCTTGCAGTCCCTTATTGTTGAGAAGCGCGGCCTGAACGGCGGTGTCGGCCGAGATCGTTTTGCCCTGCACCATGGCGCGCACCTCGCGGGCCAACGTTGCGTTCTGGGCCTGCGTTTGGGCGAAGACGGTGCGCTTGCCGATGGCGGCCGAGGTCTGGCCCGACACCGTGGCAAAGCCTGCGTTGGGGTCCGTATAAGCGCCCGGAATTGCGGTGGCGCAGGCGCCGAGGACCAACGGGAAACTAACGATAGCTGGGAGGCTCTTGAGGCGCATCAATTGCCCTCCGACTGTTCTTGGTTGACGGATCGCCAGTCGCGCGGGCCGGTGGGGCCTCGATAGGTGTATCCGGCCATGGGGTCCTGATATGTGACCGGCGAGGAGACTGCGGTATCGGTGACCGCCTGCTGCGCCGTCACGTCAGGCAGCGGTGCAGGCGCGTTGGCACATGCGCCAAGCGCGAGGGCCGAAGCCCCGATGGATAAGTGGATTTTCATGATGGTAACCTGATTGATCGACGTCGGGTTCACGCACGGACATGCGCAAAGCGAAAAACCCGCTAAGGGCTCTGGCTCAGATCAGGTATAAAGGGGGCCGTAAGAACCCGGTTGGTTCAATCGAGTCCGGCTGGGCAAGAACCGTCCGGTATTTGCCACGCTCAGCATGCCGGGCGAAAGCGAAGCCCGATTCATCAAGGACAACCGAGGTGCAGATTCCGCTGCAGCATTCGCCCGATGCCGCCTTCTCGTGCTCGCCTTGGGAAGCACCCTCGCTGGCGCCATGCGTGGAGTTTGCCGAAGTGGCGCCATGCGCATGTTTGGCAACTGCGTGGTCCGAGTGGGCCGTCGCGCCATGCTGGTCGCCGTGCATACCCGAGGCCGCGTGGGTTGCAGAGGGCGGCAAGAACATCAAAGCGCAGATGACCGCAAGGTATGAGAGACCCTTGGGACATGCTGAGATGATTTTCTTGAGCGGCATGCAAAGCGTTTTGCGGGCAAAGCGGGACACCTGTCAATTCAATTGAGAGTGGTGGGACCAAACTTTTCGTGAGGCCGTATTGCCGTGCCGCCCTTTTCGGGCCGGTCCTGTGCATGTGTTGGAGCAAACCGGTGAGGTGGTCCCGCCTGTCTGGGCAGGCTTGTGGCCCGGCCAAGATGTACCCGGATCGGTTTCATGACGCTTGGTCCAACCGGGCCGCCCGATGGGGGCACTCCAGAGCAGTGATCACACCGCCACCGCCGACGTCACCACCGCCGGTATCGGCACGGTCCACACCGGCCCGGCGCCATGCTTGTCCAGCACCTGCGCAACCACCGCCGCGCGGATCGCCGCCGCGTTTACGTCCGGTTGCGGGCGCAGCAGCGCCCCGCCCCGCGCCGTCCCCTCGCGGAAGAAATCATAGGGCGCGCCCGGGTCGGCAACCCGCCACATCGACGCCACCGTCGTGCAGCAGCACTCACCAAACCCGGCCGCCTCCAAAGCCGGAAAGGCCAGCGCCGGATCCGCAAAGTCATTCGCCCCCGGTCCGGGCGGCAGCGCGATATCGGGGTGCCCATACGCTTCCATCGCGCCAAAGACATAGCCCAGCGCCGTGTCCACCTCAGGTCCGCACCAGACCGAAAACGCCAGCCGCCCACCAGGCCGCAGCACCCGGCGGGTTTCACTCAGCACTTTTGGCGGGTCGGGCACATGTGGCATCCCGAAACCAATAGTGACGGCATCGAACGTCGCGGCGTCGAAACTCAGGTTCATCGCATCGCCCTCGATGAAATGTGCCTCTGGAACGGCTGACCGGGCCATATCGAGCATCGCCGGTGAGAAATCGAGCCCGGTCACACTGGCCCCCTCCTCGACCAAACCGGCGGTCACATTGCCATGCCCACAACACAGATCGAGCGCCTTGATTTCTGGTCCGGCCCGGACCGCGGCGACCAGGTGCGACACCACCATGTCGGCCGCCTTTGAAACAACCCGCGCATAGGAGTGCGCCACGCTCTCATTCGACCATTCGCAGCTTTCCAGTGCGGAAAAGGTATCTGCCTTGGTCATGGCGCCCCCCCCCCCCTCATTTCGTTAAATCACTATAGCACACCCACGAAAACTTGGATCAGTTCTGCGAACAAGCCGATGGAGATACTCTAATTACAGTCCATTACCGGCACCGCGTCCAAAGGTTTCGTCTCGCCGCCTCTGTAGTACCTGCGCGCCAAGTTTTGCGTTTGAAATCAAAGCCAGTAAGGACTCTGACCAGACCGCTGCGATGTAGAACGGGGCCAAGGGGTCGGCGCCGGTTGTAGGTCCGCTTTTAGATCATGATTCACAACGGATCGCACTTGCGGCGAATGCACACTTTCCGCCCATTCTGTGGAAAAACACCCGCTCGCATGCGCAGAATTTTAGGGATTTGGCAGGGCGCGCGCCTTCTTTGTCAGGCTTTGCGCGATTGCTGCGGTGCAGGGAAGATCTTGGCCAGTTTTCGGAGGTTCTGGGCGGTTGCGGCGAGGAGGAATTCGTCATTTGCACCGCATGGGCCGCGCAATCGGAGCCGTCCAAGTCCCAGGATGCGTTTGAGGTGAGCAAACAGCATCTCCACCTTCTTCCGGAGCCTCATCGAGATGTCGTATTGCTTGGTCTTGGCGATATCACGGGCAACCTGGCGGGCGTCTTCGTTTTCCTCGCGGGGTGATCGATCTGGCGTCGGCGTTCGGGCAGCATTTCGGTTTCGACGGGCAAGCTTGGCACGTCAGTTTCAGGGCGCGATATTTGGCACGTCCCTTGCCGATTGGTCCCCGGTTCGGGTCGGAATAATTCCGGCGGAACTGCTTCAATGTCTGACCCTCGGGGCATATGTATTGATCGTTCTTTGCGTCCCACTCGAAGTCAGCCCGGCTCCAAGTGCCATCGCTGCGGCCAGATTTGTCGAAGACGGGAATATGTGGGGCGATCTTTCGGTCGACCAGCCAGCCCAGCATCGGGCCTGTGCCGTAGGCGGTGTCCGCGATCAGCCGCTCCGGGTGCAGGTCGAACTTCGCCTTCACCCTTTTCAGCATGGTCTTTGTGGATCCAACTTCGGCCTGCCGAATTGAACGCGTCGCCTCGACATCGACGATCACACCATGATCCGTGTCGATCAGGTAATTGTCGGAATAGCTGAAGAACGCCGGACCCTTACGCGCCGCTGTCCACTGGCTGGCCGGGTCGGAATGGGAGGTAAACTTGGGGTGGACCTCGCTGGCGGCGCCAAAGGCTGCTTCGTCCAGCGTGTCGAGATACTCGCGCACGGCGCGGGGTGCATTCGCTGGGTCGATGCGTGCCGCGTCCCAGTCTTCCTTCGCTGTCGAGTTCTGCTTGTTCGCATCCGCCTCAATCAGGCTGGCATCAATCGCCATGCGCTGCCCGCTGACCAAGCCCTCTTCGATGCAGCGTGCGACCGTTGTTTCGAAGAGGTGGCGCAGCAGCTCACTTTCGCGGAAACGGCCGTGCCGGTTCTTGGAAAACGTCGAATGGTCCGGGATCTTGTCCGATAGATCGAGCCGACAAAACCAGCGATACGCCAAGTTCAGATGCACCTCCTCGCAGAGCCGACGCTCCGAACGGATGCCAAAGCAGTAGCCCACCAGCAGCATCCGGATCAGCAACTCGGGGTCAACAGACGGGCGCCCGGTATGGCTGTAGAATTATACAGGTGCTGCCGAATACCGGACAGGTCTACGAAACGGTCGATGGCGCGCAGCAGGTGATCTTGAGGGACATGATCCTCGAGTGAAAACTCGTAGAACAGCTCCGGTTGCGATTCCTGTCTCGGACCCATCATCGTCAATCCTCCCGCTCGGTACGGGAATTGAATCAGCTGGCCAGCCGCCAATCAAGTGTGAGTTTTTCAACAAAATAAGCCATGTCTTCAAAACCACTTCGCCGGAAAACTGAGTAACAGGCGATCAAGTTCAGCGTTCTGTTCGGGTTCCAAGTCTGCGCGTATCTCTTGGAAGGTAGGATCCCTGCCCCACGGCCCATTCTTCAGTCCGTTGATTGTGAACAGGTTGGTACGCCCTTTAAGAAGAGCGGTTATTATACCATGCGTTTTACGGCGCACAGCTATTGAAGACGCGCGATATGGTCGGCTCATAGACGTTATATTGTGTGGGTTGCGTCGAGCGGGAAATGCAGGGCTGACGAACAAGTCGATCAGCGCCCGCTCCCCGCGCCTGGCTTTCATTAACATATTGGCGAAGGCGACCACGAAATTCTGGAATTCTCTTTTGTTTCGGCGCTTGGATCGGTCTGATAAGTTTCTTTCAAGAGCCTGCTCAAACTGGATCGCGCCATTCCAAGCGGCCTGCACGCGCCTGTTTGTAGCAAGAGCAAGAGCTGTTCTGCCCGACATGTCGGAAAGTCCTAGCTGTGTCGCATAATAGGATCCGCACACTCGGCAGGCCAGTGAAATATTCCGGCCATCGAAGATGAAGGCCGTTCCCGCCTCCCGGTCATTGCAGGCAAGGCAGTGGGTCGTGAGCGGTCGGCGGTGGTTCCAGCAGAGGGTCCGCGTGACCAACCTCCACGACAGTCTTAGAAACTGGTCGTGGCCGCTGGCCTGATCGCACAAGAGACAACGCGGGCACCATGCTATACTGGGTTTTGCACCAAAGGTGTCGCCATCAATTCCATTGCCCCCTGCCCTGCGTAACCACTTTGTATGTATCCCCGGCTGAGTGCCGGGAAGGGTAAGAAGGTCTAGCCTTTTCTTCAAGGGATCCAGGGCGACGGTTAACCCTCCGAGAACCTTACCATGATCAAGCGCATCAAGGTCATCTGGAATCTGCACAGCATTCTGGTAGTCTGGTGACGGAAACAGACTGCGAACAAAAGAACGGCTGTCCATCGACTTCATAGCGGCCGCCCGGTGAACAAACGATGTCAAACTTTCCATCGCATAGGGTGTGACGGTCATGAGGGCAAATCCTGATCGCGAAAGTTCAACCAGGTTTCCAGGTCCAAACGCTCGCTGCCGGACACGATGGCAAAGACGGCAAGGCGCGTGAGCGCATGCATTACCTCCCGACAGATACCATGAGTCTTACCGACGATTGCCTTGCGGGCTTTAGGGTCACTCGAAAGCGACCCCCCTTCCCTCACAGGACACCACCGCTCGAACCCTTCAAGGAACTCAATGAAATCGTCGTCATGTGGTGTCCACGCCCGATACTGAAGATGATGCGAACGCCCAAGAGTTTGCTCGTCTTCCATGGCCCATCGCCAGATGCGCGGCGCGCCAGTGAGGACAACCCTGATATCGTACTTTGTAATTAAATGATGAACGAAGTTCTGGTAGGCGATCATCTGGTGTTTCTTGAAGCTGTAGGTTCGGTGAAAATCTTCCAGGATTAGTAATCGCGTGTCGATCTGACCAAGTAGTGCCAATGTTCGCCTGAGAGAAACCAACCGTACGGCTGGTCCGTATCCGGGAATTGCCAGCGACGCACGAAGCTCGTCGCAATAGTCTGCGATCTCGCCACTGGGATGGATTTGCTCGTTCACGACAGGCACCACAGGCCGTCCGCTATGTTCATCAGTCAACGGAGGAATGCTGTGCGGCAAATTCGCTTAACAATCGTGAGGGCCCCATACCAGGCGGTGCGGTGAAAAACACCAACTTTCGGTCGCTGTCTTTCGGCTCGCGCACCATTTCGTCCAGATACTCTCTAAACCTCCGTCGCGCAGTGGTATCGAACTGTGTCGCGCCGCGATCCCGATCATGGCAAACGCGGGCGGCGGTGCCATCGTTAATATAGCATCTTGCTGGGGTGTTCATCCCGGCCCCAACCCCCAATCTATGTGGTGTCCAAGGCCGCAGCCGCCTCTTTGACCCAATGTCTGGGCATGGATCACGCGCATCAAAACATTCGTGTGAACGCCGTCTGCCCAAATGAGGTCAACACGCCCATGATTCGGACCGGATTTGAAACGCGTGGTCTTGACCCAGACCGGGCAATCGACGAACTCAACGCCTCTGTTCCTTTGGGTCGTATTGCAGAACCTGAGGACATTGCCAATGTGGTTGTCTTTCTTGTCTCGGGTCAAGCGCGATATCTGTGTGGCGCGTTGATAGAAGCCAATGGTGGGAAATCGGTTCAATGACGGCGTGGTCTGAGAAAGTAGCACTTGTAACCGGTGGTCGCAGTGGCATTGGGGCGGCAATCGCCAAGAAACTGTCAATGAACGGTGTACGTGTTATCACAGCCCAACGCGGGGCAGACCCTGAACACCCATCCATCCAAGCCGATTTCCTCGATCCACAGGCACCAGCGCGCGTCATTGATGACGTGATCACGCAAGCCGGGCGCTTAGACATTTTAGTTAACAACGCTGGAATCATGCGCGAAGGGACAACGCTAGAGACGTCTCAGACAGATTGGGCTGAAACGCTACAGGTCAATCTGACAGTCCCTTTCATGTTGATCAAACAGGCGCTGCCACATCTGATTGCGCAGGGTGGATCAATTGTGAATATCGGCTCAATCGAAGAGCTCGGCTCGAACCCGCGTCATCCAGCCTATTGCGCTTCCAAAGGTGGATTTCATGCGCTGAATCGCGCCATTGCTGTCGATCATGGTCCCGATGGTGTCAGGTGCAACGCTATCGCGCCCGGCTGGATCGACACTGATTTGAACACCGCTTTCATCGAAAGCTTAGGTGATCCCGACACCTTCAAGGCATCTCTTGGAAAGATACACCCGGTGGGTCGCACTGGGCACCCGAGGAAATCGCTGGCCTTGCAGCATGGCTGGCGTCGGATGAATCGCAATTTGTAACCGGCCAAGTTTGGACAGTGGATGGCGGCAGAATGAGCCAACTTAGTTTGCCATAAAGTAAGGGCCGTATCACGAAGCAGCCGTTCAACGAATTGGGATGAGCGGTCGCTTAGTCCGCATCTTACCAGTTCAGACGCCCCGCAACGAAGGTCGGCTATGGCCCCTGCCCCAGTCTCATCAATAGAAAATTCTAAGTAATTGTTTTCATTTTAGGCGCAGTCTCATCGTTAAAGGACTCCGACACCGGTGTAGGTTGCGGTTCTGTCTAAGCCGCTTCTGGTGGTTGCCGCAGGCCTCGTTCTGGCAGAAATCGGGTGGCGGTGGCTTGGCCCTGCAGCGCCGACGCAAGCGGCGACACTTATCAAGCGTCAGATTGGCCAAAATCTGGCCAACCTAAGTCTTTTATGCAACACGAAATGCCAAGGGCTGGGGTGTGGCGCCGGGGCCTTTATATTTAAACTTCTGCGGCTGTTATAATGAATTCAACCAGATATTCCGGTGTCGCGAGCTTGGCCTCGCCTGCGGCCCGTGCGGGTGTGTGGCCCTCAGGCGCCCACGCGTCCCATACCGCGTTCATTTCAGCGAAATCTTTCATGTCGGCCATCCAGATAATGGCCTGAAGGATGCGCGTCTTGTCCGACCCGGCCTCGGCCAGCAGC
This sequence comes from Roseovarius sp. M141, assembly GCF_024355225.1. Lineage (NCBI taxonomy): Bacteria > Pseudomonadati > Pseudomonadota > Alphaproteobacteria > Rhodobacterales > Roseobacteraceae > Roseovarius > Roseovarius sp. M141. The sequence goes on from NZ_VCNH01000008.1 coordinate 2,324,900, forward strand.
TTGTCGATATTGGCAAGGCATGTCTTGGTCTGGTCCGTGACGCTGTCGCCTGCATTGCCCACCTGACCGGCCAGATAGATGGTGCCGTTGTGTTTGACGATCTGGCTCATGCGGGGGCCGGTATGGCTGCGGGTGATGTCACTCATTTACGTGAACTCCTTGAGGTTGGTATTTGGTTTAATTGGTAAAACGTCGACTAGGCGCCAATGCAGCCAGTGTCGCGGGCGGCAGCGCCGGGGGACGCCCTGCGATCAGTGCGGCGGTGGTCTGGGCCAGCGCAGGTGCTGTCTGAACACCGTAGCCGCCCTGCCCGGCCAGCCAGAAAAACCCGTCCGCATCCGGTGCGAACCCGACAATCGGCGTGCGATCAGGCGCAAAGGTGCGCAAGCCCGCCCAGCTGTGATCGACCCGCGTCACCGGCACGGTCACGGCCTGCTCGTACCGGTCCAGCCCCTCGGCCAGCACCATATCGTCGACCCAGGCATCGTGCGGATCAACCGGATCCTCGTCGGCGGGCGAAACCATGAGCTTGCCCGCGTCCGGCTTGGCATACCACGTCTCGGCGACGGTGCCGAAAAGCGGCCAGCTTTCGACGTCATGTTCATCCCCGAGGCGCAAAAGCGCGGCGGAGCGGCGGAGTGCTTGCAGCCCCATGCGCCGGATACCGGCCAGCGCGGCGATCTCATCAGCCCAGGCGCCGGCGGCGTTGATAACGGTCGGCGCCGTGTAACGCGTGCCGTCCACCTCGACGTGCCAGACGCCATCCTGTCGGATAATCGACGACACACGCGCGCGCGTCACGATCTGGCCGCCGCGCGCCTTCAGCAGACGGGCGTAGCCTTGCAGCATCCGGTCGACGTCGATGCTTTGGGCACTACGCTCGTAGATGGCACCGGCGATCAGTTCGGGCCGCAGGATCGGAACGATTTGCGCGCACTCGCCACCCGTCAGGCGGTCCAGACCAGTGGCGCCGGCGGCATATGCCTCTAGCTTTGGCATTTCGTCCTCGGACGCGATCAGAAGCTCGCCGCGCGGCGAGAGCAGGCTGTGGTCACTGATACCCTCGGGATTGGCCAATGTCGGCTCGGACAACGCGTTGATCGCCCGCAGCACGGCGTTGCCGTAGTTGCGAATATAGATAGCGGCAGAGCGGCCCGTCGAATGATAACCCATCTGCGGCTCGGCCTCGAGAACCAGCACGCGCGCGTCAGTCGCCAGCTCGGCTGCTGCGGATATACCTGCGATGCCGCCGCCGATGACGACAATATCTGTCGTTTCGCTCATGTAACGCGTCCTCTCTGGGCTGGTGGTAAACTGCCTGATGATTGCGGGCAGCATTGACCGAATTCGAGACGGATTCCAAGGGGTCCGGCCCGCCACAACGGCGCTTTCGCCCTGCGCAGCGCGCGAAAAAGGCGCAGGCAGGATTTTCCTGCCTGCGCCCTGTCACCCACGGATGCCGGGTATCAGAAGAACGCCTGAAGACCGGTCTGCGCACGACCCAGGATCAGCGCATGAACGTCATGCGTGCCCTCGTAGGTGTTGACAGTCTCAAGGTTCACCATATGGCGAATGACCTGATATTCCTCGGAAATACCGTTTCCACCATGCATGTCCCGCGACATCCGCGCGATATCCAGCGCCTTGCCGCAGTTGTTGCGCTTGATCATGCTGATCATCTCGGGCGCGGCGTTGGCCTCGTCCATCAGGCGGCCCACGCGCAATGTGGCCTGAAGCCCCAGCGTGATTTCGGTCTGCATGTTCGCCAGCTTCAGCTGGAATAGCTGCGTTTGCGCGATCGGCTTGCGGAACTGGTGGCGGTCAAGGCCATACTGCAACGCGCCGTGCCAGCAGAACTCGGCGGCGCCCATGACGCCCCACGCAATGCCGTACCGTGCGCGGTTGAGGCAGCCGAACGGGCCCTTGAGGCCTTCGACATTGGGTAGCAGCGCATCCTCGCCAACCTCGACACCCTTCATCACGATTTCGCCCGTGACGGAGGCGCGCAAGGACTGTTTGCCCGCAATTTTCGGCGCGCTCAGGCCCTTCATGCCCTTGTCCAGCACGAAACCCTTGATCTTGCCGTCATGTGCGTCGGACTTGGCCCAGATGATGAACACATCGGCGATGGGGCTGTTGGAAATCCACATCTTGGCACCGGTCAGGCGGTAGCCCCCGTCGATTTTTTCGGCGCGGGTCTTCATGCCGGCAGGGTCGCTGCCCGCATCAGGCTCGGTCAGGCCAAAGCAGCCGATCAACTCGCCGGTGGCCAGTTTGGGTAGGTATTTCTGGCGCTGCTCTTCGGTGCCGTAGGCGTAGATCGGATACATGACCAGCGACGACTGCACGCTCATCATCGAGCGATAGCCGCTGTCGACACGCTCGATTTCGCGCGCAACCAGACCGTAGCTGACATAGCCCGCACCGATGCCGCCGTATTCCTCGGGGATCGTGGTGCCCAGCAGGCCCATTTCGCCCATTTCAGTGAATAGTTCGGGGCTGACGGCCTCGTCCGCGTAGTCCTTGATGACGCGCGGTTGTAGCCGTTCCTGCGCGAAGGTGCGGGCGCTTTCGGCGATCATCCGCTCTTCTTCTTGCAGTTGGTCGTCCAGACGGAAGGGGTCTTTCCAGTCGAAACTGGACAGGTCGGGAGCGTCTTTGGCTTTGAGGGCTGGGGTATCGAGGCTCATAATGTTACCTTTCCATGAGTTTATCATGCGTTCTGCTTGCCATATAAGGCGTATAAGCCCAAAAGAACACCAAGTCTTTTGTCCCAATCCATGAGGAAACGGAATACATGGCCCTGCCCCGCCGGTTTCTGCCCTCCATCGCGTCCTTGCGCGCGCTCGAAGCGCTAGACCGGCTGGGCAGCGCGACAACCGCCGCCGAGGCACTGGCGCTGACGCAAAGCGCCGTGAGCCGTCAGATCCAAACGCTGGAAGAGCAGTTAGGCATCAAGTTGGTCGTTCGTGATGGGCGACGCATTGCCTTGACGCCAGACGCAGTGCAATACGCGGCCGAGGTGCGCGCGGCGCTGAACCAGATCGCGCAGGCGTCGCTGAAACTGACGGTCAACCCGTCGGGTGGCGCGCTGAATCTGGCGATCTTGCCTACCTTCGGCATGCGCTGGTTGGTGCCACGCCTGCCTGATTTCGCGCGTAGCCACCCCGAGGTGACATTGAACCTGTCGACGCGGATAAAACAGTTTAACTTTGCAATGGAACCATTTGACGCAGCAATACATTTCGGTGATACCGCTTGGCCTGGAACACAAACGATGCGTCTGCAACACGAGGCGGTCGTTGCTGTTTGCGCGCCTGCCCTGATCGCGGCAAAACCGCCCGTCAGCGCGGCCAGCCTGCTCGACTTGCCATTGATGCATATGGAGACACGGCCCGACGCGTGGCGCGCATGGTTCGCGGCCCAAGGCGTAGAGACGGGTCGTGTGACGGGCACGATCTATGACCAGTTTTCAACCATCACGCAGGCCGCGCTGCATGGGTTGGGTGTGGCCCTGTTGCCGGAGTATTTGGCCGAGGCGGATATTGCGGCGGGCCGCCTTGCTATTGCCTGGGGCGGGCCGACGCCCAGTCCGGGCGCCTATCATCTGATCTGGCCCGACGCCAAGACCGGCGATGGTGCGCTGACAAAGTTCCGGGGCTGGCTGGCCACCCAGATCGGCGAGGATGATCTGCTGCCGCGCTAGCGAAAAAACCTACCCCAGCGGCAACAACCCGACCCGGAACCGGCGCATCTTGTCCTGATAGCCCAGTGCGCTTTTGCGCAGGCCCTCGATGGCAGCATCGTCCAGATCGCGCACCACCTTGCCCGGCACGCCCATGACCAGCGACCCGTTGGGGATCTGCTTGCCCTCGGTGATCAACGCCCCTGCCCCGATCAGGCAATTGCGCCCGATCACCGCGCCATTCAGCACTGTGGCGCCCATGCCGATCAGGGAATTGTCGCCGATGGTACAGCCATGCAGCATTGCCTTGTGCCCGATCGTGCAGCCCGCGCCGATGGTCAGCGGATATCCCATATCCGTGTGCATCACGCAATTTTCCTGTACATTCGTCCCGGCGCCGATATGGATCACCTCGTTGTCGCCGCGCAGCGTGGCGCCGAACCAGACCGAGGTGCCGCCCTCCAGCACAACGCGCCCGATCACATGCGCGCCGGGTGCGACCCAGAAATCCCCGTCTTCGGGTGTTTCGGGCGTATGGCCTTCAAATGCGTAAATCATGTCCGGTCCTCGAATTCCATTTGCAGCTTTCGTACATGCTCGGTCAGGGCGGGTTGCTGGATGCGGCGCAGGCGCGCGGCAGCGATGATCTGCTTCAGCTTGGCATCCGTCGCGTCCAGATCATCATTGGTCAGGACATAGTCATACTCGGCCCAATGGCTGATCTCATCCCAGCTTTTCTGCATGCGTTTCGCAATCACCTCGGCGCTGTCCTGCCCGCGCGATTCCAGACGGCGGCGCAGTTCGGCTATCGATGGCGGCAGGATGAAAATCGACAGCGTGTGTTTGCCCAGATCCGAGTTCTGGATTTGCTGCGCGCCCTGCCAATCGATGTCGAACAGAACGTCGCGCCCCTGATTGATCGCCGCCTCGACCGGCCCCTTGGGCGAGCCATAAAGATTGCCGAAGACGAACGCGTGTTCCAGCATCTGGCCCTCGTTGACGTGGCGTTTGAAATCCTCGGTCGGCAGGAAGTAGTAATCCTTTCCTTCGATTTCGCCCTCGCGCGCGGTTCGGGTTGTGGCCGAAACCGAGAAAAGCACGTTCTCGTCCCATTCGCGCAGACGTCGCGACAGGGTGGATTTGCCGGCGCCCGAGGGTGACGACAGGATGATCAAGAGGCCGCGGCGGTCAGTCATATCTCACTCCACATTCTGGACTTGTTCGCGCATCCGGTCGACAGCGACCTTCATCTCCAGCCCGATGGCGGTCAGGGCGCTGGATTGCGCCTTGGAGCACAGTGTATTGGCCTCACGGTTGAATTCCTGGGCCAGGAAATCCAGCTTGCGTCCAACCGGGGCGCCACTGGTCAGCAGATCACGGGCCGCGATCACATGAGCGCGCAGACGGTCGATTTCCTCGGTCACGTCGGCCTTGACGGCGATCAGTGCAAGTTCCTGCGCGACGCGGGCTGGATCGGCGCCACTCGCGGCGTCCATCACGCGGGCAAGGTTGGTGTTTAGCGCCGTCGCCATTTCCGGCGCGCGGGCCTTGGCGGTGGCGGCGGCGTCCTCGGTCAGGCGGGCGATATCGGACAGCTGCCCCTCCAGCAGCGTGTGCAACGCGGCCCCCTCGCGGGCGCGCATGGCAGTGAAATCAGCCAGAACGCTTTTGAAATCGTCACAAAGCGCGGTTTTTAAAGCGTCGGTATCGGCCTCGTCGCTGGCTGTCTCCAGCACGCCGCGCACGGACAGGATGTCGCCCGGCCGCGCGGGTGCCAAGGACAGACCGCAGGCCATCGCGCGCGCCTCGACCTCGGCCATTGCCGCCAGAACATCGTCCAGCTGGGTGGAGTTCACACGCAGCCGGCCGCCTGTGTCCTCGGCCTGCACACGCAAGGTCAGCGATACATTGCCCCGCGCCACTGCGCCGGACAGGCGCGCCCGCAACGCGGCTTCCAGCCCCGCGATCCAGTCAGGCACGCGCAGGCGCAGATCCAACCCCTTGCCGTTGACGCTGCGCAGTTCCCACGTCCAGGACCACGGGCCTTCGGCGCCGCGCCCGGCGGCAAAGCCTGTCATCGAATTCACTGTCCGGGATGTCGTCATGTCGCCCCCTGCCGGTTTGCGCCACATCCCTAAGCCTTGCGCGCCGACGTGGCAAGGCACCGGGGCCGTCGCGCGCCACGCTCAGGCAGAGTTAACCATTTGTATCGGATTTTAGATAAAATCGATCTCAGTTGTGGCATATTACATGGGACGGGTTGCGGCCCACCTATTCTGGCGGTCCCTGCGCCGGGGCGGATTTTACGGCGATGGCCGGGCGTCCGTCGGTAGCGGCGCGGCTCTACCGTCACATGAAGGGCGCCAGTACAGGCGGGAAAGGTTGCACAACATGACGCGCGAAATGGATATGACCGAAAGCCGCAACGCGGCCAGCTTGCGCGCCGTGCCCCCCGGCGCAGACGGCGCCCCCCGCACCCTGACGCGGCACAGCGCCGCGATGGCCGATTTTATTGCCTACTGGCAGCGGACGCGCCGGGGAGGCGACGTACCGCGCCGTTCGGACATCGACCCCCGTGGGATCGAGCCGCTGCTGTCCAACGCTTTCATCCTCGAACGGATAGCGCCGGGCCTTGCCCGCATGCGGATTGCCGGCAGTCACCTGACGGATTTGATGGGGATGGAGGTGCGCGGTATGCCTGTCAGTGCCTTTATCACGCCGGCGCATCGCGATGCGCTGTCGCACCATCTGGTGCGGCTGTTCGATCAGCCCGCAATGATACGCCTTTCGCTGGACTCGCCGGGCCGTCCGGGCGCGCCGGGGCTGAAGGGTGACATGTTGATCCTGCCACTGCGCAGCGATCTGGGCGATATATCGCGTGCGCTGGGATGTCTGGTGACCCAAGGCAATGTGGGCCGCGGACCGCGCCGTATGGACATCACGGATGTGCAGATTACACCGCTGGACAGGGTCATACCCATGATCGTGCCGACCTGTGCCCCACGGCGCGCGTCTATCGGTCGTAATGTTGAGGCGATTTCTGAAACAACAGCCAAGGCCAGTTCACCGCAGCTTAAAGGCGAACGTGCTTATCTGCGCTTGGTAAAGGTGTAATTCGGCCCGCGCCTTAGGTCGTGGATCGATATATGAAAAAGAGGCCGCGCTGGATGTACTGCGCGACCCCTTCTGAAATCAGACGGCTTCGGCGTGCCGATCCTGGTGCAGCGCCGACAGTTCTTCGGCCACGAGAAACGCCAGTTCCAGCGATTGCGAGGCATTGAGGCGCGGATCGCACGCGGTATGGTAGCGATCGCTCAGGTTTTCATCGGTGACGGCATGAACTCCTCCGATGCACTCGGTCACGTCCTGGCCGGTCATCTCGAAATGCACGCCACCCGGGATCGTCCCCTCGGCCTTGTGCACGGCAAAGAATTCGCGCACCTCGCGCAGCACCGCATCGAACGGGCGGGTCTTGTAGCCCGATGCCGATTTGATCGTGTTACCATGCATCGGATCGCACACCCACAGCACTTTCGCGCCTTCGGCCTGAACGGTGCGGATGAGGCGTGTCAGATGCTCCTGCACCTTGCCCGCGCCAAAGCGTGCAATCAGCGTCAGGCGCCCTGCCTCGTTCTGGGGGTTCAGCTTGGCCATAAGCGCCTTGAGATCGTCCTCGGTCATGCTGGGGCCGCATTTCAGGCCGATGGGGTTCAGTACCCCGCTGGCAAAATTCACATGCGCGCCGTCCGGCTGTCGGGTGCGGTCGCCGATCCAGATCATGTGGCCAGATCCGCCCAACCAGTTGCCCGATGTACTGTCGAGGCGGGTCAGCGCCTCCTCATACTCCAGCAGAAGCGATTCGTGGCTGGTGTAAAAATCCACCGTCTGAAGCGCTTCGATGCTGGCGCTGTCGATACCGGCCGCACGCATGAAGTCCAGCGCATCGCCGATACGCCCGGCCATCTTGCGATAGCGCGCGGCCTTCTCGCCCTCGGTAAAGCTCAGGGTCCAGCTGTGGACCTTGTTCATGTCGGCATAGCCGCCCTTGGAAAACGCGCGCAGCAGGTTCAGCGTCGCCGCCGATTGGGTGTACGCCTGCAACATCTTGGTGGGGTCCGGCGCGCGCGCAGCCACGGAAAATGGCAATTCATTGATGATGTCGCCGCGGTAGCTGGGCAGTTCTACGCCATCCACCGTTTCGGTCGGGGCGCTGCGTGGCTTGGCAAACTGGCCGGCCATGCGGCCGACCTTGACCACCGGAACCTTGGCGCCAAACGTCAGCACCATTGCCATTTGCAGCATTACCTTGAACGTGTCGCGGATCGCATCGGCGCTGAACTGATCAAACGCCTCGGCACAATCGCCGCCCTGCAGCAGGAACGCATCGCCGCGCGACGCCGCGCCCAACTGCGCCTTGAGCCTGCGGGCCTCGCCGGCAAAGACCAGCGGCGGAAACTGCGACAGACGCGCCTCGACTGCGTTCAACGCACCCGAATCGGTGTAGACTGGCATCTGGATGCGCGGCTTGTCGCGCCAGTCGGATTTTGTCCATTCTGCCATTGTCTGCACTCCGCACTTTAAGCAAATCTGAACCGGCTATATACTAAAGACGCCGCCGAGTGACCATACGAATATTGCTGCGGCGCGGCCAAATCCGCGTTCAATCTCTTGTCAAACACGACTTTTTCGTGGAACACGGATAAACACCGAGCGGTAGCGGAGGATACGGATCCATGCCCAGACCCCAGCAGCAAAACCCGCCTGGCACACAAAATGCCCCGCGCCGCTTTGTATTTGTCTTGCTGGACAGCTTCACATTGCTCAGCTTTGCAGCCGCTATCGAATGTCTGCGCATCGCGAACCGTATGGCCGAGACGCCGCTTTACGATTGGACGGTGATCGGTGACGGCGGCGACGTTATCGTCTGTTCCGCCGGCGCGCGCTTTCAACTGGACGGACCATTGGGCGAGCTGTCGCGAGATGATACCGTGCTGCTGTGCGGCGGAATCGAGATTCATCAGGCCGCGACCAAGCGCATGCTGAACTGGCTGCGCCGCGAAGCCCGGCGCGGGCTGAAAATCGGTGGACTTTGCACGGCATCCTACCTTCTGGCGCGCGCCGGTTTGCTGGATGGCAAGCGCGCGACGATACATTGGGAAAACCACGACAGCTTTGCCGAGGAATTTCCCGAGGTTGATCTGACGAAATCGGTCTTTACCATCGACGGCAACCGCATGACGACGGCAGGCGGCACGTCATCCATCGATCTGATGCTGGGCATCATTGCGCGGGACCATGACGAAAAGCTGGCCAACGCCGTTGCGGATCAGTTGATCTACTCCTCTATCCGCACCGATCAGGACACTCAGCGCCTGTCAGTGCCCACCCGTATCGGCGTGCGACACCCCAAGCTGAGCCAGGTCATCCAGATGATGGAGGCCAATATAGAAGAGCCGATCAGCCCGGCAATACTGGCGCGCGATGCCGGCATGTCGACCCGGCAATTGGAGCGTCTGTTCCGCCGCTATCTCAGCCGCTCGCCCAAGCGCTACTATATGGAGTTGCGGCTGCAAAAGGCGCGCAACCTGCTGATGCAGACCGATATGACGGTGATCAACGTGGCGCTGGCCTGCGGATTTTCGTCGCCGTCGCATTTCTCGAAATGCTATCGCGCGCATTACAACACCACGCCCTACCGCGAACGCGGCACGCAATCATCGCGGTTGTCGGTCTGACGTTCACGGTGAAAGGCGATACAGCGCCCCGTTCCCTTCGCTGAGAAACCAGATCGTGCCATCTGGCGCCTCGCGAATGTCGCGTACGCGGGCCGTTTCGGGGCCTTGCAAGCGTTGAGCCTCGCGCAGCGGATCGCCCGAGAGGCGGGAGATAAAGCCAAATTTTAGCGATCCGGCAAAGAAATCACCCTGCCATTCCGGCCAGATCTGCCCGGAATAGACCATCAGCCCGGAGGGCGCGATGCTGGGATCCCAGTAGAATGCGGGTTGCTCCATCCCCGGCTTTGCCGTGCCCTCGCCTATTTTCCCGCCCGAGTAATGCCTGCCATAAGAGATGACGGGCCAGCCATAATTGGCACCTTTGGCGATTAGGTTCACCTCGTCGCCACCCTTGGCGCCATGCTCGGTGATCCAGAGATTTCCGTCCGTGTCCAGGCTTGCCCCCTGCGGATTACGGTGTCCGTAGGACCAGATTGCCGGGCTGGCGCCCTCGCGGCTTGTAAATGGGTTCTCAGGTGCCGGATCACCGCTGCGCGTCAGACGCAGAACACTGCCGTTTTCGCGTCCCAGATCCTGCGCAGACGGGCGATCGCCCCGCTCCCCCACGGTCATGAATAGCGTGCCATCCGGCGCCTCGACCAGACGTGACCCGAAATGTCGGCCACCCCTGCTGCCTGCGGCGATCTGATAGAGGACGCGCCAATCGGTCAGCGTGTTTGCCCCGCGTTCCAGCCGTGCCGTGGCCAGCGCGGTGCCAGTGCCGCGCCCCTGCCTTATGGCCTGGGTAAAATAGAGTTGCCGAGTCTGAGCGAAATCGCGCGGCACCAGAATATCCAGCAGACCACCCTGCCCGATATCCGCAACCGGACCAACGCCGCCGACAGCGCTTTTGCGCCCCTCGCTCAGCCGCCAGAGATGCCCGCGTTTTTCGGTAATCAGGACACTGCCATCGGGCAGAAATCCAAAGGCCCACGGGCCATTCAGCGCGTCCGCCATCTGCGTCACGCGCAAGGGGCCGGACGGCCCGTCAAGCGTTTGCGCGCCAAGTGGTGCAGCCAACCAGAGAACGGCAAGGAGAAGGCGAAAATATCTCATCGCCCTTAGATAAGACGTAAATTTCCTAAGAAAAGGTTGTCAGAGCTTCTGATGTTTGTCGTACGACCTGTGGATATCTACCCGCAGGCCAAACGATCAGGCCCGTTTTCCTGCCATCTGGGCCACGCCCAGAACCTCCAGCACCTTTGCCTCGATCTCTTGCGCACCCATGCCCGCGACCGCGTACATGTCCGCTGGACTGGCCTGATCGATAAAGATATCCGGCAGCACCATCGAGCGGAATTTCAGCCCGTGATCGAAGACGCCCTCATCAGCCAATAGCTGCGCGACATGACTGCCAAAGCCGCCAACGGCGCCCTCCTCGACCGTGATCAGCGCCTCGTGATCGCCCGCCAGTTTCAGGATTATGTCACGGTCCAGCGGCTTGGCAAAGCGGGCGTCGGCGATGGTCGGCGTGATGCCCTTGGCCGATAATGCCTCGGCGGCGCGGCGCACCTCGCCCAGACGGGTGCCAAAGCTGAGGATCGCCACGCGGCTGCCCTCGGCGATCATACGGCCCTTGCCGATTTCCAGCGGAACGCCGCGGTCGGGCATGGTGACGCCCTCGCCTTCGCCGCGCGGATAACGGAATGCAATCGGGCCGTCGTCATGCGCGGCGGCGGTCGCGACCATATGCACCAGTTCGGCCTCATCCGCTGCGGCCATGACGACGAATCCCGGCAGGTTGGCCAGAAACGCGATGTCGTAGCTGCCCGCATGGGTCGCGCCGTCGGCGCCCACCAGCCCCGCGCGGTCAATGGCAAAGCGCACCGGCAGGCGCTGAATCGCGACGTCATGCACGACTTGATCGTAGCCGCGTTGCAGGAAGGTTGAATAGAGCGCGCAGAACGGGCGCAGGCCCCCTGCAGCCATGCCGGCGGCAAAGGTGACAGCATGCTGCTCGGCAATGCCCACATCGAAGCAGCGCGAAGGATACCGCTCTGCCATCAGGCCAAGACCGGTACCGTCCGGCATTGCCGCCGTAACTGCGACGATGCGCTCATCCTTGGCCGCATGATCCACCAGCGCCCGACCAAAGACCGACGTATAACTGGGCGCATTGCTGGGTGGTTTGCTCTGCTTGCCGGTGGTGATGTCGAATTTCGCCGTTGCGTGGCCACCATCGTCGGCGCCTTCTGCGGGGGCGTATCCCTTGCCCTTTTTGGTCAGCACATGGATCAGCATCGGCCCCGTGGCGCGCTGATGCACCATGCGCAGGATCGGCAAGAGCTGCTCCATGTCGTGCCCGTCGATGGGGCCGATATAGGAAAATCCAAGCTCTTCGAACAGGGTGCCGCCCACGGCCAACCCCTTGAGCATGTCGCGCGCCCGGCGCGCACCCTCCTGAAAGGGGGTCGGCAAAAGGGAAACGGCGCCTTTGGCCGCGGCCTTCAACTCCTGAAACGGCTGCTCGGCGTAAAGGCGTGACAGATAGGAAGACAGCGCGCCGACCGGGGGGGCGATGGACATTTCATTGTCATTGAGGATGACGAACAGCCGCTTACCCAGCGCCCCGGCGTTGTTCATCGCCTCGAACGCCATGCCCGCGCTCATCGCGCCGTCGCCGATCACGGCCACCGCGTCCCCATGCCCGGTGTCGCAGGCCCCGCCCAGATCGCGCGCCACGGCAAAGCCGAGCGCCGCGCTGATCGAGGTGCTGGAATGGGCCGCGCCGAACGGGTCGTAGGGCGATTCCGACCGCTTGGTAAAGCCGCTGATACCGTCCTTCTGGCGCAGCGTCTTCATCCGGTCCCGGCGCCCTGTCAGGATCTTGTGCGGATAGCTTTGATGACTGACGTCCCAGATGATCTTGTCCCGGGGCGCGTCGAACACCGCGTGCAGCGCAACCGTCAGTTCGACCACGCCAAGGCCCGCGCCCAGATGCCCGCCGGTTTGCGATACCGTGCGGATGGTCTCGCCGCGCAGCTCGTCCGCCAGTCTGCAAAGGTCACGGTCACCCAGCCGCTTCATATCGGCGGGGCTGGCAATTTGGTCCAGCAGCGGTGTCTTTGGCTCTGTCTTCGGCTCGGTGGTCATGGCACTGCCCCTCCCCGGGGCGTCAGGTCAGCTGTGACGCGAGATAGCGAAGCGCGCGGTCTGCTGCAAGGTCGTCGCATCCGCGCCATAGTCAGATAGCGCATCGCAGGCATCGTCAACCAGCGTGGCGGCGCGCGTCCGTGCGCCGTCCAGCCCCAGCAGCGACACGAATGTCGCCTTGCCGGCCTCTGCATCCTTGCCCACTGCCTTGCCTGCTGCGGCGGCGTCACCGGTGACGTCGATTACATCGTCATGGATCTGAAACGCCTGCCCCATCGCGGCGGCATAGCGGATCAGCGGTGCGGGGTCAGCGTCGGCCATGCGCGCGCCGACGGCCGCGCTCCACTCGAACAGGGCGCCGGTTTTACCGGCCTGAAGCGCGGTGATCCGGTCCAGCGACAGCGGCGTCTGCGCGCGCTCGGCCGCCATGTCCAGCGCCTGCCCTAATACCATGCCCTGCCCGCCGGCGGCGCGCGCAAGAGTCTGCGCCAGCTCGGCGCGTACATCGCCGCTGCCCACCTCGGGATGCACGACCAGCTGAAACGCCAGCGCCTGAAGGGCGTCGCCCGTCAACACAGCGGTCATTTCATCCCATTTGACATGCACGGTGGGCTGTCCGCGCCGCTCCGCATCGTCATCCATGCAGGGCAGATCATCATGTACAAGGCTGTAGGCATGCATCGCCTCGATCGCCGTGGCGGGCCAGATCGCCCTCGCAGCACCGACCCCATGCAGCCGCGCACCCTCCAGCACCAAAAATGCGCGCAGCCGCTTGCCGCCCTGCGTGGCATGACGCATGGCATCGCCGACATGCCCCGAATAGGGGCGCAATACCTGCGCCAGATGCGCGGCGATGTCGCGTGCGGCGGCGTCCAGTTGCGTCTGCACGGGGGGTTACAAGCCTTCGACGGGCTTGGTCCCGCTGGGCTGCCCATCGCCGTCCAGAGTTATGGCAGCGACCTTTTCCTCGGCCTCTTTCAGCTTGGCCTCGCAGCGCTTCTTCAGCGCCGCGCCGCGTTCGTACAATGTAATGGACTCGTCCAGCGCAACATCGCCGCGCTCCAGCCGCCCGACCACCTGCTCCAGCTCGGCCATGGCCTGTTCGAACGTCATATCGGCTACGGGGGTATCGCTCATCTGGGGCGTGTCCTTTGTCTGGATTTGCAGGGGCCGGCGGCTTGCTTTGGCGGCTAACATAGACGTGCGGTCTGCGGGGTTCAATCGGCAGGCGGGCATTTAGGTTGACCAGCTCGCGTGCCTGCGATTGACTGCGCGGATGATCGCCAAACTGCCGCCCCTTCCCGATCTTGACGCCATGATGCAGATCACCGCGCGGCTGGAGTATGCGCGCACGCATACGCCCTGCCTAAAAGGGGCCGAGGCCGGCGATCTGATCCGCCACGTGCCGGGCAAGAGGGCGGTCTTTCGCGGCACGCTGGACGGGCGGGACGTGATATTCCGGCTGAACCTGACGTCTGAAAATGGTGCGACCCAGCGCGAATGGGACGAATTGCAGCGCATCTGGCCCTATATGGCGACCGGCGATTTGCGCACCCCCGAGCCGATCTGCGCCAGCCTTGATGCCGGTATCATCGTGCAGGAGCGCATCACCGGCACGCCCCTTCTGGAACTGCTTTACGCGCTGGAACCGCAGGCCCGCGCCAAATGGCTCGCCCCTGCCGCCGCATGGCTACGCCAAAGCACAGCCATGTCCCAAGGTTGGCGCGCGGCGGCGCCGGATCGCTGGATCGCCCGCGCCGAGGCGGCATCGGCCCAACAGCCCTTCGCACAGCTGCGCGCGCTGGAGGTGGCGATCCTGTCCCAGATGCGCCGCCTTGCACCCGATGTAGCTGCTGTGCCGTGGCGCACGGCGATTTGCCACGGCGATTACCACCCTAACAATCTGATCGCGCAGGGCATGCGCCTGACCGGCATCGACCTCGGGGGGTCGCAGCGGCTGCCATTGCTCAAGGACGCCGCGCGATTTGCCATGCATATGGGCCGCCGCCGCCTGCGCCTGTCGGGCATCACCTGCCTTGGCGTCGACCGCACCTGCCTGACGACCTTTGCCGATACGCTGGACATGTCCGCACAAGAACGCGGCGCGGTCCTGCCCTTCTTCCTCGCGTTCGAGGCCCTGATCCGGGTGGAAAACACCGGGCTGCCTGCCGGGCGGATCAGACGCGCGGAAAAAATGTATCGCGCCCTGCTGCAGGATCTGGAGCGCACCGGGTCGGCCGCGCCACTGTTATGACTGCGGGCCTTGATGTGCGCCGCCGACGCCAGCGCGATCAGGAATTCGACTGAAAGTATGAGAGCGCCGCCGCCACAGAACCTCGCCGCAACGCTGGCGCTTATTGTTAAATATCTTGGCGCATCGCTGGTGCCCACCCGAAGACGTCTTTTACGTGTCTACGCAAGAGGCCGACCCTCTGGGCCGGCCTCCTTGTCGCCATGCTTAGCGTTCAAGGGTTGAACTCTATCGCCGCACTCCGCTCAATGTGCGGTCGCGCCCGATCCATCACGCCCGGTCTTGAGCGCAGCCTCGGCGGCGGCGGCCTCCTCGGCAGCTTCGTCCCATTCGATGGGCTCGGGTGCGCGCGTCAGTGCCAGACGCAGGACATCGCGGACGTGGGTCACGGGAATGATCTCAAGCCCCTGCTTC
This sequence comes from Roseovarius sp. M141, assembly GCF_024355225.1. Classification (NCBI taxonomy): domain Bacteria; kingdom Pseudomonadati; phylum Pseudomonadota; class Alphaproteobacteria; order Rhodobacterales; family Roseobacteraceae; genus Roseovarius; species Roseovarius sp. M141. The sequence goes on from NZ_VCNH01000008.1 coordinate 2,340,117, forward strand.
ACGTTGTCAGGGATTTCCACCAGATCTTTTTCGTTTTCCTGCGGGATGATAACCGTCTTGATCCCGCCGCGCAGTGCTGCCAGTAACTTCTCCTTCAGGCCCCCGATCGGTAGCGCGTTACCGCGCAACGTCACCTCACCGGTCATGGCGATGTCCTTGCGCACCGGAATTCCGGTCAGCACCGACACGATGGACGTCACCATAGCAAGGCCGGCACTTGGCCCGTCCTTGGGCGTCGCGCCCTCGGGGACGTGGACGTGGATATCCCATTTCTCCAGCCGCGGTGGCTTGATCCCGATGGCAGGCGCGACCGAGCGAACATAGCTGTTGGCCGCGTCGATGGATTCCTTCATCACGTCGCCCAGCTTGCCCGTGGTCTTCATCCGCCCCTTGCCCGGCAGGCGCAGCGCCTCGATATTCAGCAGCTCGCCGCCGACAGACGTATACGCCAACCCGGTCACGACACCGACCTGATCGGCATCCTCGGCCAAGCCGAATTTGTGCTTCCGCACGCCCAGAAAATCGCTCAGGTTGTCCGGCGTCACGGTAATAGATGTCGCCTGTTTCTTGATGATCTGGGTCACCGCCTTGCGCGCAACCTTGGCGATCTCACGCTCAAGGTTCCGCACGCCCGCCTCGCGGGTGTAGTAGCGGATGATGTCGGTCAGCGCCGCGTCCGTCAGTTCGAACTCGTCTTTTTTCAGACCGTGGTTTTTGACTTGCTTTTCCAGCAGATGCTGCTTGGCGATCTCGCTCTTTTCGTCCTCGGTATAGCCGGCCAGCGGGATGATCTCCATCCGGTCCAGCAGCGGTCCGGGCATATTGTAGCTGTTCGACGTGGTCAGGAACATCACGTTCGACAGGTCATATTCGACCTCCAGATAGTGATCGACGAAGGTCGAATTCTGTTCAGGGTCCAGAACCTCCAGCATGGCCGAAGCGGGATCGCCCCGGAAATCCTGACCCATCTTGTCGATTTCATCCAGCAGGATCAGAGGGTTGGTCGTTTTGGCCTTTTTCAAGGCCTGAACGATCTTGCCGGGCATCGAGCCGATATAGGTCCGCCGGTGACCGCGGATCTCGGATTCGTCACGCACACCGCCGAGGCTGATACGGATGAATTCGCGGCCCGTGGCCCGTGCCACGGATTTGCCCAAAGACGTCTTGCCCACGCCCGGAGGGCCGACGAGGCACATGATGGGTCCCTTCAGCTTTTTCGAGCGTTGCTGAACCGCTAGATACTCGACGATCCGCTCCTTGACCTTCTCAAGCCCGTAGTGATCGTCGTCCAATACTTTCTCGGCCCGCGCCAGATCCTTCTTCACGCGGCTTTTCACACCCCATGGGATCGAAAGCATCCAGTCCAGATAGTTGCGCACGACAGTCGCCTCGGCGCTCATCGGGCTCATGTTTTTCAGCTTTTTCAGCTCGGCCTCGGCCTTTTCCCTGGCCTCGCCGCTCAGCTTGGTGGCGGCTATGCGCGCCTCCAACTCGGCGACTTCGCCCTCGCCCTCTTCGCCATCACCCAGTTCCTTCTGAATGGCTTTCATCTGCTCATTCAGGTAATATTCGCGCTGAGTGCGTTCCATCTGCGATTTGACGCGCGTCTTGATCTTTTTCTCGACCTGCAGAACGCTCATTTCGCCTTGCATCAGGCCGTAAACCTTCTCCAGACGCTCGCTGATAGACAGCGTTTCCAGCAGTTCCTGCTTTTGCTCGACCTCGATCCCCAGATGCCCGGCGACCAGATCGGCAAGGCGCGCTGGCTCCTCGGAATCAGACACAGCGGCCAGGGCCTCCTCGGGGATGTTTTTCTTGACCTTTGCATAGCGCTCGAACTCGGTCGAAACACTGCGCAGCAGCGCCTCGATCGTCGTTGCGTCGCCCGGCATCTCGGTCAGATACTCGGCGCGGGCTTCAAAGAAATCTTCGTTATCCAGATATTCGGTAATCCGCACCCTCGCCACGCCCTCGACCAGCACCTTGACGGTGCCATCGGGCAGCTTCAGCAGTTGCAGGACATTGGCCAGAACACCCGCCTGATAGATGCCCTTGGCGTCCGGATCGTCGACGCTGGGGTCGATCTGGCTGGACAGCAGGATTTGCTTGTCGTCGGCCATGACCTCTTCCAGCGCGCGCACCGATTTCTCGCGGCCCACGAAAAGCGGCACGATCATATGCGGAAATACGACGATGTCGCGCAGTGGCAGCACCGGATAGGAGGAGTTAAGAGGCTCTTGCATGCTCTTTCCTTATACATCGGTCCGGGATTCTTCCCGGCCCTTTATTGGCAAGAGGGCCCGGCCCCGCCCGGCGGCGGCCATGCCCTCTCCGTTATCTCAGGTTAATTTGGGGCAAGCATGCACCGCTTTCAACCTCGCGGCGTGCAGAATGACGCGCCGCCGCCACGTGGGCAAGTAGGTTACCCGCAATATTCATCTAAAAATGCACTCAGCGGGCCGGTGGCCATTTCCCACACGGCTTTTCTTGGCGAAAATACCGAAATCCGCCGCCTGCCTCATAGCGCCTCGATATCCCCATCAAGGCGCTCTGCGTGAAACCGGACCTGCCACACGTCGAACGTCCGGTCCGCGATCGCCCGGCGCATACCAGACATAAGCTGCTGATAGTAATGCAGATTATGCCAGGTCAGCAACATGCCGCTGATCATTTCCCGCGCGCGGAATACATGGTGCAGATAGGCGCGCGAATAGTTGCGGCATGCGGGGCAAGTGCACTCTTCGTCCAAGGGGCGAGAATCGTCCGCATGGCGTGCATTCTTGATGTTGACCTGCCCGCGCCGCGTCCACGCCTGCCCGGTGCGGCCTGACCGGCTGGGCAGTACGCAATCCATCATATCGACCCCGCGCGCGACGGCGCCGACGATATCGTCGGGCTTTCCCACGCCCATCAGATAGCGCGGCTTGTCCTCGGGCAGCATATCGGGTGCATAGTCCAGCACGCCAAACATCGCGTCCTGTCCCTCGCCCACGGCGAGGCCACCGATAGCATATCCGTCAAATCCGATTTCCTTGAGTTTTTCTGCGCTTGCACCGCGAAGCTCAGGCGTCACGCCGCCCTGCTGGATCCCGAACAGCGCGTGGCCGGGGCGGTCGCCGAACGCCTCCTTGGAGCGGCGCGCCCATCGCATCGACAACTCCATGCTGTCCGCCACGGCCTTGTCGGTTGCAGGCAGCGCCGGACATTCATCGAAACACATCACGATATCGCTACCCAGCAGCGCCTGGATCTCCATGGATCGCTCGGGCGTCAGCATGTGTTTCGACCCGTCGATATGGCTGCGAAAGGCCACCCCCTCCTCGGTCAGTTTGCGCAGATCGGCAAGGCTCATGACCTGAAATCCGCCGCTATCGGTCAGGATCGGCCCCTGCCAATTCATGAACTTGTGTAACCCACCGAGCGCCGCGATCCGTTCCGCCGTGGGGCGCAGCATCAGATGATAGGTGTTGCCCAGCAGGATGTCGGCGCCCGTGGCGGCGACGCTTTCGGGCATCATCGCCTTGACCGTTGCGGCTGTCCCGACCGGCATGAAGGCCGGTGTGCGGATCTCGCCCCGCGGCGTCGTGATATGTCCCGTGCGGGCGCGCCCGTCCGTCGCCGCCACCTCAAAGCTGAAATTCACCGTCATCGCCACCTGCCTTTAATCGCTTTAGCGTTGCCTTAAACCCTAGTAGAGTAAGTTGCAAAACCGACCGCGCCGCCAGACCTTGCCATTTTCAGGACCCTACACATGACCGAAGACGCCCTCATGGATTTTTTGTCGTCCAACCTGCTGTATGTCCTGCTGGCGCTGTTGCTGGTGCTGGTCGTTTTCAAGGCGGTCAAGATCGTGCCGCAATCCGAACAGCACGTCGTTGAACGCTTTGGCAAGCTGCATTCGGTGCTGGCGCCGGGGATCAACATGATCGTGCCATTTCTGGACAAGATCGCGCATCGCATTTCGATTCTGGAGCGTCAGCTGCCCACCGCCAGTCAGGACGCGATCACCAAGGATAACGTGCTGGTGCAGGTCGACAGCTCGGTTTTCTACCGCATCGTGCAGCCGGAAAAGACGGTCTACCGCATCCGCGACATTGACGGCGCCATCGCCACCACCGTCGCCGGCATCGTGCGCGCCGAAATGGGCAAGATGGATCTGGACGAGGTACAGTCGAATCGCTCGCAACTGATCGGCACGATCAAGGAAACGGTCGAGGATGCCGTCGATAACTGGGGGATCGAAGTGACCCGCGCCGAGATTCTGGACGTCAATCTGGATCAGGCGACGCGCGATGCGATGCTGCAACAACTGAACGCCGAGCGTGCCCGCCGCGCCCATGTGACCGAGGCCGAGGGCCGCAAGCGCGCCGTCGAACTGAACGCCGACGCCGAGCTGTACGCGGCTGAACAGACCGCCAAGGCACGCCGCATCTCCGCCGATGCCGAAGCCTATGCCACCTCCGTGGTTGCGCAGGCCATCGCCGATAACGGGCTGGAGGCGGCGCAGTATCAGGTGGCCCTGAAACAGGTCGAGGCGCTGAATGCGCTGGGCGCCAGCCCGTCCTCGTCAACGATTCTCGTGCCTGCCAACGCGCTGGAGGCCTTCGGCAACGCCTTTTCGATGCTCAAGGGCAGGACATGATCGACATGGCCGAAATCATTCCGCTTTGGGCGCTGTGGTGGGTTTGGATGGCCGCCGCGCTGCTGCTGGCCATGGTGGAAATCGTGCTGCCCGGTTTTCTGTTCCTCGGCTTTGCCATCGGCGCGGCGCTGGTCGGCCTCATTCTGATTGCGGCGCCGCTCCCGTTCGGCTTGCCGGTGCTGCTGGCGCTGTTTGCGGCGCTGTCGCTGATCGCCTGGGCGGTGCTGCGGCGCCTGTTCAGCTTCAGACACGGTCAGGTCCGCCGGGTGCATGACGACGTGAACGACGGCTAACGCAGTCCGGCCCGCAGGTTTTGATCCGCTTGCGCTAGGTCGGGGCGCGGTGTCAGCAATCTCTTTGATCTGGACGCGAAACAGGGTACAACTCCCAGTTCCGCCATCTTTACCCGCACGAAAGGATCCTGCCCATGTCCCCGTCCGAGCCGCTCGAGTCCCTGCAATTCGGGTGGGAGGAATGGATCGGTCTGCCAAAGCTGGGCGTTCCGGCAATCAAGGCCAAGGTCGACACCGGCGCGCGCACCTCGGCGCTGCACGCCTTCGACATCGAAACATTCGGCCCGGCAAAGGCCCCCAAGGTGCGGTTTACCGTGCATCCGATTCCCGGGCGTGACGATCTGGTCATCCCCTGCTCTGCCCTGATCCTGGACCGGCGCGAAGTGACATCGTCCAATGGCGAAAGCGAGTCGCGTTTTGTTATCGAAACGCAGTTGGCGGTGAATGGCGACAGCTGGCCCATCGAGATCACGCTGACCAATCGCGTCAGCATGGCGAGCCGGATGCTGCTGGGTCGGCAGGCGCTGAAAGATCACATTTCGATCGTCGCGACGGACCGCTTCCTTCAGCCCGAACTCAGCTATGACGTTTATTCGACGTCGCGGATGCGCAGCGACGCCCCCGACCGGTCCCTGCGTATTGCCGTGCTCAGCCGCGAGGACAATTACAGCACCCGCCGCCTGGTGGAAGAGGGCGAAAAGCGCGGTCATACCGTCGAGGTCGTCAATACGACCCGATGCTACATGGCAATCAATGCGATGGCGCCCGAAGTGCATTACGATGGCAAGCGCCTGCCCCGCTTTGATGCTGTCATCCCGCGCATTGGCGCGTCAATCACCCCCTACGGCGCCGCAGTCCTGCGCCAGTTTGAGACGATCGGCACCTATTGCGTCAACGGCAGTGCCGGTATTGTCGCCAGCCGGGACAAGCTGCACGCGCACCAGATCATGGCGCGCGCCAAGATCGGTATGCCCAACACCGCCTTTGCCGCCAGCCCGCGTGATACCGGCAACATAATCGGACTGGTCGGCACTGCGCCGCTGATTGTCAAACTGCTGGAATCGACCCAGGGCAAGGGCGTGGTCCTGGCTGAAACCAGAAAGGCCGCCGAGAGTGTCATCGACGCCTTTCGTGGCCTCAAGGCGAACTTTCTTGTGCAGGATTTCGTCAAAGAGGCCGCAGGAGAGGATATTCGCTGTCTCGTCATCGGCGGCAAGGTTGTCGCATCGATGAAACGTACCGGGGCCGATGGCGATTTCCGCTCGAACCTGCATCGGGGCGGCAGCGCCGAATCCGTGCGCATCACCAAGGAAGAGCGCGACACAGCCCTGCGCGCGGCGCGTGCGTTCGATCTGAACATGGCCGGGGTCGATCTTTTGCGCGCTGAAAAGGGGCCGAAAGTGCTGGAGGTCAATTCCAGCCCCGGCTTCGAGGGTATCGAAGGTTCCACCGGCAAGAATATTGTCGGCAAGCTATATGACACGATCGAGGCCCGCGTACGCCCGGCCCCGATCCGCAAGCGCAAGGGCGACTGAGAGGCGCGGGCCCTGTGATCCGGTTTTGGTGCGGGCGCCACGCGCATACATGGTCGCCCGCACTGGACGCTGCGCCAGTTATTCCCTATATAATCACTCAGGCAAAGTTGCAGGATAGCATATGACCCAAAATCCCCAGCCTTTCGAGGGCATCCCGCTCATCGCGCCATCATCGACGGATCACCCCAGATACACTGAGATCGTCGAGGCATGCCGCAGCGTGTTCGATCCGGAAATTCCGGTCAACATCTATGATCTGGGGCTTATCTACACCATTGATATTGATGATGAGAACGCGGTCAAGGTCACCATGACCCTCACCGCGCCGGGCTGTCCCGTCGCAGGCGAGATGCCCGGCTGGGTCGCCGACGCGATCGAGCCGCTCGACGGGATCAAGCAGGTCGACGTCACCCTCGTGTGGGAGCCGCCTTGGGGCATGGATATGATGTCGGACGAGGCGCGGCTGGAACTTGGCTTCATGTAGGCAGGCGAAATGGCTTGCTTTGTACAAAAGAAAGCCAATACACTTGCCTTCCGACCTTTTGCCGCGCAGGTGACGCCATGTCAGATTCATATGCCGTTCTGACCGGCGATTTAATGAACTCGACCGACCTTACCCCCGCTGCATTGGATGCGGCGCTGGGCAGTTTGGGCGACGCTGCCTTGGAATTCGGTGGCGTCTTTGCCCGGCGCGGCGGCGATGGCTGGCAGTGTGCGGCGCCAAGGCCGGGCAACGCCCTCCGTTATGCGCTGATCCTGCGCGCCGCACTGCGCAGTTTAGGCAAGGATCATGCCACCCGCATCGCCATTGCCGCAGGAGCAGGCACCCTGCCCGCCAGCGGCGGTGTCAACGCGGCCCACGGGCCCGCCTTTGTCGCCTCGGGCCGCCTGCTGGACGCATTGCCTGCGCATGTCGGTATGGCCCACGCGGCAGGCGGTGTGCTGGATGCGGCCACGCGGCTTGCCGATCATATCAGCACCGGCTGGACGCCCGCGCAGGCCCGGTCGGTCCGCTTGATACTATGGCCCAAGGGACGCATCCGCGCTGACGCTGCCGCCGCGCTGGGCATCACGCGCCAAGCGGTGGATCAGGCATTGTGGTCAGCTGGTTTCCCCGCGCTTTCCGACGCGCTGGATCTTATCGAGGGCGCCCCATGATCGAAACGTTCACCGTCCTTCTCTTTGCCCATGTTCTGGCCGATTTTGTCCTGCAAACCGCGTGGATCAACACGCAAAAGCGGCGCGCGCCTGTCATGCTGCTGCACGGTGCGCTGGTATTGCTGTGCGCGCAGGTGGCGATGGGCCAATGGGCCAGCCCTTGGTTGCTGGCATTGGCGGTAGCGCATGTCACAATCGATGCGATCAAGATCTGGAAAGGTCTGCATCATTTCCGCGGCTTTATCGCCGATCAGGCAGCACATATGGTCACGATTGCCGCTGTCGCGGTGCTGGCGCCTACCCTGTGGGCGGCGGGCATGTGGGCGGAGCAGCCGGCGCTATTGCCACAGATGGCGCTGGCTGCGGGCCTCGTCATCTCGCTGACCGCCGGGCAATACGCAATTGCGCTGCTGATGCGCCCACATGGAGTACGCATCCGCAACAACGGCCTGCGCGATGGCGGTCGCCAGATCGGCCTGCTGGAGCGCGGGCTGATCTTTGCGCTGATCCTGCTGAACCAGCCACTGGGCGTCGGGTTTCTGATCGGATCCAAATCAATTCTGCGCTTCGGCACCGCAACCCGTGATCAACGCACGGCAGAATATGTTATCATCGGCACGCTCGCCTCATTCGGGTGGGCGATCCTGACGGCACAGGCCGTTCGCGCGCTGTTAGTCTACCTGCCACCGCTTGAGATTGCGGGCCTTACGCCCTAGATTGACCACAAAGGTTAAAGGATCAAATCCATGTTCGGCATTCCAGGCAAACAGGCCGTCACCATAACGGACCGCGCGGCGGCGCAGATCTCTCGGTTGATGGCCAAGGACGGTCATCAGGGCCTGCGCATCGGCGTCAAGAAAGGCGGTTGCGCAGGCATGGAATACACCATGAATTATGTGACCGAAGTTGACCCCAACGATGAGGTCGTCGAGGAGGATGGCGCGCGCGTGATGATCGCCCCGATGGCGCAGATGTTCCTTTTCGGGACCGAGATCGACTATGAGGTCAGCCTGCTGGAATCGGGGTTCCGCTTCAACAATCCGAACGTGAGCGAAGCCTGCGGATGCGGCGAGTCGATCAAGTTCGCCGGCATGTAAACTATGCCACGCAAATGGCTGATTTCACTTAAATAAGATAAATCTACTGTGCTTGCGTTATCAAGTGTAGTCGGGAATAAGACGCGCTATCTTATACGGCAATGGTACGGGTTTACTCAGGGGGCGATATGCGGCGGAAATTGGCGGCAGGTAATTGGAAGATGAACGGCGCGCGCGCCGATCTGACGCAGCTTCAGGCGCTGTGCGCGGCACATGATGGCGCAACCGTCGATCTGCTGATCTGCCCGCCCTTCACCCTGATCGCCGCTGCCGTCGATATCTGTGCAAGCCATGCGCTGCGCATCGGCGGGCAGGATTGCCACGCTGCGGCTGCGGGCGCGCATACCGGCGATATTTCGGCCGCCATGCTGAAAGATGCCGGTGCCGACGCCGTCATCCTTGGCCATTCCGAACGCCGCGCGGATCACGCGGAAATCAGCGATGACGTCCGCAATAAGGCGCGCGCCGCGCATGAGGCGGGTCTGCTGGCGATCATCTGCGTCGGCGAAAGCCTGGCAGAACGCGAGGCGCAGAATACGCTGGATATCATCGGCGGTCAGCTGTCGTCCTCCATCCCCGACACCGCCACGGGCGAGAATACTGTCATCGCGTACGAGCCGTGCTGGGCCATCGGCACCGGCCTGACCGCGACCCCCGATCAGATCGGCGAGGTACACGATTTCATCCGCGCCCGTCTGGAGAAACGCTTTGGCGCCGGTGTGGGCCGGTCTGTTCGTCTGCTCTATGGTGGCTCGGTCAAGACGGGAAACGCCGCCGAGATATTTGCCGTGTCCAATGTCGATGGCGCGCTGGTCGGCGGTGCCAGCCTGAAATGTGATGACTTCTCGCCAATTATCAGCGCGTTAGAGGCAGCTGCCAAGGCGTCATAGCGGCAGGATGGTGGTCGATTTGATCTCTTCCATCGACAGCAGCGCCGTGACGTTATGCACCTTTACCTCGGAAATCAGCGCCTGATAAAACGTGTCATAGGCGCGCGCATTCTCCACCCGCACCTTCAGGATATAGTCGATATCGCCAGCCAGACGGTGCGCCTCCTGTACTTCGGGGCGCCCTTGGAGGGCGCGCAAAAAGGCCTGCTGCCATGCCGCGTCATGCTCGGACGTGCGGATCAGAACAAAGAAGCACGCCTCGAACCCCAGCTTTTCGGCATCCAGCAGATAGGTCTGATGCCGGATCACGCCGGCCTCGCGCATCTTGCGGATTCGATTCCATACCGGCGTCTTGGAACTGCCCACAGACTTGGCAATATCGTCCAGAGATTGGCCACCATCGGCCTGTAATTCCCCGAGGATCTTCCGATCCAGATCGTCCAGCCGAACAGCCATTCCTGTTTTCCCCACTTCTTGGAATTATGCCGTGATGTGGCGGGCTATCCAGAACGAATTTCCTTATTACCCGGCACCTATGGCGCAGGAACGGGAATATTTTCTATAAGGGGGCAAGTCAAACGGAATGGACAAGCCTTGAAACATTTCCCCATCTTTATCGCCCTGGAGGGTCGGCGCGTCGTGCTGTCAGGCGGCGGCGATGCGGCGCTGGCCAAGCTGCGCCTGCTGATGAAGACAGAGGCGCATTTGACGGTGTTAGCACGGGCCCCCGCGCCCGAAATTGAAGCATGGGCAGCCGAGGGACGTCTGGCGCTGGTGCGCCGCCCCATGGTATCGGGCGATGCGCGGGGCGCCGTATTGTTCTATGCCGCCGATGAGGATGCGTCCGAAGACGCGCGGACCGCGGCGCTGGCGCGTAACGACGGCGCGCTGACGAATATCGTTGATAACCTGATCGACAGCCAGTTCATCACCCCCGCCATCGTCGACCGCGATCCAGTGACCGTGGCCATCGGCACCGAAGGCGCGGCGCCCGTCCTCGCCCGCGCGATCAAGGCCGATATCGAGGCGATGCTGCCCCGCGCGCTGGGGCCCTTGGCGCGCGCCGCACGGGGCTTTCGCAGCATGGCCGATGCCCTTCCGATGGGCCGCGTGCGCCGCGCATTCTGGAGCAGCTTCTTCTTTCGCGCCGGTCCCGCCGCACTGGAACAGGATCCGCGCGCCGATTTGCACGCCGTCCTGTCGGGCGAACTGGCGCAGCATCTGGGCGCAGGCGCTACAGCTGGCCGCATCACCTTTGCCATCGTCGCCAGCCCCGACGCCGAGCTTTTGCCGCAAAAGACCCGACGTGTCCTGCACGAGGCGGATCTGGTTCTGCACGGTGGACAGATTGCCCCCGAAGTGCTGGAACTGGCCCGGCGCGAGGCGGCGTTCGGCGCCCTGCCCGCCACTGCCCGGGCTCTGATCGATGCTGCCATGCGCGGCGATCACGTGATCTGTCTGACACCGGCCCCGCCGGAGTCCTGGCTGGTTGCAGCCTGCCTGCAGGCCGGCCTGCCGCCGCAAATCATTCCGGGTATTGCGCCCGCGCCCAATCTCTATCCGCTCAAGGAAACTGCCTGATGCCCCGCGAATTCACCCCCAAGGTCATCACCGCCAACGCCCTGCTGGAGGGCGACGTAGTCTATCTGGCCGAGGATGACAGTTGGACCCGGCATCTGGCCAAGGCCGCAATCCTGACCGATGAGGCCGACGCCGACCTGCGCCTGCTGGTCGCGCAGAGCCGTGCGTCTCAGGTCGTCGGTGCTTATCTGGCGGATGTCTCGGCAGCCGATGGCAGTCCCACGCCCACCCATTTCCGCGAGGAATTTCGCCGCACCGGCCCCTCCAACTATTTTCACGGCAAGCAGGCAGAGGTGCTCTGATGTATACCTACACCGAATTCGACGCCGGTTTTGTGGCCGAGCGCAATCGCCAGTTTCGCGCGCAGGTTGCGCGCCGCGTCGACGGCAGCCTGACCGAGGACGAATTCAAGCCACTGCGCCTGATGAACGGGCTGTACCTTCAATTGCACGCCTATATGCTGCGCGTCGCGATCCCTTACGGCACGCTGGGCAGCCATCAGATGCGCCAACTGGCGATGATCGCCCAGCGGTGGGACAAGGGCTATGGCCATTTCACCACGCGCCAGAACATTCAGTATAACTGGCCGAAACTGGCAGATGTGCCGGATATTCTGGATGCGCTTGGCGAGGTGCAGATGCACGCGATCCAGACCAGCGGTAACACGATTCGCAACGTGACGGCGGACCATTTTGCCGGTGCCGCCGCCGACGAGGTGGCAGATCCACGTCCGATCGCCGAGCTGATCCGCCAATGGTCGACTGACCACCCGGAATTTCAGGCACTGCCGCGCAAGTTCAAGGTGGCCGTCACCGGCAGCCCGATGGATCGCGCCGTGACCTTGGCGCATGATATCGGTCTGCGCATCGTCCGGCAGGGCAACCAGATCGGGTATCAGGTCCTGGTCGGCGGCGGTCTGGGCCGCACCCCGATGATTGGCAAGGTGCTGCATGATTTCCTGCCCGAAGAGGATCTTCTGCCCTATCTGGAGGCGGTCGTCAGCGTTTGGAACACGATCGGTCGGCGCGATAACAAGTTCAAGTCACGCATCAAGATCACCGTGCATGAGCATGGTATCGAAGACATTCGCGCCCGCGTCGAGGCGCGCTACGCGTTGATCAGGCCGCTGTTCACCGGCGTCGATCAACAGATGCTGGGCGCTATCCGCGCCGATTTTGCCGCGCCCGAATTCCGCACGGCGCCGTGGGATGCCTATGAAGCCGCGCGCGCGGGCGATCCGGTGTTTCGCGCCTGGGCTGATACCAATTTGTCCGAGCATCGCGCGCCCGGCTATGCCATCGTGTCGATCAGTCTCAAGGCGCATGGCGAAACGCCCGGCGACGCGTCCGCAGAACAGATGCGCGTGATGGCCGATCTGGCCGAACGCTACGGCCATGACGAGCTGCGCATCAGCCACGAGCAGAACGTCATCCTGCCGCATGTCCATAAATCCGATCTGCCAGCAGTTCATGCGGCCCTGCGCGAGGTCCGGCTGGCCACGGCCAATATCGGGCTGATCAGTGACATCATCGCCTGCCCCGGAATGGATTACTGCGCACTGGCGACTGCCCGCTCGATTCCCATCGCGCAGGAGATCGCGACCCGTTTCGACGCGCTCAAGCTGGAGCATGAGATTGGCGAGATGAAGATCAAGATCTCGGGTTGCATCAACGCCTGCGGGCATCACCACGTGGGCCATATCGGCATTCTCGGGCTCGACCGGGCCGGGGTGGAAAGCTACCAGATCACCATTGGTGGTGACGGCGGCCCCGATGCGCAGCTGGGCGATCGCACCGGGCCCGGCTTTGCTGCCGAGGATATCGTGTCGGCGATCGAAACGATCATGCTGGCCTATCTGGCCCTGCGCACCAGCCCCTCCGAGACGTTTCTGGCCGCCTATCGCCGCGTCGGGATGAACCCTTTCAAATCGGCTCTCTACGGCGAAGCTGAAGCGGCCAAGGCCGCCAAAAGGAAAGCCGACGCTCATGTTGCTGCCTGAACCGCACGCCCGCGATCTGCGTGTGCCCGATCTGCATGAAAAGGCCGCTGCGCTGAACGCGGCCTACCGGCATCATTCGGCCATCGCGGTGCTGGCGCGGGCGCTGCATGATCCCGATGTGGGGCAGCTTGCCCTTGTCTCCAGTTTCGGGGCCGAGTCGGTCGTGCTACTGCATATGGTCGCGCTCGCGCGGCGTGACACGCCGGTGATTTTCCTTGAGACGGGCATGTTGTTCACGGAAACGCTGGTCTACCAGCAGGAACTGGCAGAGCGGCTGGGCCTGCGCGACATGCGCCTGATCCGCCCGGACCGCGCGGCCGCCAGAGCGCAGGACCCGGCGGCAATGCTGCACCAGACCGATCCCGACGCCTGCTGCGCCCTGCGCAAGACACTTCCGCTGCAAGGCGCGCTGGCGGGGTTCGACGGATGGATCACCGGGCGCAAGCGCTATCAGGGCGGCACCCGCGCATCGCTGGAATTCTTCGAGGTCGAGGAAGGCACCAACCGGCTGAAGGTCAATCCGCTGGCCCATTGGCAGCAAGGTGACGCGCGCACCTATATCGAAGAAAACCGCCTGCCGCGTCACCCGCTAGTCGCCCAGGGCTACCCCTCCATCGGCTGCATGCCCTGCACCTCGCCGGTCAAACCGGGTGAAGACGAGCGCGCAGGCCGTTGGAAAGGCCAGGAAAAGACAGAATGTGGCATCCATTTCGTGGATGGCAAACCAGTACGACAAGGAGTGAACGCATGAACGTTATCGTGACCGACGCGGGCTTTGCACCCGATGACTGGACACACCCCATCGTCGCGCTGGAGGATGCGCGTAGCGGTGTCGGTATTGACCTGCCCTCCAGCATTGATCCGGCTGAATTGGCCGGACGACTGCCGGATATCACCATGATACGCGTGGACTTTCCCAGTTCAGCCGATGGGCGGGGCTTCTCCGTCGCGCGTCAGCTTCGGCTGATGGGGTACAAGGGTCGCCTGCGCGCACGGGGTCATGTGCTGGCCGATCAATACGCGATGGCGCGGCGCTGCGGATTCGACGAGGTCGAGATCTCGCACGAGCTGGCAGAACGGCAGACACAGGACCAGTGGATGTTCCGGGCCAATTGGCAGGCGCATGACTATCAGTCGCGCCTGCGCGGCTAATCGTCCCCTTCAACTGACCTAACGCAAAGACTATGACAGAGGCGCTGGTGTAAACTCCCGGCGGATGCCCCATATGAACGAGATGACCCAAGTGACCGACGCCTCGACCAACGCCGCCGCCCCCCAGCGCGCCAAACCCACCCTGCCCGACGCGCAGAGAGTGACGCAGGTGACGCATTGGACCGACCGCCTGTTTTCCTTTCGGGTGACGCGGCCCGTGTCGTTGCGCTTTCGCTCGGGCGAGTTCGTGATGATCGGCCTGATGGGCGATCCCGATCCCAAAACCGGCAAGCAAAAGCCGCTTTTGCGGGCCTATTCCATCGCCTCGCCGTCCTGGGATGACGAACTGGAGTTTTACTCGATCAAGGTCGAGGATGGTCCGCTGACGTCGAAACTGCAACATATCCAGCCAGGGGATGAGATCATCCTGCGCCCAAAACCCGTGGGTACGCTGGTGCATGACGCGCTTTTGCCGGGCAAACGGCTGTGGCTGTTCGCCACCGGCACCGGCTTTGCCCCCTTCGCGTCGCTCCTGCGCGATCCGCAGACCTATGAGGACTACAACGAAGTCATCGTCACCCATACCTGCCGCACGGCGGGCGAACTGAAATACGGCGCGGATCTGATCGACAGCATTCGCCAGGATGAGATGCTGGAGGAGTTGATCGGCGAGGGGTTCGCGGAAAAGCTGCGCTACTACCCCACCACCACCCGCGAAGAGAGCCCCAAGATGGGGCGCATCACCGATCTCATGCGGTCGGGCGAGATGTTCGAGGATCTGGGCGTGCCGCCGCTGTCGCCGGAATATGACCGGGCGATGATCTGCGGCAACCTGGCGTTCAACCTCGATCTCAAGGCATTGTTCGAGGAATACGGCCTGCGCGAGGGCGCAAATTCAGCGCCGCGCGAATATGTGGTGGAAAAGGCGTTTCTGGACTGAAGGGCGCGCATTTGCGGCTGCACATTGGCGCCGCCCCGGTCTAGAACGGGGTGGCATGCCTGATGCCGAACAAAGGAGCCGCCCATGACCGACGATATCAACGCCCAGCACAATGAAAAGATGCGCAGGCTCAAGGCGCAGCGCGACGTGCTGATGACGCACAAGACGCAGGAAAAGGGCCTGATCATGGTCCATACCGGCGACGGCAAGGGTAAATCCTCGTCGGGTTTCGGCATGATAATGCGCTGCATTGGCCGCAGCATGCCCTGCGCTGTCGTGCAATTCATCAAGGGCAACTGGGAGACCGGTGAAAAGACGCTGCTGCGCGAACATTTTGCCGAAGAATGCCGTTTTTTCGTATCCGGTGAAGGCTTTACGTGGGAAACGCAAGATCGCGCCGCCGATATTGCCGCCGCCGAAAACGGCTGGAAAATCGCGCAAGAGCAGATACTCGACCCCGAGATCCAGTTTGTTCTGCTGGACGAAATCAACATCGCCCTGCGCTATGATTATCTTGATATCGACGAAGTCACGCGCTTCCTGCTGGAGCAGAAGCCGCATATGACGCATGTCTGCCTGACGGGCCGCAACGCCAAGCCTGAATTGCTGGAAATCGCCGATCTGGTGACGGAAATGAAGCTGATCAAGCACCCTTTCCGCGATGGTATCATGGCGCAAAATGGCGTCGAGATGTAGCGCCATGCCGCGCGCGCTGATGATTCAGGGGACAGGCTCGAATGTGGGCAAGTCGATGCTGGTGGCGGGCCTGTGCCGGGCGGCGCTGCGGCGCGGCCTGTCAGTGGCGCCGTTCAAGCCGCAGAACATGTCGAACAACGCCGCCGTCACCGCGGATGGCGGCGAGATCGGTCGCGCCCAGGCCTTGCAGGCGATGGCCTGCGGGCTGGTGGCGCATACCGACATGAACCCTGTCCTGCTGAAACCCGAAAGCGAGACCGGCGCGCAGGTGATCGTGCAGGGCCAGCGCATCGGCACCACCCGCGCGCGCGATTACGGCGCGCAGAAGGCCACATTGCTGCCGCCGGTTATGGATAGTTTTGCGCGCCTGTCGGCGCAGCACGATCTGTTGATCGTCGAAGGCGCTGGCAGCCCGGCGGAAATTAATCTGCGCGCGCGTGATATCGCGAATATGGGCTTTGCGCGGGCGGCTGGCGTGCCGGTGGTTTTATGCGGCGACATTGACCGGGGCGGTGTGATCGCGCAGATCAAGGGCACGCAAGCGGTGATATCTGCCGAAGATGCAGAAGCTATAAAAGGATTTATCATCAATAAGTTTCGCGGTGACCCCAAGCTTTTCAATGAAGGGTACGCCGCCATCGAACAGTTAACCGGCTGGCGCGGTTATGGCGTCGTCCCGTGGTTTCAGGATGCCTGGCGCCTGCCGGCAGAGGATGCACTGGATATCGCGGACGCGCCCGGCAATGGTGGGCTGCATATCGTTTGCCTGCGCCTGCCGCGCATTGCCAATTTCGACGATCTGGACCCGCTAAAGCAAGAGTCCGGCCTGCGGGTCACCATGCTGGAACCGGGCCAGCCCATCCCGGCGGATGCCGGGCTGGTTATTCTGCCCGGCACGAAAGCGACGCGCGCCGATCTGGCATTTTTGCGCGCCGAGGGGTGGGATATCGACCTGCTGGCCCATCATCGGCGTGGTGGGCGCATTCTGGGGATTTGTGGCGGCTATCAGATGCTGGGCCACTCCATATCGGACCCCCAAGGGATCGAGGGGCCGCCGGGCAGCAGCCCCGGTTTGGGCCTGCTGGACATCTCCACCATCATGGGTGGCGACAAAAGCCTGACACAGGTGCAGGCAGTCCATGCCGGGCTGTCCGTGCCCTTCACCGGCTACGAGATTCATATCGGCCGCTCGGACGGGCCCGATTGCGCCCGTCCCTTTGCCCATGTGGGCATGCGCGCCGAAGGCGCGGTATCGGGCGACGGGCGGGTTGCCGGCAGTTATCTGCACGGCATGTTCGCGGATGACAATTTTCGCCGCGCCTGGCTGGTGGGGCTGGGCGCCGCGCCCTCGCGCCTGAGCTATGGCGCGCGGGTCGAACAAACGCTGGATGCGCTTGCCGACCATGTGGAGGCACATCTGGACGTGCCGGGCCTGCTGACGCTGGCCGGTTAAAAGCGGGTGGTGTCAGGAGGCGGCGACCCAGTCGGCCATTTCCGGCAAAAGCCTGTCCAGGATGGCCTGAAACGCCGCGACGATCGCAGTAGGTTCGTCATTGGCGGCGGTCACCTGATTGCGGAAAACGCGTGTCTTGATGACAGATTGATCGCGGTCGCGCAGCAAGGTCAGGCTGATATCCACCCTTGCGGTTACCGCCGTGCCCGCCACATCGACCTGAAAACTATCGATACGCGTCAGCAATGCGTAATCGGGCACCGGTCCGCCCTCGCTGATGCCGACATATCCCATCCGGCCTGTCCCCGCGATGGACCGTATCAGCAGCGACTGCACGACGCTGGGTAGCTCGTCGGTCCAGCGGGCGTCGGGCAGATAGGCAATCGCGGCGCCGCTCGGTTTGACCATGATGCGGTCGGTGTTTATGCCGGCTGGCGCGTCGGCGCGGGCGACCAGCAGGGTGCGGCCAGATCGCCGCCCGGAGGTCGATCCGGGGGTCGGCGTCAGATCGTAGGTGTCCAGCGGCGTCGCCGCCGCGTTGAGGGACGACAGCGCGCTGCATCCCCCAAGGCTGGCCGCGGCGCCCAGCATTGCAAATCGACGGGTCAGGTACAGGTCTTGCATTTTATCATCTCCGATATTCGGGCACGCGGTCATCCAGCAGGAAACGTGCAGGGTCTTTTCCGATGCGGCGCACCAGACGCTCCAGTGATTGCACCAGGGTCCGTGCCTCGGCGCTGAGGCGGCCCAACTCGTTCAGGCCATTGCCGGTGAAATTGCGCAGGCCGGGGGCGGCATCGCTTGTGATGCCTTGAACCTGGGCCACGACCTTGTCGGCGCGGGCGATCAGGCCACGCAGGTCTGTGGTGATCTGCGGCAGATCGTCCGATACCTGCTGCGCCGCGCCACCGATCCGGTCGGTCGCCGTGCGAATATCGGCCAGGACCGGCCCCAGATCGGTCGATAGCGCGTCATCCGCGCTGTTGAACGCCCGTTCGGCAGAGCCAAGCGCGCGATCCGCCACGACAAGCGATCCGTCGATACCGTCCAGCGTCACTGTGGCACGCGTAAACAGATCCGTTGCCGCATTGACGGCAGTACGTGTATCGTTGGCCAGCGGGTCCAGCCGGTCGGTGAACCCGGCCAGATCGCTTGCGACCTTGTCCACCGCCTGCGATGCAGCCGTCACGGCGCCGCGAATATCGCTAACGACAGTCGGCACATCGTCGTCGATGACCGTCTCGATTTTGGCTATGGCACTGCTGGCTGTAGCCAGCACGCCGCGCGCATCAGTCACCATTTGAGTGCCGTCACCCGCGACCAGCGTATAAACGCTGTCCGAGGCGGTCGTCACCGCATCAAAGCTGGTGCTTGCGTCGGCCAGTGTCTTTTCCAACTCAGTCAGGCGAGCGTTCAGCAGGGCTGCGGTCTTATCAAACCCGTCGAGCGTACCGACCGAATGGGCGGAGATATCGGCGACGGCGGTATTCAACGCAGCGATCATATCCGAGATTTGCGTCACGATGCCGGGCACTTGTTCGCGCATCAGCGTCTCGGCCTCGGCAAAGGCGGCGCCGGCGCTGTCGATGGCGGTGCTGGACTTATCGATAACCTCTTTGGCGGTGCCGAACGCGCCGGTTGCGGAGGTCAGCGTCTGGTCCGCATTGGTCAGCGTCACCTCTGCGGCGGCGCCCAGCATTTCCAGCCGCTTGCCAATGCCTGAGATCTGCGTCGTCGCCTGAGAGACGGTATTGGTAATGGTGGAAAAATCCGTCAGCGCCTGCTCCAGCCCGCCAGAGGCGTCGCTGAGGTTGGTCAGGATATTCTGGACCAAAGCCTGATTTTCCGGGCCGGCGATCTTCTGAAAGCGCTTGAGCAGATCTGTCGCCTCGGCGATCAGGTCCGGCGCGTCCTCGACCAGCTGCTGCACGGTCGACCGACGCGAGGGGATGATGGGCGGCGTGTCGTCGGGCGATGTCAGCGGCGCGGCATCGCCCCCTTTGCTGGTCAGCGAGATATAGGCGACCCCGGTCACACCCGACGAACTGAGCTGCGCCACCGTATTTTCGCGCACGGGCGTTTCAGCGTCCACTTCGATGCCGACATAGACCTTCGACGGGTCCGGATCGTAGATGTGCAATTCGATCACGCGGCCTACGTTGATGCCGTTGAACACCACATCGCCCGAAGACGCGAGGCCCGAAACATCATCGAAAAGGATGCCGTAATAGGCGTATTGGCGATCCAACTGCACGCTGGACAACCACACGGCAAAGCCAAGACTGCCGATGATCCCCAACAGGGTAAATGCGCCGATCAGGATAAAGTTTGCACGGGTTTCCATCACTGCACCTTTTCATCACTATCCAGCGCCGCGCGGGCGCGCGGGCCGTGAAAATATTCATGGACCCATGGGTGATCCACCTTCAGCATTTCCTGCATGGTGCCAACGGCCAGCACCTTTTTCTCGGCCAGCACGGCAATACGGTCACAGATTGCATGCAGCGAATCCAGATCATGCGTGACCAGAAACACCGTCAGCCCCAACGCTGCCTGCAATTGCCGGATCAACGTATCGAACGCCGCCGCCCCGATCGGGTCCAGCCCGGCTGTCGGCTCGTCCAGAAACACGATTTCCGGGTCCAGTGCGATAGCGCGGGCGAACCCTGCCCGCTTGCGCATGCCGCCGGACAGCTCGGACGGGAATTTGGTCTGCGCGACCTCTTGCAGCCCGACCATGCGGACTTTGATCCCTGCCAGCGTCTCGCGCAGGTCGTCGGGCAGGTCTAGCTGCTCGCGCATGGGTGCCTCGACATTCTGGCGCACGGTCAGCGACGAAAACAGCGCACCATCCTGAAACATCACGCCCCAGCGGCGGCGCAGTTGGCGGTATTCATCGGGCGCGGTGCCCTGAACGCTTTCGCCGAACACTTCGATACTGCCCGCGTCGGGCGTCAGCAGACCGACGATCTGTTGCAACAGCACCGATTTTCCGGTGCCCGATCCGCCAACGATGCCGATGATCTCGCCCCGGCGCACATCCAGATCCAGCCCGTCATGGACGCTGTGGCTGCCGAAGGATTTGACCAGCCCGCGCACCCGGATGATGGGCGGCTCTTCGGTCTGAACCATATCGTCCCTCATATTCCCACCAACGCAAATACGACCGAAAACAGCGCATCCGCCACGATCACCATGAAGATCGACAACACCACCGAGGTCGAGGTCAGCCGCCCCAGCGATTCCGCATTGCCGCCCACTTTTAACCCCTCATAGCAGCCGATGATCCCGATAATCAGCGCAAAGAAAGGCGCCTTGATCATACCGACCAGAAAATGCCAGACATCCGTGTTGCTGACCAGCCGCGACTGGAACACGGCGGGCGAGACGCCCAATTCAATCCACGACATCATAGCGCCGCCAACCAGCCCTGCTATGTCCGAGATCAATCCCAGCACCGGCAACATGATGACAAGGGCCAGAACCCGCGGCACCACAAGAATATCGATAGGATCAAGGCCAAGGGTGCGCATCGCGTCCACTTCTTCGCGCATTTTCATTGACCCGATGGCGGCGGTATAGGCCGACCCGGATCGCCCCGCGACGACGATGGACGTCAGCAGGATGCCCAATTCGCGCAGGACGGCAATCGCGATCAGATCGACGACAAACACTTCGGCCCCGAATTGACGCAGCTGCACGGAGCCCTGAAACGCCAGCACCACGCCAATCAGGAATGACATCAGCGCCACGATGGGGATCGCGTTCCAGCCGACCTCCTGCATGTGATGCACCAGCGACGTCAGTCGCAAGCGCCGCGGATGCAGCAGCATGTACCCCAGCGCCGCAATCACCTGCCCCAGAAAGCTGGTCAGTTCGACCGCGGTATGGCCGGTCGCCGCCGTCTTGCGTCCCAGCCCCTCCAGCCGATCGGCCAGCGTGCGGCGTTTGTCCGCGGCTGCGTCCTGAGGTGGCATGTTGCGGCGCACGGTCTCCAGCAACTGGTGCTGGGCCTCATCCGCGCCGGTGATCGGCACATCGTCCGCGCCATGCGCCAGACGGGTCTGGATATCGACGATATACCACGCGCCCGCCGTATCCATGTGGCGCACCTGCGCGATGTCGATGGCGCGCGCATTGTCGAATGTCCGTGCCAGACCGGCGATATTTTCAATCAGAAGGCTACCCGACAGCATCAGGCAGCCGTCCGTAACCGCCGCTGCAGGCAGCCGCCTTTCGCTCATGTTGCCGTTCCGAGTGCCAGTCATCATAACATTCCTGTGATCCCTCTGCCGCTCTAAACCTTTTTACGCAACAAATTCAAGCCGCTTGGCAGGCCGAAAGCCGCCGACGGCCCGCTCTGAGTCGCACAATGATCCCGTAATCGCATAGGTTGAGCAGTAACGGCGATCCTGTATTCTTTCACTCTTTGCATCGAAGAGCCACAGCTATGGCAAACCCGCCGGGAACCGCGATGGGCGCGCCAGAATCTACCGGAATTCATCGCGTGCCACTGGATCGGCTTCCGACGTCAGCGCGTCCGGAATCAGCATGTCGGGGCGGTGGATGATCGCGCAGGCCAGCGGCAGATCGGACGCGACCGCATCGGCATGGCGGTCAAGGTCGACATCGGCGAGCAACTGGGCGATGCGGTCCGGAAGCTCATCGCTGGCCATATCAAAACAGCCTCGCCCTCGCTGGGGGGGCCAGAAGGCCGGTCAGCATCTTCATCGCCGGCGTCTTGCTGCAATCGTTGGGGCTTAGAGAGCCGAAAATTTCGCTGCTTTTGATCTCGAAACTGACATCGTGCACAGCGCATGAAATCGCCAAGGCGGCGGGTCGGGCGAGACAACGCTGACATAGGCGGGAATGGCGTAAGGGATGCTGTCCAGCCTGATCCCAATCATTGGCATGCGGCAAACCCGCCTTGCGTCCAGCCCGCATGGCAGGGCTGGACGCGGGTGTTTGTCGCGGTTGCGTGTTATCCCATCATACCGCCGGCCTCGCCCAGGCCGTCATAATGCCGCTTGAGCCGCTGCAACGCGATGCGCAGCACAATCTTCCCAGAGCGCGCGGACCAGCCCATGCGTTTCTCGGCACGCTCCAGACCTTCCAGATGACAGCAGCAACGCAGCGCGATGTCCCCGAGACCCGGGCCCAGATCGTGCAGCGCGCCCTCGACCCGGCGGCGGGCCGCCTCAAAACCCCGCGCATGGCCACCAGTGCCGCCACCACCGGGGGCAGTCAGAAAGCGGCTCCAGTCCTGGGTGACGCGCGGG
This sequence comes from Roseovarius sp. M141, assembly GCF_024355225.1. Classification (NCBI taxonomy): domain Bacteria; kingdom Pseudomonadati; phylum Pseudomonadota; class Alphaproteobacteria; order Rhodobacterales; family Roseobacteraceae; genus Roseovarius; species Roseovarius sp. M141. The sequence goes on from NZ_VCNH01000008.1 coordinate 2,362,832, forward strand.
CCCATCTGGGACAGTTCGAAATCCTCGCGCAGACGCTCGCCCGCGCGCACCAGATCGTTGGGGATGAACTGCGCCCCATCGCGGCCCTTGCGTCGCGCCAATGCAATCAGCGGGCTTTCGGCCACATTGTAGCGCATGCGGCGCGGCACGTCCTGCGCGTCCGCCTCATCACCGACGGCAGAAAAAGCTGCCTGCGCATCGCCAAAGCCCGACGCGCGATTCTCGGCCTCGGCCAGCATCGTGGACAGCATCACGCGCCCCGCTTTGGTGATGTGATAGCGCGCAATGCGCCCCGGCTCGTCGCAGGCGATCCAGCCCTTCAGCGCCATCGCCTCGGCGACAGGCCTATCCACGACGGCGGTGCGCGTGGGATCGCCCTGATCGCCGTCGCGTACGACAACGGCCTTTTCCATCTGCGCCGCGACGGCCAGGACAGCGCCCGCCTCGCACAGGCGGCGCAAGATACGCAGTGCCTCGACGCGCAGTTGCGCCTCGGTTACTTCGGCAACGTTCGCCGTTAAGGTTTCAGACGTCATGGCAGTCTCCTGATGCAGAGAACCGGCCTTTTCTCGTGGGGCAACGCGGCATCCCAGACGGCGCAATGCCTCGTCCACCATGGGATCGTCGCGTCGGGCCTCATATGCTCGGATACGGCGCAGCACCGTTGAGGCATGACAGCCGCTGGCCCGTGCCAGCGCCCGTATAGATGAGCCCTGTTCGGTATGGGCGAGGTATAATTTCGCGCCCTGCGGCACCCAGGACGGCATATTGCGCGCGCCGCTGGCGTCTGTTCCCCGATCCAACATATAGACCCTTCTTTTGCCTTGAGCGCAGCGGTTGATCCGAGGCAAGACCTCTGGCCGCTGCTGGTTATCCACAGACTTATCCCTGTCTTTGAGATGCAACCTATGTGAGAAAAAGTTACCGGCTCGTTAATTGTCAACGTGTCGTCAACAATCGTTGCCAAACTGTAAACAAAGACAAATACCAACGTCCGGTGACTCCGCCAATTGCGCAACACTCGCCATAGTTGTGGCATGACAAGGCCGTAATTCAGTTCGGAGACCACAATGAAAGATATCCTGAAAGCCCTCGACGGCCTGCGCCGACCCCACCTTTTGATCCGGGCCGCGCGGATCGGCGCCACCGAATATCGGCGCGATGCGCATCTGCGCCGCCACCTGGGCTATGGCGCGCTGCCACGCAGCGCCGCGGCGCTGGCTCGACTGGTCGAAATGGAGGAAGAGCTGAATCAGCAAAGGCAAAGCGATCGCACGCGGTATTCCGCGACGCGCCATGTCGAAATCCTGATCGCCATGATGGGCGAGGCGCGGATCCTGCGCAGCGCCCACGCGGCCTGAATTCAGAGTTTCACGAAAGACCTGCGGTGCAGGTTTTCGCGGAACGCCGCTATATCATCGCGCATCAAGCCAACTATGACTCTGGTGGCGATGGCAGCGGTAGCAGGCCGCGTGAGCAGGTAGTTTAAACGAAGGCGTCGGGCATCGACGCCTTCTTCTTTGCGATATATTCATCCAGAGCATCTCTGATACCCTGATCCAGCGCCGGGCGCTGATAGGTGTCCAGCATCCGGTGCATGCGCAGGTTCGCCAGCGTCATGGTATCGCGCGCGCCCTCCTCGTCCCAGGTCTCGAACGGCTTGTAATCCAGCAGTTCGGTGCGCCAGAACGCATCCTTGAAATTGGCCTGCGTATGGGCGCAGCCCAGATAATGCCCACCCGGACCGACCTCGCGGATGGCGTCCATCGCCTGCCCGTTCTCGTCATGGCTGACGCCGCGCGCCATGTTGTGCAGAACGCCCAGCTGATCGGCATCCATCACGAACTTCTCGAAGCCAGCGACAAGCCCGCCCTCCAGCCAGCCACAGCTATGCAGCATGAAGTTGACGCCGCCCATCAGCACCGCGTTCAGCGTATGCGCGGATTCGTAGGCCGCCTGAGCATCGGGCAGCTTCGATCCGCACAGCGCCCCGCCCGAGCGGAATGGCAGGTTCATTCGCCGCGCCAGTTGCCCCGCGCCGTACAGGATATGGCTTGCCTCGGGCGTGCCGAAGGTCGGAGCGCCCGAGTTCATATCGATGGACGTCACAAACGCACCAAAGATCACCGGGGCGCCGGGGCGGATCAGCTGGCTATAGGCGACGCCGGCCAGCACCTCGGCCAGAACTTGCGTCAGTGTGCCGATCACCGATACCGGCGCCATTGCACCGCCGACGATGAAGGGAGAGATGACGCAGGCCTGATTGTTGGTGGCGTAAACCTCCAGCGCGCCCATCATCACATCGTCGAAGGTCAGCGGCGAGTTGACGTTGATCAGTGAGGTCATCACCGTGTTATCCTGCACGAATTGCTCACCAAAGAGAATCCCGCACATGTCCACGCTGTCCTGCGCGCGGCTGGGATCGGTGACGGACCCCATGAAGGGCTTGTCCGACAGGGTCATGTGGGCGTGGAGCATGTCCAGATGCCGCTTGTTCACCGGAACATCTGTCGGCTCGCAAACCGTGCCGCCCGACATGTGCAGCCATTTGGACATATAGCCCAGCTTCACGAATTTGCGGAAATCGTCCATCGTTGCATAGCGCCGTCCACCCTCCATGTCGCGCACGAAGGGCGGGCCGTAGACCGGTGCCGTGACCAGAGTGTTTCCGCCAATCTCGACGTTGCGGGCCGGGTTGCGCGCGTGTTGAGTATAGCGGCTGGGCGCGGTCGCGCAAAGCTTGCGGGCAAGGCCGCGGGGGATGCGCACACGCTCGCCATCGATCTCGGCGCCGGCGTCGCGCCAGCGCTCCAGCGCCTTGGGGTTGTCGACGACATTCACGCCGATCTCGGCCAACACCGTTTCGGCGTTTTCCTCGATGATCTCCAGCGCCTCATCGCTCAGCATGTTATAAATAGGGATATTGCGCTCAATATACTTGGCTGTTTCGATGCTCACAGCCGTGCGTTCGGCCCGCCGCGCTGCGCCGCCGCCACCCCGTGCGCGCCTTGGCGCCCCAACTTCTGCCATGATGTACCCCTTTGGAATTCTGTGGGTCCCTTCGGGACCAATGGATAGAATATTCATATCGCAGCGCTTATTCGTGTCGGCGCCAGTTTGCGCCACTTGAGGGGGGAAAGCGACACGCGCGCGCCCTCTTGCGCAAATGCGCGGTCCGTCCTACTAGGCGTTCATGACCGAGATACATCACGAACGCCTTCTTATCATCGACTTCGGCAGTCAGGTAACGCAGCTTATTGCGCGTCGCCTGCGCGAGTTGGATGTCTATTGCGAAATCCACCCGTTTCAAAAGGTAACAGACGCCTTTCTGGACGATATGTGCCCGCGCGCCATCATCCTGTCAGGCGGCCCGGCCAGCGTTATCGACGACGGATCGCCCCGCCCGCCGAAACGCGTGTTTGAAATGGGCGTGCCCGTCCTTGGCATCTGCTACGGCCAGCAGGTGATGATGCACATGCTGGGCGGTCGCGTGGAGCGCGGCGACGGCACCGCCGAATTCGGGCGTGCCTACGTGACGCCAACCGAAGAGCGGATAGACCTGCTGAACGGCTGGTTCCTTGAGCAGCGCGAGCAGGTCTGGATGAGTCATGGCGACCACGTCGCCGCCATCGCCCCCGGATTCGAGATCTACGGCACCTCCCCCGGCGCGCCCTTTGCCGTGACGGCAGATCTGGAGCGTCGGTTCTACGCGGTTCAGTTCCACCCCGAAGTGCATCACACCCCGAACGGCAAGACATTGTATCAGAATTTCATTCAGGACGCCGGATTCACCGGCGACTGGACGATGGCCGCCTACCGCGAAGAGGCCGTGCGCCAGATTCGTGACCAAGTCGGCGACAAGCAGGTGATTTGCGGCCTGTCAGGCGGCGTCGATAGTTCCGTTGCCGCCGTGCTCATCCACGAGGCCATCGGCGACCAACTGACATGCGTCTTTGTCGACCACGGCCTGCTGCGTCAGGGCGAGGCCGACGAGGTCGTCACCATGTTCCGCGACCATTACAACATCCCGCTGATCCATGCGGATGAGGCGGATCTGTTCCTGGGTGAGCTTGACGGCGTAAGTGACCCGGAAACCAAAAGAAAAATAATTGGTCGCCTGTTCATCGATGTGTTCCAGAAATACGCGAACGAAATCGACGGCGCTGAATTTTTGGCTCAGGGTACGCTCTACCCCGATGTCATCGAATCTGTCAGCTTCTCTGGCGGACCGTCCGTTACGATCAAGTCGCACCACAATGTCGGCGGCCTGCCCGAGAAAATGGGGCTCAAACTGATCGAGCCGCTGCGCGAGTTGTTCAAGGACGAGGTCCGCGCTCTCGGAATAGAGCTGGGCCTGCCCGCCAGCTTCATCGGGCGTCACCCCTTCCCCGGTCCCGGCCTCGCCATCCGCTGCCCCGGCGAGATCACCCGCGAGAAACTGGATATTCTGCGCAAGGCCGATGCCGTCTACATTGACCAGATCCGCAAACATGGCCTGTATGACGATATCTGGCAGGCCTTCGTCGCAATTCTGCCCGTCCGCACGGTTGGCGTCATGGGCGACAGCCGCACCTATGATTTCGCCTGCGCCCTGCGCGCGGTGACGTCGGTCGACGGGATGACCGCCGATTACTACCCCTTCACCCATGATTTCCTTGGCGAAACGGCGACGCGTATCATCAACGAGGTGCGCGGCATCAACCGCGTAACCTATGACATCACCAGCAAACCGCCGGGCACCATCGAGTGGGAGTGAGCGTTAGCGTTTGACGCCGCCCGCCGGCCAGGCATCCGAGGCAATGTTCGAGGCCTACCATGCTTTACTCCGACGCTGACACTTGGCGCGCCGCGCCCGAAAAACATGTGCTGTTTTACGGCATGTCAGGGCTGGGCAAGACGCATCTGTCGAACATGCTGCGTGCCTCCGGTGGCTGGTTTCACTACTCGATCGATTACCGTATCGGCACGCGTTATATGGGCGAGCTGATTGCCGACAACGCCAAGATGCATGCGATGCAGGTGCCCTTCCTGCGCGATCTTCTGTTGTCGGATTCGATCTATATCGGCTCCAACATCACCTTCAACAACCTCGCCCCTGTGTCGACCTATCTGGGAAAACCGGGCGATGTGGCCCGCGGCGGGATGCCCATCGACGACTACCGTACCCGGCAGGACCAGTTTCGCCGCGCCGAGATCGCCGCGCTGGAGGACACCGGATATTTCATCGACCGTGCGCGGCGCCTCTATAACTATCCCAATTTCATTTGCGACACTGGCGGGTCGATCTGCGAATGGGTGGACGGCACCGACCCGAACGATCCGCTGCTGACCGAATTGTCACGCCAGTGCCTGCTGGTCCGGCTGGAGGGTAGCGAGACACACACTGCCGAATTGATCCGTCGCTTTGACCGCGCGCCGAAACCGATGGCCTACCAGCCCGAATTCCTGACTGCCGCATGGCTTGGGTATTTGCGTGAAAACAATTACATAGAGGCCGATGTTAATCCTGACAGCTTCATCCGCTGGACGTATGCGCGCGCGCTGGCGCACCGCAAACCGCGGTACGAGGCCATGGCCCCTTGGGGCGTGACCCTATCGCCGCGCGATGTCGAGCGTATCACCGACGCCATCAGTTTCGAAGACGTGATCGCCGAGGCTATTGAGCGCCCCCGCCAGACGACTATCTAAGAGTTTTCTCAATCCACGGACCTAATCTTCATGCCCATCAAGATCCCCTCCGACCTACCCGCCTATGACGTGCTAACGCATGAGGGCGTCATGGTCATGGACGAGGATCAGGCGTCGCGTCAGGACATCCGCCCACTGCGCATCGGCCTGCTGAACCTGATGCCGAAAAAGATCCAGACCGAAAACCAGTTTGCCCGGCTGATCGGAGCCACCCCGCTCCAGATTGAGCTGAGCCTCATTCGCATGACCGAACATCAGGCGCGCAACACGGCGGCCGACCACATGGAGAGCTTTTATCGGTCCTTCGCCGAAGTCTATGAAACCGATGAGAAATTCGACGGTCTCATCATTACCGGCGCGCCTATCGAACACCTGGATTTTGCGGACGTCACCTACTGGGACGAGATGCGCAGCGTGTTTGACTGGACGCAAAGCCACGTCCACTCCACGTTCGGGGTCTGCTGGGGCGGTATGGCGATGATCAACCATTTTCACGGCGTGCAGAAGCATATTCTGGACGCCAAGGCTTTTGGCTGTTTTCGCCACGACAACATGGACCCCGCGTCACCCTACCTGCGCGGATTTTCCGACGATATGGTGGTGCCGGTCAGTCGCTGGACCGAAATGCGCAAGGCTGAAATCGACGCCGCTCCGGGGCTGCAAACGCTGCTGCACAGCTCCGACGTCGGGCCCTGCCTGGTCGAGGACGCGCCGCACCGTGCGCTCTATGTCTTCAACCACTTCGAATATGACAGTGACACATTGAAACAGGAATATGACCGCGATATCGCGGCCGGAACGCCGATCAACGTGCCCGGCAACTACTATCCCGGCAACGATCCATCGCAGGCCCCGCGCAACCGCTGGCGCAGCCACGCGCATCTGCTCTATGGCAACTGGATATCGCAAATCTACCAGACGACGCCTTACGACATCACCGCAATCGGCACGTGATCGGGTGCGCAAAGCATTGATATACATCGCTTTCGCCATCGCCGTCTTTGTCGCCGTTGTGCAAATCGCGGCATCGATGCGCGAGGCGCAAGCAGTGCGAGACTTCCCCCCCGAGGGTCAGTTTCTGGACGTAGACGGCACGCAGGTTCACGTGGTGGTCATGGGTTCCGGCCCCGATCTGGTGCTGATCCACGGCGCCAGCGGCAACACGCGCGACATGACCTTTTCGCTGGCCCCGCGGCTGGCAGAGCGGTACCGGGTGATCGTTTTCGACCGGCCCGGGCTGGGCTATACCGAGCGGCTGAACAGCACTGGCGCAACGCTGCAACAGCAGGCCCGGTTGCTGCGCGCCGCCGCGCGGCAGTTGGGCGCCAAGCGACCGATCGTGATGGGCCAAAGCTATGGCGGCGCAGTCGCGCTGGCATGGGCGGCGCATTACCCCGGCGATGTCGCGGCGCTTGTTCCGGTCGCGGCAGCATCCAACTCATGGGATGCGCCGCTGAGCACCTTTTACAGCGTCACCTCATCGCGACTGGGTCAGGCATTGGTCGTGCCGCTCATCACCGCCTTTGTACCGAATTCGGTGGTCAAGGACGCGGTCGAGGCTGTCTTTGAACCCCAGAACGCGCCCGAGGGTTACGCAGACCACGTCGGGGCGCCGCTGACGCTACGCCGCGTGTCATTGCGCGCCAATGCAAATCAAAGAGCAAATATCCTGAATGAAATCAGGGAATTGATACCGCTCTACAAAAACATCATCGCCCCAACCGAAATCGTGCATGGCATTGCCGATACCACTGTGGGCCTCCAGATTCACTCCGCCAACCTGGTGGACCAGATAGATGGCGCTACTCTGACCCGCCTGCCCGGAATCGGGCACATGACCCACCATGCCGCGCAGGATGCGGTCGTCGCTGCCATTGACCGCGCTGCGAGGCGCGCCGGGCTATAGCACTGCGATTGCACCCGGCGGCATAGCGCCCCATACTGTGCTGACGAGCAGGCGCAGAAGGAAATGCGGCAAATGAACCTCCCCTTCGATGGCGCGATCAGCGCATTCTTTCAGCACGGCGCGCCGGACGCGATCCGCGAGGCGATCCGCGCCGCGGGAAAGGACAATATTCTGGGCGATGATTACCCCTATTCCAAACGCATGGGGCGCAAGAAGTACGAGGCCAGTTTGACCGCCATGCAGATCGAACTGGTCAAGATGCAATCCTGGGCCAAGGCGTCGGGCGTGCGGATCGCCGTCGTATTCGAAGGTCGGGATGCTGCTGGAAAAGGCGGCACTATCAAACGCTTGCGCGAACACCTTAACCCGCGCGGCGCGCATGTCGTCGCCCTGCCCAAGCCCTCGGAAATCGAGCGCACCCAGTGGTATTTTCAGCGCTACATTCGGCATCTGCCTGCGGCTGGCGAAATCGTCTGCTATGATCGCAGCTGGTACAATCGCGGCGTGGTCGAAACAGTGTTCGGCTTTTGCACGGATGCCGAGCGCGCGCTGTTCTTCGATCAGGCCCCTGCATTCGAAAAGATGCTGGTGCAGGACGGGATCATCCTCATCAAGATCTGGTTGAACGTCGGGCGCGCGGAACAATTGCGCCGCATGCTGGGGCGCGAGGGCGATCCGCTGAAACAGTGGAAGCTAAGCTGGATCGACGTCGAGGGCCTGAAGAAATGGGATGAATATTCCGCCGCCATCACCCGCATGCTGGAGCGCACGCACAGTGATCATGCGCCCTGGACGATCATCCGCTCTGACGACAAGCGGCGCGCGCGCCTCGCCGCGATCCGCCGGGTGCTGAGCGCCGTCCCCTATGACAACAAGGACGTAGACGCCATCGGCGATGTCGATCCGCTGGTCAGCGCCGGTCTCGAAATCTGGTCGCCTGCCGAGGGCACGGATGACTAAACGCGGCTATCACCACGGCAATCTGCGACAAGCTCTGGTCGAGGCGGCGCTGGAACTTATCGAGGCCAAAGGTCCGACAGGATTTACGCTGTCTGAGGCGGCCAAGCAGGCCGGCGTCACGCCCGCCGCTGTCTACCGCCATTTTGCCGGTCGCGAGGATTTGATCGCCGAAGCCGCCCTGCAAGGCTATGAGATGTTCGGCGCGCTGATGGATTTCGCATATCGCTCGGGTCAGCCCTCGGCGCTGGCGGCGTTCGAGGCGACGGGGCGCGCCTATCTTGCCTTCGCGCGCAAGCATCCGGGCCATTATATCGCCATGTTCGAAAGCGGCATCTCAGTCAATCGCACGCCCGAGTTGTCCGCCGCCGCCCTCGCCGCGCGCCGGGTGCTAGAGCAGGCTGCGGCGCAACTCTCCGAACATATCCCGCAGGACAAACGTCCGCCGGCCGCAATGTTCTCGGCCCATATCTGGGCGATGAGCCACGGGGTGGTCGAGCTGTTTGCGCGCGGCGCACCCGGCGCCGCCAGCCCCTTTGCCCCCGAGGATCTGTTGGAGAGCGGGATCGGGATCTATCTGCGCGGTCTCGGCCTGATCCCCCCGGACGACTGATCAGCGCGGCGCATAGCTCTGCGCAAAGCGCGGCGCAAGATCCAGCGCGCCGCCCACCGACAGGTGATTGGTGTCACGGTATAGAACCTTGCCATCGCGGATCCAAACATAGCGATCCGCCTCGGCAAAGTGATCGGCCAGCATCAGCACGTCGGCGCCATGCTGCGCGGCGATCCGGCGCAAGATGTCATCGGCGCCTTCGACCAGCGCGTCATTCATCGATCGTGGCACATAGCTGTTTGTGAACTTGTCACCGCTCTGACCTGGATCCAAACCCATCAACATGGCTTGCTCGATCATGGTTTGGGCCATTACCAGTTGCAGCGGCACCTGCCCGACCAGCACGACCCGCACGCCCGCCTTTTGATAGAACTCCAGCGTTCGGCTCAGCGCCGACTCGAAGGTGGCAATCCGTTCGCGGCTGCGGACATGCCGCGCACCAAAGCTGTCGCTCAGCGCGTATGTCGCCTTGTCGTCGGCGTATTCGCCAGTGGTATAGAGGCTCCACCGGGCGACGAGGTAGACCGTACCGATGCCCTGATCGACGATATCCTGCGCCGCGCCTTGCACGAAATCGTGACACTCGCGCGCATAGTCGCCGCCCTTGGCCAGATAAACCCCCAACAGCGGCGGGCACGCCCCACGCGCCGCCGTCAGAACCTCGACGCCGTGCACATTGGACAGCATGGCAAAGCCCGGCATCATCGCCTGACCGTGACTGTCCCCCAGAACGGCGATCTTGGGCGATGGCGGATCGCCGCGGTAAACGGTGCAGAGACGTTCCTCACCGCTTTTGGCACCATCGATGCATCCGGATACGGGCGCGGCCTTGAATAGCTGATCGCGTAGGTCGGTCAGCATACCGGGAGTCTGCAGCTGGAGTCGCGAGGGAAAGCCGCCGGTCGCATCCCCGACAAAACCGAAGGCCGCAACCGCCGCTATGCCAGCCGCGCTTACCGTCAGCAGCCCGTTCCGCCCTGGCAACATGGTGCGGCGCCGGAATGGCGTCTCGACATAGCGCATCGTCAGATAGGCCAGCACGAGGGTTGCAACGGACAGCGCCGACATCAGCCATAGCGACGGTTCCCCGATGCTGCGAATACGTGCAAAGGCGAACAGCGGTTGATGCCACAAGTAGGCGCTGTAGCTGATGAGCCCGATCCACACTATAGGCGGTGCGCTGAGGGCGCGTGCTGTCCACGTGCCACGATCGGCAAAAAGGATGATCAGCATGGAACCGACGACAGGCACCAGCGTGTAGACCGACGGGAACGGCACCGCTTCGTTGTAGAAAAATATGCTGTAGATGATCAGCGCGAGACCGGTCAGGCCCATGATATCGCTGCGCATCTGCTTGCGGCCGAACAGGATGACCGCGCAGATAGATCCTGCCAGCAGCTCCCAGAGGCGCGAGAAGGTGAAATAGAAATTTTCGCCCGGATAGGTGCGCCACCCCCATTCAGCCAGCGCCAGCGATAGCGCCGACAGGATCAGGAACGTGACCAGAAACTTGCGGCGCGCGAAAAGGCCCAAGGGAAGCAGGACCAGCGGGAACAGCAGGTAGAACTGTTCCTCCACGGCCAGGCTCCATGTGTGCAGCAAAGGGCGCAACGCCGAACCTATATCGTAATAGGACGATTTTTCGAGGAAATGGAAATTGGACAGGAAAAGCGCGGCAAAGGCCTGACTGCGCGCGTAATCCTCAAACGGATCGGGCGCCAGCCACCGCCAGGCAAAAGGAATGGTGCAGAGCAGTACCAGAAACAGCGCCGGCAGGATGCGGCGCGCGCGGCGTTCATAAAAGCCCAGCAATGAATAAGTGCCGGCCTCGCGCTCTCCGATGAGGATGGTCGTGATCAGGTAGCCGCTGATGACGAAAAAGACATCAACGCCGACATACCCGCCTGCGAACGCCGAGAATCCGGCGTGAAACAAAATGACCGGAACAACCGCGACCGCGCGCAATCCATCAATTTCAGGCCGATAGTGCATCATTTTTCTCGGCTACTGGGAAGAGCCTGCCCGTACAGTGCCACCGCTGCCGGACGGACAAAGGGCGCGACGGATATGCCGCCGCGCCCTTCTGTATCGTGGTTGTCCAGAGGCGGCTTAGCGCTTGGAGAACTGGAAGCTCTTACGCGCCTTGGCACGACCGTATTTCTTGCGCTCGACGACGCGGCTGTCGCGGGTCAGGAAACCTGCCGCTTTCAGCGCACCGCGCAGGCTGGGATCATACAGCTGCAATGCCTTCGAGATGCCGTGCTTGACCGCGCCGGCCTGACCCGAAAGGCCCCCGCCGACGACTGTCGCCATCACGTCAAATTGGTCTTCGGTGCCCGAAATGGTGAAGGGCTGGCGCAGAATCATCTGTAGGACCGGACGTGCGAAATACACGCTCATTTCCTTGCCATTCACGACGACCTTGCCCGAACCCGGCTTGATCCAGACGCGGGCGACCGCGTCTTTGCGCTTGCCTGTGGCGTAGGAGCGGCCCAGTGCATCGCGGACCGGCTCGCGCGGGGCGGCGGCTTCGACGTTGGTCGTGCCCGATGTGATCGCCTCGAGATCTTCGAGGGAGTTGATTTCGTCAGCCATCAGTGAGCCACCCGCGTATTCTTGGAGTTCATGTTCTTGACATCCAGCACCTCGGGGCTCTGGGCCTCGTGGGGGTGCTCGGTGCCGGCGTAGACGCGCAGATTGGTCATCTGCGTGCGGCTCAGGCGGTTGCCCGGCAGCATGCGCTTGACCGCTTGCATGACGACGCGCTCGGGGTATTTGCCCTCGAGGATCTCGCCTGTTGTGCGGGACTTGATGCCGCCCGGATGGCCGGTGTGCCAATAGTTCGGCTTGTCACGCTTCTTGCCGGTCAACTGGACCTTGTCGGCATTGATCACGATGACGTTGTCACCCATGTCCATGTGAGGGGTAAAGCTGGCCTTGTGCTTGCCGCGCAGGCGCATGGCGATGATCGACGCAAGACGGCCAAGAACGACGCCTTCGGCGTCGATCATGATCCATTTCTTGTCGATATCTGCCGGTGTCGCAGAGAATGTCTTCATGTGAGGAGAACCCTATTTTGCCGCATTGGGACGGCGCAATGGCCAGCCCGGTGGTGATGGGCGGGTTATATAGGCTGGTTGCGCCGCGTCAATCCGCGTTTTTTCAAGTTTTCCCTGCAATTACATGTGGTTAAAAATTAGGTATATAGATACCCCACAAAATACAAGCCGAAATCGGCACGTTCGGCCCAGATGTCGCTAGGCGTGTCAGGACTGCCGCGCAGGCGGAATCGAATAGGTCATGTTGGCGCGGGCCACAGGCGCGGGCGATCCGTGTGAATATATCAGGACGTCGCCCACCGCCAGAACGCGCCCCAGCTTGAGCAGGCGCACCTGTGCGATCAGGTCCGCATCCGCTGCGGGCTTGCGCATGAAATCAAGGCTGCAATTCGTCGTCACCGCCAGCGCCTGCGGGCCGATCATGCTGAGCACGGCCAGATAGACCCCGACATCGGCCAGCGCGAAAATCGCCGGCCCGGCCACCGTCCCGCCGGGGCGCAGGTGGCGGTCCGTCACGTTTAAACGCAAGGTCAATTGCATCGGCGCCGCCGAAACCACTGTGAAATCCCGCGCGACCTGTGCAAATTCGGCTGCCATGAAAGCCTCCAGATCGGCGACCGACATCTTCAACGACATACTCGCTCCTCACTTCGCTGCCGTTACAGATGATCCGATCAGGGCGGGAGTGGCAAGATGGTGATATCCGCGGGCCGGTGCTGCGGCACAACTTCCACGCCTAGGGCTTGGCTCCTATCCCCCATCACCCCATCCCTTTCCAAAGCGCTGGGGATGCACTATCTGCCGCACAATGACACATGTACTCAACATCGTAGGCGGCGGCATGGCCGGGGCCGAAGCCGCATGGCAAGCCGCCCATATGGGCGTCCAAGTCGTCATCCACGAAATGCGCCCGCAGGTCGGCACCTTTGCGCATCGCACGGGTGATCTGGCGGAAATGGTCTGCTCCAATTCCTTTCGCTCGGATGATGATGAACAAAACGCCGTCGGTCTGCTGCATTGGGAAATGCGCGCCGCGAATGGCCTGATCATGCAAACGGCGCACAAGCATCGCCTGCCCGCCGGCGGTGCGCTGGCGGTCGACCGGGATCCCTTTGCCGCGTCCGTCACAGCCGCCCTCTGTGCGCACCCCAACATAACGGTTTCCGGCGCCGAGATCACCGAACTGCCCAAGGATGGCCATTGGATCATCGCCACCGGCCCGCTGACCTCCGCCGCGCTTGGTCAGGCCATCGCGGCCGAGACGGGCAGTGACGCGCTGGCCTTCTTCGATGCCATCGCGCCCATTATCCACCACGACAGCATCGACATGTCGCGCGCCTGGATGCAGTCCCGATATGACAAGGGCGAGACAGAGGATGAGCGCACCGCCTATCTGAACTGCCCGATGGACCGCGAGACCTACGACGCTTTCATTGACGCGCTGCTCGCCGCCGACAAGACCGAGTTTCATGAGGGTGAAACCGCCGGGTACTTCGACGGCTGCCTACCGATCGAAGTCATGGCCGAACGGGGCCGCGAAACCCTGCGCCACGGCCCGATGAAGCCGGTCGGCCTGACCAACCCCCACCAGCCTGAAGTAAAGCCATGGGCCGTCGTCCAACTGCGCCGTGATAATGCATTAGGAACACTCTATAACATCGTCGGATTTCAGACAAAAATGAAATACGGTGCACAAGCCGACGTCCTGCGTATGATCCCCGGTCTGGAAAATGCACGCTTCGCGAGATTGGGCGGCATTCACCGCAACACCTTCCTGAATTCACCTACCTTGCTGGACGACCAGATGCGCTGGCGCGCGCACCCCCACATCCGCTTTGCCGGTCAGATCACCGGCGTCGAGGGCTACGTTGAATCCGCCGCGATGGGCCTTCTGGCCGGCCGGTTTGCCGCATCCAACCTCCTGGGCCACCCCCTGCCCAGCCCCCCGCAAGACAGCGCCATGGGGGCGTTGATCCACCATATTACCGGGGGCGCCGAGGCCAAGACATTCCAGCCGATGAACATCAATTTCGGCCTTTTTCGCGCGGTCGAAGGCCTCAAGGGCGGGCGCCGTGGCCGCACGGAGCGCTACAAAGCCTATACGGATCGGGCCAAGACGGCATGGCAGGACTGGCTAGATCAATGCCCCACTTGACTTTCCGCATGAAGGTCAAGTCGCATCGCATTGATAAAATATGACTTTCACTACACGCTTCGCTCCCTCGCCAACCGGCCCCCTACATCTGGGCCATGCCTATTCAGCGATGCTGGCGCATGATATGGCCGCGGCGGAAAACGGCCAGTTCTTGCTGCGCATTGAGGATATCGACCAATCTCGCAGCCGCCCCGAATGGGAGGCACAGATTCTCAGTGACCTCACGTGGCTCGGCCTTTCCTGGCCTCAGCCGGTAATGCGCCAGTCGGACAGGATGCCGATATACCAAGCTGCCCTTAGTGCCCTCTGGCGCCACGGCCTGCTCTATCCCTGCACCTGCACCCGCCGCGACATCGCCGCCGCCGCCGCCGCGCCGCAAGAAGGGGCCCCACTGACGGGCCCGGATGGCACGATCTACCCCGGAACATGCCGCCCCGATAAGCCGCTAGAACCAATTACGCCCAGCCCGCCAGTCGGGACCGCCCTGCGCCTAGATATACGCGCCGCGCAGCATGCTCTGGACAACGTGCCGCTGACATTCCTCGAAACCGGCGCCGCAATCGACGGCCGCACGGGGACGATCAGCACGACATGGAGCGAGGTCCAGACAAATATCGGCGACATCGTCCTTGCGCGCCCGGCGATGGGCACCTCCTATCATCTGTCTGTCGTCCTGGATGATGCGGATCAGCACATCACATTGGTTCCGCGCGGCGCCGATCTGTTCGATGCAACCGTGATTCATGTCATCCTGCAGCACCTGCTGAATCTGCCCACGCCGACCTACCACCACCACCGCCTGATCCGCGACGACACAGGTAAGCGTCTGGCCAAACGCGACGACGCCCGCGCCATCGCCAAGTACCGCGAAGACGGCGCAACCCCGCAGGATATTCGCCGGTTGCTGGCTTTAACCTAGTGTTTTTTCTTGGTGAAAATACCCGGAATCCCTTACTCTGCCATGGGCGCCATCACGATATTTTCCATGCCATCCTCGACAACGGTATAAAAACAGCTGCGCCGGTTGGTGTGGCAGGCCGGGCCTGTCTGCTCGATCCTCAGCAGCACGCAGTCGCGGTCACAATCGACGCGGAACTCCACCAGAGACTGCACATGGCCCGATGTCTCGCCCTTGATCCAGAATGCCCGGCGCGAGCGGGACCAATAGGTGACGCGTCCCGTTTCCAGCGTGCGCGCAACGGCCTCGGCGTTCATCCATGCCATCATCAGCACCTCGCCCGATATGGCGTCCTGTGCGATCGCGGGGATGAGGCCTGCCTCATTATATGTCAAACTGGCGGGATCGAAGCGCATCGGGCTTTTCCTTTTGCATCTGGCAATTCGCGCCTTATCTAGGGGCAGAGCGACCGAAGGACCAGCCATGACCGCCAATACCGACATGATCAAACTTTACTCATCGCGCATATTGGCGCTTGCCGCCGATATCCCCCGGCTCCAGCGGCTCGAATCTCCCGGCGCCACGGTCCGGCGGCGCGCGCCGCTTTGCGGGTCGACCGTAACGGTGGATCTAACCTGCGAGGGCGGCAAAGTGGCCGACTACGGCCAAGACGTGAAGGCCTGCGCATTGGGCCAGGCGGCGGCCAGCGTGGTTGGCGCGCACATCGTCGGCTGCACCGGCGATCAGGTGCGCGCGGGGCGCGATGCGCTGAAGTTGATGCTGACCGAGGACGGGCCGACCCCGCCCGCACCCTTTGACGGGCTCGAAGTGTTACGCCCCGCACAGGATTACAAGAACCGGCACGCGTCGATCATGCTGGCGCTCGATGCTGCGGTCGAGGCGATGGACGCCGCCTGCTAAGTGATAACCCCATAAAAAACCGCCGCACATCCGGTATGGATGGCGGCGGAAGGTTGCGTATTCCCGTGAAGGACCCTGTGTGCGCCAACCGCAGGTTTGAGATCAAACCCGGGCGCGAACTGTGACAGGCAATATCATTCGCCAAGCATCATGTTTGGGGTCGGTTGATGCGACGCGCGAACAGGCACGGAATATCGCAGGCAGAAACGGTTCGTCAAAAACCCTGAGCAAGTCCGGGCAAGTATAGGCAGCCCATCAGGATCACCATCAGCGCTGCAGCGCCGACCGCATCGCCAAGCAGAGTTTCATGCGAGCGGGCGGCGGCGGTTTTGATCTGGTGTATCATCTCGGCTCCCTTCGGGCTACTTGTTGCCTCTTTGTTCTTATTTTACAAAGGGTTTGTAAAGAACTTTATGAGAACACTTGGGCTGAATGTGGGAACAAACAACTAACCGACTGAAATCAAACGGATCGCCTGATCGCGCTCCATCAGCCACAGCAACACGCGCGCCGCCTGCCCGCGCGGGCTTGTCAGATCCGGGTCGTCCGTCAGCAATTTGCGCGCATCACTTTGCGCGACAGCCATCAGCCCCGTCTGCCCTTCAAGGTCCGCAATGCGGAACCGTGGCAGGCCCGATTGCGCTGTGCCGATCACATCACCCGCGCCGCGCATCGCCAGATCAACCTCGGCGATGCGAAACCCGTCCTCTGTATCGCGCATCGTGGTCAGCCGCCGCTCGCCCCCCTCACTCAGCGGCGATTGGTACATCAGCAAACAGGTGGATGCCGCAGTACCGCGCCCGACACGCCCCCGCAACTGGTGCAATTGCGCAAGGCCAAAACTCTCGGCGCGCTCGATCACCATGATCGAGGCATTGGGCACATCCACACCCACCTCGATCACTGTCGTCGCGACCAGCACCGATGTCTCGCCCCGCTGAAAGGCGGACATGGCCGCGTCCTTGTCTTCGGGTGGCATCTGGCCGTGGACCAACCCGACCCGACCCTCGCCAAGGGCCGCGCGCAGGCGGCGAAACCGCTCTTCGGCGCTGCTCAGATCGCTGACTTCGCTTTCGTCCACCAGCGGACAGACCCAATAGGCCTGCCGCCCCTCGCCAATGGCATGGCGCAGCTTTTCGACCACCTCGTCAAGGCGCCCCATGTTCACCAGCGCGGTAGCGATGGGTTTGCGCCCCGGCGGCTTCTCGTCCAGCACGCTGATATCCATGTCACCATATTGCGCCAGACTCAGGCTACGCGGGATCGGCGTTGCCGTCATCACCAGCACGTCGACAGCGGCGCCCTTGCGCCCCAGTTCCAGCCGTTGGCGCACGCCAAAGCGATGCTGTTCATCCACGATGGCAAGGCGCAGATCTGCAAACTCGACATCCTTTTGAAACACAGCATGCGTGCCGACGAGAATCTGGATATCGCCTGCCGCCAGCGCCGCCAGCTTGGCGCGTCGCTCCGCGCCCTTGTCGCGTCCGGTCAGGATCTCCAGCACTACGCCTGCAGCTTCGGCGAGTGGGCGCAGCCCCTCCAGATGCTGCCGCGCAAGGATTTCAGTCGGCGCCATCATCACGCCCTGCCCGCCCGCCTCGACGGCAACCAACAGAGCGTTGAGCGCAACCAGCGTCTTGCCCGACCCGACATCGCCCTGAAGCAGACGATTCATGCGTATCTGGCGCCCCATATCTGCGGCAATTTCGGTAATTGCGCGGGTCTGCGCGCCGGTCGCGCGATACGCCAAGGCGGCCATGACCCGCGCCTGCAACCGCCCCGTGCCCATCGTCGCACGCCCCTTGGACCGTTTCATCTGCGAGCGTGCCAGCGCCAATGTGATCTGATGCGCCATCAATTCGTCGTAGGCCAGACGCGCGCGTGCGGGATGGGTTGCGCCCAGATCGGCCATCAGCTGGGGCGTATGCGCGGCGTGCACAGCATCCGCCCAGTCCGGCCAGTTCTCCTGCTGCCTCTGCCCCGGATCGATCCATTCGCCCAGATCCGGCAACCGCGTCAGCGCACCCACCACAGCCTTGCGCATCGCCCCCTGGGTGAGGCCAGCGGTCAGCGGGTAGATCGGCTCAAAATCAGGAATCTCCTGCGCCTCATCGGTGGGCAGCATGTAGTCCGGATGCACCATTTGAGCGGCGCCGTCGAACAGCTCGACCTTGCCTGACACGATACGCCGCGCGCCCGTCGGCAGCGCCCGGCGCAGATAGTCGTCATGCGCGCGGAAAAACACGATCTGAAACGTGGTTTGCGCGTCCTCCACCGTCACGCGATACGCACCGGTACGCCCCGCCGGAGCGCGATGCTGGCCCACCGTCACCTCGACCGTGACCACGCCGGGCAGATCGGCGCCCAGAATGCTGGCACGCTTGCGCCGGTCAATACCCGACTGCGGCAAAGTAAAAACCAAATCGGCAGGCTTTTCGATATGCAGCGTCGCCAGCATCCTGGCGGTTTTGGGGCCGACCCCCGGCAGCGTCTCGATCTCGGCAAACAGCGGAAACAGCGCCTCTGGTCGGCCTTTCTGCGGACTGCTCATGCGCCGCCGATCAGCGCCAGCCAGGCGTCCTCGTCCATCGTTTCCACGCCCAGATCCGCAGCCTTGGTCGCCTTGGATCCGGCGCCCGGCCCCGCCACCAGAATGTCAGTGCGTGCCGACACGCTGCCCGACACCTTGGCGCCAAGCGCCTCGGCGCGCGCCTTGGCCTCGGCGCGGGTCATTTTTTCCAGCGTGCCGGTAAACACCACCGTTTTGCCCGCAACGGGGCTGGCTCCGACATCGTCGGTAACAACATCCTCGACAGTCAGTTCCGCGACAAGCTGGTCGATCGAGGCCCGCTCGGCCTTTTGCTGAAAGCTGGTGACCAAGGACACCGCGACCGTGGCCCCGATACCGTCAATCCCGATCAAGTCGTTCCATGCCGTCTGCGCCGCGCCATCTATATCTGCCCAAACCGCATCGCGCGCAGGTTTGATTCTGGCCCGGCGGCCTTCTTCGGCGGCCAGCTGCCGCTCTGCGACCTCTGCCGCATCGGCCAGCAACTGGCAACCCGCCGCAGGGGCCGCTGCATCAACCGCATCGACCAGTGCCTGCCAACGACCAAAGTGACGCGCCAGATCGCGGGCCGCAACCTCGCCCACGTGGCGGATTCCCAAGGCAAAGATCAGACGCGCCAGAGGCACGGTCCGGCGCTTGTCAATGGCGTCAAAAAGATTGCGCGCACTTACCTCGCCCCAGCCCTCGCGGTTGGCCAGTTTCGTCAGATTTGCCTTATCGCGGGCCTCCAGCGTAAAGATATCAGCAGGGGTGCGGATCGGCAGCTGATCGTCGCCATGAAACATCTCGACCTGCTTTGCGCCCAGACCTTCAATGTCGAACGCGGCCCGGCTGACAAAATGCTTCAGCTTCTCAACTGCTTGGGCCGGGCAGATCAGCCCACCAGAGCAGCGGCGCACTGCGTCACCGTCCTCGCGGATGGCGTCTGATCCGCATTCGGGGCAAGTCTTCGGGAATACGAACGCCGCCGCGCCTTCGGGCCGCCTATCCAAGTCCAGATCGGCAATTTTCGGAATCACGTCGCCGGCGCGGTAGACCTGCACCCAATCGCCGACGCGAATATCCTTGCCACCGCGAATTTGATCTCCATCGCTGCCGCGTCCGGCGATGTAATCCTCGTTATGCAGCGTTGCATTGCTGACCACCACGCCGCCCACCGTCACCGGAGCCAGCCGCGCGACGGGGCTAAGCGCGCCTGTACGGCCGACATTGATCTCGATCGCCTCCAGCCGCGTCCATGCCAGCTCGGCCGGGAATTTATGCGCGATGGCCCAGCGAGGCGTGGTGCTGCGATAGCCGAGGCGCCGTTGCAGATCCAGATCGTCAACCTTGTAGACGACCCCGTCGATATCATACCCAAGGCTGGCGCGCTGCTGTTCGATCTGCGCGTAATGGGCGATCAGGTCGTCCGGGCCATCGCAAAGCGTGGTCAGCGGATTCGTCGAAAACCCCAAGGATTCCAGCCTGGCAATGGCGTCGAATTGCGTATCTGCCAACGGCGCGCTCAGCTCGCCCCACGCATAGGCGAAGAATTTGAGTGGACGGGCGCGCGTGACCTCAGCATCGAGCTGGCGCAGCGATCCAGCGGCGGCGTTTCGCGGATTGGCGAAGGTCTTGGCGCCCGCCTCGGCCTGACGCGTGTTGAGCGCTGCGAAATCGGCGTGGCTCATGTAAACCTCGCCACGTATCTCCAGAATATCGGGGGCATCCAGCAGACTTTGGGGGATATCCTTGACCATCCGCGCGTTGGCCGTAACGTTTTCGCCTACCGCTCCATCACCGCGTGTCGCAGCCTGTACCAGACGGCCGACCTCATACCGCAGGCTCAGGCTGAGTCCGTCAATTTTAGGCTCTGCGGTGTAGCGCAGGGGGGCATCCTTCGGTAGGCCCAGATATTTACGTAGACGCGCGTCGAATTCCGCTATCTCGGTGGCATCAAAGGCGTTTCCCAACGACATCATCCGCTGGGCATGTATTACCTTGGCAAAACGCTCCGACGGGGCAGAGCCGATCACATCGCTGGGGCTGTCGGCGCGTTTGAGATGAGCAAAGCGCGCCTCGATCTCGGCGTTGCGCGATTTCAACCTGTCATAATCGGCATCGCTTATCTGCGGCGCGTCTTCGCCGTGATAGTCCGCATTTGCACGCAGCAGTATTTCGGCCAGCCGGGCCAGTTCGGCTTGCGCCTCGTCCTCGGTCAGCGTGCTTACCTTGCGCGCGTCCTGCATTGATGCCCCCTGGCGTTGCCCTTCAGGCCTGCAGCCTGACATCTGGCACAAGTGATAGGGCGCGTCCCCGCCGAGGTCCAGAGGCAGGGCGCCGATACGCGCATCGATCCGTCGCAAGAACAAGCACCGCACCGCTCACGCGGCGCAGCCCCTGCAAGGCCGGTACGCGTCGTCTCAGGCGCCGACTGCCAGTCGTTGTTCGTCCAGTTCGGACGGCTCGGGATCGCGCAAGACATAGCCACGGCCCCAGACAGTTTCGATATGGCTTTCGCCGCCCGTCGCCACGCTCAACTTCTTGCGCAGCTTGCAGATAAAGACGTCGATGATCTTCAGCTCGGGTTCGTCCATGCCGCCATAGAGATGATTCAGGAACATCTCCTTGGTCAGGGTCGTGCCCTTGCGCAAGCTCAGCAATTCCAGCATCTGGTATTCCTTGCCCGTCAGATGCACGGTCTTGCCGCCGACTTCGACCGTTTTGGCGTCGAGGTTGACGTTGATCAGCCCTGTGCGAATGATCGACTGCGAGTGACCCTTGGACCGCCGGATGATGGCGTGAATTCGCGCAACCAATTCCTCGCGGTGGAAGGGCTTGGTCAGGTAGTCATCGGCGCCGAACCCGAAGCCTTTGATCTTGCTTTCGGTATCGTCGGCCCCCGACAGGATCAGAATGGGCGTCTCGATCCGCTCAAGGCGCAGTTGGCGCAGCACATCGTGCCCGGTCATATCTGGCAGTCCGATATCCAGCAGGATCAGATCATAATCATACAGCTTGGCCAGATCGATACCCTCCTCGCCAAACGCGGTCGTATAGACGTTGAGATTGGCATGTGTCAGCATCAGTTCGATGCTTTTCGATGTCGTCGGATCATCTTCAACCAGAAGGATACGCATTCGCTTTTCTCCGCAAGTAAGATCTGTTCGAGCCAACCTTGCTTAAAATTGGTTAACTACAAGTTACCGTAGGCGAACATTTAGCGAATTCAACTCAGGGTTGTCTATAGTTTTTCAACGCAGTCACCTTGAGCGCCTCTTCGCCATGCAGTGATACGGCGCGCACCCATTCGACAAATTCCTCTTCGCTGAGTTGGTATCGCGCGCAGGCCTCATCCTGGGTGACCAGCCCGTAGAGTACGCCGCGCACCACCGCCAGCTTGCGCGACGCGACCCATCGGGAGGTGTTCACAGGCGGCAGGTCGGCCTGCGTCATCACCTGCCCGTCCGGCAGCGTCACAGCGCGCACCCCCTCGATTTTTTTCAGATACATCATCCAAACCCTCGTTACATCGAAGGCTAGGATGCGGTTGTTATCCTTAACGGCTTCTGAAACCGCACCGGCGAAATACCTTGGATTTACCTAAACCGTTTTGCGTTTTCCACGTCGCGCCCCTATATCACGATCACACCTTGGCAAACGGATGCTCTCATGGCCCTTGACACTGCCCCCCGGATCAATTCGCTCGGCTTTGCCAAGCCGGAAGCGCAGACGCGCGTCGTGGTTGCCATGTCGGGCGGCGTCGACAGTTCGGTCGTGGCCGCCCAACTGGCCGAGGAAGGCTATGACGTCGTCGGCGTCACCCTGCAACTTTATGATCACGGCGCGGCGCTGGCGAAAAAGGGCGCCTGCTGCGCGGGGCTTGATATCCATGACGCGCGCCGCGTAGCCGAAGAGATGGGCTTCCCGCATTATGTGCTGGACTACGAGAACGTCTTTAAGGAGGCGGTGATCGACGAATTTGCCGACAGCTATCTGGCCGGCGCTACGCCCGTGCCCTGCATCCGCTGCAATGAGCGGGTCAAATTCAAGGACCTGCTGCAAACCGCCCGCGATTTGGACGCAGATTGCATGGCCACCGGACACTATATCCAGCGCAAGGTGGGCGACCACGGGCCGGAATTGCATTCAGCGGCGGATGCGAACCGGGACCAATCCTATTTCCTCTTTTCCACCACGCCCGAGCAGCTGGATTATCTGCGGTTCCCCCTGGGGCACCTGCCGTCAAAGGACGCCACCCGCGCGCTGGCCGCGAAATACGGGCTGAGCGTGGCAGACAAGCCCGACAGTCAGGACATCTGCTTTGTTCCCAACGGGAATTACGCGTCCGTCATCGAAAAACTGCGCCCCGGCGCGGCCGAGCCGGGCGAGATCGTCGATCCTGAGGGCCGCGTTCTGGGCCAGCACAATGGCGTGCTGCACTACACCGTTGGCCAGCGCCGCGGCCTTGGTATCGGCGGACTTGAGACACCCTTATATGTCGTGAAACTGGACGTCGATGCGCGGCAGGTTATCGTCGGGCCCAAGGAAATGCTCAGCACCGCCATTGTCCCAGTACGCGAGATCAACTGGCTGGGTGATGACGCCTTCGACGCCGTCCCCGAGCGGCATGTTTCGGTCAAGGTCCGCTCTACCCGCCCGCCGCGCCAGGCGGTGATCCGGCCGTTGTCAGCCACCACGGCCGAGGTTGAGCTATTGACACCCGAGGAGGGCGTTTCGCCCGGTCAGGCCTGCGTATTTTACGAAAACGACGGCACCCGCATCTTGGGTGGCGGCTGGATCTGGCGCGGATACTGACGAGAGATTCAGCCGTTTATCCCGGCCAAGACAGCACGCGCGGCACGTAGCCCCGGCGCGTCGCCGCCCTTGCCCAGACGCTGCATCGTCACCTGCATTGCCTCCAACTGCGCCTCTGGCGCCGCCAGCATCTTCAAAAGCGCCGCGCTGATTTCGGGCGGATTGCAATGCTTGCCGTTGCACTCGGGGATGGCGCGGGTTTCGCTGACGAGGTTAACCAACGTCAGAGTGTCGATCTTCAGCAAGGCCGCGATAATCTGGCGGCTGATCCAACTGACATCATAGGCGATGACCATGGGTGTTTCGCTGGCCGCCAACTCCAACGAGACCGTGCCCGAGGCCGCCAGCGCGCTGGACGCCGCGCCAAAAGAACACATTTTTTCATGCTTATATGCGCCGCTCTTCATGTTCTTTGGGTCAATGATGATCGGCGGCGCGGGCCAGTCCGCCACGACGCCGCGCAGCACCGGTGCGACATGGGCGGTCGTCGGCACGACCAGCCTCAAATCCGGGTGCCGCACCAGCACAGGCGTCAGCGCCTTGCCAAAGATCGGGCCAAGCCTCGCGACCTCGCCCTTGCGCGATCCGGGCAGAACCATGAGGATCGGCGCATCGCCCAGATCATGGCGGGCCCGGAAATCGGCGATCTCGGCAGCGCTCGCCTGCGGCTCGGCCACCACGGGGTGACCGACAAAATCACACTCCATCCCGGTGGCCCGCATATAGGGTGGCTCGAATGGCAGGAGGGCCAGAACGTGATTGATCACCTTGGCCATTTTCGCCGCGCGCCCCGCGCGCCACGCCCAGACCGACGGCGCGACGTAATGCACCGTCCGGATATCGCTGCGCGCCTTGACCAATCCCGCCACGCGTAGCGAAAAATCAGGGCTGTCGATGGTAATCAGAACATCCGCGCCACTGACCAGAACCGCCTCGGCGGTCTGGCGAATGCGGCGTTTCAGATGACGGTATTTCGGCAGCACTTCGGTGATGCCCATGACGCTGAGTTCGTCCATCGGGAACAGGCTGTCCAGCCCCTCGGCCTGCATCAAGGGACCACCGATGCCTTCGAACTGTACATCAGTCAACTGCGTGAGACCCGCCATCAGCGCCGCGCCGAGCCGGTCGCCAGATGCCTCACCTGCGAGGATGAAGACCTTCATTCAAATGCCTGAGATATCAGAAATACCCCGCGCTTCCGGGCCAAGGAAATCGTCTCGTCACGCTGCATCAATACCACCTTGCCTGCAGCGATCATCAGTCCCGCCAGCCCCGCGTCGGCCACTGCCGTGACGGTGTTCGGCCCGACAGTCGGCATGTCGATGCGCAGATCCTGCCCCACCTTCGGCGTCTTGACATAAACGCCGCGCTGGCCCCGCCGCAACGCGCCGGGCGCCTGCGCCACATAGGCCAGCAGCGCATCGGTGCCCTGCACCGTCTCAATCCCCAGACATTGTCCGCCCGCCACGACGCAGCCCTGCCCGATATCGAGCAGCGATATTTCAGTCAGTATATGTGCGGCGCGTGCGGCATCAGCCAGATCGGCCTCGGACGGTGGCGGTCCGGCAGCCAGCCCCGCCTCGGCGGTCAGGCCCGGCAACAGGTCATGCGCGCCCAGCACAGCGAATCCCTGCTCTTCGAACATGGTAATCACGAAGCGTAGCAGTGCATCGTCGCCTTGCGGGATCGAGGCCATCAGGCCGGGCGCAAGGCGCATCATCTCGGTATCAAAATCGGCCGGGTTCAACGCCGGTCGCGTCAATGTCCCCGCGAATACCATGCGGGTGACACCAGCGTCCTTCATCGCTGCGAACAGCGCACCGATCCGCTCCAGCGGGTATTCCTGGGCCGTTGCTGACAGTTCACTTGGCACGCCGCGCAACGTAAAGTGCAACGCATCCGGGTGCGCGCGCGCCAGCATGACGGGCAAGGCGCCGCCGCAGGCGAGGATGGCCAGACGCCCCGCCACGGCCTATCCCTGCCCCGGTGTCAGGAAGGACCGGTCGCTGGCGCCGGTGACAAACTCCACGATTTGCGCGACATAGACGCTGTCGGTTTCGCCGCCCATGCGCCGGGCGCGCTCCTGAAAGGTGCCCTCACCCTGCGCCAGCATCTGGAACGCCGCTCGCAGAGCGGTAATATCCGCCCGGCCCACGCCGCGGCGTTTCAGCCCAACCAGGTTCAGCCCATCCAGCACCCCGCGCGGCGCCTGTACCAGACCGTAGGGAATGACGTCGTTCGTGACCATCGTCACAGCGCCGATGATGGCACCCTGACCGATTCGCACAAATTGATGAACGCCCGACAATCCGCCGATGATCACGTCATCCTCGACAACGCAATGCCCGGCCAATGCTGCGTTGTTAACCACGATCACACGGTTGCCCACATGCACGTCATGCGCGATATGGCAGCCCGCCATCAGCAGGCAATCATCGCCCACCTGCGTCAGGCCACCACCGCCCGCCGTGCCGGTATTGATCGTCACATGTTCGCGGATCCGTGCGCGTGCGCCAATCTCGAGTCGGGTCTTTTCGCCTTGAAATTTCAGATCCTGCGGAATTTCCCCAATGCAGGCAAAGGAATAGATCGTGCTGTCCGCCCCTATGGTCGTATCGCCAGTAACAACAACATGGCTTTTCAGTGTCACGCCGTCGCCCAGCCGCACGTCGGGACCGACATGACAGAACGGACCGATCACGCAGTCCGCACCGATCTGCGCGCCCTCCTCGATGACGGCGCCGGGATGGATGCCGCTGCTGCTCATCCCGCCGTGGCTCCGCCCAGATCCATCATCGCGGTAAACGCGGCCTCGCAGGCCATCTCGCCATCCACCGTGGCCACCCCCGAAAATTTCCAGACCTTGCCGCCCGGCTTGCCGCGCTGGGTCGTCAGCCGCATTTCCAGCACATCGCCGGGTACGACCATGCGGCGAAACTTGCAGATCTCAATGGCCATGAAATAGACCAGCATGTTTTTGTCCTGCATCTCCAGCGCCGTGCCGACCATGACGGCAGCGGTCTGGGCCATCGCCTCGATGATGGTGACGCCGGGCATTATCGGCTTGCCCGGAAAATGGCCCTGAAAATGCGGCTCGTTCATGGTCACGTTCTTGATGCCCGTGGCGGTGTGATAGCTGTCGATATCACGCACCTTGTCGATCAGCAAAAAGGGGTAGCGATGCGGGATCAACCGCTGGATCATATGAATGTCGGCGGTTTGCAGCGGCTGAGTCATCTTTATCCTTTCAGGCGCCGCAGGGGCGCTGTTCGTTCCGGGCACCGCGCTGGAAACATGCAGGCAGCCACGGCCGAGGCCAAGTCGTGCAAATCTGTAGCAATTCAGCCCGCGCGGAGCAAGGCGGCGCCGCTATTCTGCCGTCTGCGTATCGCCAGAGGGCACTGGCGCGTTATCTGCGGGGCTTTCCTCATCGCTGCCCGGCACGGCGGCCTCGGGCAGCGCGGCGGCGCCATCTTCGACAGTCAGGCCCGATCCGTCGCCAATGGTTGCATCGACACGCGCGACGGCCAAATCGGTAATGTCTATCGTATCTGCGCGCAGCAGCACCTGCCGGTTGTCCAGAATGATCTTGCCCCCGGTCTCGCGCATCAGCTGCACCAGAATCGGCTCGGCCATGCGCATCAGCGACAGCGGCGCGATCTCGCGGCCCCGTTCCAGGTCGCGGGCCTTGCTATCATTCTCCTGCCGGATCGAGCGGACCTTGGCGTCAAACGCATCCGCCTTGGTGCGAAACTGTTTCGGCGTCATATCCTCGCGCGCGTCGGTCAGGGCCTGTTCTTCTGCGCGCAGCTCTGCTTCCAGTTCGCGGTTGCTGGCAATCAGGCGGTCACGCTCGGCCTCGTATTGCGTGGTCAGGCGCTGGCCAACCATAGTGTTGGCAAACAGGCGGTCGGGATCCAGCGTCAGAATCTCGCTCTGGACAGTGCCGACATCCTGCACCTGCGCCTCTGCGGCACCGCCGGACGCGATAACGCCGGGGCCAGCAAAAAGAGCCAGCGCACCCATCAGTACGCTGGCCCATGAATTTCCTGCCGTAGCGTCCCGCATCAGAAGGTCGAGGCGATGGACAGGTCGAAGGATTGGGTCTTGTCGCCCGGCTCTTTCATGAGGGCGTGCGAAAAGTTGAAGCGCAGCGGGCCAAAAGGCGATGTCCAGATAACTGACACACCGACCGCCGAGCGCGGCTCAAACCCGATGGACGATACTGGCTGGGTCGCGGCAGAAGTATCCACATTCCAGATGCTGCCGAAGTCCAGAAAAGCGCCGCCGGTGATACCGTATTCCTCGGGCAGGCCCAGCGGAAACTCCGCGTCCAGCTTGAGCGCGGCAAAATAGTTACCGCCCAGCTGCTCGGTTCCCTCCAAGGGGCCCATGCCGTTCGGCTCGAAGCCACGGATGATCTGGCCGGAGTACCGATCAACCGCGCGGCTGTCCTGGCTGCCTGTGAAGTTTACCGCGCCACCCTCTAACGTGGCGCGCAGCGTCACTTCCTCATTCAGGATTCTGGTCTGTGCAATAGCGCGTGCCGTGGTCTGAATGTATTCCTGATCGCCGCCAAGACCGTAAAAATCCTGCCCAAATGACAGAAGAACGCCGGCATTGGGATTCAGGCCGGTACGGCGCGTATCATAGGTATAGTTGTACCCTACTCCGCTTTCGTATTCGCCACCACGAGCCGTTTCGCTCGCCAATATGCCGCTGGTGCCCGTATAGTTTCTCATATCCTTGTAGCCAGCGCTGTAGAGCACCGCCAGACGGCCATTCTCGCTGATCGGGAAGGTCAGGCTGGGCCGGAACTTGCCAATCGTGGTGTCGTAGAGCGAGAAATCATCGGTCGTCTCGATCAGAGCGAAGTCCAGCCCGAAGGCCACATCGCGACTGAGAAAGGCAGGTTCGACAAAGCTGATGTTGTAGTTGGCGCGATCGGCGCTGGCCGCGATTTGTGCGGACAGCCTTTGCCCCCGGCCCAAGAAGTTACGCTCGGAAAAACCGATGGCGAATCCGATGCCGGCGCTGGTCGAGTAGGACGCCCCGAAGGAAAGCGAGCCGGTGCTTTTCTCTACGACATCCACGTCGACGACCACCTGATCGGGGCGTGATCCTTCACGCGCTTCAACCTCGGCGGTTTCAAAGAAATCCAGCGCGCGGATACGCTCGGCCGACTCGCGGATCTCGCGCGGGTTGAACGGATCACCCTCGACCGTGTCGAACTGGCGGCGAATAACCCGATCCAGCGTTGTGGTGTTGCCCTCGATGTCGATCCGCTCGACGAAAATCCGCGGCCCGCGCACCAACGCGAATTCCACATCCAGCGACAGATTGCGGTCGTTGCGGGTGATACGCGGCTCTACCCGCAGGAAATCGACGCCGTTGCGCACGCCCAGCCGCTCCATCCGGGCAATCGAATTCTCGATCTTCATCGGCGAATAAATCTCGCCCGGCTTGATTTTGAGCGCGGCCTGATATTCGGCCGCATTCACGCCCGTCAATTCGCTGACCGTGGTGACGCGGCCAACTCGGAATTGCTGACCTTCCTGTACATTGAAGGTGATGAAATAGGTGTCCCGCTCTCGCGCCAATTCGGCGTTGACGCCGGTCACGCGGAAATCGACATAGCCGCGCGCTGAATAGAAATCGGCCAGCACCTGCTTGTCAAACTCGATACGGTCCTCGACAAACGTGTCGCGGTTGACCAGTGCCCGGAAAAGACCGGCCTGTTTGGAGCCGACGACGCGGCGCAGGCGACTGTCTGAATAGGCACGGTTGCCAACAAAGCTGACGCGCTGCACCTCGATCTTCTTGCCTTCGAAAATTTCGAACACCAGATCCACGCGATTGTCGCTGCGGCGGATGACCTTGGCGCTGACGCGCGCGGCGCTGCGGCCGGTTTCGGCGTAGGCGGCGACGATGTTGGCCGCGTCACGCTCGGCCGTGGCAGGGTTGAACACCTTGCGCGAAGCGCTCTCGACGATGCCGAACAGAGCCTCGTCCTTGATTTTG
The DNA here is from genome assembly GCF_024355225.1 of Roseovarius sp. M141. Classification (NCBI taxonomy): domain Bacteria; kingdom Pseudomonadati; phylum Pseudomonadota; class Alphaproteobacteria; order Rhodobacterales; family Roseobacteraceae; genus Roseovarius; species Roseovarius sp. M141. The sequence continues at coordinate 2,392,416 of NZ_VCNH01000008.1, forward strand.
GAATTGCCCTCGAAGGAAATCTTGGAAATGGTCGGGTATTCCGTGACCTTGATTTCCAGCGTGTTACCGCGCGGATTGATCGAAACTTCCTCGAACAGGCCGCTGGCGAGGATTCGCTGATAGGCATCGTTCAATTCGGCTGCCGATACGGTCTGCCCGCGCCCGATGCCCGCGTATGTCAGGATCGTGCCCGCCTCAATCCGCTGGTTGCCCGCAATGGCCACATCGGTAAAGCGATAGGACTGGGCCTGCGCAGGCAGCGGTGCCATGGAAAACGCGAGGGAAACCAGACAGGCAGTGCCAAAACTGGCCTTGGCCCGCTGGTATGCCGAAGTGCGAATGCGCGGAGCGCGCAGGAATTTCGGATGATTCATAAATCCAACCCAGTCTGACAAGCCAATATGCATGTTCAGTAACGGGTCGAGGGGGCCTTGTCAAAACGCCTGTTTCGCCAAATCGAGACGCATCGTGCCTGTGTTAAAGGGCGCACACTTACCGACCCGCCCGCCCTGAAACGATGCGGTGAAAGCTGCCCCTAAAAAGCGCCGGAACGATTGCACCTGAAAACAACACGCTCTCCAGATGGACGTCGATCAGCGCGCTATTGCGGCAGGATCAGTGCAGCCCCCATCCCTGCCCTCATTTTTGGACGATGGGCACCTCCCCTATATCTGGGGGCCAGTGGCCGCCACGCGAATCACGGGCACCAGATATCGTTGAACAGTGCGAACAGCATCAGACCCAGTATCAGCGTCAGGCCGATGGTCATCATCACCCGCAACGCGCCGTCGCTGGGCGGTTTGCGGAACACCGCCTCGTAGGCGTAGAACACCAGATGCCCGCCATCCAGAACAGGGATCGGGAACAGATTCAGCAGGCCGACCGCCGTCGATAGCACCGCGATGAACCAGATGAAATTTTCCGCCCCTTGGCTGGCCATCGCACCCGATGTCTGCGCTATGCCCAAAGGCCCTGACATGTTGCAGCTGCTGATTGCACCCGTGATCATGTAATACAGCCCCGAGACCGAGCTGGCCGCGACCGCATAGGTCTGCCGCACGCCATCGCCGAGCGCGCTCAGCGGACCGACGCGCTCTGTGCCCGGCTCAAAAGCCCAGCCGCCGGCGATTCCGATCCGCCACTGGGTGGCAAAGCCGCCATCCGCCTGCGGCTCGTCCATGCGGCGCGGTGTCAGGCTCAGTTGTTCTTGGGCGCCGCCGCGCCAGACATCCAGTTGCAGCGTGGCCCCGTCCGAGGCCTCGACGAAATTCTTGAGCTGGGTAAAGGACGAGATAGGTGTGCCATTCACCGCAGAAATGACATCCCCCGCCTTCATTCCGGCGCGGTATGCTGCCGATTGCGGCGCCAGCGCCGTCACGATCGGCGGCAAGGGATGCGGGCCGGGCACGGTCATCTGCTGGCCATCGCGCAGCACGCGGTAGTCCATGACCTGCTGGTCCGGCAGCGCAGAGGTGAACGCATCGAACGCGCCGCGATCCTCATAGCCCGGCATATCGGTGCCTGCGATATCCAGCACGGTATCGCCGGGTTGCAACGCAATCCCTTGCGCTGGCAGGGGTTTAAGCGACCCCACCTGAAGCGGCTCGGCCATCTTGCCCTGCGCCAGGATCACGCCGGCAAAAATCGCGATCGACAGGATGAAATTGAACACCGGTCCCGCCGCCACCGTCGCCGTGCGCGCCCAGAGCGGTGCGCCATGCATTGTCTGGCGCAGCCGTTCGGGCGGGGTAGCGGCCATGGCCGCGCTATCCTTGCCACTGGCGGGGTCCGCGTCGCCCAGAAACTTGACATACCCACCAAACGGCAGCGCCGCGACCTGCCAGCGCGTGCCATGCCGGTCGACGCGCGAATACAGCACCGGGCCGAACCCGAGCGAGAAGACCTCGGCCTTGATGCCGGACCAGCGCCCGACGATGTAATGCCCGTATTCATGGATTGCGACGATGACCGACAAGGCAACGACAAAGGCGGCAATCGTGCCCAAGGCACTGCCGAATTGCGGGAGGAGCGCTGAAATATCCAAAAACCGTCCTATTCTGTCGAATATGGCACCGCTGAACCGCCTCAGGCGGCGATCAGGCGATCCATCTGTTGCCGTGTAAGGTGGTCGCAGCGGCGCACGCTTTCAAGCGTGATCTCACCTGTCTGCGCATCGCGCAGGCCGTTATCCAGAGTGCGGGCGACCAGCGCGCTCATCTCAAGGAATCCGATGTGCCCGGCGATGAAATGGTCCAGCGCGCGCTCCTTGGCCGCGTTGAAGATGGCACCGGCATGTCCACCGACATGCATCACCTGCCACGCCAGCGCCAGCGCGGGATAGCGCGCCGGGTCCGGCAACGCGAAATCCAGCCGACCGATGGCGGCAAGGTCCAGCCGCGCTACCGGCAGATCTCGGCGATCCGGCCAATTCAGCGCATACCCGATGGCGTGGCGCATATCTGGTGGGCCGACATGCGCCATCAGCGCGCCGTCACGAAACCCTACCAGCGCATGCACAGTACTTTGCGGATGCACCAACACCTCGATTTGGTCAGGATCAAGAGCGAAGAATTCCTTGGCCTCAATGACTTCCAGCGCCTTGTTAAACATAGAGGCGCTGTCGATGGTGATACGCTGGCCCATGTCCCAGTTGGGGTGGGTCGACGCCTCGGCGACGCCGGCATGCGCCAGATCACCTAAGGGCCGGTCGCGGAAGGCACCGCCCGAGGCAGTGATGATCACCCGCTCGACCGCCGCGCGATCCTCACCGATCAGCGCTTGAAAGATGGCTGAATGTTCGCTGTCTACCGGCAGGATGCGCGCGCCATGGCGCGCTGCCGTGGCTAGCAGCAAGGGGCCGGCCGTGACCAGCGATTCCTTGTTGGCCAATGCCAGCGTACCACCCTGCTCGAGCGCCGCCAGCCCGGGGGCAAGGCCCGCCACCCCGACGATGGCCGACATGATCCAATCCGCCGGGCGCTGCGCTGCCTCGATCAGCGCGGCTTTGCCCGCCGCCACTTGGATACCGCTACCGGCAAGCGCCGCTTGCAAATCTTCCAGCAGTTCAGGATAGGCCGTCGCGGCGAATTCTGCGCGAGATTGCCGTGCATCCTCGGCCAGCTGCGCGATATTGTGGCCCCCGGTCAGCGCCACCACCTGAAATTCGCCCGGCGCCCGTCGGATCAGATCCAGCGTATTCTGCCCGATAGAACCTGTCGCGCCCAGAATACTGACACGCCTCATAGGATCCCCGGCAGCATCCTGAAGAGCCACAGCGCCCCGACCAGCAGCATCGCGCCCAGCATCGCATCGAACCGGTCCATCACGCCCCCATGGCCCGGGATCAGATTCGAGCTGTCCTTGACCCCGACGCTCCGCTTGATCCAGCTTTCCCAGATGTCGCCGGCTTGCCCGGTGATCGCGATCAGTACGGACAGAACCATCAGCTGCGCGCCGACATTCAGGTATAGACCAAAGGCAAGCCCCATGACAGCGCCGGCCAGCCAGCCTGCAAGGGTACCCGACCATGTCTTCTTGGGGCTGATCGCAGGCCATAATTTCGGCCCGCCCATGGCGCGGCCCGCAAAATATCCCGCAGCATCAACCGATACGACGACACAGATCACCCAAAGAATCCACGTCAGACCAGCATCGACGCGCAGCAATGTCGCCGTGTAGCAAGCCAACAGAATGCCTGCTGCGTAGATGCCAAACAGAACCCGTCGCTCCGGCAATTGCCACGCACCAAAGCCCGCGACGAACACCAGCCCCGGCAGCGCCAGCCACACCGGCAACGCCCACGCCGCGGCCAGCGCAAGCCCCGCAATCACACCCATGCCCGGCGCCCATGCGCGCCCGCCCAGCATGCGCGAAAGCTCCCATACCAACGCGCCGCCAATCACCCACAGCGTGGCGGCAAAGATCACCCCCCCCGCCCAAAGCAGCAAGGCCCCGGCAACGACCATCACCACGGCCGAGATCATCCGAGCATTCAGATCGCTCCAGCGTGCAGGCAGGCTCATGGCTTGGCTCCTCCATATCGGCGGTCGCGTCCGCCATATCCCGATACGATACCGGCAAAGATCTGCTTGGTGAAATCGGGCCAGAGCGTTTCGACAAACTCGTATTCCGCATAGGCCGACTGCCACAGCAAAAAGTTGGAAATCCGCGCCTCGCCCGAGGTGCGGATGACCAGATCAGGATCTGGCAAAACCCTTGTATCCAAGTACCTTGTCAGCGTTTCCTCATCCACATCTGTCGGGCTAAGCTCGCCCGAAGCGACATCCTCGGCCAGATGTTTGATCGCGCGGCTCACCTCGTCGCGGCTGCCATAGTTCAACGCGATGGTCAGATGGATGCGGTCATTGCCTTCGGTAATGCTCTCCAGCTCGTCCATCAGGCCGATCAACTTGGCATCCAGACGCACGCGGTCCCCGATGAAACGCACGCGCACGCCCTCATCCCGTAGCGCGCGTGCCTCTTTCGAAATGTAGCGGCGAAACAGGCTCATCAGGCCGGCCACTTCGGACTGGGTGCGCTTCCAGTTCTCGGTAGAAAAGGCAAACACCGTCAGATACTTGACCCCCAGATCAGGGCAGGCATTGACGATCTCGCGCACCCGTTTGGCACCTGCGTGATGGCCAAAAAGGCGCGGGCGACCACGCGCCTGTGCCCAACGGCCATTGCCGTCCATGATCACGGCCACATGGCGCGGACCCTGATGCGCCTCGGGGGCCGGCGTGGCCGCCCCCGCGCTGTCTTTGCCCTTGCGCCGAAACATATCAGACCTGCATGATTTCTGCCTGCTTGGTCTCAAGCGACTCGTCGACGCGTGTGATGAAGCGGTCGGTCAGATCCTGAACTTCAGTTTCCCAGAACTTCTGATCATCCTCGGACATACCGTCATTCTTGGCCTTCTTGATCTGGTCCATGCCGTCGCGGCGCACGTTGCGCACTGCGACGCGCGCATGTTCGGCGTATTGCGAGGCGACCTTGGTCAGATCGCGGCGGCGCTCTTCGTTCAATTCGGGGATGGGCAGCATGATGATGGTGCCGTTCATCTGCGGATTGATGCCCAGACCGCTATTGCGGATGGCCTTTTCAACCTTGTTCACAAGGCCCTTATCCCAGACGTTGATCGTGACCATCCGCGGCTCGGGCACGTTGACGGTGCCGACCTGATTGATCGGGGTCATCTGGCCATAGGCGTCGACCATCACCGGCTCGAGGATCGACGCGCTGGCGCGGCCCGTGCGCAAAGACGCGAATTCGGTCCTGAGCGAGGCAATCGCCCCTTCCATCCGCCGTTCCAGATCGGCGGTGTCGATTTCGATATCGTCGGCCATAGTCATACTTCCTCTGCGGTCTGTCGCCCGGCGCTGCGCATTCTATTAGCGTCAGGCGTGCACGATTGTATAGGTGCCTTCCCCGGCCAGGATACCGCGAAAGCCTCCCGGCTCGTCCAGACTAAAGACGATGATCGGCAGGCTGTTGTCGCGCGCCAGTGCAATGGCGCTGGCATCCATCACCTTCAGGTGCTTGGCCAGCACATCGTCATAGCTGATGCGATCATAGCGCACGGCGTCGGTATTCGTCATCGGGTCTTTGTCGTAGACGCCGTCGACCTTGGTGCCTTTCAGGATCGCCTCGCAGGCCATTTCATTGGCGCGCAGCGTCGCGGCGGTATCGGTGGTGAAATAGGGGTTGCCCGTGCCGGCGGCAAAGATGCAGACGCGTTTTTTCTCCAAATGACGCACGGCGCGGCGGCGAATGTAGGGCTCGGCCACCTCGTCCATGCGGATGGCGGAAATCACCCGGCAGAACACGCCCAGCTTTTCCAGTGCGCTCTGCATTGCCAGCGCGTTCATCACGGTGGCCAGCATGCCCATGTAATCCGCTGTCGTGCGCTCCATCCCCTGCGCGCTGCCCTGAAGCCCGCGGAAAATGTTGCCGCCGCCGATCACCATGCAGATCTCGACGCCCAGATCGTGAACGACCTTCACTTCACGGGCGATCCGTTCAACTGTCGGGGGGTGCAGGCCGTAGGCGGTGTCGCCCATCAGCGCCTCCCCCGAGATTTTCAGCATCACGCGCTGAAAGGTCGTCTTGGGGGTGTCGCTGTCCGTCATGGCTGGCTCCGTCCTGGCGCTGGGGCTGTCTGGCGCGCAAAATGTCGCAAACGGCGGCAAAGTTCAATCGCTTAAACCGCGCCCACGCTGCCAAGACGGCACGAAAGCGCCGCGCGAGGCCTCGCGCCTGCCGCCGCACCGCGTTAGAACGCCGCCATGCTGGAGCATTTGAACATATCGACGGGCGCACCTGTGCTGATTGCCGGACCGACTGCGTCGGGAAAATCCGCGCTGGCGCTGGAGATTGCACAGCGTTTGGGCGGCGTGATCATCAACGCCGATTCCATGCAGGTCTACGAGGGCTGGCGCGTCCTGACCGCGCGCCCCTCGCCCGAGGATGAGGCGCGTGCGCCGCATATGCTGTACGGCCATGTGGCACAGGAGGCCGCGTATTCCGTCGGTCATTGGCTGCGCGACGTCGCCCCGTTGCTGGAGGGCGGCGCGCGGCCCATCATCGTCGGCGGCACCGGCCTGTATTTCAGTGCCCTGACCGAAGGTCTGGCCGAGATTCCGCCGACCCCCGCCGCAATCCGGGCCGAGGCGGACAGCCTGCGCACCAGCGGCGCATTGCAGCGGATGATTGATGCATTGGACGAAGCAACCCGCGCGCGCATAGATCTGCGCAATCCCATGCGCGTGCAGCGCGCGTGGGAGGTGCAGCGCACCACCGGGCGCGGACTGGCCGACTGGCAGGACGCGACGCCGCCGCCGTTGCTGCCCCGCGCAGATGCCCATGCGCTGCTGCTGGATGCGGACCCGGCTTGGCTGAACGCGCGGATCGCAGGCAGGCTGGGCGCGATGCTGGAGGCCGGCGCACTGGGCGAGGTGCGCGCAAACATGGCCCATCTGGCGGCCGCGCGCCCCAGCGCAAGGGCGATCGGCGCGCCCGAGCTTGCTGCGCATCTGCGCGGCGAAATCAGCCTGACCGCGGCGCAGGAGGCGGCCACCATCGCCACACGCCAGTTTGCCAAGCGGCAGCGCACATGGTTTCGGGCCCGGATGAGCGGCTGGCAGCGCATTGCACTGCCCTAAGCTGGCTGATTTTCACTTTCGCAACATTTAGCGGTTTCAACTGGCTGCACAGTCGCAGTACCTTGCCGCAATAGCACCAGAGGGACGTAAGCCGTGACAACCGCGCCCGAAATCCTGACGATTGCACAATGGGCGCATGGCGCCCCGTGGCGCCTGACCCTGCCGCACAGCCAGACACGTCACGCGCTGATCTGGATCACACGCGGACAGGCGCGCGCGGCGGTTGGCGGGCTGCGCCGGGGCATCGGGGCGCATAATGCGCTGGTAGTGCCGGCCGGCACGCTGTTTTCATTGGATATAGGTCCGGGCTGTTATGGCCAGGTCTGCCTGATCCCACCGGGCGGCCCTGCCCTGATGCAAGACGAGCCGGAGCATCTGCGCATCCGCGAGGCGCAGGCGCAGGGCGAACTGACGGCGCTGCTTGAGGCGATGATGCGCGAGACCTCACAGGCCCGGCCCTTCGCGGACGAATCGGCGCAGGCACTGGCGATCATGATCTCTGTCTGGTTGCGCCGCGCGTTGATCGGTCAGGACCCCGTACCGCGCCTGACAGCGGCGCAGCGTCTGGTCGTCGCCTATGCGGCCCTGGTCGAGCAAAGCCATGCATCAGGACAGCCGATGGCCGCCTATGCCCGCGATCTGGGGGTGACGCCCACGCATCTGGGGCGCAGTTGCAAGGCCTGCTGCGGGCTAACCGCTGCCGATCTTCTGGTGCAACGCACGCTGCATGCCGCGCGCGTGTTACTGGAGGATGGAGATGACGCGATCCGCCACGTCGCGGCGCAGCTGGGGTTCGGCAGCGCGGCCTATTTTTCGCGCTTCATACAGGCCCATACCGGCGCCAGCCCGTCGACATTGCGCCGCAAGGCACAGGCGGCGTAAGGTGCGCCTAGTTGCCCCAGATCACGCGGACGTAATTGGTGGTTTCCTTATAGGGCGGCACGTCGCCGTATTTCTTGACCGCTGCGGGACCGGCATTATAGGCCGCCAGCGCCAGCCGCCACGATCCGAATTCGCGGTATTGCATCGCCAGATAGCGCGCGCCGCCTTCCAGATTCTGTCGGGGATCGTGCGGGTCGACCCGCAGCACCGCCGCTGTGCCCGGCATCAGCTGCGCTAGGCCAATCGCGCCCTTGTGCGACCGCGCCGCCGCCTTCCAACCGCTTTCCTGCTGGATGAGGCGCAAAAAAAGATCCTCGGGCACCGAATACTTGCGCGCCGCCGCCTTGGCCAATTTCAGGAATTGGCCGCGATAGGCGCCGCGATAGGCCTTGGCGCTGCCCCATTTGGTGGGCGTATTGATGCGTTCGGGTTGCAGGCGCACGGATGCCTTGTATTGCGACGACGCGCGGTTATCCAGAACGCCGGTCTGCGACTTGAACAAATGACCGCGATTCTTGGTTGACAGAACCTCGGCATGGGCAGCCTGCGCCACGATAACTGTCGTTGCAAACGTCAGTACCGCGCTGAAAAATCGCTTCATATGAATACCCGGTCCTGTCCCAATAGAACCCGGTTACCCGATTCCGTCCACGATTTCCAGCTTTGCGCGCGCATCCCGCGCCGGATCTTGCCATTCAGCGCCTCCGTCCAACCATTTTGGGCTGGCATTAACGCTGTTCAGATGATGTAACACGAAGTCAAATTCCAAGCCCTATCAGGAGGACGCGCATGGCCGGGTCGGTTAACAAAGTCATCATCATCGGTAATCTGGGCCGCGATCCCGAGGTGCGCACGTTCCAGAACGGCGGTAAGGTGTGCAACCTGCGCATCGCCACTTCCGAGACGTGGAAGGACAAAAGCACCGGCGAGCGGCGCGAAAAGACCGAATGGCATTCCATCGCCATCTTTCAGGAAGGGCTGGTGCGCATCGCCGAGCAATACCTGCGCAAGGGCTCCAAGGTCTATATCGAAGGCCAGCTGCAAACCCGCAAATGGCAGGACCAGTCCGGTCAGGACCGCTATTCAACTGAGGTGGTCCTTCAAGGTTTCAACGGCACGCTCACCATGCTTGACGGCCGCAGCGAAGGCGGCGGTAGTGGTGGCGGCGGCGGATATTCCGGCGGCGGTGGCGGTGGCGGCTACGGCGGTCCGGATGATCGCGGCGGACCGTCCTCGGGCGGATCTTCTGGTGGCGGCAGCGCGCCCTCGCGCGATTTCGACGACGAAATCCCGTTCTGATCGGAAATTAACGATACCTTAGCCATGCGCGCTGTTCACTGGCGCGCATGGATATCGACTTTGGCCCGCCGGACAGGCATGGCGATCTGCCCGGCACCCCGCTACAGCAATGCGGCACCTATGCGGCTGTCATGGCGGCGTTCGGCTGTAATCCCGTATTGGCCGATATCCACGATGGCAGCGTGTTGCTTGGCCGCGCGCGCGTCCATGTACGCCGCGTCGGCCCGCTGCGCATGGCATGGCTGCCGCGTGGACCTGTCTGGACGGATGCCGCGACACCTATCCTGCAACATCGCGCACTCGCGGCGCTGCCCCGCGCCGCGCCATGGCGTGCACTATGGGCGATAGGCTGCGATAGTGCCGGTATCCGGCGCGGCCTACAGGCGGCAAAAGGCCTTGAAATGGCCGAACTCGACCTCGCGCCATGCGCCACTGCTCGCCGCGCGGCCCAACATGGGAAATGGCGCAACCGGCTGAAGCGCGCTGAAGCCTCCGACCTTAACGTCACCGCACGCCCCCTGCTGCTGCCGCAAGACGCCCCGCTGCTGGCGCAGGAAACCGCTCAGCGGCGCAGGCGCGGTTATGCAGCCCTGCCCCATGCATTTACCGAAAAATGGACCAAACTTGCACCCGACAGCACCCTGCTGCTGACAGCAAGGGAAAACGGCACGCCGGTCGGCTTCATGCTGATGCTGCTGCACGCGCCGGTCGCGACCTATCACATCGGCTGGAGCGGACCGCGCGGCCGGGCGCTGAACGTGCACAACCTGCTGCTGTGGCGCGCGTCTCAGGACCTGGCCGCGCGCGGTTATACACGGCTGGATCTGGGTCGCACGGATACGGCGCGCACGCCGGGTATTGCGCGGTTCAAAATGGGGACCGGCGCCGCGCCGCGTGCGGTGGGGCCGACCACGCTTTGCCTGTGACATCAGCCACCCAATCCCGCTTGCGCGCCCATTTGCCTCTGGTAAAATGCGCGCGCAGCCTGTAGGGCGCCAGAAAAAACCCCAAGGATTGACCCGAATGGACCTTCGCAATATCGCGATCATCGCCCACGTTGACCACGGCAAGACGACGCTTGTGGACGAGCTACTGAAACAATCGGGCGCCTTCCGCGCCAATCAGGCCGTGGACGAGCGTGCGATGGACAGCAACGATCTGGAGCGCGAACGCGGTATCACGATCTTTGCCAAGCCGACTTCGGTCGAGTGGAAGGGCAAGCGCATCAACATCGTAGACACCCCCGGCCACGCCGATTTCGGCGGCGAGGTCGAGCGTATCCTGAGCATGGTCGACGGTGTCGTTCTGCTGGTCGACGCCGCCGAAGGCCCGATGCCACAGACCAAATTCGTGACGTCCAAGGCTCTGGCCCTCGGTCTGCGCCCAATCGTGGTGCTGAACAAGGTCGACAAGGCTGACGCCGAACCCGACCGCGCACTGAACGAATGTTTTGATCTGTTCGCCAGCCTCGGCGCTGACGACGATCAGCTGGATTTCCCGCATATGTACGCCTCCGGTCGATCAGGCTGGGCCGATCACAAGCTGGACGGACCGCGCAAGGATCTGAGCGCACTCTATCAGTTGATCGTCGACCACGTCCCCGCCCCCAAGCAGGTCAAACGGCAGGGCGAAGATTTCCGCATGCTGGCCACGACGCTTGGCGCCGATCCCTTCGTCGGCCGTCTGCTGACAGGCCGCGTGGAATCGGGCAAACTGAAGGTCGGCGCGACCGTGCAGGCCCTCAGTCGCATCGGCCAGAAGATCGAGCAGTTCCGCGTCACCCGTATCCAGGCCTTCCGTGGCCTTGCAAGTCAGGACATCGAAGAAGCCCAGGCCGGCGATATCGTCAGCCTTGCCGGCATGTCCAAGGCGACTGTGGCCGACACGATCTGCGCGCTGGCCGTGGATGAACCGCTGGAAGCCCGCCCGATTGATCCGCCCACCATCACAGTCACCTTCGGCATCAACGACAGCCCCCTTGCCGGGCGCGACGGCAAGAAAGTGCAAAGCCGTGTCATCCGCGATCGCCTGATGAAAGAGGCCGAATCGAACGTCGCCATCAAGATCTCCGACACTCCCGGCGGCGAGGCCTTCGAGGTGGCCGGGCGCGGCGAATTGCAGATGGGCGTTCTGATCGAGAACATGCGCCGCGAGGGTTTCGAGTTGAGCATCAGCCGCCCTCAGGTCGTCATGCGCGAGGGCGAGAATGGCGAACGGCTGGAGCCGATCGAAGAGGTCACGATCGACGTCGACGACGAGTACTCGGGCGCGGTCATCGAGAAACTTACCGGCGTCCGCAAGGGTGAGATGACCGAAATGAAGCCGGCCGGCGCGGGCAAGACCCGTATAATCGCGCATATCCCGTCGCGCGGTCTGATCGGCTATCACGGCGAATTCCTGACCGACACACGCGGCACCGGTGTGTTGAACCGCGTTTTCCACAGCTGGGCTCCTCACAAGGGGTCGATTCCAGGTCGCCGCGCAGGTGTGCTGATTTCGATGGAAAACGGCGAGTCGGTCGCCTATGCCCTGTGGAACCTTGAGGATCGCGGCCGTATGTTCATTGGCCCGCAGGCCAAGATCTACACCGGCATGATCATCGGCGAGCACAGCCGCGAAAACGATCTGGAAGTGAACCCGCTCAAAGGCAAGAAGCTGACCAACGTGCGCGCCTCCGGCACGGACGAGGCGGTGCGCCTGACCACGCCCATCGAGATGAGCCTGGAACAGGCCATCGCCTATATCGACGATGATGAGTTGGTCGAGGTCACGCCGAACGCAATCCGGCTGCGCAAGCGCCATCTTGATCCGCACGAACGCAAGCGTGCGACAAAAGCGAACTGATTTCTGATCGTTATCAACCGATCTTCATCCGCTACTTCAATGGTGTCCGGGATAGGAAACTCGGGCACTATTTTCTTCTGGGGCGCAGTCTTGCGAATGGCGGGGTACCTTGCCTGCCTAAGCCCCAGCGTACTGCCAAGCAGCGCGAGATAGGCGGCAATCCTGATTCAGACACTGTTCAAACCTCTGCCCTTGAGGGGCAGAGGTTGCGTCGATTACGACATAAATGGGCGGGGATATATCGATGATACAGACACTGCGCCCTGCGGATTAGGCAAGACCATAACCGCAGGGCTGCCCATCCGATCATCTCGCGGCACAGCGGCAAGCAATCATGGCAAGTCGTCAGGTATTGAACGCCGCCTCGAAGGAGGCATAATCCACCCGACGCCAGGGGCAAAGTTCTGCCGGACAGCCCAAGAGCGCCGCACAAATTCTGCCACCGTTTGGGTATATCATTCGGTCGTTTCGACGATCAGTAACTCGCGCTCTGACGCGCCACGCGCATGGTTCAGCGCCTCTTGGTATTCCGGCGAGTGGTAGCAGGCCTCGGCCGCCTCGACACTGTCGAACCGCGCGACCACATTGCGAGGACGCTCGCGCCCTTCCAGCTGAACAAAACGGCCACCGCGCGCGATAAAACTGCCGCCGTGTTTGGCGATGGCCGGGCCGGCCAGCGTGGCATATTTTCCGTAGGCGTCCTCGTCGGTGACGGTGACATGGGCGATCCAAAGTGCGGGCATGATTTATCCTTTCAACAGATTTCTTGCGGCATCGATGGCGGCTTCGGCCTTGGACGCATCGGCGCCGCCGCCCTGCGCCATGTCAGGGCGGCCACCGCCGCCCTTGCCGCCCAGCTGCGCGACAGCCGCGCGTACCAGATCCACCGCCGAGATGGTTCCGGTCTTGTCCTCGGTCACGCCTGCGGCAACGGCAGCCTTGCCGCCCGTGTCCGCGATCAGCACGACCGCACCGCTGCCGATGCGCGCCTTGTGTTCGTCGACAAGGGCGGGCAGCTCCTTGCCCGATACGCCGCTCAGCACCTGCGCAAAAAACTTCGTGCCGCCGATCTCCTCGGTCTCGGCATCAGCGCCCTGCCCCGCGCCGCCGCCCATGGCCAGCTCGCGCCTTAGCTGCGCCACCTCGTTTACCAATCCGCGACGTTCGTCAATCAGCGCACGTACCCGCGCCTGCGCATCATCCGGGCGCACCTTGAGCGCGCCGGCAATCTCGGTCAGGGTCTTGGAGTGACCACCCAGATGGCGCAGCGCGGCCTCACCGGTCAGCGCTTCGATCCGGCGCACCCCGGCGCTGGAGGCAGCATCGCCCAGCAACACGAACAAACCAATATCGCCTGTGCCCGCCACATGCGTGCCGCCGCACAGTTCGATCGAATAGGTGCGCTGATCCGTGCCCTTGCCCGAGCCATCCTGCCAACCCATCGACACGACGCGCACCTCGTCGCCGTATTTTTCACCGAACAGCGCCTGCGCGCCAAGATCACGCGCCTCGTCCGGCGTCATGATACGCGTCTCGACCGGAGTGTTCTGGCGGATATAGGCGTTTACATCCGCCTCGACGCGGGCCAGTTCGTCTGTCGTCAATGCCTTGGTATGGCTGAAGTCGAAGCGCAGGCGGTCATCCGCATTCAGGCTGCCGCGCTGCGCCACGTGATCCCCCAGCGCCTCGCGCAGCGCCTCGTGCAGGAGGTGCGTCGCAGAATGGTTCGCGCGGATTGCGCTGCGGCGGTCGTGATCGACAGCCATCTGGACGGCGGCGCCCTTGGCCAATGCGCCTTGCGTCACTTCGGCGAAATGGATGAAAACGCCCGCCACCTTGCGCGTGTCCGTGATGCGCGCGGCGCCACCGTCACAGGTCAACGTGCCGGAATCGCCCACCTGACCACCTGATTCGGCATAAAATGGCGTCTGGTTCAGCACAATCTGCACCGTCTCACCCTCCGCCGCGCTGCCGGTCACCTCGCCGTTCCGTACCAGTGCGACGATCTGCGCCTCGGCGATCTCGGTGTCATACCCCAGAAAGTCGGTGACGCCGCTCGTCTCGGCAATGTCGTACCAGACATCCGCATCCGCCGCCTCGCCACTGCCGGACCATGCCGCGCGGGCCTTGGCCTTCTGCGCAGCCATGGCCGCGTCGAACCCGGCGGTGTCAACACCGCGGCCCTTTTCGCGCAGCGCATCCTGCGTCAGGTCCAGCGGAAAACCGAAGGTGTCATACAGCTTGAACGCCGTCTCGCCGGGCAGGTCGGCGCCGTCGTCCAGTTCATTCAGCGCGTCGTCCAGAAGGCCCAGCCCCCGGTCCAGCGTCTGCTTAAAGCGTGTCTCCTCCAGCCGCAGAGTTTCCTCGATCATGCCCTGCGCGCGGCCCAGTTCAGGGAACGCCTGCCCCATCTGAGTGACCAGCGACGGCACAAGGCGGTACATCACCGGGTCCTTGGCGCCCAGCAGATGCGCATGACGCATGGCGCGCCGCATGATTCGGCGCAGCACATAGCCGCGCCCCTCATTCGACGGCATCACGCCATCGGCCATCAGGAACGAGGTCGAGCGCAGATGATCCGCGATCACGCGGTGATGCACATTGCCCGGCCCGTCCGCATCAGTGCTGGTGGCATGCGCGCTGGCCTCGATCAGGGCGCGCATGACGTCGGTGTCGTAATTATCGTGCTTGCCCTGTAGCAGCGCGCCGATCCGTTCCAGCCCCATGCCGGTGTCGATCGACTGCATGTCCAGATCGCGCTGTGTGCCGTCCTCGAACCGCTCGTTCTGCATGAAAACAAGGTTCCAGATTTCGATAAAGCGGTCGCCATCCTCCTCCGGGCTGCCCGGAGGGCCACCCCAGATTTCGGGCCCGTGATCGTAGAAAATTTCCGAGCAGGGCCCGCAAGGACCAGTGGCGCCCATCGACCAGAAGTTATCGTCCGTGGCGATGCGGATAATCCGCTCGTCCGGCAGGCCCGCCACCTTCTTCCAGAGGTCTGCGGCTTCTTCGTCGGTATGGTAAACGGTGACCAGCAGCTTGGATTTATCCAGCCCGAAATCGCGCGTCAGCAGTTCCCAAGCAAAGCGGATCGCATCGTCCTTGAAATAGTCGCCAAAGCTGAAATTGCCCATCATCTCGAAAAACGTGTGATGGCGTGCGGTGTAACCGACATTGTCCAGATCGTTGTGTTTGCCGCCCGCGCGCACGCATTTCTGGCTGGAGGTGGCGCGCACGTAGTCGCGCTTTTCCAGCCCGGTAAACAGGTTCTTGAACTGAACCATGCCGGAATTGGTGAACATCAGCGTCGGGTCGTTGCGCGGCACCAGCGGCGAGCTGTCGACAACCCGGTGATCGTTACGGTCGAAATAGCTCAGGAAAGTCGAGCGGATGTCGTTCAGCGTCGCCATGTTAGGTCTCTTTTCGCGGGATTTTCAGGATACTCGGGCGCTCTAGTGATTATCCGCCCCTGCCGCCCCTGTCTACCGCAAGAAAAAGGCCCGGCGCGCGTGGCGGCCGGGCCTGTCATCTTCATGCGCGCACCCTCACGCCTCCATCAGGTCGTCATCGCCGCCGCTACTGCCCTCGGGGCCGCTCATATCGAAATCCAAACCATGCGCCGCGCGGATCTTGTCTTCGATCTCCAGCGCCATCTTGCTGTTTTCCTTCAGGAAGGTCTTGGCGTTCTCACGCCCCTGACCGATCCGCTCGTCGCCATAGCTGAACCAACTGCCGGATTTCTCGACCACGCCCGCCTTGACGCCCAGATCCAGAATCTCGCCCATCTTGGAAATGCCTTCGCCATACATGATGTCGAATTCCACCTGCTTGAAGGGCGGCGCAACCTTGTTCTTGACCACCTTGACGCGGGTCGCGTTACCGACGATTTCGTCGCGGTCCTTGAGCGCGCCGATACGGCGAATATCCAGACGCACAGAGCTGTAGAATTTCAATGCGTTACCACCCGTCGTCGTTTCGGGGCTACCGAACATGACGCCGATTTTCATGCGGATCTGGTTAATGAAGATCACGGTGCATTTCGTACGGCTGATCGAGCCGGTCAGCTTGCGCATTGCCTGACTCATCAGGCGGGCATGTACGCCGACGCTGCTGTCGCCCATGTCCCCTTCAAGCTCGGATTTGGGCGTCAGGGCAGCAACCGAATCGACCACGATCATGCTGACCGCGCCCGAACGCACCAGCGTGTCGACAATCTCCAGCGCCTGTTCGCCCGTGTCGGGCTGCGAAATCAGCAATTCGTCCAGATCGACACCCAGCCTGCGCGCATATTGCGGATCCAGCGCGTGCTCGGCATCGACAAAGGCGCAAACGCCGCCTTTTTTCTGCTCTTCCGCGACGCAATGCAGCGTCAGCGTGGTCTTGCCTGAGCTTTCGGGGCCGTAAATCTCGACAACGCGGCCCTTGGGAATGCCGCCGATGCCAAGGGCAATATCGAGGCCCAGCGATCCGGTCGAGGTCGACTCGATATCCTGAATCGGGTTATCGCCCAGCTTCATGATCGAGCCCTTGCCGAACTGCCGTTCGATCTGCGCAAGCGCGCTATCGAGGGCCTTCTGCTTGTCTGCGCTTTTTTTATTGTCCATGCTCAAAAGATCTGCCGTTGCCATTGCGTTTCGTCCTTATTCCACACCCTGCCTCTAGCGGCAATTGCTGCGTTTGTTCGCCACTTGTTCCCACTACACATGAAGACAAAGCGAGAACATTTCAAGATAATTGTTCACATCTTCACTTTTACGCAGAAGTGTTAAAGAAGGGTTACGCATATCCCGGCGGGGGCGGAGTAAGTCATGTTGGTGTTTTCCAAGCATAAACTGGTATTTCTATCGGTCCCCAAGACCGGCACGACGGCGTGGCAGGCGGCGCTGGGGCCGCACGCGTCAATGATCATTACCGACCCGCCCGAGCTGAAACATGCGCCGATTTTCCGCTACAATCGGTTTTTCCGCCCTGCGCTGGAGAAATTCATCGGCGATGATCTGCACGTCATCGCGGTAATGCGTCATCCCATCGATTGGCTGGGCAGTTGGTATCGCTACCGCCAGCGCCCATTTTTGCACGGCAAGCCAACCAGCACGGCGGGCCTCAGCTTTGACGCATTCGTGCTGGATTATCTGCAAGACAAACAGCCACGCCATGCCAACGTAGGTTCGCAATCGAAATTTCTCGAGCCACAGCGCAACGGGACGGCGGCGACGCACCTCTTTCGCTACGAAGATCAGCCGACGCTGGAGCGGTATCTGGAGGGGCGCATGGGCTTTGCGGTCAAGGCCGACAGGAAAAACACGTCGCCCGTAGCCGCCCTGCCGCTGACCCGCGAAACCGAGGCGCAACTGCGACGAAAATATGCGCCCGACTTCCGGCTATATGACAGTATTGGCGACGATGGCCGCTACACGCCCGAACCTGTTCCCTCGCCCGTGGAGTAAGGTCGGGCCCAGGGCGAGGTGCCCAATGTGTCCAGCCAGGCTAAACTGGCGGCGATCCACGCATATATTATTTGCAATATTCACGCCATGATCTGCGATGATCGGGGGCGGCGCGACCATCTCTGCCCCCCCCCCCCGTGCCTCTTTGATATTTGGAGCGATGCCATGACCCAGTTTCCATCAGCAGGCGAATTTGCCGACATTCGGCGCGGCTATGACGCTGACAGCAACCGCTCTCTGTCGCTGCGCAGCGACGCCTATACCGAGGCCAAATGGTTTGACGCCGACCTGCGCGCCATCATGGCAATGCACTGGCAATGGGTCTGTCACGTTGAAAAACTGCGCGCGCCGGGCAACTACATTGCGCTTCAGGTCGCGGGCCAGCCGATAGCCATCGTGCGCGACCGCGACGGGATTCTGCGCGCCTTCTACAACGTCTGCAAGCACCGCGCGCATGAGTTGCTGAGCGGCGAAGGTGTGACCAGCCGCATCATGTGCCCCTATCATGCGTGGGTCTACAAGCTGGACGGCCAGTTGGTGCGCGCCCCCGAAACAGAACATCTGGAGGATTTCACCCCATCCGATATCTGCCTTGACGAGGTGCAGGTCGAAGAATTTTGCGGGTTTATCTATGTCAATCTCGACCCGCAGGCGACATCGCTGGCCAAACAAACCGGCGATCTGGAGACCGAGATCCGCCACTGGGCGCCCGATATCGAGAACCTGACCTTTGGCCGCCGTCTGACCTATGATATCAAATCGAACTGGAAGAATGTCGTGGACAACTTCCTCGAATGTTATCACTGCCCGACAGCGCACAAGGATTTCTGCGATCTGGTCGACATGGACACCTACAAGGTCACGACCTATGGCATCTATTCGTCGCACATGGCCGAGGCCGGGACGTCACCCAACAGCGCCTATGATGTGTCCAACGCCACGGTGAAAACCCACGCCGTCTGGTGGCTGTGGCCGACGACCTGCCTGATGCGCTATCCGGGCCGCTCCAGCATGATCGTGCTGAACGTGATCCCGATGGGGCCTGATCGCACGCTGGAAACGTATGATTTCTACCTCGAGACGCCCGACCCCGACCCGATGGAGGTCGACGCGATGCGCTATATCGACGAGGTTCTGCAACCCGAGGATATCGGACTGGTCGAAAGCGTCCAGCGCGGCATGAGCACGCCCGCCTTTACCCAAGGGCGCATCGTCAACGACCCCTCAGGCTCGGGCAAATCGGAACATGCGGTGCATCACTTCCACGGGCTGGTGCTGGACGCCTACGCCAAGGCCGCCGAGGAGGCCGCATGAAGCTGCAAGGCAAGACCGCCCTCGTCACCGGCGGGCGCGGCGGTATCGGGCGCGCCATCTGTGCGCGGCTTCTGGCCGAAGGCGCGCGCGTCTATGCGGCGGATCTCAGCGAAGGTGGATCGCTGGACGCGCCCGGCGGCGCCGCTGAATTTATCCGCTTGGATGTCAGCAGCGAGGATGAGGTGCGCGAAGCGATGGACCGCATCGCAGATGAGGCAGGCAAGCTGGACATTCTGGTGAACGCCGCCGGTATCGAGATCGAGAAAACCATCGAGGATACCACGCTCGACGAATGGAACCGCAGCTTTGCCGTCAACGTCACTGGCACGTTCCTGACGTCCAAATACGCCCTGCCCCTGATGCGCAAGGCAGCAACGAACGGTACCACCGCATCGCTGATCAACTTCGGCTCCTATGACGGGTTCATCGCCGATCCGGGCCTGGCAGTCTATTGCGCGACCAAGGGCGCGGTGCATGCGCTGACCCGCGCGATGGCCTGCGATCATGGTCCAGAGGGTATCCGCGTCAACGCGATCTGCCCCGGCTATATAGATACGCCAATGCTGCAAAGCTTCTTTACCGGAGATGGTTCGGGCGCGGGCGGCAAGGACATCGGCGAACTGCAACAGGCTGTGCGCGATGTGCATCCCATGCGTAACTATGGCACGCCCGAGGATGTCGCCAATCTGGTCAATTGGTTGGCCAGCGACGAGGCGCGCTATGCGTCCGGTCAGCTGTGGGTCCTGGATGGCGGGCTCAGCGCGCAAGTCCAGCAGATGAAGCTGTGAGCGCGCGCGTCGCAATCGTCACCGGCGCCGGACGCGGCATTGGCCGCGCCATTGCGGTGCGGTTGATGGCGGATGGCTACACCGTGCTTGGATGCGGGCGCAGCGCGCGCGGCGGTGATTTCCCCGAGGGCGCGGAATGGACACAGGCCAGCGTGGCCGAGACATCGGGCGTTGACAAGATTTCAGCCGCGGCGCAGGCCTTGGGCCGCATCGCCCTTCTCGTCAACAATGCCGGCGTGCAGGTTGAAAAAACGACCATGGACAGCACCGATGCCGACTGGGATCTGGTAATCGGCGCCAATTGCCGGGGTGTGTTCAACATGTGTCGCGCCGTTCTGCCGATGATGGAGCAATCGGGCGGCGTTATCGTCAATATCGGCTCGATCTCGGCCACGGCGGCGGACCCGTCCATGGCGCTTTACAACGCCTCGAAGGCCTTCGTACATGGCCTCACTCGCTCCATCGCCATCGATCACGGGCCGAATGTGCGCTGCAACGCCATCGCGCCCGGCTGGATCCTGACGGAGATGGCCGATGACGCCTTCGCACTGGCAAATGACCCCGAGGCGGCCAAGCGCGACGCCCTCGCCCGCCACCCCGTGGGCCGCATGGGGACGCCCGAGGATATCGCCAATATGGTGTCTTGGCTGGCCTCCGATCAGGCGGCCTATATCAGCGGTGCCAGCTTTACCGTGGATGGCGGCATGACCGCCGCCTCCCCGCTCAATCCGGGATTGTTCTGATGGATCATGCACGTACCGCCTGCCTTGGCGCTGGTGTCATCGGCGCCAGCTGGGCGGCGCTGTTTCTGGCCTCTGGCCGCTCGGTCGCCGTTTACGACCCTTCGCCCGAGGCCGAGGCTCAGACCCGCGCCTATGTCGAAACCGCATGGCCGACCCTGACCCGGCTGGGCCTGACCGTGCATGGCACCCCGGACGCGCTCTCCTTTCACACCAGCGCCGCCGCTGCGGTAGAGGGCGCAACTTTCGTACAGGAAAACGTGCCCGAACGACTGGCGATCAAGCATGCCGTCTTTGCCGAGATCGAACCGGCGCTGGCGCCCGGCGCCATTGTCGCCAGTTCCGCGTCGGGGCTGACGCTGGGCCAGATGCAGGACGGCTGGGCCGATCCGGCGCCGCTGGTGCTGGGACATCCGTTCAATCCGCCGCATCTGGTGCCGCTGGTCGAGGTGATGGGAAACGCGCGCACAGGCCCCGGTGTGGCCGATGCCACCGCCGCATTTTATGAGAGCATCGGCAAGGTGACGATTCGCGTCACCAAGGAAGTGCCCGGCCATGTCGCCAACCGCCTCCAAGCCGCCGTCTGGCGCGAGGCGATCCATCTGGCCAAGGAAGGCGTCGCCAGCGTCGGCGACATAGACAAGGCGATGTGGGCCGGTCCCGGCCTGCGGTGGGCGGCGATGGGGCCGACGGCGTGTTTCAGCCTAGGCGCCGGGGCGGGCGGATTGCAGGCGTTCTGCAATCATTTTCGTGATACGTTCAACGGCTGGTGGGATGACATGGGGCGCCCCTATCTGGATGACGACACGATCACGATGCTGGTCGACGGCGCCGACGACGCGGCGGATGGCATAAGCCACGACGAGATGCTGGCGCGCCGCGATGCGATGATCACCGTCATGCAAGAGGCCCTGCGCCCGCATCGCAAGGGCAGATAGCCTCGCAAGGAAACGCGGCGCACCCGGATGGGTGCGCCGCGTCAATCTTCGACAAAAGCCGTGCCTACTCAGCCGCCTTCGACATGTCGGTCATCGTGGCGTTGAAGGTGAAAAGCTGCTCGCCGTTGATGCGGTAGCCGTCGATCAGCTCCTTGGCGCGGGCGCTGGTCAGCCAGACTTCCAACTCTTCGGCCAGATCGCTTTTGACATGATCACCCTTGTCCGGGTTTACGGGCAGATAGGCGTATTGGTTGAACAGCGCCGGATCCCCGGCATATAGCAGTGCCAGATCGCCCTTGTTGCCGAAATTCAGCCAGCTGGCGCGATCCGACATGATATAGGCATCCATACCGGCGGCGGTGTTCAGCGATGCGCCCATGCCAGCGCCGACGGCCTTGTACCAGTCACCCTGCGCCGCGACGTCGATATCGGCGACTTTCCACAGGCTAAGTTCCTTTTTATTTGTGCCGCTGTCATCGCCGCGGCTGACAAACGGCGCCTCGGCAGCCGCGATGGCGCTGAGGGCGGCGGCGGCGCTATCGGCACTGCCGACGCCTGCGGGATCACCGTTCGGGCCGATGATGACGAAATCATTATACATAATCTCGCGCCGGTGGGTGCCGTGCCCGGCGGTCACGAATTTTTCCTCGGCAGCCTTGGCATGGACGAGCACCGCATCGACATCGCCTGCCTCGCCCAGCTTGATCGCTTGACCTGTGCCAACGACCAGCAACTGCACGTCGATATTCGTGTCCTTCTTGATTTCCGGCAGCAGAACCTCGGCCAGGCCCGAATTGTGAAAGCTGGTCGTCACGGCCATCTTCATCTCTTCGGCATTGGCGGCTGCGCCGGTCAGGGCGACGGCCATGGCAAGTGTCAGTCTACGCATTTGAATAGCTCCTGTTACTTAGAGTTTGGGGGGTTCAATCTACGATGTCGCCTGCCAGAAACGCGGTGGCAGCGTCCGTGGCGGGTGCATCAAAAAACGTGGCGGCGGCAGCGATTTCATGCACTTCGCCCCTGCGCAGGAATACGACCTCGCGGGCCAGGCGCCTTGCCTGCCCCATGTCGTGCGTGGCCATGACGATACGGGTTCCAGCACCCGTTGCAAGGCGCAAAATCGCCTCGATCTCGCGCGTGGCGCGTCCGTCCAGTGATGCGGACGGCTCGTCCAGGAACAACACTTCGGGCCGGGTGATCAGCGCGCGGGCCATCGCCAGCTTTTGCTTCTCGCCGCCCGACAGGACGGTGGCGGGGCGCCCCTCCAGCCCCTCAAGGCCGATACGCGCACACCACTCGGCTGCCGCCTCGCGCGCGGTGGCGCGGGGGGTTCGCACCAAACGCAAAGGATAGGTCAGATTGTCCAGCACCGATCGGCGCAGCATCACCGGCGTCTGAAACACAAACGCCTGCCGCTGCTCGGCCTGGCTCTGTGGGCAGCCCCATTCGATACGCCCGGCGCTCAGCCGCTCCAGCCCGTGCAGCGCCTTCAGCAGGGTTGACTTGCCCGCGCCGTTGGGACCGATCAGCGCGGTGATTCCGTGCCCGTCCAGCACCAGATCTATTGGCCCGATCAGGCGCTTGCCGCGCCTGTGCACGCAGGCGCCACAGGCGCGCATGGGCAAAAGCGCGCTCACCACCGGCCTCCTGTTTCGGTCCGGCTGAGCCAGTGGATCGCAAGGTTCACCATGATCGACAGTGCGATCAGGATGAACCCCAGCCCCAACGCCAGCGCGAAATTGCCCTTGCCCGTCTCCAGCGCGATGGCAGTCGTCATCACGCGCGTCAGATGGTCGATATTGCCACCGACGACCATGATCGCGCCCACCTCGCCCACGCCGCGCCCGAATCCGGCCAGCGCGGCGGTCAGCAGCGCACGGCGACCGTCCCACAGCAGCGTGGTGATCCGCTGAAGCCGGCCAGCATTCATCGAGATCAGCAGATCGTGATATTCGGCCCATAGCTCGCGCAGGGATTGATGTGCGATGGACGCGATCAGCGGCACGATGATGATGACCTGCGCGATTACCATGGCAGTCGGAGTGAAAAGCAACCCAAGCACACCCAACGGGCCGCTGCGCGACAGCAGCACATAGACGACAAGGCCCACCACGACAGGCGGCAGCCCCATCAGCGCGTTCAACACCGCAATGGTCGCCCGGCGAAAACGAAACCGCTGCACCGCCAACAGCGCCGCCAACGGTAGCGCAATCGCCGAGGCGATCAGCAATGCGCAAAGCGTCACGCGCAGGCTGCGCCCGGCAATCTCGTAAAGATCAGGATCAAGGCAGACCACCAGCCATGCCGCCTGCAACAGGCCATCCAAAAGGTCATTCATGGCAAAGGCTCGGTCATTCTGGCATCACATTGCGGGGGCCGCAAATGCGCGCACCGGTCATTGGCGCAAGTTGGCCGACGTGGCGCCGCGCCGCAACCCATCAAATGCGCCGTGACGGCAGCATCTTGTGTGGTGGGTCGCGACGGCCCCGGCCCTAGGGTCGCGCATGAACCGATTGCGGGCGGGCGCGGTTTCAGGTTTACTCGCGCACAACTGCCCGCATCCCGGCGGCTCTGGCGCAGGACGCCGGATCTGGGCGCCGCGCAAGCCATGGAGCGACAAATGCAATACATGAAACCGCAAACCGCGGCCGAGGTGTCAGATATCCTCGCCCGTAGCGAGGGCGCGGCGCGCATCCTCGGTGGCGGCACCGACCTGCTGGTGCAACTGCGCTCCGGCATGATCGAGCCCGAGACGATCGTGGACATCAAGCATCTCAGCGGCATTGCCGACATCACCGCCGAGGATGGCGGCCTGCGCATTGGCGCTGCCGTTTCCGGCCAGAAACTGGGCGAACACGAAGGCGCCTGCGCCATGTGGCCCGGCGTGGTCGAGGCGTGCGAGCTGATCGGCTCGACCCAAGTGCAGGGGCGCTGCACCATGGTCGGCAATCTGTGCAACGGATCGCCCGCCGCCGATAGCGTGCCAGCGATGATCGCCGCAGGCGCTGTGGTGCGGATCGAGGGGCCGGACGGCCCCCGCGACTGCGCCGTCGAGGATATCCCGGTCAGCCCCGGCAAGACATCGCTGGGCAAGGGCGAATTCGTGTCGTCCGTCTTCCTTCCCGCCCGGCCAAAGGGTGCAGCAGACGCCTATCTACGGTTCATCCCGCGCACCGAAATGGACATCGCCGTCGCCTCGGCCGCGGTAAATATCGAACTGGCCGAGGATCGCACGATCAAATCCGCGCGCATTGCCCTTGGCGCCGTCGGCCCCAAGGTGGTGCTGGTCCCAGACGCCGCCGACGCCATCATCGGATCAAAGCTGGAGGATCCCGCCATCGCCGCGCTGGTGCGCGCCTGCGAAGCCGCCTGCAACCCGATCGATGATAAGCGCGGCACCGCCGAATTCCGCACCACCGTCGCAGGCGTGCTGGCCAAACGCGCCGCGCGCATCGCCATGACACGCGCAGGAGAAAACGCATGAAAAATATCCACGTCTCCACCACCATCAACGGCGATGACGCCGAATTTGTCTGCGCGCCCGAGGAAACCCTGCTGGACGCATTGCGAAACCGCCTCGGCCTGAGCGGCGCCAAGGAGGGCTGCGGCACCGGCGATTGCGGCGCCTGCACTGTGGAAATGGACGGGCGGCTGGTCTGCTCCTGTCTGGTCCTTGGCGCCGAGGTGCAGGATGCCCAGATCAAGACGGTCGAAGGCATGGCCATCGGCGAGGCGCTGCACCCCTTGCAGCAGGCGTTTATCGACCACGCGGCGCTGCAATGCGGCATCTGCACCCCCGGCATTCTGGTCGCGGCGAAAACCCTGCTGGAGCGTAACCCCGACCCGAGTGATACCGAAATCCGCTATTGGCTGGCCGGCAATCTGTGCCGCTGCACCGGCTATGACAAGATCATCAAGGCTGTCCAGATCGCAGCCGCCGACATGAGAGGCGCATGATATGAACGTCGTTTCCAAAACCAAAGCGGACTTCAAGGTCGTCGGCACCCGCGTTGCGCGCCCCGATGGCGTGGACAAGGTGACGGGCCGCGCGCTCTATGGCGCTGACTTCTCGGTGCCGGGGATGCAGGTCGGTCTGATCCTGCGCAGCCCGCACGCCCATGCGATCATCAACAGCATCGACGCGTCCGACGCACTGGCCCTGCCCGGCGTCAAGGCGGTCGTGACCTCCGCCGATCTGGGCCTTCCCGAGGACGAAAGCCTGCGCGACGTGCAGGACAACTGCATGGCGCGCGGCAAGGTGCTGTATGACGGCCACGCCGTCGCCGCCGTCGCCGCCAAGGACATGGTGACCGCCAAGGCCGCGCTGAAACTGATCAAGGTGGACTACACACCCCTGCCCCATGTCACCGAGGTAGACGAGGCTATAAAGGTAGACGCGCCCGTGGTCCAAGAAGCGCGCGCCGACGACTCCGTGCCCGAGGGTAGCAGCCCCAACGTCACGCATTATTGCGAATTCGGGCATGGCGATCTGGAGGCCGGTTTTGCCAGCGCCGACAAGATCATCGAGCGCAGCTTTACCACAGCCGCAACCCATCAGGGGTATATCGAGCCGCACGCCTGCCTTGCCACCTTCGGCAATGACGGCAAGGCCGATCTGTGGTGCTGCACCCAAGGTCAGTTTTTTGTGCGCGAGCTGTGCGCCGGCATCATGGAGATGGAAGCCAGCCAACTGCGCGTGACAGCCTCCGAAATCGGTGGCGGCTTCGGCGGCAAGACGACGGTGTTCATCGAACCTGTCGCGCTGGCCCTGTCCCGCAAGGCCGGCCGCCCGGTCAAGATCGTAATGAGCCGCGTCGACGTCTTTCGCGCCACCGGACCCACCGTGTCGTCCTCGATGGATGTGCGCATCGGCATGACCAAGGATGGCCGCATCACCGCAGGCGAGGCCAAGCTGCGCTATCAGGGCGGCGCGTTTCCCTGCGTCACCGTCGATATGGGCGCCCAAGCTGCCTTTGCCGCCTACGACATGGAGGCTGTGCGCACCCAGGGCTGGAACGCGCTGACCAACCGCCCCAAGGAGGCCGCATACCGCGCACCCGGCGCACCGATGGCGATCTACGCGGTGGAAAGCGTGGTCGACGAACTGTGCCAGGAATTGGATCTGGACCCGCTGGACGTGCGCCTGAAAAACGCCGCCGACGCGGGCACCAAAGCCTCCTACGGCGTAACCTTCGACCAGATCGGCCTGCGCGCCACGCTGGAAGCCGCCAAGGAGCACGCGCACTACCACGCGCCGCTGGGCGAAAATCAGGGCCGCGGCCTTAGCTGTGGGTTCTGGTTCAACTTCGGCGGCAACACCTGCGTATCGCTGAACGTCAACAGCGACGGCACAGTCGGCGTGACCGAGGGCAACCCCGATATCGGAGGCAGTCGCGCGTCGATCTCGATGATGGCCGCCGAAGAGATGGGCATCCCCTACGAAAAGGTCCGCACCGTCATCACTGACACCAACAGCCTTGGTCACAACGACGTCACCGACGGCAGCCGCGTGACCTTTGCCGTGGGCCTTGCCACAATCGAGGCCGCGCGCGCCGCGATCCGCGTGATGTGCAGCCGCGTGGCGAAAATCTGGGGCATCGACGAGGATGCGGTCGTCTGGGAGGATGGCGCCGCCAAACCTTCTGGCCCGAACGCGGGCGATTTCGAGCCGATGACACTGGCCGACATCGCCGCCATCGCGTCTGAAACCGGCGGGCCGATCGCGGGCCATCACGAGGTCAACGCCGAGGGCGCGGGCGTCAGCTTTGGTGTGCATCTGGCCGATGTGGAGGTCGATCCCGAGACAGGCGCGACGCAGGTATTGCGCTACACCGTCTTTCAGGACGCGGGCAAGGCCGTGCATCCCGACTATGTCGAAGGCCAGATGCAGGGCGGCGCGGTTCAGGGCATTGGCTGGGCGCTGAACGAGGAATATATCTATGGCGAGGATGGCCGCCTGCAAAACGCGGGCTTTCTCGATTATCGCATTCCGGTGGCCTCGGACCTACCCAATATCGACACGGTAATCCTGGAGATCCCCAACCCCGGCCACCCCTACGGCGTGCGCGGTGTGGGCGAAACACCGATTGTCCCGCCCCTCGCCGCCCTGTCGAACGCGGTCAGCCGCGCGGTGGGCGTGCGCCTGCACGAATTGCCGATGTCGCCGCCCAAGATCCTCAAGGCGATCACGGCAAAGGGCTGAGCCGATGGTCGCTGTCAAACTCTGGGGGTCATTGCGCGATCACGCCGAGGGTCAAGAGGTGGTTGAGGTCGAGGCCAGCAATTTCAAGGAATTGCTGGACGCCCTGGCCGCCAAGTATCCGGGGCTGAAGCCACAGATCGACCGCGGGGTATCCCTCGCGGTCGATGGGCTGGTCTATCGCAATTCGTGGTTTACGGAGGTGAAGCCGGATAGCGAAGTGGTGTTGATGCCGTATATGAAGGGCGGATGAATTTGTCGGACGGTGGGGTCTTTTCCCGCCGTCGATATATGCGATCGCAGGCCGTGTTTACAAATCGCGACACGCCTGACGCTCTGCCCGACCCGCCTGATCACC
The DNA here is from genome assembly GCF_024355225.1 of Roseovarius sp. M141. Classification (NCBI taxonomy): domain Bacteria; kingdom Pseudomonadati; phylum Pseudomonadota; class Alphaproteobacteria; order Rhodobacterales; family Roseobacteraceae; genus Roseovarius; species Roseovarius sp. M141. The sequence continues at coordinate 2,420,385 of NZ_VCNH01000008.1, forward strand.
ATACCGCCGCAGTTTTGCCAAATCCGAATATTATTGGCGACTGATGCGGCCGGACTTGCTAAACTCGACGATGGGAGGAGCCTGCAAATGCAGTCCCATGGCGATACGCATAGTCTGGTGATGATACGTTCGGTTCTCGTGATCGACGATCATCCTTTGTATTGCGATGCGCTGGCGTCGACATTGAAACGGATTTACCAGCTTCAGACGGTCAGGACCGCGACAACCCTCAGTGATGCGCTGAAGTTGGTTGGGCCGCGCTTCATGCCGGATCTGGTCGTTCTGGATCTCAAACTGCCCGATGTCACCGGGCTGAGCGGGTTTCTGAAGATCAGGGACAAGATACCCGACGTGCCGGTTCTGGTCGTGTCCGCCATTTCTTCGGACGAAACGATACATGCCCTGATGCAGGCAGGCGCGGCGGGCTTCGTGCCCAAGGACGCTTCGCCAAAGGTATTGCAGAACGCGCTGACGATCGTTCGCGAGGGACAGAAATACCTGCCGCCAGGCTATACCGCGCCGTCCGGGCCATCAGGTGATACGCTTTCCACGTGCGAGATCGCCCGCAAGATCGCGGACCTGCCCCCGCAGCAGGCCCGTATCATGCAACTGATTTGTGCGGGCAAACCCAACAAGCAGATCGCCTATGAGATGTCCCTTGCCGAAGCGACGGTGAAGGCGCATATCACCGCGCTTTTACGGCGCCTTGGCGTTCACAACCGCACGCAGGCGGCAGTTCTGGTCCGAAGTGCGCAGCTTGATCAGAGCGCCGAAAGCTCTGACGCCGATTTGCGCGCCCTGTTGAACTAACCCGCGATGGAGGACAGCACCACTGATAGTCACCCGGCCAGCAAGATCGTCGGTGTGGGCGTATCGCGGGCCGACAATGCGGATCAGGCCATGCGCGAAGCAGTGGTCGCGCTGCCGGATACCGGAATCTGCTTTGCCTTGGTGTTCGTCCCCGAGCGGCTGGAACCCGACGCCGTCGCCGCCGCGCTGGCGCGCCACCTTCCCACGACGCTGGCCTTCGGGTGCACCACTGCCGGGCAGATCACGCCCGAGGGCTACGAAAGCGACGCCTTGCTGATCGTCACCTTTCCGCGCGAGCATTTTCGCTGTTCCTCGTCGCTGATCCATCCGTTGAAACCCGTATCCATCGCCGCGACGGCGACAAAGGCGCGCCAACTTGCGACCCGGTTTCAAAAGACCGCCGGTTGGAACCGGTTTGCGCTTGTGCTCGCCGATGGGCTTTCGAAACAGGAGGATGTTCTGGTCGCCGCGCTTGAGGCGGGGCTGGACGACATGCCCGTCTTTGGCGGGTCCGCAGGGGGCGGCATGGCGTTCCGTTCAACCTTCGTGTTGCACGGCGACAGTTTCCACAGCAACGCCGCCCTGCTGATCCTGCTGGAGACCGATCTTGCGTTCAACGGGATCGGTTTCAACCATTTCCTGCCCACGCAGCAGTGCATGGTAGTGACACAGGCCCTACCGGACGAGCGCGTTGTGCTGGAGCTCAACGGCTCGCCTGCCGCTCAGGAATACGCGCGTCAAATCGGTTGCGAGATTGGCGATCTTTCGCCCCGCGTGTTCGCCGAAAACCCTATGTTGGTGCGTAGTCACACCGCATGGCACGTCCGTGCGATCCAGCAGGTGACCGAAAACGGCGGACTGTCGTTTCTGTGCGCCATCGACGACGGGCTGCTGCTGACGCTGGGGCGCAGCCGGGCGATCCTGGAGACGCTGGAAAGCGGTCTTTGCGTGCTTGGCCCGGACGGCCCGCATCCGGATCTGATCCTCGGGTTCGACTGTTTCCTGCGCAAGCTCGAGATCGAACAGAACGGGATCGTGCCGCAGGCGTCAGAAGTGTTGCGTCGGCACCGTGTCCTGGGCTTCAACACTTTCGGAGAGCAGCACCGTGGCGTCCATGTCAACCAGACCTTCGTTGGCGTCGCCTTTTTTGCACCACAAGGGGAAAATCCGTGCTGATCGACCGTAATCAGCCGCTGGAGATACAGGTCGAGAAACAGGCCCGCATCATCGACGCCCTGATCCTGCGCGCCAACCGTGCGCATGATTTCGGCGACTCGGCCTATGCGCTTTTTCAGTCCGCGGTATCGCTTCAGGACGAAGTTTGGGAGAAATCCAAGGATCTGGAACTTGCGCTCGACACGCTGGGCAAGGCCAGTGTCGAGCTGGAAACTGCGGAATTCGCCCGCGATCAGATGCAGCGCAATCTGGCCGATGTGCTGGACATGATGGAGGGCGGATTTGCGCTGTTCACCGCAGACAAGCTTCAGATTTGCAACGACATCTTCCAAACGCTGATCCCCGACATCGCGGCGCGGATCGTCCCCGGGCTGACTCTGGAAGCCTATTTTGAACTCCTGAACGGCAGCGCGCTGGCCACGCTCAACCATGACCTTGCCACGCCGCCCGGCGCACGGGAGCAGACTCAGAAGCTCAGCCCAGGTGCGTCCTTTGTGCTGGCCCTGCCGCATGACCGGTGGTTTCAGGTCATTTCGCGGCGCACCAGTTCCAACAGTACAGCGCTTTTGCAAACCGAAATTACCGGCATTGTCCGCAAGAACCGTCTGGAAAAAGACCGGCTGATCGATGAGCAGACGCATTTTCTGCAAGCGGCGTTTGACAACATGACCCAAGGGGTCTGCACGTTTTCCGCAGAAGGAACGCTTCTGATCCAGAACGCGGCATTCGGGGGGCTTCTGGGCCTGCCCTACCCACTGCGTCGCAAAGGAACGGCCTTTGCCCAGATCCTTGAGCATGTGACACGCAATCGCCTGTTGCAGGTCACGGGTCTCCGGCGCGACATCGAGGAAATGATCCTACGAATGCGCCGTGACGGCATGCTTCAGGACCGGATTCGGCAAATCGACGGCCGCGTTCTGGACCTTCACTTCAGCATGCTGCCCGATGGCGGCTTTATCGTGAACATCATGGATATCACCGCCGAAACCCAGACCACGGAATCGCTGGAGAAACGCGTTCAGGAAAGAACCGCGGAACTCACGCAGGCCAATCTGCGCCTGCGCCAGCAGTATGAAGCGCAGGCAAGGGTCGAGGACGAGTTGCGCATCGCCAAGGAAGAGGCCGAAGCGGCAGTATCCTCCAAGACGCGTTTTCTGGCAGCGGCAAGCCATGATCTGCTCCAGCCGATCAACGCGGCAAAGCTGCTGATCTCGTCACTGGTCGAAGGCTCGCGCGGCAGCGGCATGCTTGAAACCGTCGAGCGGCTGGACCGCGCATTTAATTCTATCGAGAGCTTGCTGCACGCGCTTCTCGATATCTCCCGGCTGGAGTCGACAGGCACCGAAATTGCGCTGAGCGAATTTGAGATCGATCAGATCCTTCACCATGTCAGCGAGGATTGCGCGCCTCTGGCCGCTGAAAAATCCCTGCGCCTGTCGGTCGTGCCAAGCGGTCTGCGCGTGAAAAGCGATCAGCATTACCTGTTACGTTGCGTGCAGAACCTTGTCGTCAACGCGATTGAATATACCCCGAAAGGGCGCGTTTTGGTCGGTTGCCGACGGCGTGGCGGCAAGGCGGTGCTTGAGGTTTGGGATTCGGGCATCGGGATTTCCCGCAAGGACCAGAAGGTGATCTTCAAGGAATTCAGCCGTATCAATACCAGTGCCACCGGCCCCGGCATGGGGTTGGGGCTGTCGATAGTCGAACGGGCCTGCCGTCATCTTGGCCACAGTATCAGTGTGCGCTCCAAGCCCGGTGTGGGGTCGGTGTTTTCGCTGGAACTGCCGATTGCGCAATCCGGCAGCGCGGCGCAAGGCGTTCGCTCGCGGATGCCGTCGACGCCGCAGTTCGACATGGACCTGATCATCGTCGTGGTGGAGAACGACCCCGACGTCCTGTTCGCCACCACCCAAAAACTGGAAAGCTGGGGCGCCAGTGTGCTGGGTGCCCACGGCACGCAAGAAGCGATCCAACTGGTGCGCGAGATCGGCATGCCCCCCGACCTCATCCTGGCCGACTATCAGTTGGACGATACGGATGACGGGATCAAAGCCATCACGGCGCTGCGCGATCTGGTGAAATCCGAAACCCCCGCGATCATGATTACCGCCGACCGCAGCGAATGGCTGTTGCAGGCGGGGCAGAACCATAATTTTTCGGTTCTGACGAAACCCGTGCATCTGTCACGTCTGCGCCCGCTCATTGATTGGAAGACACGCCCCGCCGGTCCACAAGGCCAGCAAACGCAGACATAAGTCTTTGGTGACACATGGCCCGCACCGCATAAACTGGACGCGAAGGTAGGAGCCGCCGATGATGAGAGTCCCGATCTGTCTACTGGTACTGCTATTGGGGACCAGCGCGCTGCACGCGGCTGAGCCTTATGATCTGATCTTCAGAACCGGTACGCTATCAGGCGTTCCCGCCGACGATCAGCTGATCTATTCCCGTGCCATGACGTTGCTCGGAAACCCGCAGAGGGAGCAGGCAGGCACTGGTCTGATCGTGCTGAGTTTTGCTGCGGACGACATGGCCGAACTCGATTTCCGCCAAGGCGATCGTCACCGGATAGTCGGGCTGTTTCCATCAACGGTGGGCAATCCACTGGCCATGTATTTCCTTGAGACGGTCATCAATGACATAGCGCGCGATACCGGGGGCAGCCCCTACTATATTCGCAACCGAATCAAGGAGTCGCTGCTTGAACCGGCAGAGATCACGGAGCTGGAGACACAGGCTGGCGGGCAGAATATCACGGCCCACCAGATCATTTTGCGACCGTTTCAGGGCGACAGGCACCGTGACCGGATGCTGCTCTATGGCGATCTGGCGATGACGTTCACAATGTCGGATGACGTGCCGGGCTGGTATGCCTCTTTGGTGGCCGAAGTGCCCTCGGGCGATACCGCGCCGCCGCTCTATCGCAACACGCTGACCTTGACTGATCCGGAGGCATCACAATGACACGGCTGGTACTTGCTCTTTGTGCTACATTGTTGACCGTTCCGGCAGGCGCGCAGACCGTCGCCCAATCGATCAACGACTATCCGACCGAGGCGCGGGCGGATTACGTCTTTGGCTGCATGGCGGCGAACGGTCAGGGGCGGGATACGCTGCGCAGATGCGCGTGCTCGATCGACCGGATCGCGTCGATCCTGCCCTACGAACAATATGTCGAGGCCGAAACCGTCCTGTCCATGCAGCAAACCGGGGGGGAGCGTATGTCGATCTTTCGCACCATGCGCATGGCACAGGATCTGGTGGCCGACCTGCGGCGCGCGCAGGCCGAGGCGGATATCATCTGCTTCTGAAATCGGCGTTTACGATGATGTGCCCTTGTCCAGCAGGTTCTCGAACACGTTGCCCTCGGTATCCTTGGCGCGGACCCGCAGCGCCGGGGCACCGTTATCGGTATACTCGAAACGGAACACGGGGTTTTCACTAATGGAAATACCCCCCTCAATGGTAAACAGCATGTCGTCGCCCTGATAGACTTCGAGACGGTCGATGAAATGCGCGTTCATGAACAAATGGGTGATCTGGTCGCGCTGAAACCCCGAATAGTTGGGATGGCGGATCATGATCTGCGCCTCCCGGCGATGCCCCGCAGCGGGCAAGTCGGCGGCAATAGGTTTGAGCCGCATCTGCCCCATGCCGACAAGAGCGGCCTCGGGATCCTTGGTCGCCGGAGCCGAACAGCCGCCCGACGCCTTGACAAACCGTCCCTGCATATAGCTGCCCTGCTCGGTGTGCGCGATCACACGGACATTGGAATAGGTGTTCACCCGCACGCGCATCTCAAACTTCAGCGGCGACATGGCGGGGCCGAAAACCATCTCGGCGGCGAGCGGCGCTGGGTTTTCATCGATGACGATATCCATTTGCGTGATCACCGCGTCCTCATCGGTCTGGACGATCGAGACGGGAACCGTGGCCGCATCAAACGCCCGATAGGGCGCATCGACCGTGAAAAGCCCCGCGCCGTCCTGCAACGCCACGTCGCCAACGAGATCGCCGCGCAGTTCCTCCCAGCTGGGCGACTCGGTCAGCGGATTCTCGACCGGACCATCGGCTGCAAACGCGCCGACGGCGGACAGTGCGAAAAGTGCGGCGAGGACGATGGTTTTGATGACGACTCTCCCATGCAATATACAATCGCGCATTATAGCATTTTTCTTCGGCTAAATATACTACTCCCAAAGGAGCGGTCGCGCCGTCATTCTCCGGGCAGATCTTTGATCTCGAATAGGTCCGGGCGCTGCGCCAGCGCAAGACCAAGCGCCTGTTTGCTACCGAATATGACGATATTCGCTGATTTCCCTGCTTCGCTCAGCACCGTGCCAATATTATTCAGATCGTCGGCATCGGTGGTCAGCACCTCTGCGCGAAACGCCCTGCGGCGCTCGGCGCACGATCCCGTGAGCCAATCGGTCAACGCTTTCAATGCGCTGTCCGGCGGCGACAGCGGCCGATCCAATCTGCCGACGGTGGCTATGATCGAACGGTTCAGATCGTCACGGCTCACCCCATGTCCCAGTTGTTGCCCCGCCGCCGCGAACACCTCAAGCGTGCGCAGGATATGTGGATCGCGATAGGAGAGGAACGTGCTGACCCCGTTCAACGCATCGCCCCGGCAAAGCGCGCCATACGCCCTGCCCTCTTCACGCAGTTTTTGCCAGATCCAGCCCGTTTCGAGATACTTCAACCCAACGACAAGCGCGGCTTGGCGCAGAGTTTCACGCGCCTCGGGATTCAGCGCCATCCCGACGAAATTTGCCGCGCCGGGCAGGATGAACCCCTCAGGGCATCCTGAACCGGCCCCGTTTGCGTGGGCTTCTACCGTTTTTCCGGCGGGGAGAAGGCTGACCAGCCCTTCGGCGCTGCGCCGCAGATCCGCCGCGCGGCGCCTATCAGACGTGATACTGATGGTAAGTCGCTTGCGACATGCGAGCGTAGCATGACACTCACGAAGCCGCTGCACTGCCAGACCCGGATCATGCAGGATCAGGGACTGAAAATCGTGCAGAAATTGCAAATAGGACAGGCCGTCCGTTTGCTCAGATGCGCTGACGTGACGGCGCAACCGCCTGTCCAGAAACTCATGCGCCTTGGGCAAGATCTGTGCCCTGACGCGGACAATCTCGGAACCGACGATTTCAGACAAATACTGCGGTTCGGGAATTTGCCATTCACTCAGCAATTCGCCCAGAATGTCGAACAGACATGGCACCCGGTCGGCCAGTACTCGCCCGCGCAGGATAAGGTGGGTCGCTTCGCCCGCGCCAGTCGCTAAGGGCGCGCTAAGCACTTCGCAGCACAGGCCGCCAGTTTCCACGCCGATCCGGTTGGTCATGTCGCGGGCGCTGCGCCGCGCTGTGCCGGAGCGCAATAGTACCCGCGCGAACAGCGCAGCGCATGACAGGTCTGACACCCCCCGAAGATCAAGCGCCAGATCAACATAGGCAAGCCCGTTGGTATGGCGTTGATGAAACAGGACGGGCACCCTGTCCACCTGATCGACCGTCATGAGATCTTCAACAGGGCCCGGCGACAGATCCCGCAGCGCAAGACGCGGGATCCCGGTTGTCGCCCCCGGCGTTCGGCGCGGCGCGCGGCTATCGGGCAGTGCGCCGGACGGGCCGCGCGGGGGGGCTTTGCAAGTGTTGTCTGCCTTGACGGTATCGGGCGTCAAAACAACCATCGTAAAGCACGGGTTCTCAAGAAGATGCGTTTTCAGCATGCTCTCGAAAAAACCCGCGGGCGCCGCCCGCAGTTCGGCAAGTTCGGGCGCAAACCCCAGCCCATGGACCGGATTGCGCCCCAGCCGCCAGCCCTTGGCGACATCCAGCAAAAGGCCTACCGCGTGCGGCCGCTTCCACGAGCTTCGGTCCCGGTTTCGGAACTCCACCGCGTTGACTGCACCCGCGATGCTATGCCTGTCAAAGCTGTCCAGTAGCAACCGACCGATCGTTTCGCGCACGACCTCTTGCACATCCTCGGTCCTGTCGACGTTCACGCCGACAAGTTGGATAGAAAGGCGCGGCGGTGATGTGTCGTCGCAAAACCGACCCTCCACGACATCCGCGCAATGGCCAGTATCAATCAACGCACGCCGCAGCGGCGCGAACGGTTGACCGACCAGCGCCTCGCACAGCACGTCACAGGCCAGTTCGGCCAGCCGGCCCTCTGGCGCGGGAAAGATCCAGTTCAGCGCAAGGCGCGATGGGTCGGCCCCGGCATGGCTGAACGCCAGAGTTCGTGGCACCGTGATAACAGGCCAAGTCGTAGTCTGGTGCGGTTCACCCCTTTCGAACTGGTTGAAAATCCGGTCAAGGCGGCGCAGTTCCCCCTGAATGTCAGCCGCCCCCGAATAGGCGGCCAATGCGTTCGAGGGATGATAAGATACCCGATGAAATCGCTTCATCCCGTCATGGGTCAGATCCGGGATCCGGTCCGGATCACCGCCATAGGCGTGGCTGAACGGTCCAGCCGCGAACAGCGAGCGGCGGGCATGTTCAGCCAGCATGTGAACGGGCGAGGCGCACATCCCTTTCATCTCGTTCAGGACCACACCTTGCTGGGTGCCGTCTGCGCTCAGGTGCCATCCCTCGCGCCGAAAACACTCTTTGGTCAAAAGCGGAAAGAACACCGCATCCAGATAGACATCCACAAGGTTCTGAAAATCGATGGGGTGCGGGCTAGCTGCCGGGAAAATCGTGAAATCGGCAAATGTCGAGGCATTGAGATAGCTTTGCAGCGACCCTTTCAGTAGCTCGACAAAGGGTTTCTCTGCTGGATAGGCGCGCGATCCGGACAGCACGCAATGTTCGAGAACATGGGCAACACCGGTCGACTCCGCCGGGTGCGTGCGAAAGGCGATGGCAAAGGTTTGGGCCGCATCCGCGTTCAGCAAAAAGACCGCGTCGGCGCCGGTCTTGTCATGGCGAAAATGACGGGCGCGGGTCGCGATTTCGGGGATTTTGCGGGCCGCGACCTCGGTGAAACCGGTGAAGTCATCACCGGTCATCACGATACACGGGCGATCATGTCGACAATTGCGCGCTGCATCGCACCTACCGTTTCGCCGTCTCTCAACGAATGGCCCGCCTGGCTGGAGACCCGGATTTCAACGCCGGGCCAACGCGCCGCCAGCCTGTGAGACGTGGCGGGCGGACATAGAAGGTCATAGCGGGGCTGGATGATAATACCCGGAATCCCCGCAAGCGCCGTTGCGTTCTCCAGTAGCGGCCTGTCCTTCAGGAAACAATCATGGCTGAAATAATACGCCTCCATGAACGGCGACGCGGGCAGCGCCACCTTTGGATCGTCCAAGCGCAGCGGATCCAGCGTTGTGCACTCCGGCGCTATTTGCGACAGGATACGCTCGGTATCATGCCAAGCGAGGGCAAAGCGTCGGCTGTGCTGCGCGTCCGCGTCCAAAATATGCGCCCAATAGGCGCCAAGCGGATCTGCGCGTTCATCATCCGGTAGCATGGCCAGAAAATCATCATGCAAATTTGGATAAAACATCGACAGATTGGCGCAAAATGCAGTCTCAAGCTCGGCGTGCGTTCCTAGAAAGACCGACCGCATGACCATCCCGATGACGTGCCGGGGATGCCGTTGGGCATAGGCCAGCGCCAGTGTGGCCCCCCACGATCCGCCGGCAACGATCCATTTATCGATCCCGAAATGCGCGCGCAGCTTTTCCATGTCGGCGATCAGATGATCGGTCGTGTTGTCCGCACGGCTGCGTTTGGGCAGACTGCGCCCGGCGCCGCGCTGATCGAACATCACCAGATATGCGTCTTTGGGGAAAAGCTGGCGATGCGCCGTCTGGCAGCCACTGCCCGGCCCGCCGTGCAAAAACACGATCGGCATGCCATCGATCGCTCCGGAGGTTTCGACGTAGATCTGATGCCCATCACCGACCGGCACGTGCCCGGTTGTCAGAACGCTCGCCCGGCGCCCCGCATCTGTTTCAGCCCTATCTATCACCGCTCTGCGTTTCAGGTTCCGGCGTGCCGCCGACAAAATTGCGGTAGATGAAGCGCGTCGGTCCCTCTGCGGCCTCTTGCCGGGCGGTATGAAAAATCTCCTCGTGTCTGGGCGACAATGCACAGGCCGGGTCGGTATCGGCCGCATTCCCGGTCAGCGCAAAGGCTTGGCAGCGGCAACCGCCGTAATCTTCCTCTTTCAGATCGCAACTGCGGCAGGGTTCTGGCATCCAGTCGGTGCCGCGATACAGATTGAAGGCTGGGGAATGTTCCCAGATCCACGCCAGCGAGTGATCCCGAACCGAATCAAACACTAGTCCGGTTATGCTTTCAGCCGCGTGACAAGGCAGCACCTTGCCTGCAGGCGAAATATTGAAGAACTGCCGCCCCCAGCCGCCCATGCATTTCTTGGGGCGCTGCGCGTAATAGTCGGGCACGACATAATCGATCTCAAGGATACCGGCGAAGCGCTCACGCGCCGCTTCGACAAGGGCCGTCGCCTCCTCAATCTGGGCCTCGCTTGGCATCAGGGCGGCGCGGTTTTTCAGCGCCCAGCCGTAATATTGCACATTGGCCACCTCCAGCCGGTCGGCGTCCAGCGCGACGGCCATGTTGATGAGGTCTGGCAGTTCATGCAGATTCTGGCGATGGACCACGGCATTCACCGTCAGCGGCAGGCCAATATCGCGCACCCATTTCGCCGCCTCCAGTTTCTTTGCATGCCCGCGCCGATAGCCGCCGATGCGGTTGGCAAGCGTCTCGTCGCTGGCCTGAAAGCTGACCTGCACATGGCACAGCCCGGCATCCGAAAGCGCGGCCAGCCTGTCCCTGGACAGCAGGACGCCCGAGGTGATCAGGTTGGAATACAGCCCCACATCCGTGGCGCATTGCACCAGTTCCAGCAGGTCCTTGCGCGCCGTCGGTTCGCCGCCCGAAAAATGGATTTGCAGCACGCCGAGATCGGCCAGCTCCTGTAACACCCGCTGCCATTCTTCTGTCGAAAGTTCGCTTGTGGCGCGGTCCATCTCGACAGGGTTGGAACAATAGGGGCATTGCAACGGGCAACGGTGGGTGATCTCGGCAAGGACCGATAGGGGCAGGCCGAACGGGGTCGATTTGGCCGGTGCGATACTGTCGGCAAGCGCGTCGGTCATGATGTCGCCTCCTTGATTTCGGCGAGAAAGCCCTTGTCCGCCAACTCCTGAAGCATCGAAAGCACATCGCCCAAGATTTCGGCCTCGGGCGCGTCATATTTTGCCGCGAGGATTGTAACCATTTCGGTGATGGACGTCTCCCCATCGCATTGTTGCAGCACCTCGACCGAGGTGTCGTCGGGGACAAGGATGCGTTCCGGGGCCAGCAACAGCCATCGCTCGCGCAGTTTGTCGAACTTCAGCCGGACGTGGCGCGGCAGTACCGGGCGGGTCTCTGGTCCAAGCGTGATATGTCTTGCGGTCACGATTCCATTCCCCTTGGAATAAACGCGCCCGGCGGCGGAAAGCCCGTGACATAGGCATGATAGAGGGCATCAAGCTGGACCCACAGCACATTTGTCTTGAAAATCAACGCCTGACAGACCGCTTCGCGAGCTTCAGGTGTGGTGGCATGCGTCCTTACGTAATCCAGCGCGAAATTCGCATCGCGCGGGGCCTGCTCCAGACGGCGCTGGAAATAGGTCATGACGGAAGGGTTGATGAAGTCATAATGCTTGAGCATTCCGGCGATGCGCTGTTCGTGAATGCTGGGCGCGAACAGTTCGGTCAGCGACGAGGCGATGGCTTCCAGCGGGGGTTGCCTGCCGACGAAATGCACATAGGCGTCGACCGCAAACCGGGTCGCGGGCAGGATGCCTTGGGTGGATTCAACATAGGCCGCATCCAGCCCCAGCCCTGTCGTCAGTTGCAGCCAGCGTTCAATCCCGCCTTCGCTGCCTGCGTCGCCGTCGTGATCCTCGATCCGGTGACGCCACTCGACCCTGGTTTGGCGGTCGCGGAACCGGGACAGGACGACCGCATCCTTGATCGGGATCGAGCTTTGGTAATAGTAGCGGTTCAACGCCCAGGCCTGCACCTGCCCTTTGTTCAACTGACCGCCATGCAGCATCTCGTGAAATGGATGAAGGTTGTGATAGCGCGCAGCGCCGATGGCGCGCAGCCGTTGTTCCAGCGCGTCGGCATCCATCAGGGGCGCATCCTGCACATGCGATGTACCCGGCATGTTCACAGCTCGATCTCCTCACCGATTGTTGGAATGCGCCACCCGGCCGCCTCGACATGGCGCCGTTCGTCGCTTTCGGGGCGCAGGACCGGGTTGGAGTTGTTGATATGGATGAACAACTTCTGCGGGATATCCAGATCGGCAAGCCGGGCCAGCGCACCCTCCCCGCCTGAGATCGACACATGGCCCATCCGTTGCCCGGTCTTGTGGCTCAGTCCCGCCGCGATCATCTCGTCATCGCGCCAGAGCGTTCCGTCGAAAAACACCAGCGGCGCGCCGTCGATGCGCTGTTTCAATGCGTCGGTGATCTGACCGCAGGCGGCGATGAAATAGAACCCTTTGGAGCCATCCGTTTCGCGAAGGTGCAGGCCAATGGTATCACCCGCGCCATGCGTGCCCTGCGCCGTGCCTTCCAGATACCAGGCGGGTTTGCCCGGCACCTCGAAGGTCTCGACTGTCAGCCCCGAGGGCGTCCCGTCCTGAAGTTCCGGTTCAAACGCCGCGTCGATCTCGATCCGCTGGCGCGGGACCAGATCGCGATTGAGCACATTGAAGATGCTGTTGCCCTCCAGAACCGACAGAACGCGATCATGCCCGTAGATGGTGAAGGGTGATCCTTCCCGCAGGTTCAGCAGGCCCGCGACGGCATCGACCTCGCCATTGGTCAGGATCACACCCGCTATGGGGTTATGGCGGATCTGACCTGCGGCTGGATGCAGTTGCTTCGTGGCATTGATCTGCTGGCGGATGTCGGGCGAGGCGTTGATCAGAAACCAATTCTTGTCGTCGGCACTGACGGCGATGGACGCTTGAGTATTAACCAATTCAGGGCGCGCGCGCGCAGCCCGACACCCCGCGCAATTGCAGTTCCACTGCGGCACCCCCCCGCCCGCCGCCGTGCCGAGGACGATGATCTTCAGCATGGCCAGCGCGCTGTGGCGGTTAACGGACGAAGGGCCAAGACCTACTTCTGCTTGGCGCAGGCATACATGTTGATTTCCATGCCGACGGGCACTTCCTCAATCTTCGGGGCTTTCCAAGCCATAAACCTTCTCCCTTTCGTGTTTGCGCAGCACATTGCTGCTGGTTTAAGCATAGTCTGGCAACGGTTATCGTCCATCTATGCTGATGATAGGGTCACCCTATAAGGCATTCACCATAAAGCGCGGCAGGTCGTGGACAGGCGGCAAGTCACACTCGGCCCCGGCAGCCTGAAGCGCCTCGATCAACGTGGTATAGGCCGGATTGTGCAGATATTGCGGCGCCACAAGGGCCACGATGTTGCGCGGCTCAAGATCGACACGGTAAAGCCGCACGTTGCCGGAAGGCTTGCCGCCAACCAGCGTCGACAGCGCTGGCGCTAGGCAGACGCCCAGATTCTGCTGCACCATGGCGATGGCGCTTTCATAGCTTCGGACCCGCGCGAACAGGGCGTTTTGCGGCAGGGCCCGGTCATACCATGCCTGCACCCTCTCACTGTATTGTGTGCCGAATGAAAACTGGATGGTGCGGTTCAGCATGGCGCGATCTTCCGGCGCAAAGTCGGTTTCGCCCTTGCGCGCATCCTCCAGCCGCAGCCGCTCGGGAACCACCAGCACCAGCGGATCGGCCATGATTGGCACCTGATGAAATCCGGCACTGGCCGATGCGATCGAATTCGACGCGATCAGGCCCAGATTGATATGTCGGCCGTAAAGCAGATCCAGCACCTCGGTCGGTGCGCTGTCGTGGATGTCGAACTCGGCCTCCGGCATCGCCGCGTGGACCGCGCTCAGCGCGCGCGGCAAAAGCACCCGCAGGATGGAGCTGAGCCCGGCCAGCCGGATCGTCTGGCGCGCGCCCTGGCCCATGGCCTCGACCCCGTCTTCCAGCGCCTGCATGCTGTTCAGAACCCGCTCGGCCAGCCGCAGGATGCTGCGGCCCTCCTCGGTCAGCGTCATGCGGTTCGAGCGCCGATCGAACAGCTGCGCGCCCACCGCGCTTTCCAACCCGGATAGTTGCTGGGATAGAGAGGGTTGCGCCACCCCCAACTGCTTGGCCGCCTTGGTTAGCGTTTCGCTATGTGCGACCACCCAGAAAATCTGAAGCCGTCGCAGGGTGATGCCGCAACCCGCGCTCACTAGCTGGGCGATGGGGGCATCGGTGCTGCCCGACAGTTTGCGTTGCATCTGAACGCCCTCCCTATCGGGTCAGTCTAGCCTGTCATTCTGAAATCAGGCAAAGACTCTGCTGCGCCGGGACACCAACTTTAGTCGTGGCGGGCGCTATCTGCGGGTCAGCCCGCGGGCCGGATCATAGCCGATCAGCGCGCCGATCAAAAATACGGCAAAGGCGACGGCCACCCAGACCAGTGCCCAGAGGTTGACGCTTTCATACAGCGCAAAGCGGATCAGTTCGACCGCGTGGGTGAACGGGTTCAGCGCGCAGATATCGCGCAGCAAGGGCGAGCTTTCGGCCATTTTCCACAGCGGATAGAGCGCGCTCGACATGAAGAACATCGGGAAGATGACGAAATTCATAACTCCCGCAAAGTTCTCCAACTGCCGGATGGTGGACGAGATCAGCAGACCCAGCGCGCCCAGCATCAGCCCGCTCAGCACCAGCGCCGGAAAAACATAGAGATACCCCAATGGCGGCATGGTGATCCCGAACGCGGCGGCGAGCGCGAGAAAGACATAGACCTGAAGGATCGACACCGCCGTGCCCGCCAGCAGCTTGCAGAACAGGAGCCACGCGCGTGGCAGCCGGCTGGTCAGAAGCAGCCGCATTGACCCCATTTCCTGATCATAGACCAGCGACAGCGACGATTGCATCCCGTTGAACAGCTGAATCATGCCGCACAGCCCCGGCACGATATAGACCTCATAGGTGATATAGGTCTGATAGGGCGGAATGATCGACACGCCCAGCGCGGCGCGAAACCCCGCTGCAAAGATGACCAGCCAGACCAGCGGGCGCACCAGCGCCGACAGAAAGCGGCTGCGCTGATGCACGAAGCGCAGCATCTCGCGCAGCACAATGGCGCGCAGGGCTACCAGATAGGCGGTCATTGCACCGCCTCCTCCCAGGTCATGGCGATGAAGGCATCGCCCAGATCGCCGCCGCGCGCGATGTCGCGCGCGGGCCGATGCGCCAGAACGCGGCCCCTGTGCAGCACGATCACGTCATCGCCGGGGCGGATTTCATCGACAAGATGCGTGGCCCAGAGCACGGTCAGACCGTCCCCGGCCAGATCATGGACGTGCGCGGTGATCGCGCGGCGGCTGGCGGCGTCCAGCCCGACGGTCGGTTCGTCCAGCAGCAGCACCTCGGGGCCGTGGATCAGCGCGCGGGCGATCTCCATCCGGCGGCGATGCCCGCCGTTCAGGGCGCGCACCAATTCGCCCGAGCGTTCGCGCATGTCCAGCCGGTCCAGCGCGGCGTCGATGCTGGCCTGCGCCTCCCGCCCTGATAATCCCTGAAGCGCGGCGAAATAGCTGAGGTTGCGCGCCACCGTCATGTCCAGATCGAGGGTCGGCTGCTGAAACACCACCCCGATCCGCGCCAGCGCCGCGCGGGGGGCGGCGCGCACGTCGAAGCCCGCCACGAAGATCTGGCCGTGCCGCGTGACAAGAAGCCGGGTCAGAAGCGCGAACAGCGTCGATTTGCCCGCGCCGTTCGGGCCCAGCAGCGCCGCAAAGCGCCCGGCCTCAAGGTCAAAGGACACGTCGTTCAGCGCCGTTCTGGCGCCGAATCTGTAGCTGACATTGCGGACGCTGAGCGCGGTCATCATGCGTTACTGGATGGTGATTTCAACGCGCTGGCTTTCGCCGCTGGAGCCGGGCTGGCGCATGAAATAACGGCCCGGCTTGATCGCGATGAATTCGATCTCCATCGTGCCCGCCTTGTCGAATTCCACGCTGTCCAGACCAAGGGGGCGGATCTCCAGACCGTTTATGACGATCTCGTTGATCCAGATCGCGCGGAAGAACCCCGGGCCTTCCAGCCCCAGTTCGCCCGTGCCGTCAGCGGTGATCTCGATCTCGTAGGCTTTGCCCGATTTCAGCATCAGCGGCGCCTCGGCGATGGGTTTGCCGACCGAAAGGGTGATCGGCGCCAGCTCCTCCTTGTTGCTTTTCGACAGCAACCCGGCAAAGCCAAGATCCTGGGCAGAGGCCGTTCCGGCCATCGTGAGGGCGGCAATCACCAGGGCGTTGACAAGTTTCATGACGTATCCTTTCGGGGTTGCGAAGTCACAATCGTGGCGGGGAATCCGCCGAGTTCGAATATCTGGTCGGCCAGACGCTCCGCCTCGCTGCGCGCATGGGTCACGAAGATCGTGGCGGGGCCGGTTTCGGCAATCAGTGCCTCGGTCAGGACCAGCATGTCATCGGAGGTGGCCGGATCGAGCGAGGCGAAGGGCTCGTCCATAATTAGAAGTTGCGGACGCCCCGCAAAGGCCCGCGCCAGCGCCACCCGGCGCTGCTGACCCAGCGACAATTGGCCGGGAAAGAGCGCGGCCTTGTCAGCAATCCCGACACGCGCCAACGCAGCCAGTGCCGCATCCCGCGCCAAATCCGCATGCACCAGCGTGATGTTCTGCAACACGCTGCGCCATGGTAACAGCACAGGCTCCTGAAAGACGATAGCCATGCGCGCGGCCCGCGTGATCTGACCGGTAAACGCCGAATCAATGCCTGCGATCAGGTTCAGAAGCGTTGATTTCCCGATGCCAGAGGGGCCAAGCACGGCCACGGTTTTCCCCGGTGCCACGGCGAAGGAAATATCGCGCAGGATCTCGATTTCACCGAACGCCTTGCGCCGGATATCTACGCGGATCATGGCGCCCTCCAGCGGCGGACGCGGCGTTCGATTGGTTGCAGTAACAGCCACTCGACCAGCAGCATGACCGCGATGAACGACAGCGAATAGACCAGCACCAGCGCGACGTTGAACAACTGGAAATAGAGGTGAATCTGAAACCCGACGCCGTTGGAGCGGCCCAGAAACTCGACCACCAGCACGATTTTCCAGATCACCGCGATGCCCGAACGCGCGGCGCCCGCGATGAATGGCGCAAGCTGCGGTATCAGCACATGGCGTAGATAGGTCACCTTGCGCATCCCGAACACCTGTGCCATCGCGCGCAGGCTTGGGTCGCGCGCGCGGGCGCCCTCGCGCAGGATGGTGGTGACGTTCGGGATCTTGTTCAGCGTCACGGCGATGATGGCGGCCGTTTCGTTCAGCCCGATCCACAGATAGCACAGCACGATCAGCACCAGCGCCGGCAGGTTCAGGAACACCACCAGCCACGGATCCAGCCAGCGATCCACCGCCGGATAACTGCCCATGACAAGGCCCAAAACCGTCCCGATGGTCATCGCAAGGGCAAAGGCCCAGAGTACCCGCAGCCCGGTATGCGCCAGATGGTAGGGTAACGCGCCCGAGGTCAGCTCCCGCCAGAATGGCTGCGCCAACGCGCCCGGCATCGGCAGGATCTCGGGGTCGGCCGTCAGCGCGGCGGCAGCGACCCACACACCCAGCAGCAGCAGAAGCGAGAGCAGCGGAATTGTGACAGGGGATAGGTGCAGCCATTTCACGTCTTACTTCACGTCCGCAAACAGGCCGTCCGGCAGCGTGCGTGCCGCGCCTACCAGATCCTCGCCGCCAAGCTCGGCCATGAGGCGCAGGAACCGGTCGGCCGCGTCGCTGTCAACCGGGCCGGCAGGCGGGATGCCGGCGCGGAAATCCTGCCGCAGCAGCTCGAACTCCGCATCGCTGCCAGCGTTCATCCGGTCGCGCAAAGGCTCCCACGCCGCGTCGTCGCTGGCCAGCAGATCCTTGGCCGCGCGGGAGGCATCATAAAGCTGCTGCGCGATGCCGGGATGCTGCGCAATGAAACTTTCCTTCATCACATAGCCCAGAATCGGGACGTCGGGGTCAAGCCCCAGCGCATGCGCCGCGTCGCTGACCGAAATCAACTCGCGCATGCCGCCTGCCTTCATTTTCGCCAGAAAATGCCAGTAGTTGATGGCGCCGTCCGTCTCGCCCTGAAGTGCGGTCTTGTAGATCAGCGGCGGCGCGCCAAAGACCTGCTCGGTCTCACCGGCCAGATCCATGTCGTATTCCTGCGCGGCGAACCCCCGCAGGATCAGCCAGCTTTTGTCCAGCGGACCGCCAGCAATGCCGATCTTCTTGCCGGCCATGTCCTTCAGGCTCTGCGCCGGGCTGCCGTCTGGCAGGACCAAGCCGCCGACCGCCTTGGAGTAGGGGATAAAGACATACTCCTTGCCCGCCGCGCGCTGCCGCGCGACCCAGATCCAGTCGATGACGGCGATATCGGCCTCGCCCCCCTCAAGTGCGACGCGCGTCGCGCCATTGTCGGCAAAGGACTGAATGAACAGTTCGAATCCGTTATCGGTGTCAAACCCGTTACGTGTGATCGTATCAAGCTCCCAGTTCACCGTGCCGATCTGGAGCACCGCTGCGCGAATGCGCGGCAGATCCTCGGCGCTGGCCGGACCTAACCAGAGCGCTGCCACCAGCGTCAAAGCCAACCGGCCAAATGCATTTGCCATGATACACTCCTTCCCGGTTCAATCCGGTGCGACCACGACGCCCCAGGGCTGCTGCCCGACCTGCACCGATTTCAGCGCCTTTTGCGCCGCCACGTCAATGATCGTCACGTCGTTGGAATTGCCGTTGGTCGTGATCAGGTATTTCTGGTCCGGCGTGAACGCCAGTTGCCAGACCCGCTGACCCACAAGGATGTAGTCGGCGACCTCGTCGGCGCTGAGATCGACGACCGCGACCCGGTTCGCGGGGCCAAGCGCCACGAACAGCCAGCGGCCATCGGACGTCACTTTCATACCCACGGGTTGCAGCCATTCCGGCTCGACACCGGGCACGGCAAACTCGATTTTCTTCAGCAGCTCCGGGCCGCCCTCGGCGTTGGGGTCGATCACGCTGACCGTTCCGCCGATCTCGGCGCTGACGAACAGCCGGGTGCCATCATCGGTATAGACCGCATAGCGGGGGCGCTGATCGACCAGCACGTTGTGCTTGATCTGATAATCACCGGTGTCGATGAAATGCGCCATGTTGGTGGTTTCGGATGTGTTAACGACAAAAGCTGCATCGGGGCTGATCGCCATGCCTTCGGGTTCGACCCCGACGGGGATTTCGGCGATGACCCTGCGCTTTTCCGTGTCGATCACCGTGACGATGTTGTCATCCTCATTGGCAACATAGATCGGATTGCCCGAGGGGTGCAGGGTGAACAACTCGGGGTCGGGACCGGACGGCAGGGTCCAAAGTTCCTCGTAGGTGTCGGCATCGAAGACCCGGATGGTATCGTCGTCGGATGCGCAGACATAGACGTGCTTTCCGTCCGGGCTGATCCCGATACCGCGCGGGCGGTTGCCGGCGTCGAACTCCGTCAGCACCTCCCAAGTGTCGCTGTCCAGAACGGTGATGCTGTTCCCCTTTTCATTGCTGACGAACACCTTGTTGGCAAACGCAGGGGGGGCAAACGCGCCCAGACAGCCGAGCAAAAGAAAGACAGATTTCATCGCGCACCTCATTTTTCAAAAGCCGTGCAGGCGGATTCCGGCGCGTCCAGACCCAGCGTATCCAGCGCAGTTCGCTGATGCAGATAGCCCTCTTGCGGCGAGACGCTGACCGTCACCTTGCTGTCGGTCAACAGGATTGGCTGGCGCAGTTGACCGTTCCAGTTGCGAAAGGTGACCGCCTGCCCCTTGAACGCCGCCAGTTCGAAATTGTCACCCAAGGCATAGCCCCTTAGAGTCGCCGGATCGGCGCTGTTGGTGCGGATCACCGCCTCACCGATCACGCGCACCGCCAGCCAGGCCTGATAATCCTCGTCCCTGACATAGCGCGTCGCAAGCTTTTCAAACCGGTTTTGGAATTGCGTCGCACCCCAGGATTCATGGGCCGCATGGAAGGTAACAGGGCGCAGCCCCGCCGAGCCCATCACCGGGCGCGCTGACCACGTGTGAAACGGCAGGTAGAGCGCAAAGACGTCCGACGCATCTGCTGCAATTACCAGATCATGTTCTCGCGCGCCTTGGGTGAACACCGGGATCTGGCGCTGCACAAGGACATGCCCGGTATCGGCGCGGCGCGATCCACCCGTGTCTTCGAAGGTGCGCTCTTCGACAAGCTTGGCACCGAATTTCTGCGCAGCGCGGCGATATTCCTCGCCAAGGGCACGATCAGCGTCGTTCGACCCCTCGATCAGAAACCAGCGCGGCCATTTCTTCCACATGGCGAACTGCGCCACCGCATCGGCCATCATCGCCTGGCTGGGCGCGACATGCAGAACGTTGGCGCGGCATTGATCATCGCGCAGCGCGGTGCCACGGGCCATGGCATTCAGGATCAGCGCATCCTCCCCGGCGGCATCCGCGAGTTTCAGCAGATCATCATCGCCGGCCAGCACCACGATCAGCCTGATCCCGTCGGCCAGCAGCAATTCCAGCGCCTCGCCCGCCATGTCTGGCGGTGTCGCCACATATTCGGCGCTGAACTCCATCCCCAGAAAGGACCCCGTCGTGGCGTTATCCTCGTTGCCAAGGATCGCACCGGCAAAGCCCATGTCGCCCGGAATCATGTCAAACCGCGAGATGGGCGCAAGGCTCGGGTAATCGACGCGCAACACCGCTGTGCGGATTTCCAGCGCCGACAGGGGCATAGTGGCCAGAAGACACGCCAGAACACTAGCACAAATTGCAGTGATCAGCCTCAAGTAACCCCCTCCCAAGATACGGTAAAATCGAGTTTGCGACAGGAGTGCGCGCAAACGAAACCTATACCTTTGGCTGATTGCCAGATTGGCGGCAGACGGTAACATATGCCGCATGAAAGCAGCGCTCGTCTCAATTGCTCTGATATGTGCTGTCGTCACGGCAGCGACGGGTCAAATTCGCGAGGACGCGAGCGTTGCATTTCTGGGCATAACATTTCTAGATACTTCGACCGAGGGGGCCTATAGCGGCCCGCGACAAGACGAGGCTGATCGCCTCGCTCTGCTAGAGGGCGAAGTGCGCACGCAGTTCACCGATCACGGGTTGACGCTGCTCGACCTCGCCCCGATTGCCGAGAACCTGGAAAGCACCACGAACCCTGCCAACTGTTACGGCTGCGAGATCCGCATGGCGCGGGAACTGGGCGCGGATTACGTTCTGGTCGGCGTCGTGCAGAAAGTGTCCAACCTCATTCTGGCTATGAATCTGGTCATGCGCGATGTCGAGACCGAAGAAGTCGTCGCGTATCGCGTGGTTGAAATCCGCTCGAACACGGACGACTCGTGGCTGCGCGGCATACGCTACATCCTGAAAACCGCCTTTTTCAAACCGTGAAGCCTCACGGCTCGGGTTTGGCCTCCACCTCCTCCATCGGGTATTCATGCGCCGCCCAATCGTCAGTGCCACCGCGAAACCAGAAAACGTGGTTGTAGCCCCACTCCTGCACCCGCTTGGCCGCGTTCCAGGACATCCAGCAATCGTCGCGGCAGAACACCACAATCGGCATGGCGGGGTCGCCACCCGTCGCCTCGTCCAGCCCGGCTTTGAAATAATCTGCCGTTTCCGCCGCGATGGCACCATAGCCGACATTGGGCAGCCAGATCGCGCCGGGCACCGAGATCCGCGGTTGATCGTGCCACAGCGTGTCTTCGGGCAGGTTTTTGGGCTTGGGCTGGCGCGGCAGCACGTCGACAAAGGCGACGCGATCCGTTTTCCACAGCGCGAATGCCGCCTTGGCATCGACGGCGGTGGCCCCTTTCAGGGTCAACGGGATCGGAGCGAGATACGCTTCCATCCGGTAATCCGCAGGCTCGGGAACCTCCTGCGCGAACGCGGCGAACGGGATCAACAGCGCAAATAGCAACGCACGGATCATGGTGAAACCTCCAGTGCGGCGGTGCCCATATCGTTGATCAGCGGCACGCCCGCGTCTTTCAGGATCGTGCTGATTTCAGTCTGGTTGCGCCGGATCAGCGCGTTCAGCTCATGCTCCCAGACTTTCTCGCCAAGGCGCACGCCCATCGTGATGCGAAAAAACAGCCGTGGCGGCAGGGTTTCCTTCAGCAGCGGCGTCACTTTGAGATCGGGAAAGCCCTGTTTGACCAGCGGCCCGCCGATCGGCCCCCAGACAGCGGCGGCGTCCAGCCGCCCGGCCTCAAGATCGGCCAGCATGTCGTCGACGGGCGATTCATAACGACGATCGACCATAAGGTCGTAGCCATGCACGTTCGACATAAGCCCATTGCGCGCCATATGGCTGGCCGGCGGCGACCCGGCGACAACCCCGATCACGGCCCCCTTCAGCCGGGGATCGGCGAGGTGGTCGACATCTGCCAGCGGCCCGCCTGCCTTGGTGATCAGCGAATAGGCCGATGTCATGTAGTGATTTGTGTTCTGCACCAGTTCATGGCCCTGCGCATAGCCGATGACCACATCACAGCGATTGGCCCGCAGCGTGTTGCGGATAAAACCAGTCGCCATCGGGTACCAGGTATATTCAATCGGCAGCCCCAGCTTTTCGGCAACGAAATCGGCCAGACGGTTCTCGAACCCCTGCTCGCTTTGGTCGGACATCGGCAGATTGGCGGGGTCAGCGCAGACACGCAACGCGGTTTTCGACACCAGATCCGAGACCTGCGCCGCCGCGCCGCCTGCGCCAAACAGAATGGCTGTGGCGCAGGCGCAAATCATCTTAGCCCATGCAGGCGTCTTCTTCTTCGCGAATGGCATCGCTTTTGGCTTCCTTCTTGGCCGGGCGCCCGCGCGCCACTGCGTCGGTCCCGCGAGCCTTGAGATAGACGTAGATGTCATCAAGATAGCACATGACATTGCGGTTCTCGCCAAAGGCGGGCATGACCGAGGTTTCCGATGCGGTAACTTTCTCGCGGCCGTTCACGACCACATCGTAGAAATCGTAGTAATCCATGTCGACGGCGGAGTCTTTCAGGGCCGGCGCGTAGCTTGACCCTTCGCCATCCGGCCCGTGACAGACGTGACATTCCGAATGGTAACGGCGAAAGCCGGAATAGGTCTGCCAGTCCACCGTACCATCTTCGGCGATATTGTAGGTCGGGATGTCGTCTTCGGTAAAATAGCGCCCGTCCTCGCTATAGGCCACGGTGATATTTTTGGCCTTCGCCGCCGCGTCGTCCTGTGCAAGGGCAGCCTGGCCCGGAGCGAATGCCATGCCGCACAGCAGCAGAAACTGAAGATGTCGCATATACAGTGTCCTCGGTTAGGTCATCGTGGCGGCCGACACGAGGTTACTCCGTGTCGGCCGAACGTTTGGGCAAAACAGGTTACTCCGGCACGGAGAAGACCGTCAGCTGCCCTCCGAGCGCGGTGTAATCGCTGAGCGAGGCATAGCCCCCCACCGCCCCCAGACCATCGGTCGGGTTGGTCAGACCTGCGGCAAGGCCGATACCGGCCCAGCCGCCCACGCCTGACAGGACGGCGACATACTGCCTGTCATCCACCGTGTAAGTCATGACGTTGCCGATGATGCCCGACGGAGTTTTGAACTTGTACAGTTCATCCCCGGTCTCGGCATCGACCGCTTTCAGATAGCCTTCGAGGGTGCCGTAGAAGACCACGTTGCCCGCCGTTGCAAGCGCGCCGGACCAGACCGAGAATTTCTCGGGCAGCGACCACTTGATCTCGCCTTTCGTGGCGTCCCAGGCGATGAAGTTGCCCATGCCGCCATGGCTTTCCTTGGGCGGATACATCGACAGCGTTGCCCCGACATAAGGCTGCCCGGCGGTGTAGTTGACCCGGAACGGTTCGTAATCCATGCAGACATGGTTGGTCGGCACGTAGAACAGCCCGGTCTCGGGCGAGAATGCCGCCGGCTGCTGGTCCTTGGACCCCAGCGCCGCCGGACAGATCCCGGTCGTGTTCACGTCCTCGCCGTTCTGTTCGGTCGAGAATTCGGCCACGACCTGAGGACGACCGTGCTGGTCCGACTCCTTGTCCACCACCACTTCGGACGCCCAATTGACGGCGGGATCGAACTTTTCCGCCACCAGCAACTCGCCCGTTTCACGGTCCAGCGTGTAGCCAAAGCCGTTGCGGTCGAAGTTAACCAACAGCTTGCGCATCTCACCGTCGATCTCCTGATCGACGAGGATGTTTTCGTTCACGCCGTCATAATCCCACTCATCATGCGGGGTCTTCTGATAGAACCATTTCGCCATCCCGTCATCGGGATTGCGTGCCATGATGGTCATCGTCCACTTGTTGTCGCCGGGGCGCTGTGCAGGGTTCCAAGTCGAGGGGTTGGCGGTGCCGTAATAGACCAGATCCAGTTCGGGATCGTAGCTGTACCAGCCCCAGGTCGTGCCGCCGCCGATCTTCCACTGATCGCCCTCCCAGCTATCGAGCGAGGAATTCTCGCCGATCGGCTTGCCCAGATGCGTGGTGTTTTCCGGATCGATCAGCATGTCCTCGTCAGGGCCCAGCGAATAGGCGCGCCACGCCATCGTCCCGTCGGCGATGTTGTACGCGGTCAGGTGCCCGCGCACGCCGAACTCACCGCCCGAAATGCCGACCAGCACCTTGTCCTTGACCGGCATCACCGTCGCGGTGTTGGTTTCGCCAATGGACGCGTCGCCGTTCTGCACGCTCCAGTCGACTTCTCCGGTCTCGGCGTTCAGCGCCACCAGTGTGGTATCAGCCTGATGCAGGAAGATCTTGCCGTCGGCATAGGCGACGCCGCGGTTGACCGTGTCACAGCACATTACCGGAATGACCGCAGGGTCCTGCTTGGGTTCGTATTTCCAGATAATCCGCCCGTCATCCTTGAGATCGAGCGCATAGACGATGTTTGGAAACGGCGTATGCACATACATCACGTCGCCAATCACCAGCGGCGCCCCTTCGTGCCCACGCAGAACCCCGGTCGAGAACGTCCAGTCCACCTGAAGGTCGCCCACGTTGTCCTTGGTGATCTGATCCAGCACCGAATACCGATGATTCTGGTAATCTCCGGTCTGGATGGCCCACTGGCCGGGATCATCGATCAGATTTTGCAATTCCTCGTTCGCGCTGGCCATCCCGGCCGAGCACAACGCGATTGCAGACGTCAAAGTCAGAAACTTATGCATTTTAACCTCCCTATTTCGTTAAATCTTAACGTGATGATCCACAATCGGCTTGTTACTTCGCCGCAGGTTTGTCAGCAGATCGGTCGTTCTGATGCTCGGTGCGCGCCCCACCTATCTATGCGCGTCGTCTTGTCATGCTCCCCCGTTTGCCGCCCCATTCAGACGCTCGGCGTGCCAGGCGACGTGATCGGCGGCGAATGTCGATACGAAAAAATAGCTGTGATCGTAGCCCTCCTGCATCCGCAGCACGGCAGGCTGACGGCGCCTTGAGATCACGTCCGAAAGGGCCTGCGGACACAGCAGGTCCAGAAACTGGTCATTGGTGCCCTGATCGATCAGGATATCGCCTTGCCAGCCCCGTTCTTGCAGCAGGATCGACGCGTCGTAATCGGCCCAGGTCGATTCGTCGTCGCCCAGATAGGAACTCAACTGCTTTCTTCCCCAATCGGATCGGGTCGGGTTCGCGATAGGCGCAAACGCAGACACCGATTGGAACAGATCCGGATTGCGTATCGCGATCGTCAGCGCCCCGTGCCCGCCCATCGAGTGCCCGGTGATCCCGTGGTTTGCGCTGATCGGAAGCTCGGCCTGAACCGCCGCACGCAGATCCTTGACGATGTAGTCATACATCTGGAAATGCGCCTTCCACGGCGCTTGCGTCGCATTCACGTAAAACCCCGCACCCATCCCCAGATCGTACGAGTCGTCGTCCGCCACCCCCTCGCCGCGCGGCGAGGTGTCGGGAAAGATCAGCGCGATGCCGTGGTGCGCCGCATGCTGTTGCATCCCGCCCTTCGTCATGGCGTTTTCGTGGGTGCAGGTCAGCCCTGACAGATACCACAGCAACGGCACCGGCCCGGACTGCGCCTGTGGTGGCAGGTAGATGCCAAAGTTCATTTCGGTTCCACAACTGTCGGAGTCGTGCCGGAACACGGTCAATTCACCTCCGAAACATTTGTTCTGCGAAACGATCTTCATCATGCTCCCCGGTAGGTCACGACCGCATAGATGGACGGCAGGCTCACCCCCTGCATGTGCAAAACTATAAATCCCGACGGATTTCACGCAATTGCGACCTTGGTGTATGTTTCCCCGCAGCGCGTCGGCGCAAAGAATGATCACGGAACACTGATCTCATCTGTCAACTGATCTCATCTGTCAAAGGAGTTTGCAGAGATGATCCGATCACGTATTTTCAGCCTCTGTCTGGTGGCCCTGACCGCCCCTGCCCCGGCCTATGCCGCCAATCCCGGCGATCCGACCTGGCCCTGCGTCCAGCGCAAGGTCGAAACATTGTCGCCGGGTCTGATGTGGCCCCATCCCATAAATGAGGCACCGCTGCGTGAGGCGATCGCAGCCGACGCTGCGGATCTGGCGGCAAAATTGGAACAGCGCCGCGTCGATCTGGACGAGGCAAAGACCCTGATCGCGCAATTCGTCACCGAGCATCCCGACGTGACGCAGGCCGAGATGGGGCAGATGTTCCTGCACATCTTCGACAGGATCAACCGTGACCGCCGTGCGCTGATCGCGGGTATCGGGAAATATGCACAGAAACAGATCGCACTGTCCGATCGGATCGACGAGGCCCGTATCAGTATGAACGACCTGACAGCGGCGACCCCGCCCGATCGGGACGCGATAAACAGCTTGCAGCAGCAGATCGCGTGGGACGAGCGGGTCTTTCAGGATCGATCCCGCTCGCTCACCTATGTCTGTGAAACGCCCGTGCTGTTGGAACAGCGGCTGTATGCCATTGCGCAGCTGCTGCTTAGCGAGGTGCCGCAGTAGAACGCTTCGGGTATGTCTTGAATTGCAATGCGTTACATATGGCTGGTGCTTGAAGACAAGCTATCCGCGCCTATTCCCATTCCAATTCGGTAAACGCCACGGTCGCGTTGCGCGGGTTGAAAAGGTCGAACAACTGCCAGTTCGCCGCTTCGCTCTGCCCGATGGTCTCAACCGCTTCGCCAAGGCTGCTGCCCGCCGCGATGGCCGCACGGGTATCGTCGCCCAGAACATCGAGGTAGCGCAGCATCGGAACCGACGCCTCGGGCCAGTCCAGCAGCGGCCCGCCATGACCCGGTACGATCTGTGACAGATCAAGTGCGGCCATCTCTGCCAGGACCGCCTGCCAACCCGTCAACGATCCGTCAAGCGACGGTGTCTGCACATCAACCACCAGATCCCCGGTAAACAGGACGCCGCTGTGGCTGTCATGCACCGTGATATCCGTGGTCGAATGCGCCGTCGGCCATGCGCGCAATTCCAGCGCGCGCCCGCCAAGGTCGATCGTCAGGCTCTCACTGAACTCGGTTGTCGGCAGGGCGACCGTGGTGCCGATGAACGCCGCTTTGCCGATCCTCTCGGCGAACGTGTCCAGATAGTTTGGCGCGCGGTCTCTCAATGCGTCGGCCAGCCGCGCATGTCCGACAATCTCGGCCCCCGCATCGGCAAAGACCGACGCCCCAAGCACATGATCAGGATGCATATGCGTCAGGACCACATGTCTTATCGGCAGATCAGTTTCGCGCCGGATCGAGCGATAGACCGACTCTCCCACCATGCGCGAGCCGCCGGTATCGATCACCGCGACCGCGCGTGACCCGACCACGAACCCGATATTCGCCACATCGCCCAGATTGTCCTGCGCGGCATCGCTGACGATCCCCCGATGGGCGAACACACCCGGCGCGATCTGCGTGAATGCGGCCCCGGCGCCCAGAGGCCGACACACCGCCGCGGCGCCGCGAAGGTCCGGGAACTGCGGCAGATCGGCGGTCGCCAGTGCCTGCATGCAGGCCTCGGGGGTGCTGGCTTCGAAACCGGGCAAGAGAACGTCACGGCACATCTGCGGCGTCCCGATCAGGCACAGCGTAACCACTGCCTCAAACATGGATCTTCCTCCATTTCAGCAACGCGATTGGCCTGCCAACGGCACGGTCAAACCGCGCGACCGTCAACGGCAGCCCTTTGCCTATGATACCAGTTTCCTTGTGATTGTGGCGCGAATACTGTAGAAATTGGAGGTTGATGTGAGTGCTCTGTGCACTCTCGCAGGGCGACATGTACCATCTATCGGCGTTCCATTAGTCAACTGAGATAACAGTCCATCTATTGGAGATTGGTGGATTATCGCTGAGCCAAGCAGGGAGTGGTTTGATGTTGCGCAACGTCATATTCAAACCTATCATCTATCTGAAATTAGTCACCAATCAGCTAGTATATTCGGACCCTGACCCGCCAAACCATTCCGTAACTGACTTATCTGACCCCAAGGAGCGAACAATGATCAAACATATTTTCGCAAGTGCCGCCGCGATCGCGATGCTTTCAACTGCCGCGTTTGCCGCTGGCGACGCCGAGAAGGGCGAAAAAGTATTCAAGAAATGTAAGGCCTGCCATAAGGTGGGCGACGATGCCAAGAACGGCGTGGGGCCGATCCTGAACGGTGTTGTCGATCGTCATGCGGCGGCTGTCGAGGATTTCAAGTATTCCACTGCCATGGTCGCGGCAGGTGAAGATGGATTGACCTGGACCCATGAAAACATCGCCGAATATCTCAAAAAGCCTCGGGATTTTATTCCTGGCAACAAGATGACCTTTCCCGGTTTGCGCAAGGAAGACGATATTGAGAACGTAATCGCCTATCTCGAAACTTTTCCGGCCAACGAAGAGTAAGCCGCCAAATCCATGCGCATCGTCTAGCTGACCCCCACGCGGTGGTAGCGGAGACTCTTCTTATCTGGAGCCATTTATCTGGAGCCATCTCAACTATGAACGCAATGCGTTCATAGTTGCAGACGATTTGACTTCGGGCATGATCGCGCATCTGGTGCGCCCAGAAGGATCTGCCGAACTGGCGTGACGCCGGTATCCGCATCAAAACCTGATCAAATCCCGAATTTGTCGCGCAGCCCATACCACCAC